>NZ_JAWRXU010001051.1:0-258 GCF_046534895.1 Paraburkholderia sp. SIMBA_053 | reverse complement strand
GATTCGTCCGCGCCGCGGGCCTGCTGGGGATCGACCCCGCGGACTGCATCGTGTTCGAGGACTCCGGCGCGGGAATCCAGGCGGGTCTCGCGGCCGGCATGCGGGTCGTCGGTGTCGGGAAGCACGCGGCAGCACACAACCCGACCGTCCTGGTCACGGATCTCTCGCAGGTGGCCGTGACCCCCACGGCCACCGGGTTCGAGATCACGATCTCCTGACGACGGTCGCTCCCCGCGAGCGCCGCACCCCGCCGCACCC
>NZ_JAWRXU010001050.1:0-258 GCF_046534895.1 Paraburkholderia sp. SIMBA_053 | reverse complement strand
CACGCTGTTTTCGACGCCCGTGATCTTCCTCGCGCTGCATCGTCTCGCAACGCGCGCCGCGATCACGCCGTCCGGCGATACGAACGCGAGCTAAAGCATGAATCTGTCCGCTCCGTTCATTCGCCGTCCCGTCGGCACGATGCTGCTTGCGATTGGTCTCGCGCTATTCGGCATCGTCGCGTTCCGGCTGCTGCCTGTCGCCGCGTTGCCGTCGGTGGATTTTCCTGTCGTGATGGTCAGCGCGACGCTTTCGGGTGC
>NZ_JAWRXU010001049.1:0-258 GCF_046534895.1 Paraburkholderia sp. SIMBA_053 | reverse complement strand
CGGATGCCTCGGCGAAAAACTGCTGCGCGATACGCTCCAGCGCCACTGCACGCGGCGCCTCGTGACTCGTGGGCAACTGCGCATGACGTCCGCTGAACAGCCGGTTTAGATCGTCGTCGATATAACGGCACGACTCGCGCATCGCCTGCACGTTGCCGAGTATCACCAGCACCCGGCAAGCAAGCGCAGCGCGTCCCTGTGCGATGTCGCGCACCACAAACGACAGCAGTTCGATCGGCGCGGTCTCGTCGCCATGAA
>NZ_JAWRXU010000149.1:0-415 GCF_046534895.1 Paraburkholderia sp. SIMBA_053 | reverse complement strand
TGCATTGTCGGGGGCGACGGGTTCGTCGTCGGTATCGAACACGGTGACCGGCGCGACGGGACCGAAGATTTCCTCAGTGAATGCGGGCATGCCGGGCGTCACGCCTGACAACACGGTCGGCTCATAGAACAGACGCTGATACTGCCCGCCCGCCAGCAGCGTCGCGCCCAATTCAACGCTCTTCTTGACGATTCCATCGATGCGGTCGCGTTGCTTCTGATTGATGAGCGGCCCCAGATGCACCTGCTCGCGGTACGGGTTGCCCACCTGCAGCTTCTTCGCGCGCTCGGCGAGTTTCGCGGCGTACGCTTGCGCCACTGAGCGATGCACGAGATGCCGCCCCGTCTGCATGCAGATCTGGCCTTGATGAAGGAACGAACCCCATGCGCCATTCGATGCAGCGGCATCGACGTCG
>NZ_JAWRXU010001048.1:0-258 GCF_046534895.1 Paraburkholderia sp. SIMBA_053 | reverse complement strand
CGGGCTCGTCGCCCTTCAACAGCGAGAAGTGCACGTGGGCACCGGTGGTGTGCCCGTCGCACGGCAGCTCGTTCCCGATGCGTCCGATCGGAGTTCCCGCCGTGATCGGCGAGCCGTCGGCCATCTGCGTGACATCGACCATGTGGTAGTACGTCGTGCTGTAGCCGTTGTCGTGGACGATCTTCACGAGAGCGCTGGTCGCGCTGACGCAGCTCTTGTAGACGATGCCGTCGCGCGGGGCGACCACGCTGCCCTCAC
>NZ_JAWRXU010001047.1:0-258 GCF_046534895.1 Paraburkholderia sp. SIMBA_053 | reverse complement strand
ACGTCGGCCGCGACGAGACGTTCGCTGCCTTGACCAGCCGCGAAGCGCTGCTCACCTGGCTGCCTCCCCACGGGATGCACGGGCGGTTCGAACGCTTCGACATGCGTGAAGGCGGCTCGTATCGACTGGTTCTCACGTATGACGACCCCACCGACTCGCCGGGCAAGACCTCGGCCGACTCAGACGCCTCCGAGGTACGCGTCGCGCGGATCGTGCCGGGCGAGCTCATCGTGCAGGAGGTCGACTTCGACTCCGACG
>NZ_JAWRXU010001046.1:0-258 GCF_046534895.1 Paraburkholderia sp. SIMBA_053 | reverse complement strand
AGAGTCACAGCTCCGTGCTCAATCCGCGGTCGACCGCGTTTCACAACATCGTCGAGGTCATCACCGGCGGCGAGGCGATCAGTTGGGCTCCGAATGAGTACGTCACGGGTGGATACTCCAGCATTGCGATCGATGGGATCGATGCTTCGGACTATGAGCCGCACTATGTGAGGATCGACTGATGCGGAGATGGTGGGGAATCGTTGCACTGCTCGCGTCGGTGGGCTTGATCGGAGGGTGTGCCGTGTCGGCTGACAG
>NZ_JAWRXU010000148.1:0-415 GCF_046534895.1 Paraburkholderia sp. SIMBA_053 | reverse complement strand
CCTTCCAGCGTCTGCCGAATGCGCTGGTACGTCTGCACATCGGCGCGGGTCGGCGGTGCGATCTGCACGAGCGACACGCGGCCATGCCAGCCGGGCGCGCTCTGCAACAGACGCTCGAATGCCTGGAAGCGCTCGACCAGCCCTTTCGAATAATCGAGCCGGTCCACGCTCATGATCAGCTTGCGGCCGCGCATGCCGTCGCGCAGGCTACGCACTGGCTTGCGGTCGGTGAACTGCTCGGCGGCCTTGGCGATCGCATCGGGATAGATGCCGATCGGATACGCGCCCACCTTCAGGAACCGGCCGTATGCGTGAATCATGTTCTCGTCGCTCGACGTGCCGTGATGGCCGCGCTCGATGTAATCGACGAACGACTGCCGGTCCGCGTCCGTCTGAAAACCGACCACGTCATAGC
>NZ_JAWRXU010001045.1:0-258 GCF_046534895.1 Paraburkholderia sp. SIMBA_053 | reverse complement strand
CGTCTTGATACCGAAGCGCCGGGTGATCTCGACTCCGTCGGCGCCGACCTCGACTGCCTTGTCTCTTGCCTCCCCGACGGCGACCACCCAGCGTTTGGCTTCGATCTCCTGGCGAGTTGTATCAATGCCAAGCCGCTCATGGAAGATGACGACGTCGGTGGCTACTTCGTTACCGGAACGCACGACATTGCTGGCTTTGAAGGGATGCAGCAGCGCCTTCTCGTTTGCTGTGCTCGCTGACGCGTCCATGCGACTCAG
>NZ_JAWRXU010001044.1:0-258 GCF_046534895.1 Paraburkholderia sp. SIMBA_053 | reverse complement strand
CGGTCAGGGTCGGCCGCTACGATTTTGCGCAGAGCGTCGTCGAAGCTAAGAGGCTTACCGTCGCCACCTACTAAAACGGTGCGATCTTTAGCGCCTGCTGGCTTGTCGTAACCCACGACCTTTCCGTCTTTCACGTCGAAGTGCTGGCCATATACCACTCGCGCTTTGGAGGGTGTCAGCAGCAGCTCATCGGCGATAAATTTGGAGTTGCCGAAGTCAGCACCTACGGTCATTTCTTCAAGATTTTTGACCAGAGAG
>NZ_JAWRXU010001043.1:0-258 GCF_046534895.1 Paraburkholderia sp. SIMBA_053 | reverse complement strand
AACTGGTATGCGCCTTCGCTGACGTCGAACAAGGAAGCCGGCCTCGGCGACTGGGACATCAAGGACATTTCCGATCCGCTGAAGACTGGCGTGTCGCAACGCGGCGCGGTGTTCGGTCCGATGGCTGAAGTGGTTCACAACAGCCTGCAGTACATGTCGGACGAAGACATCCACGCCATGTCGACGTACCTGAAGACGATTCCGCAGAAGGACGAAGCGCCCGAGCATCTGCAACTGGAGACGTCGCAACAGTTCGGC
>NZ_JAWRXU010001042.1:0-258 GCF_046534895.1 Paraburkholderia sp. SIMBA_053 | reverse complement strand
CCGTTGCCGAACAGATTGCTGATACAGCGGCCGCAGAGCGTGGGATGGTCGGCGTTTTCGCCGACTTCCTTGCGATAGTGCCAGCAGCGTTCGCACTTCAGATACTTCGAGGTGATCACGTCGACGCCTTCTTCCGCTTCGCTGTCGACCTTCACGACCGTCGCGCCCGACGTGATCAGCACGAACTTCAGGTCGGCGCCGAGGCTCGCGAGCGCATCATGACGCGCGCCGCTCGCGCGGATTTCGACTTCCGCCTGC
>NZ_JAWRXU010001041.1:0-258 GCF_046534895.1 Paraburkholderia sp. SIMBA_053 | reverse complement strand
ACGCGTGGGATCTGGCCGACGGCGCGTTCGTCCTTCCTCCTGACCTGGACGAGATTTGGCTCGACAGTCGTGGCGCGACGGTGCGACGCTTCACTCACGACGTCGGCTGGACCGAATACCGGCTCTAGTCGATTCAGTGCGCGGGAAAGCGTCTGGCGGTCCGTCGGGCTAGGTTCACGGTCAAGCCGAGGAGGATGAACCAATCTATCGTTACCTGACTCGTCAGCGGATGCCGAACGACGAGGCTGCCGACGGCGA
>NZ_JAWRXU010000147.1:0-415 GCF_046534895.1 Paraburkholderia sp. SIMBA_053 | reverse complement strand
AGGGGAAACGGCGAAAGCCGCCTGAAGGCGATCTGGCGAAATTCGCCGCCTTTCAGATTCTTTTAATGCGAGGTAAGCCGTCTGAAGCGGGGATAGCTTCATTCGGTAAAAGCGCATTGCGGCGCATTGAAGAAAGCGCTTCCATTGCCGATCCGGTTCCGAACGCCGGAAAAGAAAAAGCCGCCTGGGGAGGCGGCTTTTTCATGTGAGAGGCGCAATAACTGTCTTTGAATGACAGCGCAAACGTTCAAGTGAACAAATTACGCAATATGTCGCAGCATCGGCAGAGTTGACCTGTGCAATCCGGCGATCAACCCACTGCCACGCGGCGCAGCATCGGACGGCGCGTCGCTTCCAGCATCGCCGAATAGCTGTCGACATAGTTCTGCGCCATGATCTTCGAGCTGAAACGGCG
>NZ_JAWRXU010001040.1:0-259 GCF_046534895.1 Paraburkholderia sp. SIMBA_053 | reverse complement strand
CGATTAATTGCAATAGCAGCGAAATCGATGCCGCAACATTGCTGAACGGGAAGGGCGCGCCCGCCATCGCGCGGCTGAAATTGCGGGCGGACTGGCAGATTGTCTATCCCAGCGGATTCGTGAGCCGGGTTTGTCACAGATGACCGGGTTAAAACGTCTTGTCGAGTACGAAACCTTTAAATCGTGCCCGCCCATGTCCGACGATCATTCCGCCCGCCCCTTGACCGACAATTCGCTCGCGAGCAGCTTTGCCACGAGT
>NZ_JAWRXU010001039.1:0-259 GCF_046534895.1 Paraburkholderia sp. SIMBA_053 | reverse complement strand
GATGCAAGCGCGTACGAGGCGCCGATACCCATCGGCGTCGCGCCGGAGCAGACGATGTCGGCGAGCGGGTCCAGTGTGTCGAGCCAGCCCGACAACATTTGCTCGACGGCATGTTGGTCCTCGTAGCCTGCCGAAGAAAAACCCGAAAACGTCACGACCCGGCGATTCAGACCTCGGATCTCACACAGGGCTTCGTCGATATCGCTCATGTGATGGATGTGTGTTTCGCTATGATCAGTCATGTGTTATCGCTCGTGGA
>NZ_JAWRXU010001038.1:0-259 GCF_046534895.1 Paraburkholderia sp. SIMBA_053 | reverse complement strand
CATTTCCTCATGCGGCGGGACATCGCCTCTGGCGCCCATCGGTCGTTTGACCGATACCCTCGCTGCCGCCCACCTGCGATCCTCATCTTCAAGCCAACCGCGAGCCGCTGCGGAAACGTAGCGCCAGCTTCGGCGCGTTGAACCAGGGCGCATGGACGACGCGCGCTCTATCGGCGCTCTCGCAGACTATCGCGCAACGTGCTTTCCATACCGTAGACAACGAGGTTTTCTTGAATCACGCCACGATTCATCCCGTATG
>NZ_JAWRXU010001037.1:0-259 GCF_046534895.1 Paraburkholderia sp. SIMBA_053 | reverse complement strand
CAAGGAGGTTCCAATGACGGTCTATGTAATGCTTACCGTTGACCTCAATCGCGGGGTCTCGGATGAAGCTCGGCAAAATTTCTATGACTACCTAGCCAAAGAGAAGTGGACGCGTCTAAAGCTCACGACAACTTTCTGGGCAAAGTTCGCGGAAATTGCCACACCAGAAGGTGCCATTAACACAACAAAGAAAGATGTCAGAAACGCTGCGTCCAGTTCTGGCATTTCTTACTATGAGGCGGCCGCAGAAGTAGGCACC
>NZ_JAWRXU010001036.1:0-259 GCF_046534895.1 Paraburkholderia sp. SIMBA_053 | reverse complement strand
GCGCAGTTGGATCCGGCTTCGCTGCGAACGTTGACCATCTGAACAGCGTCAGTCAGGCCAGCAAGCATGTGAATGCAGGAGGACACCAGGTCTCTGCACAGGCAATTGTCAGTGCCTCCTCGACGGTTGCAAAAACGGTACCGAAGATAAGCAAAAAAGTCGACGAGACGTTCGGCATCAGTCAGCCGCTCGGCAGAGAGCGGCGATGGTCGCCGACAGGCACTGTCAGACCGGTTATGGATGACGCAAGTAGCGGCCC
>NZ_JAWRXU010001035.1:0-259 GCF_046534895.1 Paraburkholderia sp. SIMBA_053 | reverse complement strand
ACGAAATCGAGAGCGATGTCTCGCTGGCGCCGTGGGGGTACCCCGTGCCGAGCGACTACTCC
The DNA here is from genome assembly GCF_046534895.1 of Paraburkholderia sp. SIMBA_053. Taxonomy (NCBI): domain Bacteria; kingdom Pseudomonadati; phylum Pseudomonadota; class Betaproteobacteria; order Burkholderiales; family Burkholderiaceae; genus Paraburkholderia; species Paraburkholderia sp. SIMBA_053. Next base: position 197 of record NZ_JAWRXU010001035.1, on the reverse strand, counting down.
CGACAGGACGCGCCCAGCGAAGAAGGCGAGAGCTGAGCCGTGGCCGACGGCAAGCCCAAGCCCCTCATGACGCGCCTCTTCCACGGCTGTGTGCTGCTGCTCGGCGCAATCATCGCGCTGTGGCTCGCCGTGTCGCTCCTCGAGCGATTCTGGGGCTGGCTCGCGCTTGCTGCCGTCATCGCCCTGCTGGTGGTAGG
>NZ_JAWRXU010001034.1:0-259 GCF_046534895.1 Paraburkholderia sp. SIMBA_053 | reverse complement strand
CAGCGGCTTTACCGTTTTCTCCGGCGAAACCGGCGCCGGCAAGTCGATCCTGATCGACGCGCTGGCGCTCGCGCTGGGTGCGCGCGCCGACGCGAACGTCGTGCGGACCGGCGAGACCCGCGCCGACATCACCGCCGAATTCGACACGCACGCGCAAGTGGACCAGTGGCTCGACGAGCAGGCGTTGAGCGCGGCCGCGGCGGACGGCCAGCACGGCGGCACTGTGATGCTGCGCCGCGTGGTGGATGCGAACGGCCGC
>NZ_JAWRXU010000146.1:0-418 GCF_046534895.1 Paraburkholderia sp. SIMBA_053 | reverse complement strand
CTATACGTCCGCTTGCGCGTTAGCAGAGTGCTGTGTTTTTACTAAACAGTTGCAGCCACCTGGTATCTTCGACCGGTTCGGGCTGAGGAAGCAAGTTCCCTTACCCTACGCCGGCGTGCCTTCTCCCGAAGTTACGGCACCATTTTGCCTAGTTCCTTCACCCGAGTTCTCTCAAGCGCCTTGGTATTCTCTACCTGACCACCTGAGTCGGTTTGGGGTACGGGCGGCTAGAACCTCGCGTCGATGCTTTTCTTGGCAGCATAGGATCACCCACTTTTTATCCGCATCGTGTCTCAGCCTTAATGAATCGCGGATTTGCCTACGACTCGGCCTACGCACTTGCACCAGGACAACCATCGCCTGGCTTGGGCTACCTTCCTGCGTCACACCTGTTAATACGCTAACCGCACCAGAATGG
>NZ_JAWRXU010001033.1:0-259 GCF_046534895.1 Paraburkholderia sp. SIMBA_053 | reverse complement strand
GTGCATTCAGCGGCCAAGTCCCTTCAGGCAGGAAGCGCTTGAGGGCTGTCTCCGCCAAAGCATCTTCCAAACCCTTCAATCTCCCCGTCGCCGAGTAGTGGCGTGCAACGTCAAACCAACGGCTTGCGGCTGTTTGCCCGTCGACACCCCCACCGAGCGCATACATCGTGTTCAGCAGGCTGGCGAAGTTCGGTGGATTTTTGGTTGCCAGGCTGCCGACAGGATCTTGCAGGAGTGCACCTGCCAAGCCGATTGCCGA
>NZ_JAWRXU010001032.1:0-259 GCF_046534895.1 Paraburkholderia sp. SIMBA_053 | reverse complement strand
CTTTCCGAAGCAGCTGATTGGCGTCGTCGGTTCGGAGTCGCTGTTGCAGGACACCGTGCATCGGATGGAAGGCTTTCCGGCTGGCTGGAGCGTGTCGAATTCGCCCATCGTCGTGTGCGGCGAAGAGCATCGCTTCGTGATTGCCGAGCAGTTGATGTGCAATTCGTGCACGCCGCGTCTCGTGGTCGAGCCGGCGCGGCGTGACACGGCGCCCGCGCTCACGCTGGCAGCAGCCCTCGCCTGCGCGAACGGCGAAGAC
>NZ_JAWRXU010001031.1:0-259 GCF_046534895.1 Paraburkholderia sp. SIMBA_053 | reverse complement strand
ATGTACGGCCGACACGACAAAGTCCCGGAATCCTTGCCATGCCCGTCGCGCGGGATCGACCGACGCGTCGAGCGTGACGTCGCATGGCACGGCACGAAGTGGCGACGAACCGCTCAGCGGATCGACGATGGCGCCGGACACGATGCTGTTGTAGTTACTGTTTGCGCTTCCCAGTGCCGTCGACGATTCCATGCCGATTTCGTCGCATGCCTGCCACCAGCCATACTCCGCGACTACGACATCCGGCGCGAGTTCGGGG
>NZ_JAWRXU010001030.1:0-259 GCF_046534895.1 Paraburkholderia sp. SIMBA_053 | reverse complement strand
ATGGTCTCCACCGATCCTGTTGGCCCCACTGGTCTATCCGCCACTGGTGCGGATCTATTCGATACGGAACGTCAAGACTGGCTGGTCGATCCGCGCACAGCTTTCGATGCATGGCTCGCCGGGCAAAACTTTCGCCATTCGTCGGCGGAGGTGTATCGCGCGCAGTGGGGACTTTTTCTCGAATGGCTACAGGCGCGTCACAAGAATCTCGTCACGGTCGACATGCGATCGATAGCGGAATTCGTCGGCGGACTGTCGA
>NZ_JAWRXU010001029.1:0-259 GCF_046534895.1 Paraburkholderia sp. SIMBA_053 | reverse complement strand
GCCAACGTAACCGGCTTCATTCTTAAGCCGGAAAGCGGGCATGGGGCGCGTCAGCTTGTGAGCGCGTTTGGGACTGAGCGAATTCAACGCGCGGACGGCGGGCTCGCACTCGATCCCGTAGCCGGAGGCAAACTTCGGGGTACCCTATCGTTACCTCTACTGGTTGTTCCCGTGCCTTCCTCTGGTGAAGCGGGAGTTCGACCGACTGCTGCCTGATCTGCAGGCGATATAAACCGCGCATCATTCACGCCGGGCCACC
>NZ_JAWRXU010001028.1:0-259 GCF_046534895.1 Paraburkholderia sp. SIMBA_053 | reverse complement strand
TAAAAAATTTATTGCCGGAAGATGCGCTGGCCTGCAGGCCGGGGGCCGATGATTATATTCTGTTATTGCCGTTAACCGAGCAAAGCAACCTGCTGCCTTTTGTTCAGCATTTGATCACGCAATACACGGAACCATACTGGCTGGCAAATGAAAAAATTTCGCCTTCTGTTTGTGTTGGTATCAGTATTTACCCCGACGATGCGACAGATTTGCATATTCTTATCCGTCAGGCCGAGGCGGCGATGTTTGATGCTAAACA
>NZ_JAWRXU010001027.1:0-259 GCF_046534895.1 Paraburkholderia sp. SIMBA_053 | reverse complement strand
GGATTGCGATTGCCGTCGCGTTATACGTCTGCTCTAACTGGTACCAGGCCACGCGGCTCGGCGACGCCTACGCGCATCGTCTCATCACGGGATCACGGACCTTTGCGGCCGTCACTGTCGCCGGTGCATTTCTCGCGTTTGCGATGAATGCCGTCAACGCCTTCGTATTCGTCTACGCAAGCCGCAATCTCGGGCTTACCGCGCAAGCGGGCCTGCATCTGGGCATGATCGCGATCATCGCGGGCGGCGCGGGAATCAC
>NZ_JAWRXU010001026.1:0-259 GCF_046534895.1 Paraburkholderia sp. SIMBA_053 | reverse complement strand
CGCCCCGCTTGCCGTGCTGCCGACGCGCCCCGCCATTCAATGGCTCGACGCGATGTGCAGTACGCCGCTGCTCAGCGACGCATCGTCGTCCTCCGATGCCGCCGCCCAGCGCCCAACGACGACCTCGCGCGTACTGTCGTGCGAGCCGCTCGCGAACGTGCCGGGCAAATCCGTGACGACGGTCGTGGTCGACTTTCCTCCGCGCGCCTACACGGGCGCGCACCGGCATCCCGGCTCGGTGACGGCCTACGTCATCTCC
>NZ_JAWRXU010001025.1:0-259 GCF_046534895.1 Paraburkholderia sp. SIMBA_053 | reverse complement strand
GCAGCGGGTCGAGATCGCGCCCTTGCCCGAACAGCAGATAAATCGCGTCCATCATTGTTTTGTCCTCCGGGTCCGGCCCGCCTCCGTTCGATGAAGGCAAGGCCATGCGCAGTACCGGCAGCAGATGCCAAGGAGAAGCAAACCATGTGCCGATCGCCGGACGCGGCGACGCTTTTCGAAGCGCTATTCGAGACGCTATTCGAGGCGCTACTTCCCCAGCTTCGCCCGCACACGCGACACATCGCGCGACGTCACCGGC
>NZ_JAWRXU010001024.1:0-259 GCF_046534895.1 Paraburkholderia sp. SIMBA_053 | reverse complement strand
ACGACTGACTGGCGCTGACGAAATAAGGTAATCAGCCACCATTGTGTAAGGCACTTTGGTGGAATAATTTTGTGTTGCTACAGCAGTGGCGTATTGTTGCAGTACTGCATTACCAGGCTTAACTCCGGCGTACAGTGTATTCATGGCAGGATTGTCAGCCAGCTTTTGCTGCTGGGCGCTGAACACTATGCCTTGATCATCAAATAAAAATGCACTGCCCTGCAGCACATTATCGGCCATTGGCAGCTTTTGCAGAATG
>NZ_JAWRXU010001023.1:0-259 GCF_046534895.1 Paraburkholderia sp. SIMBA_053 | reverse complement strand
GAGCGCGGCGCGCGCGGCTACATGAGCACGAAAGTTTTCAAGCATGGGAGACCTGCTGGTATTGCGTTTCAGGGGAGGACTTTTCAGGCACGTCGAAGCTGCTCCGGGCACCGCTTTGATCGCGATTTTAATTGCAATGCCCCACGAGGTCAAATGTCTTATGTCTTATATAAGAGTTGAGAAACAGAAACGTTCAAGATGAAGGGCATTCAACCGGCTGTTCCAGCCAGGAAGCGGACCTTCGGGTCCGCACGCGCTA
>NZ_JAWRXU010001022.1:0-259 GCF_046534895.1 Paraburkholderia sp. SIMBA_053 | reverse complement strand
CGGGCAGCTTGATGCCCGGCGACGTCAGGCGGCGAGTTTCTGCTGACCCGGTTGATCGTCTTGCACCGGTTCACCGTCCTTGAAGGCAATGCCTTCCAGCAACAGCTTGATCTGTTCGGGACCATTGATGCGGCGCCACGTTTTCTCGGCTTCCTCGATCAGCTTGAATGCCAGACCCAGGAAGGTCGGTCGCGACACGCAGTTGCGCGTACGCGTCGTCCGGTGGCGTACGGTCGCGAACGTCGACTCGATCGCATTC
>NZ_JAWRXU010001021.1:0-259 GCF_046534895.1 Paraburkholderia sp. SIMBA_053 | reverse complement strand
CATCGTGCCTTCGGCGCGGAAATCCATGTTGTCCGGCGTGTGCTCGAACACGCCGAGCGGCGTGATGAAGTGATCGAACTGCCCCGGCCTCCCCGTTGCGACGGGCGACGCGCCAATCATCTGCCATGCGTCCAAAGGCGCCGCGCGAAAGTAGATGAAGAGCGCCTGGACGTTCTCGTTGCGATCGACGAGCACCACATACTCACCCGACAGATTGCCCAGATCGTTCTGCGCGAGCCCCTGCTCCAGACGCTCGCCG
>NZ_JAWRXU010001020.1:0-259 GCF_046534895.1 Paraburkholderia sp. SIMBA_053 | reverse complement strand
GAGCGCCGCCGCGCATCCGTAGGCCCAACCCGCGCCGATCCAGCCGACCAGCAGTCCGCCGAGCGCCGGCCCCGCCGAATAGGCGACGCTGCGCGCCAGCTCGATCCGCCCATTCGCGACGGGAAGCACATCGCGCGAAACGAGTGAAGGCACGAGCGCCGGCGCGGCGACGCTGTACGCCACCGTGCCCGTCGCGCCGAGAAAGCCGAGCACGGCGAGCAACGGCAGCGTCAACGCATGCGCCAGCACGAGCAGCAGC
>NZ_JAWRXU010001019.1:0-259 GCF_046534895.1 Paraburkholderia sp. SIMBA_053 | reverse complement strand
CGCGTACGCGCCTTCATGGACGAGCACATCGTGCCCCGCCACGCCCAGTGGCTCGACGAAGCGCATGCGGGCCACTTCCCCGCCTCCTTCATGGAAGAGCTAAAAGCAAAAGCCAAATCCGAGGGCCTGTGGAACCTGTTCCTGCCACACCTGAAGAACGACGAACCCGGCACAGCCCTGACGAACCTCGAATACGCGCCGCTCGCCGAGATCATGGGCCGCATCTCCTGGGCGCCCGAAGTCTTCAACTGCAACGCAC
>NZ_JAWRXU010000145.1:0-421 GCF_046534895.1 Paraburkholderia sp. SIMBA_053 | reverse complement strand
GCTTTCGGGGTCTTCTTCCTGTTCGGCTTGTTTCCGGATCTCGACGCGTTTTCGAATGCCAGCGAGATGGTCGTCGTGCTGGTTCTGCCGCTATGGATGTTGTTGTTCGGATGGCAGATGCTGCGGCGCGCGCGAGCGTTGCCGGCACCATTGCAAGGCGCCGGCGCATCCACGTAACGCAACTCTCAAACGCATCTCAACACGGGACTGAATATGACTACCCTTATCGTGAGTTACCCAAGCACAGAAGGCGGGATGTTTGACCGGGAGTACTACCTTTCGACTCACGCTCGACTTGTCCGCTCAGCGTGGAGTGAGTTTGGTCTGCAATCAGCCGAAGTCCTGTTCCCATCACCAGATCCGCAACCCTTCGCATGCATAGCGATACTGCGTTTCAGCGATCAGGTCGGGATCAATATGG
>NZ_JAWRXU010001018.1:0-206 GCF_046534895.1 Paraburkholderia sp. SIMBA_053 | reverse complement strand
AGGATGCCGAATCATTAGAAAACTACATATCATAGAAATAGAAACCCATAGGAGAAAACGAATACTTAAAAATAAAGGTGAAGAAATTACTAGGAAGCACTCTAGATAAGGCACGTGTAAAGAAGTATTTGGGCTACGTGTAAATATAAAATCGTAAGTAAGAAGATAAATCATACTAACACCAAGAAAAATGTATTTTGTTAACA
>NZ_JAWRXU010001017.1:0-259 GCF_046534895.1 Paraburkholderia sp. SIMBA_053 | reverse complement strand
CGATCAGACGCGAGACTGCCTCGGCGAGCCAAGGGACCGTCAAGGCGCTCTTCAAATCGGCGGGTGTTACGTTCCCGTTGCCGTCCCCTTGCCGCTTAGCCGCCTTTTCCAGCTTCCCGATCAACGGCCCGGCATTCACTGTTGCCGCAACAACACTGAACTCCTCCTCCTCGCCATCAAGCAACTGCTTGGCCTCGAAGAGGTTGCGCCTGTACATGTCCAGCAGCGGAATGCTAGTCGTATCAACCGTATCGAAGCC
>NZ_JAWRXU010001016.1:0-259 GCF_046534895.1 Paraburkholderia sp. SIMBA_053 | reverse complement strand
CGATAATCCCGGTGAGCGTCCGACGAGCGATGAGTGTGATCGCCGCTCCGGTCAGCGTGATGGTCACCACAAAGAGGATCACCCGTCCGGCCTCTTGCAGCATAGGAGTCGCCCAGAGGAGGAGGGGGTCCCAGTCCTTGCTGGCGAGATAGATCAGCACCAGGGCGATCACGATGAAGACGAGCGCGAGGCCTGCTGCGTAGAGCGCGATAGCGAGGACCTTGCCGATAACGAGGCGTGCCCGGTTCGGCACAGCGAC
>NZ_JAWRXU010001015.1:0-259 GCF_046534895.1 Paraburkholderia sp. SIMBA_053 | reverse complement strand
CCGGTTACTTTCGAAATGATCCCAGTCTTCTACTGGAATCACCAAACCATCTGAAATTCGCCGAAAAAAATCCCGAGCACCACTGTGTACCTTTTCGTGCACATCTTGTATCGATGCAAGGTCCTGATTTTCTATCAAAAAGATTGCCGATTGGCTTTTAAGCCATTTGCCGAAAGGACATTGCAAGTGTGCATCAGGCCCCAAATCTAATTGGTCTGGCGGTACGCGAGAAATCAGTACACGCAGCAAATTCCTGTAC
>NZ_JAWRXU010000022.1:0-69374 GCF_046534895.1 Paraburkholderia sp. SIMBA_053 | reverse complement strand
GAACCGGCGTAAAACGTCATTCGAAGACCGCGAACAAGCGTTGACAGTCGGTACGAGATCATCTGGCAACCGCGATCGGTGTGCAGGCTCTCGAACATCATCGCCGCCGGGTGCGCTTCTTCTCCACCATCGAGCTGGTCAACGCACTCGAACAGGAGAAGCTCGTGGGCAAGCCCGGACAGCTCGCCACACGACTTATGTATGCCGATCTTGTGGTGCTGGACGAGCTCGGCTATCTGCCCTTCAGCCAGACCGGCGGTGCGTTGCTGTTCCACCTGCTTAGCAAGCTCTACGAACGAACCAGCATCATCATCACCACCAATCTGAGCTTCGCCGAGTGGGCCAGTGTGTTTGGCGATGCCAAGATGACGACCGCGCTGCTCGACCGGCTTACGCACCACTGCCACATTGTAGAAACAGGCAACGATAGCTATCGTTTCAGAAACAGCACGACACAGCCCAAAAAGGAGAGAAAGAAGACCCAGATACCCACCGAATAACCCGCAAAGCTGGTCCAACGGGTGGGTCAGAATTCAATGCAAATCGTGGGTCAGGATTCAGTGCAAATCAACAGCGGCGAAGGAAGCAGCGGCGCTGGGCGGAAGCGAAAATTCCTGTCGCACCATCAGAAGCACCGTAGACGCCACAAATAGAATAAACAGGGCCGCCAGCATGTTTCTTGCAAATTTCGGGTAGACGTTTATGCGATTCATGTGGGTTTCGGAGGACGTGTCTAAGGTTAACTGCGGTTAACGGCCGGCATACTGAAAACTTTATGTGAGAACGTGGGTGACCGGACGGTCTACTCGCATGCGCTCGGCGCGTCGAAGCCTGAGTGATTACTGCCCCGCAGCGGTCGCCATCGTCATTGAGATGTCGCGACCTTCACCGTCTGATACTGTAGAGAGCGAACCGACAATGGACAAAGGTCGCGAAGTTCGGGCCATCCTCAGCCCAGAAGACGTCGAGGACGATGTATTGCGGCCGCGGGTCGCTCGAGAGTGGCGTGATCGCTGGTCACACTGTTTCGTAGCGGCGGTCGGCGGGATCGAAGCCGGGTTAATCTTGTTCGATTTTTATCGCGAAACTTTGGACGGATCAATTCAACAGGTGTTTGTGCTAGACCGTTTTCGAAAGCTTAGGATCGCCACAGAGCTTATGGAATGCGCCGAAGCCGAACTTAAGAAGTTGGGCGCCACGCGTGCTCGACTTAATCCGTACGCACTCGGGCGAGAGCGCGGCGACCCCGACACACCGACGCTGATCCGCTGGTACTCGAGCCTAGGGTTCATCGCCGACGAGACAACGATCACGATGACGAAGGTTCTCTAGCACTGGGAGGACGGGTAAGCACATGGGATGGGCGGCTGCTCGGGCGGGGCCCGAGAGGAAGTGTTTCATGCTGCCGGAGGAAGCCTGTCATGCCTAAGCGCATCACCAAACGGCTCCGGACATCCTACTTCGGCACCGCATCCGACTCTTCGTAGCAACGCATTGCCGCTTGCAGGGGAGTGGCGCCCATCCAGTGTTGCCCGTCGCCGGATTTGACACCGCCGCTAGTCACCTTGCCGATACATGCGATGAATTGGTTGCCTAGCTCTGCATCGGCAATGTGCCCGACTACGATTCCCAGTTGTTTCAGGTCGTCCAAGGTCATTTTTTCGTCCCTCATGTTTGGTCTGCAGTCAGGACTGCTCGCGGGTATTAGACCGCTCCGATGAGCGGCATGTTGCGGCCAACGGGCCGTATATACTGTACGTTTGTACAGTATATACCAGCGTCGGCGGCAATGAGTGGCCGCCGCTCCGCCGGGCTGCCGCTGGCCGTCTCTATTTCACACTGCTGATGACTGCTTGAGGGATCGATTATTGGAGGCGATCGAAGAAGCCATACTTCACATCGGTTCGCTCGATCTTTGCAAACTGATCGATATAAAGGTCAACCCGGCTAAACGGGGGCTTGATAATTACGCCGTCTCGACTAGCCAATGGCAGGCTGACTTCTATCCACTTGTCGGGACGGACGAACATAGGCGTATAGAAGCGCTCTGCTCCGCCGGGCGACAGCTGGCGACGCGTTATGCGGTCGTTTTCGTTAAGAATGTAAGCCACCGGCTCACGCGCCCGCGATGAATAGTGGAGCACGAGCACCGGACGACAGAAATACCATGTGACGAGCAGCGGCGCGCCGACTGCCGCGGTCCATTTCAGCCATTTCCAACGCATCGTTCAAACGCCCGCGCTGGTGCGGCTCCGACCCGCGAGGACCGTCGTCGACTCGCGCCGCGTGGGCTGTCGCGCGCATAACCCCAGGCGCCGGCTACGGCTCACTTGGACGCGCATCTGTTGAAGAACACTTCCGCGCTAGTCAACCTTAACGGACGCTCATCCTTCACGAAGGTGATGGAAAGGCGGGTTAGCATCTGCGACGCCACGCACGGCCCGGCTGGCAGATCGTAATTGACTTCCTGCACGCATTCGTTTTTCGGGAAACGCTTTCGGGTGCGCAAGTTATCCACTGTTGCCGCGGCGCCCTTCAGTTGCCCTTTCATATAGGTGAAGTCCGGCCGCTCGAACGAGAAGCCTGCGAACAGTTCCCTGTAATCAGTGAACACGCTAAAAAGCCACGCGATCTTCTCTCGCGTCGGCCTGTGGTTATCTCGCAGTTCTCTGCCCGGCGGGGCGTTAGTAAGAAGCTCAAAACGCTCTCTATCAGCGTATCGCGAGAAAGCGCCGGCATCGGGGAAGTGCTGAAAGAAGTTCCGCTGTAAATCGGCAAGATCCGAAGCGGTGAAGCACTGGTCTGTCGGAACTACCACCGCCGCAATGCTCGATCCGGACAGCGCGAACGTTGCCGCCGTGGCGAGCGACACGAGGGCTATTTTCGTGCGATTGATTGTTTTGGTTAGCGTCATCTTGCTCGGTGCATACTCGATGGCCGGGTGAAGGGCATCCGAAATCCGGTTCGGCCAACCTGGCGCGACAGTCGATGGTCTTTGAACGGCGCTTAGTTAGCCGTTTGCCATCCCTCGTTCGACAGGACAACCGGCAGCGTCGCTTGGCCCTTTCCTGTCATGTCGCTCGCGAGCTCGGGATAAGCGGATCTCAATTGCTCGTTGTCAGCCCACTTCGGAGCGTCGGTAATTTCGTAGGCGTAGTAGACAGTGGTGCCGGTCGCGCTTCCGATGGTCACCGACGCATCCCATTTCAGTATCTTCGTCAGCTTGATGTTTCCGTAGCAAAAGCGGCCGGTTTGCTGATTCGGATATGGCTGAAACGGTTCACGGACCAGGATCTTCTTGCCCTCGTCGGTAAGAGAGAAAATCGCCTTCTTACGGAAATTGGTCGATGCGTTTGGGCCCGCTTCTTTGACTGTCGCGAGCCCCGCGCTCACGAAACCGACGCCGGCGTCGTAGAAGGCGTACGGATTGCCATGATCCGCGGGCTCTGCAGAGGCCGGCCACGAGACGGCGGGCAGGCAGCGCTGCGGACTTGAGGCCAATTTCTGTTTTACGGCCGCGCTGAAGTTTTCTTCGTTAGGGGTCGACCTGTTCGAACAGGCGGTCAGGGACGATGCAGCCGCAATCGAAACGACAAGGGCGAGCACAAAGCGGATTTGCATAGTTTGGCGGTGGGTGAACGAGAGATCGGCAATCTATCACGCCGCGTCACAACCGGCATCAGCTAGCATCACGAAATAAAGTCAAACCGAATACAAGGTCTCTATCTCACAGCACCCGTACGAGTTGCACCGGTGCAATGTCCGCAGATGATATGACCCCGAAATTCCAAAGAACATGCGATGTCGTCCAGGCTATACTGTGTTTTTATACAGTACTTGCCACCGGAGGGAGCCATGAATGCCGTTATGCTGCCCGAGACGATTCATCCGGACCTGTGGCGCGGCAATCAGCTGGCTCACGCCCGGTCGCGCGTCGTTGATTGCGGCGACGAGAACCTTGCGCGGGAATTGCCTGGCGGTGGCTGGTCACGCGGCGCACTGACCGATCTGCTTGTGCAGCAGACGGGCTGCGGCGAATTACGGCTGCTTCGTCCTGCATTCGAGCAGTTATCGTCCAGGACTGTTGCCATCCTGCAGCCGCCTCATGACCTTCAGCCGACGGCTCTCGCTTGGTGGGGACTCGATCCTTCAAATGTCATGACGGTCAAGGCGCCGCGCACGGCCGATGCGCTGTGGGCCGCGGAGCAGATTCTGCGCGCAGGCACATGTGGTGCTCTGCTTTTCTGGCAGAACCACGTGCGGCCCGAATCGCTGCGCCGACTGCATCTGGCCGCGCAGGCGTCCGAGTCGCTCTTTTTCATGTTGCGACCGCTTGCGACGACGCGCGACGCCTCCCCGGCGCCGCTTCGGCTTGCGATCCGGGCCGCGAAGGACGGTGTCGATATCCAGTTCATCAAACGCCGCGGCCCCGCACGCGATGAGCCGCTCTTCGTCCCGCTGACGCCTTCCCCGATTCTGAACGTAAAACGCAATGCAACTGTGGTTAGGCGTCCATCTCCCGTCGCTGTGCCTCGAAGTGTTCCGGACGAAGTGGTCGCGTGAAACCTCGGACCCGGCCAACGGTATTGCCGTGCTCGAGAAAGAGCGCGTCATCGCCATGGACGCGCGGGCGCGAGAGGCGGGCGTCTGTATGGGCATGCGCCGCGGCGGCGTACTCACGCTTGCCCCCGCTACTGTCATGCATGAGCGCGACAGCGCGGCCGAGGTGAACACGGTGCGCGAGGTCGCCACAGGCCTGTTGAATCTTTCGCCGCAAGTGGTCATAGCGGAGGAAAGCACTGTGCTCGTCGACGTGTCAGCAAGCTTGCGGCTCTTTGGGGGCATCCGGTCGTTGCGCCGCATGGCGCGCCGCGTCGCGGATGCTATCGGCATGACCGCGACCGTCAGCGTTGCACCAACGGGACAGGCGGCATGGTTGCTCGCGCGAGCTCGTGGCGGTGTGGCGCTGTCGCACGATTCTCTTCACCGTACGCTGGCCGGATTGCCGGTGGGCCTGCCTCCACCCGCGCGTCGCCATATGGACTGGCTCACTGGCATCGGCTGCGATACGGTTGGACAACTGATGCGACTGCCGCGTGCAGGTTTGAAGAAGCGTTGCGGGACAGCGTTGCTGGATCTGCTCGACCGCGCCAATGGAGATGCACCCGAAGTGTATGAATGGTTTGAGACGCCGCCGACCTTTCAGGCGCGCGTGGAACTGCCGGATCGCATCGAGCACGCCGAGGCCTGTCTGTTTGCAGCGCGCCGGCTCGTGGTAAAGCTAACCGGCTGGCTGTCGCAGAAGCAGCTTGCCGTGACGCGCATTGTTCTGCTGCTCGAGCACGAACGCGGTCGCGATGCCATCGAGCCGACCGCCGTCGAAGTCTCGCTCGCGGAGCCGACGTGGCGCGAGGATCACCTCTTACGGCTGCTCAAGGAAAGGCTTGCGCGCGTGGCACTCTCCGCGGCCGTCATTGCCCTGCAACTGGTTGTACAGGAAGTGAAGGAGGCGGAAGCGGCGTCCGATTCGCTCTTTCCAGAGCCGGGCGGTACCGCGTCCGATCACGCGCGGCTACTCGAACTGCTGGTTGCGCGCCTCGGCGCGGAAAACGTGCTGCGCCCGGCGCCGGTTGCTGACCACCGGCCGGAAGTCGCCGCGCGCTGGGTGTCCGTGACGGACAGCAAAACAAAGTACGTGCCGCCGGCGAGCGATACGCCGCGTCCGACATGGTTGCTAGAACAGCCGCTGAAGCTCCTGATGCGGGGCGAACGGCCCTTCTATGGCACGCCGCTGCGCACCGTGTCGTCCGGCGAGCGCGTTGAAGCGGGGTGGTTCCAGGGCGAGCCGGTCACACGCGACTACTTCGTCGCGGAAGCCGACGATCACATCTGCTACTGGATCTTCCGGGAACGCATAGGCGCGGTCGACGAGGATGAGGCGCGCTGGTATCTGCATGGTCTCTTCGGATAAGCCATGTCGTATCCGTCGTTCGCCCTGCCCGGCTATGCTGAGTTGCAGTGCTTCTCCAACTTCACGTTCCTTCACGGCGCGTCACATGCCGAGGAACTGGCCGCGCGCGCGGCGCAACTCGGTTATGAGGCGATCGCTGTCACCGACGAATGCTCGCTCGCTGGCATCGTGCGCGCGCACGTCGCGGCGAAAGAGGCGGGCATCAAGCTGCTCGTCGGCGCGCATTTCCGGCTGACCAATTCGGACGGCTCTCCTGCCCTTGCGTTCACGGCGATCGCACAGAACCGCGACGGATACGGCAACCTGTCCGAACTGATTACGCTCGCACGCACGCGCACGGCCAAGGGCACGTACCTGCTCTACCCGCACGATCTCGACCATCCGGACCCGCCGTATGCGCATCTGCGAGCCCTGCCCGACTGCCTGATCATCGTGACGCCTGAATTCCCGGCGAAGGAAGCGCGCCTCGACGCGCAGGCCGAATGGGCCGCACGCACGTTTGGCGAAGATCGCTGCTGGATGGGTCTGACCTTGCACGCGCGGGCGCTGGATGACATTCACCGCAATGTCGTGCTCGACGTCGCCGAGCGACATGGTCTGGACGTCGTCGCGACAGGTCAGGTACTTATCCACGTACGATCGCGCAAGCCTCTGCAGGACACGCTCACCGCCATCCGGCTTAACCGCCCTGTCACTGAATGCGGCTTTGAACTCGCGCCCAACGCCGAACAGCATCTGCGGTCGCGTTTGCGGCTTGCCAACGTCTATCCGGCGGACGCATTAGCGCAGACGCTGAACATCGCCGGCCGTTGCTCATTCATGCTGGACGAACTGCGTTACGAATACCCCGACGAACTGGTGCCTCCGGGCACTACGCCGAGCGCCTATCTTCGTGCGGAGACCTATCAGGGCGCGCAACGGCGCTATCCGCGCGGCATCCCTCACAGCGTTCAGGTGCAAATCGAGCATGAACTGGCGCTGATCGCTGATCTGAAATACGAGTCGTATTTCCTGACGGTGTACGACATCGTGCGCTTCGCGCGCAACGAGGGCATCCTGTGTCAGGGGCGTGGATCTGCCGCCAATAGCGCGGTCTGCTACGTTCTGGGGGTTACGGAAGTCGACCCTGCCCGCAGCAGCATGCTGTTCGAGCGGTTCATCAGCAAGGAGCGCGGCGAACCACCGGACATCGACGTGGACTTCGAGCACCAGCGTCGCGAAGAGGTCATCCAGTACATCTACCGGAAGTACTCCCGCACACGGGCGGCGCTCGCGGCCGCGGTGACGACCTACCGGCCCCGCTCCGCGATCCGCGATTCTGGCAAGGCGCTTGGCATCGACCCTGTCATCGTTGACCGCGTCGCAAAGGAACATCACTGGTTTGATTCGAGCGCGGATCTGGTAAGGCGATTCGTGGACAGCGGCCTTGATCCCGAGACGCCGATGATCCAGCAGTGGGCGACGCTGGCCGCGCAGCTGCTCGGCTTTCCGCGTCATCTGTCGCAGCACACGGGCGGCTTCGTGATCGCCCGCGGAAAGTTGTCCCGTCTCGTGCCGGTTGAGAATGCGTCAATGCCAGATCGCACCGTGATCCAGTGGGACAAGGACGATCTGGAAGCGCTCGGCCTGCTGAAGATCGACGTGCTCGCACTTGGCATGCTGTCGGCGATCCGCCGCGCGCTTGAACTGGTGTCGCAGCGGCGCGGCGAGCCGTTTGAAATGCAGGACATCCCGCCCGAGGACGAAGCGACTTACGACATGATCTGCGCGGCTGACACCGTCGGCGTATTCCAGATCGAGTCGCGTGCCCAGATGAGCATGTTGCCCCGTCTAAAGCCACGCGAGTTCTACGATCTCGTGATCGAGGTTGCGATCGTGCGGCCGGGCCCGGTGCAGGGCGGCATGGTGCATCCGTATCTGCGCCGGCGTCAGGGCATCGAGCCCGTGTCCTACCCCAGCCCCGACGTCGAGCAGGCGCTGAAACGCACCCTCGGCGTGCCGATTTTCCAGGAGCAGGTCATGCAGGTCGCGATGCTCGCGGCAGGTTTCAGCGCCGGCGAAGCCGATCAGCTACGCCGGGCGATGGCGGCATGGAAACGCAAGGGCGGCCTGCAGCACTACCATGACCGGATCGTCGAAGGCATGCTTCAGCGCGGCTACGACCGGGAATTCGCCGAGTCCATCTTCGCGCAGATCCAGGGCTTCGGCGAGTACGGCTTTCCTGAAAGTCACGCGGCAAGCTTCGCCCTTCTTGTCTACGCAAGCTGCTGGCTCAAGCGTCATGAACCTGCGGCGTTCCTTTGCGCGATGCTCAACAGCCAGCCGATGGGCTTCTACTCGCCTTCGCAGCTTGTGCAGGACGCGAAGCGTCACGGCGTTGGCGTGCTGCCGGTCGATGTGACCATCAGCGACTGGGATTCTGCGATGGAAGGCGATGGCAGTATGGCGCCCGTTCGGCTTGGCATGTCCGTCGTTCGCGGCATGCGCGAGGAAACTGCCCGGCGCATTGAGGCGGCACGCGCAGTCAGGCCGTTTCGCGACGTCGCCGATCTTGCCAACCGCGCACAACTCGACCGCCACGATCTGCAGGTGCTGGCGGCAGCGAACGCGCTCAAGCCGCTCTCCGGGGACCGCAGGCGGGCACTGTGGGCGGCAGTCGGCGCGGTGCCCGACAAGGATCTGTTACGCGCGACGACACGCGAGGAAGAGGCGCCGGCACTGACGGCCCCAACGGAAGGACAGGACCTGATCGCGGACTACCGATCGACTGGCCTCACGCTCGGCCGTCACCCGCTTGCGCTGCTGCGAGAAAAGCTGCTGTCCATGCGGCTGATGCCCGCCGAAGCGTTGATGCGCTATCGCAATGGACAGCTCGCGCGGGGATGCGGGATTGTGACCGTGCGGCAGCGCCCCGGCACCGCGAACGGCGTGATGTTCATGACGCTGGAGGACGAGACGGGGTCGGTCAATGTCATCGTGTGGCAGTCGGTGCTCGAGCGGCAACGGCGCGAGGCGCTCGGAGCGTCGCTGCTCGCGGTGTATGGCGTTTGGCAACGCGAAGGCGACGTGACGCACCTTGTCGCGCAACGGCTCGTCGACGTGTCGCATCTGCTCGGCGAACTGCCGACGGCGAGCCGCAATTTTCACTGAAACAACGAGGAAAGAAACGATGGCGAACTACAACGTCCTGTTTGACGCGCAGGCGGCCGCTGAGGAAGTAATACCGCGCGTTGTCGAGCGTCATCGCTCGAAAGGCATCCTGACCTGGAAGCTGCTTCATCAGATGGAAGAGGAAGTGCTGGCCGAGGTAACGGCTGGCGGCAGGTTCAGTGACCGGTTGCTGCAGATGATCTGTGCGCCTGCTGTGCTGGAGTATCCGAACGACGACCGGCCCGCGTCGTTCGAGGGCCACGATTTTGTGCCGATTATCTTTGGCGCGCTGGAGCGGGCCTGGCGGCAGGTCCACTAACGGCGGCGAGTCGCAAGCGTGCGCCGCGGGTACCGGTTGGCCGCGCGGAGCCCTGTCCTTGACGTGAGGCTTGCCTGCGATACAAGGGATACAACATACGCACAGACTAAGAGACGGCAATGATGCATCGCAGACAACCCAAGATTTACGCCACCCTTCGCCGCCGATTTTGCCGGGAGGCGCTAACACGCATGGGCTTTCAGAAAACGAGCACGAGCGGCTCAACACTGGTCAAGCTCGGCGCGATGCGGACGCCGTACGCCACGGCTAGTCAGGATGGCGAATTCTGGCGGGTGACGCCGCTCGTCTCGCGGCGTGTCTGGTGTCCGCGCTAATATTTGCACTTCCACGTTTCAGGCGCGCCCCTCAGCCACTGGCGCGAGCGCAACCTGGCACCCGCCTTGCTCAACGTTCATTGCCGCCAACGGGGAGAAAGGTCATGTGCTACGGAAATCCCGACGAACTCCTTCAGCTTGTCATCGGCAAGCGCGCCCTTCCGAAGAATGATCTCGGCCACACACCGCTCGATGATTTCGAGCATTTCTGCGCGTACACCGGTTGTAACGAGCAGGAACTTGGTCCGCGAGCTTTTGCTTTCATCAGGCTCGCGTATGTGACCGCAGGGTTAGCCCGTCGCAAGTATAAAAGTGCCGGACTGGACCTGGAACTGCAGAACGCTTGCGCGGATATCGGCATGCTGCTACGCGACCGCCCCCCCGGCACAACCGCAGACATCACCAGCGACGCAGTGTTGTACTGGGACGCCGGAAAGCTTTGTGGCGCGAGCCTGTCCCTCGACGAGCCGTACGTCGTAGCGCTTCCTATAGACCCCGAGGACTTCCTGCCCGAGGTCCGGGTGGCGGTCACGAACTGGCTGGGGCGGCCAACCTTCAGTTACCGCCCTTCCCTTTTGGAGTGGCTGGAAGATCCGCGGGCGGTAGATCGGGTATCGCAAGTACCGCCCCCGGGGCGGGAATGACGAGAGTTTTCCGTTCCTTATCCGTCATGCTTCCGCGCGCTCTGCTTTTCCCTCGTCCCGCGCTCATGCGTCTTCGAGGGCTTTGCGCGCTTCGGCGGACATTTCAAGCAAGCCTGCGTCTACTTCCGCAAGCCATCGGTCGCGCATCATCAGCGCGTCGCGCTGAGCTTGCGGATCGCGTTCATTTTTGATCACCGCAGCCACCTTCTGCACGTTGGCCAAATCAACCACTGTCTCCTGTTGCCGCGCGGCCGGCGCGAGCGGTTTTCCGACTTGTCCGTCAGAAGTCGAAATATGGATAGCCGTTTCCGGCCATCGCTGTCATCAAATTCATAAAGACACCCCATACGCCGACCGCTCCGGCGACGGTGAATAACACGAGTCCAGCCAGCCTAGGTCGCAATATGATGGCCATGGCACTCAAGAGTAGGGACACTACCAGCATGGCAGCGAAGCAATTCCGTGCATCGCTGGCGAGATATCCATATCTAGCCCACGGAGAATCAACCCACGAAGCGGCGTATGCCAGAAACGAGTATCCGGTGAACATGCCAACAAGGAAACCCCAGCCCACGACTACACAGAGCAGCCCGTATCGTCGACCGGATTTTTCTCGTTGCGGAATCGCTCCTGTTGACGCTTCGCCCATTAGTTCGCTCCTCAGCTAGTCCAGTTTTCCTACGCCTTCTGCACGTTGAAGTTTGCCGCCGCGTACCGTGCATTGCATGTCCAGACTTCTTCCCCGTTACGGTAGAAAACTGCCCAACCCTTTGCGACGGTCATGCTGGCTTGCGGAAACACTGCGCTGTGACCGTTGAGCGCGGCCGAGATTTCGTTGCGCTCCCGGCACGTCGCCCAATACTCGCCGTCGGCTAAGACTTCGCGCGCCATCTTTGCCAAGTTTTCCATAGGGCTAGTCCGATTGCGCGAAGCGCCTGCGCAGGTGTGCCCGCAATGCGGTTTCAGTGGAAGCCTCGTCGTCCTTGCTCGCTTCATACCAAACGTCCGCGTAGGCCTCTGCTCGCACCTCATTAACGCCTTGTTCAGAGGCAAACTGGCGAGCGATGCGCCGCGCCTGGTCAATGTCCTGCACTTCGTTGGTCATCGATTGCTCCCGTTTTCCTGCGCGGCCCGCGCGACCGCGCGAGCGCTTTTCCTATTTGTCCCACGGTCCTAATACTTCAGACTCGTGCACTGGATGCCACTCAAGATCTGCTGTTTGACATTGGCATGGCATTGTGCGGCTGTCTGCTCAACGACCTGTTCATTGTCACGCAGGCCGGCTCCTTTGTTGGTGTACACGCATCGCGACGACGCGGTCGTACCGTAGAATTCATAGACGTCAAGGGACACCTGCCGGGGTGAATCTGGATGAGGCGTAGCGCACGAGACGACAACGGTCGGCAGTGTGCCTGCCGCACTAGCGCTCATGCCCGCCAGCAGCGCAGGGATTGCTAAAGCACAGATCGCCAACATGCGCATGGTCCGTCCTTCTTTTCCTGTTAATCGGCCAGTTCGAGCTTGCGTGACGTGTGCGCCTCAATGTTGGGAGGTGTTCGCGCAATCCCCCACGCTTGAAGTAGCCCATCGAAAGAGGGAGCCGCCACGGTTTTGAGGACTGGGAGCGCCTGCCCGGTCAGCCGATACTGGACTCTTGCGTTGCCGCTCGCTCCGGGTCGTTTCATGCGTTCTAGCACGCCGTGTCGTACACCGTATTGGACCGCATCAGAAGCATCGCGCGAGTTAAGTACGCCGTTGGCCGCAATCTGAGCAACCGTCGCTGGCTGATGCTGACGCAGCCACTGCATAAGCTTTTTCGCATTGTCGTGTGACTTCATGAGTCGCCCTCTCCTGGCATAGCTTTTCCTGTTCAACTCGGCGCAGATGTACGAACGCGGATCAAAGAAACTTTCTTGACCATTCCAAAGAAACCCGCACATTGGAAGCGAGCAGTCTCACCGGCTCCCAAGTGGGCAATTGTTGCCTGGGGATTCCCTTGGGAGACAATGCCGTCAGCCGTGTATCCCTTGAATTCGACAGTGACGTCGACTTCCCGATTGCTTCGATTCACCACAAGGCCGATAACGTTGTTATTCGGTCCCGGCTGGTAAGAAATGTCCATCTGCTGCGCCAGATCACCATCGAACGTCGTATCGGCAAACACACTCGCACTCACAAACACTGCCGCAACGATCACAGCCTGAATAGCGCACTTCACAATTTGCTTTTGCATTGACTTTGCCTTGATGCCGGCACGGCCGGCGTTTTCCTGTGTGGCCCGCGCGACCGGCGCGGGCGCTTTTCCGACGTCAATGCGAAACAACTGCGCCGAGCAACATACCGGTCAACAGCGGCCCGAAAACGGACGGGCTCTGTCCAGAGTCAGCCCCCTTGTTCTGAGGGCCAAGACGGCTCGCGATTAGTGCCAGCGCGGCGTTTTGCTCTTGTTGCAATCCGACTTGGAGAGCGAGCAGCTTCTCGCCCGGCGTGGGATCGTCAATCCCGACCAGCTTGCAAACCCGCAAAATGTTTTCATCGAAGCGTTCTTTCTGCCGGTCAGGATTGCGCAAACCTTCAATGAACTCGTACATCTGCGCGCGTGACGGTTGTCGATTCAAGAACTCTTCCAGCTCAGCCAGCAAGAAAGGATTGTTTCCGCAAATCGTCCGCGCTTGCGTCATTTGGTCGACAGTCGCGCGGTCGCTGCTTCGTGTGTCTTGAGTTGCCATTTTGTTTTCCGTTGCGTTTAGAGCGGCGTAAACTGGCACTCGGTATCCAGCACCACGCGGCCATCGTCCAGATGGATAATGCGACGATGCGGTTCGTCTGCGTCGTCCCGCAGCACGACACCCTCAACCACCCGCGACGTATCGTGATGGAAACAGACAGCTACTCTCTTTCCGGCCAGCGCTCCTTGCTTCGGAAATTCGGTTGCCGTGATGTTTGCTTTGACGCCCATGTTCGTATCCTTTATCTGCGTTCGCCGGTCACCGGCTTTTCCTACAGTTCTTGGTTAGCGAGCCACATCAGCGCCCCATCGCGCTCGCTACCCGCGATAGTCGTCCACGAGCGGCCTTGCTCATCGACAGCGACGCAGCCGGGTTGCCAATGCTCGGGGTTGCGCAGTTCGTTCACCCAACCCTGAACCGCGCCTTGAAAAAACACTACGACGCCACCCTTGCCGATAAGCGCTTCTTGCTCCCGATAGTGACGCGCGGCATCGACCAATGTCATAGATGCTTCTCCCGTTTTCCGTTGTATCGACTCAGAATGGAATTACGATGCCTTCGAGTCGCGTGTCGTCTGCCTCGACTTGACGTGGCAATCCGTGGTCGGCGGTGGCTTGCTCGACCATCGCACTTGTGAGGTCGCGCCACAGCTCCAGAATTGCCTTTTGAGCGCTCCGCGCCTGCGCCTGTACATCGAAGTCGTCAGAAGACGTACCCGTTTCGCCCGTGTACTTGCGAATCTCGCGCTCAGTTGCGACGGTTAATTCGTTGTATGTCAAAACTGGTTGTTTCACGAATACTCCGATTTTCCTAGGCACCGTGTGCCGAACAATAACCGCCTTCCGCGCGCTGCGCTTTCCACTCATCCGGTTCAAGCCACGTAGCGCCGACGATGAAATTTCTGCACCGCTTCCCTTGCTTCGTCCGCGCGGAGCAGTACACGGAGCCTTGCGATTCCCGCCACTCGATGTACTCGGGAACGGTCAGACCCATCAACTCGGCAAACAATCCTTCCTTGTCCGTCGTCAACCGGTGCGCTTGCTCAGGCGTCAACGCTGCCGTCGAGCTACCACCAAGCGACGGCACGCCAATGACGAACTGGCAACCGGCATCTTGCGCGACTCGCAGTGCCGCGATGAAATCAGCTTTATCCACGTAATTTCCCTAGACATTCAGGCGCATAGACCGCGCCGCTTCTCGAATTCGTTTCGCCGCCTCTTGCGCAGTATCGGACACCGCTGTCCAGTCATGGTGCCACCACTGGATGACTTCGGCCGCTTGCCGTCGTTTTCCGTCGGGTCTACCGCCAATTTGAAAAATCCAAGTACGATGCAAATCTATCGTGGATTAGCTTCACTTCTCGCGTTGCCCATTCGCGTGTTTCCTCGATGAGTCGAGAAGCCTCGTTGCGCTCAGCCTCGGTAGCCGCTTTGCGGACCGCGACCATCGCATCGCCACGCTCCAACGACTTTTTCTCCACAGCGTCGACAAAGTGCTTGATATCTGAGCCGAAAAGAAATTTCGCGTTGGCAGCCTCGCGGCGAAACTCCATCACTTCCTTAACGTCGATGAACCGCTTCGAGTCAAGCATCAGGGAAATGAAGGCCCACGTTTGAAGGAAGACTGCATGCCGCTTGTCGAAAAGGTCCAGCTTAAATTTCGCACGCGCAATTCGATATTGGCGAAAGGCAATTCCCGCTGCGATTAAGCCGATAATCAGCGTCACAAACGCCGCCGGCAAGCCCTTCACGAGTTCCGGGATGAGGGCGACGGTGTTCAAAGTTGGGGGCGCGGGCATTGTCGATCCCATTTTCAGTGCCGCACGCGGCGGCCTATTTTCCGTTGTCCGGTTACTTGCGCTCGCGAGCGCGCGCAATTGCGTCGGCTGCGATGGTCTGCGGCGTTTCCAATACGACGCCACCATCCCATTCCAATGTCACTGCCGACCCACAGGAAGCACAGGTAGATGCTTCGCCGTCGTGCGAATCACCTTCGAGGTGTTGGTTGCCACGCTTACCGCATGCGGCGCATTTATAGACGTACAGAACCTCGCTCACGGCGCCCTCCAATTTTCCGTGGTGTCGTCAGTGAAGCCGTGTTGCGTCGTCAGCGGCACCGGTTGCGATCCGCTCGCCATGTGCGCGCAGCAGCCCGAGGCGTTCGCGATCGTAGATCATCCCCCATCGAGCGCGCGCCAGCTTGCGAATCGTATTCGCAGCTTTCTGGTAGATGCGTGCGATACCAGGGAGCCCTTTGTCATCGGCTTCACACGAAAGACGTTCAAGCGATTCGACGTTGTATTCAGCTTCGGCGCGCAACGCGAATGACTCGCTGGCGTGTGCGCCGGGTTCTGGCAGCTTCACGCCAAGACGCTCCGCAATTTCTTCGGTCGCCTGCTGAAAACCGGACCAGAAAGCGTCTGTACGCCCTTCCGCGACTGCGAGCACTTCAACCAGCGTCTTTTCAACACTCGCGCGCCACAACTCGTTGTTCAGCTCCGCGCTCGAAGTCGTTTCCTGTTCTTTCTGTTGGTTTGTCATGGTCATCCTCTTTGTTTGACGGCTCCGAGCGCTTTTCCCTGTTCGTGTTATCGGCACTCGTGCGCCGAACTTGACGCAATCGTAGTAGCCATTGGTACTTGGTAAAGTGTTTTTGAAGCCGGTCCAGCAACCCGCTCTCATGCACGAATTCCAGCACTTTCGCGCTGCGTGCCACATACCGGGGGATCGTTCGCGCCCCCGTGGCGTAACGCTTGTAGCCAACGTAATCAACCTGCAACAAGTCGGCCATAGCCTCTTGGGTCAGGCCGATTTGATCGCGGATACGTTCAAGTTCTTCTGCCGTCATTGTTTCTAAATTACCCCCGCGACAATCGCGCCTAGACGCACAGGATCGGCGTCAATCAACCGCTTTGTCGCGGTCAGCGTCTCGTGTCCAAGTAGTTCGTTAATGTGCCGAAGATCGTAGCCGGTTCGATGCAGCCGCACGGCAAACGTTCGGCGTCCTGACATTGCGCTTGCCCCCTCGATACCTGCTTGAGAGTGCAGCTTGCGAAACAGTTGGCTCAGGGAATCGCAGGAGTAACTGACTGCTCCGGTGGCGGTCTTTCGCGTCATTAGCCGGTACGGCTTTCCGTCGCCCGTCAAGAACAGAGGCGACTCTGGATCGAGGCCGCGATATGCGGCCTTGCGCGTCGTAACTCCGTGCCCACTCTCAATGCGGTACGCCACGTACTTGTCGATTGCGTTGACTACCTTGGCATTGGACCACCACAACGGGCGCTCCTTCCCGTTGTAGGCGATTTCGACGGCGATCTTCGACTTCTCAAGCAAAGTCCCGTCGCCTTTGAGGTATGCGGAAACCGGCAGGCGCGCGACCTCGGTGAGCATCATGCCCGTGCCATATATAACCATGAGCAATGCGACGTTGCGCTCGCGGCTCTCGCCCGAAATGGCCGAGACTTTCAGCAAGTGTCTTAGGCGTGCGTCTTCAATGTAGGGGGTTTTCGCCATGCTTTTCCAGACACAAAAGCGTTCTATTCAGAGGTTGCGACCGTCAGAATAGCTGCCAACCAGGCTCGACGCAAGGCAAGACGGGAAATCCTCGGAAAAAGCCGCCCATGAAAAAAAGCCGACCGCGAAGGGTCGGCTGAATGATTCTGCCCATTTCCGAGGGTCGTGGCAGAACCTGAGAGACCCTCAGGATAGCGCCGACCCGCACGGTCTGAAACCCCGATAAGACGGTCAAAGCGGTGTCTTTTCTGGCCGCCGGCGAGCGCTCTCCGCGGCAAGGGCATACGGAACTGTGATTTGACGGGCGGGGCGTCAACAGCCGGACTGACAACGCAGGTCGACGCGGCAAGCGGGGGGCGGGAAAGCCTGTCCTCCAGGTTCCTGTCTGCCTGACCGAGGAACCAGACGGCGACGGCAAAGGTTACGTTGGCCCGTGAGTCCCGGACCAATGCGTAAGTTTGCCGACTGTGGGATCGTGCCCGGCCAAAACGCGCCGTTCGGCTTACACCTCGATTCCGTCTAGCAGCCGTGTCATCGTTGCGGCGTTGCGCTGCGCGACGTCGCGATAACAGTTGTTGAACAGGACGTGCGTACGCGCTACACGCCGTGCAATTTGCGCGATCGATGGCGCAAGCTCGCGCAATTCCGGATCACTGTAGTCGTAGTTAAACCGCTCGGCTGCCGACTCGGCGCCACTCCAGGTCGACGCGTTGCGGCCGTGCAGTCGCACAATCGCCAGCTCAGGCGATGTCGCCTCCCACACAGAGTGCGCGCGCTTTGCCACGCCTTCCGGCGCGTCGACGATGACGTGCACGATCCCGCGCTCCCGCTCCATTGCCAGCGTCGACTCACGGTGCTTCTCGCCAAACCAGCTTTCGTGCCGGAATTCGAATGCCGTCAAAAAGGGATGCATGCGCTCAGCACAGTGTTCAACGTGCGCCCTGGCTTTCGGCACCGCGGTCACCCAGTGAGGAAACTGGAAAAGCACTGAGCCAAGCTTGCCGGCCGCGTGTAGCGGCTGCAGCGCCTCGAAGAAGCGCGCCCACAATTCATCGAGCACCGCCGGCGGAATGTCCTTGTAGTAGAGGTTCTTCTTGCTGGTGACAGGTAGATCTGCCTGCAGATCCTTCGGGAAAAATCGCGGCTCCGTCTGGTGGCCGGTGAACAGCCGGAAAGCCTTCACGTCAAAGACGAAATCCGCAGGCGTGCGCTCGACCCATAGCGCGCTGTTCGTGGCGCTCGGCATCGCGTAATAAGACGAATCGACTTCAACGAGCGGGAAAACGCTCGCGTAGTACCGCAGGCGCGCCTCAGCGCTAGCGCAGCCGGGAGGGTAGAAGGCTCCGGACTCAATCAGCGTCCTGTCAGTCCAGGAAGCGGTGCCCACCAGAATCGACATGCCAGTCTCCGCTGAGATCGGAGCGACCATTCTGCCACGGTCGTGCCTGCACTAAATGCAGATCGCCGGGAGCCGTTTGCACGTCGCCTCCTCCGGCCGCCAGGGGACCCATTGCCGCTCGCGGTGCGTTACGGCTTTTTGCCCCACCATGAACGTTTTCCGGTTTCCGGGGGCGTCGTACCCGGTCCAGAGGACGACCCAGATGCGTCATGATCGCTTTCAGTGGTGAGCGCAAGATGGCTCTTGAGGAACGGCGAACGGCCGGCAAGAATGAGCAGGATCATGCCGCCCAGCCGACGTGCGAAATCATCATCGAGCCGGTTATCAAAGTCTTCGAGCGGCACGTCGACGCTGGTGCTTTTCTCGATGGCTGCCGCCACCAGATCCTGCGGAACATGATGATACGAAATGGCCTTTGCGTCCTCATCGAATAGCGTGATCACGCACGTCTTGCGCTTGGCTTCCATTAGTAACCCCTGCACTGTTGATAACGCTCAAACGCCCGCTGCGAGCAGGCCAGAAAATACGCGGGATTTTTATACATGGCTCTGGCAGCATTGCATGTTTCCATGTCGAGTTCGTACTGCGCATGGCACTCGGCCTCGTCGTCTTCGCTCACGCCTCGCGCGGCCAGTTCCATCACATCCCCGCTATTCGCCGCGTTGCTGGCAAAGGCGAGCGGCGCCGACTGCTTCAGCCCGCTCCCCGCTGACCCAGAGATTGCGCTTGGCGCCGGGGTCGAAGCTGCCGGGTTCTGCGCATACACATGGGCCGTGGCCCGCTGCACTACTGGGTCTGCCGGCGAGCCGTCCATCGACATTGACATTGTGCTTTGCGAAGCGATGAGCCGCGGCAATGGATTGCATCGGCACAGACAGAGATCATCACTCAGTGCGGTTTGTCTGCCATCGGGACCTGCCTTTGGCCAGCGGGGACCGTCACACAGAATCTTGCCAGTGCTGTGGCATGCAGGGCAGCTCACCGCGTCGCCTTCAAACGCGAGAGGCAAGCCATCACAGTGCATGACGGCCGAGCCTTCGGTTACCGTGCCGCCCGCGGTGGTGCTGTCGCCTTTGCGTATATAGTAACGCTTGACCATGCGCGCCTCCTTTTCATCGGACGAAATCGCATGGTACGACCGGAATCGGCATCCGCAAAGGGGAACTCCCACCGGGTTCCCGGTTGTCCTAGGGACCGTCAGTAATTTCACGCCCATCATCCGGGCCGCGGCCGCTGACATTCGGTCTGAAACCAGTAGTCGACGAGGCGCTGTGCCGCTTGCAGGTCATCGCGGTAATACGGATCGTCGCGCCATAGCGACGGAGCATAGCCCGCTTTCATAAGCGCAGCCAGCTCACTCTGGTGCTGCGCCATGGTCGGGGGCGCATTCGACTTCAGCGCCGAGAGTTCACGGCATTCTGTCGCGTTAGATAAGGGCGGTTATACGGCAGGCCGCGGGCCGCGCAGCCGAGCAGATAGGTCGAAGCGAACATTGCCGCCACGACTGCGCATCGTCTGGTCATATCGCCGCCCTCCCGGCACCGCCGAACTTGGCCCGGTGCCCAGACAGATCAACGGCCTGCCCGGCTGCACCGTTCCCTCAACGCAGGCCTCCGGGCGTTCCATGGCGTCGCTATTTGTCGCCGCTGCCAAGCTCGCTGTGCTTGTGCGAATGCGTCGCGCCGTGGACCAGTTCATAGTGCGCGCCCTTGCCCGAGCGGGTCGGCGGAAAATGCTCGCCTTCGACGCACGTCACCTCGAATTCCGGCCCGTCGCCGCCCTCCTTCACTACTTTGTAGATCCCGGACGTCTTAACGATCTCGCCTGGCTTATGCTGGTCTGCCATTTCTGCCTCTCCTTTTGATGGATTGATCCGTCCTGTCAAGCAAGTGGCGCGCCCGTCTTCCACAGGGACGCCATCTGCTGAATGTGGCCACTTGCCGGCCCACAAACGAGTGCTAATCTGTTTGCATCGCCCCGGCGCGCTCAAGCGCCGCCTTTTCTTCTGTTCATCAGGAGACGCCCATGGCTGCCCGTTCAATTGCATCGCTCTCGCTTTCTTTTGGACTGGTGTCCATCCCTGTGCGGTTGTATTCGGCGACCTCAGCGTCCGAGACCATCAGCTTCAATCTGCTCGCTCCGGACGGCTCCCGCGTCCAGCAGCAATACGTGTCGAAAGCCACGGGAAAGGTGGTCGAGCGCGTCGAAATGCAGAAAGGCTATGAGTTCGAGAAAGACAAGTTCGTCGTTTTCACAAAGGACGAACTGAAGGCGCTCGAGGAAAGCCCCAGTCACATCGTTGAGATTCTGGCCTTCCTGCCTGACCAGTCCATCGACCCGGTCTACTACGACAAGGCGTACTTCGTCGCGCCCGACAAACGGGGCGGCAAACCATACTGCCTGCTCAAGAAGGCCCTTCTGGCGAGCAAGCGATGTGCACTTGCGTCATGGAACTGGAAGGCCAAGACCCATATGGTCCAGGTGCGGGCGACCGACGACGGACTCATCCTTCAGCAACTGCTGTGGGGCGATGCTGTTCGCTCACTCAAAGACCTAGACATCGACGACGCGCCCGTCACCGAAAATGAATTGCAGCTTGCCCTCAAGATCATCGAGCAGGGCGAAACCGAGCGCTATGAGCCGGAAAAATACGAGGATAAGGAAAAGAAGCGCGTGCTCGAAGCGATCGACGCGAAGATCGAGGGCAAGCAGGTTGTGACGCCGCAGGAAAATGCGGCCCCCGACAGCGGCCAGGTGATCGATCTCATGGAAGCGTTGCGCGCAAGCCTTGCGAGAAACGCAAAGCGTACCGCATCGCCTTCTCGTGCGAAGTCACCAGCCCCTGTCGCCGAGCTCCCCGCGAAGCCTCGCAAGACGGTGAAGCGGGCAGAAAAAGTTGAAGAGCCCGTGGCCGCGCCCACTAAAACGCGGGCACGACGGTGACGGGCCGCTCGACCGTGCACACCTTTTCGCTACGGGAAGTGCAATCGCTTCTCGGGGTCTCGCGCAGCGCCCTGCGGACCCTGGTCGACGCCGGCTTTGTGCAGCCGTCGCACGGCGCGCGTAACGATCTGCGCTTCACCTTTCGTGACGTGGTGCTGCTGCGCACGGCGTTGAAACTGCGCGGTTCGCGGATACCGCCTCGACGAATTCTCAAGGCGCTCTCACGTATCAAGGATCAGTTGCCTGATGCCGCGCCCCTAACGGGCGTGCGTATTACGGCAGTCGGCGACGCGGTGGCCGTGGCGACCGGAGACGCGCAGTGGGACGCCGTCTCTGGCCAGCTGCTTCTGGACTTCGAAATCGCGGAAGTGAAAGGCGACGTGACGTTTCTCGACAATGCGCCGGCCAGCGTGAGTGCACGGAGGAAACAGGCCGAAGACTGGTATTCGCTTGCCGAGCAGTTGCAGGCGACCGACGCTGTCGGCGCAGAGGCCGCTTACCGCAAGGCGATTGAGCTTTCGCCGGAGCCAGACTTCCACGCCTACAACAACCTTGGCGCCCTGCTTGCGAGCGATCACAATCGCTGCGCACACGCTCTCGAAGTGTTCGATGAAGCGCTGCAATATTTTCAGGACGCCGAACTACTGCACGCAAATCGCGCGGTGCTCCTGGAGGAAGCCGGCCGCCTTGAAGAGGCCGCCGCCGGCTACCTGCACTGCGTTGAGATCAACGGAAAGAACGACCAGGCGGCACTGAACCACGCTGTATTGCTTGAGCAGCTAGGAAGAGTTGACGAGGCTATGGCGGCCTACGCGCGCTGCCTCGAAATCAACCCGGCCAACGAGGAAGCCTTGCGCCACCTCACGCGACTCCACGAGCAGAACGGCGATTCGCAGGCCGTTATCCGCCATCTAAGCGCATGGCGACGCTTCAACGGCTGACAAACCGCGGACACACCGCCGCACCGATGCCACCGCGTCGGGCAATAATCGGCCAGGAGCCGCCGGTCGAGGCGTCTATCCACTTTGCACGCCCGAGGTCTCGTCCGTCCCCGCGTAATGACCGGTTTCCGGCGAGCAAATTGACAGCGGCATTGCCTCAAGGCGGCCAGTTGGAGACACTCGACCTTAGTGCCCAGATCGCTAACAATCTATGAGAGTGTGCGGCGCTTGTTCCGCTCCCCGAGAGTGAGCCTTGGCCGCCAAGACACGTCGATCGGTTCACAAATTAAATTTAATGTGCCAATATAAGCCGCATGGAACTCCGTAACGTCCCGAGCCAATCTCATCATCATCACGGTCGCAAGCCATTGCGCCGTGGTTCGTTACGTCCATAGCATCGATTCGACCTCACTGGTCCAACTCCATGTGCAAACGACCAAGGCGCTCAAGGCGCCTTTTTTTATTTCTCCACCATCAAGAGCTGAAGATGACCGACCCGATAAGCTATCGACGCGCAACTATCGACGACATTTTGACAATCTGCGAACTGGGTCAAATCTTGAACGCGGTCCACCACCTGGCGCGCCCCGACATTTATGCGAATGCCACTACGGAGTTCGGTCGGGACAAACCACACTGGCTTTCTAGCCTTCAGGAAGAAGATCGAGCGACGTTTCTTGCCGAGCTTGGCAGCAAAGCGGCCGGCTTCATTACGGTTCAGATGGTGAAGCCGATAAGCCCAATGTTGCAGCCGATGGTCGTTGGTCGCATCGGCTCCGTCGCTGTCTCGGAACAAATGAGGGGGCGCGGGGTCGGCAGCGCTCTCATGAAGCTCGCAGAAGAGTGGGCGCGGAAGCGCGGTGCCGCCGACATGAGACTGGCCGTTTGGGAGTTCAACGAACAGGCCGTCGATTTGTACCATGAACTTGGCTATGAGATTCGTGCGTTCGAGATGGGAAAGCGGGTTCAGACTTCGGCGGATATGACCGCCAATGGATTTGGTGAGGCAACGGAAACGCCCTTAGCGCCCGCTTATCGTGCGACATCCAATGGTATCAATGGCCGCGTTCGCTGATCGGTCACTTTGAGACGTTCGACAGCACCGGATAGATGGTTGACAATCGGCGGCTAGGTGCCCCGATATAGCGGGCGCAATGAACAGGACTCTGTCGCATGGACAAGAATGTAGATGAGTTAATCGCTGAGTTGGCCGAGCGAGGCGTACATCTACCGAAAGGTAACGTCGGAATCGGCAGTTTCGGAGATTCAGAGGCGCTTTCAGAATCGCTGATCAACCTCATCCTGACTGGCGTAAAGCGCGGTACTTGCAGCTTGGTCTGGTCTTGGGGTTTCGACGGTACGACACTTCCTGCGGTCGGGGATATGGAGATCGTGCTTGACTGGCATGGTCAGCCAACGTTTGTTCGACGAGCCACGGAGGTGGAGATCGTGCCGTTTGACGCTGTGACCGCCGATTTCGCAGCTAGCGAAGGCGAAGGTGACCGCTCGTTATCGCATTGGCAAACAGAGCACTGGAGATTCTTCACCGACGAGTGCAAGCGAATTGGCCGGACGGTTGATAAATCGATGCCTCTCGTGTGTGAGAGATTCGAGGTCCTTTACACTTTCGCTTGAATACGCGATCCGAACGACCGCTGCCCTCGGTACCAAGCATCAAGCCCGGAACGCGTGCCGCCACTCGCAGCATGTTCCGCGTATGCAGGGCCCTCACCCGCCAAAAGCGGCCGGTCGACACCAGTTCCCAGATCGCCGACAATCACTCAAGCTGTTCATCTCGTTGGCTTGCACCGAGCCGCAAAAATTAACAATCACCCAGGATGGCGCCATGTCCGAGGCTCCGCTTCGCTTATATGCCGATGCACAGTTCGCAAGCCCATACGCGATGTCTGTGTTCGTCGCTCTTCAGGAGAAGCAACTGAAATTTGAGCTGTTCGCGGTTGATCTTGGAACCGGCGCTAACCACGAAGAGCGCTACGCTGTCGAATCGTTGACTCAGCGCGTACCTACGTTGGCACACGGCGATTTCTCGCTATCCGAGTCAACGGCAATCACCGAGTACCTGGACGAGACATTCCCTGAAACGCTGATTTATCCCCGTGACCGAAATCTTCGTGCGAGAGCGCGCCAACTTCAGGCGTGGCTTAGAAGCGACCTGATGCCCATTCGTCAGGAGCGCTCTGCGGAGGTAGTGTTTTATAAGAAGGAGGCTCCGGCGCTTTCAGCCGCAGCGGAAATGGCAGTGCAAAAGCTGTACTTTGCAGTCGGCCAGCTTCTCTCACAAGATGCATCGAATCTCTTTGGTGAGTGGTGTATTGCCGACACGGATCTCGCGGTGATGCTGAATCGCCTTGTCATGAATGGCGACAACGTTCCTGCGAAATTTGCGTCGTACGCGACGCGCCAATGGGAACGAGAGTCCGTGCAGCAGTGGGCCAAGCTAAGCAGACCGCCGCTCTGACCACCGATACAAGCTGCGTTGCTCGGCGCGGGACGGGAGTCGGCAACAAGCGCTCCCTTGTCGTGGTGTCCGGATAACAGCCGTTCGGCGGTGCAATGACACAGACAAAAATCACGAGCCGTCATCAGGGGACGAGGGTATGATCCCACTTTAAATCCGCTCGACTTCGGCATGCTCGCGCTCAAACTAACGCTTGTCCCGCTGTTCTTGCTTGTCGTTTCAATGTCGGGTAAATGGTGGGGGCCATCGATTGCTGGCTGGTTGGCTGGTTTGCCCGTGGTAGCCGGTCCGATTCTGTTCATTCTTGTGCTCGCGCATGGCCCGCTCTTCGGGGCACGCGCTGCCACGCTTTCCCTTTCCGCGATCCTCGCGTCAGAAGCATTCAACTTTGGGTATGCATGGACCTGCCGCTCACGTCCGTGGCCGGTTGCGCTGGCTGCTGGGCTCGGTGCATGGTTTATATCCGCGTGCGGCCTTTCCATATTGCCCACTTCACCGCTATCGGCCGCAGCCGCCGCCCTTGCCGCTGTCTGTTTCGGTCAGTCCTTCTTGCCGCGCAGTCCGGTGGTCCCCGCTGGCGGACCGCTTACGCGCTCCGAGCTGGTTGGCCGAATGGTTGCGGGCGCGGTGTTGACACTACTTGTCACCTCGTTATCTGGATGGGCAGGCCCCGCATGGAGCGGTCTTTTGGCGGTATTTCCGCTGCTCGGAATTGTTTTGTCGGTGTCGTCTCACCGCGTACACGGATCGGCCTTTGTTATCTCGTTGCTTCGGGGTATGGTGCTTGGCCGGTTTTCGTTTGCCGCATTTTGTTTGCTACTCTCCTTCTCGCTGCCTCAGCAGGCTCCACTCTTGGCCTTCGCGGAGGCGGCGGCCCTCGCAATGCTTGTGCAGTGGGGCACCAAGCGGCTAGCAACAACGCGGACCGCCAACCGTGCCGAGCCGACCATCGCTGCAACGGACTGACTGCTTCAACGACATTTATCTCGTCCAGTGCCTGCTGAATGTCCGCTTTCGAACTGCGCGACTGTCCCTTGTGGGTCGACTGCTCCCGCCGCGACTGCGCGCGTATGGTCCGAATCAAACGGCGGCGAACCTGCTTTCACAGTCGGGCGGTTCCGCGGCGCAGCACGTGGACGGCGCGCGTACCTTGCCCGTTTGCATTTGCGTCTTGCGCGAACCATACTCGTTCCATCAGGCATTATCCGGGCGAACTGCGATGAACCGTAGCGTCTCTCAAGGCAACCAGCAGGAGCATGCGCATGCCGACGCTCACGACCACAACGGTAGTGCGTTGTCGGAGATGGAGCTGCGTGTCCGTGCGCTGGAATCCCTGCTGGTAGAGAAGGGGTACGTCGATCCCCGCGCCCTCGATATCCTGATCGAGACATACGAGCACAAGGTAGGGCCGCACAATGGCGCGCGCGTGGTTGCGAAGGCGTGGCGCGACCCGGCGTACAAGCAATGGCTGCTGGACGACGCTACCGCCGCGATCGCTTCGCTCGGCTACACCGGCAGGCAGGGCGAACACATGGTGGTGCTAGAGAACACGCCCGCTGTGCACAACATGGTGGTCTGCACGTTGTGCTCGTGCTATCCCTGGCCGGTGCTTGGGCTTCCGCCAGTCTGGTACAAGTCGGCGCCGTACCGGTCGCGCGCGGTCATCGATCCGCGTGGTGTATTGAAGGAGTTCGGCTTCGAATTGCCCGCCGAAGTGGAGTTTCGCGTGTGGGACTCCACCGCGGAAGTCCGGTACCTGGTGTTGCCCATGCAGCCGCCCGGAACCAGTGACTTCTCCGGGAAGGCGCTGGCTGGACTGGTAACACGTAACTCGATGATCGGGACAGGATTGCCAAAGACACCGGACTCGAAACAGGAGCCCGCATGAACGGCGCACAAGACCTCGGCGGCATGCAGGCATTCGGTCCGATACGGGCGGAAGCCGACGCCTCACTCTTTCACGCTGACTGGGAGCGCCGAGTGCTGGCGATCACGCTGGCGATGGGCGCAGTCGGCAAGTGGAACATCGACATGTCTCGTGCCGCACGGGAAAGCTTGCCCCCTGCTGAGTACCTCTCCAGCAGCTACTACCAGATCTGGTTCGAGGGACTTAAAAAGCTGCTGCAGAGTACGGGACTGGCAACGGCGGACGAAATCGGGACCGGCGAGTCGAGGAGTGCAGCGGCACCGGTCCCTCGCGTGTTGATGGCCGACGAAGTAGCCGCCGCGCTGCTCCGGGGCAGCCCTGTCGATCGCCCCCCGGCCGCCGGCGCACGCTTTAACGTCGGTGACAGGGTGTGGACCCGTCCGCTGAATCCGCCTACGCACACCCGTTTGCCGCGCTATTGCCGCGACAAACGAGGGTGCATTATCGCCGTGCACGGCACGCACGTTTTTCCTGATGCCAACGCGGTTGGGCTCGGCGAGCAGCCGCAATGGCTTTATACAGTGCGCTTCGATGCCGCCGAACTCTGGGGGACGGATACGACAGCGGCATCGGTATGTGTCGATTGCTGGGAGCCGTATCTCGACTACCCGAACGCCGGGTCTGCCTGACATGACTTCCGCCCGGCCGAACTTGCTTGAAATGCGTACCGCCTTGCCGGCGTTGCCTTGCGACGACGCAGGACTCGTTTTTAATGCACCGTGGGAAGCCCAGGCCTTTGCCATGACAATAGCCTTGCAGAAGCGCGGCATGTTCAGCTGGGCGGAATGGGCAGAATGTCTGAATCAGGCAATCTGTGACGCGCAGGCCGCTGGCGACCCGGACCGCGGCAACACTTACTACAGCCACTGGCTGACGGCACTGGAGCGCATCAGCACCATCAAGCGACTGGTGACAGACGATATGCTCCGGCAGCGTCGCAATGCGTGGGAAGTCGCTGCACGCCGCACCCCACACGGTCACCCGATTGAGCTCGGGTGACGCCCATCGCACACCTTTGAGATAGGCTGCTGAGCGCTGGATATCGGCCATTTCGCCTCTCAAACTTGACCGGAGGCGATGGGGTCGACTTCTGCCCGACGCAGACCGATTACGTTGGCAGGCGAATCCGTCGGTTCGACATCGGACTGGGTTCGGCCACTAGCCGACGTTGAATCTTGCTTTCATCGGTCGCTGGAACGTCCGTTTAACTGCAGCAAGCCGTCACCGAGCTTAAGCAGCTAGCATTGCTTGAGCCACGCGACTCGGTCGTCGATGTCATCACAGTCGGCGTCGCTACCAAACACGATGCGGCGGGTGTGCCATATCGACGCGAGGTGTAACGACGCGACCTTCGTCCAGCCTCATTCCTGAATTTGCGTGCTCGGCGAACGGCGCGTCACGACCAAGTCATTGTCGCTTGCGAACCGCAATACGAAGGCGAATGCAAGCGGCTCAATGTCACGAAGACGGGAATCCAGGATAACGCATTTCATAGCTTCAACTGTCGCGGGCCGCACATAATACGAGTATCTAAGACGGGCATCGATCCCCACTGCACAGGGGCCGAAATTTGACATCACCCCTGCTAGCCGTTCCGACCAATCGCCAGGACGAAACGCAAGACCTTTCGATGTAATGCCTCGGATAACGTATTCTGTGTGCGGAGTGTCCGCCATACATAAAGTCCCTCGATGTCTACAGGTGGCGTGCTACTGGAGAACCCACGCCGAGAAAAATACCTAGGGGCTACTCCACCGGTTCGTTACAAACTAACTTCCTAGCGGGGCGCGTCGCCGTACGTATGCCGG
Organism: Paraburkholderia sp. SIMBA_053; assembly: GCF_046534895.1. Classification (NCBI taxonomy): domain Bacteria; kingdom Pseudomonadati; phylum Pseudomonadota; class Betaproteobacteria; order Burkholderiales; family Burkholderiaceae; genus Paraburkholderia; species Paraburkholderia sp. SIMBA_053. Next base: position 41,217 of record NZ_JAWRXU010000022.1, on the reverse strand, counting down.
CCTGACTATTTGGAGATATCGTCCAAGCTCCGCTGGTTCGTTCGCGGGCCAAAAAGGCCGATTGTCAGCATCACTACAAGCATCACAGAAGTAATAAGCATGAAGACCCCGCCCGCACCAAAGTTCCGCAGGGTGAATGCGATAAAAAACCCCGAAAACATGGCAGATAGTCTAGACAAGGAATACACAAAGCCGACCGCATGTGCCCGTATGCGGGTCGGGAACAATTCGGTTTGATATGCATGGTAGCCGGCCGATAGGAGGGTGTTGCAGAACGTAAGCAGTACGCCCAACACAATCAGAGTCGGAGGCGATTGAATCACAGCGCACATTCCGCCGAAGAGAGCGACGCCAAAAGCAGACACGACAATCATCGTCTTGCGCTCGATTCGATCCGCAATCACCATTCCAATGAGAGGGCCGATCGGATTCGCAATTGCGATGATGAAGGAATACAGTAGGCTATGCGTGACGGTAATTCCTTTTCCTGCGAGAAGAGATGGAACCCATGAGGCGAATCCATAAAATCCGATCGACTGGATCAAGTGAAACGTCAACATGACAAGTGTCCGGCGCCGGAAAGGGGGCTGCCAGATTTCATAGAAGCGAGCCGGATAAACTTCTGTTCTTGAAGGCGTTTCTTGTTGATCAGCCTCCGCCAGGGGCGAGGCCTCATGTAGAGTCGTGGCGTTTGATTCAAATCGGCTTACTACTTGGTTAGCTTCACGAAGCCGCCCCTTCTGCGCCAGCCATCTCGCACTTTCAGGTACTCGACGGCGGATGACCCAAACCACCAATGCTCCGGTTGCTCCAATTACTGTCGTAACACGCCAACTTTCAAAGCCGCTCAACGGATGCTGCTCGAACCACCAAGCGATGAATGCAACCGAAGGCACGGCGAGGTACTGTATGAAATGGACGAAAGCAAAGGCGCGCCCGCGGAAATGTGCCGGTACCAGCTCGCTAACATATGTGTCGATGACCACCAGTTCGACGCCCACCCCAATGCCCGCGATAAGACGCCACACATTGACCATCTGTGCGCTGTCCCGAAAGGCCATAATAAATGTCGCCAGCGAATACCAGAGCAGAGAAGCGGTGAAAACAGCTTTCCTTCCAAAACGATCCGCTAACTTCGCCAGAAAGAATGTCCCAATGAATAGGCCGGCAAAAGACGCTGCAACAAACGCTCCCAGCCCATTGAATCCAAAGAATGAGGACGTGGTTACTGAATAGATCCCGCTTTTAACTAGGCTCGGCCCGACATAAGCCGTCATAAACAAGTCGTAGAATTCAAACCACCCGCCGATGGCAACCAGCAATACCGCCAGCCATATGGACCGACTCGCTGGAAGGCGGTCAAGCCGTTCGTTGATGGAAAAAACGGTGTGTGCCATTGCCGTCTTACTATGCGTCTCCGAAGCAACACCTTCGGATTTGGTGACAAAAGCGTGCATTGACTCCTCCTGGACGGCGCTTAGCGCCTTGATTTCCGCGTTTGTCACTGCGAGATTTTGCGAGCGACTACGCTAATTTGATTAAAAGGCCGTGGTCTGTTGCCCGCTGCGCAAGCGGCTTGTGAAGATCACTCGTTCCAGCCACTTTCCCCACCCTAACAGGTCCATATCACTGCCCCGTTGTCCAACCAGCTGTACACCCAGAGGCATACCGTTACGAGACAGTCCGTGAGGAAGGTGCAGGCAGGGCCAACCGAGAACTGACCATGCGACGTTGAATGCAGACGAGCCGGTGTTCGTCAAGCCTCGGGGTGCTTCGCCGGGAACGCTAGGTGTAAGTACAAAATCGGCCCCCTGCGCAACGCGTCGCCATTGGTCGGCCATTTCCCGTTGAAATGCTCGCGCATCCATGTATTCAGCGTGATCGGTTTCTTGGCCTCGCTTGACGCACTTCAGCAGTGTTTCACTAAGGTGTTCCGCGTGTCGGCGTGCAATGGGTGCGATGCTGCGAGCCAGTTCGTATTGCATGATGACTTGATGAGCCGACGCCAGTTGCGTCAGATCGTCAGCAACCGATATGTCCGCGCATAACGCTCCATGCTCGCGAAGTAATCGCACTACGTCGTTCAGAACTTCCCGTGCGTCGGGGTCTAAGATGTGCAGGTAGTTAAGTGCTAGCGCAACCTTCGGAGGCCGCGCTGGCTCAGCGGTAGGTTCCTCCGAAAGAAGCTCTGCCGCGATCGAGCGCAAATCGCACACGGATTGCGCATACCACCCGATAGTGTCTAGTGATTCGCAGACGACTTTCATGCCATCTCTCTCAACCGCCCCGAAGGTAGGCTTGAAGCCGGCAACGCCACAGAACGCGGCGGGCCTGATTATCGAGCCCCCCGTCTGGGTGCCGAGCGCGAATGGCACCATACCGGCGGCGACAGCAGCGGCTGAGCCGCTGGACGATCCACCGGGAGTGCGCGACGGATCATACGGATTGACAGTCAGCCCGGGTTGCTTGTAAGCGAACTCCGCAGTTACGGTTTTTCCGATTGGGATCGCCCCTGCAGATCTCAACCGCGTCACGCACGCCGCGTCGAAGGGCTCATCTCCTCGGAACAGCAACCTCGCTCCAAAACGAGTGGGCATGTCCGCAACGTTCAGAACGTCTTTGACTCCAAACGGCACGCCGGCTAGTCGGGCGGTATGGTCAACCGCTTCGGCCGCGCGTTGCAGTGCGTCGGGTGCGCCGATGTGGCTCCAGGCGCGAATCGCAGAGTCGCGTTCAGCGATGTAACTGAGCGTTCGGTCAATCAGCGCTGCGGGCTGCAGCGCAGCCTCGCGCACTAATGCGACGGTCGTTGGAATGTCGTTTACACGTTCTGTCATATCTGGTGCTTTCGCGGGGAAGCTTGTGTTTGGATATGCGAGAGACTAGGCTTTCAATTAATACATGTCCAATTCGTAATAAAACACTCACTATGTTGAAATCTGAATTAATGAGCATGGATGTACGGGCGCTCGTCATGTTCTGCACCGTCGCTCAAGAATTGCATTTCGCAAAAGCAGCAGAAAGGCTTCATATGAGTCAGCCGGCGTTAAGTCATCAGATCAAGCGACTTGAGCAGACAGTTGGAGCGAGCTTGCTCACACGAACCACACGGTCTGTCCGTCTCACGCCAGCAGGTACAGTTTTCCGCCGGCTCGCCGAAGAGTTGTGTAATGAGATCGAGCAGATGGTGAAGCGCACCCGTCAAGCTGTAAGCGGCGAGGCGGGAAGCATTTCTATCGGGTTGACGACGACGGCCGCTTGTTCGCCGCTGGCGGAGGCGCTGTACCGATTCAGGCAATCAAGGCCCGGCATTGAGATCGACCTGCAGGAATTGAATTCCGTACAAATGCAAGGAGCGCTTAGATTGAAATCTATCGATGTCGCGCTTATGCGCCCTGCCGCATTCGATGCGGACATGGCAGTTAGAGAGATCTATCGCGAACCCATGTATGTAGCCATGCGGCCGGAGGACGATTTAGCGTTGCGCCCGCGATTGGACTTGCAGGATTTATCCGGGCGTCAGTTGATCGGTTACCGAACAGACGCATCCCCTTACTTCCGTCACCTTGTACACCAAGCTTTCGCTCATGCCAAAACGATCCCAAGCTTTGCGCAAGAGAGCGTTCTACCCACGTTGCTCACTCTGGTGGAGGCGGGGGTCGGGATTGCAGTGATTCCGGAGTCGGCCACCGTGAGCCGAGGACGAACGCTTATTTTCCGGAAGCTCCCGCAACGCCACGAATTGACGGCGTGCATCGTAATGACGAGCCTACGAGGGCGACAGCATCCGCTAGTTGCGGCCTTAGCTTCGGCACTTCGGCAATAAGCCGTGTGTGAACCCTCGTATCGCTTTTTGCCTTACCAGACATCATTTACCTTTTGACGGTGCCGGTACACGAACCAGATGCGGCTGTGTCGCGGGGGCTCGACGCCTCATGGTAAGCATTGCTCTCGGCTTTTGCCGCTAGATAGCTCCGTAGCTGACCGCCGACGGTCTTGCGCGGCACCGGGCTCGAGCCCAACACACGCTTGAAGAAGCGTTTGGCCGCGGGCTTATCACACCGCTTTTGTGGCGAGATGTCGAGTTCGGCACGATGGTCGTCGATCGCGCACCAAAACAGGTACGGCGCCACGCAGGTTGCGAAAATCTCGTCGAGGTGCCGCGTGCTACCCTGCTTGCGGCGCGCGGCCATGACCCGGCGAGATAAGCCCTTGCCGGACTCATCGCACCAACATCGGATTGCCTCGGATTTCACGATCACACCTCGCTCGAAGAACGGTTCCTCACGGGCCACCGCGCTCCACCGTTGCAAGCCGACTGCATATCTACGGAACGAGAATCGCCCGTCTTCCTGGTGAGGTCTCGTAGGACATCGCATCATCAATTTCGTCGAACCGAAACTCTTTACCGATGTTTGTCCTGAATAGCGGATCATGGATTAACCCTTCGATGGCCTTGCTCGCCGCGGCAAGTTGGGCCGGGTTCTTGACCGTCAGACTCTCGAGATTTGAGAACCGTCGTATGGTCAGGTTTCTTCCCATGAGCAGCATCGTGGAGAACGAGGCTGGACTGGCTGCACCAAGAAATCCATAGACATAGATCGTCGAATCGATGGGAAGGTTAGGCACGGTACGGCTAAGGAGATCGCCACCGACGCCGTCGAAGACTGCCGTCGCTTCGAGCTCGGCTGCTTTTCGACACAGTTCATTTTCAAAATGGGATTCCGTCGTCACGAGCACATGCTTTACGCCATGCCGCATTAGTCGCTCACCCGCTTGTGCAGACCGTACGAGGAAAATCGCACTCAGAGCGAACCGCTGCGTCAGAGACGCTGCAATCAATCCGGTCGCAGAGGTTCCTGCTGTGACGACGATACCCTTGTGTCCGGCGGCACGGATTTCCGACAGAAACGCGTAGACGGTAAGAACATTCGCGAAGGACCCGCAGTAATCGCGGGCGCGAAGCTCATCAGGCAGCATCAGACAGGTCGAGTAAGGCAGTTGTGCCATTTCGCACCAGACGCCTAGACTGTCCGGACTACGCGCCAAAGATTTGTAAATGGCGACTTGTCTACCCAAATATTCCGTCGGAACCCCGTTGCCGATTGCAGTGACTCTGCCCGACGCATTGGCACCGTAAACAGCTGGACCTGCCGAAGGAGCACTGCCTCCAGGCAACGGCCTGGTCAGAAAAAATTTGTCGCCATGAGTAATGGTCGCCGAGTCTATATCGACAAAGACGTGACCAGGGGAAGGCGGTGCCTCCGGGAATGGAACGTCGCGAATTTCCAGGTTTCGTTCAGCTGTAACGCATATCGCTTTCATTGAGTCTCCTTTTGCCTTCGAACGGCGAAGGCACGCGAGGCAGTGTGTCGAAAACCGATCGCCTGCACAAGAACGGACTTTTTTGTTAGTGTTGCACCCCATGAAAGCGCCTCCGCAATGCCCTGTGACGTTCACCTCCCGAATTACGGGCGGGCGATGGAAGGCAAGAATCGTTTGGGCTCTCCTTCGCGGGGGAGTGCATCGCTATTCAGAAATCCGAAAGGCATGTCCGCCAATCAGTGATCGAATCTTGTCGAAAGAATTAAAAGAACTCGAAGGCTGGGGAGTAATCTGGCGACGCGAGTATCCGACCGTTCCGCTCAAGACCGAATACGGACTGACTGCAATGGGCGAGACGCTTCGTCCGGTAATGGTCGCGATGGCGGAGTGGGGGAAAAAGACCCTCGGGTATCAGCCGGACGACGCAGGCTAGTTCGCACAGATGCAAAGTGCGTCGGACAGTGCCCCGGGGAGACTAAACTCAACGCGTCGAAGCCTCGCTTCGAGGCACGATACGCCGTGCGAGATGTAAGAGGCGAACGACCGAAGGTGGCCGGACACGCAAGCCTGCCCGGCGCCGGCGATCTCCGCGGCCTGCGTCGCGAGGCCAACTTCCGTAGTCGACCCTGAACCGCCGGCTCTTCTGCCGTCTCGCGTCAGTCCGGTGTCTCCTTGGTGGCGCTGAAGTCGTACTCGGCCGACTTGTAAAGGATGTTGCCGAAAAAGTCTCCTTGCACGCATGGCCTTCGGGGCAGACACCATCCTGCGTAGGAATTCAGGACCGGGCTCGCGAGCGAGAGCCTGCGGCCTCGGCCAACGGTTTCTGCTAAAGCGGTGAATCATCTCGAGGTTGGCCACAAAATGATTCACCGCTCGGTGCTGGATTTGAGATTAGGCCGTGGGCAGCAAGCCGAATTGCTTGCCGACCAGTCGGTCCAACACGCGCTTCGGCATTAGCCCCGGTAACGTCCAGTTCTTGAACTTCCGTCGCATAACAGGATAAGTACTGCGCGGCGAGGCCACCGTGAGCGCCTTAAACACTGCTTCCCCGACACGTTGAGGCGCGAGTCCCTTGCGTCCTTCCTCGATGAACGCTGTTCTGAAGCTCTCCAGACTTGAGGCGTAGTCGGTAAGCCGGTAACGCGTATAGTCCTCGGCCTGTGCCTTGTCAAGAATCGGCGTGTCGACATATCCGGGCTCGATGACTATCACGTCGATGCCGTACAGCAGCAGCTCGCGTCGGAGCGACTCTGACAGGCCTTCCAGCCCGTGCTTCGATGCTGCATAGGCACCCAAATATGGGAACGCCATCTTCCCGCCAACGGAACTGATGTTCACGATGCGACCCGGTCCGCCTCGCCGCGCCTTGTCTGTTCCCAGCAATGGCGCAAAAGCCTGGATGACGCGGAGCGGCGATATCAGATTAACTTCAAGTTGCGTACGTACGTCTTCCAATGGCTGATAGAGGAGCGGACCCACGAGCGACACGCCGGCATTGTTGACGAGCCCGGCAAGATTCGCACCGTTCAGCATCATGCTCACTTTTTCCGCCGCCTTGCTGACGTCCGACTGGCTCGTGACATCCATTAACAACGGCGTGAAGGCATCGCCCAACTCGGCGCGCAGGCGATCCGCGTCTGTCTCCTTTCGCACAGTCCCGAATACCTTGAATCCCTTGCTAACACATACTTCGGCGATGCCTCGTCCGATGCCGCTGGAGACGCCCGTAATGAAAATCGTATTGGATTCCATGGTTTTCCCGTTTTCGTGTACGGTGTACACCTTAAAGGTGTGCAGCGTACATTTTCGCCGCCCGCGGGTCAACCTGTATAGTGCGGCTTATGCCGTACCCATCGAAAACAGATCGGAACGCCGTCCTCGCCGCCGCTATGGACCAAGTGGCGAAACATGGGACCGGGAAGCTTGCCATCCGCGGCGTTGCCGCCGAGCTTGGGCTTGCCCCTAATGCGTTGTACCGTTACTTCCACAACCTTGCGGCGTTGCAAGCCGCCCTCGCCGACGAGAGCCGGTCCCGGCTCCTCGCGGTTCTCAAGGAGGCAGCTGACGGCAAGCCGCCTGAGGCGGCGATTCGGGGCATCGCCGAAGCTTATCTACGGTTTGCGCGTGAGCATCCACAGGTGTTTTCGCTGACGCTACGAGCAGGCAGTGACGACAACGATCACGAACCGTCCCATTCGCAGTCATGGAAATTTACCAGCGGCCATGTTGCGCGCTTGTACGGTGACGCGCGCGCGCCCGAGGCGACCGTCGCGCTGTGGGCCTTCCTTCATGGCATGACGGCGCTGGAATCCGCCGGAGTATTCGGGGAGATAAAGCCTGCCAGCGGCTTCGAATTTGGCCTACAGATGTGGATTCTGGCAGCGTCCCGCCCAGCATCCTAGCGGCCGCACATCGCAGCGATATCAGTGTTCCTTGTGCGATGTGGCCAACGGTGCGCCGCTGCCGGGGGACCGTCCAAGTCCGGATCTGATATGAACGGCGGCGTGTCTCGACACATCCTCGGCATGCGCTGTCTGACGCGAAAACATACGCGCCTTAACCGCAAGGCTACTGTCCGGCACGTAGGCGGCGCAGTGCTGCCTCAGGCGGCCGCCCACATGCGACCCTGAGCTGTCATTCGACCATGGTTCCGGGATGACCGACTGTAGTCTCATAGCCGACGCACGCCTCTTCCGCATTTCTCCGCGTGACGCGCTGTCCAGCTCACTGCGCATGATAGGGTGCGACCGTAGCACCTTGTATGTCATGCCTCGCCAAAAGGCCGGACATGTGGCCGGTTTTTTTCCGTTCCTCGATGAATGCCTCCAGCAGCTGCGCTGCAGCATCGCCCCGCACTTTCGCGACACCCATTGCCTGCTGAATCACCATAAATGGCTCTTCCAGGAGGCGCAGGCTTGCGTACCGCCTGGCATCCGAGAGGAGTTGCTGTTTCACCCCCGCCGCGATCTCGAGGCCCTGCTCGATAAGAGTATCGACCACGGCCGGCGATGTCGGGACGCGAACGATGTCGGCTCGCGTGAGCTCCCGGCTCAAAAACAGGTCATACGCGCTGCCAGCGCCGACCGCTACGCGATTGTGCGATTCGTCGACCTGGCGATTGTCGGTGATGGGCGACTCCTGCCTGACAAGATAACAACCCTCGATCAATACATAGGGCGGAGTGAATGCGATACCCGCGCCACGGACGGGATCGATCGCGAAGAAGCCGAGGTCTGCAAAGCCGTTTGTTACTGCATCGACGGCTTTAGCCGCCGCATCGATCACAAGAAACTCAACAGGCACGCCAAGGCGCTCGGCGAGCTCGGTTGCAAGATCGACGGAGATGCCGAACGGCTTTCCCGTGGATTGATCCATGTTCGCGAGAATGGGATTACCCAGATTGATCGTCACGCGCAGCTGACCAGTGGGCGCGAGTGCCGAAACGGCCGCGTCGTTCAGTTCCATTAACATCGGCTCCCCTATTTGACCTGGTCCACGAACTCATTCGTGTAAGTGTTCGACAGGTCGATGTGCTTCCCTTTGATGTTCGGGTTGAATTCGCTCATCACCTTCAGGACCGTTTCCGGCCCTCCCGCTGGCATCTTGCCGTCCGGTGAGTACATGGACAGCGAAGCCTTCAATGCTTGTACATAAAGGAGCTTGTTTCCGCCGTAGTAATCCACCGGCATCTTTGCTGCAATTTCCTCTGCCGGATGCGTCTGAATGAATCGCAAGGTCCTGACAAAGGCCTTTGCGAGTTTGCCGGCTTCCTTTTTGTGTGACTGCGCCCAGGCGCGTTGGACATAGAGACTGGACGCGGGATAAAGGCCGCCTAGCGCGGCGCGGGTTCCTTCGACGCTGTTCAGGTCAATCAAAACCTTCGCGTCGCCACTTGCGCGCAGCAATGACGTCGTGGGTTCGGTTGTCCAGGCCACATCGACGCGCTTCTGTCGGAACGCAGCGATCAGGCTGTTGCCCGCACCGACCGGCAACATCGAGTAATCACTCGTCTTCAGGCCGTATCGGGAAGCGAGATATTGTCCAAGGAACGTGGATGATGAGCCTAGCCCCGTCACACCGAGCGTCTTCCCTTTGATATCACCCATATTCCGGACCTGATTTGCAGCATCGGCGCGAACCATCTCCATGCTGCCGGGCACGAGGCCAAAAAGAACAATGCTTTCTACGTCCTTACCCTTTGCCTGCAGATCGATCGAATGATCGTAGAACCCGACGACCGCCTGGGCAGCGCCTGCAAGCAGTTCGTTTTCCGCATCGACACCGGCCTGTTGCGACTGAAGTTCAACATCCAGTCCTTCATCCTTGAAATAGCCGAGGCTTTCCGCCAGCTTCGGCGGAAGATAGATTAGCTTGTTGATACCACCGACGATGATCGTGATCTTCTCTTCCGCATGGGCGTTGCATGCGAAAACAGCGCCCGATAAAGCAACGAACACCGCACGGCGGCGCAGGATAAAGGTCATGAATGTCTCCGTTGTATTGGATCGGGCAATCTGCCGTCAGACGTTTCAGCAGATCGCAAGGAAATCAGTCGTGGGCCGCCAGGAACGGAACCAGCACATAGCCTTCCATCAGCCGTCGGGCGCTCCGGCTCATGAGCGCTTTGCTGACCACCCACGCGCCGTTGCGTTGCTCTGTTTCAGCGCCGACTACCATCACGCCCGACGGATGGCCGAACCGCACCTGTTCCGCCCGCTTGCCTGACGTCAGCGCATTCACGACTGTGCCGGGTATCGCCGCCGCAACGGCAATGGCCACAGCGCCCGTGCCGGTCATTGCGTGATGCAGTTTTCCCATCGAGAGGATGCGCGCGTTGATATCCACCATCGCCGGTTCGACTTGTTTGCCGCTCGATGCGGTATAGGCGCGCGGCAACGAAACGAATGCCAGCTTCGGCGTATGTGGGCGTAGCTCCGTCACCTCCTGCGGTGTCCGCGCCAGCCCCATTCTGACTGCCGCATGTGCACGGATAGCTTCACATTTGGCAAGGAGTGCTGCATCGTCGTTGATGTCGCGTTGCATCTCGCTGCCCTTCAGGCCGAGATCCTCCGCGCTGATGAAGATAGCGGGGTTGCCCGCATTGATCAGCGTGAGCTGATAGGACCCGTACCCAGGAACGTCGACGGCGTCGACGACATTGCCTGTCGGGAACATGCCGCCCGAGCGTTCCTCACTCCCGTCACTGCCCCCGGGATCGAGAAACTCGATGCGGATTTCGGCTGCCGGGAATGTGACGCCGTCGAGTTCGAAGTCGCCGTCTTCCTCGACCTGGCCACTTCTCATCGGCACGTGCGCAATGATTCTCGCGTTGATGTTCGCCTGCCAGATCCGCACGATTGCAATGCCGTCGGCCGGCGCATCGACCAGACCCTGCGCGATGGCAAACGGACCCACAGCCGACGTCAGATTCCCGCAGTTGCCGGACCAGTCGATCATGGGTTTGTCGATCGATACGGCACCGAAAAGGTAATCGACGTCGCAATCAGCGCGCGACGAAGGACCCACCAGCACCACCTTGCTCGTGCTGGAGGTCGCTCCGCCCATGCCGTCTGTTTGCTTCTCGTAGGGGTCGGGGCTGCCGATGACGCGCAGCAGAATCCTGTCTCGCTGCGTCGGGTTCGCCGGAAGGCTGTCGGCGCGGAAGAATACGCCCTTGCTGGTGCCGCCGCGCATGTACACGGCCGGAATCCTGGTTTGAGCCACGTGTCACTCCTGAGTGGTTTTGAAAACGATGCATACGGGACTGCCGGTGTGGACCGTTTGTCCCGTCGGCGACGGCATGCCGCTCGTCTTGTCGAGTGCGTACTGAACAACGCAGTCCGATCGCTCGTTGGCGACGTACAAGCAGGTTCCAGACGGGTCCAGACTGATGAACCGCGGAAAATTCCCCTGTGTGTCCGTCCACCGCGGTGGGCCAGGCATACCAGTCGTACCGTCGAGCGGCAACGTGGCAACCGAGTCATGACCGCGGTTGGACACATAGAGCGAGCGACCCGCAGGATCGATCGCTATGCCGGCTGCGCTCGTGTCGTCGTGCGCGTTGCAGGGGATCACCGACACCGTATGGAGCGGTTCCAGCGCGCCGCTGAATACATCGAAACTCCACGCCGTGATGGTCGAATCCAGCTCGTTTGCGACATACACGAGTGGCAGCGTCGGATGGAATGCCGCGTGTCGTGGCCCGGCGCCTGATCTGCATCGCTGTCCGACGATGCGCGGCTCGCCTGTCTCGAGCCACTGGATCGCAAACACGGTGTCCAGACCCTTGTCCGGCACGATATGCCAGTTGGTGTTGTAGCGCGTCGTGGCGTAGCGGGCCGCCTGATGGGGATGAGCTCCGGCTTGTTCGGTCCGGTGCGGCCCCGGCACGCCCGGCAGCGGAATCAGCGATGACACGGGGCCGAGTTCTCCTTCCGCGCCGACCGGAAGCCGCACCACCGTTCCCGTCGCGTAATTGGCGACCACGAGCGCGGAGCCGTCGCGCGACAACGCCAGATGCACGGGATTGCGGCCCTCGCATGACTGCCGGTTCAAAAGACTTAAGCGTCCGCTCGAGTGGTCGACACGATAGCTGCTGACTTCGTTGCCATCTCCGTGCACCGCGTACAGCACGTCCTGTCGCGAGTTCAAGACGAGAAAGGAAGGATTGTCGAGCGAGACGTGAACGTCCGTCAGCTCCCAGCGCCGGGTCGCTGGATCGACCGCATAGACACTGATGCCACGGCCGCGCGCGTTTCGCTCGCGTGTCGTTCGCGAGCCGACATAGGCATGAATCGTTTTCATCGCTGTCATCGCCTCACGCCGCAGTCATGTACTCGCCCGCAATGCGCGGCAACAGACCGCCCGCTTCGAAAATCTGCGCCTCTTCGAGCGTGTCGATCCGGCACTTCACCGGGGTGCTGAGCGTGTCGCCGTTGCGGCGAATGATGCGCAGCGTCAGAAGGCCGCCCGGTTCGATCGCGCCAGCGATACCCTCGATCGTGTACGTCTCCGAGCCATCGAGCGACAAGGCCTGTCGAGTCACACTCTCAGTGAATTCGAGCGGCAGCACACCCATGCCGACCAGGTTCGAGCGGTGAATACGTTCAAAGTTTTCGCAGACCACAGCGCGCACGCCGATGAGGCGGACACCCTTCGCGGCCCAGTCGCGCGATGAACCCGCACCGTAGTTCTTGCCCGCAACGACGATCAGTTCTTGCCCTCGTTCCATGTAACGTTGGGCGGCGTCGAACAGGCGCATCGTCGTACCTTCGGGTTCCATGCGAGTCAAGGAGCCTTCCTTTCCACCAGCCATCTCGTTGCGCAGACGGTTGTTTGCAAACGTCGCGCGAATGGCCACTTTATGATCGCCCCGTCGCGTCCCATATGAGTTGAACTCCGCCGCGCTTACACCCTGGGCAATCAGATACTCGCCTGCGGCGCTGTCGGGCAGAATCGCGCCTGATGGCGACAGGTCGTCGGTCGTGACGTTGTCGCCGAACACGCCGATGGCGCGCATCCGCTGGAATCGCGCAGGCTGCGTGAAGCTCGCTTGCCAGTAGGGTGGGCGGCGAATGTAGTTGCTGTCTTCGCGCCACGGAAAGCGTGCCGGCACCGCTCCGGCACTTTCCAGTTGCGCGGATTTGCGGAACATCTCCGCGTAAATGCGCAGATACTGATCACCGTGGACGCTTGCCTTGAGCAGCGCGTCGATTTCTTCGTCAGTCGGCCAGAGATCCTTCAGGGACACGGCGCTTCCGTCCTTAGCCGTACCGATCACACCGTTCTCGATGTCGATATGGATCGTGCCGGCAATCGCGTAGGCCACCACCAAGGGAGGCGACGCCAGAAACGCTTCCTTCACGCGTGGGTGAATGCGGCCGTTGAAGTTGCGATTCCCTGACAGCACGGCAACGGCATGCACATCCCGGCTCACAATGTCCGCTTCAATCTCGTTCGGCAACGGTCCCGACATACCGTTGCACGACGTGCAGCCAAACCCGATGATGCCGAAACCGAGTGCTTCGAGCGGCGCCATCAGGTTGGCCTGGCGGAGATAACTCTCCACGGGTTTCGACCCGGGTGCGAGCGATGTCTTCACCCACGGTTTGCGTTGCAGGCCGAGCGCGACAGCGCGACGGGCGAGCAGGCCCGCCGCGATCATGTTGCGCGGATTGGAGGTGTTCGTGCAGCTCGTAATCGCGGCGATGACGACGGCGCCGTCGTCGAGCCGGAGTGCTGAAGATGCGTTGCTGTTCGCGACGCGCGCAAGCGGTCGAGCGATGCCCCGCTCGATGAGTGCTGACAGCGGCACGCGGTCGTGCGGATTCGATGGCCCCGCGAGTGCGCGGCCCACACCCGACAGATCGAATGACAACGTCCGGTCATATTCCGCTTCTGCAAGATCGTCCGCCCACAGTCCCTGGGCCCGCGCGTAGCTTTCGGTCAGCGCGATCTGCGCGTCTGCGCGTCCAGTCAAACGCATGAAGTCCAGCGTCTTTTCGTCGATGGCGAAGAGCGCTGCCATGGCCCCGAACTCAGGCGCCATATTCGCAATGGTCGCCCGGTCGCTCAAAGTCATGGCACGCGCGCCTTCGCCGTGGAACTCGATGATCGTACCAACCACCTTCTGCTTGCGTAGAAACTCGGTGATGGCCAGCACCAGATCGGTCGCCGTCACGCCTGGCTGCCGGAAGCCGTTGAGTTCCACGCCGACGATGGTCGGCAAGCGCAGCCACACCGCGCGTCCCAGCATCACCGATTCCGCCTCTATCCCGCCAACGCCCCAGCCGAGCACGCCGAGCGCGTTGATCATCGTCGTGTGGCTGTCCGTGCCGACGAGCGTATCCGGATAGGCCACGCCGTCTTTCACCTGAATGACGGGCGACAGATGTTCGATGTTTACCTGGTGCAGGATGCCGTTACCCGGCATCAGGACATCGAGATTCGAAAACGCCTGCTTGCACCACGCCAGGAACTCGAAGCGTTCGGCATTCTTGCTCTGCTCGATTGCCATGTTCTTCGACATCGCCTCCGGGTCGTGCCCGGCCACCTCGACATTCAGCGAGTGATCGACCACAAGATGTGTCGGTACGACGGGATTGATCGTGGCAGGATCACCGCCCGCTTCCGCCACGGCATCGCGCATACCGGCAAGGTCCACCAGCGCGGGTGTGCCGAGCAGGTCCTGCAAAACCACGCGCGCCGGGTAGTACGGGAAGTCGACGTCATGACGGCGAGCCGCAAGTGCCTGCAAGTAGCGCGCGGCGTCCGCGGCAGGCTGCCGGCGAACGATATTTTCTGCGAACACCCGCACGCAATACGGCATGCGTGCGAACTGCCCTGCGTTGAGGGATCGCATCGCATCGGCGACGCTGACAAATTCGACGGTCTGATCGGGAAGAATGCGGGACATCGGGATTTTCTCCAGGGCAGTACTGAGCTGCTTGCGTTTCGATGCACTGCATTCTATGATCATAAAACGCAATAAGCAAACGAACACAAGCTCAGTGATTACCCTGGCGCGGTTCGGAACCAGCAGTCACCGGAGAAGCTGACAATGGCAAAATCGCAGATCGGTCTCCCAGATGCATCGCCTCGCCTGGCGGTCGTGGACGACCGTCCTTTGCCTGCGATACACATGCGCTCCTCCGACGAAACCACGGCTGCGGCCCTGACCCCGCTACAAACTCGCGTCACTCGGGAAATACTTGCGCTGGCAAGGCGCGAGGATCTCGCCGTCGGAGAACGGCTCGCCGAATCGATCCTCGCGGAGAAAATCGGTACCTCGCGCACACCCGTGAACGTGGCCCTGCACCATCTTGTCACGCTGGGGGTGGTCTACCACGACGCCAATCGCGGCTTCTTCATGGCGAGGCCGGCTCGCGATCTGACGGACGTGGCCGCGCCGTTCTTTGAAGAACCCGATGATCCGCTGTACCTGAAGATCGCCGAGGATCGTCTCGCGCATCGCCTCGCCGATGTCATATCCGAAGCCGATCTGATGCGGCAATACGATGTCTCGCGTAGCGAACTGCGGCGCGTGCTTTCCCGTATGCAGGAAGAAGGCTGGCTCGAGCGCCAGGTAGGCCACGGCTGGCAGTTCATGCCCATGATCGATTCGGTCGAGGCCTATGAGGAAAGCTATCTGTTCCGGGCCGCAATCGAGCCGACTGGCGTCATGTCGCCGACTTTCAGCGCGGATCGTGTCGAACTGGAAGCGCTGCGGCGCCGGCAGCGCTTCATCGCTGAAACCGGCTACCTGTCGATGAATTCGGTCGAGCTGTTCGAAGCCAACAGTGAGTTTCACGAGACGATTGCGAGGTGGTCCGGAAACCGTTTCATCGCCCAGTCGGTGCGGCGTATGGACCGCTTGCGCCGACTCGTCGAATACCGTCAGGCACGCGCGCGCAAGCCGCGTCAGGGGCAGGCGTTGGAGCACCTCGCCATTCTCGACGCGATTGCGCAGCACGACCTGTTGCGCGCGGCGGCCCTCTTGCGGGATCACATCGAAGGCGCGCGGCGTGCCAAGGTGCACGCGCAGGAGGTCTTCACGCCGCGCATCTGATGTGCTGCGGCATTCGCGGAGGCGCGCGGCCGTCCGGCCGCTTTTCTTTGCTCTTTATTGCGTTTTCTAATCACAAAACGCTAAATAGCCTCCCGTTACGAGGCACAAAATTTCAGGACATACGGAGACAACCATGTCGTATCGCCGAGGCTGGATCGCCCTCTTTCTCTTTTCTCTTTCGATGATCAACTACATGGATCGCATCGCCCTGTCGATCGCGGCCAAGCCAATTGCGAACGAATTCAAACTGACATCGATAGGCATGGGGTATCTGTTTTCTTCGTTCATCTGGAGTTACGCGCTCTTTCTGTTGCCGATGGGCGTTCTCATCGACCGTTTCGGCACCAAACGCATGGCCGGTGTCGGCATCTTCGTCTGGTCTGCTGCAACCGCGTTGACGGGCGCGGCGTCCAGCTTCGCCGGTCTGATGGCAGCACGTTTGGTGATGGGCGCGGGCGAATCGACGAGCAATCCGGTGGGAGCGAAGGTGATTCGTCAATGGATCCCCGCCAACGAACGCGGAATGGTCACGTCAATGTTCAACAGTGGCTCTTATGCAGGACCGGCAATCTGCTCCGTCGTGCTTGGTTCGCTCGTTGCATTGTTCGGCTGGCGTGTGTCGTTTGTCGTCGCAGGCGCGATCGGCTTCGTGTGGCTCGCCGCGTGGCTGACGTTTTTCGACGCGCCCGAGAAAGTGCGCTGGTTGAAACCCGACGAACGCGACAGGATCCTGCGCGAAAGGGAGTCAAAACCCGCCTCGACGGAAGAAGCCGCACCTGAGTCCTCCGGTCTGTTTTCGTTGTTGCGCACACCGACCCTTTGGGGCCTCGCAATCACGCAGGGTTGCAACGTCTACACGCAGTATCTGTTTTTGACCTGGTTGCCGAGTTATCTGCAGACCAGTCGACACCTGAGCATCGCGCATACCGGACTTTTCTCCGCGGTGCCGTATGCGGCCGCCGTAGTACTTTGCATTCTGGTCGGCCGCCTGAGCGATCAATACCTCAAGAAGAGTGGCGTAGGCACGGGTCGCCGCCGCAATGCTGTTGCGCTCGCCATGCTCACAGGTGCCGCCATCCTCGCCGTACCGTTCACCTCGAATCTGATTGCACTCCTCATTGTTTTTTCGATCACGCTGACGGGAATCGCGTCCACCACGTCACTGAACTTTGCCCTGTTGAACGACCTTCTTCCGAATTCGCGCGACGTGGCCAAGGCGATGGCATTCGTTGTTGTCGGCGGCAACATCTTCGGCATGATCGCGCCCATCGCAACGGGCTATGTGATCGACGCGACAGGGAGCTATGACTGGGCGTTCGGCATTGCTGGCCTGCTTCTACTCGTCGGTGCAACAGTCGTTCTCACCATGACGCGTTCGCCAATGACGATCAAGCACGACGCTTCGACGGCACGGGTTGCCGCATAACGTTTGACGGTTGCGGTGTCAGTGGAGATGGAAAGCCGATTCGAGAGCGCCAATAATCTACCGTCCGTTTCGCTCCACGTCTGTTCCCGGTGCACGTTGCGGCCGTTCGGAATGTGCGGAGGGCCGTAGCTTCCTGGCCGCCTTGAGGCAATACCACTGTCGATTTGCTCGCCGGAAACCGGCCATTGAGCGACGGCGGACGAGACCTTGGACAATTCAAAATTGGATGGCGACTTCGACCGACCGCTTGTGGCCGATTGGGTGAGGTCGCCAACGGCCGCTTACTGGCATTCCAGTATGCAAACTTGGAATTGGCTGACTGACCGGTTTGGAGCAAGGTGTCTGACCGGAGTGGGTCGATGACAGCCGGTCGACGTGGAAATGCGCGGCGGTCGGTGTCGCCGCATACTAGCTTGTAACGAACGTGGCCATGGCCGCCGCGCGATTCATTCAATCTATGCTCACTGCCCGCCGCATAGCGGCAGTGATGCCCTGGCGGGTTTGCCAGTAGCCGTGCCACGGGTCAACCGTGAGCGACCGCTGACGCTCGACAGCCTTGCTCATCGTCCATTCATCGCCGCGCGTCACGTCCTTCAACTCGTCCCACGAGACCGGCATTGATACGCCCATACCTGGCCGGGACCGCACGGAGAAGGCGGCGACCGTGCTCGCACCGCGACTGTTGCGCAGGTAGTCGATAAAGATCTTGCCTACGCGGTTTTTCGGCCCGAGCACTGCCGAAAATCGTTGCGGCACGACCGTGGCCATGTGCTTCGCAATCGCGTGCGCGAAGACCTTGGTCTCACTCCATCCCTGCCGGCGCGTCAGGGGCACAACGACGTGAAAGCCCTTGCCGCCACTGGTCTTTGGAAAAGAGCGCAGGCCGATCTCGTCAAGCACGACCTTCAGAAGCTCGGCAGCTTCCAGCATCGCGGTCCACGGCAGCGCCGGGTCCGGGTCAAGATCGAAGATGATGCGATCCGGGTGCTCGAGGTCGGGCGCGACGGCGTTCCACGTGTGCAACTCAATAACGGACATCTGCGCGAGCCCCACCAGCGCTTCCGGCGTGTTAGCAACGAGCAACGGAGGATGACGCGGATGCAGTTCAGTGGGCAACTCCTCAATCCCAGGAATGGCCGCGCGCTCGCTGTGCTTCTGGAAGAACAGTTCGCGGCCGATTCCGTCTGGTGCCCGTACCAGCGCAAGAGGACGATTTCGCAGGTGCGGCAGGGCCCATTCGGCAATGGCCTCGTAATATCGGACCATCTCCAGCTTGGTGTGCCCTGTTACAGGGTCCATCACGCGGCCTGGATTCGTCACGCGCACCTTGCCGATCGTCACACTGCGTTTCGGCCCCGGGCGATCCCGCGTCGATCCCGCGTCCACCTCTACCGGTTCGCCGCCCTCGATAGGGACCATGGTCTCTTCGGTCACTGCGGTCGCGGGCTTGTCGTCCCTGAGCGCGTGGAATACAGGGTGACGGACTTCGCCGCCAGGCGTCCATTCAAGAAATGAACACTCGGCGACTATCGCGGGATCCAGCCACACATAGTCGCGATCCTTTTCCGGCACCGGTGCATTGTAGAACGCCGGTTGCTGACGTTGCAGTGGACTTGCGCGGCGCGCGAACGACGCGGCCGCTCTCGATGGAAAGTGCGGTTTCACGCTGCCCGCATAGCGCAACGAGCCGTCGCTTTCGTGAACGCCTAGCAGCAGCGCCTGAACGCCGGACCTTGCGCCTTTTGCGCGCGTGAAGCCGCCGACTACCAGTTCCTGGCGCAGGTTACATTTGAGTTTCACCCAGTCTGTTGATCGGCCCGAGCGATATGGCGCGTCGCCCCGCTTGCCGATGATGCCTTCAAGCCTCATTTTGCAGGCGGAAGCGACGAGCGATGCGGGATCTTCAGCGAAGTCTTCCGATAAGCGAACTAGGGGTTCGTCCGTCCGCGCCATCAGCTCACGCAGCAATGTGCGTCGAGCGCGCAACGGCTGCTCGCGAATGTCGGCGCCGTTGATCCACAGCAGATCAAAAACGAACAGGATGATCTGGGACGTGCTGCGTCGGTCAAACGCGTTCTGCAGCGCGTTGAAGTCCGGCTTGCCGCTGGCATCCAGCACGACCGCTTCGCCGTCGATCCACGCGTTATCGACAGGCAGATGAGCTAACGCATCGGCGAGCTTCGGTAGCCGGTCTGTCCAGTCGTGACCGTTGCGCGTAAATATCCTGACGTTGCGGTTTTCCAGCCGGACCAGCATGCGATAGCCGTCGAATTTTATTTCGTACGACCAGTCGTCGCCGACTGGTGCCCGGTCGACGAGTGTCGCCAGCTGCGGCTCCAGACTGCCTGGCATTTTCCCCGGTACGGTTGCCGGTGCTCGTACCCGCCGCGAGGCCGCGGAGTTCCAGCGTCCGGCCATTATGTGCCTGCTTCGAATGGCGGTGCATCGGCGAGCCACCGCACGACTTCCGGCCGCGTGCTGAACATCGGGTCGGCGAGCCATGCTTCCAACGCTGGCTGCCATTCCTCCCACACGTAGTCATCGAGGTCGAACTCTTCGTCCACAGCGCCCGAGCCGTGTTCGCAGAGAAAGGCGAAGACGGTGGCGTGACCGTTCCAGTAGGCGGCGAGACAGTCCGCAAGAAGGGCGACGGTGCCAGGAGGTCGCTCGCGAAGTAATGGGGACAACTCGCGCTCAAATTGATCACGCGTCATCATGTCGGTCTCCTGATCTGCACTCTGTCGCCCCAACAAGCAAAACGCGGGCCCCGTTGCGGCGGACCGGTTAGTGCACACCGGCCGGCGGCTCTTTACCTCGTCCAACTCCGGGCCCGACTCTGAACTGATCTGCGATCCTTTGCAGACAGAGGCCGGCCGATACCCGAAACGCGACGCCCTGATCCCTTCAACTACGCGTCACGTTTGGACTGAAGAAGCCTGCCAAACGAGCCGATATCAGATAGAAGCCGCGTGCCGTTTTCGATGATAGCAATGCTTGCAATTAGCCGCGTCATTGCTATCATTGATAGCGACATCACAGGAGGTATGGCAATGGCGAATCTTTTGGTGCGCAACGTGGACGACAGCTTGGTCCAGAGTCTGCGCGAGCGGGCCGCCGCTCATGGCCGCAGCGCCGAGGCTGAACATCGCGAAATACTGGCAAAGGCCCTTCGGAAGCCCAAACGTAAAAGCTTCGCGGAAGTGCTGACGGGGATTCCAAACGTCGGCGCAGATGCGGACTTCGAGCGCGTCGATGACAGCGAGGCGTCGCGTGTATTTGGTTGATACGAACGTTATTAGCGAGGTCAGGAAACGGGACCGGGCAAATAAAGGGGTGCGTGCGTTCTTTCGACAGGCGGTGCGAGAGGACAGCGATATTTATCTGTCGGTGGTTACCGTTGCGGAGTTGCGCCGTGGAGTGGAGTTGATCCGCCATAGAGGCGATACTCAGCAGGCGGCAATGCTCGAGACGTGGCTTGGGGCGATCATGGCTGACTATGCCCAAAACGTTCTTTCCGTTGATGAGGAAATCGGCCAGCTATGGGGACGGCTCCGCGTGCCGCATCCAGAGCATGCGTTGGACAAACTGATCGCGGCCACGGCCTTGATTCATGACCTGACCGTTGTTACACGCAACGTCGACGACTTTGCCGGAACAGGGGCCCGGTTGCTGAATCCGTTCGACTAAGGAAAAGCGCTCGCGCGGGCTAAACAAGAATACGAGGGGTGGCAACGGGATGGTCAGTCAGGGCGTGGCCAGCATATTCAAGCAAGCAGCATCGAAACCTGAACGGCGACAACTGGGAAACTTCGCATGACAATTTATACATACGCGAGCATCACCGAGACGATTGAAGCGGTGATCCGAGAGAATTTGGCGTCAGCCGTTGTCGAAGATCAACGCGACCCTGGGCTGGCCCACGCTTTTCGAATGAACGCGCGTGGAGCGTTTCACGCCTGGGACCGCCTGACGCACCCTGAAGAACAGCCTGTATGGTTTGCCGACCGAAAGCGATTGGAAGCGCTGGTCTATCCGCGAGAACCGGTGGAAGGCTAAGTGAGTGCGACAAGCGCTCGGTAAAAAACCATGGGAAAAGCGGCTCGGGCCGCAACACGGAAAACAATGAATACCTACACCTACGAGCAAATTACGGAAGCGACCAAGCAAATCGTCGCGGATGAGTTAGCGCGCGCGGAGAGGGAAGCGGATGAGGCAACTGCGCGGCATCTACGCGGATACGCAGCGGGCGCATGGCTGCTGTGGCAGACCGTTACGCGAAATGAGGTATCTGATACGGTTCGACGCGCGGACAGCAAGGCATTCAGGAAGCTTCTCGGTCTTCCCGATTGATCGAGAGGCACATACCAAGGAAAAGCAACTCATGCTGCGCAACAAGGAACACATGAATCAAAGCACGGACGCGCGCAAACTGCCCGGATGGACGTTGATCGTTTCTCTGCCGGGATGGTTGGTC
Organism: Paraburkholderia sp. SIMBA_053; assembly: GCF_046534895.1. NCBI lineage: Bacteria > Pseudomonadati > Pseudomonadota > Betaproteobacteria > Burkholderiales > Burkholderiaceae > Paraburkholderia > Paraburkholderia sp. SIMBA_053. The sequence continues at coordinate 19,425 of NZ_JAWRXU010000022.1, read as the reverse complement.
GCTCCGATGATCCTATGGATGTGTCGCGGCGTCGGCTTGTCATGGTGGATCGGCGTGCCGACCGCCCTTGTGGTCGTCGCCGTGGGCGCTTTGTTAGACCGCGCCATCGAGCGTAGGTATCTTCCATCACGGCGCAGCCAGTAACGACGGAAAAGCGCGTTTGCGCACAATGCCTCGGATGAAAAGGAGAGACGGGATGATTATCAGGATCGAAGTTTCCGACGCAGAGCTCGAAGAAATGGACTGCGGCTCTGTCGAGGAATTTGAGGAACAGATCCGCGACCAGCTTGATAACGGCGTCGTGACCAGCGACGGGGGTACTGGTTCTGAGTGGATGGCAGAGTACGAGCTAGAAGTCATCAAGGTCGACTGACCACAGGCCGGGAAAAGTGGTGCTCAGTAGGCCAAGTTGTGCTGGAGACGCCGAAGACCATCGCGGACGAAGCGATTGCGCGGGCTGCGAGCGAAAGTAACCAGACATGAAAAAAGCCGGACGTGCCGGCGCGAAGGAAAGCGACAATGATTTCAGGCTGCAAATGCCCACCGCCGACCACAGAGGCCCAGGCTCGCGACGCGGGTTTCACACGCGCGGTTGTCGCGTCATCTATCGGTCAAGACTTGAACTTGCTGATCGAGCCAGACGCGGCGCTCGACGGCAAATTCCACGCTTTCGACCTCGACGCACTAGAGATGGTGTCCGTCAGTGGATGGCTCGGCATGTTCGAAGATGCCTGACGCAGACGGATAGAAAAAGCATGCAATCGAAGCGTCGTCCATCCCAGTTGCTGCTGTGGATAGCGTTCCTATGTCAGCGGCGGGCGTAGCTGTTGCTGATCGCTCGTCGCCCGGTTTTTGGCTTGCCATGGCTGTCGCGGGGACATCGTTGGCAGTAAATGCGTGGCTGCTTTTGCGACGCGGCTTCACGGCGCACAAACTAATGAGTAAGAACACAAATCAAATGGACAAATCAAAGATTCGCGCGCGCGTCGCAATTCTCTGCGCTGCTCTCGCGGTGGCGTTCTTCGGCAAAGAGGTATTCATCGTCCTGAGCGCCTTGCTTCACTCAGTTCAATGGGACGAAACCGCGAGCGTGAAACGCCTGATAATCGGGGCTGTTTTTGCTGGACTGGCGTTCGTGACCAGGCCTCGCCTTGCTATTCACGCACCAGCCAGCATCGTTCCGCGGCACCGCCGGTGACCGCAGCGGCATGCGTACTGCGCCTTCACCGATACCGAGGCGCGGCCATCTGTCGTCAGACCGTAGCTGATGAACAGTTCCTCGCCGGGCCGGATATCCTTGAGTGCCTGTATGAGCACCCTTCCTTCGGATTCGACGGCCTCACAGTTCGCGACGCACGCGTGGTTGATCCATCGTGCGCTGTTGCCGCCGATGGAGCCGTCGATGACCCGACCATCGGCCAACCCGAACAGGAACGTGTGGCCCTCGGTGCCGAATTTCGCATGGCGGCTTACCGCGCGCTTCCAGCTCATCACCGTACCGGTGTACTCGATGATGACCTCGCCGGCACTTAGCGGCTGCACCGCAAAGACGCCGCGACCGTGGACGGTTGAGCGGCGCACAGAAATTCTTTTCATCGATGTTTGATTTGCGGATGTTGAAGTCGACCTACCGTTGGCGCTGGCGACCAGTCATCGCGTCTCGCCAGCCAGCGTCGGCGCTTGACAAGGATTCGCGCCTGGTAGAATCGTCCATCATACCCAACGGAAAATCAACACGATGGCACGCTACAAAGAGCTCCTTGCAGAAAAACAGCAACTGGAAAAGCTGATAGAAGAAGCCCGGCAGCGGGAAGCCGCGGTCGAGCTGGACAAGATCCGCAAGACGGTTGCGGAGTTCGGCTTCACGCCCGAAGACATCTTTGGCAAGCGCCGCAAGGACGCCGGCCGACCGGTCGCCCCGAAATACCGTAACCCGGAAACGGGCGAGACCTGGAGCGGTCGGGGGCGCGCGCCACGATGGCTTAAGGACAAGGACCTTGAACGCTTCCTCATCAACGACTGATGCGGGCGGTCAACGACGCGGGCGGGCACCGCATCTATCTTGCAGGTTTCGACGTGTTCCGGCCCGACGCCGCGGAATATGGCCGAGGCCTGCAGCGCGTCTGTGCCGGTTTTGGATCCGAGGGCATCTACCCGCTCGACGCCGTCGCAACGGCGAACCTCGCAGCTCGTGACAAGGCCCGGTGGATCTACGGCGCCAACGTGGCCGCGATTCGCCGCTGGGGTACTGTCATGGCGAACGTCGGTGATTTTCGCGGTGCCGGCGAGCCGGACACCGGCACTGCGTTCGAGATCGGTTTTGCGGCCGCCCTCGGCAAGTCGATCTGGGGTTACCGCCACGACCTGACCGTCCTGCGGGAACGCGTGCCGGGCACAGAGACGGCGGTGGGCCACGTGTGCGAGCGCGGCTATCTGGTGGAGGACTTCGCCCTTTCCTTGAACCTGATGCTCGCGTGCGCAATGCGGATCGTCGAAGGCGGTCCTGTTGACTGCCTGCGGGCGATCGCCGAAGTCTATGGAACGGGAGCGACTACCCCTTCTTCCTGTAGGCAGAATGGCGAATCGGAGATTCGCGAGGTGGAGGGGTAACGCCAATCCAGTATATAAGGTGCTGAATGCCATGAATGAATCCCGTCTCTGGACCGCAGAGCCAAACACCGCCTACCTGCAATGGCAGACGACCGAGGCGGCCGGCGCAGACCGCCGCCGTTTCTCTAAACGGTCCATCGTGCAGCACAAGGCGATGTTCGACCGCTTTCTGCGTCACCTGCTCTCGTGCGGCGTGGCGCTGCCGACGTTTGGCTCTGAGCACCTCGAATCATTTTTCGGCGATGTCGACAACCGCTGCGCGCCGGGAACGACTACGCGCCTGCGCTATGTAAAACTGATAGACCGGCTCTGCCGCCACCTGGTTGACGTCGGTCTTCGCGAGAGCAACCCGGCCGCAGTCTTCGCCCTGTCGGCCGCCTGGCCCGAGGACGAGCCCGAGCCGCTGTTTCTCGATACCGACGCGGACACCGCCCTCCAAGGCTATGTCCAACCCGACGCCGGCGACGATGCCCGCCTGTGCCGCAACCGCGCGGTCGTAGCGCTGCTGCTGGGCGCGGGCCTCACCGCGGCCGAACTGCGCGGCGCGCGATGGCGCGACGTCGTCATTGAAGGGATAAGGCCGCAGGTATCCGTTCCAAAGCGAGGGACACGCCTCGAGAGGACTGTGGCCCTTCCCGCTTTCTCGACGCCCGCGCTTGCGGCATGGCAACGGCTTCATCCGTCGCCCGACGGCGCGCTCCTTTTCCCCGCGCCGCGCACAGAGGACAAGCCGATCAACGATGTACTCCTCGGTGCGATCGTCCGCGACGCACTCGACGCGATCGGCTTCACCGCGCCGGACATGAGCCCGCGCGTGTTGCGCAATACCTTCGCGCGTCGTCAGCTGCTGTCTGGCCGCACCAATGAGCAGACGAGCGCAATGTTGGGTCTCACCAGTCATCGCACCGCTATCCGCATCCGCGACACCATCAGAGCCCAGGCGACTTGACTTCGCTTCCCACTCCGTAGGCTGGTCTTGCCGGTTCGTTTGCGCCGGCACAACGTTTGTTCGGAGTGCTACATGCCATACAAAACATCATTCATGGACATGGCCTATCCCGATGAAACGGGCCGGCCGTGCGCCCTCCAGTTCCGCATTGTGCTTACGGCAACAACTGAGCGCCTGGCGATTGTCCATCTGCTTGAGACGAAGGCCGAGTACCAGGGTCCGATGGAGTCATCCATCGTCCGCGACCAGATCCTGAATCGCATTCTGGATACTCATCTGCGCGGTGTTCCGCTGAACGCCATCCGGCTCGTTGTCGAGAGCGGCGAAGAGTCGTCGCTGTTTCCAATCGATTTCGATGTAGGGGACTACATCAAGCGTGGCAATCCATACGAGGCGACGCATGTCACAACGGGCCGCGGTCTGTTTCGGGAACGTGTCGCGATCCGGTCTGAGTCGGTTGTCGCCGGACGGACCCGCGTACAGACCAGCCACGCCGAGCCCGTTGCCGTGCCGCGCGAAATAGCCAACGCGCTGCGCTAGGCGTGTGACGCGGTCGGCCCGCTCACAAGCCCGAAAGGCGGTGCTGTTACGCCCTCTTTCGATGGGGCGTGCACCTGCGCGACCGGTCAGAATGTCCTGGAGTTCGTGTATCCCGCGACCCGCATCACAGCCCTTCGCTGCCCACATCATTCGAGAGCGCATGAAAACAATCAAGCCGACGAACGAACAGCTCGACACACTCGAGACGGTCGCCTCCGGCGCCACGGTAAAAGTCAAAGCGCGCGCCGGCGCCGGCAAGACCTCGACGCTCGGGATGATCGCCGAACGGTACAGCACGAAGCGTGGCCAGTACCTCGCCTTCAACAAGGACATTGCGACCGAAGCAAAGCGGAAGTTTCCGCGCAACGTCATGTGTCAGACGTTCCATTCGGTCGCCTTCCGGGCCACCGACAAGGCGCTGACCGCGCGGCTGAATCTCCCAAAGGAGCCGCCTCACCTTCTCGCCGCCAGGTACGGGCTCGGCCCCGTCCGCGTTCCGACGATTATTGGCAAAAACGTCGAGCTTTCCGCCTTCCAGGTCGGCCGCCTCGTTGCAGATGGCGCTGCACGCTTTTGCCGGTCTGCTCAGGACGAGCCAGAAGCGTGGCACATTCCAGTCGACGAGATGGTCACCGAACAGTCGGCCGACGAGTTGCGCGCGATGCTTTTGCCCTTTGTGGTACGACACTGGAACGAAAGCATTGACCCGCAGGGAAAGACCGCCATCACCCCGGACACGTATCTGAAGACGTGGGAGCGGTCGCGTCCGCAGATCGGCGCCGATTTCATCCTGTTCGATGAGGCGCAGGACAGCGACGGTCTGATGCTGTCGGTCCTGCGTCGTCAGGAGCACGCGCAGGTCATCTATGTGGGCGATCCCTATCAGCAGATCTACGAGTGGCGCGGCGCGGTCAACGCGATGGATCTGATCAAGGCACGCGAGTGCGCGCTCACCGAGTCCTTCCGTTTCGGACCGCACTTTGCTGCGCTTGCTTCACGCGTTCTGAACCTCCTCGGCGAGCGCGTACCGGTTCGCGGCCAGGCCAACATCTCATCGACCTTCTTCGAGGAGCATGACCCCACCCGGAGCTTCGACGCGATCCTCTGCCGCAAGAACGTGACTGTCATCGGGACGCTGGCAAACGGCCTGCAGAACGGACACAAGGTCGCCGTGCGAGCGAACGTGGAAGAGATCCTTGCATTCGCCGACGGCGCGGACCGCCTGATGCGGGGTCAACGCACCTACAGCCCGGCGTCGCTCGCGCTGTTTGAAACGTGGCGCGACGTGCAGGACTATGCGTCGAGCTACGCCGGCCGCGATCTGTTGCCAATGGTTCAGATCATCGACCGTGAGGGAACCGCCTTTCTGCGCGACATGCTGTCACGCGTGAGCCCCGAAGCGGAGGCCGACTACGTTGTGTCGACTATCCACCGCGCCAAAGGGCTTGAGTGGAACCGTGTGAAGGTCTGCGGCGATTTCCGTTTCAAGACGGACGACGATGGACGCACTACGCTTACCGACGAGGAGAAGCGCCTGCTGTATGTGGGCCTTACACGCGCCCGGAATCAAATGGACGTGTCGGAGTTGCGCAACGATCTGCTTAAAGTTTTCCAGGATGCGGCCGAAAGCTGATAAGGCTGTCCATACAATGCAAGGAGCAAAGATGAATGAGGTTACGGGACGGGTCGGAAGCACCGGGGACCACGACGCTGCGCTGGACGACACACCAGATACGCTCACGGTTTTCGATCATCTGCGGCTCACCTTCGGCGCCAGGCGCCATCACACAGAAGCAGGAAGGGCCATTGTCCTTCTCGTTGAGCGTTACGAGGCAGTTTGCGTCGCGAGGGACGGAGACACGCCCGCCATACGGAAGCAGGCGCGAGGTTCCGTCTACCAGTTCATAGCGAAGAAAACAAACCTGTCTTGCGACACCATTAAGCTCTATGCCCGATGCTACGAGAAATTTGGCGATAGTGGGGACGCCGTCGAATATCTAACGCTAAGTGATATGCAACTGCTGTTGCCGGAAAGCGTGGACGATGACCTCATCGCACACATCGTCGAAGCGAGGAAATTCGATCCCGACCTACGTCGGGAAGAAATCAGGAAGATGATGCGTGAATACCGCGCGGGCGTTGTTTTACTGTGGGCAGGTCTTGATGCTCAAGGTTTCTCACGACGTCGATCCGGACGAACCGGGGCGATAAACGTCGGTTTTTGAAGCTCGACGCCCTCTGGCCAGACGTGCACCACTATATCTCCTAGAATTACCGCTTATTGCAGATCGCCGAACGAGATGGCAGGCCAACCGAAAGATCAATCCACCGGGCACTCTGGACGCTCCGTTAGCCCCCAGGTTGTCTTCGATGCTCACGAGCCAATCACGCGCGGCAGAGCGCGGGAGTACGGCGACACAGAGAATCCCGCCCTTACCGCCTTCGTCGGTAGCCTCTGGGCGGAGCTCCATTCGGCTGACGCGACTCCGGTGCCGCGCTGCCCGCATTGCAGTGGCGCCCGTGGCCGCCTGCACCAGCGGGCGAACGACTATCATGCAGTGCCGTATTTTCGGTGCGTCGATTGCCGTCGTTCGTACACGCGACTGACGGGCAGCCCCATTGCCCGCCTCCGGTTCGCGAAGAAAATGCCCGAGTTCTTCCGGCTTCTGTCCCAGCCGGTGCCGCTCGAGGAGGTCTCACGGCGTCTGGGCGTCGAATACGGCGCCGTCTCGAACTGGTTGATGCGCTTCCGGCAACTGATTGCGCTACACGATCCCGACGGCCATTGGACGCCGCTTGTCAGGCTCGGCCTGAAATACCGCCCGCACGGTGCCTGCCCGCGATGCGGTCACGAGGGGCAGTTAGGCAATGGCGGCTTCAGCGTTGATAACCGCCGACGGGTGAAATGTCCATCATGCGGTCATCTTTGGCCGCTCAACGTAAGCTCTAACGCCAGCGCCGTCCCGGTTATGGTCGTCAATGATCTGGCGCTGAACGCGGCGGAGCGCCGCCGGCGCGCTGGACTGGAAGCGCCAGATCTCCCACGTGTCGAAGCGGGCTCCGTTAGGACGGAGCCGCGGGTCAATCCAGCCGTGGTGGCCGCGCCGCTGCTCTCTCCGCTGGACGCCGGGCGGTTTGATTTCGCCGGGCCGCTGCGATACAACAGTCCTCTGCCGCGCAGGTGGGCCGAGGACGAAGAACTGACGAACTTTCTGCGGACCCACGTCGATGAAGTGCTCTCAGACAGTGTGGAACCCCCGCCCTGCCCGCATTGCGGCAGCCACGTTACGAGACTAGCTTCTGCCAGGCGCGCAGACTCGCCTTTGCCGCAATTCCAGTGTCGCGCCTGCGCGCGTCTGTATTCGCGTGCGACCCGAACGCCATTGGCCAAGATGTTGCGCAAAGACATCGCTTACGGGATTCTTCCGCTTCTGTCTCAGCATCGGCCGCTCGCAGATGCCGCCGATCGACTGGGCACAACGCCGGAGATCGTTAAGGCATGGGTCAGGCGGTTTCGCGAATGGTTATTGGTACTCGATCCTGCGGGTAACTACGAAAAGCGCGTACGACTTGGTCTCAAAGCACCGTGGCCGATGATGGACTGCCCGCACTGCCTGCAGCGGGTCGAAGCACGGCCCCACGGTTTCAAGAGGACCAGGAAACGTACGGCAGCGGAAATAAAACGGCGGTTGTTCCGCTGCACCGGATGCAACGGCTTCTTCGATGTCAGCGTCGAAGTTCTTTGAGCGGCCAGTCGCTCGCGCGATCAGGCTGGTCGACCGCGGTTACGCTGACGCCAATTGCAGAAAAAAAAAGCCCGGGGTTCCAGAGGAACCCACGGGCTGGTCAAGATACTATCGGCGCCTAGCTGTTAAACGTGAGGCGAAACTGATCGCCGATCTGAGGAGCGACCCGGCGCGACGCACTGCTCATCCAACGATCCATCTCCGCCGCTCGGTGAGCAATCGTATTCGGCGTCCCCGCCTGCCGTGCTTTTACACGTGCAGCAAAGTCCGGTGCCATGGAATCCACACTTGCCACCCATTCATACATCTTGACGCGCTCGAGGGCCTGCCCTTTTACGCCGAAGAGATGAAGTTTCGATCCGGGTGGCAGGTGCCCTTCCAGTCCTTCCAGGATGGCGAAGAGCCCATGCCGGGTATCCGTCAGGTGTCGTCGGCAGACCGACCCGAGCCCGATCAGAGCCGGCGCCGCGATCCACGGAGCCCACCGCTCCCACACCTGCAGCAGCAGGTCGATGCTCCGTCGATAGTCGTCAACTTTCCAACCCTGTGCAACGGGTACAGGAATCCGGACAGTGTTCTGCACAACTTCGGCGCTGCAACCTGCCGCAAGCTGATCCTGCCAGGCGTAAACCACCCGCAGCATGGCCTCGAGCAACGTCGCCGTTGCATTCACGCGATAGTCGACCGCCTCCTGATCTGCAGCGAGCTCCGGTTCACAGCACATGTCCGGCTGGGCGACCCAGGATGCCCCGGAACAGGATGCCAGTTCGACGTACTGCTCCATGGTCCAGGGATAGACGCCCGCGATTCCGCTTTGGCCGCCCTTTGACTGGAAAAGCTTCATCGCCGAAAAGCCCGCGCTATCGAGAGCAAAGTCAATCTCCGTCAGATCGGTCGCCCGCGGGATACGGAAGCGGCCGGTCTTACGGTCCCAGAAGGCGGACGCCGACACCATCGCCGCATAACCTTCATTGAAAGCGTGGAATGCAAGCCGCCCGCCACTATGAGGGATGCCGACCCGAACAAGCAGCCCGTCGTCAACATGAGCGTTTTTCTGCAGCACCGGCATGCCGGGGACGCGTGGTCCTATCGTCATTTGCCACTCCAATAAAAGATGCGGAGCAGCCCCTCCCGGGCGTGCCCCGCGAGGGATAGAGAAAAACTTAAACGGCTAGGATGATTCCGCGACCTGGACATGCTTCATCCAGGTAACGCCTGACGGAAGACGCCTGATAAGCTCAAGCAGACCTGAGTCGTCGTGGCTCCGCGCCTCGACGAATCTGTCGTTAAGAATCGCGGCCTGGAGGTAAAAGAGAAATGCGAGCGCTCCGTTGCCATGCTCTTCGGCTACGCCGGCGAGAGTCTCAACTTCATCCAGAAGCTCACGGACGAAATTCGAAGAGAGGCTCGCGCGATGCATCGTGACGATTGCCGCCACCGCCAGATCCGCGGCGGCGCCCGGGTTGTTTTCCGGAATGTCATCGGTTGCGATCGCGCCAGAATCGGCGAGACAGCGCATCACGTCGTCGAAAAAATCAGTGCAAGAGTAAGTCATTGGCCTGCTCCACAAGAGGATTGCCGGCGCAGGCTGTCCCCGTCCCGGGGGCCTGCCCCGGCGGGTGAGTAAAAAGATGCGTCAGAGGTCAGGTCGACACACAGTCGCCGCGACGAGAGGCGCGTTGCGTGCCGGTCGACACGGCCACTTTCAGTCGCCGATCGAATGGCGACGGGCTCGCGCGAGATGCGCGTGTCGCTTTGCCTGTCGTGGTGGACAAAGCGGCCGCGGACTGCTGCTCCCAGAGCAGGCATGCGACGGCAAGCAATGCGCCCAGTGCCGCCGCGGTTGTGATCTGCTTTTTCATGAAGACTCTCCATGCGAAAGGCCCCGACACTCTTTCGAGGTCGAGGCCTTGCGGATCAGGAACAGGTTTTAGGGTGCGCAACGGGGAAGACCAGCACGCGACCGTCGTTGCAGATGATGAAGTCGCCCGGCTCACCTCGCGGCTGCTGGATGACGATCGTTGAGACGTGCCTTGAAGGCACCGGCTCGGCCTGTGGTTGAATCGTGCAGGCGCACAGCGATGAACTGCCCGCTGCAATGAGCAGCATGATCAGGTTTTGCATGGAATTAACTCAGCTTGAAGAGGCGAGCCGCTTACGCGGCCCGCGATTCGAGAGGGATGCTGGCGTGGTGCGTTACCCACTTGCCGCCGACGAGGACGTCACGCAGGAGCGTGCCGTTCAGGACGTAGGTGTGGACTGTGCCCGTGCGCAGCGTGGCAGGACGAACTGAAACGGTGACCGCTCCGGTTCGTGCATACATGTCGTGCTTCGATTTCATTGCGTTCCTCGTTGAAAAAAAGCGAAGGAACGCCCCTGTGGGGAGCGTCCCCCCCCCACAGGGTTGAAAGTAAAAAAGGTTTTCAGGCGGCAAGCGCCTCGACATTGATAACGGCGTCCGCTTCGGCAACCAGATCCGGCGTTTGTGAGATGAAAAACTCCCGCTCGTAGCCGCCCTGCCGCAAAACTTCCCGCTTCATGCGCATGAACTGCAGCTTGCGCTGCGGATCGAGCGGACCATCGGACTCGTCGCTGAACAGCGTCTGATATGGCTGGCCGGCGTTACTGGCCAGATACAGCGCAATGCCACGGGTCAGACATTCGTTGATCCAGACCTTCTGGCCACCCGACATCACCGTCACTGCCTTAGTGCTGTCGATATCGGCGTCATGCACGAGGATTTCAAATCCCTCGCGCAGTTCGCCGCTTGCCAGTGCGCGCTGAGTCTGGATCTCGACCGTGAAGCGCATGCCGTAACAGGCAAGCAACAGGTCGTTCACCATCTTCGTCAGCGCTGGGCCCGCATCGTCGATCGTCAGGGCAATCACACCTTCGTTGCCAAGACCCTTCGCAAGCAGCTTCCAGCTTGCGATCTCATCGGAGATACGGTTCGCACGCGATTGCGTCGCGTCGAATCCCGCAAGCTCGTTTGCGATCGCCTGCCGCTCGACCTCACGTGTCGCCTGTGAACGGATCAGCGATTCGATCCGCGCATCGGCTGCAGTGATGCCGTCGCGACATTGCGTCAGTTGCCGGTCCAGATCAGCAATTGCAGCGCTCACGTCTTCGGCACCGAGCCGTGCAACTTCTGCGTCGAGCTCCCTCGCCTGCAGCGACAGGCTTTCCTGCTGTACCTGCCGTCGCTCGCGAACAGCCTTCGCCTCGGCTTCCACGGCGGCCAGTTCTTCACTGGCCTTGCGAACGCCTTCGGTTGCTGCATCAAGTAACGGCTTGCGTGCCGCAAGATCGATAGCCATTTGCAGATCACGCCGCGAAGCGGCAATCTCTGCCGACAGCGTCTTCAGTTCGGCGCGCCGCGTAGCAAGCTGCTGCACTTCGGGCGTCAAACGATCCACTGCTTCGCGGCTCGTGCGAAACGCGACACGAAGGTTGTTGAGCGAAATGCGCTGCTCGGGAACCTTCGCATTGGCTTCACGCGCCTGGGCAAGCAGAGGGCACGTGTCATGCATCGCGTGACCCGCACAGGGAACGGCAGCGATCACGCTAGCCTGCTGTTCCAGAGACTTGAGCAACGACGCCTTCGACTCACCCTCGGACATGAGCCCGTTGATGCGTGAAGTGGCCGCGGTCAATTCAAGCTGCTTGGCCTCCAGTGCCGCGATGGCCTGCTGCATTGGCTCAACACGCGCTTCAAGGGCCGCCAGGCGTGCCTGGGCACCGTCGCGCGCAGCGCTAGCACCCAGGATGGAATCGCGCTGCCCAATCACCGCGTTGTGACCGGCAATCGACTCGCGCAAGGCCGACAGGCGCTGCGCAAAGCGGCGATCGTCAGCCGCGCTGTCGTTCGCCAGCGCCTGCAACGAGGAAGCGATCTGACTGCGTCGTCCGGCCAGTTCCCGCAACCGCGCTTGCGCATCCACGTTCGCAGTCTGTTTTGCAACCAGAACTGCGCGCTGATCACTCAGCCTGACTGCGCTCGCATTGAGTGCCTCCCGGCTCTCCCGAGCCGCGACGAGTGACTGGACATCTGAAGCGATGGCCTGATCAATCTGCACAACCCGGTCGCGCTTCGCCCCGAGTGCACCAAGCTGCTGGTGCGTCGCATCGAGCGCACGGGCGAGAACCTTCACGACGTCGCCGGCTTTCGCCGCCAGCGTGCGCAGATGGTCGATATGCAGAAGCTCCGCGAGCAGTGCCTTGATTTCGCTCGCACCATAGGACGCGAGCGGCCGACGGTTCTGCGCAGAGAAGACGCTGGTGAAAAATGACTCCAGCGAGCCGCATACCGACTCGACGCACGCATCGTAGGTTTCGGCTCTCCCGTCTGACACAGTGCCGTTTCCGGTCTGCATCGGTTGCCATGTGCCGCTCGCGTCGCACCATGCAAGGAAATACTCGGCCTTGCCAGTTTTCCCCGGTTTGCGGAATGCAAACGATGAGCGGTAACGGACGCCGCCGTGCTCCCATTCAAACTCCTTGAGCGCGTGCGTCCCGTACAGGTGGTCCCAGTACGAGAATCCGTCAACAGACAGCTTGGACGCGTGCGACGGCATGATCCGGTACGGATGCAGGTTATCCATGATCGTGGATTTCCCCGCGCCGTTCGGACCCGTCAACGCGATAAGGCCAGTCGGCAGCGCCGTGAGATCCAGCGAGACGCTCTCGCGTTTCATGCCGTCGCGCACACCGATGAAACCCGTCAGGGTCAGCTTTAGTGGGCGCATGAGGCGACCTCCGGATGCGGGGCATCGAAGAGGTAGTCCGACGGCAGCCACGGCACATCGTCGTCATTGGCGTACATGGTGCCGACGACAGGATCTGCCGCAGAATGCGACGCGGCCGACGCCTGTGCTGCAGCCGCCCTTTCAGCGGCCAGCTGCCCGGCGGCAAGCTTCTCTGCCGCTTTCGCTTCAAGCGCGCCTGAGACAGCTTCCTCAACGAGGTCGCAGGCCTGCGCGTAATCAGCGCTTGCCTGCCGCAACAACGCATCCCAGTTGTCGCAACCGGTCAGCACACGGAGTTCGCGGGAACCCCACTGATTTGCGTAACCGCTCTGGAATGACCAGAGCAGGTTCTGCATCTGCACATCCGGCACCAGCGCCAGATCTGCACTCGCCGAATCGATGCGTTCTGCGAGTACCAGCAAACGACCTTTCTGGGCGATCACCGCGCCGCGGTTCTCTCCGAAAGGTTGATGGAAAATGCCTGCGCTGAATCCAGCGTGGGCCGTGAGGGCCTTCTGGATCTCGCGAGGCGTACGTGCTGCAGAGAAGTGCCGGACCCATCGGGTGCCGGCGGGATAAAGACCAAACATGAGGACACTCCGGAAAAAACGGCGGAGTGCATCCCCTGGGGGAATGATTCCCCGCCAGGGTTAGAAAGAAAATGGATGCAGCGAACTGCGATCGATGCGTCAGAGACGCGGGTAAATCTGGTTCCGGTAACACGCGGATGACGCGCTACCGGAACACGACTCGTGTCCCGCGCGGGAGCGCCTTACAGGCCACCCCCGCTACATGGCGGCTATGCCGCGAAAAGATCGTCATTCAGCCAGTCCAGCGTCGAAGGCTCAGTGCCGGCGGGCGCCGATGGCACCGCGGAAGCTGCCGGCGCATCTGCCGCGATGGCACCCACCGCCGGGTGCGGCAGCACGGTTGCAAGCGTCTGCGGATCGGACCGCCCATCCGGCTGTGAGTCGATGCGCGCCAGAACATCGGATGCGATCGCCTCCACCTCGGCCGAGACCAGCAGCTGCAAGCGCTCCTGAAGAGGACCGACATCAACGACAGTCAGTTCGGCCCAGCGTGCGAGTTTTCCTTCAACCGTCGTCTCGAGACTGATGCCCTCGGCACGACTGCGCACGACCGGAAGGACCCGCGATTCGACCTTGAGGCCCGCAGCGCCGGAAAACAGCGCCTTGATGGCTTCGCGATCGACGGCCTGCCGATGCTCCTCGTCGACCTGCCAGCGCACACGCACGAACTTGTCGGTGGCGTCAGCGGCGATTTCGGCAAGGCGCGCCATGTCGGGCGGCCCGTCGAAATCGATACAGACCATCTGACGCGATGGCGTCGCGATGAGTGTTGCGCTCGCCAAACCGGGTTGCACGTCCCACGCGAGATAGCCCTTCTCCCCCTCTTCGCCGTAATGAAACCGGCCGATGGAGCCTGGATACGCTACCAGTCTTCCCTCGCGCGCCCACTGCTGCGCCTTGTGGATATGGCCGAGCATGAACCCATCGCATTCGGCCTCGAAAAGCGCCGTGAGCGAGAATTCATGATCTAAGCCCGCCATCACCACGCCATGCTCCGTCGTGCAGCCGTTGACGGTGCCGTGCGAGACACCGACCGTGGGGATACCCGCTGCGCGAAGCTGCATGTTCACGCGGCCTGCCGCCGCCAGATATGCGGCAAGCACATCGCCCAGTTCCGTACCGGCCGCGAGCGCGCCAACGCTCGCGGCGAGTTGGCCCTTGTTGACCGTCGGAAGGCACGTGAACACGACTTCGGGCTTCACGCCGATGAACTGCCTCAACTCGTCATCCGAAAAGACCGGACCTGTCGAGGCCCAGAAGCGGCCATCGATGAGCGCGACCTGTGAGACGCGATCGGCGATGTGCACGTCATGCGCTCTGCCCATCAACGCGAAATTGTCGAGGGTGCCCGGAGGCTCGTGCGAGAAGGTGCCCTGCAGCATCAGCACGGGCATCGCGTTAGCGAGCCTATGCACCTGGGTAGCAAGCGCACGCAGTGACGGCGCATGTGCATCAAGCCGGTGGTCGGTCGAGTCACCGGAAATGACACCCACCTGTGCGCCGCTCGCGATTGCGTCGCCGACAGCGAAACTGAAGCAGCGGTCGGACTCGGCCAGATTGTCCGGCGCGTAATGCAGGTCAGAAAAATGAGCGAGTTTCAAATTCGCCTCCGTAAAAAACACAAAGGCCGCCCGAAGGCAGCCTAATGGATGAACACCCGCGAGGGTGCGAAGAAAGGATGATCAGTTCATAGCGAGCGCATCGCGAACCCGCATCAGCGTGATGCCGAGCAGGTTCTGTCCGCGCCATTGCGACCGGTCAGTCAGCCGTGGGTCGCGCTCGCCTATGCCGATGCCCCAGATGAGATCGTAGGGACTGGCTTCGACCAGTTCGGTCGGTGCCGTGGCGAGCAGGATGGACCTGAGCCCCGGGTTCTGCGCGAACTTCTCGCGACATCCCACGAAGACAATTGACTCGCGCTTCGCTTCCCAGATTTTCTGATCAAAGCCGGCAACCTTGCGGCCTATCATCTTCTGAGTCATCGGATCGCGAGTGGCGAGAATCCTTGCAGCCGACTTCTCGTCGCTGAAGAGCTTCGCCTTGGAGAACATCATGAACTGTTCAACGCTCGTGAACGCAACGCCGTGATAGGTGAAGCGGCAGGGATGCCAGTTGCTGAACACATCGTCCGCGCCAAAAAACGCGGTGAAATTGCCGATCTTGCGCACAGGACGACTCCTTGAAAACCAGACAGGAAATGGGCCGCCGAGGCGGGCTCTTTTCGATGCGCAGTTGCGCGGTCGAAAGCATTTGAGCAAACGCGGGCTTGCTGAAATGTTCTCGCAATCGAAACGGAAAGGAAACCAGCCCCGAGGGGCTGGCGAAATGTGGAAGGATCAGTTGAACAGGACCGCCAGCGTAGCCGCCTCAATCTCGCGATTGAGCTCAGCGACATCCGTTAGCGCTCTCGTCAGCCGTTCGTTCATCTGGTCGACGTCCTTCTCGCGATCGGTCCAGCCGCGCCCGAACTTCGTATGGGCGTAGATGCGGAAGTCCTGTTTGCGATCCTCCGCGCTCAGGCCAAGCCGTTGCAGCAGATCGGACATCCGGTCGCGCTTATCTGCAAGCGTTTCCGTCGGTTCGGCGGTTGCCGGCTGTGCGGCAAGCACGTGTTGCAATAACGGACCGGTGGTAGCCGCGGTGCCTTGCTCCGCTACAGGGGACGCGGTGGAAACCACCGCCGCACTATCGGCTGCGCCAGTTTCCGTCGCACCGACAGCCGCACCCGCTTCCGCCTCGGCTTCCGGCGCGCCAGACGCGTCCATCACGACACCTTCAGCAACCGCGTTACCGATCGCTGCATCGACTTCGCCGCCGAGCCGCACGACATTGCCGCCCGCTTCGACCAACGCGACCGCCTGGCTCGCCGCTTCCAGCGCGGAAGGCGCATCATCGGCTGCGTCGAGCAACGCACCGATATCGATGTCTGCATCGAGCACCGTGAGCATCTGGCTGACCCGCACTGCCTCGCCGTTCTCATTGATACGCGTGATTTCGAACTCACGCTTGGTGATCCAGAAGCGTGTGCCGGTCAGTTTGCCCCGTGCAAGCTGCACGGTCTGCATCGCTGAGTAGGCCTTCTGCAGCACGTAGATCGAGTTTGTCGGCAGTTCAATCAGGCCGAGCCCCTTGATGTCCGGCACCGCGAACACGAAACTCGCCGACAGGTTGCAGTGTCGCGCCTGATACTGCGGGCACTGTTCCGGATCGCAGATGCCGTCCGGAATCGCCTCATCCTGACGACGGATGACGGTGCGTCCGCCGAAGTGCCGGATCACACGTTGCGCACGCGGATCGCGCTCGATCTTTGCATATGTCATGCAATAGCGGATTCCGTCGCGCTCGTACTGGGAGAAGAACTTCCGACCATTTGTGCCGTATACGGTCATCTGGTTCGGCAGGTTCTGCATCCAGTCATTGAACGCGAACAGTACGGGAAACCGGTAGAGCTTCACGCCGTCACCGCGGTCCTCGCCATAGAGCCGCAGGATTTCGTCGGCCACGTCCGGATTATTGAAGTCCGAGCGGCGGCAGGTGAAATATGCGGTGTTCTTCGGCACGAGCGCGTTTTTCAGATTGCACTTCGACTCGAGCATAGAGGCGATCGTATCGAACGAATCACCTGCTGCGACCATCGTGTTGTACAACTCGACCGCACGCGCGTTGCCACGGGCTTTCGAGGTGAGGACTTTAATGCCCGGACGAATGTGCCCGATGACCGGTGGACGCAACGCGCGCTCTTCAACGACGCTGCGAACAGGGCCGTTGACCAGATGGACTACTGCGTTCATGAGGGTTTCCTCGCTAGAAAAAAGATGGCCGTGGTGCGCAACTCGCTGGCTGACTGCTCCAGTTCGTGTGCGGCCGCGTCTCCGCGGCGCTCGGCTATGTGGGAAAGAAAAACGCGTCGATCCGGATCGCTGTACCTCGCGATCTGGGCGACCTCGCAACGCGCCCGCCATGCTGGCGATGCGGTATCTGCAGTGGCGCGCTCCTCGGCAATCGTGTGGTTGATCGCTTCGGCAATGCGCTCATCAAGACGGTCGGGAAGCATTGAAGACCTCCTTCTGGACAGGACAACAGGACGAAAAAAAAACGCGTCCCTCGGAGTGAGGAACGCGTTTCGGGATTCGATGAAAAATGACCTGAGCGCCACAACCCTTCCGGGGTTGTGGCGCTCAGGGAGCCGAGGGCTCATATACGAGGACGTCAGTCGTCCTCGCGCAGCATGGTCACGCTGCGCAACAGCCCATTTTCGGAAAATGCATTCCGCCGCAGGATCACGGTTCAGTCGACTTCGATCGTTCTACCCAGACTAGGCTCTGGAGAGAGAACACCCGATGTCCGGGTCCGAACGATGTCGCGGAGCAAATGAATGCGGCCGGCGACGAGTTTTATGACTGAATGAATGGGGAGCGCGGGCGAGGCGCTCATCAGAAGAAAATTCCACACCAGTAGCCAACCGGTCGGAGCATGCACAGGGCACGGCTTGGTACAGAAGATGGACTCCGGGCTAGCCGGGTCATGTCGATGCGTCAGAGACGCGAGAAGTAGAGTCAGTATTGCGCAAATCGCAGGCCGTGTAGGTCAGAAAGGTGACGAAAACAGCGCAGCTTTTACCCATAAATCGTCTGACGTGCGCGAGCAAAATGGCCGGTGAGAGAGACCACCCGAAATAATCATATGGCCGCCGTTCTTGAACAGACACCGGAGCCGGACCCGCATCCAGCGCCAGGCGTCGCTCCACAACCTGAACAGTCCATTGCCCCAACAGCGGGCAGTGGCCTGAAACCCATTGATCGCCTGACCAGCGATTCGCGACTATCGCGGATCAACCCGGAATCAGACGCAAAGACCGTCCTGCGTTATTCGTCGCAGTTCGCGCGCAACTACATCCGCTCGGACTACAACTTCTGCGCCGCGAAAATTGCCGTCGCACGCGGCGGTAAAGTTCGCGCGTTGGAAACGGCATTGCGCGAGACCTCCGATTGGCTGCGCAAGACCGAGCAGTGGTTGCTGCGTCATCAGGTTCGTCCGATTGAATTACCGCACGATCTGATCGAACTCACCATCACCCGTCCCCTGGCGGGATTGCTCGTTCGCTGTCTCACGCAATACGACCGTGTGTACGCCCGGGCGACGGAACGCATGATGACAGGCAAGATCACGGGCGAAGACCGCGCGCGCATCCTCGACAACGCTGAACGCCGGTTGAAGCAGGTCGTACAGATCTGCATGCCGGACAACGATCAGTACGACTTCGACGGCGAGCGACGCGAGCAATAACGCCTCGCCGTTTTCAGCACACCACGACAGTTCCCGCGCGCTACTTGACATCGCCCCGTGGTGGTTACGCTCGAACTGTCAAAGGAGAGACTATGGACCTCAGGGAAATTCAGGCATTGCACGCGCAATATACCGCTCAACCGGTGGTTATCGACGTGGCCAGCCATACAGCGGCCATGCCCGCCCTGCCCGCTCCCGATCGCGGCGGTGCGGCCGGCGCTCGAATAGATAAATTCGTCGGCAAACTGAGCGAGGCCGGGAAGCCGGCGCTTGTTGCGCTCGCGATTGCGGCGGTAGCCGCAGTCGGCGGCATGAGCATCGCGCGCATCTGGCACGCCATGCATGAGACGGTGGCAGCGCCGAAAGTTCTCGCCGCATCTTCGGCGGCAACTCATGCGCCCGTACCGGCGAGCGAACCAACCCGCGACAGACCGATCGACGTCAACCCCCCGCACCCGCTCAGTTCGAAAGACCTCGACTCTGTTGCGCCCGTCACCCATTCGGCACTCTCGAACGTCGACGCACGCTCGCTCGCTTCAACGACATCCGCTCCCGTAGTGGACCGGACGGTACCGACGGCACGGCCTGCCGCGGAGAATGTCGCGGCGGCGTCACCCATCCGCATCCAGCGGCCCGCAACGCCCATCGCGCCCGCGACAGTCGCCTCAGCAGCGCCGGCGCCGCAAGCTGTCCCTACGGCGGACACGCAACCGCGATCGCTACCGGCGCCAGCGCCGGTACCACAACAGTCGCCCGTCCAGTCGAAAGCGCCCGTTGCGACACCCGTACAGGAAGCGGCAAAGCCAGAGACACGTCCCGCGTTACGTCCTCTGCATCATGTCACGCGTCACCAGGTGACCACGCCAAGCAATGAGGCGTCGCCTGTTGATACGCGCATAAAACTGACCCATTTCCGATAGAAATTTGCATCGAAAATTGACCCACATGTTCAACTGCCT
>NZ_JAWRXU010001014.1:0-259 GCF_046534895.1 Paraburkholderia sp. SIMBA_053 | reverse complement strand
CTGCGGATGGAATTCCTGACGCGCCTGCTGCTGCGGTTGCGGATGCATGTCGGCTCGCGGCTGCTGTTGGACCTGCGGTTGCTGGACCTGCGGCTGCGGATGCATCTCCGGACGCGGTTGCGCCTGAGCCTGCTGCATCGGTGCGGGTTGCCCGCGCTGATCCTGGCCATGCGGCGGCTGTCCTTGTACGACGCCGCCGCCGAAACCATTCCCCGATCTCTGCGCTGACTCACGCTGCTGCTGCGCGACCTGACCCGGC
>NZ_JAWRXU010001013.1:0-259 GCF_046534895.1 Paraburkholderia sp. SIMBA_053 | reverse complement strand
CTCGCCGCATTCGATGCGCCGCGTGGTCGCCGCGCCGACCACGGTGTTGTTTTCCGTCTCTCCCGCCGAGATGCGCTCGATTGCGGGCGAGGCGCGCAGGCTCGGATTGCGTCTGCACAGCCATCTCTCGGAGACCGTCAACTATCAGGACAGTGCGCAGGCGATGCACCGGCTCACGCCGGTCGAGTTTTGCCGCGAGCACGGCTGGCTCGGCGAAGACGTGTGGTATGCGCATCTGGTCAAGCTCGATGCCAGCGAG
>NZ_JAWRXU010001012.1:0-259 GCF_046534895.1 Paraburkholderia sp. SIMBA_053 | reverse complement strand
GGAGGACGACTGGATCGCGAGTCCGTTGCGCGTCGCCGCCGACGGCACGGTCATCTCGCAGACGTCGCAGAACACCTCGCCGGAAGGGATGTCGAGTTCGCCGCCGTCTTCGTCGTCGTCCACTTCCTCCGGCGAAAGCCAGGAGAGCGGCGAACCCCAAGGCGTCGACGAATACAACGGCATGGGTTCGGACTCGAACTCGGATGCCAACCAGTGGAATCTCGACGACTACGGCCGTTCGGGCAACGCATCGGACGAC
>NZ_JAWRXU010001011.1:0-259 GCF_046534895.1 Paraburkholderia sp. SIMBA_053 | reverse complement strand
CCGGCCCGCAAGCTATCGGCGGCACTGGCCGCTGGCTGCAGCGTCATCATCAAGCCCGGCGAGGAAAGCCCGGCGACGGCGCTCGCGCTTGCCCGCGCACTCGACGATGCCGGTCTGCCCAAAGGCGTGCTGCAGGTCGTCTTCGGCGTGCCCGACGAGGTCGTTTCCTGGAACAGGTTTTCGCCCTTCGCATCGAGACCAGTCGGGTTGATGAACGTGGCGACCTGCAACGAGCCGATCTGCGTCGTCGCCGTCGAGC
>NZ_JAWRXU010001010.1:0-259 GCF_046534895.1 Paraburkholderia sp. SIMBA_053 | reverse complement strand
AGTTGCTCAAATGTCTTTTTAGCTTTATAATTACATTTATCATCATTTGTTATAAAATAGTCACAATGCGCAGCGTAAAATGTATGCATTGCATCATCAAACATATTATTATACTGAGCATCAGTTTTAAATCCATCAAAATCTTGTCGAATGAATAAATTTATTACTCTTGAGTATTGTTGATTTTCCCCTGTATAATTATTTTTCAGTAATTCTGATGTTTGGTCAAAAAGTTTTAAATGTTGAGGAACATCTTTAG
>NZ_JAWRXU010000144.1:0-422 GCF_046534895.1 Paraburkholderia sp. SIMBA_053 | reverse complement strand
ACAAGGTCAACAAATGGGTAACCAACAAGATCAACAAATGGGTAACCAACAAAATCAACAACAATTTCACTAGGAATATTCTTAGTAATCCCAGCCGTAATAAATTTTCCTTAACTTATATAACAGTAAGCAAACTCCAATTTCTTTTTGTTAGTTGTTATTGAAGTTAAATATATAACAATACAAATTTTCAAAAGAGCACTTTTTATAGTGCTCTTTTAAAGTGGATAATTTTAGTATCAAATAGCTTTTTTGTTAGACATTCTTCTTTCACTCTTTATGAGAAAATACATATATTAATTTGAGCGCACATTTATATATGTGCTCTTTTTATTTAAATTTGTTTTCACAATTAAACCGGACAAGCATATGTTATTGTATGGAGACCCTCTACGCATAGAAATCCACCTTTCAAAGCGCAT
>NZ_JAWRXU010001009.1:0-260 GCF_046534895.1 Paraburkholderia sp. SIMBA_053 | reverse complement strand
GTT
The DNA here is from genome assembly GCF_046534895.1 of Paraburkholderia sp. SIMBA_053. Taxonomy (NCBI): domain Bacteria; kingdom Pseudomonadati; phylum Pseudomonadota; class Betaproteobacteria; order Burkholderiales; family Burkholderiaceae; genus Paraburkholderia; species Paraburkholderia sp. SIMBA_053. The sequence goes on along the minus strand of NZ_JAWRXU010001009.1, from coordinate 257 downwards.
TGGAAAAGATGGTAACGGCGTTCCACGTGTAAAGAAGTTTCTTAGTGAAAGTAAAAAAGGACTAACACCTGAAACATTATGGAGAGCTGAAGAAGTAGGAACAACTAATCAATCTAAGAAACATTTAAAGGAATTATTTAAAGATAAGACTGTATTTGATACTCCTAAGCCAGAGGCGCTTATTAAAAGGATTATTGAGATTAGTACTAATGAACAGGATCTAGTATTAGATGCTTATTTAGGATCGGGAACTACAG
>NZ_JAWRXU010001008.1:0-260 GCF_046534895.1 Paraburkholderia sp. SIMBA_053 | reverse complement strand
GCGATCAACTCGAAGTCGTCCAGCCCGCTGATGCCCTGCGTCAGTGCCGTCGTCGGACCGGCGGTGAAGAGGCTGTCGATGTCGCGTTCATCTGTGACATCGATCATGGATCGGATCGCGTCTGTGAGCAGTGTCGAGTAACGACTCATCGCAGCGCCATCGCGCGTCTCAGCGTTGAACGCTGCGACGACATCGACCATTGGTTGGTCAATGCCTCGGCAGCCAGCTCGGAGCAGGTCGAGCAGACGCTTAGCCTCGGT
>NZ_JAWRXU010001007.1:0-260 GCF_046534895.1 Paraburkholderia sp. SIMBA_053 | reverse complement strand
CTCGTTGGCACTGCATAATATCCACGAAAAACCAAGTTTCAATTGGCAAGTAACGTCTCTCGCCAGTCAGGCATCCATGTCCAGATCATCTTTTTTCGCGACCTGTAACAAGGTCGTTGGTATGCCACCTATGCAATACCTTCTCTTCTGGCGTATGTCTTTGGCCAAAAAGGCTTTGTTGTGCACGGCAGACAAGCTTGAGCAGATTGCTTTTCAAATTGGATATCAATCAGCTAGCGCATTTCATGTCGCGTTTAATA
>NZ_JAWRXU010001006.1:0-260 GCF_046534895.1 Paraburkholderia sp. SIMBA_053 | reverse complement strand
GCGTCAGCTACCGCCACGGTCAAGCGATTTCGCCAGGAGGGATGGCTGTTCCCGCGCCGCATCCGTCGGGGGATTGGCAAGGGAGATCTGATCTGGGGGCCGTTGGAACATTGTCGCGTCATCCAGATACTGCATAACCCCCGTTATGCGGGCGCCTTTGTATATGGCCGCACACGCGGAGCGTATCGTCCGGGACGTAAGTCCACGGCGCTTAAGGTTGACCGAGAGAATTGGCAGGTGTTAATTCAGAAGGCTCATCC
>NZ_JAWRXU010001005.1:0-260 GCF_046534895.1 Paraburkholderia sp. SIMBA_053 | reverse complement strand
CGTTCCTTCACCAGGAGATCTCCCAGCCGACATACGACAGTGTCACGAGGGCGCTGCAGGCTGGGGTCGTCGTCATCGGCGCACTTGGCAACAACGACAGCACCTCAGCGGGCGTGCTCGACACGACCAACGGTGTGCTCAACGTCGCGTCCGTGGACGCGACAGCAGCTCCGGCGAAGAAGAAGTATTCGGAGGAGAACATGACCGACCCGAGTACCGATGTCGTCGCGCCCGGCATCGAGGTCGCCGGGATCGGGTTC
>NZ_JAWRXU010001004.1:0-260 GCF_046534895.1 Paraburkholderia sp. SIMBA_053 | reverse complement strand
ACTCGGCGCTCTCGGCGCGGCTCTTGGGCGCCGGATAGAACGCCATCACCTTCGGGTCGCCGAGCAGGTCGGCCATCAGGTCCAGGGCGTCCTCCGTCATCTCCCGGAAGACGAGTCGCGCGGTCGTCGGAGGGAGGAGGCGTCGTACCGCGCCGCTCACAGATCGAGCGATTCGCCGGGCTCCAGAACGAAGAACTCCCCGCCGCCCTGCTCGGTCGCCCACTGCAGCCGCTGGCGGTGCATGTTCTTCCCGATGACCG
>NZ_JAWRXU010001003.1:0-260 GCF_046534895.1 Paraburkholderia sp. SIMBA_053 | reverse complement strand
CTTCCTGTTAAGCATATTGCGCAGCACGAGGCCCGCGAAACCGCCGACGGCGGACACGGCGGCCACGTAGCCGAAGTACATTTGATAGCCATGCACCCCCGGATAGTTCTGGGTCAGATATCCGTTGATGAGCGGCAGGAAAACATCGGGCGAATAGCCGAGTACCGAAATCAGGCCAATCGCGAGGCCCATGGTTTCGACGGGCACATTGCAGCGATCGAGCAGCGACCAGTACAAGCCGCGAATCGCATACGTCAGCA
>NZ_JAWRXU010001002.1:0-260 GCF_046534895.1 Paraburkholderia sp. SIMBA_053 | reverse complement strand
AAGCTTTCTGGAGATATCTATCTCGTTCGGACGCACGGAAACCTGGTCAGCGACACACGCGCGTAGACCGGCGTCCACCCATTGGGCCAACTGCTCATCGGACGGCTCGGTGGGAAGATACCCGAAAAAGAAAACGGGATTGGTTGAATCAAACTCTGCCAGTACGATTCGCCATGCCTGCTGCGTCGGCACACTTTTCTGCCACACAATCCTGTCGCGGCGGAAGCCAACGTGCCTGCTCAGGCCGACAAGAAGCACGA
>NZ_JAWRXU010001001.1:0-260 GCF_046534895.1 Paraburkholderia sp. SIMBA_053 | reverse complement strand
GCATCAGCAAGATACAGGCTCTGCTCCGCAACCAGTACGGCACCCACTTCTCCACCGGCGCCATCTCTGAGGCTCAGGGCCGGGTCAGCGCGATGCTGACCCCGGTACACCAGGCTCTTCATCATCACGCGAAGCAATCCGCTGTCATCCATATCGACGAAACCACGCACAGCCGCAACGGAGAAGCGGCCAACCGCTGGGTCTGGCTGCTCAGCGGCAGTGATGCGGTGTATCAGACTATCCGCTACTTCCGGAACACG
>NZ_JAWRXU010001000.1:0-260 GCF_046534895.1 Paraburkholderia sp. SIMBA_053 | reverse complement strand
GAACCTGTCGTACTGGATGGTGAGCGTGCCGTTCATCGAGCCTTTGGGTTGGCAAGTCGCACTCATGCATTGCGCAGCACTCGTTGCAGTCAATCTTCTCTATTTCGTGCGGGCGAAAACAGAAGAAAAGCATCTGATGAACGACCCCGACTATCGTGCATACGCCGAATGGATCGCGAGAAACGGCCTCTTTGCAAAGATAACGCGCGCGTGCCGATAGAAGACGCAGGAGGCAATTTGACCGGACACAGAACTTTTAC
>NZ_JAWRXU010000999.1:0-260 GCF_046534895.1 Paraburkholderia sp. SIMBA_053 | reverse complement strand
GGGCACGCGCGTACATGGCGTCGAACTCGTCGATGCATTGCCGGGCGTCACACGCATCGAACACGAGCGCGAATCGGAATGCTGCGGTTTTGGCGGCACGTTTTCGCTGAAGCATCCCGACATTTCTGGCGCGATGGTGCGAGACAAGGTCGCATCCGCTTGCGCGACAGGCTGCGAGCGCATCGTTTCCGCCGACTGCGGTTGCCTGCTGAACATCGGACATGCGGCCCGTCATCAAGGCGCGCCCGTCGAAGTCGAAC
>NZ_JAWRXU010000998.1:0-260 GCF_046534895.1 Paraburkholderia sp. SIMBA_053 | reverse complement strand
CAGCCGTTCAGTTTTTACAACACCTACTAGCCGAACTACTAAGCAAAAAATGGCCTCACCTATGCCGATTCCTTCTCCATACACTTCTATTTTCAAGCAGATTCGTATTTTAGATTCAACTACATTCTCCTAATTAATTTAATGTATTGGATAATAATACCGATAACTATCTCATTGGCTAGATTATAATGAGGCCGTACGCCTAATACGCCTAATACGCCTAATTATTAACAGGCTTTCTATATGCTAACCTTTTCTAC
>NZ_JAWRXU010000143.1:0-423 GCF_046534895.1 Paraburkholderia sp. SIMBA_053 | reverse complement strand
CGGGAATGTCGTTCGCGCTGTAGCCGTGCGCAGTCAGTTGCGCGACGACATCGAGGAACAGCGTTTTTTGCACCGCATACGGCGCGAGCCCGGCTTGCCCGCTCGTGTTGCTCACGTCCTGCGCGTTCGCCAGATCGATATGGAAAACACGCTTGAAAACAGCGGTCGAATTGTCGCCGAGACCCTTGCCGTCACGCTCGTCCACCAGCAGTTCATGATCGTTCACGGCGACCACGTCGCTGATTGTCGGATACTTCGGTTTCGCGCTCGTGCCGATGTTCGTGAGCGGATACGCGAACTGTGTGGTTTTACCGCTGCGCACGTCGATCTTCACGATGCGCGTGAACGCGCCGTCCGTGCCGCCGTCCTGAATCAACGGGCTTTGCATCGCGCCGAACAGCGTCTTGCCGTCGGGAGAAATGG
>NZ_JAWRXU010000997.1:0-260 GCF_046534895.1 Paraburkholderia sp. SIMBA_053 | reverse complement strand
CTCACGCCAGCCGCCGACAAACTGCGCACCGCGCACCTTGAGACCGAGACGATCGGAGAGCACGGCGCACAAGCCCGTCATCGAACGCGGCGCGGCGCCGAGCAGGCCCGCGTGCCGCATCCACAGGTGTTCGCCGTGCGGGCCATGCGTCGGGCCATTCACGCCCGCGCGGAGCCCGAGATTGCTCAGCGCATCGAGCGCCGCCGCGAGTGCGGATCCATGCGGCGAGCGCCAGTTCAATCCCGGCGCGTGCTTCTTGC
>NZ_JAWRXU010000996.1:0-260 GCF_046534895.1 Paraburkholderia sp. SIMBA_053 | reverse complement strand
CAACGGGCTCGGCATCTTCCAGAGCGTCAGGCTCGACTGGACGTCGCCGTACCCCGCGAGCGGAACCAGGCTCACGCTCACCCAGGGGGCTACGACAGCCCCGGTGCCTGCTGCGAACATCACGACGTCCGGGCCGGCCGCCGGCCTCTACACGCACTCGGCGGTGCTCTCGCAGGCTCTGCTGACCAGCCTCATCTCCAACCTGCTCGGCAGCACGACGACGATGACGGCGACGAACCTCCTGGCGGGCACGACCTGGG
>NZ_JAWRXU010000995.1:0-260 GCF_046534895.1 Paraburkholderia sp. SIMBA_053 | reverse complement strand
CACGTCTTGTCCATCAAGACTAAAAAGATCTGGACACTCCCACATAAAACCAAGATTTCCTTGGCTTTTGGCCATTACATTCATAAACTCCCAATTCAACAGATCTCTTGAACAATACAAAAGAACTTGCCCTTCATGATCCTTTGTACGTGATCCAAGAACACAATAATCATAGTCGTCCTTCTTCCATACTTTTGGGTCTCTAAAATGATGAGGATGAATATCTCCTTCAGGCACTGAATTAATCACTGGGTTTTGAG
>NZ_JAWRXU010000994.1:0-260 GCF_046534895.1 Paraburkholderia sp. SIMBA_053 | reverse complement strand
GTCAGCGGCGATAACGCGTCGAAGCGTCCCTGTCGCTTTCCATACCAGGCCGAAACTCCCTCTGCAAGGTCCTGGGTGTCGAAGATGGAGCTCTGCAGCAAGGCCATGTGTCGCAGAGATTCGGACGTACCATGATCGCGCGCGAAGTTGATCGCAGTCTTGCACCCGGCAACGGCCAGCGGAGACTTGGACGCGATGATTCGGGCCAGCTGCATAGCGTCTGCGAGCAGCGCCTCGGCATCGGGCAACACGGCATTCAC
>NZ_JAWRXU010000993.1:0-260 GCF_046534895.1 Paraburkholderia sp. SIMBA_053 | reverse complement strand
AGGGCACGTGCTCCGCGATCCTCGCCGAAGTAACCGTGCTGCCCGTGCGTGGTCATCGAGACCACCGCGACGTTATGGTCCTGCAGGTTTTCGCCCACGCCCGGCGAGTCGACCCGCACCTCCACGCCGTGTTCGCGCAGATGGGCTGCGGGACCGATGCCCGACAACATCAGCAGCTTGGGCGTCGCGAAAGCGCCGGCGCAGACAATCACTTCGCACGACGCCCGCGCCTGCACGAGCGCGCCGCCTGCCGTGTATTC
>NZ_JAWRXU010000142.1:0-424 GCF_046534895.1 Paraburkholderia sp. SIMBA_053 | reverse complement strand
ATGGTGGGCGAGTGGTTGCCCCACACCACGAGCTTTTCGATCGAAGCGACCGGCTTGCCCGACTTGGCAGCCAGTTGCGACAGCGCGCGGTTGTGGTCCAGACGCAGCATGGCCGTGAAGTTCTTCTTCGGCAGATCCGGTGCCGATTTCATCGCGATGTAGGCGTTCGTGTTCGCCGGGTTGCCGACGACCAGCACCTTCACGTCGCGGCTCGCCACTTCGTTCAGTGCCTTGCCTTGCACCGTGAAGATTTCGGCGTTGGCCGACAGCAGGTCCTTACGCTCCATGCCTTTCGAACGCGGACGCGCGCCGACCAGCAGTGCGACGTCGGCATCCTTGAACGCAACCTTGGGATCGTCAGTGACCACGACACCCGCGAGCAGCGGGAACGCGCAGTCTTCGAGTTCCATCACGACGCCTTTGA
>NZ_JAWRXU010000992.1:0-260 GCF_046534895.1 Paraburkholderia sp. SIMBA_053 | reverse complement strand
CTGATCACGGAAGGCACGTGCTGGGCGCGACTGCCCGACTGCAGCGAGCCCGCCATCTGCGTCGGCGCGGGCGAATTGCTCGTCGTGCCGCAAGGCGAGGCGCACATCATGGGAAGCGCGGTCGATCTGACGCCCGTGCCCGCCGGACCGCTCATCGAATCTCAACTGGCCGCCATGCCGGGCGAAGTATTGAATCTCTCGTACGGCGGAGGCGGCGCGCGGACCAGCGTGCTATGCGGCTTTCTCGCCTGCGACGATGC
>NZ_JAWRXU010000991.1:0-260 GCF_046534895.1 Paraburkholderia sp. SIMBA_053 | reverse complement strand
CGATGTCTGTACAGTTCTTGAGCCTCGCATTGACATCCGAATCTCCGCCACCTTCCAGCGCCTGCCACCATCGGCAACTCCTCGAATCGGCCGAGAGTATGGTCATCGACGACTCCAGTTCGACCGTACTGACCCCCCAGGGGCTGGTCGCCACGTGGGAGGGCTTGCTCGTGTTGCAGGCTTACTTCCCGTCGCTCGATCCCGCGCGAATCATCCAGGCGTGCCTCGATCCGGCGCACGCCCGGCCACCAGCGCCCTCC
>NZ_JAWRXU010000990.1:0-260 GCF_046534895.1 Paraburkholderia sp. SIMBA_053 | reverse complement strand
ACGCGGAGCATCAGCAGGCCCGCCAGTTCACTGACGCATTCGGTCAGACGCAATCGTCGTTCGCGTTGACGTCGAATGCCGCGTACGGGTTCCAGGCGTGCAGTTTCTCCGATCCGAACCATCTGTACAGCGCAGGGCGCACGCATCTTGCCAACGGCGCGATGAACGGCTTTCTGCTCACGCCGGGCACGAGCCTCTTGCGCGGCGACCTGCTGCCCATCGGCTATTTCGGTGCAAGCGATCTCGACTTCTACCGCGGC
>NZ_JAWRXU010000141.1:0-425 GCF_046534895.1 Paraburkholderia sp. SIMBA_053 | reverse complement strand
CTATCGCCGCGAAGAGTCCCGCAGGACCAGCTGGGTCGGGATCGCCCGGCTTTCCGCGCCCTCGCCGCGGATCAGCGCGATCAGGCTGTCCACCAGCAGGCTGCCGGCCAGCTTAGTGTCCTGCTGCACCGTGGTCAGCGAGGGCGACACCGAGCCGGCCAGGGGGATGTCGTCGAAGCCGGCGACCGAGATCTCCCCCGGCACCGAGACCCCCTCTTCCGAGAGACGGCCGAGAAGCCCGAGTGCCACGACGTCGTTGTACGCGATCACGGCCGTGGCCCCGGTCGCCTTCAGCGCCGGCCAGGAATCGTAGCCGTCTTCGAAGGCGTGGCCGCACGGCACATCGATGATCTCGACGTCGGCCTCCGCAGTGCGCAGCTCGTCGAGTCCGCGCTCGCGTTCCCAGTTCGCCCGCGCGTAGGCAG
>NZ_JAWRXU010000989.1:0-260 GCF_046534895.1 Paraburkholderia sp. SIMBA_053 | reverse complement strand
ATGAAGATCTTGGAAAACATATACACAATAAAATCAATCCTGACAAGATAAATAAGTAATGTCTGTAATTAAAAATCTGATTTAAATTTTCGATTTATATGATTGGGATACTACTATTTTAAGTGTTTATCTAGTCATATAAGTAATCAAATGCTAAAATTATCATCTAGATTATATTGGCACTTTTAATCGTTTTCAGTGACCATAAGACCAAAGTGTAGGATTCTGATTTAGATCTACGATTAGTCGTTACATCTTCC
>NZ_JAWRXU010000988.1:0-260 GCF_046534895.1 Paraburkholderia sp. SIMBA_053 | reverse complement strand
AAGGGCGGCGCACCGCAGGCGTTCGACCTGCTCTACTGGAACGCCGACGGCACCAATCTGCCCCGCCCGATGTACGCCTGGTATCTGCGCAACACGTATCTCGAGAACAACCTCTGCAAGCCGGGCCGCCTCTCGATGTGCGGCACGCAGGTGGATCTCGGCAGCATCGACATTCCGAGCTATATCTTCGGCACGCAGGAAGATCACATCGTGCCGTGGAAGGGCGCGTACCGGTCGACGCAACTCGTCGGCGGTGACAC
>NZ_JAWRXU010000987.1:0-260 GCF_046534895.1 Paraburkholderia sp. SIMBA_053 | reverse complement strand
AGCGCGAGGTCGAGTGGCTGTGCTCGGTGGGCGGCATCGAGATCAGGCACGGCGTTGCGCTCGGCCGCGACGTGCAACTCGATGCACTGCGCAATCAATACGATGCGGTGTTTCTCGCGATCGGTCTCACCGGCGTTCGCGCGCTCGCGATGGCGGGCGAGGACCTGAGCGGCGTGATGAACGCCGTCGGCTTTATCGAAGCGCTTCGCAGCGCGCGCGACTTCGGCACGGTGCCGGTAGGCCGCCGGGTCGTCGTGATC
>NZ_JAWRXU010000986.1:0-260 GCF_046534895.1 Paraburkholderia sp. SIMBA_053 | reverse complement strand
GCGGACCAGATTGTCGTGATCGACGGCGGCAGCGTCGACGGCACTGCCGACATTGCCCGCGCGCACGGCGCCCAGGTGATCGAACAGACCGACTGGCCAGGCTTCGGCCCGCAAAAGAACCGCGCGGTGGACGCGCTCAACACCGCCTGGATTCTCTCGCTCGACGCCGACGAGATCGTTTCGCCGGAGCTTGCCGCGTCGATTCGCGCGGCGCTCGCGGCACCCACCGCCGACGTCTATGCGGTAGACCGTCTGTCGAG
>NZ_JAWRXU010000985.1:0-260 GCF_046534895.1 Paraburkholderia sp. SIMBA_053 | reverse complement strand
GTCTTCATTCTGGCGATCGGCTACTACATCACGCCGGCGCTGCTCGGCGGCCCGAACGACCAGATGGTCAGCTACTACGTGGCCTACTTCACCAACGTGACGATCAACTGGGGCATGGCGTGTGCGCTCGGCGCGCTGCTGCTTGCCGCGACGCTGGTGCTGTATGTGATCTATGGACGCTTCACGCGTTCATCGCTGAGCCTCGGCTGAACGGAGCCTACCGACATGAAACTTGCCAAGCCCCTGTTCGCGCCGCACAC
>NZ_JAWRXU010000984.1:0-261 GCF_046534895.1 Paraburkholderia sp. SIMBA_053 | reverse complement strand
CTGATCGAAAGGCTGCAATATGCAGCCTATTTCCTCACCGTCTATGACATTGTGCAGTTTGCAATTTCCAAGAAAATTCTGTGTCAGGGGCGCGGTTCGGCGGCCAATTCCGTTGTCTGCTTCTGCCTTGGCGTCACCGGTGTGGACCCGACACAGGTTGACCTCCTGTTCGAGCGCTTTCTTTCGGTGGAGCGAAAGGAACCGCCGGATATCGACGTCGATTTCGAGCATGAGCGGCGCGAAGAGGTGATGCAATATGTC
>NZ_JAWRXU010000983.1:0-261 GCF_046534895.1 Paraburkholderia sp. SIMBA_053 | reverse complement strand
GAATCGAAGCGGCGTTCCCGCTCCTGCTCGCTGTCCGAGGGTTGGGCCAGTTCGCTGAGCAGCCACGCTTTCCATTCGGGCGAGTCGCTGGCGGGCGGCTCGCCGGATGTGCCACAGGTCGCGCGCCACAACGCGCGCAGCGCCTGCTCGATCACCGTCGTGTTCTGACGCAGGTCGAGCTGCACGGTGCTGAAGCGAAACGTCTCCACTTCTTGCCGCAACGGCCGTACGAGCATATGCGCCAGTTGCGCGCTGCCCGTC
>NZ_JAWRXU010000982.1:0-261 GCF_046534895.1 Paraburkholderia sp. SIMBA_053 | reverse complement strand
CAGCAGAAGTACCGACAGCAGTAACAGACGGTATCGCCTATATTGAAGGTTACAACGTCAACTTACGTAAAGGACCAGGTACGAGCTATTCTAAGATTAGTCAACTAAACAAACCAGAATCTTATATTGTGTGGGCGGAAAAGGATGGTTGGTTAAATCTCGGTGGAGATCAGTGGATTAAGAACGATCCATCTTATGTGAAGTTTAACAAGAAAAGCACAGTAGATTCTTCTATTGTTGGAAAGCGTGTTGTTTCAAAAG
>NZ_JAWRXU010000981.1:0-261 GCF_046534895.1 Paraburkholderia sp. SIMBA_053 | reverse complement strand
CGTGCGCCGCTTATCGTGCGATCGCGCTCGCCAATCCCGGTGGACTGGGCGACGCGCCGGAGCAATCGGTGCATGCGCCGCCCACCGTCGATCTGCGCGAAGCAATGTCGCTGGCCGCAGAACGCGACAGCATCGCGCGTCAATACGCGAACGGCTTCGCGGACATCTTCGGCTTGGGCCTCGGCGCGATCGCGCAATCGCACTGCAGCACGCCGACCGCTATCACGCTCGATGTCTTTCTCACCTTCCTCGGCGCGTGGC
>NZ_JAWRXU010000980.1:0-261 GCF_046534895.1 Paraburkholderia sp. SIMBA_053 | reverse complement strand
CAACGCGGCGAGCAGTTCGTGCAAACTTTCCGGCGTGTTGATGAAGCGCCGCTGATCGTCGCGCGGCGCGCGCGCGCCGAAACCACTGTACTGATAGAGCACCGGCAGCATCGTCATGCCGATGCCGGCCGCCGACGCCGCATCCACGACACGTTGTGCAAGTTCCGCCTGGTTCGTGTAGCGCTTGCCTTCCGGCGTGTGATGCACGTAATGAAACTCGCACACCGGCGTATAGCCCGCCTTCAGCATTTCGATGTAGAG
>NZ_JAWRXU010000140.1:0-426 GCF_046534895.1 Paraburkholderia sp. SIMBA_053 | reverse complement strand
ATGCGATGCTCGATCCCGTGACGTCGATCGAACAGGCCGCGAGCAACGAAGGCCCCGCGCTGCACGAGCGCGTAGGCAGCAACGTCATCAGCGACCGGCACTTCCGCTACGGCGAGCCCGAAGCGGCCTTCGAACGCGCGCCGCATCGCGTGAAGCTGGTCGCGCATTATCCGCGCAATACCTGTGCGCCGATCGAGTGCGGCGTAGTCATCGCCGAGTACCTTTCCGGCGATGAAGGCTACGACGTCACGTCGAATTTCATGGGACCGTTCTCGCTGCACGCCGTCATGGCGATGGCGTTGAACGTGCCCGCCAATCGTCTGCGTCATAAGGCACCGCGCGATTCCGGCGGCAGCTTCGGCGTGAAGCAGGCCGTGTTTCCGTACGTGGTGCTGATGTGCCTCGCGTCGCGCAAGGCGGGCGCGC
>NZ_JAWRXU010000979.1:0-261 GCF_046534895.1 Paraburkholderia sp. SIMBA_053 | reverse complement strand
AGCGCTGCATTTCTTTCGACGCCGTCCTTGTAACGGCGCATTACAAACTCATCATCAAGCGGCTGCCCACGGGCGGCCGTTTTACATTTGACGCGTCGCCGAGGACTCCTTAGCCGTATACCCTATTGAAGCGGTTGCGCGCCGCGCCGTTATCCAGTTAACAAAGTTGAACGACAGTTCAACGAGGCATCGACAACGTAAAGCGGAGCAAAGCCGACCATGCCGTCGACGCGGTTATGCAAAGCATGTGAAGCATCGCAT
>NZ_JAWRXU010000978.1:0-261 GCF_046534895.1 Paraburkholderia sp. SIMBA_053 | reverse complement strand
AGCGCAGCCCATCGCGTTTCGCTCGGCGGGCCTGCGCGCGATCGACGGCTACGCCATGGACCCCGTCATGCGGCGTCTGCTCGAAGAACGCGGCGTGGAAAGCGGCGCGCATCGCGCGCGGCGGCTCGACGGCAAGCTCGTGCGCGATGCCGATCTGATCCTCGTCACCGAACAGCGGCAAGTCAAGGATGTGGAAGCGCTCGATCGCACTTCGCGCGGCAAGGTCTATCCGCTCGGCAAGTGGGACAAGTGGGGAAGCGC
>NZ_JAWRXU010000977.1:0-261 GCF_046534895.1 Paraburkholderia sp. SIMBA_053 | reverse complement strand
GAAGCCTTCGTCATAGTCACGGCCGAATCCAGGCCGGGTGGCGCGATGCGGATAAACGAGCAGATCAATCTCGAAGCCTCGATATAGGCGTGATGTTGTCATTGTGGACTCCTGTGACTGCGAGCCGCAGCCGGTATTGATACTTGCACGTCATTCGATATTTTGACGCGCGTGCGATGAGAGCCCGCCCTCAGAAAGCGCATCTTCGGGGATGCGAGTTACCAAGAGCATAACGGGGCAAATGCGGCAGGCGGGATGACC
>NZ_JAWRXU010000976.1:0-261 GCF_046534895.1 Paraburkholderia sp. SIMBA_053 | reverse complement strand
CCTCCATCTGGACTTCGCCGCAACACGCCTACACGCGCACCCTGATCGACGCCGTGCCGTCATCGCAGGCCCCATTCTCACTCGACACAAGGAAAATTGATCGTGACTTTCAAGAGCAAGCGGCAGCCCCCTTCGACTTCGACGCTCCTGTTCCGCGATGATCCGCTGGGAGCCGCGGTTGCCGATCTGAAGCGGCGCAAACTGCTCAAGGGCGCCGGCGCGCTGCTTGCGGGCGCGGCGACACCGTTCATGTTTACGGGC
>NZ_JAWRXU010000975.1:0-261 GCF_046534895.1 Paraburkholderia sp. SIMBA_053 | reverse complement strand
CGAACACGGCGACCGGCTCGTGGTCGCGACGTATCATCCTTCGTTCGCCTTGCGTGCGCCCGATCCCGAGACACGTCATCGCGCGTATGCGGCGATCGTCGCCGCGCTGCAGGACGCGAAAAAACTCGCGCAGCGGCGCAAATAGGCGCGGGCGTGGCGAGCTCTCACGCCGCCGCTTGCTGCGCGTGCAGCCCGAGGCGCTCCATCAATCGTTGCGCGTCGAACGGTGCGTTGGTTTTTGCGTCGTTGTCGAAATAGCAG
>NZ_JAWRXU010000974.1:0-261 GCF_046534895.1 Paraburkholderia sp. SIMBA_053 | reverse complement strand
CACCTGACGGCGCGCACGCTCACGCTCATCGAGATCCGCGGCCACATCCGCGTTGTGATCCGCAACGCGCGCCTGCGCCAGTTCGACCTCCAGATCGCGGCCCGCGATGCCGCCGAACGTCGTCGACAGTGTCGTTGCGCTCATGCCTTACCTCCACGTTGATAGGCCGGATGCCAGCGCAGCGACACGCGCTCGAGGCTCTTCGCCAGCACGTCGGCGATCTTGCCGAGCGCCGCGTACAACAGAATGCCGACCACGACG
>NZ_JAWRXU010000973.1:0-261 GCF_046534895.1 Paraburkholderia sp. SIMBA_053 | reverse complement strand
CACGCGGTCGAGCTTGTCTCGCCACATCTGCGCCACCTGCTGCTGCGCGCGATCGGCATCGAAACCGGCCGGCAGCGCGACCGCGCCGGTCTGCGGCACCACCAGCGCGACCTCGCGCACCTCGCCCGGCGCCAAGTGCCAGCGGTACAGCAGCGCGCCGGAAGCCAGGCCGGTCTCGTCCTTGACCTGGGTGGTCTGCGGCAGTGCCGGGGCGCTGAGCTGCTTGTAGGCCATGCCGCTGTCGAAGGCGGTGACGAAGGC
>NZ_JAWRXU010000021.1:0-71701 GCF_046534895.1 Paraburkholderia sp. SIMBA_053 | reverse complement strand
GTGAAAGTAGGTAATCGTCAGGCTCCCCAGCAGCATCAGAAACCCCACCCCACAAAAGGTGGGGTTTCTGCGTTTACCGGCGGTAAAACAGCCAAGCAAACAAATCGCTGTCGTCATCGGACGAATACGGCTTGAAGCGATTCTCGGCTATTCAGTACTCCGGTAATCGGGCGACAACTAAGCCCTCTTTCGCGTCGCAAATTGATCCGGCAGCCCCGCGGTAAAACGGTCCAGCCGCTCGCTGACCTCGGTAACTGCCCAAAGCGGAGCGCGGTGTAATTGCTGGTCGTAGTTGGTAGCGATCTGTGCAAATATCGCGAATCCGTTCTCATCGAGCATCCATCTGCCGGTATCTCGTCCGGTGTCGAATACCCTGGCTATCGCACGCTCGGCCTCGCCGAGTTGCTCGCCAGTCGCGGAGCCGAAACCCGATTCGGCCAGAAAACCCGTCAGCAGCATTACTTGCGTCAGTGTCTGAGCATCGCTTATCCCGCCGTCGCCTCGTCGCAACGCGTCTAGCGCCAGATGCACGCGCAGCGCGAGATCGTCCGCGGTTTGGCGTGCCATCGGCAGCAGCATCGCCTTGGCATGCCTGGCGCGTGCCGCGCCGGTGTTTCGGGAGAACGGAATAGGTTGTGCCATGAAGGTCCAGTGAACGTGCTGTGCAGATGCAATAACGGCGCGCGCGTCAAAAAGTTGAGCCCTCTTGTCGTTAGGCGCCGACTTCTCTAGGCACCGCCCCCACCCCATCACTCCCCCATCACTCCCCATCTCCCTCCGCCTCCACCGGACCAGCACTTCGCGCCCGCACCCGGCGGCGGATCTCCGAGTCGAGAATAAGTCTCCCGCGCAGCTTCCCTTTCATCCGTTTCACGTATCGCGGCGCCTCGGTCATATGGACCGTCATCAGCTCGCGCACTTTGTCGACGTCACGCTCGCGCGCCGCTTTCGTGATCGCCTTATGAATCTTCACGTTGGCCTGGCCGAACCGCTCGTGCTCGGCCTGCGGCGTATCGTTACGAAACTCGATGAGCTGCCGGATCATCTCGTTGATCAGCTCGCAGCTGAAACGCAAAAACGGATTCGGGTTAGCCGCCGCCAGAATGTCGTGGAAGTTCACGTCCTCCTGGCGCTGCCGGACGATGTCCTGCCCGCCGTGCGCCGAAGCCGGCCGATCGCAGCAAGCAATGCTCGCCTCCAGCGCTTCGAAATCCTGTTCTGTCAGGTGCGGGACCGCGCCTGCCGCAAGTTCCGGCTCGAGCAGTTTGCGCACGGTGTAAATGTCGTCGATCGAAACGTCCTTGAAGAACAGATAGTTCTGCAGAAGCTGCAACGTCCGATCGAGCGGCACCTCCACCACCATGCCGCCGCCGGCAGGGCCGGTCGTCACCTTGATGAGCCCTTGAACTTCAAGCGACTTCAGCGCCTCGCGGATCGTGCTTTTGCTCACCGAGAAGAGTTGCTGCAACTCGACCTCGCGTGGAAGGCGATCGCCCGGCTTCAGGTCCTTTTCCGTGATCAGTCGCTTGATTTCCTCCGCGACCAGATCGCCGCGCTTCTGCTGCTTGATCTCAATCGCTGCGCCAGCCTTGGTTCGATCCATGGCCATCTTCATGCTCCCATTTGTGTACTGCACCATCGACGTTCCGCCGGCGCCCACTACGTTGCAAGCAAAGCTGCCTTGCTGCCGCCAGGAATTTTGCCTTATTGACACCGGAATTTATTGTACCTACGATCGGATTCAACCTATTTATCATGATAAATAGAACAAAGCCGACGTGGTGGAAAGTTCACCGTGGCCAGCAAGCTTTCGCAGTCGTTCAGTGCGTGTCTCTTCCAAGGAGCGTCATTTTGAATCGCCGAAATATGTTGAAGCTGGCCGCATTGTCGGCCGTTCCGGGCTCGCTGGGGTCGCTCGTCGCGCGCAGCGCCTTCGCACAGGCAGGCAGCGTGCAGTTCGCTTGTCCGGTGCCGATGTCGGGCGCGTTCGCCGCCAACGGGAAGTATGCAGACCTTGGTATGAAGCTCGCCATCGAACAATATGGCAAGGTTCTCGGCGAACCGCTCGCCTATTCGGTGCTCGACACGGAAGGCAAGCCGGCAACAGCAGTACGCCGCGTTCAGGAAATCGCGCAACAGAAGAATGCTCGATTCTTTGCTGGCGGTATTTTGTCGTCCGAATCATTGGCGATGGGCAAGGAAGTCCAGAAAGCCGGCGGCGTCTTCATCACCACAGCGGGTGCGGACGAAATCACGGGGAAAGACTGCAACGATGCGACCTTCCGCTGGTCGGTGCCCACGTATGGCGCAATTGAACAGACTGTGCGTCCGCTGATCCAGATGATGCCGAAGGCCAAACGCTGGTACACGATCACGCCGCAATACGTATTCGGCGACGGCTTGTTGTCCGCCGCAAAAGCCGTCTTCAAGGAGAAGGGCATCGAGCATGTGGGCAACAGTTATCACTCGCTGAACGAAAAAGAGTTCAGCGGTTATTTGACGAACGCAGTCGCCGCCAAGCCGGACGTGTTGCTCATCCTCAACTTCGGTTCGCAATCTTCCGACACGCTGCGCCAGGCGGTCAGCTTCGGCATGAAGAACAACTGCACGATTCTGCTCGCGTGGGCTTCGGGTCTCGAGCAGTTCGAATCGCTCGGTGCCGACCTGTGCGACGGCGTGTATTTCGGTGCGCAGTACTGGCACGCAATCGACTCGCCGCTCAACCGCGATCTCGTCAAACGCACGCAGGCGGCCTTCAAGACGAATCCGAACTACAGCCTGGCCGGCTCGTACATCTGCACGAAGATTCTGCTGGACGGCATTGTGAAGGCCGGCAACGTCGATCCGAAAAAAGTGGTCGCCGCGCTCGAAGGCATGAAATACGATGGTTTGACAGGACCTGAAGAGGTTCGCAAGGGCGATCATCAGGTGCTGAAGAACTATTATCTGTTAAAGGGCAAGGCGAAGAGCAAGATGAAAAACGCCGACGACTACGCGGATATCGTCAGTTCAGGACAATCGTTTCTGCCGCTCGACAAGACCGGTTGCAAGCTGGCGTGATTCGCGCGGGCGCCGCGGTGCCTCGCGCACCGCAGCACGTACACGTGCGAGCGCAGGAGAGCACGGAGCGCACGCACAAGCACACGCAGTGAATTTCGCCAATTCCTCACACGGACGCCATGAACGTTTATCTCCTGCAGATCGTCAACGGCATCGGGGTCGGGATGTTGTATTTCCTGCTCGCGGTCGGCTTGTCGATTGTGTTTGGCCTCTTGCGCTTCGTGAACTTCGCGCACGGCGCCTTCTATCTGCTCGGCGCCTACTTCTGCTATCAGGCGATGCAGTGGTCGATGAGCTTCTGGACAGCATTGATCGTCGTGCCGATTGCGGTCGGCGCCTTGGCATGGGTCGTCGAAAAACTGATTTTGCGGCACGTCTACGCGCAGCAGCACGAGTTCCATATTCTCGTGACGGTAGGCCTCGCCCTCGTCGTGCAGGAATGCGCGATTCTCGTGTGGGGGCCGCTCGGTGACAACGTGGCCGTTCCCGACATGCTGAACGGCGTGGTGATCTGGGGCAGTTTTGTCTATCCCAAGTACCGCCTGTTCGTGATCGGCTTCACTGCAGTGCTCGCGGCGTTGCTCTGGTGGGTGCTCGAGGGCACGCGCCTCGGCAGCGCGGTGCGCGCCGGCAGCGAATCGACGGAGATGGTCTCGCTGCTCGGCATCAACGTATTGCGGGTGTTCAGCCTCGTGTTCGCGCTCGGTGCCGCAACCGCCGCGCTCGCCGGCGTGCTCGCCGCGCCGATTCGCGGCGTCGATCCTTTCATGGGTATCGAGGCGCTCGGCGTCGCGTTCGTCGTCGTGGTGGTGGGTGGCATGGGCAATTTTCTGGGCGCGCTGGTCGGTGGCCTGCTGGTCGGCATCGTGCAGAGCGTCATGAGCACGCTGTGGCCCGAAGGCGCGCGCTTGATGATCTACGTCGCGATGGCGGCCGTTCTTCTGCTGCGGCCCAATGGCCTGCTTGGGAGAGCCGCATGATCGATACTTCCAAAGCCGCCGACACTAAAGCAGTTACGCGTGCATCGCAGCCCGTTCTGCGACACGCGCTGCATCGCTATCGGTTCCTGTTGCTCGCGCTGCTCGTCGTGTGCATCTTGCCGCTGACGTTGCGCTCCGGCTCGCTCGCGACAGAAGTGCTCGTATTCGCGCTCGCCGCATTGGGCTGCAATCTTCTGCTCGGCCACACGGGACTGCTGTCGTTCGGGCAGGGCATTTTCTTCGGACTCGGCAGCTATAGCGCGGGGCTCGTGCTGACCAGGGCCGCGTTGCCGGTGCCCGTCGCGCTGCTGGCGGCAATCGCGGCCGGCGCGATAGCGGCCGCATTGGTCGGATGGTTTTCGATTCGACAGCGCGGCACATACTTCGTGATGCTGACGCTCGCATTCGGACAACTGTTCTACTTCCTCGCCTACACCACGCCGGACCTGACCGGCGGCGACAACGGACTGCTCGACATTCCGCGGCCGGCGCTCGGGTTGCCTGGCAAAGCGCTGATTCCGCTCGCTTCCCCGTGGCAGTACTACGGATTCGTGGCGGTACTTTTTCTCGTCGTGTTCTGGCTGTTGATGCGCGTCTCGCACTCGGTATTCGGCCGCACGCTGCTTGCGATCCGCGACAACGAAGCACGCGCCGCCGCCGTCGGCTACGACGTCAAGCGTTTCAAGCTGATGGCGTTCGTCATCTCCGGTGCCGTAACCGGACTCGCGGGCGCACTGCATGCGTTGATGACCGGCATCGCGCCGCTTTCCAACATCGACTACCACACGAGCGAGATGATCCTCGTGATGACCGTGATCGGCGGCACCGGCAATCTCTTCGCGTCCGTGCTGGGTGCCGCTTTCTATGTGCTGTTCGCCGACTGGCTGTCGACGTTGTGGCCGCGCTGGCTGCTGTTGCTCGGCATCGTGCTGATGGCGGTGAGCCTGTACATGCAGCGCGGTCTATGGGGACTCGGCGAGCGCATCTGGCACGCGCTGCGCCGAAATGAAAAAGCCGATGCAGACGCAGCAGCCGACGACACCGCAAAGGAGCGCGCATGAGCGAGGCCATTCTGAACGCAAGCGGCCTCGTGAAACGCTACGGTAAATTCACGGCGCTCTCCGAGGTCAACCTAAGCATCATGCCGCGCACCGTGCACTCCGTAATCGGTCCGAATGGCGCCGGCAAGACTACGCTTTTCCATGTGCTCACCGGCACTCTGCCGATCACCGCGGGAACGATTGTGTTCGATGGACACGACGTGACGCACGAGCCCGATCACAAGCGTGTGCGTCGCGGCGTCGCGAGATCGTTCCAGGTGACGAGTCTGTTCGCCAATCTGAGCGTGCAGGAAAACTTGCGGCTCGCTGCGCAAGGTGTCGATTCCGTGCGTGCGCTCAATGCATGGTCGCCGCCGCGCGGTGCACTGGCTCACACTGAAACCGTCGACGACATACTCGAACGCCTCGCGTTGCAGCGTTTCAGCAAAGTGTCGGCAGGCGCTCTGTCGCACGGTCAGCAGCGGCGGCTCGAAGTCGGCATGGCACTCGCGGCGCGTCCCAAGGCGATCTTTCTCGACGAGCCGACGTCGGGCATGGGTATCGACGATCTCGACGACATGAAGCAACTGATTCGCGGCCTGCGCGAGGACTACACCGTCGTCCTGATCGAGCACAACATGGGCATCGTAATGGACATCTCCGACACGATCACCGTCATGCAACAAGGGCGCGTGCTGGTGGAAGGGCGGCCCGACGAAATTCGCGGCGATGAGCGCGTGCGCAGCGCCTATCTCGGCAACATGATTACCGGAGGCCGCGCATGATTCTCGACGTGCAGCAGATTCACGGCTTCTACGGCAAAAGTCACATCCTGCAAGGCGTTTCGTTGCAGATCGCAGAAGGTGAGACGGTCACGCTGCTGGGCCGCAACGGCGCAGGAAAATCCACCACGCTCAAAGCGATCGCGGGCGTCGTCGCGCCGAAGAACGGCAGCGTGGCGTTCAACGGCGCGACCATTAGCGGGCTGCAGCCGCATAAAATCGCCTCGCGTGGTGTGTGTTTCGTGCCCGAACACCGCGGTATTTTCCGGTTGCTCACCGTGGAAGAGAACTTGCGGCTCGGCGCGCGCAAAGATTCACCGTGGCAACTCGACGACATCTACCGCATTTTTCCGCGGCTGAAAGAGCGACGCACGAACGGCGGCGGACAACTGTCCGGCGGTGAACAGCAGATGTTAGCGGTTGGCCGGGCGCTGATGAATCATCCGCGTCTTCTGATGCTCGATGAGCCGGTAGAGGGCCTCGCGCCGGTGATCGTCGAAGAAATCGTCGCGCAACTCAAACTCATTCGCGAGGCAGGTGTGGCGATCTTGCTCGTTGAGCAGAACCTCGAAGTCTGCACGCAACTCGCGGATCGTCATTACATCATCGAACAGGGCGTGATCGTTTATTCGGGCGACAATGCGTCGTTCGCCGCCGACGACTCGATCAAGGACCGCTATCTGGGCGTCGGCGTTGTCTGAGTCCGCGCCGACTTCACTATGAGGAAGCACTGATGCAAGTTCATGAATCGCAGGCTACCGAGGCAGTGAGTCGTTTGCGCGTCGATGGCGAACGGCTTTGGAACAGTCTCATGCAGCTCGCGAAAATTGGAGCGACCGAGAAGGGCGGGGTCTGTCGGCTCGCGCTAACCGAACTGGATCGCATAGCACGCGATCAGGTCGTTAGTTGGGCGAAGGAAACAGGCTGCACGGTTCGCATCGACGCGATCGGCAACATTTTTGCGCGCCGCGCCGGTTTGCGTGACGATCTGCCTCCGGTGATGACCGGCAGCCATATCGACACGCAGCCGACCGGCGGCAAGTTCGACGGCAACTACGGCGTGCTCGCTGGCATCGAAGTGCTGCGCACGCTGGCCGATGCAAACGTCACAACGCTCGCGCCGATCGAGGTCGCGGTCTGGACCAACGAGGAAGGTTCGCGCTTCGTTCCCGTGATGATGGGCTCAGGCGTGTTTGCAGGCGCTTTCACGCTCGAACATGCGCTTGCGCAGCAGGATCGGGACGGCGTGTCCGTGCGCGACGCACTGACAGCAATCGGCTACGTTGGCGAAAACACGAAACCGCATACTGTTGGTGCGTATTTCGAAGCACATATTGAGCAGGGCCCGGTGCTGGAAGCAAACGATAAAACTATCGGCATCGTGCAAGGCGCACTCGGTCAACGCTGGTACGACGTGACCGTGCACGGCATGGAGGCGCACGCAGGACCGACGCCGATGGAATTGCGCCGCGATGCGCTACTCGTTGCCGCCGACCTCATTCACGCCGTGAACCGTATTGCGCTCGACCATGCGCCGCATGGGCGCGGCACGGTAGGCTGGGTCGACGTGCATCCGAACTCACGCAACGTGATTCCGGGCCGCGTCAAATTGACGGTCGATCTGCGCGCCGCCGACGACACCACGCTGACCGCAATGGACAGCGCACTGCGCGACGCCTGCACGGTCGCGAGCGAAAAAGCGGGCATCGCGGTAGATGTCGAGCCGGTCGTGTACTTCGCGCCGCAACCGTTCGCAGCGGAACTGGTGGCCGCCGTCAAACACGGCGCGGAGATGCTGGGCCTCTCGTCAATGGACGTGATCAGCGGTGCCGGCCATGACGCCGTGTATCTCGCGCGCGTCGCGCCTGCCGCGATGATCTTCGTGCCCTGCAAGGACGGTATCAGCCACAACGAAATCGAAGACGCGCGCGCGGATCATCTGGAGGCCGGCTGCAACGTGTTGCTGCACGCGATGTTGCGAGCGGCGCAAGTTGTCCAGACAGCGCGGATGTCGGAGGGTTCGAACGTATGAAAATCCTCATCGCGCGGATGAATCACGAGACCAACACGTTCTCGCCGGTGCCGACGCCGTTGTCCGCTTTCGGCCAGAACGGTGCGAACGCCGGCCCGAGCTTCAACGACGACGCGTTCAACGACAACAAGGGCATGCAGACCGCAATGGCCGCGTTCATCGACGCCGCTGCACGCGAAGGCGCGCAGATCGTTACGCCGGTGTCGGCGGCGGCCAACCCGAGCGGGCCCGTCGAAGCGGCCGCATACGACGCAATCTGCGACGCAATCCTGGCAGCCGCGAGCGGATGCGATGCAGTGATGCTAGACCTGCACGGCGCAATGGTCGCGGAAAATTCGAATGACGGCGAAGGCGATCTCCTCGAACGCGTGCGCGCGGCATTGCCCAACGCCCCGATCGCCGTCGCCCTCGATCTGCACGGCAATGTCACGCAGAAAATGATCGACAACGCGGACGTAATCGTCAGCTTCAAGACCTATCCGCACGTCGATATGTATGAAACCGGCGCCCACGCGGCGCGTCTGCTGTTTGATCTGATACATGACAAGGCGAAGCCGGTGATCGCATGGCGCCAGCCGCCTCTGCTCACGCACACGTTGCGCAGCGCGACCGCTGAAGGCGCGATGAAGCGTGCTGTCGACGCGGCGCGCGCCGCCGAGGCCGACGGCATGCTCGCGGTCTCAGTGTTGTCCGGTTTCTCGCTCGCGGATATCGCTGCGCCGTGTATCAGCGTCGTGGTTGTCGGCAATGGCGATCGCGCGGAAGCGGAGGCAGTGGCCGAGCGAATCGCGCAACAAATCTGGAACGAGCGCGAGGAGTTCGTCTATCGCAGCGCGCCGCTCGCCGAATCGGTTGCGCAAGCCGCTGCTCTCGCAAAAGACGCCGACAAGCCGGTGCTTCTGCTGGATCATGGCGACAACTGCATGTCGGGCGGCACGTGCGACACGATGGATCTGCTCGAAGAAGCGCTCCGGCAGAATCTGGAAGGCATCGTCACCGGGCCGTTGTGCGATCCGCAGGCGGTGGCCGCATTGATGGCTGCGGGCGTCGGAAGCACGGTGACCATCACGATCGGCAACAAGGTTGGAAGCAGTGCGGTGACGCCGCGCGCGCCCGTTGCTATGACCGGTGTGGTGCGCGCCTTGACCGACGGCGAATATGTGATCAGCGGGCCGACTTACACCGGTCAGCGAGCCCACATGGGACGCGCCGCGGTTCTCGATACGGGCACGGTGAAACTGGTCGTGACCGAACACACGCATGAGCCGTGGGACCTGGGCGTGTTCGAAAGCGTTGGCATCGACCCGCGTCGCGCGCGTTTCCTGCTACTCAAATCGCGCATGTATTGCCGTCCGGTTTTCGTGCCGATCTCCGCCGGGCTGGTGGAGTGCGATAGCCGGGGCGTGACGAGTTCGGACTACGGCCTGTTCGCTTTCCAGAATATCCGGCGCCCGGTCTTTCCACTTGATGCAGATGCCGAATGGAGCGCATCGTAATGCGTGGCGCGAGCGTCGACAACAAGAATGCCGTCTGACTCTTGTACAGTTTCGACAGACTCTCTATAATTCGCGCCTCTACAGGCTCGTAGCTCAGTTGGTTAGAGCACCACCTTGACATGGTGGGGGTCGTTGGTTCGAATCCAATCGAGCCTACCAACGCATCAGTGAGGTGGACGAAAGCGGCTCCGCTTTCGTCCACTGTCCTGTCAAAACAGTCGCTGTAACTCCTCGCTTTCCTCTCTCTGCATTCAGTACGTCGCGCGTTGCACGGCAGTTGTCGTTGCGGACGCATTCTCGACAGACTCAACGTCAAATCCATAGAACGAACGAGCAGTGGTGCGCAAAATCGCGCCGAGAGCGGTCGAATCGAGACCGGCGTCGAGCAGCGTCGACAAGGTGTCACCATAACTCGTCACCGCTTCGTATTGTGTGTGCGGCCAGTCGCTGCCCCACATCAAACGGTCCGGCCCAAACTGCTCGATTAATTGCCGTGTCGCGTCTGCAACGAACGCAGAGTCCGGTGCGGTACAGCGATATGCGCCCGACAGCTTTACCCACACCCGCCCCGTCATGCCATAGCCGAGCAGCGCTTTGAAACCCTGGTCCTGTGTGCCGAATGCCGGATCGGGCCGGCCGAAGTGATCGACGACGACTCGCACGCCGCGCTCCAGAAGCTGGTCGATCAGCGGTGCCAGATCGGCTGCATTTCTGTGCAACTCGACATGCCAATCCAGTCGCGCAACGTGGTCCAGCAACGACGTCCACGGTCGTGCGCGCAAATCCGGCAGCGGCTGCTCGATAAGGTTAAGCCGAACGCCCGTTACGCAATGCCTATGCAGATCATCAAGCTCCTTCGCGCTTATGTCCGGCGCAACGACAGCAACGCCGCGCAAACGCTCGGTGTCGGCGGATAACGCTTGCAACAGATAGCGATTGTCGGTGCCGAGAAAGCTCGGCTGCACGAGCACCGCATGCGTCATTCCATGCGCGTTCAGCAGCGGCAGATAGTCGTCGAGCGTTGCGTCGTAGGCGGGCGCGTAGCGGCGATCGCCGGTCAACGGCAAGCCCTGCTCGAAAACGTGTGCGTGGGTGTCGACGCCACCGTGTGCAAACGACGGTAAGGATGCGTGTGCGTTCATATTCAACTGCGCGGAGAGTTCAGGTTGAGGCGCGCTGCATCGGCTGCATCGGCGGCATCTGCGGCCTGCTCCGGCGCGGTATCGCGCAGACGCTTGCCGCGCGTTTCCGGAAGCAGTAGTACCGCGGTCATCGCAAGCCCGTAGGCAATGGCTGCGTCGATGCCGATGGCCGCGCCGAGCGACATCGAATGGCTCATGTAGCCGACCAGAACCGGAAAGCCTGCGGATGCAATGCGCCCGAAGTTGTAGCAGAAGCCGACGCCGGTGCCACGCATGTCGGCGGGATAGAGTTCGTTGAAGAGCGGGCCGAGGCTTGCCGGAATGCCGGCGGCAAAGAGACCGAGCGGGAAGCCAAGCACGAGCATCTGCATATTCGTCAACGGCAACATGACGTATGCGAGCACGGTGACGATGCAGCAGAAAGCGAATAACGCGATGTTGCGACGCCGGCCGATCCGATCGAGCAGGTACGCGCTCAGCATGCAGCCGCACCAGAACGCGACGATCACGACGGCGAGGTAACCGCCGGTATTCAACACCGACAGATGCCTTTCCTTCGCGAGAAACGTGGGCAGCCACGTCATGATCGCGTAGTAGCCGCCGTGAGCACCCGTGCCGAGCACCGCACCGATGATCGTGGTTCGAAGCACGCGAGGCTGAAACACTTGCAGGATCTGACCGAACGCTGAGACCTTGGGGCCGACTCTCGCGCCGGCGGGCTCAATGCGCACCGGCTCTTTCAGATTGCGCCGCACGAATAGCACGAGGCCGGCGGGCAGCAGGCCGACTGCGAACATCACGCGCCAGGCGGTGTCAGAGGGAAGCCATGAGAATACGGCTGCGTAGACCAGCACCGCGGCGCCCCAACCCACGGCCCACGCGCTTTGCACCGCGCCCATTGCCTTGCCGCGATGTTCGGTGCGGATCGTCTCCGCCATGAGCACAGCACCGGCAGCCCATTCGCCGCCGAATCCAAAGCCTTGCAGCGCTTTGAGCAGCAACAGCTGCGGGAAATTCTGGGCGAATGCGCACAGGAAGGTGAAGCCGGCGAACCAGAGAATCGTCATCTGCAAGGTGCGCACGCGGCCGAAGCGGTCCGACAGCGCGCCGGCAATCCAGCCGCCTAGCGCCGACGAGACCAGGGTCACACCGCTGATCGCGCCCGCCTGCGTGTGGTCGATGCCATACGCCGCGATGATCGCTGGAATGGCAAGCGTGAACATCTGCACGTCGAGCGCGTCCAGCCCCCATCCCGCGAAACACCCCCAGAAGGTGTTGCGCTCGACAGGCGTGCCCTGCCTATACCAATTGAACATAGCCATCTCCGTCCGTTCGTCCTGCTGTTCCGGTGATTCATATATATGACTGTATGAATATTGCGCCCAATCGGATTGCGGGTCATTGGGTAATAACCCTTGCTCGCTTTCGATCGATTCAATGCGGTACAGTAGTTACTCCTCTGCATAACTGTATGAATCCATGAATACGGCGTCTTTCGTGTCCAGGCCGGACGACCGGCTGCCCCGTTATCAGCAATTGCGCGACGACCTCGTGAGCCGCATTGCCGCCGGCGAATGGGCGCCCGAAGAGGCCATCGCCACCGAGGCGGAACTAGGCCAGTTCTACAACGTTTCGACCGGCACCGTGCGCAAGGCGATCGACCTGCTGGTCAGCGACGGCGTGCTCACCCGCACCCAAGGCAAAGGCACGTTCGTGCGGCGGCCGCGCTTCGACTCGTCGCTGTTCCGCTTCTTTCGTTTTGTCTCGCGCGACGGCCAGCCGGTGCGTCCCACCGCGCGCGTCCTGAAGCGCGAGGTGGTGAAGCCCAGCGAAGAGATCCGCAACGCTTTGCGTATGAAGGCCTCGGAGAAGGCAATCCACTTGTCGCGCGTGCGAATGATCGAAGGGCAGGCGGTGTTGTCAGAGGAAATCTGGCTGCCGCGCGCGCGTTTCGAAGCGCTTGCCGCGTTGCCGCTCGACAAATTCGAAGACCTGCTGTACCCGCTCTACGAACGGCTCTGCAAGCAGATGGTGGCCTCGGCGACCGAAATTCTCCGCGTAGAACAGGCTACCGCCGAAACGGCTTCGCTGCTCGGCATGAAAACCGGCAGCCCGGTGATTCTGGTTCACCGCGTCGCCTCCGACTTCGCCGGCACACCGTTCGAATGGCGCAGCACGCGTGGCGCGGCCGATACATTCCAGTACCAGGTCGAAATCCGCTAGACCCGCGTTAGCCCGCCTGTTTCCGCCGAACACAGCTTCCTACTCAAGGTGGCGTTGCCCGTCATGCGGGTATCACCCCATGGCGTCCGGCTGAAATTCCTACAATCATATATATGACTGTATCAATTTTTATTTGCCTTGCAGTCGGGCAAGCGGAGAAATCATGTCCACACAATTAGCATTCGAGCAGCAGGTCATGAAAAAGATGGCGTGGCGGTTAATGCCGCTACTCATCGTCATGTTCCTGATTTCGTTCATCGACCGCCAGAACGTCGGCTTCGCCAAGCTGGAGATGGTGCACGACCTCGGCATGACCGAAGCGTCGTACGGATTGGGCGCGTCGCTGTTCTTCATCGGCTATCTGCTGTTCGAGGTGCCCAGCACGCTCGCGCTGCATCGCTTCGGCGCGCGTGCATGGCTCGCCCGCATCATGATGACGTGGGGCATCGTAACGGTGCTGATGGCGTTTGCCCGTTCGCTGCCGGTGTTTTATTCGTTCCGCTTTGCGTTGGGCGTCGCTGAAGCAGGGTTCTATCCGGGCGTGATCTATTACCTCACGCAGTGGTTCCCGCAGAGCTATCGCACGAAAGTGCTTGGCTTCTTCACGCTCGGCAGTTCGCTCGCCAATATGCTCGGCTCGCTGATCGGCGGACTGTTACTCACGCTGGGCGGCACATGGGGATTTGCCGGCTGGCAGTGGGTGTTCATCGCGACCGGCCTGCCGGCTGTGGTGGTTGCATTTGTCGCGCTGAAGTATCTGCCGAATTCGGTGAGCGACGCACCGTTCCTCTCGCAACAGGAAAAAGATGTGGTGCTCGCCGCGCTCAAGCGCGAGGCAGCGAGCGATGCCAAGGCGACGCATCCGTGGGCCGCGCTGCTCGATCCCAAGGTGCTGATGTTCGCGCTGACCTACATGCTGATGTCGACGTCGCTGTACGGCGTGACCTACTGGATGCCGACGCTGCTCAAGAGCGACGGTGTGTCGTCGTCGCTTAACGGCGTGCTCAATATGATTCCGTGGGCGCTCGCCACGCTGCTGTTGCTGTGGCTTCCCGGCAAGCTCAAGCGTGAGCGCGTGGTGTTGAGGGCGATGAGCATTGTTGCAGCGGTCGGCGTGGTGGGCTTCGCGTCGAGCCTCGTGCTGCCCACCCCAACGCTGCGCTTTGCGGCGCTGTGCCTGGGCGGAGCATGCATTCCGTTACTGTATCCGTGCTTCTGGTCGCTGCCGCCGCGCTTTTTCTCGGGCGCACGCGCGGCTGCGAGTGTCGCGGCGATCAATGCGATCGGGAATCTCGGCGGCTTCGCGGGGCAGAATCTGATGCCTTATGTCGGCAAAGCGGCGCATAGCCAGATTGCGCCGATGCTGGTACCTACTGCATGTCTTCTGACGTTGGGAATTGGTACGGGCATCGCTGCTTTGATCAGCGCCCGCCGTCGCACGACACTTGCAGCAGCAACGGTACGTTAGCGCGACTAGACGCGGTGTGGCGCGGCCGTGTCTATGCATGGCCGCTAGCACGCGTTGTTAAACCCGCGTTGTTAAACCCGCGTCAAGGACGAAGCAGGTCGAAGCTCGCCAGCACGAGTACGCCGGTCACCGCGATCAGCGCGACCGAATGCTGGCCGAAGTAGAGAAGCGCCGCAGCCGACCACGACGCGAGCGTAAACGCCGCGAGCTTTTTCATCGGAACCCCAGGGACGCGGCGAGCACGCCGCTCACTATGCCGCAGGCGACCACGGCCAACGCGACGACGGTCAAGACCCGCTTCGGAAACGAGCGACCCAGCATCGCCATAGACGGTACGCTGATTAGCGGCAGCGTCATCAGCAACGCGCCCGCAGGCCCGGCTGCCATGCCGAAAGACAGCATCGCCTGAATGATCGGCACTTCGCCCGCCGTCGGAATCACGAACAGCGTGCCGGCGATGGACAGCGCGACGATCCACAGCACGCTGTTGTCGATGTCCGGACCAACGTGCGGAAAGAGCCACGCGCGTGCCGCGCCGAGAATCAGCACCAGCACGATGTATTCGGGCACGAGACGCAGCGTCATCGTGCCGAGTATTTTCACCCAGCGCGTAAATGCGGTGCCCGGTTCATCCGTCGTGACCAGTTGCGCGATGGCTTCGCGCGACGCCTCGGCTTCCTTCGGCGTCACCATGCGGTTCACGAGATAGCCAAGGCCGAACACCATGACCAGGCCGAGAGCGAGCCGCAAGCCCATCCACTGCCAGCCGAGCACGAAACCCATGAAGATCAGCGTGGCAGGATTGAGCGCCGTATTGCCGAGCCAGAATGCGATTGCCGCTGCGGGCGCCGCCTGCCGCGCGCGCAGTCCCGCCACCACCGGCGCCGCGCAGCAGGTGCACATCATGCCGGGCAACGACATCAGGCCGCCTTTCACGACGCTGCTGAAGTCGCTGCGACCGAGCGCGCGGGTGACCCATTGCGGAGGAATCAGCGCCTGCACTGCAGAGCCGAGCAACAGACCCAGCACCATTGCCTGCCAGATGGCCTTGCCGTAGGCAAGCGTGTAGTCGATTGCGGACTGCCACGACGCGGCGGGCGCGCTCGCCGACGTACCCATCAGGATCGACTTGCCGATCGAATGCTGGCTCGCGGCGACGAACGCGCGGTTGTAATACGGAAACCACTTCACATAGAAGAGTCCGACGACGGCGATCGCGAGAAACACGATCCAGCCAAGCGCGACGCGGGGCTGCCGAAGGGTTGATTGCATGTTGTTCGTAACGTTAAGGTTGGGTCAGACTAGCGCGACTGAACGCTTATCGAGTTGCGCGAGGAGCGCTTTAGCCTGATCGACGACGTCTGTGTCGTTCGGCCGGAAACTGATTTTCAGCGCCCGCGGCAATTGCGTGAAATGCTGATGGCTGCTGCGCGCATATGCCGGATCGTAGTGGAGTTCGATCAACTCGTTCGCGAGTTCGGCGCGCCGGTTTTCGTCGACGAGTTTTTGCCACCCGGCGACGCGTTCGCGGCTATGCAAGCCGATCAAACGTTCCAGCTGCGCCTTTAACGACTCGGGGTCGTCGAACAGTTGAGCGTAGTCGTGAAGCAGAAACGCCGAGCGGTCTTCGCGGCTCGCCGCCACTTCCACACAATCGCCGCGATGAAACGTGTCGAGCAGAGCGAGCGGCAGCGTGATTGCGCCAATGCGACGGCTCTCCGCCTCAACGAACACCGGGCGCGCGGGATCGAAGCTGCGCAGCGCGCTCACGAGCAAGGTATCAAAGCCTTTTTGCGACGGCTGAGCGACCCCAGCCCATGCGCCGAGCAGCGAGCCGCGATGCGCGGCGAGCGCTTCGAGGTCCAGCGTCTGCGCACCTGCTTCGTGGAGCGCGGCGAGGAGCCGCGTCTTGCCGCTCCCGGTCGGACCGACCAGTGCGACGTAACGGAATTGGCTCGGCAGCGTGGTGAGCGCCTCGACGGTTGCGCGCCGGTAAGTCTTGTATCCGCCGTCGAGCTGACGCGCGGGCCAGCCGATCATGTTGAAGAGCGTGGTGACGGAGCCCGAGCGTTTGCCGCCGCGCCAGCAATAAACCAGCGGGCGCCAGTTGCGCGGCCGGTCGGCGAACGTCGTTTCCAGATGAAGCGCGATATTGCGGGCCACCAGCGCCGCGCCCACCTTCGTGGCTTCGAACGGCGACACCTGCTTGTACATCGTGCCGACCAGCACGCGTTCCTCGTTGCTGAGCACCGGCGCGTTCATCGCGCCCGGAATGTGGTCTTCGGCAAACTCGAGAGGCGTGCGTACGTCGATGATTTCATCGAAATCACCTGCTTGATCGAGGCTGACGAGTAGGTTTTTCAAGGGCGTACGGAGGAAAAGCGGACAAAGCGGTGCCGGATAGACCGAAATTATCGCATGCGGCGCGATTGGCGGCAGCGCGCGGCTTTCTGCAGCCTTTCACCGCGCCTTGTCAGCCGCCGCCTTCTTTCAGATCACTTCTACGCGCCCTTCGCCTGCAACCATTTCGCCGATCACGCGAGCGTCGCCGAAACCGTCGGCGTGAAAGAGCGCCAGCACGTCGTTCACAGCGTCGGGTGAACACGAAACCAGCAGGCCGCCTGAGGTTTGCGGGTCCGTGAGCAAGGTGCGCGCGCTCGGCGGCAATGTCGCCGGCAACGAAATATCTTTACCGTAAGCATCCCAGTTGCGACCGGAGGCGCCCGTGAAAACGCCGGCTTCGGCAAAGTCGACTACGCCCGGCAGCCACGGCAGGTCGGCGTAACGCACGCGCGCGGTGAGCTTCGAGCCGCGCGCCAGTTCCAGCGTATGGCCGAGCAGGCCGAAGCCCGTGATGTCGGTGAGCGCGTGCACGCCGTCGAGCCCGGCGAGTTGCGCACCCGGCCGGTTGAGCTTGGTCGTCGCGCCGATCATGGCGGCGTAGCCGTTCGCGTCGAGCCGGTCTTTCTTCAGCGCAGCCGAAAGCACGCCGACGCCGAGCGGTTTGCCGAGAATCAGCACGTCGCCAGCCTGCGCGCCCGCGTTGCGCTTCACGCGCCGCGGATCGACCACGCCGATTGCTACGAGGCCGTAGATGGGCTCGACCGAGTCGATCGAATGTCCGCCCGCGAGCGGAATGCCGGCGTCCGCACACACCGACTCGCCGCCCTTCAGCACTGCCGCAATCACGTCGTGCGGCAGCACGTTGATTGGCATTCCGACGATGGCGAGCGCCATCAGCGGTTTGCCGCCCATTGCATAGACGTCGGAGAGCGCGTTGGTCGCCGCAATGCGGCCGAAGTCGAACGGATCGTCGACGATCGGCATGAAGAAGTCTGTGGTCGCGACGATCGCCTGCTCGTCGTTCAGCTTGTAGACGGCGGCGTCGTCGGCGGTATCGTTGCCGACTAGCAGGTCTGGAAAGAACGGCAGCGGCGCGCTGCGTTTGAGCAGGTCAGCGAGCAGGCCGGGGGCGATTTTGCAGCCGCACCCGCCGCCGTGCGACAGGCTGGTGAGGCGGGGCGAGGAGCTTGCTTGGGCTTGAAGGTCGATCATTGTGGCGCGAATTTGTGGCTTCGAATGATCGCATTATGAGGGTTGTCGACTCCGTGCGCTTCGGAGTTCCCCGCTGCGGAACCGCGGTGCCGGCCGAATTCGACGCGGAATTCAACGCAGAATGTCGGTCGCTTTGTGATGCCCGTCCACGCCTTCCACGAGGATTACCGGTCCGCGAGCATGCCGCATGCGCAACGGCAGGATGCGCCGGTACGCGTCCGACGCGTACCAGGCGCGCGCCGTCGGAAGGTCGGGAAACTCAATCGCGATCAGGTCGCCGTGCCACTCGCCTTCCACGACGTGCGGCCGTGCGCCGTGTACGATGAATCGGCCGCCGAATGGCGTAAGGGTTGCGTCGATACCCTCGAGGTACTCGACAATCTCAGCGCACATTTCAACGTCGTGCAAATGGGCAATCGCATACGCAGTCATGTTCACTCCTCCATGCATGAAGAAACCGGAACTTGCATGCTGCGTATGATTGCCCTCGCCCGGAGGCGCGTCGATTACCTCGCAGGTAATGGAATCCGCAATGTGCGGATCTAACCGAGCCAGCCCTTGATCGACTCGATCATCGCGGAGGTCGAAATACCATAGCGGTCGTGCAGTGTCGGCAGTGCTCCCGCAGCGAGGAATGCATCGGGCAGCGCCATCTGCCTGAACGGGCACGACACTCCGGCGCGCATCAGTTCGGCCGCAACGGCCTCACCCAGACCGCCAATCGTCGTATGGTTCTCCGCCACCACGACGAGCCTGCCCGAACGCTTTGCTTCGCGCACGATTGTCTGCGTGTCGAGCGGCTTGATGGTCGGCACGTGCAGCACGCCCACGCCGATGTTCTCGCGTTCCAGCGCTTTCGCGACTTCGAGCGCACGCATGGTCATGATGCCCGACGAGATCACGAGCACTTCGGCGCCGTCGCGCAGCATCTTTGCCTTGCCGAGTTCGAACGTGTAGTCGTATTCGTCCAGCACCGCAGGCACGTTGCCGCGCAAAAGACGCGCATATACAGGGCCCTTGTGTGCGGCAATGGCCGGCACCATCTGTTCGATGTCGAGCGCATCGCAAGGATCGACAACGGTCATGTTCGGCATCGCGCGCATCAACGCGAGGTCTTCCGCGGCCTGGTGGCTAGGACCGTAGCCAGTGGTGAGCCCCGGCAGCGCGCAGACGATCTTCACATCGAGGTTGTCTTCGGCAATGGCCTGGTGCATGAAGTCATACGCACGGCGCGTCGCGAACACGGCGTAGGTAGTCACGAACGGCTGCGCGCCTTCGTGCGCGAGGCCCGCCGCTGCGCCCATCAGCAATTGCTCCGCCATGCCCATCTGGTAGTAGCGCTCGGGGAATTCCTTCGCGAAGATATGCAGGTCCGTGTACTTGCCGAGATCGGCCGTCATGCCGACAACGTTGGTTTTCTGCCGAGCCAATTCGACGAGCGCGTGACCGAAAGGCGCCGAGCGCGTGAGCTGGCCTTCGCCCGCAATGGACGCGATCATCGCCGAGGTCTTCAGGCGCGGTTTGCTCATGGTTGCGTTGCTCATGCTTGTCTCCCTGCTTCGAGTGCTTCGAGCGCCAATTGCCATTCGTGCGCATCGACGCGGATAAAGTGGTTCTTCTCGCGCTCTTCGAGGAACGGCACGCCGCAACCCATGCGCGTATCGGCCACGATCATGCGCGGCTCCTTGCCGGGATGCTTGCGGGCCGCGTCGAACGCGGCGGCCACGGCGCCGATATCGTTGCCATCCACACGTTGCGTGAACCACCCGAATGCTTCGAGCTTCTCGACTAGCGGTTCGAACGCCATGATCTGTGTCGACGGTCCGTCGGCCTGCTGGTTATTCACGTCTACAACGGCGATCAGGTTGTCGAGCTTCCAGTGGCTCGCGGACATGATGCCTTCCCAGATCGCGCCTTCGTCGAGTTCGCCGTCGGAGAACAGCGTGTACACGAACGACTTCGAGCCCTTGCGCTTGAGTCCGAGACAGCGGCCGACGGCAATCGTCAGGCCGTGTCCGAGCGAGCCGCCGGACATCTCCATGCCGGGCGTGTAGCTCGCCATGCCGGACATGGGCAGACGGCTGTCGTCGCTGCCGTAGGTCTCCAGTTCTTCGGCGGGAAGAATGCCTGCTTCGAGCAGCGCCGCGTACAGCGCGATTGCATAGTGTCCGTTCGAGAGCAGGAAGCGGTCGCGCTCTTCCCACTCGGGATCTTCCGGGCGATAGCGCATTGCGCCGAAGTACGCGACGGCCAGTACATCGGCGATGTCGAGCGCTTGCCCGATATAACCCTGGCCCTGCACCTCGCCCATTAAGAGCGCGTTTCTGCGGATGCGGTAAGCGTGCTCGGCAAGCGATGCCGTCGACGCATTGGATGGACTGTTCATGTCGTCTCCTGAGGTTTAAGCGGAATAGTTGAAAAAGGTCAGCGGTTCACGGATTTCGCGGGCACGAGGAAGACCAGGCATGCGCCGAGCGTCACCGCAACCGAGATGAAGATCAGTCCCGCCGTCGAGCGGCCCGTCATGTCGTTGAGCCAGCCCACGATGGCGGGCGAAAAGAAGCCCGCAAGATTGGCGAAGCAGTTCACAGCCGCGATGCCGGCTGCGGCGGACATGCCGCCAAGCAGCGCCGTGGGCAGCGACCAGAACTGCGACGACGACGCGAGGATGCCGGCAGCCGCAATGCTCAAACACACGATCGACGCCGGCACGCTGCCGAGCGTGGGCAGGACCGCAAACCCCGCTGCCGCGATCAGCATCGGAATGGCCAGGTGAAGTCTGCGTTCGCGCCGGCGGTCCGCACTCATGCCGATCAGCGGCAATGCGACGATCGCGCAAAGATAAGGAATCGCGGTGAACACACCCACCCACAGCGGATCGGCGACGCCTGATTTACGGATGATCGTCGGCAGCCAGAAAGTCAGCCCGTACTGACCGAGCACGACACAGAAATAAATCGCTGCCATCAGCCACAAGCGACGGTCGCCGATGAACGAGCGAATCGAAATATGGGCAGTGGTGTGCACGTTATCGCCGGCGACATTGCGTGCCAGCAGATTCTTCTCCGACTCGGTGAGCCACTTTGCTTTGGCGATGCCGTCGTCGAGATACAGAAGAATCGCGACTCCAAGCACGAGCGACGGCAGAGCCTCGAGCATGAATAGCCACTTCCAGCCGGCCATATTCATTGCGCCGTGGAGCGAATGCATGATCCAGCCCGACAGCGGACCGCCGACTATGCCCGCAAGCGGAATCGCCATGAAAAAGAGCGACAACGCCTTGGCTCTGCGGGCAGCGGGAAACCAGTACGTCAGATAAAGAATGACGCCCGGCGCGAAACCCGCTTCTGCAACGCCGAGCAGAAAGCGCAAAACATAAAACGCGGTGGGCGACTTCACAAAGACGAACGACGCGGAAATCACCGCCCACGTCAGCATGATTCGCGCAAGCCATGTGCGCGCGCCGACACGGTGAAGCACCAGATTGCTCGGCACCTCGAAAAGAAAGTAACCGAGAAAGAAGATGCCCGCGCCCATGCCGTAGACGGTCTCGCTAAAGCGCAGATCGTTCAGCATCTGCAGCTTCGCAAAGCCGACGTTGACGCGATCCAGATACGCGCCGAGATAGCACAGCATCAGAAACGGAATCAGCCTGCGGCTTACCTTGGCGTAGGTGCGCGATTCGAAGCTCGTCGCGTCTGAGTGCGCCAACACTTCGCCGTCGATAGCAGAAGCGGTGTATTTCGATTTCATGTTTGTCTCCTTCCATGGGCCCCGGGTTCGCCCGGGTGCCAGGAACACAGCGCCGCCTCGCGGGCGAGCGCTGTCGTCAATGAATGAGCATGCCGCCGTTGACGTCGAGCGTGACGCCCGTCAGATACGTCGAGAGATCGCTCACGAGAAAAAGGCACGCGTTCGCGACATCGGCGGCGTCGCCTAGTCTGCCGAGCGGAATGCCTTTGATGATGTCCACGCGCATTTCCGCAGTCAGCTTGTCGCCGGTGATGTCGGTCTGGATGAGCCCCGGCGTGATCGAGTTGACGCGGATGCTGTCGGGGCCGAATTCGCGGGCCATCGCACGCGCGAGACCGAGCACACCGGCTTTCGCCGCGCTGTAATGCGGGCCGCCGAAAATGCCGCCGCCGCGTTGCGCCGACACAGACGACATGCACACGATGCTGCCGCGCTTCTGCTCCTTCATTGCAGGCAGTACGGCTTGCGACATGTAGAGCGTGCCGCGCAGATTCACATCGACGATTGCGTCGAAACCCCCGGCGCTAATGTCTAGCGTGCGAACGGGCTGCGTGATGCCGGCGTTGTTGACGAGTCCGTCTATGCGCCCATAACGTTCGAGCGTGGCGGTTGCGGCTTGCACGCACGCAGCTTTATTGGTGACGTCGCAAGCAAGGCCGAGATGTGCCGCGCCCAGATCGGCGGCGGCCGCTTTCGCGTCTTCTTCGCGCAGATCGAGAATCACGACGCGCGCACCCTGGGCGGCCAGTGCCTTCGCCGTCGCCTTGCCGATTCCACGCGGGGAAGCCGCGCCCGTGACGATAACCACCTTGTTCTCGAGCAGCATCACTTGTCTCCTGAGTGTTGATGTGATGGAGCCAGTGTCGGGCACGCCGCGCGTGGCATCAACGCAGTACGGCTCAACTATGCTTGAGAAATTTTCAGGTGTTCGGGAGGGTGGACGCGACGCTTGCTGCGCGCGGGTTGGCGGCCTGCGAAGCAATCCGCCGAATGAGCAGGGTGCTGGAATACCCTGGTGTCGATCTGCCGGTGTTTTTAAGCCGCGCGTTCTCTCTGACCGATTTCGCGGTCGATCCACGCGATGAATCGCGCGACCCGTGGCAACTCCGCATTTTGCGGCGGACATACCAGATGATGCGCGCCGACCTCGACCGCATGCGAGTGATCGAACACCGGCACGAGCGCGCCTTCCTTGATCCGTACCGACGCGAGCATCAGACTTTCGAGCGCGATGCCGAGTCCGAGCGCCGCCGTTTCGAGCGACATGTACGAGCGGTCGAACGAGAAATCGAACGTCTTGTGCGCGGCGGAGACGCCGGTACGCCCGAACCATTGCTTCCACTGAACGAGCGGCGTTTCCGAGTAGATCAGACGATGGGCGAGCAGATCTTCCGGCGTCTTTACCGGGTGGCTTCGCAAATAGGCCGGCGACGCCAGCGGCGCAATGAACTCGTTGCGCAGCGTCCGCACTTCTAGATCGCGCCAGTTCGCATAACCGTGACGAATGTCGATGTCGTAGTAACCGCTCGTGAACGACACATCCTCATATGAGCATGCGAGGTTCAACTGGATGTCCCCGTTCGCTTCCTGAAACGATGCGAGCCGCGGGAGCAGCCACATCAGCCCGAAGCTGGGGCTCGAATGCACGCGCAGAATGTCGACCTCGGTGCGGCTCGACGCGCGCTCGGTCGCGCGGCTCAGGTCCGCAAGAGAACCCGTGACGTCCGACAGATAGCGCTCGCCTGTCGGCGTAAGCACGAGGCCCCGGCCCGAGCGGTAGAACAGCGTCTGGCCGATGATCGACTCCAGATTGCTGATCTGATGACTCACCGCCGAAGCGGTCAGCCCAAGCTCCTCCGACGCACGATTGACGCTCCCAGTTCGAGCCACGCTCTCAAAGGCGATGATGGCTTTGACGGGTGGTATGCGCATGGTGAAGTCTTCTCAGTGCGGTTGTGAAAGTGTTCCGATGCTCGCCATACGAAGGCAAGCACAGTAGTGCGGTAAACCATGAACCGGTCTGGCGCAACGCAGCGAGCGCGCGAGACGCAGCCCCGATTATCCGTCAATTGCCAGTGACTGTTTCGCCGGTACGCGCTTTGCTGGATCGATGCAGGCGACGAAGCGGACCTGCGATCGCCGGCGGCAACGGCATGGAGGCGTGGCATGGGATGTGGCGCGAAAGGTGTCATGACGCTCGGGCAGGAAACAGATATTGCCGGCGAGGAAATGCTGAACATGCAGCACCTGGAAGCGAGCCCGGACGGCAAGTACGTTTTGCTGGTCGAAACGGAGCGCTCCGAATGGGGTATTCAACAGCAGACCAGTTACCGGATGCCCGCGAAGCGTCTCGTCGAGTTGATCAGGACAAAAGGCGAGCGCATGGACGGCTAGCCCTTGCCGCAAAGTCGTTTGAATGCGGCAGGAGGCGCAGGCGGATCAGTTCAGCGTAGGGGCGGGGGTGCGCCGGCCGTGGCGCGCCAGCGTATCGCGGTAGATGCCCGGCACTTGGGCAAGTTGCGCGGGCGTGCCTTCCTGAACGACGCGGCCGCGGTTCATCACGATGATCCGGTCGAACGACTGCAACGTCGACAGCCTGTGCGCAATCGCAATCACCGTGCGATTCTGCATGAGACGTTCGAGCGCGGCCTGAATGACGATTTCCGAAGCGGTGTCGAGCGCCGAGGTCGCCTCGTCGAGCAGAAGTATCGGCGAGTCCTTCAGGATTGCACGCGCAATTGCGACGCGCTGGCGCTGTCCGCCGGAGAGCTTCGCGCCGCGGTCGCCGGCTATCGTGTTCAAGCCGTCCGGCAATGCCCCGATAAAATCCATGCAGCTGGCGTCTTCGCATGCGCGCCTCACGTCGGCTTCGCTTGCATCCGGGCAGCCATAGCGGATGTTGTCGAGCAACGAGCGATGAAGCAGCGTGACGTCTTGCGGCACCACCGAGATCGCCGCTTGCAGGCTTTCCAGCGTCACTTGCGAGATGTCCTGGCCGGAAATGCGTACGCATCCGGTGGCCGGCTCGTAGAAGTGCTGAAGCAGCGCGAGCACCGTCGATTTTCCCGCGCCGGACGGCCCGACCAGTCCCACGCGTTCCCCTGCCTGGATGTGCAGCGTCAACTCGTTCAATACCGGCCTGCGGCCCGGATAAGCGAACGAGACGTTGTCGAAATCGACTGTCGCCTCACGCACCGCGAGCGGTATTGCTTTGGGCGGTTCCGGCATCGAATAGGGCGTCAGCAAAGTTTGCGATGCTTCCGCGAGGCGCGCCACGTGCTGCGTTAAATCGACGAATGCCACCGCCACGTCGCGCGAACCATGCAGAATTGAAAAGCCCAAAGAGCCGACGAGGACCACGTCGCCGGTGCTCGCTCTACCTTGCGTCCAAAGCCACACGGTCCAGCCGAGCACGCCCGCCGACAGCACCACGGTGGCGAACGCATGCAGCAGGCGCAGCTTTTCCAGATACAGCAGACTGCGCTTGCGCGCAACGGCCTCGGCTTCGAGATGGCCGTCGAAGCGCCGTTGCTCCGCGTTGACCGCGCTGAACGCACGCACGAGCCCCATGTTGCCGATTACATCGACCAGTTCGCCGTCTACGGAAGCCGCCTGGCTCGCGAACGCCTCGTGCCGCGACGTGCCCTTGCGCGCGAGCCAGAACAGACACGCGCTGAGGGCTGCCGAAACGGCGACGAGCGCGACGCTCATCGGAACGCTCACGGTGGCCACCATCACGATCGCGCCGATCACGGTCAGCGTCGGCGGCAAGGCGGTCCATGCCACTGTGTTTTCGATGATGTACACCGCGTTCGCCGTGGCCGACACACGGCTGGATAAAACGCCCGGCTGTTTGTCCGCGAAAAACGAAGGCGCATGTCCCGTCAGATACTCGAACATGTCCTGGCGGATGTCGCCCGTCACGCGCACGAATGCGCGTGCCGCGACCCAGCCGGCGACGCGCCACATCAGGTTGTCCGCGAAAATGAGGCCGACGAGGACGGCAAACGCGTACTCGACCGTCTGTGGATGCGCGCGCCCTTGCGGCAGCGCGTCGATCAGATTGCGGATACCGTATTGCGACGCGAGCGCGAAGCCGACCGCGGCCACGACGCTGACGAGCATGATGACGTGGGCCACTTTGTGACGCGCGACATAGCGCCAGATGAGACGGACCGGCCGACCCGCATAGCGGGATAAGACGCGTGAGCGCCGCCGTCCGCGCACGCGGCTAGCGCGACTCCGATCGCTCCGATCGACGAGTTCCATGGTGCCTTCCCGAACTGGTGCGCCGGCAGGCGACAGCGGTGTGCTTCCGGGGAGGGAGGCGCGCCATGTGTCCGGCGAAAACGCTGCGCAAGGTCCATGCCTTGCGCAGTCCCGCCGGATTACCGCAGCTTACGTTGGCTCGTTGCCGCTTGCCCTGCGGGCGTCGAACTGTATGACGTGTTCTGCGAGCGAGCCGTTCCTTCGCTCGATGTAGACAGTGCCGCGATACGACACTTGCCAGCCGTCGCGCGCCGCAATCAGCGGCATGTTTCCGCCGGCGCGGCTGTCTATGCCGCCCAGGCCCATTGCGGGCGCGGGAACGTTGTTTTCGAGCGTGGCGTTCGACGAGATGACATTGTCGTGCCACGGCGACAGTCCTCGCTTTGCTTCAAGACCTTTGCCGTCGGTGTCGACGGTGTTATCGGTCGACGCCGTGTTGGCCGCGTCCACCGAGACCGTTCGGCTGCTCGCGCGGTGCACGGGGTCGGGCGAATCGGCGGTCACCGCGTCGAGATCGAT
Organism: Paraburkholderia sp. SIMBA_053; assembly: GCF_046534895.1. Lineage (NCBI taxonomy): Bacteria > Pseudomonadati > Pseudomonadota > Betaproteobacteria > Burkholderiales > Burkholderiaceae > Paraburkholderia > Paraburkholderia sp. SIMBA_053. The sequence continues at coordinate 45,382 of NZ_JAWRXU010000021.1, read as the reverse complement.
AGGCGGCAGATTCTGCGTGTTGTCGTTGCGCCGCGTCGGCTCGGCCGCGCCGGCGTTACTTGAGCTGCCGAACTCTTTCGCTTGCGTATGAGCGTCTGGAGAAGCCGTTCCGGCTGCAGGGGTATGCACCGGACTCTTTGCGGCCATTTCGTTCTGCTGTTTCTGCGTGGGATTGTCTTCCGCGTTTTGCATGTCGCTACTCCTGCCGTTGGGGACTCCCCGGTCGGAGCGCGCGCAATGTCTGCCGCTCTTTCCGTTCCGCGAAGTCCGCTGCAACCCTCGTGTAAACGCATCGTATGAAAGGGTTACTTGAAGCGTTGAAAAAAATGACCGGCGCCGGTCTCGCGGACGACGTATGTCACCGCGATGGCGGGCGCCAGGCTATACAGTCGCAGCGAACGTTCCCGGCAGGTGGATTCGCGGCGTGCGAGGTTGGGCAATGTTCGCTAGTTGGCGAGACTCGGCGCTGTGACGGCGCCGTAATACGTCGCGGCGCCGGAGCCTCCGCTAGCCGACGGCGCCTTGTAGCCCGCAATGAAATGGCCGTAAATGTACGGGTTGCTGCCGTTCACCGCACCGTCGATATGAAAAGGCGCGAACCCGACGATGGGCACGGGGCTGCCCGTATCGAGCGTGTCGACCACCGGCAGCAGAACATCGGCGGGAGCAGGCACCGAGTTGTAGATCGTATTCTTCACGCCGGATTGAATCCATGTCGTATCGCCGATATTGAGCGGCAGCGGATTGCCGTTGGCGATCAGATTGCGGATCGATGTCACGTCCTGAACGTTGTACTGAAACGATGTCCATTGCCCGGAGCCCACGCTCGCCGCGCAGCCGGCATAGTGGTAAGTCGATCCTATGCTGAACTCCTGAGGGCGGCCGGTTGCGGGATCGTTTACCGGTTGTCCCGTCGTTGCATTCCAGTAGGCCGTATAGAGGCACTTCGAGATGGCTGTCGGAAAAAGTGCGCCGGGCGCGGCGTAGCCCGGCGCCGAGATGACCGCCACAGCCGTTGCGCTGATCGGCATTGTGTTGATGCCGATGATCGGCGCCAGCACGAGCGGAAGCGGTCCGCCGTTCTGCCCGGCCGCGCGGCTTACCGTCACTCGCACGGCGGGTTTGTCGTAGGCGCCCGGCGACGGCACAGGCAGCGACTGCAAGCCGGCGGGTGTGCCCGTCACGTTCCAGTAGCCGCTCTGAACCTGGGCCGTCAGTAGTAGCGAGCCTTCGGCCCGGTTCAGCGTGATCGCGGATTGTACCTTCATTTCCGCCTGCGTCCAGTTCGGGGTCGCGTAGTTCGGCCCGAGCGCTCCAGCGCCGGCAAGCGCCGCCGCATCGGCAGCGTTCTGCAGTTCGTTGCGCACGACCCACGCGCGGCCCAGGTCGACCGCGAGCGCAGTCGTGCCGATCAGCACGGTCAGGCACAGCGCGGTCATCACCGCTACGGCGCCGCGTTGCCGGTTCCGCGCCGGCGCAGGATTTCTTCGGGGTCTCATGTGAACCTCCATCGCGTGTGGATTGCGCCGGGCAGTGGCGGCCTGCCGGTTGCGCGTCGTTATTCGTAGTTCATCGTGGTGATGGCGGTGATGGGCACCGAGCCCACCAGTTGACTGACGATCGTGCCGAGCCCCACGCCGCTATACGAATAGGTGAGCGTGACCTTGAGCGGCTGACCGGTCGTCGTGCCCGACGATTGATCTACGGCTACGCTCACCGGCGACGGCGACGCGCCAAAGCTGATCAGATACGTCGACGCATAGTTCTGCGCGACAGTGGTGATCTGAGCGGCCGTGAGTGGCGGTACCTTGTACATCACGCCGGCGCGTGCAGCTTCGCGGCTCGCATTGGTGATCACCGCCTTGTCGTACAGCGCAATGCTGAACTCGACCATGCCGAACACGATCAGCAACAGCAGAGGCAGGACGAGTCCGAACTCGACCACGGCGACGCCCGCCTCGCGGCGCCGCCCGCGTCTGCGCGAGGCCGGGCGCGTTCCGGAAAATGATGAAAAGTGCGTTGTTTTATGGCTCATTTCTCTTCCCCTGTGCGCGTTGTTGTTTTCAACCAATGCGTGCGCCGCGTGCCGATGAATGCGTCACGTGCCGAGCGTCGGCAGCAAAATTCGGTAGATGTGGATGAACGCCGGTCCCATCAGCACCGTCATCAATGCGGGGAAGATGCAGAAGATCAGCGGGAACAACAGCTTCAATGCGATCTTGGCGGCGCGTTCCTCTGCGCGCATTCTGCGGCGCGTGCGAAGCGTGTCGGACATCACGCGCAACGAAGCGCCGATGCTCGTGCCGAAGCGATCCGCCTGGACCAGCATCGAAGCGAAGTTGTCGACGTCCTCGACACCCGTGCGCAACGCGAGGTTGCGCAGCGCCTTTTCCTTCGTGAAGCCGGAACGCAGTTCGAGCAGCATCAATTGCAGTTCGCTTGCGACTTCGGGACTTGCGAGCTGCATTTCGTTGGCTACTCGCATCAGCGCGGCGTCCATACCGAGGCCCGCTTCCACGCAAACCGTCAGCAGATCGAGCGCGTCCGGGAAGCCTTCGACAATCGCGCGCTGACGCCGCGCACGGCAGCGCGCCAGTATGATGTTCGGCGTGTAGTAGCCGATCGCCGCGAGTATGGCGAGGATCGTTGCGCTCACAGCGTACTGTCCGTTGACGACCGGCGTGCGCATCAATGCGATGAGACCGATAAGCGGCAGCAGCAGTGCGAGCACGGTCTTCGCCGCGAAATAAAGCCCGGCCGCCGTCGATGAGCGCCAGCCCGCGTTCATCAAACGCAGCCGTAACGGCGAGTCTTCCCAGCCGTCCTTTGGAATGGACAGTTGCGAGATCGGCCGCGAGATCTCCGCGATTTTCTCGGCCCATCCCGAGCCGGCCGAAGACTGCGTTTGCCGCGACAGCGACACGCCTCCGGCCTGCTGGATGCGGCGCTGCATATCCTTTGGCGTCATCCACCACATGAGCGCGACCACGCCGGCGAATGTGGCGACGAACACGCCGCCGAGCAGCAACAGGGTCCCTGAATCGAGCGTTTCCATCGTGACTCTCCAATTGGGTTCTCTTCACGCACGGCCGGCGTTATACGCGAATCCGCACGATTCGCCGCATCCACAGCACGCCGAACAGCATCGACACGAACACCGATTCGATGACCTTGAGCCCGGCGGGATCTTCCCAGAGCACCGAGAGAAAGCTCGGGTTCAACAGATTCATCGCGCCCGCCGCTGCGAACGGCAACAGGCCGATGATCCATGCGGACAGGCGCCCTTCGGCGGACAGCACGCGCACCTGATCGAACAGACGCAGCCGGTCGCGAACCAGCGACGCAATGCTGTCGAGAATCTCGGCGAGATTGCCGCCGGTCTCGCGCTGGATCAGCACCGCGATCACGAAGTAGCGCAGATCGCGAACCGGCACGCGCGTCGCAAGATTGAGCAGTGCTTCGTTCATCGTGACGCCGTAATTGATTTCATCGAAGACGGTACGGAACTCGCCGCCCGTCGGTTCGGCGAACTCGTTGCCGAGCATTCCGATGGCGCTTGAAAACGAATGGCCCGCTCGCAATGCGCGGCTGATCATGTCGGCGGCCTCGGGCAACTGCCGCTCGAGAACACGCAGACGCCTCGCGCGGGCGCGCAGCACGCGCAGTGTTGGGAACGCGAGGGCCGCCGCGGCGGCGAGCACCATGACGAGCGTCGGCACCGGCACTGGAGAGAAGCTGGCCGCGAGCAATACGACAATCACGGCCGCCACGCTGTGCATCACGAGCCGCCCGACCGTGTGGCTCAACCCCGACTGAACGACGATCCGGTCGATCGCATGGATACGCGGCACGCGTAACATCAGCGCATGGAGCGGCGCGGAATTGCTGAGCATGCGCTCCTTCAGGATGGACAGGCGCTCGCCGTGCACATGCGCGCCCGCCGACAGCGCTCTGATGCGCTGATCGAGGCGTCGCGCGGCGGGCCCATGATGGCTGTTCCACCATTGATACACCCCTTCTATACCCAGAACCACCGCAACGAAGAGCAGGAAAGCGAAGGCGTAAAAGATCGGATTCATAGATGCCTCACAAAGATAAGCCGCGTGCACCGCGCCGACCGTTACGCCGTATCGAAGCGCCGTGCCGGATCGTAGAGCTGGTCGGGCAGCGCGATGCCGAACGCCTGCAACCGCTCGGTGAATTTCGGTCTTACGCCGGTCGCGCAGAAGTGGCCGCGCACCGTGCCGTTCTGATCGATGCCCGTTCGTTTGAACGTGAAGATCTCCTGCATATTCACCATCTCGCCTTCCATGCCTGTCAATTCCTGAATGCTGACGACCTTGCGCCGGCCGTCGGTCAAGCGGGCCACCTGGACCACCACCGAGATCGCGGACGAAATCTGCTGGCGCAGATTCTTCGGCGACAGGGCAAGGCCGGCAAGGCTGATCATGTTTTCGAGGCGCGTCAGCGCGTCGCGCGGCGTATTGGCGTGAATTGTCGCGAGCGATCCTTCGTGGCCGGTGTTCATCGCATTGAGCATGTCGAGCGCTTCGGCGCCGCGTACTTCGCCGAGGATGATGCGATCCGGCCGCATCCGCAGCGCGTTGCGCACGAGCGTGCGTTGGGTGACTTCGCCGCGTCCCTCGACATTCGGCGGCCGCGTTTCCAGACGCAGCACGTGCTGCTGGCGCAGTTGCAACTCGGCTGCGTCTTCGATCGTTACCACGCGCTCGCCTTCGGGAATGAAGCCCGACAGAATGTTCAGCAGCGTGGTCTTGCCGCTGCCCGTTCCGCCCGACACCAGCACGTTGACCTTTGCCCGCGTGAGCGCATCGAGCAGTTCGGCCATGGGTGGCGTGAGGCTTTGCGACGCCACCAGGTCGCTCATCTGCAGCGGGTTCACTGCGAAACGCCGGATCGACATGAGCGGTCCGTCCACGGCGGAAGGCGGAATGATCGCGTTGACGCGCGAGCCGTCAGGCAGGCGCGCGTCGACCATCGGACTCGATTCGTCGATGCGCCGCCCGACCCGCGAGACGATCTTCTCGATCACCTTCATCAGGTGCGCGTCGTCGTAGAAGGTCACGTCCGTGAGTTCCAGTCGTCCCCCGCGTTCGACGTACGTCGTGCGGTACGTGTTGACCAGGATGTCCGATACGCTCGGGTCGCGCAGCAGCGCTTCGAGCGGACCGAAACCGAACATCTCGTCGTGGATGTCGGTCATCAACTGCCTGCGTTCGAGGTCGTTGACGGGCGCCTTGTCTTCTTCGAGGATGCGCGCGATCAGCCCGCCGATTTCCTGACGCACCTGCTCGGCCGGCAGCCGCGCGAGACGTTCCAGTTCGACCCGATCGAGCACGGCTTCGTGAATCTTGCGTTTGAGCGTCTGGTAGGCGGCGCGCGCGAGACCGAGCGGGGCGCGCATGCCCGCCTGGCGTTCCGGCAGCGCATGGACCGTTTGTGACGACATCTGTTCGCGTAGTGACATGAGATTCTCCTGGCTGACGTTATGACGCCGTCGACTGCCGCTGCGTGGCCGAGCGGCCGAACAGCCGGGCGAGCAACGGGTCATCGCGCTTCTTCTGCGGGACGACGCCTGTCGACTGATTGACGATGCTTTGTGCGAGCGCCTGTATGCTGCGCGTGAGCGCGCTGTTGCGCGCATTCTTCAGCAACGGCTCACCGAGGTTGACGGCTTCGGCCGCCGCTTGGGGGTCGTCGGCGATCAGATGCGAAGGACGCCTGCCGAGCACCTGTTCGAGCGCGCTCGCGGCTCGCTCGTCGTGGCGGCGGTGCCGGTTCAATAGCAGGCGCATCCTGTCGGGCGAATACGCGAGCGACACCAGCATCTCCTGCAGACGGCGGCCCGCGCGCACATACGGCATGCTTGCCTGCAGCACCAGGTGAATCTCGGCGCTGCGATCGAGCGCAACGATGGACAGCGCATTGATGCTCTGGCCGAGATCGAACAGCACGACGTCGTAACGCGGCGCCGCCACGCCGAGAATCCATTCAAGCTGTTCTTCATGAATCTCGAGCGCCTTCAACGGATCGCCCGCGCCGGCCAGCACATGAAAGCCGGGCGTGACGTGCGTGAGCGACGCATCGAGAAACGCGGCGTCGATGCGTTCGATCTGCGCGCAGATTTGCGGCAACGTCGACGGCGGCTCCTGATCGCTTACGAGAAACGCGGCGTCGGCGAACATCTGGTTCAGGTCGACGAGCAGCACCCGCTTGCCGTGCAGCGTTGCGATCGCGTGGCCCACGTTCGCTGCGATCAGGCTCGTGCCTGCGCCGCCCTTGCACGAAATGAACGACACCATATGCGTTTCGTGGCGAGTCTCGTCGGCGTGCGGGGCCATGGCACGCTGCACGGCGGCGCCGAGCGCGCGTGCGTCGAGCGGCCAGTTCAGCACGTCGCGAACGCCCGCGCGCATCGCGGCGATCAGCGTGTCGGGCGACGTCTGCGGCAACAGCAACAGACACGTGAGGCGTGGATAGCGGTGCACCAGCAGGTTGACCGAATCGAGTTCGGCGCGCTCGATCGACGCCGCGTCGATGATCAGCACGTCGAACGCATCGAGACTGTCGCCGCGCTCCAGCAACGTGGAGGGCGCGCCTTGCATGCGGGTCGTCGTGCAATTGCCGCAGTCAGTGACGAAGCGAACGACCTCGGACATTCGGCCCGTGTGCTCGGAGTTGATGAGGATATTGATCATGATGTTGTCGTCCGCGGAATTGTTGCCGGGTTGGCCCTGCGACGGCTCGCGCCGTTGCAAGCCTCACGTTGCCTACTCGCCGTTTGCAGGCGAAGGCATGGCCGCGCCCGCGCCCGCACCGCCGGCCGAGCTGCGGCCCACGCCGATCACGAATGCATTGGCGGACGTTGTCGGTGCCTTCAGCGACGCGTTGTAGTTCGATATCGCCGCGACCGCGGCCTTGCCGTCCACGCCCGCCGTCGACGGATTTTTGGAGGCCGCGTCCGGGTCGATGATCTGGGCCTCGGTGTAGCTGCGCACCGATTCGCCGAAGTGCCGGTCGAAGTCGGGCGTCGTCGACATGCAGCCGTTGAGCGCGAGGCACGCCGGCAGGAGTAACGCGGCCCAGCGCAAGGAGGAAATGGTGTGGTTCGTCATGACGTTCTCCGAGGGGTTGCGTTAGTTGTGAGCGGCAATTTGCGCGGCTTTCGCCTCAGGCAGCGGTGTGCTCGCCGCTGCCGGATTCGGCACCATCGCGGAGACGGGCGGCTCGGCGGCGGGAACGACTGCAGGAACCTGCGGTTGCGACGGTGCCGGAGCCATCGTCGGCGACGGCGCAGGGGCAGGCATCGGCGGCGCGGGCTTGTTGTCGACAGCCGGATCGCGGCCTTCCATGTTGCCCATCAGATAAACGTCGGCCTCGTTCGGCGTTCTCAGGCGGTCGGTGGGCAGCGGCAGATTCGCCGCCGTTTGCAACGGCTTCACGAGGTGCGGCGTGATGATGAACACGAGTTCGGTGCGGTCCTGCTGATACGACGTGCTTCTGAAGAGCGCGCCCAGCACCGGTACTTCGCCGACACCCGGAATGGCCTTCAACGTGCCCGACGCGTTGTTCTTGATCAGGCCGCCAATCGCGAAAGTCTCCCCATCGTTCATCTGCACCGTGGTGGAAGCGCGGCGCGTGGTGATCAGCGGCAAGATCGTCAGATTGTTGGTATTCGTCGCACCGACGGTGACGCCGGTGGATGACAGCTCCGACACTTCCGGCGCCACCTTCAGATTGATGCGGCCGCCGGCGAGTACAGTCGGCGTGAACTTCAGGCCGACGCCGAATTCCTCTTCCTGCAAGACGATGGTCGCCACGCCGTTCAGGTTGCTTTGCGGAATCGGAATAAAAACCTTGCCGCCTGCGAGGAATGTCGCCTCCTGCCCGCTCAATGTGACGAGATTCGGCTCGGCCAGAATCTTCACGAGGTTATCGCCGTGCTGTCCGTCGATCGCGACATTGAATGGCCGGTTATTCGCCTTGTTCACGTCGACGATGCTCGACACGCCCGCGAGCAGGCTGCTGATCAACGCGCCGCTCCACGAGCCGAAGCCGCCCTGGATGTTCATTGCCGAGCCCAACTGGTTGAGCACTGTCTTCGACACTTCAGCGACCTTCACTTCGAGCATTACCTGTTGCGGCGAGTCGACGCTCATCATGTTGAGCACCGTCGCGGCCTTGGCGTTGCCATTCGACGCGCCGTTGGCTGCCGGCAGCGAACTGCGTGCGTATGCTTTGGCGATTTCCTGTGCCTGATTGGCGGCCTGTGCATTCGATACGCGGCCGGCGAGCACGAGGTCTCCCGCGACCGTCGAGACGCGGATGTTCGGCTCATCAGGCATGAGTTGCGACAGCGAAGTCTGCAGGCCGCCGGAATCCGCGTTGACTACCACGTTGATGACCTCGCACGCGCCGCTCTTGCCTTGCACGATCATGTTGGTGGTGCCGACCGCCATCCCGACCACGTACAGCGTTTGCGGCGACACCATGGTGGCCTGCGCGATCGACGGATTGCCCAGCGTGCGATTGCGCACCGGTTCCGCGGTGTGCATCAGCGTCGACTTGCCGATTGGCACTACCACCGTGCTCTGCTCGTTCTGCGTGCGGCTGCATGCAGGACCGCGGGCGGCGGCGCTTTGCATTGCGCTCGCGGGCTGCGCTGCTGTTGGATTCATGCTGATGGTCATTTGCACCGGGCCGCGCGGCATGGGCACGGCAACGCCTTTGCCGGACATGCCGGGATCGAGCGCTTCCTGGGCGTGCACCGCCTGCGTACCGAGCAGCGATGCGCATATCGTTGTGGTCAGCAACGCGGCGCGCATCCCGCAGCCGTTCATGAGTTTCCGTTGACTCGATTTCATTTCTTTATCTCCCCGTAGCCCCGTTGCGAGCGAACTGTCGTGCGCGACACGCGGCGGCATTGCCCGACTGTTATGTGATCAAAAGCATTCCTGACTACCTTGCGTTCCGGACAGCACGCCGACGCAGTCGCGCTTCGGCGCAGGGCGGGCCGTGTATTTGACGCGCGCAGGCGCCGCCGCGACAACGGGCGCGGATGCCGGCGCGGCGGGCCTGCCTAGCAGCGTGACCTTAGTCGCGCCGCCGGTGGGCAACGCGCGGTCGTCGATCTGATTGCGCAGCACCAACGACAGGCTGCCGACGCTGCGCGCGAGATCGAGTTTTTCGGCCTGGTCAGGCGTCACTTCGAGTGTGACCGCGTTGACGACCTTGGGCTGCGTGTCGTCGCGGCTGACCTGCTGCGCGACGGCAAGCACGAGAATCTTTTCGAGGACGATCTTCGAGATGCTCTGCTGCGGGTCGGAGTTTTTCGCTTCGGGTTCCTGGGTGTTGACGATCACGTCCACATAGTTGCCGGGCAGTGCGAAGCCCGCCACACCCACGACATCGTTCACGCGCACCGTGATCGCACGCCTGCCTTCGCCGATCACCGCCGAGAGGCCGCCCTTGGTGCCTTGCGGAGCGAGCTTCGATTCGATCACCGGCTCGCCGGGTTCGAGGCTCGTGCGCACCACACGTCCGTCAAGTGCTTTGGCATCCTTGAACGCGCCGGGCGGGACGCTTGCGGACGGCCAGTTCACCGTGCGGATCATGTTCGGATTCAGCGGCTGCCCGAGACTCACTTCGGCGGTGGCCACCGCAATCGGCGTGACGGCCGACGACGACGCCTGCAGCAACCATCGCGAGGCGAAACCGACGGCGGCAAGACCCGCGAGCAGAGCCATTCCTAACATCACAATTGCGCGACTGGTCTTCATGTTGATACTCCTTTCATGAGTTGCGATGGCACCTGCTGATCAGACGCCGGCGTACCGTTTGCCGGCTTCCCCGGCATGGGATAAATGCGTGTCTTCATGTTCCGGCGCGCTGCCGAAATAGCTGTGCCATGCATGCGCCAGACGGTATTCGGTGACGACCGGTACATCGCCGTGATAGAGCGCGAACGAACGCAGCACGGCGAGAAGATCGGCCGGATAACAGGCGAGAAGCGGTGTCCGGCTGCGCAGATGCAATTGGTGCAGCAGGTACTCGAACACGCCGGGTGCCTGTTCAATGTCGTGGGCTGCGCATTGAGCGTCGAAGAGGCGCCGGTAGTCGTCGAGGCACAGCGGGCCGACATGGAGCTTCGAGCCGAGCCTGCGCAGAAAGGCGTTGTCGTTCAGTTCGGCGGGGGTGAGGTTGGTCGAGAAGACGGGCCACACATCGAACGGGCTCACGAAGCGCGCGCCCGATTGCAGCGAGAACTGATCGACGCCGCGATCGAGCGGCGTGATCCAGCGATTGAGCAGATCGGCGGGCGCGACGCGCTGGCGGCCGAGATCGTCGACGACATACATGCCCATGTTCGCTTTCATATGCGGCGGCGCCTGATAAAAGCCGCTGTTCGCGTTGTACTGAAGATCGAGCATCGCCAATGTCAGTTCGCCGCCGGACATCACCACCGGCCGTTCGCATACTCGCCAGCGGCGATCGGTTACGTGAGGCAGGGCGTTAGCGCAAGCGTCGCGATGAATCAGCGGATCGTGCAACTGGAGGACATCGCCCGCTACGTGAATCGCATAGGGAACCGGCACAGCGCCTTGCAGCAATTCCCCAAGCCGTTCGGCGAGGTAGGTCTTGCCGCCGCCCGCCGGGCCATAGAGCATGACCGGGCGGCCGGCGTTCAACGCGGCGACTGCGGAATCGATCAACGGCATATCGGCGATCAGGTCCGGGAACGCGGCGCGCACGTCGTGCTGCGCAATGCGGATGCGTTTTACCGAATACGCGTTGACCATGCTCACATACGCCTGGAGCGTGACCGGCGCGGGGCCGCAATAGGTGGAGCGGCTTGCTTCGTGAGCCGCGAGAGCGCGGCCGGCATCGGTGAGGCGCAGATAGACATCGGTATCGGCGGCACCGCGATGGGCAATTTCGACAAGATGTTCGCGCACCAGGAAGCCGATCGTTTCTTCGAGTGCCGCTGCTGTCAGGCAATGCCGCGTAATGAGATCGCCGAGCGACGATTTGCCGTTCTGCAAAAGGGACTTCAGAACCAGATGCGCGACGAAGAGCGCGGGCAAGCCGGTGTCCGCAACAGTGCGCGGCGCGCGCAATACCGTGTCGTTCGTGCAGCTCTGGCCGGCGTCCATGTCGAGAGGTGCGCTCGCTGCCTGGGCTGTGGCCGTAACGTTCGTGTTCATGTCCTGCTCCCCGGTGCCGCGCGCTATTTTGAGCACGGCTTTATCGCTTCGGATGCCGTATCGTCGTCCGGCACGCGGTTGTGATTCCGTTATGCCGTTGCCGTCAGCAGCACCGAAATGGTTCCTGCTGCGATGGCTGCGCCGTAGGGCACCGATCCCACCGATTCGATGGAAGCCGCGCCTGTTTTGCGCAACGCGGGCTGGACAATGACGCGAAGATTTGCCCACACCTTTCCCAACTGATGACGCCGCCCGGTGCGCGCAAGCATCCATATGCCTCCGATCACACACGTGGCGAGAGCCGCATGGAACACGAGCAGCGGCCCAATCCATGCGCCGACCATCGCGAGCAGCTTGACGTCGCCGGCGGCCATGCCGCGCACGAGATAAAACGGCAGAAACAGCGCGAGTCCCACAACGGCGCCCGTGAACCACGCGCCGGTACCGTCGCCGAATCCCTTGAGCCAGCACTGCACAAAGAGCGCGCCGAGCAGACCGGCGCCGACCAGCATGTTCGGAATACGCCGGCACTGGATGTCCGTACTGGCGGCAGCGACCACGAGCGCGATGACGCACGGGGCGATCGGTGGCAGGACGTTGCTGGTAATCAACATGGCAAGCTCTCGTCGGCAATACCGCAAACTGAAAAAGGGCGGTGCGATGGACGACGGCGCGAACGCGGCACGCCCATCGGCACTTCGCGCGAAACTAGGCCAGATAGCCGGAGATCGCGATGAACTTCGCCTCGAGGTTCGTCCCGATGGCCGTCACACCGACGATGATGGCGAGCGCGATGAGCGTGGCGATGAGGCCATACTCGATTGCGGTGACGCCTTCTTCGTCGTGGGCGAATGCGTCAATGGATTCAATGAGCGATTGCATGATCAACTCCCGTTCAACTGGATGGCGGCCTTGCGGGCCGGGCAGCGGCTAACGGCGGTGGCGGCGGACGGTACGCTTGCACGATTCGTCCGCCGGCACCGGCCCGTATTTACGCGAGCTTCCCTGCGATGAAGTTGAACTTCGCGTTGAGATTGGTACCAACGGCCGTCGCGCCAACGATGATGGCGAGCGCGATGAGCGTGGCGATCAGGCCATATTCGATGGCGGTCACGCCGTCTTCATCGCGAATGAATGCCTTGGCGCTGTTGATAAACGATTTCATGATTGATCTCCCTTTAGGATGGCTAACTTAAATGTCATCGAATAACTACGGTTTGGGTACAACGTACTGCTCACTACAAGGGTGCTACAGAAAATGGCGTCCGGGCGATGCGGATGAGAACGGCCGGGTAGGAGCCGAAAACGGCCCGCTACGATTTGTGTGCTGGCTGTGCCGCGGCGCGACTGTCAGCGGGATTAGCTTGCGGGAAACAGGGAACGTAAGCGGCGCATTGAATATGACCGCGAGATGCGATGCCAGAAGACGACGCGCGATGCGCACGGCACACCGCAAGCCCGTTTGAATGAGGATGAGAGACTGCATCTTCTGGTACTCCTTGTATTCTTTTATTTCGCAGCCGGATCGTTCTTCTCGCCGCTCGTTCTCGAGCGTTTGAGAGAAGCCCCCGTTGGCAAGACCTGGTCGATGGTCGTGTCGCCGGCTGTATGAAAAGATAAAGGCAAGGAGTGGGCCAGTCATGGTCGATTCCATAGCGCGCCGGGGTTGCAGCCCGTTGATCGCACTTCGCAAGATGCCGGCGCGCGTAGTTCTGACCGAGTTGAATCACTTCTGCCTCATCGGCAGGTCATTCTTGCCGCGGTGGAAAATCGCGCTTTCAGGCCATGGCTGTGCTGTGCAGCCCAAATTTAGGGATTTGACCCAGGTGCGTCGTTCGCGGCATTCCCCGACGAATTGAGGTGGTTTTTTGGCCGGCATCGGACCGAATCGTTTCAACTTTGAATCGCGGGTAGTCAAAGCGGCACTTCAAACGGCACAGTGGCGGTTTTTTGCGTGTACTGGAGCACTCACATACAAGCCTCGCAACGACCTGCATGCCCTTCTACTTCGACGCTCATCGCGCGCGCCCGACGCCAAAGCGCGCCGGCAAATAACGTTATCGAAATCGATTCATTCCCATGCCGCGCGCGGCTCGATACGCTGACGTATCGACCTGACGTGAGGGCTTATGGCTCATTCCGCTCCAACTTCTTTTTCAACGCGACGGCGCATGCTGAAACTGCTGGGTGCCGTGCCCGCCTTCGCGGCGACCGGCGCTTTGCATTCGCAACATACGCTGGCTGCGGATCTTGCATCGACCACGCTCGTACTCGGTGACCAGGCCGGCGGCACCCGCGCGCTCGTCGAGGCGGCCAAAGTGCTCGACGGTGCGCCATACGCTTTTCGCTGGGCGAATTTTCAGGGGGCGGCGCCGCTGTTCGAAGCGCAACGCGCGGGCGCCGTCGATCTTGCACCGGCAGGCGATTTACCGGTGCTCGCAGCGGCGGTTGGCGATCCGACGCTGAAGATCGTGGCGACCCGCGTGGGTTCGGGTGCGCAACTCGGCATCCTTGTCCCGCCGAACTCCGCGATACGCACGGTTGCCGACCTGAAAGGACGCACCGTGTTTGTGTCGTCGGCACGCGGCAGCATTTCGCAATTCCAGTTGTATGGCGCGCTCGCCGAAGCGGGCTTATCGAAAGACGACGTGACGGTGCGCTTCATTTTGCCCGTCGATGCATTTGCGGCGTTCGCTTCCGGATCCATCGAGGTGTGGGCGACATTCGATCCGTACTACGGCATTGCTGTCCAACGCGGCGCCCGCATTTTGCGCGACGGCACTGGCATCAATAGCGGGCTAGGCTTTATTACCGCGTCAGGGGCGTCGCTTGCGGACGGGGGCAAACGCGCGGCTATCGCCGACGTGCTGTTGAGGCTGCAACGTGCGGGCGACTGGGCATTGGCAAACCGAGATGCATACGCACAGATTTATGCGACGTTGACGCGCTCTCCGCTCGATGCCGCGAAAGCAATCACGCGGCGCGCGTCGCTCAGACAGCATTTCATCAACGATAAGGATATTGCCGCGCTTCAGAAAGTGGCCGACAGTGCGAACCGCGACGCGATTTTGCCGCGCCGCGTTGACGTTCGGGCGATATCGGAGACAGAGATCGCTCGGCTGGCGAGCGGCTAGGGCGCTACAGCGTTACTGCGTTATTGCGCTCGGGCTTTAGGGAAGCAATGGCACGTCTTCAATCAAATCGGCTTTCACCGCGCGAATTCTGCGATCGACAAAATAGCCGCCGCCTTCGGTGTAGTGCAGATAGAGACGTCCGCATAAGACGCATTTCCACACTGCACAGCGGTTGTACGGAAAGTAGCGCGGCGCAATGGGCGCGTCGGCCGACCAATAGGTTGTCTTGTCCGGCAAGTACTCGCTGAAAGTCGGCTCGACATAGTCTTGCGGCAGCAGCGTGCCGATTTCCTCGAACTGCGTTTCGTCGAGAGAAAGCGGTTGCGACTGCCAGCCGTCGAGCGGCGTTTTCATGCACGCGCATGGCCCGGTGACGCGCGCCTCTGCGGCACGCGCCAGTTCAACAAGCATTTCAGCGTTCAGATATTGCGCCATGAGGCTCACTGTCAGGTGTTCATCATCCTGTCGCGTTGAGGGGCAACCCACGAGCGGTCGAAGTTGCCTTCGGCAATCGACTTCAAGGCTGCCATCTCTTTCGCTTGTTGGCGGCGCGCGCCTTCGATAACAGCTTCGGCGTCGGCGGCCGCGATTGCGAGCAGGCCGTCTTCATCGCCGACAATGATATCGCCTGGATGGACCACCATGCCGCCGACGGTGACAGGCACGTTGATTTCGCCAGGTCCGTTCTTGTACGGACCACGATGCGTGACGCCGCGTGCGTACACCGGAAAATCGCGCTGACCTAGCGCGCCGACGTCGCGTATCGCACCGTCTATCACGAGTCCCTCCACGCCCAGACTCTGAGCGAAGCTCGCCATGATCTCGCCCATCAGCGCCTGGGTCAGGTCGCCGGCGCCGTCGATCACCAGCACGTCGCCGGGTCTGCAGAAATCGAACGCGCGATGAATCGCCAGGTTGTCGCCGGGCCGGGTATGCACCGTGACCGCGGTGCCCGCAAGAGGTTTTGGCCGGTGATACGGTCGCAAACCGAGCATGCCGCTCGCGCGTGCCATGTTGTCGCTGAGGAGCGACACCGCAAGTTCGCGCAATGCACCGAGAGTCGCCGCTCCAGCCTGGGGTGCCGACTCATACTCTCGCCATCCGATTGGGTTCATACAATAGCTCCTTGCGCCGCGAGTTGCCGGTCGAGCTGACGCGAAAGCCGCGGATACACGGCGCGCGCGTTGTCCTCATATATACGTTGGCGCTCCGCGTCGCTAAGCCATTCGATTGCATCGATATAGCGGCGCGTATCGTCGTAATGATGTCCGGTCTCCGGATCGATGCCTTGCACCGCGCCTATCGTTTCCGATGCAAACAGAATGTTTTCAACGGGGATGACTTTCGCGAGCAACTCAGCGCCCGGTTGGTGATAGACACAGGTATCGAAGAACACGTTTTTTAGCAGGTAATCACGCAGCAACGGTCGCTTCATGTCCTGCGCGAGACCGCGATAACGTCCCCAGTGATAAGGCACTGCGCCGCCGCCGTGTGGAATGATGAAACGCAGCGTGGGAAAGTCCGCGAACAGGTCGCCAGTAAGCAACTGCATGAACGCGGACGTGTCGCCGTTGATGTAATGCGCACCGGTTGCATGGAAGTTCGGGTTGCACGACGACGACACGTGGATCATCGCGGGCACGTCGAGTTCGACCATCGTTTCATAGAGCGGATACCACGAGCGATCCGTGAGCGGCAGACCCGACCAGTGTCCGCCGGATGGATCGGGATTCAGATTGCAGCCTATAAAACCGAGTTCTTCGACACAGCGCCGCAATTCGTCAATACAGTTCGCGGGCGGCACGCCTGGCGCTTGAGGCAACTGGCATACGCCCACGAAGTTGCGCGGAAACAGCGAACACACGCGATGCACGAGGTCGTTGCATTCGCGTGACCATTGCGCGTTTGCTTGCGCGGTGGCGAGATGGTGACCCATGCCCGCGGCACGCGGCGAAAAGATCGTGAGGTCGGTGCCGCGTTCGCGTTGAATGCGCAACTGGCCCGTTTCGATGCTCTCGCGGATTTCATCGTCGCTAATGTTGGGGCGTGCGGGCGGCGTGTGGCCGTCCTTTAACGCGGCAATCTGCTGCGTGCGCCAGGCTTCGTGCTGCGGCGGCGAGGTCGTGTAATGCCCGTGACAATCGATGATCATGGTTTGCAATGCCTTTGCTTGTTGTCGCGATGTCCGTTACGCACGCGGCGCGGCGTCGCCTGTGACGAGCGATTGTGTTTCGTCTTCCGATGCCGTGACACGCATCACCAGTGCGATGACCGTGGCCACGAGCAGGAACGCTGCAATCGTCAGCAAAGCGAGCTTGAAGTTGCCGGTTGCGCTGCGCACGAGGCCGATACTCCATGGGCCGACCAGGCCGCCGAACTGCGCAATGGTGTTGATGAGCGCGATGGTCGCGGCGCCTGCCGCGCCGGTTCTGAACGACGACGCAAGGCTCCAGAACAGCGGATTGCCCGCGTAGATAAACAGGCCGGTCACGCACAACAGCACGTAGGCGATCACCGGATTCGGCGCATATGCGCTGCCGGCAATGGCAAGCGCACTCATTCCGTACACGAAAGCAAGGTGTTTCTTCCGGTCGCCGGTGCGGTCCGAGCTGCGGCTGATCAGGAAAGTGCCGAGCACGCCGAGTAAAGGCGGCGCGGCGGACAGAAAGCCGACTTCGAGATTAGTAAGGTGTCCAAGGCTTTTGACGATCTGCGGCAACCACAGGAACAATCCATAAATGCCGACCAACGCGCAGCCGAACAGGCAAGCCAGACTCCACACACGAATGTCGCCCGCCACGCGCAGAAGCGGAAAGTGCGTGTTGCCGCCCAGGGCCTCCCGTTCTGCGGCGAGCGTGGATTCGAGCCAGCGCTTTTCGTCGGCGGAGAGCCACTCGGCGTCGGCCGGGCGCTCGGTCATGATGCGCAGGGTGAGAAGACCGAGCAGCATTGCCGGCACGCCTTCAAGAATGAACATCCACTGCCAGCCGTGCAAACCGAGAATGCCGTCCGCGTAGGTCATGAGCGCCGTGGAAATAGGCCCGCCCAGCACTGCCGAAAACGACCCGGCAATGATGTAGCCGCCCACCGCTCGCGCCCGGTAGCGCACCGGAAACCACTTCGTCAGATACACCGCGACGCCCGGCAAAAAGCCTGCTTCCATGACGCCGAGCAAAAAGCGCAGCACGTAAAAGCTCGTGTCGTTGAACACGAACGCAGTCACCGCGGCCACTGCGCCCCACGTCAGAAGAATGCGTGCGATCCAGCGCCGTGCGCCGACGCGATGCAACAGCAGGTTGCTCGGCACTTCCAGCAACATGTATCCGACAAAGAAAATGCTGCCCGCGAAACCGAACACAGCGGGACTAAAGCCCAACTGCTTGTTCATGTCGAGTGCGGCGAAACCGATGTTGATGCGGTCGAGGTAATTGAAGAACATCATGGCGAAAAGCAGGGGCATCAGGCGCCCATATACCTTTCGCATGGTTGCGGCTTCGTCGATCGGGTTCATGCTGTCTCCTACCTTGCGGCGACGGCGAGTGCGCCGTCCCTGCGTTCTTGTCATATGTGCAGGCAATGATAAGAACGGGCGGGTGAGCAGTCCAAGACCGGTTGCTTATGCTTCTATAGGCTTTTGCTTATAGTGCGGTGTTCTCAAGCGGCGGCGGAAGGCAGGCGAGGAACGCACGCAAGTGCGGCGACGCGTCGTCGGAGCGGAAGGTCGCGGCAAGCGTCGAGCGGTATCTGGAAGCCGGTCCTGTCAGGTGGCGATAGACAACGTCGCTACGGCCCAGACGCGCTACCGACTCGCCAATGAACGTGACACCCAGCCCAGCGGCCACGAGCGCGATAGCGGTTTGAATCTCATACGCCTGGTGAGCGACGAACGGCGTCAGTCCGGCATCGCGATACAACGATAGAACCGAGCGCTTGAACTGCGCATTCTGATGCTTTGGGTAAAGGATCAATGGTGTATCGGCGAGATCGGTGATCTTCAAGCTCTTGCGGGCGGCGAGCGGATGGCCCGGCTCCAACGCGGCCACCACCCGTTCGCGCAGCAGCGGGTACGACGTGCATCCTTCGATGGCCAGCGGCTGACGGCCAATGCCGATGTGAATCCGCATGTCGCGAAGCGCATCGGTCTGTTCTTCGGTGAGCATTTCGAAGAGCTTCAGTTCCACCTGCGGATACGCTTGATGAAACGCTTTGAGCGCGGGCGGCAGAATGCTGTACATCGCCGAGCGCGTGAAGCCGACGCTGAGCCAGCCGCGCCGGCCTATGCCGATTTCCTGCGTCGCGAGGCTCGCCTGCTCCAGAGCACCGAGTATCTGGCGAGCCTCTGTACACAAGTAAAGTCCCGCTTCGGTGAGCGTGAGCGGCCGTCGAGCGCGATCAACCAGTTGCGTGCCGAGCCGCTCTTCGAGCGAGCGGATCTGTTGGCTCAGCGCGGGCTGCGCAATGTGAAGCCGTTCAGCAGCACGGCTGAAATTAAGCTCCTCGGCGAGAATCACGAAGCACTGCAGGGCCCTAAGATTCATAGCGATTCTGTTTGACGTCGGTACGCGCAGAATACCCTACACTGTTGCGTGTGATCCGCAAAAACGAGGAGCGCAATCAATGCGACTGACTGACTTCGACACGTTGACGTTCGATTGCTACGGCACGCTAATCGACTGGGAAACAGGCATTTTCGAAGGCTTGCGGCCGCTTCTCGAACGCGTCGAGCAAACGCTGACACGCGACCAGGTACTCGAAGCACACGCGCGACACGAGTCGTCGCAGCAAAAGTACACGCCTTACCGGCGGTATCAGGAATTGTTGCCGATCGTCTATAAGCGCCTCGCTGAAGAATGGCGCGTGCCGTACACACTCGACGACTGCATGGCTTATGGCAGATCGATTCAGAACTGGCCGGCATTCGACGATTCAGCCGCGGCGTTGCAGTACCTGAAGCAGCACTACAAGCTGGTCATTCTTTCGAACGTGGACAATGAGAGCTTTAGCTTTAGCAACGCAAAGCTGCAGGTCGAATTCGATGCAATCTTCACCGCTGAAGATATCGGTTCATATAAGCCGTCACCGCGCAATTTCGAGTACATGCTGGAGAAGCTCGGTGAACGCGGCATCGTCAAGGGCAAGATTCTTCACACGGCGGAAAGTCTCTTTCACGATCACAAGCCGGCGAATGAGTTCGGACTTGCGTCGTGCTGGATCTATCGCCGGCATGCCAAAGAGGGCTTTGGCGCGACAATGGACCCGGGCTCCCAGCCGAAGATCGACTTTCGCTTTAACAGCATGGCCGAGCTGGTGGAAGCCCATCGCAACGCTTTGGTTTAACGCGAGGCGAACGCTTACTGGTCGAAGCCGCCCTGGCACAGGTACTTGATCGACAGATAATCGTCGAGTCCGTACTTCGAGCCTTCGCGGCCATAGCCCGATTCTTTTACGCCTCCAAACGGCGCCGCTTCGCTCGACACAGCGCCTTCGTTGATACCGATTACGCCTGCTTCCAGCCGGGTGGCGACACGGTCGATACGCCGCACATCCTGCGTAAAGAAGTAAGCGGCGAGGCCGAACGGCGTGTCGTTCGCGAGACGCACCGCTTCGGCTTCGTCGCTGAAGCGGAACAGCGGCGCAACCGGTCCGAAGGTCTCTTCGCAGCACACCAGCATGCCGTCATTCGCGTCGGTCAGCACAGTCGGTGCATAGTAGTTCGGGCCCAACTCTGTTAGGCGTTTGCCGCCGGTCAACACTTTTGCGCCTTGTTTTACGGCGTCTTCCACGTGACGCGCGATCTTGTCGATTGCGCGTTCGTTGATCATCGGGCCGATCTGCGCGCTCGGGTCCGTTGCAGGCGCAACCTTCAGGGCCGCCACGCGTTTCGCGAGCAGATCGGCGAAACGCTCATAGACACCGGCTTGCACATACACGCGATTCGGGCATACACACGTTTGCCCGCCATTGCGGAACTTCGCTGCCATCAGACCGGTGACGGCGGCGTCGAGATCGGCGTCGTCGAATACGATGAAGGGCGCATTGCCGCCCAATTCGAGCGAGAGCTTTTTCAACGTGGCGGCGGACTCGCGCGCAAGATGCTTGCCGACTGGCGTCGAACCGGTGAACGTGATTTTGCGAACGCGGGCATCGGCGAGCCAATCGGCCACCGCTTCGATGCCCTGGTCGCGCGAAGCGGACAGCATGTTCAGCACACCGTCGGGCACGCCGGCTTCCTGTGCGAGGGCGGCGAGCGCGAGTGCGGTGAGCGGCGTGTCTTCGGCGGGCTTGGCGACCACCGTGCAACCGGCCGCAAGGGCCGGCGCGATCTTACGGGCGATCATCGCGAGCGGGAAATTCCACGGCGTGATCGCGGCCACGATGCCGATGGCTTCCTTCACCGCACTCATGCGTTTGCCGCGTTGCTGCTGCGGAATGATGTCGCCGTAGATGCGCGTCGCCTCGTCTGCGAACCACGCGACGTATGACGCGCCATACGCGACTTCGCCGCGGCTTTCCGCCAGAGGCTTGCCTTGTTCCGTCGACATCAGCTTGGCGAGGTCTTCGGTGTTCTCAACGATGAGCGCGTGCCAGCGGCGCAGAATCTCAGCACGTTCGCGCGGCAGCTTGCCGCGCCATGCGGGCAACGCGCCGGCCGCGGCGTCGGTGGCGGCGCGCGCGT
The DNA here is from genome assembly GCF_046534895.1 of Paraburkholderia sp. SIMBA_053. Lineage (NCBI taxonomy): Bacteria > Pseudomonadati > Pseudomonadota > Betaproteobacteria > Burkholderiales > Burkholderiaceae > Paraburkholderia > Paraburkholderia sp. SIMBA_053. The sequence goes on along the minus strand of NZ_JAWRXU010000021.1, from coordinate 24,347 downwards.
CTGCGGCACTGCTGTTCGCCACTTCGACGATCGTGTCGCCGGTCGCGGGATTAGTGACGGGAAAGCGCGCGCCGTTCGCGGCGGCGATCCATTTTCCGCCGATGAAATTCAGCGGGCGAATCAGTTCATTGCGCGTCAATGCGAGAGACATTGCGTTGCTCCTTGGGTTGCCGTTTTGACTGTATCGGGCGTACGGTTTCTGTAAGCGCGCAGCAGGTGTAGAGCAGCGCGAAACTGGTTCCATAAGCCGATGCTACGCGCGTCCGGCAATCAATGAATCGCCTCAAAAAGCGGCCCACGGTGTGCAGATTGTTTTTTTCGGGCGCCTACAGCATATTCTGCTGATTGCGTTGGGAGTAGCGCGTTCGATACGGCCTGTCGACGCGCGCACGACAAGTTGCGACCGCCCGCGTAGCATTCACGGTCGCAGGCGTTAGTGCGCTAACGCCTGTTCGTTGCGCGCCGTCGCGCACTCGGACGTGAACGCCATGCTGGCCTGGTCGGGCGTCATGCGCGGCGCGCTGGGCGCATAGATTTTCTCGATGATGGCGGCAAACGTCTGGCGGTCTGCATCGTCGCGATAGTACTTTGCGGCCTGATCGAGCGCCTGCGCTTTGGTCTTCTTGTGCGCGCGCCACGAAGCGACCTGGCCGGCGATATCGCCAATCGCAAAGCACTGATTGCTGACCGTTTGTGCCACGGCCTGAACGGCCGTTTGAGCAAGGCATCCCGCAAGCAATGCCGATATCACCACGCGTTTCATGACGACGAATCCTGTTGGGCGCAAAGGCCGCAGTTTAACGCGGTAGCGAGTCCTTGCTGCCCGCGTCGATTCGTCGCTGTGGGCGACTATTTCTTGTCCGGCTCGGCTTCGGTGTCGGTGCCTGTTTTGCCATTGCTCCTGTTGGCGACCTCGCCCGTTTCGTCGAGTTCGTCATCCAGGTCGTCGTCGTTTTCATCAGCCGGTGGATCGGATGCCGCCGCCATGCCGAAAAGTGGAACATGGCGAACAGGCAGCGAATAGGCCGGAGTGCCGGCAAGGGAATCGGCAAGAGAATCGGGGTTCATGTAGTGTGCTCCATAAGATGGTCAGCATCACTTGCAGCAAGCCCCGACCCCGGCAGAGCAGGTTGCAGCTTGAAAAGAAAAAGCCGCCTCGAAAGGCGGCTTGTCTGCACCAGCAACGCACTTCCGTGCGAGGCGCTCAGTGTCCGAACGACTCCGCTTTAGGCACCGATGCATTCGCCACATGCGGCCGCGCCGCCTGCTTGATCAGCAGCGCGATGCACGCGATCACGCCGGCCACGGCGATCGTCGCGAAGATGCCGGCGAACGTGAAGTGACGGCGCGCGAGTTCCGCTACGAGGAACGAACCGGCAATGCCGCCGAAGCGTCCAATACCAAGCATCCACGCGACGCCCGTGCCGCGGCCTTGCGTCGGGTAGAAAGCGGCAGCGAGTGCGGGCATCGACGATTGCGCGGTGTTCATCAGCACCCCTGCAACGAACACGATAAACACGAGCGCGCCGACATTGCCCACCGCCTGGCCGATGAAATACACGCTCACGGCGGTCAACGCATAGCAGGCCGCGATGATGCGGTTCGCGTTGAAGCGATCCATCAGCACGCCGCACACAACCGCGCCTACGCCGCCGAGCGGGAACAGCGCGGAAATCAGCGTCGCGCGTTGCGGCGTGAGGCCGGCGTCCTTCAGCAGAATCGGCATCCAGTTGATCGACGCGTAGAAAATTACGAGGCCCATGAAGTACGTGATCCACAGCATCAGCGAGCCGACGATGTACGCGCGCGACAGCACTACGCCCGCGCCCTTGCCGCCCGTTTGCGGCGCGGTTTCCGTCATCATGAACGAGTCCGCCTGCGCGGCTTCGCTCGAAATGCGCGACAGGGCGGTGCGAATCCGCGCGACCGGCTGATTGTTGGCGACCATGTAGCGAACCGACTCCGGCATCTTGATCACCAGCAGGACGAGCAGGAGAAGCGGGGCGATACCGCCGAGCATCAGCACGCTGCGCCAGCCGAAATGCGGAATCATCCACGCGGCGAGGAACCCGCCGAATGCCGCGCCGAGCGGGAAGCCGCAAAACATCAGATTGATCACGGTCGCGCGGCGGCTGTCCGGGCAGTACTCGCCCATCATCGTGACGGCGTTCGGCATGGCCGCACCGAGGCCGACGCCGGTGATGAAGCGCAGCACCGTCAGATATTCGATGCTCGTCGAAAATGCCGAACCGAGGCAGGCGGCCCCGAACAGCAGCACCGAACCCAGCAGCATTCCCCGCCGTCCAAGCCGGTCGGACAACGGCCCCGACACCAGCGCGCCGCATGCAAGGCCGAACAACGCCGCGCTCAGTACGGGTGCGAGCGCCGGTTTCGCAATGCCCCATTCCGCGAGTAGCGACGGCGCGATGAAACCGATGGCGGCCGTGTCGAAACCGTCCAGCAGGACGATCACGAAACACATGAAAAAGACCAGCCACTGGAACGGTGAAAATGGATGTTCGTTGAGGAAGGTCTGAACGTTCACAGCGTTGCTGCGATTCATGATGCGTCTCCTGACTGCAAAAAGGCTCGTCGCAGCGAGCCTCGTCTTACTTTACGATCGCGTGCCGTTGGGCGGCGCGCAATGCCTGCGCCTGCAACTCTGTCGGCTTCATCCATGCATGGTATGCGGACAGGGTTGCCGTCGCTATCAATTTATTTGTTCGTATATAGAACTACGATTCTCTCAGCGAACAAGTGCCACTGTAAGTAATTTGATAACGGCAGGTCAACGCGGGATTACCCGACACTGTGGCCGGGGCGCGTCGAAAGGAAAGGGCGGTGACGAAGCAGAGAATAGCGCGGAGGCCGCGGCGCGTGTGAGCGCGCCGGGTAGAAACTGCAAGAGTCGATCAGAGGATCACATAGACCTTGCGCATAGTCTCGTCCACTTCCCAAAGACCTTCGGTATTGGCCTCGAAAAACAGCGTGTCGCCGCTCGCAAAGTGGACCGTCTCCTCGTTGTCCGGCGTAAAGCGCCCATGCCCGGCGATGATGTGCATCACTTCGGCCTGCTTGACCGAGCGGCGGTAAGTGCCCGCCGAGCATTCGAAGATGCCGGTGTCGATGGTTTCCGTTCCTTTGATCACCCGTTGGACGCCCGAGACGCGGATCGGCGTGGTGCCGGGCAGTCCAGCCGTGCCCCAGTCCTCCAGATTCTGCAGATTCACGCTTTGTTTGATTTGTTGAACCTTCATGGCTTTAGCCGCCTTATATAAATGCACGCGCCCGCTTACTGGCCGCTGGTTGAAGTGTTGGCAATGGTTTGTTCGATCTTGCCGAGGCGCACGACCGTCACGCCGGGGCGCAGTTGGCGCAGCGAAGGCATGACGAGCATGCAGTTGTCGTAAGGCGTGGTGACGGCTTCGCCGTTGGACCAGCCGATGACAGCGCCGGCTTCAGGAAAGATTTCGAGCCCGGTGTACGGCCCGGCGAAACGAAAGTCCATGCTCGTTGCGACGACCGGTTCCGTTACGCGCACGATGTGCTGCACAGGCGGCAACGGCGCGAGCCAGTCAGGCGGCAGATCGCTTTCGTCGACCACACCGGCGAGCAGCAGGAAACGCGCAGTCGTGTCGCGCGCCACCGCCACGGCAGTCTGTTCCCAGTGCTGCCCGCATTCGATCAGCAACGCGTTCTTCGGGCTGGCCGCATCGCCAAAGCCTTCATAGTCGCGCATGCGGCGGCCTTCCGGATGGCCTTCGTCGCAGATCACGGTGGCCGGTGTACCGAGTCGCGTGGCGAGATCGATGCCTTTTTGCAGCGGCCCGGCCACGATCAGCGGCTTGCTCTTCTCGTGCATCGAGTGCAGGTCGAGCAACAGGTCGACGCTGTCAATGACCGGCCGCATCGCCCGCGCGCGTGTTAGTTCGCTGGAGGTTCGCGACACATCGTCGAGCATGGCGGCGGTCCAGACGCGGTTGAAGTCCTGATCGACGAACCGGGCGGCGTCCGGCCTCGCGGGATCGAAGCTCAGGTAAGCCGCGACGTTCGCGAACGCGAGCGTGAGGCGTCCGCGCCGCGGGCGCAACGCGCGTCGCAGCAGGTCGTCTATGACAATCGCGCCACACACTTCGTTGCCGTGCGTGAGCGCGTTGATCATGACGTGCGGGCCGGGCACGCCGGAGTCGAACGTATGGACATAGGCAATGCCCGACGGCGATTGTTCATGTGCCGAGATGTCGGGGAACTCGACCTCGATGGGATAGGTTTCCATGCTCATGCGAAAGGGTCCTGGCAGAAAGATAGAGAGCTTCAGCCGAGTTTCGCGGCAATGGCCTGACCGACTTCGGTCGTGTTCGCCTTACCGCCAAGGTCGCCGGTATGCGGGCCTTCAACCAGTGTCGCTTCGATCGCAGCCAGAATCGCGTCGTGCGCCTCGCGTTCTTTGCCCTCGTGATTGCCGAGGAAGTCGAGCATCATCGCCGCGGACCAGATCATCGCGATCGGATTGGCGATGTTCTTGCCGGCGATGTCCGGCGCCGAGCCATGCACCGGCTCGAACAGCGAAGGAAACTTGCGGTCCGGGTTCAGATTGCCGGACGGCGCGAGCCCAATCGTGCCCGTGCACGCGGGACCGAGATCGGACAGGATGTCGCCGAACAGATTGGTAGCCACCACCACGTCGAAACGATCCGGGTTCAACACGAAGCGCGCGCAGAGAATGTCGATGTGCTGCTTGTCCCACGTGACGTCCGGGTACTGCGCCGCAATGCCGGCCGCGCATTTGTCCCACCACGGCATGCTGATCGCAATACCGTTGCTCTTTGTCGCAACGGTGATCTTCTTGCGCTCGCGACGTTGCGCGAGATCGAACGCAAACTTCAACACGCGTTCGCTGCCGTGCCGCGTGAATACCGATTCCTGCAGTACGAACTCACGCTCCGTGCCTTCGAACATCACGCCGCCTACCGACGAATACTCGCCTTCGGTGTTTTCACGCACGATCCAGAAGTCGATGTCGCCGGCCTTGCGACCCGCGAGCGGCGACGGCACGCCGGCAAAAAGACGCGCCGGGCGCAGGTTGATGTACTGGTCGAATTCGCGGCGGAACTTGAGCAGCGAGCCCCACAGCGAAATATGGTCGGGCACCGTGTCGGGCCAACCCACCGCGCCGAACAGAATTGCGTCCGCCGATTGCAGTTGCGCCTTCCAGTCGTCGGGCATCATCTGGCCGTGCTTCGCGTAGTAGTCGCAGCTCGCCCATTCAATGTGCTGATACTCGAGTTCGATGCCAAAGCGCGCTTTCACCGTGTCGAGCACGCGAAGCGCTTCGGGCATGACTTCGACGCCGATGCCGTCGCCGGGAATGACAGCGATCCGATATTTTTTCGACATGTTGTGCTCCTCCATTAGGGCTAGTACTGATTCGATAACGGTTATTCTATTCCTGCTGTTTGGCTCTAAAATGATCGCTTTAGTTAAGCCACTGTGCACGATTCGTGTACAAACCTCCACGCCAGTGAGCGACCTATGAACGCCGCCCCGTCACCCGATCTCGGCGATTTGCGCGTGTTTTGCGAAGTCGCGCGCAAAGCCAGTTTCAGCGCGGCGGCGGAGGCGTTGTCCGTGTCCGCAGCTTATGTGAGCAAGCGGATCAATGTGCTGGAGACTACGCTCGGCACGCGTTTGTTGCACCGGTCTACGCGGCGCGTGGCGATCACGGAAGCCGGCGAGCGCGTCTATACGTGGGCCGAGAAGATTCTCGACGACGTCGGTCAGCTGGTGGAAGACGTGTCGACTACGCGCCGCATTCCTGGCGGCAAGCTGCGTATATCCAGCAGCTTCGGTTTCGGCCGGCGCTTCGTTGCACCCGCACTCGCGGGGTTTTCCGAGCGTTATCCGCAGTTGAGCGTGCGCCTCGACCTGTTCGACCGGCTCGTCGATGTGGCGGGCGAAGGCTTCGATCTGGACATTCGTATTGGCGACGACATCGCGCCGCATCTGATCGCGCGGCGGCTCGCGTCGAATCATCGCGTGCTATGCGCGTCGCCCGACTACCTCGCGCGGCATGGCGCGCCGCGTCAGCTAGCCGATCTGTCGTCGCATGCGTGTCTCGCGATCAAGGAGCGCGATCATCCGTTCGGATTGTGGCGCTTGACCGTCCGCGGCGAAGCGGCGTCGATCAAGGTCACGGGACCGTTGTCGACCAATCATGGCGAGGTGGCGGTGCAATGGGCGCTGGCCGGACGCGGCATCGTGCTGCGTTCGATGTGGGACGTGCGGCCGCTGCTGGAAAGCGGGCAGTTGCAGCAGGTGTTGCCGGAGGTGACGCAGCCGGCGAACTTGTGGGCGGTGTATCCGGCGCGGCTCGCGCAGTCGGCGAAAGTGCGGGTCTGCGTGGACTTCCTCAGCGAGGAATTCGCCCAGTGGAGCCCGCCGGATCACAGCGCCTGACTTTGCCTAATGATGATTCTGCGAGAACAACGTTTCGAGCGGATAGTGGCTCTTCACGAACGGCGACTTGATGATCACGTAGCTGAAGTACTTTTCAATGCCGATGTCGCGTTCCAGTAAGCCTTCAATAATGCTTTGGTAATGGCTCACGCTGCGCGTGACGAACTTGAGCAGGTAATCGTAACCGCCGCTTGCGAGATGGCACTCCACGATCTCATCGACGTCGCGAATCGCATTCACGAACTTCGTGAAATCTTCACGCCGGTGATCGGCGAGCGTGACTTCGGTGAAAACGATCTGCACGTCGCCCAGCTTTTCGAGCTGGATCTGCGCACCATAGCCGATGATGTAGCCGGCTTTCTCGAGGCGCTTGACGCGAATCAGGCAGGGGCTGGGCGAAAGGCCAACCGCATCGGCAAGCTCGACGTTGGTTATGCGGCCTTTCTTCTGCAACTGCGAAAGTATGCGCAGGTCAATACGGTCCAGCTTGCAATCGCTGCTCATCGTAACGTTGTAGCTCCGGCGGTTGGGGTAAGGGGCTTAAGGCGCCCTCTACTCTAGCATGCAGCGGCAGTACTTTTGACCTGGTTGTTAGCCGCGTTTTTGCCGCTTAGCGCGGCCCGAACGTCGGGTTGCGCGAGCACGTCGTCCAGGGTTTTTTCGAGCCGCTCGAACATCATGTCGAAGTCCGATTCGGTGTACGAGAGCGCCGGTGCAAAGCCGAGAATGTTGTCGCCGAACGCGCGGAAAATCAGGCGGTTTTCATATGCCGCAGCGGCAATGCGCTCCGACAGCTTGAGTGCCGGGTCGAATTGCGCCTTGCTGTCCTTGTTGCTGACGAGTTCGAGCGCGCCGAGCAAGCCGCGGTGACGCGAGTCGCCCACCAGAGGATGCTCGAGCAACGCGTCGAGACCGCGCGCAAAACGCGGGGCGCGCGCTGCGCCGTTCGCCAGCAGCCCGCCTTCGTGATAAAGCCGCAGCACTTCGAGACCGATTGCCGCGCTGACCGGATGCGCGGAATACGTGTGACCGTGGCCGACAATCGCTTCGGCGTCGCCATCGGCAATGCCCTGATAGATTTCGTCAGACATCAGCACGGCGCCCATCGGCGCGTAACCGGCGGTCAAACCCTTCGCGACGGTCATCAGGTCCGGCTCGACGCTTTCGCCCTGGCATGCGAAGAGCGGACCCGTGCGGCCGAAGCCCGTGATCACTTCATCCGCCAGGAAGAGAATGCCCGACTTGCGGCAGCTTTCGCGCATTGCCTTCAGCCAGCCGAACGGCGGCACGATCACGCCGCCCGAGCCTTGAATCGGCTCGCAGAAGAACGCGGCGACATTGTCCGCGCCGAGTTCCGCGACCTTCGCTTCGAGCGCGGCGACCGAGGCTGCGATCAGCGCGGCGTCGTCGGCGAAATTGCTGCGGTATGCATACGGCGAGGGCAGGTGATGCTGGTTCGGCAACGGCAGATCGAAATTGCGGTGGAACGCGGGCAATGCAGTGAGCCCCGCTCCCATGCTGGACGACCCGTGATAGCCGCGTTGCAACGCGATGATGTGCTTCTTCGACGGGCGGCCCGTCGCGTTGAAGTAATGCGTGATGAAGCGGATTGCCGAGTCGACCGCGTCCGAGCCGCCGAGTGTGAAGTACACATGTTGCAGCGACGCCGGCGCCACGCTCGCCAGTTTCTGTGCAAGTTCGATCGCAGGTTCAGAGCCAAAATGGAAATAGCTCGTCGCGTAGGGCAGCTTTTTCATTTGCGCGGTGGCGGCTTCGACAATGCTCTGCTGGCCGTAGCCCACGTTCACGCACCACAAGCCGGAGAAGGCGTCGAGCAGTTCATTGCCGGCCGCGTCGCGCAGAAACGCGCCGCTGGCGGATTCGAGAACCGTGACGCCGCGAGCTTCGTGCGCACGGTAGTTGATGACAGGGTGAATCAGATGCTGGCGGTCGGCTTCAATGAGCGATTGAATCGGCATGGTGGGTTCTCGTCGCGGGAAAGGGCTGTTGACGGTTCCATACTACTGATCCGGGGCGATCGCCCGCTTGCCTAAACAATTGCCTGAAAAGCGCGCGCGACGCGTTTTGATGCATGCCCTTAGCATTTTGTGCTGCGGACGTTGAAAAGTGCCGCCGGGCATGTGTTCAGTGACATGTGTGCCGCTTAATAGCCACGCGTACGGTCGATCTGACCGAGCATCGGCAGACCTTCGCGATGACGGCGCAAGTTGTCGAGCACCACGTCGACGGCGGTATCGGGCCGCGTGGCGCTGGCGATATGCGGCGTGATCCGCACGCGTGGATGCGTCCACAACGGATGGCCGGGCGGCAAAGGCTCAGGATCCGTCACGTCGAGAATCGCGTTGAGGAGTTGACCGCTGTCGAGTGCTGCGAGCAGATCCGGCTGATTCAGTTGCGGGCCGCGCCCGGTTTGAATCAGCGATGCGCCGCGCGGCAGCCTGGCAAACAGGCTCGCGTCGAGCAGACCGCGTGTGGCGGAGGTGAGCGGCAACAGGCAAACCAGTATGTCGGTGCGCGCGAGAAACGCGTCGAGCGAGCCTTCGCCCGCATAACATTCGACGCCTTCTATTTCACGCGGCGAGCGGCTCCAGCCCGCGCATGCAAAACCGAAAAGGCGCAGCCGTTCCAGAACCGCGGTGCCGAGCACGCCGAGTCCGAGTACGCCGATGCGCCGTTGCGCAGCCGGCTTCAGCGGCATTTCGCGCCACACTTGCTGTTGTTGCTGAAGGCCGTAGTCGAACAGATCGCGATGAATCGTCAGCGCGGCCTGTGTGACGTATTCGACCATTCCTTCCACGATCCCCGGTTCGATCATCCGCACGACCGGCACATGCGCCGGCACGCCCGACAGATCGAATTGATCGATGCCCGCGCCCACTGAAAACACCACTTCCAGATTGGGAAACGTGAGCGTGGGATTGGCAGGCGGTTGCCAGGCGGCGAGATAGCGGATCGCGGCGGGATCGCCGTGATCGGGCCAGATATGAAACGGTAGGTCGGGCGCCTTCTCGGCGAAGAGTTTCGCCCATTGCGCCCCACGCGCCGGGTCTGCTTTATAGAGGAAGGCCATGACGGGTCAGAAAATCGCCTGATTGATGATGCCGTACTGCACGCAACCTGTCGCCTTGGCCGCCACGCTTTCCGGCGCTGCGTTGCGCACCATTCTGACGACGGTGTCCACGCGCGGCAGGCCGAGCTGTTCGAGCCATTCGGTCAGACCGCTATCGCCCGGTGTATCGACGCGCACGAAGACGCCCTCATTGAGCGCGAGCCAGTGGCTGATGAGCGCCTTCGCGCGGCTCGCGTCGCCGGAATGAGGCGCGACCACCGGGCCGATCGCAAAGCCGCGTCCGAAGCGGCGAAAGAGCGCGAAGCCGACGAGTTCGCCGTCGCGGTCGAGCGCAATGCCGTCGGCGTTCTCCAGCAGCGCGGGCAGGACCTCGCTGCGATCGAGGCCGCTTGCCTGCGAAGCCAGTTCCACGAGCCGCGCGGTGTCGCTTGAACCTAACGGACGCAGACGCTCGCCGGGCGGCAACGACACGAGCGGTGGCTGAAATGCCGCGCCCTGATGCTGGTCGAGCGTGCCGGCCGCGCGGAAGCCGAGCTTTTCGTAAAGCGGCTGACCGGCGGGGGTTGCGTGCAGGAACGTGATCCGGCCGCCGAGTTCTTCCAGCACAAGCTCCATCAGCTTTCTGCCGATGCCGCGTCCTTGCCGCGCCGGCGACACGATCACCATGCCGAGCGACGCACGGTCCGCGCCGTACTTCCAGCAGAGCGCCGTGCCGATCACGCCGCTCGCGTCTTCCGCGACGAAACCCACGCCGAGTTGCACGACGAATCTCCAGTCATCGGCGCGATGCGGCCATTTGAGTTCGACCGTCAACGCATGAGCGGCGTCTATGTCGTCGAGGGTAAAGCGTCTATAGGTAATCGAATCGGGCACGCCGCACTCCATGAATGGCTAAAGGCTTACGCGTCACTTTGTCATCCAGGGCGCGGTGTGACTAGGACGATCTTTCTATGTGACGCGCTTCAGAGGGCCGCATTGCAATTCGATGCAAAACACCAGGTCTGCACGTGCATTACAGGCGGGTTCTGCTGCGCGGCGAATTTTGTCGGCGACATATGCCGGGCACGCGGCTCTACGATTTTGTCATTGCGATGACCTGCTACCAACGCATCGCAGGCGGTTTGATTCAGTCACCACTCAGGACCCTCTCTCATGGACAGCTTCAATCCGGACGATGTCGCGATTCGCAGCGGCCATTTCATCGGCGGCAAGCTTGGGGGCAATGACGGGCGCCGGCGTCCACGCCCGGCCCACGCGAGCCAAGCCTGGCAAGGCTTCCAGCCGGTAACCGCAGACTGTGCTGCGCAACGGCCTCAAAACGAATGGTTTGTGTCACAAGCAGCGCGCGAATCAGGAACATCTATGTTTTTGCGCTGATTAAATCTTTTACAGGAATGAGCTTTCCCTGTTTTCGCCAATGAGCTCGACGCGAGTTCACCATCACGATAGGACTGCACCATGATCGAATTCGAACCGAAATACATTACCTTCGACTGCTACGGCACGCTGACCAGATTCCGCATGGCCGAGATGACGCGCGAACTGTACGGCCACATTCTGAAGGCCGACGACCTCGAAAAGCTGGTCGCGTTCTACGCCGGCTATCGCCGCGACGAAGTGCTGGGCGCATGGAAGCCGTATCGCGATGTCGTGGTGAATGCGCTGCGCCGTGCGTGCGCGCGCATGAATGTCGAATTCAATGAAGCCGGTGCGCAGAAGATCTATGAAGCAGTGCCGACGTGGGGTCCGCATCCGGACGTGCCCGAGGGTCTTTCGCGCCTTGCAAAGAAGTACAAGCTCGTGATTCTGTCGAACGCGTCGAATGACCAGATCCAGAGCAACGTCGACAAGCTCGGCGCGCCGTTCCATGCGGTGTTCACGGCAGAGCAGGCGCAATCGTACAAGCCGCGTATGCAAGGCTTCGAGTACATGTTCGACAAGCTGAACTGCAATCCGGAAGACGTGCTGCACGTGTCGTCGAGCCTGCGTTACGACCTCATGACCGTGCACGACATGGGCGTTAAGCATAAGGCCTTCATCAACCGCGGTCATGAACCGTCGACGCCGTATTACCAGTACTACGAAGTCGACGGCATTCCGGGGCTGGCCGCCGAACTCGGCCTGTAAGCATCTGCCGATCAAAGGACACACCGGATGAAGCTCGAATCCTATTGGCTCGACACCGCGCCGCCGTTCGTCACGGCGTGTGAAGGCCCGGTCGACGGCCTCGCCGACGTGGTGGTGATCGGCGCGGGTTTCACCGGCTTGTCGGCGGCGCTGGCGCTGGGCAAGCGCGGCGCGTCGGTAACGGTGGTGGACGCTGGGCGCGTTGGCGGCGGTGCATCCGGCCGCAACGGCGGGCAGGTGAATACGGGTGTCGCGCAAGACTTCGTCGCGCTCGCCGCGCAACTCGGTATCGAGCGCGCCAGCGCGTGTTACCGCGCGTTTGCCGATGCCGTCGACACGGTCGAGCGTTTGATCCGCGAAGAGCAGATCGACTGCGACTACCTGGCGTCCGGCAAGCTGAAGCTTGCGTCTAAGCCGCATCATCTCGCGCATCTGGAAAAGACCGCCGATCTGATTCGGCGCACGGTCGATACCGACATTGAACTGATCGACGGAGACCGTATTCGCAGCGAGGTTCAGTCCGACAGTTTTCATGGCGGATTGCTGCAACGTCACGGCGGTCAGATGCATATGGGCAAGTTCACGGTCGGGCTCGCCGAGGCCGCGGTTCGTCGCGGTGCGAAGCTGTATGAAAACGCGGCGGTCACGTCGATCGTGAAAGACGGCGGCGCGCATCGCGTCGTCACCACGCGCGGCGAAGTGCGCGCAAAGCAGGTGTTGATCGCAACGGGCCCGTCGCGCCATGGACCGTTCGGCTGGTATCGGCGGCGTCTTGCTCCGGTCGGGTCGTTCATCGTGGTCACCGAGCCTTTGCCGCCGGACCTATTGGCGAAGGTGTTGCCGAACCGGCGCGCTTATACGACCACGCGCCTGATGCACAACTACTTCCGCGTGACGCCCGACTCGCGTCTGCTGTTCGGCGGCCGCGCGCGTTTCACGGCGTCGGAACGTCCGTCCGATGCGAAGAGCGGGCGCATCCTGCAACAAGGCCTGGCCGTGATGTTTCCGATGCTGTCGAGTGCGCGCATCGACTATTGCTGGGGCGGTCTGGTGGACATCAGCGCCGACCGTCTCCCGCACGCCGGGCAACACGACGGCATTTATTTTTCGATGGGTTACAGCGGCCACGGCACGCAGATGTCCACACACATGGGTCAGGTGATGGCGGACGTCATGGACGGCCGCGAAGACCGCAACCCGTGGGGCGAGTCGGAATGGGCCGCGATACCGGGCCACACCGGCAAGCCCTGGTTCCTGCCGCTCGTGGGGACGTACTACCGTATCAAAGACATCTTTTATTGAAGTCCTGTTCTTGTGTTTGTTATTGAGCCCCACGCAGTCATCACAACTGCCCACCTTGCGGAGAAGTTCGATGGATAAGGAAAACTCGAAACATGGCGCTTATGACCTCGGTAACGGGTTGGAGCAATTGACAGCCCGGGGCGCCTCGCGACGCGATGTGCTGCGCGCGATGGCCGCTGCCGGGATGATGTCGATGACGGGCGCCGGGCTGCTGAGCGCAAGCGGCGCTGCTCTCGCGCAGGCGGCGCCCAGGCAGGGCGGCAAGATTCGCGTGGCGACACAGTCGGCGTCCGCGTCTGACACGCTCGATCCCGCGAAAGGGGCGCTCGCGACCGACTACGTTCGTTGCAACATGTTCTACAACGGCTTGACCGAACTCGACTCGCATCTGGGCGCGAAGATGGCGCTCGCCACGTCGCTCGATACGAAAGACGCGACCGTGTGGGTCGTCAAGCTGCGCAACGGCGTGCAGTTTCACGACGGCAAGTCGCTCGCGCCCGCCGACGTCGTCTATTCGATCATGCGCCATAAGGACCCGGCGACAGCGTCGAAGGCCAAGACGCTCGCCGATCAGATCAAGGAAGTAAAGGCCACGGGTCCGGACGAAGTGACGATCACGCTCGAAGGCGCGAACGCCGACTTGCCGGTGATCCTCGCGACGTCGCACTTCCTCATCATCAAGGACGGCACCAAGGACTTCAAAACGGCTGTGGGCACCGGTCCGTTCAAGGTCAAGGAATTCTCGCCGGGCGTTCGCACGGTCGGCGTGAAGAACGAGAAATACTGGAAGCCGGGCCTGCCGCATCTGGACGAGATCGAACTGATCGGCATCGGCGACGAATCGGCACGCGTGAATGCGCTGCTTTCCGGCGACGTGCAGCTGATCAACGCGGTCAGCCCGCGCTCGGCGCCGCGCATCAAGGGCTCGTCCGGCTTCTCCGTGCTGGAAACGAAAACCGGCCAGTACACGGATCTGGTCGTTCGCGACGAAGGCGGCATTACCGGCACCGACGATTTTCGGCGAGGCATGATGTACCTGCAGGATCGCGAGCAGATTCGCCGCGCGGTCTTTCAGGGCTACGGCGCAATCGGCAACGATCAGCCGATCGATCCGACCAACAAGTACTACCTGGCCGGTTTGCCGCAGCGCAAGTTCGATCTGGACAAGGCGAAGTATCACTTCCAGAAGGCCAAGGTCGGCAGCACGCCGATCCAGATTTTCGCTTCGCCGGCGGCTGAAGGTTCGGTCGAAATGGCAATGCTGCTTCAGCAGGTCGGGCCGCAAGCGGGCTTGAACCTGCAGGTCACGCGCGTGCCGGCGGACGGCTACTGGTCGAATCACTGGATGAAGCATCCGCTCGGTTACGGTTCCGTCAACGCGCGCCCGAGCGCCGATGTGCTGCTCACGCAGTTCTTCAAGTCGGACGCGCCATGGAACGAGGCGAACTGGAAGAGTGCGAAGTTCGACCAGTTGCTGGTTGCGGCGCGTGGTGAACCGGACGACGCCAAGCGTAAGCAGATCTACGGCGACATCCAGGTGCTCGTGCATGAAAACGGCGGCATCGGCATTCCGCTGTTCCAGAGTTCGCTCGACGCCTATACGAGCAAGCTCAAGGGCCTCGGCTCGATTCCGCTCGCAGGGCTGATGGGTTTTGCATTTGCTGAAAACGTCTGGCTAGAGGCGTAATGTAAAGGCGCTCCGGTTCGGTGAACCGGGGCGCCGTTTCCCCCGCAATACGCAATGCGCGCAATCCGCGCCATACGCGCCAAACGTGCACGGCCCGCCGTTGCGACGCGGCGCGCATGCTGCAAAAAAGGAGGCGACTTTCAATGAAAGCACACGCGCAACGACTCATTGCCGCGCGCCTCGGCCTCGCGCTGCTCACGCTCCTGCTGGTCTCGGCAATCGTGTTCGGCGTGACGGGCCTGCTTCCCGGCGACGCCGCGCAACAGGCGCTCGGCCAGGCGGCCACGCCGGAGGCCGTCGCCGCCCTGCGGCATCAGTTCGGGCTCGATCAGCCCGCGCTGCAACGCTACTTCGAGTGGCTCCTTCATATTGTGACCGGCAACTTCGGCACGTCGTTGTCGAACAATCTGCCCGTTAGCCAGTTGATCGCGACGCGCCTGCCGAACTCGCTCGTGCTCGCCGGCTTGACCGCGGTGGTGTCGGTGCCGGTCGCGCTGGTAATCGGCATCGCGTCGGCGATGTTTCGCGGCTCGCTGCTCGACCGTGCGCTCAATGTGCTGACGCTGTCGACCGTGGCCGTTCCCGAGTTTCTCGTCGCGACGGTCGCGGTGCTCATTTTCGCCGTCAAGCTACGCTGGCTGCCCGCGCTGTCGTACCTGTCCGAGGTGAATTCGTTCGGCGCGCTGCTGCGCATCTACGCGATGCCGGTCATGACGCTGTGCTGCGTGATCGTCGCGCAGATGGCACGCATGACGCGCGCCGCCGTGCTCGATCAGCTCAACTCGTCGTATGTGGAAATGGCGTTGCTCAAGGGGGCGTCGCCGGGCCGCGTGGTGTTGCGGCACGTGCTGCCGAACACCATTGGGCCGATTGCCAATGCGGTCGCGCTGAGCCTTTCGTATCTGTTCGGCGGCGTAGTGATCGTCGAGTCGATCTTCAATTATCCGGGCCTTGCGAGCCTGATGGTCGACGCCGTGACGAATCGCGACATGCCGCTCGTGCAAGGCTGCGTGATGGTGTTTTGCGCCGCGTATCTCGCGCTCGTGCTGATCGCGGATCTGTGTCAGATCGTATCCAACCCGAGGCTGCGTCGATGATGAGCCGACCCAACAATCCCCACGTTCCTCACGCCGGCACCGAGCTATACGACGTCAGCCGCGATGAACTCGTCGCGGAGACGCCACCCGTCGAAGTGGCGAGCGCTAAGCAGAATGTGTTGCAACGCCTCGTGCAGCGCTTTTCGGTGCTCGGCCTGCTTGGCCTGCTCATGGTCCTGTTCTGGCTGCTGGTCGCTTTCGTCGGACCGCTGGTCGCGCCATACAAAGGCGGCGCGCTGACGTCGACGGAAATCTTCGGCCGCTATAGCGCAGCCTATCCGCTCGGCACGGATTATCTCGGCCGCGACATGCTAAGCCGCATTCTGTACGGCGCGCGCTATACGGTGGGCCTCGCGCTCGCCGCCGCGTTGCTCGCGAGCGTAATCGGCACGTTCTTCGGACTGCTCGCGGCGGTGTCGGGCAAATGGGTGGATGAAGTGTTGAGCCGCCTGTTCGATGCGCTGATTTCGATTCCGAGCAAGGTGCTCGCGCTCGTCGTGATCGCCGCGTTCGGATCGTCGATCACGATGCTCACCACGGTTGCCGCGCTCGCCTACATTCCAGGCGCGTTTCGTATCTCGCGTTCGCTCGCGTTGAACCTGATGGGCCTGGAATACGTGCAGGTGGCCCGCGCGCGGGGCGAAGGCCTGCTGTATATCGCGCGCGTCGAGGTGCTGCCGAACATGATCCATCCGATGCTTGCGGATTTCGGGCTGCGCTTCGTGTTCATCGTGCTGCTGTTGAGCGGCCTGAGCTTTCTCGGCCTCGGCGTGCAGCCGCCTAACGCCGACTGGGGTTCGCTCGTGCGCGAGAACATCGGCGGCTTGTCGGAAGGCGCACCCGCAGTGCTGATGCCGGCGGTGGCGATTGCCACGCTGACCATCGGCATGAATCTGCTGATCGACAACTTGCGGCGTCGCAGCCGTAGCCACGGAGACGCATGATGGCCGACCGGCACATGATTGAAGTGAAGGGGCTGCGTGTCGTCGCGGGCGCGGCGCACGGGCCGATGACGGAGATCGTCAAGGGCGTCGACTTTTCGGTGGCGAAGGGCGAGGTGCTCGCGCTGATCGGCGAGTCCGGTTCGGGCAAGACGACCATTGCGCTGTCGCTGCTCGGCTATGCTCGCGCGGGCTGCTCGATCAGCGGCGGCTCGGTGCGCATCGGCGACGTCGACGTGCTGTCGCTCGACGCCCGGGGACGCCGCGCGTTGCGCGCGCGCACCGTCGCGTATGTCGCGCAGAGCGCGGCGGCCGGCTTCAATCCGGCGCGCACGATCATGGATCAGGTCACCGAGCCTGCGCTGCTGCATCAGTTGATGACCAAAGACGCCGCGCGGACCAAGGCAATCGGGCTCTTTCGCGCGCTCGCGTTGCCTGCGCCGGAAACCATCGGCGAACGTTATCCGCATCAGGTGTCCGGCGGTCAATTGCAGCGCTTGATGGCCGCGATGGCGCTGATTACCGATCCGGCTGTCGTCGTGTTCGACGAACCGACTACCGCGCTCGACGTCACCACGCAGATCGAAGTGCTCGCCGCCTTCAAGAAGGTGGTGCGCGAACTCGGCACGACTGCTGTGTATGTGTCGCATGATCTTGCCGTGGTCGCGCAGATGGCCGATCGCATCGTCGTGCTGAACGGCGGTGCAGTGAAGGAGAACGGCGCGGTCGCCCAGGTGCTCGACGCGCCCGTCGACGCCTACACTCGCCAGCTGCTCGCCGCGACGCGCCGCCCGGAAGCGTCATTCGACACGCCGCCAGAAGAAGCAAAGCGCGTGGCGCCGCTGCTGGAGATCCGCGGACTGTCTGCGGGTTATGGCCGCATCGACCGTTCCGGCGTGCCCGCCGTACGGGTGCTCGACGACGTGAGTCTCACCATTGCCCGCGGCAGCGCGCTCGGTGTGATCGGCGAATCGGGCTCGGGCAAGACGACGCTCGCGCGCGTGGTTGCGGGGCTCGTCGACCGCGCACGCGGCGACGTGCTGTTCAATGGCGAGCCACTGCCGGCGCAACTGTCGCGGCGCACGCCCGAGCAGTACCGGCAGATCCAGATCGTGTTCCAGAACGCGGACACCGCGCTGAACCCGAGCCATTCGATTGCGGACATTCTGGGCCGGCCGCTCGCGTTCTATCACCATCTGCGTGGCGCTGCTGCAAAGAAACGCATGCTCGCGCTGCTCGATCTGGTGAAGCTGCCGGCTTCCATCGCGACTCGCACGCCTGCCGGTTTGTCCGGCGGCCAGAAGCAGCGCGTCAATCTGGCGCGCGCGCTCGCCGCCGATCCCGCGTTGATTCTCTGCGACGAAGTGACCTCCGCGCTCGACACCGTGGTCGGCGCGGCGATTCTCGATCTGCTCGCCGAGTTGCGGCGCGAGCTTGGCGTGTCGTACATGTTCATCAGCCACGACATTTCCACCGTGCGCGCGATCTGCGACGAAGTGATCGTGCTGTACGCAGGTCAGCGCGTCGAAGCAGGACAGCGCGACGTGCTCGCCGCGCCGCCGTATCACCCGTACACGGAGTTGCTCGTGGATTCGGTGCCCGAACTGAGGCCCGGCTGGCTCGACGCGCGCCGTCACGTGGCTGCTTGCGCATTGCCCGCGATGGGCGAGAGCGCCGACGTGCCCGAACTCTGTTCGTTCCGGTCACGTTGCCCCGTGCGAATCGACGGTATGTGCAATATGACCGCGCCGTCGCTCAAGAAACTTCCTTCCGGCGCTGAGATTCTTTGCCATCATTCGGCGGCCGAGCTCAGCCGTTTGCAGACCCTGGAGACGATCCCGGCATGAACCAGCGATTTGTGCGGCTCGCGGAAACCGGTCGCAAGACCTTCCCGATTACCGTCGACGGTGTGCTACGCGAAGCCGCCGAAGGCGACACGCTGATGGTCGCGTTGCTCACGAGCGGAAGCACGTTGCGCGATTCCGAATTCGGCGATGGCCGCCGCGCCGGTTTCTGTCTGATGGGCGCCTGCCAGGACTGCTGGGTGTGGACCGCGAAAGGCGAGCGTGTGCGCGCATGCAGCACGCCGGCGGCACCCGGCATGTCGATCGTGACCAAACTGGCCGAAGCCGGGGAGGGCGTATGGCCCCGCGTGTAATCGTGATCGGCGCGGGACCGGCGGGGGTGCGTGCCGCTGAGGCGCTTGTCGAAGCCGGGCTGCGTCCTACCGTTATCGACGAAGGCCGGCGCGACGGCGGACAGATATACCGGCGTCAACCTGAAGGTTTTTCGCGCAGCTATGACACGCTTTATGGCACGGAGGCGGAGCGCGCCGCTTCGTTGCATCAGAGCTTCGATTCGCTGAGAAGCAGGCTCGACTATCTGCCTGAGACACTCGTCTGGAATATCTCGGCGAATGCGGTGCACACAGTGAGCGGCACACGTTACGGCACGCTGCCGTTCGACGCGCTGATCATTTGCAGCGGTGCAACCGATCGGCTGATGCCCGTCAAAGGCTGGCATCAGGCGGGCACATATAGCCTTGGCGGCGCGCAGGTCGCGCTGAAATCGCAAGGGTGCGCAATCGGCTCGCGCATCGTCATGATGGGCAGCGGGCCACTGCTGTATCTCGTGTCCGCGCAATATGTGAAGGCGGGCGCGCAGATCGCGGCGGTGCTCGACACGTCGACCTTCATGCAGCGCGTCGCCGCGTTGCCGCGCTTGCTCGCGATTCCCGCAGCGCTCAAGAAGGGCATTGCGTTGACGCGCGTGTTGTCGAAAGCCCGCGTGCCGGTTTATCGCGGCGTGCAGCCTCTGGAGATCAAAGGTTCCCCGCAAACGGGCGTGAGCGCCGTGGAAGCGGCGCTGCCGGGCGGCAAGCGCATCGAGTTAGCGTGCGATGCGGTCGCGCTCGGCTATCACTTGCGCCCCGAAACGCAACTCGCGGATCTGGCCGGTTGCCGCTTTGTTTTCGACGACGAAGCGCAGCAGTGGCTCGCGCAAGTGGACAACGACGGCCGCAGTAGCGTCAAGGGCGTCTATCTCGCGGGCGACGGCGCGCGCGTGCGCGGCGCGGACGCGGCGGAACGTTCCGGCCGCCTCGCGGCGCTCGCCGTCATGCACGACCACGGCATGCAGACGGGAAGCATGCAAGACATGGAAGGCTTGCGCGCTGAACTGGCGCGCTTCTCACGCTTTGCCGCGGGCTTGCGCGAAGCGTTTCCGTGGCCGGCGAAGTTCGCTGCGTCGCTGCCGGACGAGACCATTGTTTGCCGCTGCGAAGCGATTACTGCGGGCGAGTTGCGTCGCGTCGTATGCGAGACGGGCGCGCGGGAAGCCAATCGCGCAAAGGCGTTTTCGCGCGTCGGCATGGGGCGCTGCCAGGGGCGCTATTGCGCTCACGCGGGCGCGGAGATCATTGCGGCGGCCGCTTGCGTGCCGTTGTCGTCGGTGGGACGGTTGCGCGGCCAGGCGCCCGTCAAGCCGCTGCCTGTTGCACTCACCGAGGCACTCACCGAGGCACTCACCGAGGCACTCACCGAGGAGGTGACGCAATGAGCGCGGCCAATCGCAACGAAGCGGACGTCATCGTGATCGGCGGCGGCATCATGGGCACCACGACGACGTTCTTCCTGAGCCGGCGCAATCGCTCGGTGATTCTGCTGGAACGCGGACTGACCGGGCAGCAGGCGAGCGGTGTGAACTTTGGCGGCATTCGGCGGCAAGGCCGCGCATTGCCGCAACTGGCGATGGCCAACCGCGCGTTGCGTACGTGGCAGCGTTCGGTTGAATTGCTCGGCGACGATGTCGAGTTTCTGCCGGTCGGCCATACGCGCGTGTGCTATCACCAGAAAGACGTCGAGAATTTCGAGCAGTACGCGATCGACGCGCGCGCTCACGGGCTGGAGCTCGAAGTGCTGCACGGCGAAGCGATGTTCCGGCGCTTTCCCTTTCTTGGACGCGAAGTGCTGGCTGCGTCCATCTCGCCGCTCGACGGCCACGCGAATCCGCGACTGGCCGCACCCGCATTCGGACGCGCGGCGGCGCGGCTCGGCGCGCAGGTGATCGAGAACACGGAGATCGTGCGCGTCGAAAAAGACGGCGACCGTTTTCGCGTGGAAAGCGCGCAGGGCGACGTATACCGCGCCGCGCAACTGGTCATTTGTGCGGGCGCCTGGGCGACGCGTCTTACCGAACAATTCGGCGAGGGTGCGCCGCTTACCGTGAGCGGCCCGCAAATGTGCGTGACGGAGCCGGTGCCCTACGTGTTCAAATCGTCGATGGGCGTGTTCACGTCCATCAAGCAGGAAGGCATCTACTTCCGGCAGATTCCGCGCGGCAATATCATCGTCGGCGGCGGTCCCGCCGGGCCGGCCGATCCGGTGACGAGCCGCGCGTCGGTCCTGCCTCAGAACACGGTACGTCAGCTCGCGCAGATGCGGCGGCTCGTCCCCGCGCTGGCGCCGTTGCATGTGATTCGTGTGTGGAGCGGCGTCGAAAGTTATCTGCCCGACGGCGAACCGGTGATCGGTCCGAGCAGCAAGGTCGACGGTCTTTTCTATGCATTCGGCTTCAATGGCGCCGGGTTTCAGATTGGCCCGGGTGTCGGCGAGACGATGGCGGAACTCGTCGATACGGGCAGCACGCCGATTCCACTGGACAAGTTCGCCATTCAGCGTTTCGCAAAAGAAGCGGCGCCTCGCTCGAGCATCGTGACGTCATGAAACAGTCCATCAGCCTTAATGCCGCGCGGGCCTTCATCGAAGCTCATTTCAACGAGCCGGTGACGCTCGCGCAACTCGCGGCACTGTCCGCGCTCAGCGTGTCGCGCTTCGCGACGGTGTTCCGGCAGCAATACGGTTCTTCGCCGTATCGCTATCTGTGCGGCGTGCGGATTCAGCGTGCGCAGACGATGCTGCTTGAAGGCGTGCCCGGCTCGGTGGTAGCCACCGAGGTCGGTTTCTTCGACCAAAGCCATTTTGGCCGGCACTTCAAACGATGCTGCGGCATGACACCCAGCATGTTCATTCAACGCGCGACGGCCAATACTGGCATTGCGGGCAAGCAATGCAACGTGAGCGCGAAAGCTAGCGCGGTGCGTTCAGCTTCCGCCATAAGGTCGTCTTGCTGATGCCGAGCGCGTCGCAAACGGCGTCGCGGTCGCCGCCGTGCGCGGCAAGGGCGGCACGAATCTCGTCGGCTTCCACATGACGGCTGCGTTCGCGCAACGTGAGCGCGGCTTTCTTTGAACGCGTGTGGTGCGGCTCGGTGATCTCGGGCGCGATGGTGCGCAGCATGTCGCGTGTAATGAGCGGTTGCGCGATTGCAGCGTTCCGGCTTGGGCTGGTTTGTGCTGCGGCGTCCGCATGTAGGCCCACGTTCGTCTCGGTCTCCATCTCGGCAAGCTCGACCGCGATGCGCTCGACCACGTTCTGCAATTCCCGCACGTTGCCGGGCCACGCATAGCGCTGCAACGGCTCCGCGAGCCCGGCAAGAACGCGTTCAGCAGCGGCGGCGTCGGGCAGACGCGCGGCAAGCCTCAGCTCACGCGCTGCGGCTTGCAATAACAACTCGACGGCGAGCGGAATCAGATCCGTTGGACGCTCGCGCAGCGGCGGCAGCGCAATGCTGAGAATGTTGAGCCGGTAGTACAGATCGGCGCGGAAAGTACCGGCTTCGATACCCGCGGTCAACGCACGGTGCGTCGCCGCGACGACACGAATGTCGACGCGCGTGGGTTCCGTCGAGCCGAGCCGCACGACTTCCCGCTCCTGCAGCACGCGCAACAACCGGCTCTGCAACGAGAGCGGCATTTCGCCGATTTCGTCGAGGAACAGCGTGCCGCGATGCGCGACTTCAATCAGCCCCGCCTTGCCGCCTTTGCGCGCGCCGGTGAACGCGCCTTCTTCGTATCCGAACAACTCGCTTTCCAGCAAGGCTTCGGGGAAGGCGCCGCAATTAATGGCGACGAACGCGAAGTCGCGCCGCGCGCTCAGGTGATGCATGCTTTGCGCGACCATCTCCTTGCCGGTGCCGCTCTCGCCGAGAATCAACACGGTGGCGTCCGACCTTGCGTAACGCTGCACGAGCGCGCGCACCCGTTGCATGGACTCCGACGCGCCGACCATGTCTTCGAGCCGATACCGCGCGCTGAACTGCTGCACACGCTGACGCGAGCGCAATGTGCGGTCGAGCCGCTCGACCGCGCGCGATTCCTGGAACGTCAGCACCGTGCCCGCCGCTGCTCCGCTCGTTGCAAGCGGCCCGCGATGCACGACATAGCTCGCGCCGCGCACGGTGCAAAACGCGTCGCCGTCCGAATCGGGCAGGCTGCCGTCGAGATCCGGTGCAAGCTCGAGTAACGCGCGGCCCACTGCATTTGCCGCGTCGATACCGAGCACGGCGGCAAGACGCTGGTTCATCGCTTCTACGCGGCCTTGCGAGTCGAGCGCGACGACGCCGTCGCGCAGGTGTTGCAGCAGATTGTCGAGCCGTTGACGGCGGATCGTTTCGCGCCGCGTGGCTTGCGCGACTTCGAGCGCCGTGTCGAAACCCGCGCGCACCGACGCGCGTGAGTAGAGAAACACAGCGCCCATGCCGGCGTTCGCGGCCAGGTCGGTCACGAGACCTGGGCCGACCACCACGTCCACGCCCCGGTCGCGTAGATCGAGCACGACGCTTTCCGCGTCTTGCGCCGACTGATGCGAGGCGAACGTCACGTCGAGCCCGAATGCGGTGACGAAGCGGCGAATCTCGTCGGGCGTATTGCCGTGCGTGACCAATGCGACTTTCGAGCCGTCGCGGCGAGCGCGCGCGAGCGCGTGCATTACGTCGAAGCCCGTTGGAGTGATCATCACGACCGGCACGGCGACGCGCGTTTTCAGATAAGCGCCGTTCGAGCCGCCCGCGATGACGACATCGGGACGCGACGCGCCGGCGGCCTCGATTTCACGAACGGCGTCTTCGAAACCTTGTGCAACGATGCGCAGGTCGGCGCGCTCCACATATTCGCCGGCGATGTCGAAAAACAGGTCGCGCAGGCGGCTGATGCTGAGCGCCCAGATGCGCGGGCGCTGGATGGGGTCGAAGGGGGTTGTGCTCACGGCAGTGGCGCGGTGCGCTCCCGATTGGCTAGATACGGTCATTATGCGCGCATCCATTTCAAAAATGAAATTCGCCTATTTCATGAGTGAAATAATCGGCATTTCGCAGAAGGCGGGATCTCCGCCGAAACAGGCACTTAGCGCCCGCCGCAGCGCATGGCCCAATCTTTGCATTTGACGACCCGTTCAAAAACGTAGCGTCGCAACTGGAGACAGACTGATGAGCGAAGCAGACAACGGCACGCCGAACGCGGGCGCATTCAAACCGAAGAAATCCGTCGCGCTGTCCGGCGTGACCGCGGGCAACACGGCACTCTGCACGGTCGGCAAGACCGGCAACGATCTGCACTATCGCGGCTACGACATTCTCGACATCGCGGGCAATTGCGAGTTCGAGGAGATCGCGTATCTGCTCGTGCACGAAAAGCTGCCGACACAGGCCGAACTCGCCGCCTACAAGACCAAACTCAAGGCGTTGCGCGGCCTGCCCGCCAATGTGAAGGCCGCGCTCGAATGGATTCCCGCAGCCGCGCATCCAATGGA
>NZ_JAWRXU010000139.1:0-429 GCF_046534895.1 Paraburkholderia sp. SIMBA_053 | reverse complement strand
ATGTCGGTGTCGCCGGCCGCCGCCAGCAAGGTCACGAACCAGTCGTTGTGACTGACGATGCCGTTCAGCGTCGTGCCTGCCGGAACGTGCCCGGGCCAGCGCACCATCGCCGGGACCCGATAGGCGCCCTCCCAGTTCGAGTTCTTCTCATTGCGGAACGGCGTCATGCCGGCATCCGGCCAGCTGTTCATGTGGGGGCCGTTGTCGGTCGAGTACATGACGATCGTGTTCTCGGCGAGGCCCAGCTCGTCGAGGAGGTCGAGCAGGCTCCCCACGACGTAGTCGTGGTCGAGCATCGTGTCGTGGTAGTTCGACTGCCAGCGTCCGGCGCGCCCCTTGCTCTCTTCCTTGGTGTGGGTGCGGAAGTGCATGTGCGTGGAGTTGAACCAGACGAAGAACGGGGTGTCGTCCTCGGCCTGCGTACGGATG
>NZ_JAWRXU010000972.1:0-261 GCF_046534895.1 Paraburkholderia sp. SIMBA_053 | reverse complement strand
CGTATCGGCAATTGCCCGACGAACAGCGCGCGCAGTTCCTCGATGCCATCGCGCAAGCGATCGTCGATCTCGGCGCGGTGCTGACGGAGCGCGCCCATCTGGAAACGGGCTTGCCGCTGCCGCGTCTCGAAGGCGAGCGCATGCGGACCGTCGGTCAGCTGAAGCTGTTCGCGAGCCTCGTGCGGGACGGCCGCTGGCACGGCGCTGTGATCGATGCGGCGCAACCGGAGCGCACGCCGCAGCCGCGGCCCGATCTGCGTC
>NZ_JAWRXU010000971.1:0-261 GCF_046534895.1 Paraburkholderia sp. SIMBA_053 | reverse complement strand
CGAGAAGTCGTCGACATGGCCGAGCGCGCCACCGTCGACGGTGACGACGACGGAACGGCCGCCGCGCACCAGCTTCAACTGCTCGGCGCTGAGCGTGACTTCTTCGTGGGCGGCGTCGGCGCCGCGAGGCAGGTCCTTGATGATGACGGTGGATTTCATGGCGATACTCCTTGGGGTGGGTGGGCGAGCACGGCGGAGTGCCCGCTCAAGTTTCTGCAAGGGATATGCCAATCTCCTCGCGATAAAGAGCCGATCCGCAAC
>NZ_JAWRXU010000970.1:0-261 GCF_046534895.1 Paraburkholderia sp. SIMBA_053 | reverse complement strand
ACCAGCGAGGTGCTGCTCGGGCAGGCCTTGCTCCAACCGGCTGCACTCGGAAAGAAAGCCACCGTGCTGCTCGCCACACTCAACTGGTCACTTTGAAGAGGTTCTCATGAAACATCGCCCGATCGCAGTCACGATCCGCAATGCCGCCCTGCTCGCGATGCTTGCCGCGGCGGGTCTCGTTGTCAGCATGCCGTTCGCGCACGCGTCCAACAAACCGTCGTCGAAGCCATCGCCGGAAAAGACGGTCGAGGCCGTGTCGGG
>NZ_JAWRXU010000138.1:0-429 GCF_046534895.1 Paraburkholderia sp. SIMBA_053 | reverse complement strand
GAGCAGCCGCGCGGCTGCGTCTCGCGGCGCGACCATCGCCATCGCGGATACCAGACCCCAGCCGCCCCAGTTCGAGACGCTGGAAACAATCAGGTAGTCCGCGGGAATGGCGGCGCTGATCAACGGACCGTTGGGAATGTCGTCGTGGACGATTTCCTCGGGCAGCACACCCATACCGATTTCATTGCCACCGTCGCCGATGCCGATCGTGAGCCACGGACGCGACCACTCGGGATCTTCGAACAGAAGGTGCAGCGGAGCGGTGTCGTCGGACATATCCGCACCGTACTCGCGGTGCGGTCTGCCGTCGCTCGCGGGCGAAACCCGCTCGATTGCGATCATATGCGTGATCGGATGTTCGGCCTCGCTTAGCCGGGCTCTCAACGACTTGACCGATGCCGCGCTCACCGAGGTGATCTCGAACGCCAC
>NZ_JAWRXU010000969.1:0-261 GCF_046534895.1 Paraburkholderia sp. SIMBA_053 | reverse complement strand
GCGACCATGCCCTTTTGCGAAGCCGGATCGTTCGCGCTCAATACAGGTACGGCGAGACCGTGCGCGAGCAGCAGATGATGCATCGCCTGCGTGGCAAAGCGCCCGTTGGCAAGACCCGGCGCGTGATGGCCATTTCCATAGCCGAGATACGCGGAACACCAGGGCTCGTTGAGCGTCGCCCATGCATCGACGTTGCCGGCCAATTCCCGGCTCATCAAATCCGCGTAATCGGCGAAACGGTACGCGGTTTCTCGATTCAGC
>NZ_JAWRXU010000968.1:0-261 GCF_046534895.1 Paraburkholderia sp. SIMBA_053 | reverse complement strand
AGATGACTGATCCGCATAACACGAGGATCAGTCGCTGATAGGCCGAGAGCGGCCGGCTGTCGATCAGCGCGGCGGCAGCGCCAGGCGTTGCGGACGATTGCATGTCTGTCTCCTTGAAGCGGGCGCTATGCGTCCCGCCCTTTTTTCTGGTTTCTTGCGTCGCTTACGCTATCGCTGCGGGCACGGGCTGATCGCTACGCGCCTCGGCGTCGATCATCGCCGCGAGCAGACGCCGTGCGCGGATCGCGGCTGCGTCGGTGG
>NZ_JAWRXU010000137.1:0-430 GCF_046534895.1 Paraburkholderia sp. SIMBA_053 | reverse complement strand
CAACTGCGCCGGCGCCTTCGCGATCAATGGCTCGACGAGTTTTGCCAACGCATCGACGAGTTGCTGCGGCGTGCACGGATGCGGCGTCGCCACGCGCAAGCGCTCGGTTTGCATCTGACCGTTTGCGTCGATGATCGCCGCTTTCAATCCAGTGCCGCCGACGTCGATTGCAAGAATCCGTTCGTTACGCGTTGCTGCCTTGTCTTTCGATGCCGCCATGTTGCCCCCCGTTGATGTGGTTTTACCGAGCGCGTTCACTTCTTTTCGATTGCATTGGTCTTTAATGGCCGCCACGCGCGGCCGTCGCGTGCGAGCAGCGCATCGGCTTCGGCGGGCCCTTCACTGCCGGCCGCATAGCCGTGCACGGGCATCGCGCCGCCCGTTTTCGGATGCAGCACATCGTCCACCGCGCACCAGCTCGTCTCGATGC
>NZ_JAWRXU010000967.1:0-261 GCF_046534895.1 Paraburkholderia sp. SIMBA_053 | reverse complement strand
ATGGCGCCTCCTCCTAGACTCGGACCGAATTTAGGTCTATATTTAGTCCTGCAATCTCAACCGAAGGGAGCGGGTATGAAACCGAGTCAGGTCAAGCCAATAAGCTACCTGAAAAGCCACGCAGCAGAAATCGTCCGGGACATCACCGAAAGCGGCGAACCCATGCTCATCACCCAGAACGGCGAGGCAAAGGTTGTCGTGCAGGATGCCCAATCGTATGAGGACATGCAGCAGACGGTTGCCCTCCTCAAGATTCTCGCG
>NZ_JAWRXU010000966.1:0-261 GCF_046534895.1 Paraburkholderia sp. SIMBA_053 | reverse complement strand
AAGCGGCAAGCCGAGCCGCCGCGCGATGCTGCCGTAGCTCGCCGTCTCGCCGTACGGAATCTGCACGAGCTGGTCCCACACGTCACGCTGGAACGCGCTGCCCAGCATTCTTAAGGGCACAGTGAACGTATGGCGCTCGCCTGCGAAGTATTCGTCGAGCTGCTCGCGCGCCTGATGCAGCACGCGTGACGCGTTCGCAGCGGCAAGCGCGCCGTCGGCAGCCGGAAAATACTTCTGTCCGACGAAGTACACGCCCGTCAG
>NZ_JAWRXU010000965.1:0-261 GCF_046534895.1 Paraburkholderia sp. SIMBA_053 | reverse complement strand
CACCTGGTATAAAAACCAGTTATCTGTGCCAGAGACGTACATTTTAGCAACGGAATCGTATTGCTGCAGACCCAGCTCGCTATTTTTAATTTCCCGCACCAGCTGATAGAAATCACCAACCTGGCTATAAATCGCTATGCCGTGTTGACTACTGACGACTGTAACTTTGTCGCCATGGGCGACGTGGTTGGCATAAGCCAAAGCACCTTCATCGAGCTGACCATCTTTGTGCAATGTGATTGCAGAGGTTATATATTCATG
>NZ_JAWRXU010000964.1:0-261 GCF_046534895.1 Paraburkholderia sp. SIMBA_053 | reverse complement strand
AGTAAACGGCGGCCTCCCGCATAATGCGGCCCTTTGCAAGTAAGCGGCGCCAACCGCTCCTCTTTCGGCGCGCCCGATATCTGGCCGCGACTTCGGCAGCCTCACGAGGGTAATGGCTGCGGAACCATTCTTCGGATACGCCCGCTCGTGACACCAAGTTCGCCAAACTCAAAGAAGGATCAGACAACATCAATTCCGCCACTTCGCCTTGCGAAAGATCCCTCGGTTTCCTCGGTGACCAGCGCTCCTGAATCTTATATC
>NZ_JAWRXU010000963.1:0-261 GCF_046534895.1 Paraburkholderia sp. SIMBA_053 | reverse complement strand
GGATCGAACTTGCCCTGCGCGGTGAATTTGCCGAACTTGCCTTCGACCGGCACGTTCATCTGCTTCGACGTAGCCGTCACCGAACTCTTCGCGGCGTCGACCTGGGCCAGCGCGCCGCCGGCCGCGGTCAGCGAGGCTGCGGCAAACGCCGCCAGCATGTAGCGATAAAACGAGACCTTCATGGTGGTCCTTATTTGAGGAAGGGAATCATGCGCGACAGCAGCCCGTCGCGGTCCAGCCACTGATGCTTGAGCGCCGCCG
>NZ_JAWRXU010000962.1:0-261 GCF_046534895.1 Paraburkholderia sp. SIMBA_053 | reverse complement strand
CCTCGGCGACGTGCGCGCGACGATTGCGCGAGGTCTTGCGCTGGTGCGCGACGCGAATTTTCGCCTCGTCATCAAATCGTTTCTCGCGAAGTGGGCGTTCGTCACGGCGTTGCAGGATGGCGCGCCGGACCCCGACGAAGAGGCCCCGCCCGTCCCCGTCGAGGGTGCGCCCGTCACGCTGGTGGATCTCGCCTACTGGGTGTATCGCATGCAACGCGCGCTGCTGTTCGGCGATCTGCATGATGCCGTCGAGTCGCATCG
>NZ_JAWRXU010000136.1:0-430 GCF_046534895.1 Paraburkholderia sp. SIMBA_053 | reverse complement strand
AGGCGGCGGCGTCGCGGCTGTGGAGCACGCGCTCGGCGCGGCCGAGGTCCGCATCCGAGACGGTCTTGGTGAAATACAGGCCCAGCAGGATCGAAACCGGTGCCGGAATTTCGGCGCCGGATTCAAAGCGGCTGCCGCGCGACTGGGTGACGCCGAAACGCGCCCAGAAACGGCGCTGGCTCTCTTTTTTCTTTTTGCGGTAAGCAATGATCAAGACCCGGTCCACCGCTGTGGAAGGCTCCGCCGAACGCGTTTGGAGGCCGGTTTGCGGTTGCCAGTGATTGTCCAGAAGTTCCATTTTCGTGTCCCGTCGGTTGAGTGCTGTTGCTATCTCAAATTCTGCGTTATCCGATAAGCATGCACACCTATCCAGGTAGATAGGTGGCGGAACGATTCAGAATGCATAAGTTTTCCTGCGTATTGGTTTTCC
>NZ_JAWRXU010000961.1:0-262 GCF_046534895.1 Paraburkholderia sp. SIMBA_053 | reverse complement strand
CTTTCAGATAGCCGCTGACGCGCGCGAAGATCGGCGCGCGCGAATAAGCCTGCAGTTCGGACGGCAGCGTGAGCACGGGGCCGCTCGCATCGCGTACGGGCGCGATCACGTTCACGGTGGGCACGGCCTGTGAGTCGGTCCAGGTCTTCAGTTTGCGCGAATCTGTGGTCCGCAGCACGAGGCCCGAGACGACCGCGACGACCACGATCGCGACGCCGGCGACACTCGCGCCCGCCAGCCGCCGGGGCGTCCGCGTCCGCGC
>NZ_JAWRXU010000960.1:0-262 GCF_046534895.1 Paraburkholderia sp. SIMBA_053 | reverse complement strand
TGCGTCCGAGCTTCACGCCCGCCGCGCCGCCGGACGAAGGCAAGCGTCTGTTCGACTATTTCGTGTCGGCGGCGCGCGCGAAACATCCTGTCGTCGAGACCGGCGAATTTGGCGCCGACATGCAGGTGTCGCTCGTCAACGACGGCCCCGTCACCTTCTGGCTGCAAACCAACGCCTGAACGTCGCGCGGTTCTTGCGACAATAGCGGCCTGGCACAACCGGCGAACAGCGCCCACTTCGATCCCATGACCACGCAGATCCT
>NZ_JAWRXU010000959.1:0-262 GCF_046534895.1 Paraburkholderia sp. SIMBA_053 | reverse complement strand
CCCACGAATTAGAGTGAAGCGGTGCGTTAGCCACGCGCCGTCGAAGATACGGCTGGAGCTTCCGGAACAACTGCACTGAAGTGGAGAATTAAGAACGAGCGGTCAAAACGAGCGCCCGTACTATTTCGTACCGCCTCCGTCGCGGCACCCGATCAGCGCCGCCGCTGCGTTGCTGGTCATGCTCGGCTCGCTTGCGGCGTGGATCAACGAACATGACTCGGCGCCGATCGGCGTTGTCGTCAGCCTGTTGGGGCTGCTCTCT
>NZ_JAWRXU010000958.1:0-262 GCF_046534895.1 Paraburkholderia sp. SIMBA_053 | reverse complement strand
CCTTCTTCCTGGATGACCGCTACAGGAGGTATTTCACCGGCCTGCTAGGGTTACTGAAATGGCGCGCGCGCCGTTTTTCCTTTGCAGCGTTCCGAAATGGTCTGCAAGCTTGCGTGCGGGAAACGATGTCATGTCAATTGGTGATTTTTATGTCGAGGCTTTTCCGGCTTCTACCGAATTGCAAAAAAGTGAAAGTATCGGGAAATTGCCTGAAGTTTTGCCTGTTCACCACATCTAACATGGACGTTCTGCTGGGAGTTGC
>NZ_JAWRXU010000957.1:0-262 GCF_046534895.1 Paraburkholderia sp. SIMBA_053 | reverse complement strand
GGCTCATGATCCACCACATTGCTGGCTAGCAGTCGTATGGCCGCGCATCGCTATCTGTGCGCGCGAGCCTTGCGGTCGGCCTTGGGACGTTGCAACGCAAGCTCTAAGGCATGGCCTAAGCAATCACGCCGCACGGTAATCCGCCGGCTACGGAAGGCGCCGCTGCCCAGCCGCCAGGCCGCTAATGCCCTGCAATTTCGCGTTACTGCAGCGGCCGCACCGTAGCAAACTGGTGCCGTAATGAAGGCGCAGAGCACATGGA
>NZ_JAWRXU010000956.1:0-262 GCF_046534895.1 Paraburkholderia sp. SIMBA_053 | reverse complement strand
CGTTCGTGCGCGCGCATCAGGCGCGTCAAAAGTGCGCCGTGCCCCCGACGCCGAACAGCCCGATCAGCCCAATGATGATCAGATAAAGCGCGACGATGAAGTTGAGCAGGCGCGGCACGATCAGAATGAGAATGCCGGCGATCAGCGCGACGAGCGGGCCGAGCGTGAGATGGATGTTCATGGCGACTCCTTTTGTTCGAATTGACGACGGTAAGAGACAACCTGTCGGTTAGCCTGCGTTCGCGGATCTGTCTGTGCGAGC
>NZ_JAWRXU010000955.1:0-262 GCF_046534895.1 Paraburkholderia sp. SIMBA_053 | reverse complement strand
ACCACCATCAGCAGTGAAATACATTTCGTATCTTTTTCCACGTACAGCAGGTATTATATTATCTTTCATACTGAACATAGAATAGATAACACCTTGTGGCATAACCCGTTTACCGAACCAATCTCGTTCCAGTAAATACGGATTCTTCGAAAGGATATCGTGTATTTCTTGCTTACGTTCTTCAGTAATGATCGGATTATCTTGTATCGTCCAGTGAGTCCAACGAGTATTCTGCACATCGAATACCTCTGATATAACTGGA
>NZ_JAWRXU010000954.1:0-262 GCF_046534895.1 Paraburkholderia sp. SIMBA_053 | reverse complement strand
GGTGTTGCATAAAGAATACGTCCTTCTTGCGGAACTTCCGCATCATCCATTTCCATCATGAAGTCATCATAAACATCTAATACGTTATCAACTGTTAATACTTTTGCATCGGCAGTCTTTCCATTCGTAGTAAACTCAGAATACAATTTTGAAGCAGCATACTTGTCCATTTCAGGAATTTTTTGTTCATCATTAAATACGCGTGTGATGTTAGCAATAGATAAAGCCATGTTCGTTTCGTCGATATCTTTTGGATCTACCA
>NZ_JAWRXU010000953.1:0-262 GCF_046534895.1 Paraburkholderia sp. SIMBA_053 | reverse complement strand
CCGAAGCCGATGCCAACGGAAATTCTTGCCACGCGCGAGCAGGAGCGCTTGGTGTCGATACGTTTGTCGATGTTCATGATGTCTGTCCTGTCTGTCCTCATTGCACCTGCATAACGGCGATACCTTTCGGTTCACGCGCGGTTCACGCGGCCCGGCGCGTTTCGCGTGGCTCGAATGGCCCCGAGTATTAGTCGCGCGAGCGCCGCATTAATGACAACCGCCAATAGCATGCGCGTGTTTTTCGCTTCGCGCCGGCGAACGC
>NZ_JAWRXU010000135.1:0-430 GCF_046534895.1 Paraburkholderia sp. SIMBA_053 | reverse complement strand
CTGGGCAACGAACTCGCTACCGGTTTCCGGCAGGCCGACCTTCGCGCAGTAATCGGGCAGCTGCTGCTCACACTGCCGCCACGGCAGCAGGTGATCGCGGTAGTCGGCGCAGGCATCAGACCCGGACACGCACAGGTCACCGACGCGCAGCTCCTCCGTCATGTATGAGAACACGCATAGTTCAAGATAGCGCCGGTTGGTCGGCGCCCCTTCACCGTGGGAGCGGCGCACGAGCTTGCGCCAGCGCGACGCCGCAAAACTCAGGTCCACATCGGCATCGATCCATTCGCGGTGCAACGTTTCGTTTTCGAGCACCACATCGAGCGCATCGAGCAGCGTGCGCACCTGGCTTGTGGAATCCCAATCGAGGGTGCGGGCGAGACGCATGAGCACCGAGCGGTGCGCCCGGAAATGCTTCCAGAGCAGCGGC
>NZ_JAWRXU010000952.1:0-262 GCF_046534895.1 Paraburkholderia sp. SIMBA_053 | reverse complement strand
ACGCGACCGACTGCAGCGGCCCCCTCCACGAGCGATCGCCGGTGCCGTAGCTCGACACCGCCTGGACGCCCTCGTCCAAGAGCCAACGGAGCGAGAAATCGAAGACGGGGCCGTCGGGCGTCGAGACGTCGCCGGGAAGCACCAGGAAGTTCAGGCCGGCGCCGAACAGCCCGAGTTCCTCGGCGCGGAGGTCGAACAGCGGTCCCACCGGAGTGAGTTCGTCGTGGGGCCGCACGGGGGCCCGGAAGGCGACCTCGACACG
>NZ_JAWRXU010000951.1:0-262 GCF_046534895.1 Paraburkholderia sp. SIMBA_053 | reverse complement strand
CCTGGCTCGACAATTTCATGCTCACAGAGATATTCGACCAGCGACCCTTCGATGTCGAAACTGCCAGTGCCATCTTCGTTAAACATGAAATTCCACTTGCACTTGCGGAACGGCACCGAGACCTTGTTCTTGATGCACTCGGCACCAATCTGCTGTCCAATTTTGGTGCTATCACTGGCCGACTTTTTAATCATCGTCTTGCCGAGACGAATGCGCACCGAGCAGTAGAACTTCACTGCGTCACCGCCAGGGGTCGTTGTAG
>NZ_JAWRXU010000950.1:0-262 GCF_046534895.1 Paraburkholderia sp. SIMBA_053 | reverse complement strand
CGTCGGGTCCTTGCCAGTCTGCGTATTGGAGGCAGCCGTGAAGCGCTGCATCCAGTGCTCGCTGACTGACGGCATGCTCAGTATGGCGAGCGCGCCCATCGCGCCAAGCACGATACTCACGATAAACGTACGTATGGCCGAGCGCAGCAGGTAACGCAACGACGGCGCGCTCATCCACGCGGCCATCATGAACAGCAGCATCGTGCCGGCCAGCAGACTGCGCGTCACGCTTAACAGCTCGACGAGCACCGTGCCGAGAAAC
>NZ_JAWRXU010000949.1:0-262 GCF_046534895.1 Paraburkholderia sp. SIMBA_053 | reverse complement strand
AAGCGATAGTTACGATGCTGGTGTTATTGGTAGCAATTGCATTAGTGGGGTTAGCTTATGTCTCTATGGTTGGGGTTCCTGCTTGGGCTGTAAGCCCAATCTTGGCTTACCAGGCAGAGAATAATGTTCGATACAACCTATCAGACCCCAACTCAGCTGAATTTAGAAATAAGAATGGCATGTGCGGTGAGGTCAATTCGAAAAATAAGCTGGGGGGTTACACAGATTTTCAGCGATATATATCAGCCGGAAAAACGGTGGC
>NZ_JAWRXU010000948.1:0-262 GCF_046534895.1 Paraburkholderia sp. SIMBA_053 | reverse complement strand
GGCAGAATCGTGCTCGACAGCGCCGCGACGAGCAGAAACACGCCTAGCATCGAAACGACAGGCACGAGGTCCGAAATGGCGTAGCGGATCGCGCTCGTGAAGCGCCCTGCCTTCGCCGGCTGCACGCTGATTTCGGCCAGCAACAGCGCAAGCGACTTGGTCTTCCGGTAGACGGCGACGAGAAACGGCAGCGAGACGAGCAGCGCCGCGCTCCATAGCACGACGCGCTGCATCGGCTCGGACGGCAGCCATTTCTCGATAA
>NZ_JAWRXU010000947.1:0-262 GCF_046534895.1 Paraburkholderia sp. SIMBA_053 | reverse complement strand
CTCAAAGCCGCTTGCCGGACAAGAAGAAACAACGCGAATTCACGCAGACTGACATCGAGCATGTGATCGTGGACCTTGCCCAGCAAAGACAGATAAAACCGCAACCCGTAAACCTGGCCGGTGGTCTGCAAGGTCCGTCGAAACAGACGTCAGCGCCCTGCCCATTCACAACGGATCCTTCGACACTGCGTGATCAGTAACCCATGAAAGACAGACCTTTTAACCCTTAAAAAACACGACATCTGTATTTAGCTGCCACCAC
>NZ_JAWRXU010000946.1:0-262 GCF_046534895.1 Paraburkholderia sp. SIMBA_053 | reverse complement strand
GAGGCGCTTCTCGACCTGGGCGAGCCGGTCGGGATCGAGTTCCAGCCGCTGCGCGTAGTGGCTCAGCGAGTACGCGGCTTCCTGCAACTGGATTTCGGCGGGTTCGAGCGCGGCGAGGGCGTCGTTCAGCGCGGGATCGACAAGCAGATTCGACGCGGGCGGATAGATCTGCAACGCGAGGTATCACGGAAGCGTTGAGCACGATCGGGTGCATGAAGCGGGTGATGCGTATAGAGAGCGCGTTGGCAACGCACGTGAACAA
>NZ_JAWRXU010000945.1:0-262 GCF_046534895.1 Paraburkholderia sp. SIMBA_053 | reverse complement strand
CAGTCTGCGAGCGCGAGACCCGCTTCGTCGAACAGTTCGCGAATGGCAGGCAGAAGCCGCGTGCTGGAGACGGCGCCCGTCGCTTCGTGACGCGTCCACACGCGCGGTGCGGGCGCAGGCGCGTCCGCATCGGCCGATGACGTATCGTCGGCGGATTCGGCGGACAGGAGTGCGACCGAGCAGAATTCGGTCGAAGTATCGAGGGCAAGCAGCACGATTTTCGTCATGACCGCTATTGTAATGCGGCACCCTGCATCGCCGG
>NZ_JAWRXU010000944.1:0-262 GCF_046534895.1 Paraburkholderia sp. SIMBA_053 | reverse complement strand
CGGTTCATGGCTTTGCTCTGGTATCCGATTCAAAGGGCCAACACTGTTGCCAGCTCTTTCGCATCATTCGGACCAGGCTATCTAAGCCATTGATTTATCGCAATATTTCAAGCAGACGTGTACTTTGCAGATGGCCTGTGTAGGGACACACCCAACAGAATTTCGGGCGGTTGTGTTGCGTACACACCATCACTTTCAGGTCCACGCGCCTGTGCATCACACCGCGAAAATGTGTTGGATGTCCCGTCTTTCGCAAAGACGC
>NZ_JAWRXU010000943.1:0-262 GCF_046534895.1 Paraburkholderia sp. SIMBA_053 | reverse complement strand
CGCTAGACAAGATCGCGATCAAATCTCACTCGCGCCTGCGCACGGTGCATGCATCGAGCGACTCATTGAGCGAGGGTGTGGTGGTGCCCGCGTTGCGCGAGGCGATCGTCGAGGGCGTGCTCGCGCCGGGCAGCCGCCTTTCGGAAGTGCAGGTTGCAAAGCAGTTGAACGTAAGCCGCACGCCGATGCGCGAGGCGTTCGCGCAACTGGAACGCGAGGGACTGGTGACGGTCCTGCCGCGCGTCGGCGCGTACGTGCGCGC
>NZ_JAWRXU010000942.1:0-262 GCF_046534895.1 Paraburkholderia sp. SIMBA_053 | reverse complement strand
GATGCATGCACCGCGCAGCTTCACAGGTTCCCCGTTGATGCGCAGACCATGAGCGGGATCGAGTTGCAGCGTGCGGATGCCGAACGTGGTGTTGCGGGTCTCAGGCGTCTCGGAGATGCCGTCAAGTGTCGTGCGGGCGGTGTACAGCGCCGGGTGGTCGACGCTCCACCTCTCGGGCGCCGCGACGTAGAGACGTTGTCTGACCGTCGCTTCTGTCTGCGGGAGCGTGGTCACGGGACTCGTCTCGACGCCGACCACACGC
>NZ_JAWRXU010000941.1:0-262 GCF_046534895.1 Paraburkholderia sp. SIMBA_053 | reverse complement strand
CCGCCGAGGTCGACGCCGCCACCGCTCTCGCCGAGAAGTGGAACCTCGGCGGTTCCATGACGCGGGCGGTCGCAGCCGTGTCGAAGGCTGCCCTGCAGGCCGACTGATCGGCGTGCGGGCCCGACTCACTCGGCCCAGGCGAGCAAGCGGGAGAGGCCCCAGGTCGTCACGATCCGTGATGCGGGGATCCCCGCCCGTTCCGCGCGCTCGGCGCCGTGATCCAGCAACGACAGCTGCCCCGGTGCGTGCGCATCCGAATCGA
>NZ_JAWRXU010000940.1:0-262 GCF_046534895.1 Paraburkholderia sp. SIMBA_053 | reverse complement strand
CCCGGTGCGGGCGACCGGCACGATGCTAGATTCGCCAGGTCCCCGCGTGCTCGTGCGGGGCTTCATTCGTCCAAGGGGATAACAGGATGCTTGCTTCCCGCAACAGGCCGGCCGTCGTGCTGGTCGCCTCCGCGCTGCTGTTGGCCAGCGCCCCGGCCTTCGCCGGCTATTCGGTACCGCCGGCACCGCTGCTCAAGGTGCTCAAGGCGCCACCGCCGCCGGTCCCCAGCGTGGATCCGACCGGACAGCGCGTGCTGCTGAC
>NZ_JAWRXU010000939.1:0-262 GCF_046534895.1 Paraburkholderia sp. SIMBA_053 | reverse complement strand
GCGGCCACCACGAGCCGGAGCACTTCGTTTCCTGTTGCCCGTGCAATCGCCAGATGGAACTCGCGGTCAGCGGCCTCAGTCGCAGCCTTGTTGTCCATGTTCTCGCGCATCGCGCGCAACGCGGCGAAGATCTGGTCGAGGTCCGAATCCTTGCGTTCGGACGCGGCGAGCGCCGCGATCCCGCTTTCGATCACCGCCCGTGCGCGCAGCGTCTCAATCGGGCCTAGCCCGCGCGGCAGTTCGAACGTGACGGACCGCGCCT
>NZ_JAWRXU010000938.1:0-262 GCF_046534895.1 Paraburkholderia sp. SIMBA_053 | reverse complement strand
AACGATTGCAGCGACGCATCCGCCGAAGCGCTCGTGGCGATGCCGAATTGCTGCTCGCTGCGCTTGCGCGCGTCTTCGTTGGGGTCGATTGCGCGGATATCCGACGGCGCAACGCCACGCTTGATCAGACCGCCGATGAGTGCAGCGGCCATGTTGCCGCCGCCGATGAAGGCAATTTTCATGATGTTCGGAAGTTCAGTGAGAGTAATCGCGGGCGCCGAAGATGGCGGTGCCAATACGCACGATGGTCGCGCCTTCGAGC
>NZ_JAWRXU010000937.1:0-262 GCF_046534895.1 Paraburkholderia sp. SIMBA_053 | reverse complement strand
CCACTGGAATCGTCGTCGATGGATCTTTTTGCCTTCGTCGAGCCTGACCACACGCAGACCCGTCTTTACGACTGTCTCGCCTGGGTCTACGGTTTCCAGCGTGCCATGCGTAACGAGGTGATTGATGGGAAGGTGGTGAAAGACGTGCACGTGCCGATCGAGTGGGTTTCCAATCAGGTCGGTTGCGACGTTCATGCGCTTCGCCGTCGTCTCGGTCGTGTTGTACGCCCCCATCTGAAAGGGCTGCTCCGCACGATCTCCG
>NZ_JAWRXU010000020.1:0-99112 GCF_046534895.1 Paraburkholderia sp. SIMBA_053 | reverse complement strand
AAGCGGCCATTATCCCTTCGTCGAGGTGTATCAATTCCTCAGTGCCGACGTGTATCAATTTACAGGTGCCGATGACACCAGCAACATTCGTTCTTCGGCCAGCAGTTCGAACCGCAGACCTGCGGGCGTGTGAACCGGCTTGCGCAGAATCGCCGCATCCGCACGGTCCTCTACCATCATTTCGATGATGTCCGCCGCGTTGACCTCCGTCATTTCGATGGCGACCTCAGGGTACAGTTCACGGAAATTGCGGATGGCCGTGGGCGTCAGAGGATGAAACGCAGCCGAACTCGTAAGCGCAACGCGCACGGTGCCGATGTGCCCTTGCGCAACGCGGCGCGCCTGAACGACTGCATTGTCCAGTTCGAGCAGCACGGAGCGGGCGCGTGCTGCGAACGTTTCACCTGCCGCCGTCAACGCGACGCCGCGCGGCTGCCGCACGAAAAGCGCGAAGCCGAGTTCCTGTTCGAGTTCCTGAATCTGCTGCGACAGCGGCGGTTGCTGAATGTGCAGCCGGGCGGCGGCGCGGGTGAACTGGCCTTCTTCGGCGACCGCGAGGAAGTAGCGCAAATGTCTCAGTTCCATGGTTGGCCTGCTATATGTGTTGGATATGGCAACCGCGTCTCATATGTATTTTACATTGGTGACTTCCGCACGTACTCTCTATTTGCACGCAGCCGAATACAAAGGAGACACATGCAAACCGTTATGCAAGCGGTCACGCCCGCTGCGGCCGCGCCACCTCTCAGCCGTTCACAGATGCGCCGCGCGGTGCTTGCTTCAGTCATCGGCAATGGTCTTGAGTGGTTCGACTTTCTGATCTACGGGTATTTCGCCAAGGTCATTGCACAGGTGTTCTTTCCCGCGAACAACAGCTTTGTGTCGATCACATTGACGCTCGCCACGTTTGCAATCGGCTTTCTGGTGCGGCCGCTCGGCGGCATTGTTATCGGCGCGTGCGCCGATCGTTACGGGCGCCGCAAGACGCTGTCGCTGCTGATTCTTCTGATGGCGCTGAGTACGCTGATGATGGGCCTGACACCCGGCTACGCGACTATCGGCATTGCGGCGCCGCTCATTGTGATTGTCGCGCGCATTCTGCAGGGGCTGTCGGTGGGCGGAGAGTTCGCAACCGCAGCTGCAATGCTGACGGAATATGCGCCGCCTCGGCGCAAGATGTTCTTCGGCAGTTTTCAAATGACGTCGCAGGCCGTCGCGCTCCTGCTCTCGTCGCTCTGCGCGTTGCTCCTCACCACGCGGCTCTCGCACGAATCGCTCGTGTCGTGGGGCTGGCGCGTCCCGTTCCTGCTCGGCGCGCTCGTCGGTCCGGTGGGCTTCTATATCCGGCACAAAGTGGGCGAGTCGCCGGAGTTTCTTCAGCTGCGCGAGCGGCTCGGACACGCACCGCGTCAGTCGCTTCGCACGTTCATTCGTGAGCGCGGCGACGCGGCGCTGTGCGCGATGGGCGTCATCATCGTTGGGGCCGCAACGAATTACCTGTGGCATTCGTACATGCCGCTATATGTCGAGCATCAGCTGCATTTGCCGCTGAAAAATGCGCTGTTCGGAACGGCCATTTCTGGCCTGATTGGGATTGCCGGCTATCCGCTGGCGGGGCGTCTTGCCGACCGTTTCGGCGCATATCGTCTGTTTTTCCCGGTCGCGATAGCGTGGGTGTGCGTTGCCTATCCGCTCTTTGCATGGGTGCTCGCGGCGCCGTCCGCTGAACGTGTGTTCACCGCGCAAATGATTGCGACTGTCGTACTTAGCCTCATGTCCGGTGCGCACCCCGGCATGCTCACGCAGCTCTTTCCGACCTCGACGCGCTCCACAGGCGTTGCGCTCTCGTACAACGTGGCGGTCACGCT
This sequence comes from Paraburkholderia sp. SIMBA_053, assembly GCF_046534895.1. Taxonomy (NCBI): domain Bacteria; kingdom Pseudomonadati; phylum Pseudomonadota; class Betaproteobacteria; order Burkholderiales; family Burkholderiaceae; genus Paraburkholderia; species Paraburkholderia sp. SIMBA_053. The sequence goes on along the minus strand of NZ_JAWRXU010000020.1, from coordinate 97,244 downwards.
CTTCGGCGGTCTTGCGCCCCTCACGGTTTCGACGTTAATCGACGTCACCGGCTCGCGGTTGGTCCCGGCGTGGTATCTGATCTGCGCAGGCGTCATTTCGCTGCTGCTTGTTGGACTGACGGCCTCCGGGCGGCGCCTGGTTCGCAAGCCCGATCTCTGGCTGGCCGACGGTCAATGAGCGGCGCGATGAATCTTGTAATGGACAGCGATGCAAGGCCACGCAACGAAGTGCCTGTGCAGGTGATAGCCAGCGAACGGTTGATCGTATCGAACGCGCGCGGTGAGGCAGCCGTTCCGCTTTTCAAGGGCGGCAGTACGCGGCCCACTCAAGCGACTCGGGTGGTCGTGATGCTGCACGGAAGACTTCGTGATGCGGATGCGTACCTGCATTCCACACAGTGCGCACTGGCGTCGTCGACTGTCGAGCCCGACAGCGTGATCCTCGCCGTACCCCAGTTTCTTGCGACGGCCGATGTCCAGCATCATTCGTTGCCGGCCGACTGTCTGCACTGGGAGTGGACCTCTTGGATGGGCGGTCTCGATGCGATCGGGCCGGCGCCGCTAAGCTCTTTCGACGTACTCGACGCGCTGATCGAACACTACGTGCGTGACGACGCTTACCCGAACGTGCGGGAGATCGTCGTTGCCGGGCATTCCGGCGGGGCGCAGGTCGCGCATCGTCACGCGATACTCAGCGACGCCGCCGCACGTTGCAGGGCGGCGGGAGTGAACGTGCGTTATGTCATTGCGAATCCGTCGTCGTATGTGTACTTCGACACGTGGCGTCCGCATGCCGACGGATCGAGCGCAGACGCACGCGCCGCTTGCACCGGGTTCAACGCATGGAAGTACGGCACAGAAGCGTTGCCGCGCTATGCGAAGGGACTGGATGTCCAACAGCTCGAATACCGTTATGTCGATCGCGACGTCACTTATCTGCTCGGCACGCACGACAACGATCCGGCGCATCCGGCTCTGGACCGCTCATGCGAAGCCATGCTGCAGGGCCCGCATCGACTCGCAAGGGGCCGCGCCTATCTCGCGTATCTGCGCAGACGGCATCCGCAGTTGCGTCATCAACTGTATGAGGTGGCGGGCGCGGCGCACAGCGGTGACGCGATGTTCGTGTCGCAGGCAGGTGTGCAGGCGCTCTTCGGCACAACTGCACGGCTTATCGACACCGGCGTCGTGCACGAGGGCCGCGCGCTCGAATAGCGACAGCGGCGCGGACGCATAGCAACAACATAACCAGCCAATCGTTTCAGGAGACGAAGATGATCAGAAGATCGCTCGGGTGGGCGCTCGCCTTCACCTTTTGCATCAGCGGATGCGGCGGCAATGGACCGACCAGCGAGAATCCGGGCGGTTCGACGCCTGCGCCCACGGCGGCCACGCAATGCAGCGGGTTGAGCGGGCTGTCGATTCCGGCGTCCTTGATTGCTGTACCGACCAGCGGCGCGACGATTACCAGCGCGACGCTAGTGGAAACGAGCGGCGAATACTGCCAGGTGAACGGTGCAATCGCACCGGTCGACCCGGCTGCGCCTTCCATCAAATTTCAGGTCAATCTGCCGACCAGGTGGGATCACAAGGCGCTGCATTATGGCGGCGGCGGTTTCGACGGCACGCTGATCACCGGTGTCGATCCGCTTGACATGGCCCCGACCGGCACATCCACGCCGCTCGCAAACGGCTACGCGACCTTCGGCGACGACTCGGGGCATCAGAGTTCGAGCATTACGGACGGCAAGTTCGCCGCCAACGACGAGTCGCTTGCAAATTACGGCGGCTTGAGCCTCAAGAAGACACACGACGTCGCCATGGTGCTGATTAAAAAGCGCTACGCGAGCGCGCCCGACAAGGTCTATTTCTTCGGCAGTTCGACGGGTGGACGCGATGGTCTGAGCGAAGCGCAGCGCTGGCCGCAGGACTACGACGGCATCGTGGTGAACCGTCCCGCGCTCAACTATACGGGGCTTCGTCTGAGCAATGTCGTGCTGGGCCGGGCGCTGTATCTGAATAGCGGTGCGGGTTGGCTCGACGTGGCGAAAACGGTGTTGCTGCAGAACGCGGTCATGACCGCATGCGATGCGCTCGACGGCGTCGCCGACGGCGTCATCGCGAACGTGGCGGCGTGCAAGGCACAGTCGGCCACGGTGCTGGCATCGCTGCGCTGCCCGAGCGGCGCGGACTCGGGCGATACCTGTCTGTCGGACGCGCAGATCGCGACCGTGCAGACCATTGCCGCACCGCTGCAATTGCCTTATCCGCTCGCTAATGGCGTGACGCGTTACGCCGGCTACAACATTCTCGCCGGTTCAGTGTTCGCCGGGCCGAACACCACGCGCGATCTTGGCGAGTCCAGAGTCCCTGCGAATCCCGCCGGCAAGAAGGACGCTAACCAATGGGTAACGGGCGACCAGTGGGTCAAGTACTTCGTCACGCGCGTGCCGACTTTCGATTCATTGACATTCGACCCGCTGAATCCCGGTACGTACCAGTCGCGAGTGCAAACCGTGTCGGCGCTCACGGACGCGACGAGCAACGACCTGAGCGCCTATGTCGCGAAAGGCGGCAAGCTCATCATGACGCACGGTCTTGCAGACGAGATTGTCAGCACTGATTCGAGCACGGATTACTACAACGGCCTTGTGCAGCGCTTCGGACAGAGCACGGTGGATGGTTTCGTACGCTTCTACCTGATGCCGGGCGTAGGACACGGCACGGGACCGTTTCATCCGGCTGTCGATTCCCTTTCCGCACTCGATCAATGGGTAGAAACCGGCAAGGCGCCCGAAACGCTCTCGATGAGCGATCTGAACGCCGCAACGCTCGGCAGAACGCGGCCGCTTTGCCGTTATCCGCTATGGCCAAAGTACATTGGCGGAGATATCAATGTGGCCGCGAGTTTCCAGTGCGCTAGCTCCTAACGCGCAATTGCCTGATGCCGCCCGCAGGGCGGCGCCATGATCGGCGTGAGTCGAGTCTCTGAACGATGGAGAGCGCAGTTCCCCGTTCAGCTGGTGGACCTACATCAGAACGATGTCGTACTGCTCCTGGCTCAGATTCGACTCCACCTGCAGCGACACCGGCTTGCCGATGAAATCAATCAGCATTGCCAGATGTTGGGACTCTTCTTCCAGAAACAGGTCAATCACCTGTTGGGACGCAACCACGCGAAACTCACGCGGATTGAACTGTCGGGACTCGCGCAATATCTCGCGCAGCACATCGTAGCAAACGGTACGCGGCGTTTTCACCTGGCCCTTGCCCTGGCAAACCGGGCAGGGCTCGCACAGCACGTGCGCGAGCGATTCGCGCGTGCGCTTGCGCGTCATTTCAACCAGCCCCAGTTGCGAGAAACCGTTCACGGTCACGCGTGTGCGGTCGCGTGACAACGCCTTCTTCAACTCGCCCAGCACCTGATCGCGATGCTCGACGTTTTCCATATCGATGAAATCGATAATGATCACGCCGCCCAGGTTGCGCAACCGCAATTGGCGCGCAATGGTATGCGCCGCTTCCAGGTTCGTCTTGAAGATGGTGTCGTCGAAATTACGCGCGCCGACGTAGCCGCCCGTATTCACGTCAATGGTGGTCATCGCTTCGGTCTGGTCGATCACCAGATAGCCGCCCGACTTCAGATCCACGCGGCGCGACAACGCGCGCTGGATTTCGGCCTCGATGTTGTACAGATCGAAAAGCGGCCGCTCGCCTGTGTAGTGATGCAGTTTCGCGGACACCGCCGGCGTAAACTCCGCCGCGAAATCGGCAAGCATCTGATATGTCTCGCGCGAGTCGACCTGGATGCGCGATGTTTCATCGTTCACGAAATCGCGTAGCACGCGTTGCGCGAGATTCAGATCCTGATAAAGCAGACTCGTGGGCGGCATGCGCTGGCCTTGCGACAGGATCGTTGCCCATGTCTTGCGCAGATAGGCGACGTCGGCGGCCAGTTCTTCGCTCGTCGCATCTTCGGCGATGGTGCGCACGATGTAGCCGCCTTTCTCGTCGGCAGGCAATACGGCGGTCAGACGCGCGCGCACGGCTTCGCGCTCGGCCTCGCTTTCGATCTTCTGCGAGATGCCGATATGCGGCTCCTGCGGCAGGTAGACGAGCGTGCGCCCGGCAATGCTCACTTGCGTGGAAAGCCGCGCGCCCTTGGTACCGATCGGATCCTTCACCACCTGGACCATCAGCGTCTGACCTTCGAACACGATCTTTTCAATCGGCTGATGCGGCGTCTGATGTTGCGGCTCGCCGGCAATGCGCGGGTGCCAGATATCGGCTACATGCAGAAACGCGGCGCGCTCCAGACCGATGTCGATAAAAGCGGATTGCATGCCCGGCAACACGCGCACGACCTTGCCGAGATAGACGTTGCCGACGCGGCCCCGCGACAGCGTTCGTTCGACGTGAAGTTCCTGGACGGCGCCTTGCTGGACGAGCGCGACGCGCGTTTCCTGCGGCGTGACATTGATCAGGATTTCTTCATTCATGGTGTTGTTCTAGAAGTCGATGCGCGCCGCACGCAGGAGGGCAGCGGTTTCAAAAAGCGGCAAACCCATGATACCTGAATAGGACCCGTCGATATGCTCGATAAACTCCGCGGCGCGCCCTTGCACGCCGTACGCTCCCGCCTTGCCGAACGGCTCGCCGCTCGCTACGTAGCGGCGAATCGCGTCTCGATGCAACGCAGCAAAGCGCACTGTGGATGTGGACAGCGCGGCGGGCAGTAGCTCGCCGTAAGCATCGACTACCGCCACGGCCGTCAGCACTTCGTGATCGCGGCCAGACAGCCGCGCGAGCATCGCTTCGGCATCGTCGGCGTCGAGCGGCTTGCCGAGAATCGCGTCGTCGATCGTGACGGTTGTATCCGCAACCAGAACAGGTCGTGCGGCGTGGTTGCCGGCTACGAGCCGGGCATGCGCGGCCCGGGCTTTGGCCACGCACACGCGCTGCACGTAGTCGTGCGCACGCTCGCCCGGCAATTCGGCTTCGAGCGCTTCGGCGTCTTCATCGGGGCGCGGCAGCAGCAGTTCGAAGCGCACGCCGATCTGTTGCAACAACTCCTGACGGCGCGGACTTTGCGACGCGAGATACACGAATGGATGCAGCGAAGCGGTGGACGTTGGCATGAAATTGTCTCGAGCAAACGGTTTATGTGGGCGTGCGATAACGGGCGCGCCCGAGCACGAGGCTGCGGGAGCGCGTCAGCAGCGTAACGGGGAACTAAGGCAATTGCCGGCGATTGCTGGCAACTGTGGTCGCAACGTCCCGCGTCAAAACCAGCGGGACTCGAAACGCCAGGCGTCCCGATCGATCTCACTCACGCGCGATGATAGGGATGATTCTGCGTGATGGTCCACGCGCGGTAAAGCTGTTCGGCGAGCAGCACACGTACCATTGCGTGCGGCAGCGTGAGGCTCGACACGCGCAGCATCATGTCGGCACGTGCCTTGAGTTCGGGATCGAGCCCGTCTGCACCGCCGATCAGAAACGCGACGTCGCGGCCGTCCTGCTGCCAGCCGGGCAGGGCGCCGGCAAGTTGCATGGTGGTCCAGTCTTTGCCGCGTTCGTCGAGCGCGACGATGCGCGCGTTTTTGGGCAACGCTGCTTCGATCTTCAGTCGCTCGGCGGCCATTACGCTCTCGGCCGGACGGCCCGACGACCGCTGCTCGGGCTTGATTTCGCGCAGCTCGATACGCAGCTCCGGCGGCATGCGCTTCGCGTATTCGTCGAAGCCGACAGCGATCCAGTCGGGCATCTTGTGGCCGACAGCGAGGATGTGCAGTTTCATGATGCGTAGGAGCGCCGCTCGCGCAGTTCCGCTGGGACGCGGTTGCAGCGAGCGGTCAAAGCCCGCTCACTTGCGGCGCGCGGCCGTCTTGCGCGCGGGCTTCTTCACAGCCGGCGCCTCTTCGTCTTCTTCGTCCTCGTCGGGCTCGCTCGATCGCGCGCCGCCGAACGGATCAGGCGTAGACAGCTTGATGCGGACCGGCTTGTCGCCCCAGATTTCCTCGAGGTTGTAGTACTGGCGCAGCGCCGGTTGCAGGATGTGGACGATCGCGTCGCCGCAATCGACCAGCACCCATTCGCCGATGTCCTCGCCTTCGGTGCTGACGATGTCGCCGCCGGCTTCCTTCACGCCCTCGCGCACGCTCGAAGCCAGCGCCTTGGTTTGCCGGTTGGAGGTGCCGCTCGCGACGATCACGCGATCGAACAGCGCCGTCAGGTGGCTGGTGTTGAACACCTTGATGTCTTGCGCTTTGACGTCTTCGAGAGCGTCGACGATCACGCGTTGCAGTTTGCGAATATCCATGGATTTACCGGTGGTACAAATGATGTTGAAGAATGTAGTCCCACACCGCAGTGGGGACGTGGCTTGCGGCCTCACCCTGTTGTTCGCCGCCCACATGGGCCAGCCGCTGGCTCACCTGTTCACGCAGATGCGCGCGAATGTCGGTGGCCGAGACGTTGAACGCAAGCGTGGTGTCGATCAGCAAGTGGCCGCAAGGCGTGGCTCGCAGAACGTCGGCGCCGGCGCGGCGTGCGTCGATTTCACTCGCGACCGCGGGCGGAATCGACGCGAGATCGAAACCGGGCCGCGTGGCCGCGCAGATGTGCGCGAAGTCGAACAGGCGCCGCCAGTCGCGCCATGTATCGAGATGCACCAGTTGATCCGCGCCGATCAGCAATGCAATGGACACCTCGTCGCCTTCGCGTTCGCGCCAGCGTTGCAGCGTGTCGACAGTGTAGGTCGGGCCTTCGTGTTCGATTTCGTCGGTTGCGACTCGCACCGTCGCGCCCGGCAGCGCGAGTTGACCGGCCGCCGCGCGTGTCATGGCGAGGCGATGCACGGCCGGCGACACGTCCGCTTTCTGCCACGGCTGGCCGGCCGGCAACAGCACCAGTTCGGTCAGTTGCAGCACGTCGGCGAAACGCCGCGCGAGCGCAAGGTGGCCGTCGTGGATCGGATCGAAAGTGCCGCCTAACAAACCGATCCGGCGAGGCAGTGCAACAGGATGAGCGTTCGGCTTCAGGTGAAAGTCCTTTGTCGTAGCCAGGAGCGGGGCAGTGCGCGTCCGCGGGATTCCGCAGCGCTCACACCCAGTCGCGCGGCACGAGAAAATCGGTGTAAAGGCGCGCTTCCGGCGTGCCCGGTTCGGGATGCCAGTTGTAGCGCCAGTTCACCACAGGCGGCATTGACATCAGAATCGATTCGGTGCGTCCGCCGCTCTGCAGCCCAAACAGTGTGCCACGGTCGAAGACCAGATTGAACTCGACGTAGCGCCCGCGCCGGTAAGCCTGGAAATCGCGCTCGGCCTCGCCGTACGGAATGTTGCGGCGCTTTTCGATAATCGGCAGGTACGCTTTGAGGAATCCTTCGCCCACGCTTCTCAGCATCGCGAACGATTGGTCGAAGCCCGGCGCCGAGTAATCGTCGAAAAAAATCCCGCCGATGCCGCGCGGCTCGTTCCTGTGCTTCAGGAAGAAATAGTCGTCGCACCAGCGCTTGAAGCTCGGGTACAGGTCCGCGCCATAAGGCTCCAGCGCATCGCGGCACACGCGGTGGAAATGCCGCGCGTCTTCTTCGTAGCCGTAGTACGGCGTCAGATCCATGCCGCCGCCGAACCAGAACACGGGCTCTTCACCAGGCTTGGTGGCGACCAGCAGCCGCACGTTCATATGCACCGTCGGGCAATGCGGATTGTGCGGGTGCAGCACGAGAGACACACCCATCGCCTCGAAGCCGCGCCCGGCCAGTTGCGGACGCGCCGCGCTCGCGGAGCCCGGCAACGCGTCGCCCGCGACGTCGGAAAAGCCAATGCCGGCACGTTCGAAGAAGTTGCCGCCTTCGAGAATGCGCGTGAAGCCGCCGCCGCGCAGCTTTTCGCCGGGCGTGCGCTGCCATGCGTCGGTGGCGAAGGGCTTGCCGTCGAACGCGCCCAGCGTGTCCGCGATTTGCGTTTGCAGGCTTTGCAGCCAGATGCGCACGGCTTGTGCGTCGTAGCTCGAATCGGTCATCAATGCAGGTGCTGAAGGCGGCACGTCCGTGCCGCGGGTTGCTCGTGAGGCGCCGCGCTGTGTTTCAAAAACGCCGTCGCGAAGGCGCGGCCGAACGGGCGCGCCCGCATACCCGCAGTGTAGCGCCGCTGGCGCCGCGAACCGGCGAGCGCCTTGCGCGTCAGTGCTTGCCTTCCGTCTTCGCGTCGTGCTTGCGGTTCAGCGCGCGATAACCGATGTCGCGCCGGTACTGCATGCCGTCGAACGAGATCTGGTTGATCGTTTCATACGCGACCGACTGCGCGCTGCGCACCGAGTCGGCCAGGCCGACCACACACAGCACGCGGCCGCCCGACGTGAGGAGCTTGCCGTCGGTTAGCGTGGTGCCTGCATGGAAGGTGACCGAGTCCGCCGTCTCCGCAGGAATGTCGTTGATGCGGTCGCCCTTGCGCGGCGTATCCGGGTAGTTGTGCGCGGCGAGCACCACGCCCAGCGCGGTGCGGCGGTCCCACTCCAGTTCGACCGTATCCAGCGTGCCTGCGATTGCCTGCTCGACGACCTTCGAATAGTCGCCCTTCAAACGCGCCATGATCGGCTGCGTTTCGGGGTCGCCCATGCGGCAGTTGAACTCGAGCGTTTTGGGATTGCCTTGCGCGTCGATCATCAGACCCGCGTACAGAAAGCCGGTGTAGCGGATGCCTTCTTTTTCCATGCCGCGCACGGTCGGCAGGATGATTTCGCGCATCACGCGTGCATGCAGTTGCGGCGTGACGATCGGCGCGGGCGAGTAGGCGCCCATGCCGCCGGTGTTCGGGCCCTGATCGCCGTCGAGCAGACGCTTGTGGTCCTGGCTCGACGCGAGCGGCAGCACATGCTTGCCGTCCACCATCACGATGAAGCTTGCCTCTTCGCCCGCGAGGAACTCCTCGATCACGACGCGCGCGCCCGCGTCGCCGAGCTTGTTGTCCGACAGCATCATGTCGACCGCGGCGTGCGCTTCTTCCAGCGTCTGCGCGACGACCACGCCCTTGCCGGCGGCGAGGCCGTCAGCCTTGATGACGATCGGTGCGCCTCGGGCGTCGAGGTACGCGTGCGCGGCGGCGACGTCGGCGAAGGTTTCGTATTCGGCCGTGGGGATCGCATGGCGCTTCATGAACGCCTTCGCGAAGTCTTTCGAGCTTTCGAGCTGCGCTGCTTCCTTCGTCGGTCCGAAAATCTTCAGGCCGCGGGAGCGGAACAGATTGACAATGCCTGCCGCGAGCGGCGCTTCCGGCCCGACCAGCGTGAAGGCGATCTGTTCCTGCTCGACGAAATCGGCGAGCGCGGCCGGCTCCGTAATGTCGACGTTGCGCAGACGCTCGTCCTGCGCGGTGCCGCCGTTGCCAGGAGCCACGTAGACGAGCTGGACCCGCGGCGATTGCGCGAGCTTCCATGCGAGCGCATGTTCGCGACCGCCGGAACCGACGACGAGTAACTTCATGTGAATCCCCGAGACTTTAAAAACGATAAACGGCTGAAGCAGCGAGCGCAGCCGTGCAATAAATAGCGAGATTCGCGCCGGGTCGGCCCGCGCCGGCGTTTAAGCCGGCGCACCAAGTCCGGGACGAGCCCGAGTGGCGATGACGTGGCGGGCGCACAATCCTGCACCTCTGTCCAGAACGCCCGTTCAGCGCAACGATCTGCATAAAGCGGCGGTAAAGCAGCAGCAAACCAGCAATCAAGCCGCAATCAAGCAGCAACGAGAAGGCCCGCCGGCAGCCCGTCGCGGGTTCGGGTTCGTCGATCAACGCGAGCCCAACCCGAACGGTGCCTGAGCCCACTCACTCGTCGGCGATCGCGGCGTTTGTATAGACTTCCTGCACGTCGTCCAGATTTTCCAGCGCGTCGAGCAGCTTCTGCATTTTCACCGCGTCGTCGCCGGTGAACTCGACTTCCGTCTGAGGTTTCATCGTCACCTCGGCCACTTCGGCCTTGAAGCCCGCGGCTTCGAGCGCGGCCTTCACCTTCGGGAAGTCGTTCGGCGGGCACAGAACTTCAATGCTGCCGTCTTCGTTCGTGACGACGTCGTCGGCGCCGGCTTCGAGCGCGGCTTCCATCAGCTTGTCTTCGGGCGTGCCCGGCGCAAACAGGAACTGGCCGACGTGATCGAACATGAACGAGACCGAGCCGTCGGTGCCCATGTTGCCGCCGTTCTTCGAGAACGCGTGACGCACTTCCGCCACCGTGCGGGTACGGTTGTCGGTCATGGTGTCGACGATCACCGCCGCACCGCCGATGCCGTAGCCTTCGTAGCGGATTTCTTCGTAGTTCGCGCCGTCCACACCGCCCACGCCGCGCTGGATTGCGCGGTTGACGTTGTCTTTCGGCATGTTGGCGTCGTACGCCTTTTCGACGGCGAGCCGCAGACGCGGATTCGAGTCGATGTCGCCGCCGCCCATGCGCGCCGCGACCTGAATTTCCTTGATGAGCCGCGTCCAGACCTTGCCGCGCTTGGCGTCGGCCGCTGCTTTCTTATGCTTGATGTTGGCCCATTTCGAATGACCCGCCATACCTTTCTCCGTCGCGCGCGCCAGCGGGGCGCACGCATTGTGCAATTGTCGTTGCGATTCCGGGCGCTCGTGCGTGTGCTTGCCGCTTTGCGCCTCGATGCTGAATTCGCGCCCTTGTCCGTTTAGCCGCCGTTACTCAAGTCCAAGTCGCGTCGCGCCGCGCCGTGTCTCGTCTCATCGCGCCGGGCGCGGCTGGCGGGTGCGAAGCACTGTGGCGCGGCCGGCAGGCGCCGTGCGGCTAACGCCGCGAATAACGGCTGGCTCGCCCGGTCAGCGTGCATTGCCCGCCAGGACACGCTGCGAGCCTCGAGGTGCTGGAAGCGGGGCTGCCCTTTAAGTGGACTCGAATTTTATCACGGCGGGACGGGGCGGCAGAGGCAGACGTCGACGTGAATTGCACAGAAAGTGCGCGTGCGCGGCGTTCAGCGGCGGCAATGAGATGCCGCCGGCCCCATTTTTCTATTCGTCAGTTCTTCGTGCCGAACAAGCGGTCGCCCGCATCGCCGAGGCCCGGCACGATGTACGCGTGCTCGTTCAGATGCGAATCGAGCGATGCAACGAAAAGCTTCACGTCCGGATGCGCGTCCTGGAACACCTGCACGCCTTCGGGCGCGGCGACCAGCGCGAGGAACAGGATGTTCTCGCCGGCCACGTTGCGGCGCTTGAGCACGTCGACTGCATGCACCGCCGAATAGCCGGTCGCGACCATCGGATCGCACAGAATGAACACACGGTCCTCGAGATCGGGCAGGCGCACCAGATATTCGACCGGCCGGTGATCTTCCGCGCGATACACGCCGATGTGACCCACGCGCGCCGACGGCACCAGTTCCAGCAGACCGTCCGACATGCCGATGCCCGCGCGCAGCACCGGCACGATCGCGAGTTTCTTGCCGGCGATCACCGGCGCGTCGATCTCGACGAGCGGCGTGCTGAGCCGGCGGGTGGTCATCGGCAGATTGCGGGTGATTTCGTAGCCCATCAGCAGCGTGATCTCGCGCAGCAGTTCGCGGAACGTGCGCGTCGAGGTGTCCCGGTCACGCATGTGCGACAGCTTGTGCTGGATCAGCGGGTGATCGAGGATGAAAAGGTTGGGAAAACGGCTGTCCTGAGTCATGGGCGGGGGCACGAGCGGCGGCAAAAAGGTCGATTCGGGGCCGATTCGGGGATCGGTTCGGCGCATTGCGCGGCGAGCGCAATCAACTTGCGACGGCCGGCGCACGCGCCACGGCGCAAGTTTACCGAAAGAGTGGCCCCGGAAGATACCGGAGATTGCAACAGCCCGGCGCAGTCCGGCACCGATTCTTCTAGAATCGGGGGAAACTTTGCAACCATTCAGCAAGAAGCCAGCGAGGAGAACGCACACATGGACATGGGCATTGCAGGACGCACAGCGCTGGTTTGCGCGGCGAGCAAGGGTTTGGGGCGTGGTTGTGCTGAAGCGCTCGCGGCCGAAGGCGTCAACCTGACGATCGTCGCCCGCACTGCCGGCCCGCTCGAAGCGACAGCCGACGACATTCGCCGTCGAACTGGCGTCGAGGTGAAGACGGTCGCATGCGACATCACCACGCCCGAAGGCCGGGCAGCGGCGCTCGCGGCTTGTCCGCAGCCGGACATTCTGGTGAATAACGCGGGCGGGCCGCCGCCTGGCGACTTCCGCGAATTCACGCACGACGACTGGATCCGCGCGCTGGAAAGCAACATGCTCACGCCGATCGAGCTGATCCGGGCGACCATCGACTCGATGAGCGCGCGCGGCTACGGGCGCATCGTCAACATCACGAGTTCGTCGGTGAAGGCGCCGATCGACGTGCTGGGCCTGTCGAACGGCGCGCGCTCGGGCCTGACCGGTTTTGTCGCGGGTCTCGCGCGCAAGATGGCGCCCACAGGCGTGACGATCAACAACCTGCTGCCGGGCATGTTCGATACGGACCGGATCGCCGTGACCATGCAGGCGGCAGCGAAATCGAACAACATTTCCCTCGAAGAAGCCCGCGCGCAGCGCATGAAGGCGATTCCCGCCGGACGCTTCGGCAATCCTGACGAATTCGGCCGTGCCTGTGCCTTTCTGTGCAGCGTGCACGCGGGTTACATCACCGGACAGAACTGGTTAATCGACGGCGGCGCCTATCCCGGCACGTTCTAGACGCATACGTTCACCTAGGTGCGTGCCGTGGGTCCACGGCAGCACTTCGAGCAACATCACAACAACGACAATCACAACGGTTCCAGGAGTCTTACGTCATGACCACCCGCATTGCGCTGATCGCGCACGATCACAAGAAAGACGACATCGTCAAACTGGCCGGCGAATACGTCGACACGCTCAAGCGCTGCGACGTCGTCGCAACCGGCACGACCGGCGGGCGTATTAGCGAAGCGCACGGGCTGACCGTCGAGCGCATGCTGTCCGGCCCGCACGGCGGCGACCTGCAGATCGGCGCGCAACTGGCGGAAGGGCGCGTGGACATGGTGATTTTCCTGCGCGATCCGATGACGCCGCAACCGCACGAACCGGATATCAACGCGCTGGTACGCGCATGCGACGTACACAACATTCCGTGCGCGACCAACATCTCGACGGCACGCATGGTTCTCGACGTCCTCACGCTGCGTCTCACGCAACAAGTTTGACGCTGCATACGCGAGGCTCATCGGCCAGACAATCAGCCCGCATTCCAGATCAAGGAGACACGAATGGTCAAAGCAATCCGATTCGATAAAACCGGCGGCCCCGAGGTGATGAAATGGATCGACGTCGAGGTGGGCGACCCCGGAGCCGGCGAAATTCGCATCCGTCAGACGGCGGTCGGGCTCAACTATATCGACGTGTACTTTCGTACCGGTCTGTATCCGCTGCCGCTGCCGGGCGGCCTCGGCATGGAAGCAGCCGGCGAGGTGATCGCGGTCGGCGCGGGCGTGAACGATCTGAAAGCGGGCGATCGCGTCGCCTACGTGGCAAGGCCGCCTGGCGCTTATGCGCAGGAGCGCGTGTTGGCGGCCGCACAGGTCATCAGGTTGCCGGACGCGGTAAGCGATGAACAGGCCGCCTCGGTGATGCTGCAAGGCCTGACCGCTCAGTACCTGCTGCGCCGCACGTATCGTGTCAAGGCCGGCGACACCATCCTGATTCAGGCGGCTGCGGGCGGGGTCGGCTTGCTCGTGTGCCAGTGGGCGAAGGCACTGGGCGCGACGGTGATCGGCACCGTCGGCTCGGACGAGAAAGCGGAGATCGCGAAGGCCCATGGCTGCGATCACGCGATCGTCTATACGCGTGAAAACTTCACGAAGCGCGTGCGCGAAATCACCAACGGCGCGGGCGTGCCGGTGGTGTACGACTCTATCGGTAAAGATACGTTTACGGGCTCGCTCGATTGCCTCGCGCCGCTCGGCATGTTCGTGAGCTTCGGCAATGCGTCGGGACCGTTGCCGCCTATCGACTCGTCCGAATTCGCCGGCCGCGGCTCGCTGTTCTTCACGCGCCCCACGCTGTTCACGTATATCGGCAAACGCAGCGACTACGAGGCGATGTCGGCCGAACTATTCGATGTGCTGGTTTCAGGCAAGGTCAAGACGAGCATCAACCAGCGCTACGCGCTCGCCGATGTAGCTCAGGCGCATACGGATCTCGAATCACGCAAGACCACGGGGTCGACCATCCTGTTGCCGTAGTCCTCATGCGCGTTCGCGCGCCTTCCTGAGAGCCCGGACCTGAGCATGTAACCAGGTCGAGCCGTTGACCGCGTCCAGGGCCGTTGCATCTCGCGATGCAACGGCCTTGTGCGTTTACGCGATTTTTATATCGCGAACCCCAGCTTTAATCAGCCCTTTACGCACATGCGCATACCGTTGCGGCTATCCGAATTCCGTCAATGGAGAATAAAAATGGATGCGCTGTATGTCGTAGCCGTCGCGCTTTTCACCGCGCTGACGTTTGCACTGATTGCCGGCTGCGAGAAGCTGATGCTGTCCCGTCGCGGCCAGGGAGCACGCTCATGAACTGGATGTTGTGGCTCTCCGGCGCGGCAACCGCGCTGCTGTTTGCGTACCTCGTCTATGCGCTGTTGCGCGCGGAGGACATTGAATGAACGCGAATAATGTCTTGCAGGCGGCGCTCTTTATCGTCGTTCTGCTGGCCGCCGCGGTGCCTGTGTCGCGCTATCTGCACGGCGTGATGGAGGGCAGTTCGCGCGTGCTGCGCATCGGCGGACCCATCGAGCGGCTGTTGTACCGCGTCGCCGGCGTCGATCCGTCGACGGAAATGAGCTGGAAGCACTACGCGATCGCAACGATCGCGTTCAATGCGCTGGGCGTCGTGTTCCTTTATCTGCTGTTGCGCGTGCAGGGCTGGTTGCCCGGCAACCCGCAACAGTTCGGCGCCATGACAGTCGACGGTGCGTTCAATACCGCGATCAGCTTCGTGACCAATACGAACTGGCAGGACTACACGCCGGAACAAACTGTGGGTTATCTCACGCAGATGCTCGGCCTCACGGTGCAGAACTTCTTCTCCGCGGCGACCGGCATCGTCGTCGTGATCGCGCTGGTTCGCGGCTTCGCCCGCCATACGGCGCAAACCATCGGCAATTTCTGGGTCGATCTCACACGGGTAACGCTGTACGTGCTGCTGCCGATGTCGCTCATCGTCGCGACGCTGATGATGAGCCAGGGCGTGATCCAGAACTTCAACGCGTATAAAGACGTGCCGACGTTGCAAACCACGACCTACGCCGCGCCGAAGCTCGACGCGCAAGGCAATCCGGTCAAGGACGCGAAGGGTAATGCGGTGACAGTCGATACGCCGCTCAAAACGCAGACCATCGCGATGGGTCCGGTTGCGTCGCAGGAAGCGATCAAGATGATCGGCACCAACGGCGGCGGTTTCTTCAACGGTAACTCCGCGCATCCGTACGAGAACCCGACGCCGTTCTCGAACTTCCTGCAGCTCTTCTCGATCCTGATCATCCCGGCCGCGCTCGCGCTCGTGTTCGGCCGCATGATCGCGGACCGCAAACAAGGTGTGGCCGTGCTCGCGGCAATGACGATTGCGTTCGGCGTGTGCGTGTTCGGCGAGATCGGAGCGGAGCAGGGCGGCAATCCGGCTTTCACCGCGCTGCATGTCGATCAGTCCGCGAGCGCGATGCAGTCTGGCGGCAACGCGGAAGGCAAGGAAACGCGATTCGGCATCGCGCAATCCGGCATCTTCACTGTCGCGACGACGGCGGCTTCGTGCGGCGCGGTCGCCAACACGCATGATTCGCTGACGCCTATCGGCGGCCTTTATCCGCTGCTGCTGATGCAGCTTGGCGAAGTGATCTTCGGCGGTGTCGGTTCGGGCCTGTACGGCATGCTGGTGTTCGCGCTGCTCGCCGTGTTCGTGGCGGGTCTGATGATCGGCCGCACGCCGGAATATGTCGGCAAGAAGATTGAAGCGTACGAGATGAAGATGGTGTCAATCATCGTTCTGCTCACGCCGTTGCTCGTGCTGGTCGGCACGTCGATCGCGGTGCTGAGCGACGCAGGCAAGGCGGGCATCGCCAATCCGGGCGCACACGGCTTCTCGGAGATCCTCTACGCGTTCAGCTCGGCCGCGAACAACAACGGCAGCGCGTTCGCGGGCCTGACCGTGGGCACGCCGTTCTATAACTGGCTCACTGCAATTGCGATGTGGTTCGGCCGTTTCGGCACCATCGTCCCCGTGCTCGCGATTGCCGGCTCGCTTGCCGCCAAGAAGCGTATCGGCGTGACCAGCGGCACGCTGCCGACGCACGGGCCGCTCTTCGTCGTTCTGCTACTCGGCACGGTGCTGCTGGTCGGTGCGCTCACTTACGTGCCGGCGCTCGCGCTCGGTCCGGGCGTCGAACATCTGATGATGATGGGCGCGAACTGATGCCAGCACTGATATGCACGGACGTGGCAAGACGCGTATCCGTACGCGTCGGCAAAAAAGCAACGCGAAATTCGAGGATGCAATGACTGAACACAATGCAACGAGGTCCATGTTCGATCCGGCGCTGCTGCGCCCGGCGATCGCGGACTCTTTCAGGAAGCTCACGCCGCGCACGCAGTTCCGTAACCCGGTGATGTTCTGCGTGTACGTCGGCAGTATTCTCACGACGATCCTGTGGATCGCCGCGCTCGCCGGTCAGGCGGAGGCGCCTGCGGGTTTCATCCTCGCGGTCACGCTGTGGTTGTGGTTCACGGTGCTGTTCGCGAACTTCGCCGAAGCGCTCGCCGAGGGCCGCTCGAAAGCGCAGGCCGCATCGCTGCGCAGCGCGAAGAAAGACGTGATGGCGAAGAAGTTGAACGAGCCGCATCCGAAGTCGCCAATCCGGGTCGTCACCGCGTCGGATCTGCGTCGTGGCGACGTGGTGCTGATCGAAACCGGCGACGTGATTCCGGCCGACGGCGAGGTAGTGGAGGGCGTCGCGTCCGTCGATGAATCCGCGATTACCGGCGAATCCGCGCCGGTGATTCGCGAGTCGGGCGGCGACTTTTCTTCGGTGACGGGCGGCACGCGCGTGCTGTCCGACTGGATCGTCGTGCGCGTCACCGCAAATCCCGGCGAAGCATTCCTCGACCGCATGATCGCGATGGTCGAAGGTGCGAAGCGTCACAAGACGCCGAACGAGATCGCGCTGACCATTCTGCTGGTTGCACTGACCATCGTGATGCTGCTCGCGACGGCCACGCTGCTGCCGTTCTCGATGTTCTCCGTGGAAGCGGCGCATCTGGCCAATGCGGCGGGCCACGTCGTGACGATCACCGCTCTCGTCGCACTACTGGTTTGCCTGATCCCGACCACGATCGGCGGCCTGTTGTCGGCCATCGGCGTGGCCGGCATGAGCCGCATGATGCAGGCGAACGTCATTGCAACGTCGGGTCGCGCGGTCGAGGCGGCTGGCGACGTCGACGTGCTGTTGCTCGACAAGACCGGCACGATCACGCTCGGCAATCGCCAGGCGTCGCTCTTCGTTCCGGCGCCGGGTCTCACCGAAGAAGCGCTTGCCGACGCAGCGCAGCTCTCGTCGCTTGCCGACGAAACGCCCGAAGGACGCAGCATCGTCGTGCTCGCGAAGCAGCGTTTCAACATCCGTCAGCGCGATATGGCGTCGCTGCACGCGGTGTTCCTCGCGTTTACCGCGCAAACGCGGATGAGCGGCGTCGATCTGCCGAACCGCGAAATTCGCAAGGGCGCCGCGGATGCGGTGAAGCATTACGTCGAAGCGAACGGTGGCCGTTTTCCGCACGAAGTCAGCGACGCAGTCGCCGAAGTCGCGCGGCGCGGCAGCACGCCGCTCGTCGTCGCGGAGAAAAGCGAACACGGTGCGCGCGTGCTGGGCGTGATCGAGTTGAAGGATGTGGTGAAAGGCGGCATCAAGGAACGCTTTGCCGAGTTGCGCAAAATGGGCATCAAGACGGTCATGGTGACGGGCGACAACCGGCTGACGGCGGCGGCGATTGCGGCAGAAGCGGGTGTCGACGATTTTCTTGCAGAAGCGACGCCGGAAGCGAAGCTCGCGACGATCCGCGCGCATCAGGCCGAAGGACGCCTCGTGGCCATGACAGGCGACGGTACGAACGATGCCCCTGCGCTCGCACAGGCCGACGTCGCCGTAGCGATGAACACCGGCACGCAGGCTGCGAAAGAAGCCGGCAACATGGTCGACCTCGATTCGAATCCGACGAAGCTGATCGAGATCGTAGAAATCGGCAAGCAGATGCTGATGACGCGCGGCTCGCTCACCACGTTCTCGATTGCCAACGACCTGGCCAAGTACTTCGCGATCATCCCGGCCGCGTTCGCGACCACCTATCCGGCACTGAATGCGCTGAACGTGATGCACCTGGCAACGCCGGCATCCGCGATCATGTCGGCGGTGATTTTCAACGCGCTGATCATCGTGCTGCTGATTCCGCTCGCGTTGAAAGGCGTGCGTTATCGGGCGCTCGGCGCTGCGGTTCTGCTGCGACGCAATCTGCTCGTGTACGGGCTGGGTGGAATCGTGGTGCCGTTCATCGGCATCAAGTTGATAGATATGGTGCTCGCCGCGTTTGGCTGGGTTTGAGTCCGGCTGTTGAAAATCGGCAGCCTACGAGGAAACAATAGTCATGAAAAATCTTTTGCGTCCGTTGATCGTTCTTTTCGCGGTGCTCAGCGCCGTTACCGGCCTCGCTTATCCGGCGCTGGTCACCGCCGTGGGCCAAACGCTGTTTCACGATGAGGCCAATGGCAGCCTCATCGATCGGGACGGCAAGGTGGTCGGCTCGAAGCTGATCGGCCAGCAGTTCGATGCGCCACAGTACTTCTGGGGACGTCTATCGGCCACGAGCCCGATGCCCTATAACGCGCAGGCTTCGGGCGGCTCCAATCTCGGGCCGACCAATCCGGCGCTTCTGGACGAAGTGAAAGGCCGCATCGACGCATTGAAGGCTGCGGGAACGGATATGTCCAAGCCCGTGCCGGTCGATCTGGTTACGTCGTCCGGAAGCGGACTGGACCCGGAGATCAGCCCGGCGGCGGCCGCTTATCAGATCGATCGGGTCGCGAAAGCGCGAGGGCTCGGAGAGAACGATGTGCGAGCGCTAGTCGACCGTTATACGAGTGGCCGTCAGTTCGGCATTCTCGGTGAGCCGCGCGTGAACGTGCTGCAACTGAACCTCGCGCTCGACGAGATGAAGCGCGGGTGAGGGCGCCTGACCGGAGCCCGGCGCAACGCTAACCGGGGAGCGGCCGGACAACTCGCGGAACAGGCCGCGCGCGCGAATGCGGTTCTTATCCTTCACAGGCCACGGCCGCACATCGTTATGAACGATTTGCGGCCTGGCCGCCGCCGTGCCACCATGCACGCACCGCCATGTGCCTACCATCGAACATGCAAGCATGAACCGCCCCGATCCCGATCAACTGCTCGACAAGCTGCATCGCGACGAACAACAGCGTCAACGCGGCAGGCTGAAGATTTTTTTCGGCGCGTCGGCGGGCGTCGGCAAGACATACGCGATGTTGCAGGCGGCGCGCCGCCGCCGTGACGAAGGCGCGGACGTGGTGGTAGGCATCGCCGAAACGCATGGACGCGGCGAAACCGCTGCGCTGCTCGAAGGGCTCGACGTGCTGCCGCTCGCACAGTTCGACTACCGTGGGCGCAAGCTCGGCGAATTCGATCTCGACGCGGCGCTGGCGCGCAAGCCGCAACTCATTCTCGTCGACGAACTCGCGCATTCGAATGTGCAGGGCGCGCGGCATCTCAAGCGCTGGCAGGACGTGTATGAACTGCTCGACGCCGGCATCGACGTCTATACGACTGTCAACGTTCAACACCTGGAAAGCCTGAACGACGTGGTTGGACAGATCACGGGCATCCGCGTGTGGGAGACAGTCCCCGACCGCGTGTTCGATCGAGCCGACGAAGTCACGCTGGTCGATCTTCCAGCAGAGGAACTGCTCGACCGCATGCGTGACGGCAAGGTGTATCTGCCGCAACAGGCCGAGCGCGCCGTGCGCAATTTCTTTCGCAAAGGCAACCTGATCGCGTTGCGCGAGCTGGCATTGCGCCGTACCGCCGATCGGGTCGACGCGCAAATGCGGGAGTATCGTGCCGATCGTTCGATCGAACGGATCTGGCAGGCGCGCGAACGCTTGCTGGTATGCGTCGGTCCCGGCCCCGAAGCGCCGATGCTGGTGCGCGCGGCGGCGCGTCTCGCCACGAGTCTGAAGGCGGACTGGATCGCCGTGTATGTGGAGACACCCGCGCTGCAGCGCTTGCCCGATGCGCGGCGCGAACGCACGCTGAACGCATTGAAGCTCGCCGCTGAACTCGGCGCGGAAACGGCGACGCTCGCGGGCGTCGACGCGGCTTCGGCGCTGGCCGGTTACGCACAGGCTCGCAATGTGTCGAAACTGGTGGCGGGCGCGTCGACCCGCTCGGGTTTAACGCGCTGGTTGCGCCGCCCGCTTGGCGAACGCATCGCGGAAAAGGCGGGTCATGTCGATCTCACGCTGATTCGTCCGTCGTCGTCGGAAAGCGGCAGCGGCGAGCAGCACCGCCTGCTTAGCACGACTGCGAACGCGTGGCGCGATGCGTTGAGCGCCGCGCGCGAACGCCGCTCGCCGCCGCGCGCGTACGGCTTCGCACTGGCGATCTGCGCGGGCATCACCGCGTTGTCGAGCCAGTTGAGCGATCACATCGATCTGACGAACCTGGTCATGCTGTATCTGCTCGGCGTGATCTTCACAGCAGCGAAACTCGGGCGCGGGCCCGGCGTGCTGCTGTCGTTCCTGAGCGTCGCCGCATTCGACTTTTTCTTCGTGCCGCCGCGCTTGTCGCTGTCGGTGTCGGATACGCAATATCTGTTGACGTTCTTCGGCATGTTGCTGACCTCGCTCGTGATCAGTCATCTAACGTCGAGCTTGCGGCGCGAGGCGCGCGTGGCGCGGCGGCGCGAGCAGCGCACCGGCGCCATGTACTCGATGGCGCGCGAACTGGCCGCCGCGCTGACGACCGAACAGATCGTCGGCATTGGGAGCCGTCACGTGAGCGAAGTGTTCGGCGCGCGCGTTGCGGTTCTGTTGCCGGACAGCGCCGATCGGGTGAAGCAGAAAATCGAGGACCCGGACGCCGCAATCACGCTCGAAGGCGAACTGCTCGACACCGATGTCGGCCAATGGGTCTACGATCATCAGAAGCCGGCCGGACACGGTACCGACACGCTGCCCGCTGCGGCTGCCCTGTATCTGCCGCTAAAGGCGCCGATGCGCACGCGCGGCGTGCTTGCGGTGGTGGTGCGCGACGAACGCGAACTGGACGTGCCCGAGCAGGAGCGCATGCTCGACGCGTTCGCCGCGCAGATCGCGCTCGCGCTCGAGCGCGTGCATTATGTGGACATCGCGCGCGACGCGCTGGTCAGTATGGAATCCGAACGTTTGCGTAACTCGCTGTTGTCGGCGATTTCGCACGACTTGCGCACTCCGCTTACAACGATTGTCGGCTTTTCGTCGATGCTCGCACAATCGCGGGGAACTCATGTCGACGTGGAGCGCGACGGTGAACTCGTCGAGGCGATCCATGAAGAAGCGCTGCGCATGACCGGGATCGTGACGAATCTGCTCGACATGGCGCGCTTGCAGGAGGGCAGCCTGCAGCTAAACCGGCAGTGGACGCCGCTCGAAGAAACCGTGGGCGCCGCGCTGCGCGCCTGCAAGCGTGCGCTGAGCGGACACCCGGTGCAGGTCAATCTCGCGGCCGACCTGCCGTTGCTGCATCTGGACGCCGTACTGATGGAGCGGCTTTTCTCGAACCTGTTCGAGAATGCGGCGAAATACACGTCGCCCGGTACGCCGCTGACCATCGGCGCGCAATGCTTCGAGCCGGACGGCAAGCCGTTCGTGCGCGTCACTGTCGACGATAATGGGCCGGGCCTGCCAGCCGGCATGGAAACGCGAGTGTTCGAGAAGTTCACGCGCGGCGAGAAGGAATCGACCAAGCCCGGCGTGGGCCTGGGTCTCGCGATTTGCCGAGCGATCGTGGAAGCGCACGGCGGAAGCATCGGCGCGCTCAATCGCGTGGCCGCTGGGTCTGTAGGTTCGGCAGGTTCGGCAGAAGCGGTTGATGGCCGCATCGACGGTGCGCGCTTCTGGTTCACGCTGCCCGTCGACACGCCGCCGGACGCGCCGGATCCGATGGACGAAGAAGCCGACGACGATCTGGGACACAATCCGGGACAAGCAGACTCAACACCCGCGGATTTGGACTCGCATTCAAACCCGAACTTGGACCAGTTAGCGAAACCAACTCATGAGTGAGCCGAGCATCACCGTCGTTCTGATCGAAGACGAAAAGCAGATTCGCCGCTTTGTGCGCACGGCGCTGGAAGGCGAGGGCATCGCCGTGTATGACGCCGAGACCGGCAAGCAGGGCCTGGTGGAAGCCGCGACGCGCAAACCCGATCTCGTGATCGTCGATCTCGGCCTGCCCGACACCGACGGTCTCGACGTGATCCGCGAATTGCGCGGCTGGAGCGAGTTGCCGGTGATCGTGCTGTCCGCGCGCACGCAGGAGAGCGAGAAAGTCGCGGCGCTCGATGCCGGTGCGGACGATTACCTGACGAAGCCCTTCGGCGTGTCCGAACTGCTCGCGCGAATCCGCGCGCATCTGCGGCGTCGCAATCAAGGCGGCGCGAACGAGTCGCCGCAGGTGCGCTTTGGCGCGGTCAGCGTCGATCTGGCGCTGCGCCAGGTGACGCGAGAAGGCGCCGCGGTTCATCTGACGCCGATCGAGTATCGGCTGCTCGCAACGCTCGTGCGCCATGCAGGCCGCGTGCTGACGCACCGGCAATTGCTGCGCGACGTGTGGGGTCCGTCGCATGTCGAGAGCTATCACTATCTGCGAATCTATATGGCGCACTTGCGGGGCAAACTGGAGCGCGATCCGGCGCAACCCGAGCACATCGTCACGGAAACAGGTGTCGGATACCGGCTGGTCGGCGTGGCTTGAGCTTGGCGGCGTGCGCCTCGCAGCGCGATGGCGAGCGGATCGTTATAATTACGAACCGTAAGGACGACCTTACGCTTTTCACAAACGGGGACGGCCCCATCTGATCAATGGAGCTGTTCCATGTCCTGGATTCTTCTATTCGTCGCCGGTTTGCTCGAAGTCGCTTGGGCGGCCGGTCTCAAAAGCTCGGACGGTTTCACACGGCTGTGGCCTTCGGTGTTCACCATCGTGACGGCGGTCGGCAGCTTCGTGCTGCTGGCAATGGCTATGAGGCAGTTGCCGCTCGGCACCGCTTACGCGGTGTGGACCGGCATCGGCGCGGTCGGCGCGTTCATCTTCGGCATCGTGATGATGGGCGAGGCGCTGACGGTTGCGCGGGTTGCGAGCGCGGCGCTGATTGTCGTCGGCCTGGTCGGGCTCAAGCTGTCGTCGGGACATTGAGTCCCTGCACATGCCGCCATTTTGCAAGCCACTCTGCGTTCTGCGAATTAACGTGGCTATAATGAGATTGAAACCAACCTGAAGTTGCCCGCGGCCTGCCCGGCGCGGCCGGCTTGGCGCGGGTCTGACGACTTCGGTGTGGCGGCTCCTTCGTGATTGGCCTGCCGAAGCGCCCGGCACGCACCGCGCGCCTGGAGGCGGCCATGCTTGAATCACTTTCGCTTGCTGCGGGGCTCTCATGGGGCAGCGGCCTGCGCCTCTATCTGACGGTCCTGCTGGCCGGCGTGTTCGAGCGCCTCGGCCTCGTTCATCTTCCCGATACCTTGTCCGCGCTGTCCTCGCCTTGGGTGATCGGCGTGGCGGGCGCGCTGACCGTCACTGAATTTCTCGCCGACAAGATCCCCGCGTTCGATTCCTTGTGGGACGCAATTCACACGTTTATCCGCATTCCGGCCGGCGCGGTGCTCGCAGCCGGGGCACTCGGCCATGCCGATCCCGCGCTGCTGACGGTTGCCGCGCTCGCGGGCGGCACGCTCGCAGGCACCGCACATCTCACGAAAGCGGGTACGCGCGCGCTGATTAATCTGTCGCCGGAACCCGTGTCGAATATCGTTACGTCGACCGCCGAAGACGGCCTCGTATTCGGCGGCATCCTGCTTGCGCTCTTCCTGCCGCTGCTGTTTCTCGTGCTGATCGTCGGCTTCCTGGTGCTGGCCGGCTGGGTGTTGCCGCGGTTGTGGCGCGGCGTGCAGGGCGGCTTTCGCGGCATGGCCACGCATATGGTGTCGCGCCTCGCGAGGAGCCGGCACGATTGAGCGAAACCCGCGATAACAGCGAAACCCGCGAGACCAGCGGTACCGACGAAGCCAGCGACAAGGCCACACATTCCACGGCACGCGTCGGCGTGTCCGCGACGCGCCGCTTTAGCGGCGGCGATCTGCTGCGCCAGGCGATTCGCATGACCGCGCGCGACTGGCGCGCGGGCGAACTCACCATGCTGCTGCTCGCGCTGGTGCTGGCCGTCGCTGCGCTATCGAGCGTCGGCTTTCTCGCCGACCGTTTGCATCAAGGGCTCGAGCGCGACGCACGCCGCATGATCGCCGCCGACTTCATCGTGCGCGCGGATCATCCGGTCGATCCGCAGTTTGCGCAGCAGGCGTCGGCGCTCGGGCTGAGCACGGCGACCACGGCAATCTTTCCGAGCATGATCAACTCGACCGGCTCTCAGCCGGTGTCGCGACTCGCCGCAATCAAGGCGGTGTCGCCGGGCTATCCGCTGCGCGGCGCGTTGCGGATTGCGTCAGCGCCCACGGCGGCGGATCATCCCGCGCAAACCATTCCCGCGCCTGGTACCGTCTGGGTCGATCAGCAACTGCTCGACGCGTTGAAGGTGCGCATAGGCGACACGGTGAAGGTCGGCAACCGCAGCTTCATCATCGGCGCGATGATCACGCGCGAACTCGACCGTGGCTTCTCGTTCGTCAACTTTTCGCCCCGATTGATGATGCGCGCGGACGAGGTTCAGTCCACCGGGCTCATCACGTTCGGCAGCCGCGTGACGTACCGGCTGCTGGTCGCGGGCGCCGATGCGTCGGTCGCGCGCTTTGCAGAGTTCGCGCACGGCAAGGTGGACGGCGGCAAGATGCGCGGGGTCGCGCTCGAATCCTTGCAGGACGGCCAGCCGCAAGTGCGCCAGACACTCGACCGCGCAAGTCATTTCCTCACGCTCGTGTCGCTGCTGACCGCGCTGCTCGCGGCCGTGGCGATCGCGATGGCCGCGCATCGGTATATGCGCAGGCATCTCGACGGGTGCGCCGCAATGCGTTGTCTCGGCGTGAGTCAACGCACGCTGCGCGCACTGTTCACGCTCGAATTCGTCGGCGTGGGCGTGCTGGGCGGCGCGCTTGGCGTCGCGCTGGGGTATCTCGGCCATCTGGCGTTGCTGACGTGGCTTGGCAGTCTCATCGACGTCGCGTTGCCGTACCCCACGGCATGGCCGGCGCTCGAAGGCATCGCAGCCGGTCTGGTGCTGCTGCTCGGCTTTGCGCTGCCGC
Source organism: Paraburkholderia sp. SIMBA_053 (assembly GCF_046534895.1). NCBI lineage: Bacteria > Pseudomonadati > Pseudomonadota > Betaproteobacteria > Burkholderiales > Burkholderiaceae > Paraburkholderia > Paraburkholderia sp. SIMBA_053. The sequence goes on along the minus strand of NZ_JAWRXU010000020.1, from coordinate 71,699 downwards.
CGCTGTTGCCGCTCACGCGTGTGCCGCCGGTTCGCGTGCTGCGTCGCGAGTGGGGCGAAGAAGGGCGCACGGCGTGGGCCGCGTATGCGCTCGGCATCGTGCTCTTCGCTGGACTGTTGATCGTCGCGGCGGGCGAGTTGAAGCTCGGCGGAATCGTCGCGGGCGGTTTCGCGGGCGGGCTGCTGGTTTTCGCGTGCGTCGCCCGCGTTGCGCTGTGGGGCGCGGCGCGCGTGGTGCGCAGCGAGCGTGTGAATGCGGGCATCGGCTGGCGTTATGCGCTCGCCTCGCTGGAGCGGCGCAGCAGTGCGAGCGCGTTGCAGATCACCGCGCTCGGTATCGGCCTCATGTGCCTGCTGTTGATCGCGATGACGCGCAACGATCTCGTGGCCGGCTGGCGCAAATCGACGCCGCCCGATGCGCCGAACGAATTCATCATCGACATTCAGCCCGATCAGCGCGACGCGGTCACGCATTATCTGGACACGCATGGCGTCCCGGACACGGTGCTCTCGCCGATGGTGCGCGGCCGGCTCACCGCCATCAACGGCAAAGCGGTGAATCCCGATTCGTTCAAGGGCGACGACGCCAAACGCCTGGTGGACCGCGAATTCAATCTGTCGTACACGACGCAGTTGCCCGAGGACAATCGCCTTTCCGCCGGCACCTGGTACGGCGACACGAAGACGCCGCAGATTTCGATCGAAGAAGGCCTCGCGAAGCTGATCAACGTGAAGCCGGGCGACGTGCTGCGCTTCGACGTCACCGGCCTGCAGATCGACGCCCCGGTCACGAGCGTTCGCAAGCTCGACTGGGGTTCGTTCAAGGTCAACTTTTTCGTATTGATGCCGCCGGCCGCGTTGCAGGACTTCCCGGCTACGTTCATTACCAGCTTCCATTTGCCGCCTGAAAAACGTTCGACAATCGACGGCCTGATCGCCGCGTACCCGAACCTGACGGCCATCGACACCGGTCCGATTCTCGCGCAGGTGCAGCGCGTGTTGCAGCAGGTGATCGGCGCGGTCCAATTCCTGTTCGCCTTCACGCTCGCGGCAGGCGTGCTCGTGCTGTACGCGGCGCTCGCCGGCACGCGCGACGAGCGTATGCGAGAATCCGCGCTGTTGCGCGCGCTGGGCGCGTCCCACGGCCAGGTTCGCACGGTGCAGATCGCCGAGTTCGTCGCGGTCGGCGCGCTCGCCGGATTCATGGCGGCGCTCGGGGCGCAGGTGATCGGCTGGGTGCTCGCGACTCGCGTGTTCCAGTTCTATCTCGAGTTCAATCCATGGCTGCTGCCCGCCGGAATCGCGGCGGGCGTCGCGTGTGCGGCGGTCGGCGGCTGGCTGAGCTTGCGGCATGTGCTGTCGCGTCCCGCGTTGCAGTCTTTGCGGGACGCCTGATTTTTCCCTCGATTTTGTTGATGAGTTGTTATGAGTGAGCTTGATGACGAAGTGTCGGCGGCGCAGCCTACGGCCTTCGAACTGGTTGGCGGAGAAGCGCGTGTGCGTGAACTCGTCGACCGTTTTTACGACCTGATGGATCTCGAAGCGGAGTTCGCCGGCATTCGCGCGTTGCATCCCGAGTCGATGGACGGCTCGCGCGACAAGCTGTTCTGGTTCCTCTGCGGATGGCTGGGCGGGCCCGATCATTACATCAGCCGGTTCGGGCATCCGCGCCTGCGTGCGCGGCATTTGCCGTTCGCGATCGCGTCGAGCGAACGGGACCAGTGGCTTCGCTGCATGGCTTGGGCGATGGAAGACATAGGGCTTGCCGAGCCGCTGAGAGAACGGCTGCTCGGCTCGTTTTTCGAAACGGCTGACTGGATGCGCAACCGCAATGGCTGACCTCGGCACCGACACCGACGGCGCGGCGCCGGCGTCGTTCCCGGTGGCGAATGCGCTGACCGATGCGCTTGCAGGCGAGGTGGCCGACCGCAGGTCGGCTGACTACGCCGCGCTCGATCCGCAGGCGCGCGCCGTGCTCGACTGCTGGTTCGGTGCGCCGGACTCGCCAGACTTCGGCGAGCCGCGCAAGCTCTGGTTCACCGCCGACGATTCATTCGATGCGAGCTTGCGCGAACGTTTCGGAACGCTGATCGATGCCGCCCGCGAGTCCCAACTCGACAGTTGGGCCGCAACGCCGTTAGGAGCACTGTCGCTCGTCATCGTGCTGGATCAGTTTTCGCGCAATTGCCACCGCGACACGGCTACGGCATTCGCGGCCGACCGGAAAGCGCTGGCTATTGCACAGCAGATGGTTGCGAGCGGAGCGGACCGGCTGTTGCCGGGCGTGCATCATCGCGCGTTCGCTTATCTGCCGTTCGAACACGACGAATCGCTTGCAAGCCAGCATGAATCGCTGCGTCTTTTCAAGGCCCTTGCCGCCGAGCCGGGCGGTGCGTCTTATTATTCGTTCGCGGTGAGGCACGCAAAGATCATCGAGCGCTTTGGACGCTTTCCGCATCGGAATGCGGTGCTCGGTCGCCAGTCCACAGCCGATGAAATCGCCTTTCTGCGCGAGCCGGGCTCGTCGTTTCAATCGCGCGCGAAAAAGCCGGCCGCCGGTAGTTGACGTGCGTTCTGGCCGCCTGACGCACCGCGTTGTGGGCTAACGCGCGAACGGCGGGCCCTCTTGAATAAGCGCATTGCCCGGATTCTCTCTTAGGCGAACGCCGCTCTATCAACGCACGATTCTCGCGTTATCGCGTCCCTGCACCGACAGCCGGGGTACGCACGAAGACGCGCAACAACTCGTCGGTATCGCCCGGACGCGCGCCCGACCAGAAGAGACGCCAGTCGCCAGCCGGTGTGGACGGGTTGTCCCGCCGGCCTCCGACAATCAGCCACGTACACCCGGTCGTGCGGGCGTCGACGGTCGGCTGATGCTCGATGCCGGCAAAATATTCGAGCATCGGCGCTTCCGACTCGCCTAAGCCGATGCTCGCCATGCAATCGCCGTCATTCCATTCCACGTTCAACGCCTCGCCGAGGTTTTCGAACACCGAGCGGTAGCTCTTCGCGTAATCGAGCCAGGGCAGCAGCAGCGTGCTCACCAAGCCCCACGCGACGACAGCGCCCGCGCACCCGCTGAGCGGGCCGCGCCACTTGCCCGTGTATTTGAACGCGGGCAGCAGCCACAGCCAGCCGATAGTCATCAATAGCGCGGCGGCGATCAGCCCGGGGCGGACGGGTAAGACGAAGTCGAGCGGCAGCCATCGGCCGAGCCGGTGCAGCGATGCATGCGTGTTCACCGGGCTGCTCGCGATGGACCAGACAATCCAGGCGAGCGCCGCCGTGCTGCCGAACAACACGCGGCTCGTCATGTCCCACGCCGTATGGAAACGCTGCGGCAACCGCTCGGCGCCTTGCATCGCGAGCAACGCCAGCGGCGCAATGAAAGGCAGAATGTACAGTTCGCGGATCGTCGCGGAGCTTTGCAGCACGGCGAAACCAGTGCCCGCGAAAATCGCCGGCAACGCGACGCGCGGGTCGCGCCAGCGCCGCCATGCGCCGCCCGCAAGCGCGGCCACTGCCAGCGGCACGACGGGAAAACCGACGGTCAGCACGGTGCGCAGCACGAATAGCCGGTTCTCGCTTTCCGAGCCGAGTTCGGCCACCGAAAAACCAAAAAAGCGGCCGACGTTGTTATCCCAAAGCCAGACCTTGAAGAGCGCTTCAGACCGTAGATAGAAGCAGAGCGGCCAGATCAGTGCGAATGGCGCGCACACCAGCGCGGCCACGCCGAGCGCGCCGGCGAAGCTGCGGCTGCGGCAGGCCGGATAAAGCACGAGCGCCGCGCAGACCGTCGCGCCGAACACGAGTGGCACGAACAGGCCTTTCGCGAGAAACGACAGGCCGACGCCCGCGCCGAACATCGCGGCGCCGCTTAGTATCGCGTGGCGACGCTGCGCGGCGTCGTTGTTTCGTTCTCCGTCATAACGAAGATGCGCGAGCACGAGTTCGAACAGCCCGCAGAATCCGATCGCCGCACCGGCCATCAGCGCGACGTCGGTCATCATGTCGTGCACGTGTTTGACGACGACGAAGGTGCCGCCAAACAACGCCAGCGTGCTGATCACGCGCAAGTCGCGCCAGTTCGAGGCATTCACGGCGCGGCGCGCGACACGGGCCGTGTAGTACACGGTCAGCCCGGCAAACAGCGCGCTCGCGAGACGCGCCGCGTCATGCAGTGGCATGTAGCGGCCGAACATCCATGCGAGGCCGGCGGCCACCCAGTCGTACACAGGCGGTTTTTCGACGAACGGCTGGCCCGCGTTGGTCGGCACTACGAGATCGCCGGTGTCGAGCATGTGCTGGACGATGCCGAATGTGTAAGTCTCGTCCTGTTTCCAGGGATCGTGCCCCAAGGTGCCCGGCAAAAGCCACGCGCATACGATCGCCATCGCCACGAGCCAAAGCAGCGAACGCACGTTGCCGAGCGCACGCCAACGCTCGAGGTAAGGCGCGCGATCGGCGGCTTGCGAGCCGGCGGCCGGAGATGGTGCGACTGGCTTTTCTTGCATAAGACGATCTCTTATCGCGGCAAGCGGCAACTCAGGCGCGCGTACCGGTTCTTTATTCGGCGTCGTGGGCATGGCGCGCGATCGGCCGCGATTGTAATCTCCTATTCTTACGAACGATTACACGGGCGGCGGCGCACAGACGCGGCAGTTGAACGTGCCGGGGCAATACCTATGCCTGATGGGCTGCGAACGGGAACAGGAAGGAGACGCGGCGTGACATCGGCCGCCGCGTAAATAGACGGTGAAGAAGAAGGGCGCCTAGCGGCCGCCCGCAACGTCGATGAGAGCGCCAGTCACATACGACGCGGCGTCGCTCAGCAGCCAGACGATGGTTTCTGCAACTTCGTCGGCGCGGCCGGGACGGCCGAGCGGGGTTGTCGAACCCAGTTGCGCGGCGCGATCCGGCTTGCCGCCGCTCGCGTGGATTTCAGTGTCGATGAGACCCGGCCGTACCGCGTTCACACGCACGCCTCGCGGGCCGAGTTCCTTCGCGAGCCCGAGCGTCATGGTGTCGACCGCGCCTTTCGCGCCTGCATAGTCGACGTATTCGTTCGGCGAACCCAGCCGCGCCGCCGCCGACGACACATTGACGATCACGCCGCCCGCACCGCCGCGATCCGTCGACATGCGCCGCGCGGCTTCGCGCGCGCACAGATACGCGCCCAGCACGTTGACGTCGAAGACACGCGTGAGGCGCGCCAGATCCATGTCGGCGAGTTGCATCGACGGTGCAACGATGCCCGCGTTGTTGACGAGCGCATCGAGCCGGCCAAAGGTCTGCTCCGTTTGGTCGAACATCGCAATCACGTCGGCTTCGTTTGCGACGTCGCCGGCAACCGGCAATGCGCGTCCGCCGGCCCGCTCGACTTCGGCGACGGTCTCCTGCGCGGCGGCCAGATTCTGCGTGTAATTCACGCCGACGGACCAGCCGCGCGCGCCCAGCAAGCGCGCCGTCGCGCGGCCTATACCGCGGCTGCCGCCGGTGATCAGAACGGTTTGCGTCATCGCAACCTCAACGTGCAGGGAGAGTGGGCGCCAGCCAAACGCGGCGGGCTTTCAATCGCGGCCGAAGTCAGACGGCGTCGCGGTTGATCGCCCACTTGTCGGCGGCGGGCGGTTGATAGCGTTGCAGCTTGCCGATCAATGCGCCGGGATCGGCGTCGATCTGCAGGATGTCGAGATACGCTTTGCGCATGAAGCCTTCGTCGACAGTGTGCTGCAAGAGATTGATCAATGGATCGTAAAAGCCGTCGATATTGAGCAGTGCCACCGGTTTCTGGTGATAGCCGAGCTGCGCCCAGGTGTAGACCTCGAAGAGTTCCTCCAGCGTGCCCGCGCCGCCCGGCATTGCAACGAACGCATCGGACAGATCGGCCATCATCTTCTTGCGATGATGCATGTCGGGCACCACGTGCAGTTCGGTCAGCCCGTTATGGCCCACTTCCTTGTTGACGAGCAACTCGGGAATCACGCCGATCGCGCGGCCGCCTTCGGCCATGACCGTGTCGGCGATCACGCCCATCAGGCCAACCTTGCCGCCGCCGTAGACCAGCGCGAGACCGGCTTCTACCAGCGAGCGGCCGAACGCACGCGCCGCTTCCGCATACAACGGTTTGGCTCCGTTAGCGGAGCCGCAATACACACACACCGACTTCATGGAGAAACGTCCTATTCGTTGCGAGGCGCGGCGCCTTCTTTCGGCGGCAGATAGTCGTAGAACTCGCGCTTGGGCAGCTTGCCCGACACCAGGTCGTCGAAAATCTGCCGCGAGCGGCCGCGCAGATAAGGCGCCATCAACGACACGATCTGTACGCTTACCTGGTGGAGTTCCGCGCGAATCGCTTCCTGCTCGTTGTATTTGCGCGGGTTCATCACGAACTGATACGACAGCCAATACGTTGCGATCACGCCGATGTTGGTCGCGATCACTTGCAGTTCGTCAGGCGTGGCGACCATCTCGCCGTCAGCCACGAGTTGATCGCAGAACTGGCTGGCAAAACGTACCTTGTGACTGATGATCTGCTTGAAGTGCGTTTCGAGCGTGCGGTTGCGCGCGAGCAGATCGTTCAGATCGCGATACAGGAAACGGTAGCGCCATGTGAAATCCACCATGTATTGCAGATACGACCACATTTCGTCGATGGTCGCACGGTGGTCGTCGGGAAAACGCAGACGCTTTTCGATCTCCTGCTCGAACTGGCTGAAGATGCTGTTGATGATGTCGTCTTTGTTGCGGAAGTGGTAGTACAGGTTGCCTGGACTGATCTCCATTTCCTCGGCGATAGTCGTCGTCGTGACGTTCGGCTCGCCGATTTCGTTGAACAGTTTCAACGACAGTTCGAGTATCCGTTCGCGCGTGCGGCGGGGAGGTTTGGCTTCCATGTCGTCCGGCCCTGGTTACGCCGGGTCGGACGCGCGGCGGTGTGCCGCTGCTGCGTGTTCCACCCGGACGCGGTTGCTATTTTGAGACTGCCGGACGATTATAAACCGAGCGTTCTAATATCAAACGGATACCGAGGGTTTTCATTTTTGCGGCGGACGCGGGTCATCTGAAAGCTGCGTTTTTTATCGCTTCGCTCGCGCCGCCTGGCGTCGTTGCGTTGTCCTTGGGTTGTCCTTGCGTTGGCGTCAAAACCACGCCTTAACCCAGTGCACGACGAGCGGGCCCACGATCAGCACCCACGTCATCAGGCACATGCCGAGCGCGACCATTACCGCCGCGCTGCCCAGGTCTTTCGCGCGGCGCGACAGTTCGTGCCGTTCCAGCGAAATACGGTCAATGGCCGCTTCCACGCTCGAATTCAGCAACTCGACGATCAGCACGAGCAGCACGGAGCCGAGCAGCAACACGCGCGATACCGGTTCGACCGGGACCAGCACGCCGCACGGAAGCAGAATCGCGGCAAGTGTCAGCTCCTGGCGAAACGCGCTCTCCTCGCGGATAGCGACACGAAAGCCCGCGAGCGAGTTTTTCATCGCGTGCCAGGCGCGGGTCAGGCCGCGGTTGCCCTTGTATGGGTTGAAGGGCAGAGGCGCGAGCGGGTCGTCGGGACCGAGCGGTTCGTGCTGGGTGTCGCTGTTCGCGGATGTGCCGTGGTGGGCACGCTCCGCGCTTTGGCCGTTCCGGCGATGCCCGTCGATTCGATCCGGCACGGTGGATTCGCTGACGTCGTCGAACGGCTCGACGCCCGCGGTGTCGTGCTCGTTGGGGGCGTGAACGGCGCGCAGCGCGCCGTTCACGGACGCGCGGCTTGCGGGAGAGTATCTGCTTCGCATGGGCAGCCAGGCGCGCCGCGTCACGCGGCCGCGCTCTCCTCGCGATACGACGCGCGCGGCAACGGCTTCAGATGCGCAGCGAACTGCTCGGAGGCCGCCGCCCACGAAAAGCGCTCGGCCCATGCGCGCGCGTGCGCGCGGTCGATCTTGAGCGCTTCCAGACACGCGTCGCGCAGGTCTTCGTTCATCGCGCCGGCGCCGCCGTTGCCGAGCACGTCGATCGGGCCGGTAACCGGATAGGCGGCGACCGGCGTGCCGCAGGCGAGCGCCTCGAGCAGCACGAGCCCGAACGTGTCCGTTCGGCTCGGAAAGACGAACACGTCTGCTGCAGCGTAGACCCGGGCGAGTTCAGCCTGTGTCAGCACGCCCAGATAGTTGGCGGTCGGATAGCGCGATTTCAGCTCGGCCAGCGCGGGCCCTTCGCCGGCAACCCATTTCGAGCCGGGCAAATCGAGCTTCAGGAATGCCTCGACGTTTTTCTCGACGGCCACGCGGCCCACGTACAGAAAGATCGGCCGCGCGGTATTGAGTACCTTCGAATCCATCGGGTGAAAAATGTCGAGATCGACGCCGCGCGTCCACAACACGACATTCGTAAAGCCGTATTTTTCGAGGTCGCTTTTGACGACCGGCGTCGGCGCCATCACGGCAAGCGACGGCTTATGAAACCAGTGCAAGAACTTGTAAGTCGCGGCGAGCGGAATGCCGAAACGCGCCTGCACATATTCGGGAAAGCGCGTGTGATACGCGGTCGTGAACGGTAGCTTGTGCTGGATCGCGTAAGCGCGCGCGGCCATGCCGAGCGGGCCTTCTGTCGCGATGTGCAGCGCGTCGGGCGCAAATTCGTCGATACGCTGGCGCAGCTTGCGGCGCGGCAGCAGCGACAGGCGAATCTCGGGATACGTCGGGCAGGGAATCGTCCGGAATTCGAGCGGCGTCAGCAAGTCGACGTTGTGGCCGAGCTCAGTCAGCTCGCGCGTGGTGTTCTTTAGCGTGCGCACGACGCCGTTGACCTGCGGTTCCCATGCGTCGGTGACGATCATGATCTTCATCGATTGGTTTTCCTCGATTCGAGCCAGCAGAGGTTAAGAGGGATTACGCCGTCGCCCGGGCCTTTTGCACGCCCGCTTCCGGGGCTCGCATCACGGTCCAGTAGATCACCTTGAGTTCGCCTTCGTACGTCTCGACGAGCGCCGACAGGCTTTCGACCCAGTCGCCGTCATTGCAGTACAGCACGCCGTCGATGTCGCGTATCTCGGCCTTGTGGATGTGCCCGCAGACCACGCCGTCGCAGCCGCGGCGGCGGGCTTCGTCGGTCATCACGCGTTCGAACGACGAGATGAAGTTCACCGCGTTCTTGACCTGATGCTTCAGGTATTGCGAAAGCGACCAGTACGGAAAGCCGAGCCGGCTGCGGATCCGGTTGAACCAGCGGTTCAGGATCAGGATCATCGTGTAGAGCGTGTCGCCGAGGTAGGCGAGCCACTTCGCGTGCTGGATCACGCCGTCGAACAGATCGCCGTGCACGATCCACAGGCGCTTGCCGGCGAGTGTGGTGTGGAAGGCTTCGCCGCGCACGTGGATGTCGCCGAACGCGAGGTCGCAGAACTGGCGCGCCGCTTCGTCGTGATTGCCGGGCACATAGACCACCTGCGTGCCTTTGCGCGCCTTGCGCAGCACTTTCTGCACGACGTCGTTGTGGGCCTGCGGCCAATACCAGCCTTTTTTCAACTGCCAGCCGTCGATGATGTCGCCGACGAGATACAGATACTCCGACTCGTTGTAGCGCAGGAAATCGAGCAGATAAGGCGCCTGGCAGCCGCTCGATCCGAGGTGGATGTCCGACAGCCAGATCGTGCGGTAACGCTGTGGCTCTGCGTGCTCGTCGTCGTGCTGGGGCGCGTGTGTGTCGAGCGGCAGCGGTGCGACGGGAAGCGGCAAGCCGTGGCTATGGGTGGATTCGGGGCGGAACGCGACGGAGTCGACGCTCGGGCCAGTCTGGCGGAACAGGGAAGTCGCGGACGTTTTGGAGTCCATGGCTCACGCGTCGAGTTGCGGTGCCTGTATTGGGCCTACGGCGCGTGACTGTGCCGTGACAGTCATGAGAAGTTCTTATTACTGCGGCGGGCGGAGAAGGGACAAAGAAAGGCGAGAAGGACGAGCGGGAACTGCGGGAAAACGCGGGGAGTTGGGTCGAGCCGCTCAGCGCGCGACGTCGATGACGCGCGTTCCAGCAAGACGGTCATGCAGAAACTGACGGCTGGCGCCGAAGCGGCCGGTGGCCGCCCACAACACGAACCAGATAGCAGCGATCACGAGGGTTTGGGGCAAGCGCAGGCCGAGAAGCGGATGCAATGCGAGCGGCGGCAGAAACCACAGCCAGGCGAGCACGTAGCGTGCAATCGCCCGCCATGCAGAAAGCGGCGCGCCGCTGGCCGCGACTACGCGCAGACGCCAGGTTTTCATCGGCAGGGTCTGGCCGCTGTGGGTCCAGAACCACACGAAATACAGACCGACGACAAGGCCGATCCACGCCGCCAGCAGATTGTGGTGCGTGAGTCCGTTGCGCTGCTGCGTGAGCGTGCTGAACAGATAACCGGCGACGAAAACGACGCCGAACAGCAGCAGCGCTTCGTAAAGCAGCGCGGCGAGACGGCGACGCACGGTCGGCGGGGTGTCCGTTGAAGCGGGCGGCTTGGCCAGGGACGGACTCCCGTTGGAGTTCGAACTGGATCTGGAAGTCACGCGCGGTTCTGACACGGGCGGGAGCGGCTCACGAACCGTTGAAAATCGACGGCGCTTCCGCCGGGGAGACCGGCAGCGGCGTGGCCGGCACGAAGCTGCCGGCGGCCGGGATACCCGGCAGCGAAGCCGGGCTCGGTAATGACACGGCCGCCGCCGCGCTCGCCGACGACGTGCCGCTCGCGGCACGCTCGCGTGCATTGACAAGCCGGTCGAGCCCCTTGATCTCGCTGCGGCCCGACGGCGGCGCGCTGACCACGCTCGGACGCCGCTTGTGCTCGCTCGCGGCAAGCCGCTGCTTCAGTTCTTCCGGCAATTCCTGATAGGCCTTCCACGCGTTCTGGCGCGCTTCACGGGGCAATTGCTTCGAAACCTGGTAATTTTCACGCGCGACGCGGCGCTGATCGGGCGTCATGCGCACCCATTCGGTCATCCGTTCATGCAGGCGTTTTTGTGCATCGGGTGACAACTTTGAGTAACGCGATGCGATCTTCAGCCATTTTCGTTTGCGTTCGTCGCTGAACGAATCCCACTGCGCCTCGAATGGCGCCAGCGCCACATGCTCCGCGGCGCTCAGCCGCGACCACGCCAGCGGACTTTTGCTGCCGGGCAGGCCAGGCAATTCGACGCCGAGTGCGGGCGCGGGCGGGCGCGCCGCGCCGTTACCGGTCGCGGCGGGCGCGCCGGCGGAGGAAGGGCTCGGGTAAAAGCGCGGATACGTCGCGGCAAACGACACAAGAGCCGCAATCGCACATCCGAAAACAACGGCAAGACCGCGCTTGTAGCTCACCCGAACACTCTCCCGCTCAGTGGGCGCGCGAAAGATACGCGTTGAAACCGTGGTCGAGATAGGCATTGAGCGGCAGGTCGTCGCTTAACATGGCGGCATCGATATCGGCGAGTTCAGCCGTGCGCTGCTGGTCTTCCCAGTAGGCAATGCCGACGAGGCTCACGACGAGCGCAGCGAGCGGCCACGCGAGAGCGAAGCGGCGCAGCGGCGAACGGCGGCGTTGTGGCAGTTCGCCATGCGACATACCGCCCGGCATACCCGCTCCGGCGAGAGCGGGCGCGAACACCGGCGCGCTCACGGTTTCGGGCTTCTTGCGGGCGAGCGCGGCGCGGCGCGCCGCGGCGAGTCGATCGACGGTGGCGGGCGGAATGCTGGCGGCGTTTTCGTCGAGCGCGCGGCGCACCTGGCGCGCGAACTCGAGTTCTTTTGTTTCTTGGGAGCTCATAGCGTGATTCCTTTGGCCTTGAGCGCTTGCGCCAGCGTGTGGGTGGCCCGCGAGCAGTGCGTCTTCACACTGCCTTCGGAGCAGCCCATTGCGGCGGCAGTCTCGGCGACATCCATATCTTCCCAATAACGCATGAGAAACGCCTCCCGTTGACGTGCCGGTAACTTTCGGATCTCGTCGTCGATCATCTGCAAGACCTGTTCGCGTTCGAGCTTCTGTTCGTTGCTCTCCGCGCCCGCCGAGCCCTGCTGGGCCTCGAACGTTTCCAGCGGATCGAATTCGTCGTCGTCGGCATTGCCTAGCGACGAGAAGAGACTGACCCACGTATTGCGTACTTTCGCACGACGGAAATGGTCGTGCATCGCATTCTGCAGAATACGCTGAAACAGCAGCGGAAGCTCGGCCGCCGGACGGTCGCCATATTTTTCGGCGAGCTTGATCATCGCGTCCTGCACGATATCCAGCGAGGCGTCGTCGTCCCGCACGGCGTAGACCGTCTGCTTGAATGCGCGCCTTTCGACGCCCGCCAGAAAATCGGCGAGTTCCTTGTCTGATGCCATCCGTTTGGGGGTCGGCGCAGCGAGCGTGCGCGTAATCGGTCGAAAAATGTCGTAAAACTCGCGGATGCTAACAAACTTTTGCGAAAGCAGGGGCGAAAGCTGGACCGGTCGACATCGTCATGACGTTGGTCGCCGGTCAGAAGAGCGCGCCAGGGACGGGGGTTCGGGCAATATTTGCTTGACCGCGCGGGCGTCTGCCGCTATCGTCGCTGGTTCGCAACATAAGTGACTTGTCTCATTGAGGTGTGGCCCAAGAAGCTCACCTGTCAACTGGACGCGCCGCTTGAACCCGAGCCACAAGCCCGGCAGAGAGCACCCGATCAATTTTTTGCCGAAAATTCGAAAGGTGAATTGAATGAATATGCCCAGCGCGGAATTCTCCACGTCGGATACCACTCCACAACACGAAGCTGACTCTATCGGCGCCACCGTGCTCATGAAGGCGCTGGCCGACGAAGACGTCGAATTTGTTTGGGGCTATCCCGGCGGCTCGGTACTCTACATTTACGACGAGCTGTACAAGCAGGACAAGTTTCAGCACATCCTCGTGCGTCATGAGCAGGCCGCGGTTCACGCCGCCGACGCTTATTCGCGTTCCACCGGCAAGGTCGGTGTGTGCCTCGTGACCTCCGGCCCCGGCGTCACCAATGCGGTGACCGGTATCGCCACCGCCTACATGGATTCGATTCCGATGGTCGTGATCAGCGGCCAGGTGCCGACTGCCGCGATCGGCCAGGACGCGTTCCAGGAGTGCGATACGGTCGGCATCACGCGTCCCTGCGTGAAGCACAACTTTCTCGTGAAAGACGTGCGCGATCTCGCCGCGACCGTCAAGAAAGCGTTCTACATTGCCCGTACCGGCCGGCCCGGCCCGGTGCTGATCGACATTCCGAAAGACGTGTCGAAGGCGCCTTGCCAGTACGAGCCGATCAAAACCGTTTCGCTGCGCTCGTATAACCCCGTCACGAAGGGCCACTCCGGTCAGATCCGCAAGGCGGTTTCGCTGCTGCTGTCGGCGAAGCGCCCGTACATCTACACCGGCGGCGGCATCATCCTGGCCGATGCATCGCGCGAGCTGAACCAGTTCGCGGATCTTCTCGGCTACCCCATCACGAATACGCTGATGGGTCTGGGCGGCTACCGCGCGAGCGACAAGAAATTTCTCGGCATGCTCGGCATGCATGGCACGTACGAAGCCAACATGGCGATGCAGCACTGCGACGTGCTGATCGCAATCGGCGCGCGCTTCGACGACCGCGTGATCGGCGACCCGGCGCACTTCGCGTCGCGTCCGCGCAAGATCATTCATATCGACATCGATCCGTCTTCCATTTCCAAGCGCGTCAAGGTCGACATTCCGATCGTCGGCGACGTGAAGGAAGTGTTGAAGGAACTGATCGAACAGCTGCAAACGGCCGAGCATGGCCCGGACACCGCGGCGCTCGCCGACTGGTGGAAGGACATCGAAGCCTGGCGCGCGAAAGACTGCCTGAAGTTCGACCGCAAGAGCGACGTCATCAAGCCGCAGTACGTGGTGGAAAAGGCGTGGGAATTGACCGACGGCAATGCGTTCGTCTGTTCCGACGTCGGCCAGCATCAGATGTGGGCTGCGCAGTTCTATCGCTTCAACAAGCCGCGCCGCTGGATCAATTCGGGCGGCCTCGGCACGATGGGCTTCGGCCTGCCCGCGGCGATGGGCGTAAAGATGGCGCACCCTGATGACGACGTGCTGTGCATCACGGGCGAAGGTTCGATCCAGATGTGCATCCAGGAACTCTCGACCTGCAAGCAGTACGAGACGCCTGTGAAGATCATTTCGCTGAACAACCGCTATCTGGGCATGGTGCGCCAGTGGCAGCAGATCGAATACAGCAAGCGCTATTCGCATTCGTATATGGACGCCTTGCCGGATTTCGTGAAGCTCGCTGAAGCGTACGGCCACGTCGGCATGCGCATCGAACGCACGGCCGATGTCGAGCCGGCGCTCAAGGAAGCGCTGCGCCTGAAAGATCGCACGGTATTTCTCGACTTCCAGACCGATCCCACCGAAAACGTCTGGCCAATGGTACAGGCCGGCAAGGGCATCACCGAGATGCTCATGGGTTCGGAAGATCTATAACGACCGTTTCTGACGCCGGCTTCGTCACGCACGCCTTCACGAAGGGCGAGTGCGGACGAAGCGGCGCGAAACCGCTCGCGTACATCGACAAACATCTGGAAGAAGCGAAACATGAGACACATTATTTCCGTCCTGCTGGAAAACGAACCGGGCGCGTTGTCACGCGTGGTGGGTCTCTTCTCGGCACGCGGCTACAACATCGAAACCTTGACGGTGGCTCCGACCGAAGACCGTTCGCTGTCGCGCATGACCATCGTCTCCATTGGCTCGGACGACGTGATCGAACAGATCACGAAGCATCTGAACCGCCTGATCGAGGTGGTGAAAGTGGTCGACCTTACCGAGGGCGCCCACATCGAGCGCGAGCTGATGCTGATCAAGGTGAGGGCGGTCGGCAAGGAACGTGAGGAGATGAAGCGGATGTCGGATATTTTCCGCGGCCGCATCATCGACGTCACCGAAAAGACCTACACGATCGAACTGACGGGCGCAGCCGACAAGCTCGACGCCTTCATCGAAGGGCTCGACGCCACAGCGATTCTCGAAACGGTCCGCACGGGCAGTTCGGGCATTGGGCGCGGCGAGCGCATTCTGAAGGTGTAACCCGCACCGCTTCGATCCGGCCGGGTGGCGTTCATCACCATCCGGCCTTGCAACACAACATTCGCAGTATCTGAATCTCTCTGAATCATCCGAATTTAGCCAAGGAACCGACATGAAAGTTTTCTACGACAAGGACGCCGATCTCTCCCTCATCAAGGGCAAGCAGGTCACCATCATCGGCTATGGCTCGCAAGGCCATGCGCACGCGCTGAACCTGAAGGAAAGCGGCGTGAACATCACGGTCGGTCTGCGCAAGGGCGGCGCATCGTGGAGCAAGGCTGAGAACGCCGGCCTGCAGGTCAAGGAAGTGGCGGAAGCCGTGAAGGGCGCGGATGTCGTCATGATGCTGCTGCCGGACGAGCAGATCGCCGAAGTCTATGCCAAGGAAGTGCACGGCAACGCCAAGCAAGGCGCGGCACTCGCATTCGCGCACGGCTTCAACGTTCACTACGGTCAGGTGATCCCGCGTGCGGATCTGGACGTGATCATGATCGCGCCCAAGGCGCCCGGCCACACGGTTCGCGGCACCTACACGCAAGGTGGCGGCGTGCCCCACCTGATCGCCGTTGCGCAAGACAAGTCGGGCGCGGCACGTGACATCGCTCTGTCGTACGCGGCAGCGAACGGCGGCGGCCGTGCGGGCATCATCGAAACGAACTTCCGCGAAGAAACCGAAACCGACCTGTTCGGCGAACAGGCCGTGCTGTGCGGCGGTACCGTCGACCTCATCAAGGCCGGTTTCGAAACGCTGGTTGAAGCCGGCTATGCGCCGGAAATGGCGTACTTCGAATGCCTGCACGAACTGAAGCTGATCGTCGACCTGATCTACGAAGGCGGCATCGCGAACATGAACTACTCGATCTCGAACAACGCCGAATACGGCGAGTACGTGACGGGTCCGCGCATCGTGACGGCTGAAACGAAAAAGGCGATGAAGGCCGTGCTGACCGACATCCAGACGGGCGAGTACGCGAAGAGCTTCATCATCGAGAACAAGGCAGGCGCACCGACGCTGCAATCGCGCCGCCGTCTGACGGCCGAGCACCAGATCGAGCAGGTCGGCTCGAAGCTTCGCGCCATGATGCCGTGGATCGCGAAGAACAAGCTGGTCGACCAGTCGAAGAACTAAGAAGTCCGTTTTATCGCCTCATACCGGCGCGGCGCACCGCCGCGTGCGCCGGTAATGCAAAAAGCCGCCCGAGGGTGCTGAACCCCGGGCGGCTTTTGCTATCCTACGGTTTTACGTGCGACACGCACGCTCGTGTCCGTCAGCCCCACGTTACGGGGCATCGACTAGAGGGTTATTGAGCAAGGTCTCGACTGGACTCACCATGCCCTCCGCAGGCGGCTCCCTTGTGAGCCGCACTTTAAGCAGTAGATGTGTCCTTAGGGGCACACCTTAGTAGTGAACACGGGACACGGTGCATTCCGCCGTCAACCGTATTGCATTGACCTGATTACCGTCAGGTCCCGCCCAGTCAGCGGCTTCATCTCCGCCGACAGGGCGGGGTGATGTTTGCAATTCCTGCGCCTCAGGGCAACGGAGTCGCTAAACGATACGAGCGAAAAGCTCGGTGTGTCATTGTTCGGCCTCGCTGGCTGCATTGGCGAGGGTAGTGAACCTGCTGTACGACCAGCAGTAGCCTAGGAAGACATGCGTCACTGGCAATGGTGGGGTGTGAAGCTCTTCTAACAATGTACCCCCCGGAAGTTCGGGCGGATGGTGGTTGCGAGATGACCATCCGGAGACTCCCAGCAGCAACGGGGTTGAGGGGCTAGGCTGGCTGATATGGTTAATGCAAGTGAACTGCTGATAAACCTCGTAAGTAGGACGGTGCCAAAGCTGCTGACAGGCATCAACCAAACAGGTGTGCGGTCGGATAACCCGCTGTAAATTCGGGTTACGTCGTCATCGGACCGCCGGGGAATAGGCAGAACCTAAGTCAGTCGTGTGACACGCCGGGAACGTGGTAAGCCTGTATGGTTGCCGGTCGTAGTTTGACTGGCAGGCGAACCGTGAGGGACGCTGTTGATTGTGCAGGTATGGGATGACGGAGAAAGCGAAAGCCGGTCTGTAATGGGTCGGATAGGGGTTGGAACATTACCCCACGCGAAAGCGGGCAGACTTCCGTCTGGTCTACCGTCGCAAGATGGCTGACTAACCCTTAGCTGGAAGATGATTGCTGTCGGGCTTCTGGACCGTCAGCATATGTTTTTAACCCCCTTGCGGGAGCAGATCGCTCCCGCAAGGGGCGATCTGTTCTTCGCTCGGGATTCACTTCTTCGAGTAGGAGAGCAGCATGAGAGTATCTGTCCGAAAGGACGGATCTGCGCTTTCCCACGCGCCGGACAACTGGTACGCCGTAGATTGGCGGCGGGTTGAACGGAACGTGAGAGGGATGCAGATTCGAATTGCGAAGGCGACGCGGGAAGGCAACTGGCGCAGGGGGAGAGCCCTGCAACGGATGTTGACCCGCACGTTGTCCGCAAAGCTGTATGCGGTACGACGTGTTACGCAGAATCAGGGTGCGCGAACGGCTGGAGTCGATCGCGAACTTTGGGACTCGCCTGAGAGCCGATGGCTTGCTGTCGGCAGGTTGAAGCGGCGTGGATATAGGCCTCTGCCTTTACGGAGAGTCTTTATCCCCAAGGCCAATGGAAAGGAGCGCCCTCTGGGCATTCCGACCATGCGGGACAGGGCGATGCAAGCCTTGTATCTGCTGGCCTTGGAGCCGGTGTCGGAATCGACGAGCGACCCGAACTCTTATGGGTTCAGGTTAAATCGCTCGACGGCTGACGCCATGTCACAGATATTCGTCGCCATGTCCCAGAAGGGCTCAGCCCGTTGGGTGCTGGAGGCGGATATCAAGGGATGCTTCGACCATATTAGCCATAACTGGTTGGAGACCCAGTCCTGATGGACAAGGAAATCCTCCGGAAATGGCTGAAAGCTGGCCTGATTTATAAGGGGCAGCTTCAGGCGACAGAGGCCGGTACGCCGCAAGGAGGGATCATTTCTCCGACGCTGGCGAATGTGACGCTGAACGGGCTGGAGCGAGAACTGCTAGCGCACCTTAGTGCGAAGTTTGGGATCGCAAAAGCCAACAAACTTAAAGTCAATGTGGTGCGGTACGCGGACGACTTCGTGATCACCGGTGACTCGCAAGAGTTGCTGGAGCAGGAAGTTCGACCTTGGGTGGAAACATTCCTTGCCGTTCGAGGTCTGCAACTGTCCGAGGAGAAAACGCGGATCACACACATTGACCAAGGCTTCGATTTCCTGGGGTGGAATTTCCGTAAGTACTCGGGGACGCTACTCATCAAGCCGAGCAAGAAGAACGTGAAAACGTTCTATCGCAAGGTGGCGGATACGATCAGCGGTCATAAGACGGTAAAGCAGGAGAATCTGATTCGACTGCTGAACCCGATGCTACGGGGCTGGGCGCAGTATCACAGTCCTGTGGTCGCCAAAGAGGCATACAGCCGCATGGAGTCTTTGATTTTCCGAAGGCTTTGGCGGTGGTCGAAGAGGCGGCACCTGAACAAGAGCGCCGAATGGGTGAAGAAGAAATACTTTCACTCGGAGGGCAATCGACACTGGGTGTTCGCTGTTCCTGTAGCTCGTGACGACGGTGGTAAGGGGTTGCTTAGCCTGTACCAGATCAGCGGTACGGAAATTAAGCGACACAGAAAGGTCAAAGGAGCATTCAATCCCTTTGATCCTGAGTGGGAGCAGTACGGCGAACAGTTGCGACAGGCGCGCATGGAACACTCAATGCGTTATCGGAAGCAATGGGTTTCGCTGTATATGTCGCAAGACGGGCTTTGCTCGCATTGTGGCTGTGCCCTGACAAAGGAGACCGGCTGGCATGACCATCATCTGGAGTATCGGATGCATGGTGGCACGGACGCTCTCTCGAACAGGGTTCTGCTTCACCCGCACTGCCATCAGCAGGTGCACGCAGGTAAAATTGCGGTAACTAAGCCGGCCCGGTCCTAAGACCGGGCTTTGTTTGTAGATTTGAGCCGTATGCGGGGAAACTCGCACGTACGGTTCTTAGGGGGCCCTTCTTCCGCGAGGAAGGGGGGCTACCCTCCAAAAATACTGAAGCCACCCATGAATTACCCACATCCGATCATCGCGCGAGAAGGCTGGCCGTTCATCGCCATCGCGGCCGTCGTTGCATTACTGGTTCACGCCTTCGCGGGATTCGGCTTTGCGTGGCTGTTCTGGCTGATCCTGATCTTTATCGTGCAGTTCTTCCGCGATCCGGCGCGCCCGATTCCGACTCAGGCGAATGCCGTGCTATGCCCGGCCGACGGCCGCATCGTCGCAGTGGAAACCGCGCATGATCCGTACGCCAATCGTGAAGCGCTGAAAATCAGCGTCTTCATGAACGTGTTCAATGTCCATTCGCAGCGCTCGCCTGTCGACGGTGCGATCTCGAAGGTCGAATATTTCCCTGGCGCTTATCTGAATGCCGCAGTGGAGAAGGCTTCGCTCGAAAACGAACGCAATGCAATCGTGATCGAAATGGCCGGCGGGCAAACGGTTACGTCGGTGCAGATCGCCGGTCTGATCGCGCGGCGCATTCTTTGCTATGTACGTGCTGGCGAGCCGCTTTCGCGCGGCCAGCGCTATGGCTTCATCCGCTTCGGTTCGCGTGTCGATGTGTACCTGCCCGTGGGTAGCCGTCCGCGTGTGTCTATCGGCGAGAAGGTGTCGGCGTCGTCCACGATCCTCGCTGAACTGTAAAGCGGCACAAAGGAGATTGTCCGAATGGCCGCATTCAAACCGCGCCGACCGCGCACCAGTGGACCGTTACCGCGTCCGTTTCGCCGCAACAAGCCGGTCGTTACGGATTCACCAGTGGTGGAGAGCCGCCGCGCGCAGCGTCAGCAATTTCTGAGAAAGCGCGGCATCTATCTGCTGCCGAACGCGTTCACCACGGCGGCGCTCTTCTGCGGCTTCTTTGCAGTCGTCCAGGCAATGAACGTGCGTTTCGAAGTCGCGGCAATCGCGATCTTCGTGGCCATGGTGCTCGACGGCATGGACGGCCGCGTCGCCCGTATGACGCATACGCAAAGCGCATTCGGCGAGCAGTTCGACAGTCTGTCCGACATGGTGTCGTTCGGCGTTGCGCCGGCGCTCGTCATGTATGAGTGGATCCTCAAAGACCTGGGCCGGTGGGGCTGGCTTGCGGCATTCGTCTACTGTTCGGGCGCGGCGTTGCGGCTTGCACGCTTCAACACCAACATCGGCGTGGTCGACAAGCGTTTCTTCCAGGGCATGCCGAGCCCGGCAGCCGCAGCGCTCATCGCGGGCTTCGTGTGGCTTGCCACCGACAACCGCGTGCCGCTCAAGCTCGTCTGGCTGCCGTGGGTCGCTTTTGTGCTGACGATCTACGCGGGCGTGACGATGGTGTCCAACGCCCCGTTCTATAGCGGCAAGGCGCTCGACGTGCGGCATCGCGTGCCGTTCGGCGTCATTCTGCTGGTGGTGGTGGCGTTCGTGCTGGTGTCGTCCGATCCGCCTCTGATGCTGTTCGGCCTGTTCGTGTTGTACGGTCTGTCCGGCTATGTGTTCTGGGGCTACCAGGCGCTCCGCGGCAGAGCAAATCCTGCTCGTTCGGTCGCGCACGACAGATAGTCCGGTGTGCGTGCACGCTATGCACGTGCGGTCCGAGAGCTTGCGAAGTATCGAAACGGCGACCTTTGGGTCGCCGTTTTCATTTCCGGACGCCGCTCTCAATCTCGCTCCAACGCGCGCTGCACGGAGGTTTGACGTCAATTGCACGGCGAAGGGAATGCCGCTATAGTCGTTGGATGACTGCGTCCGCGTTGGCTTTCCAGTCGCAGTGAATGCGGCGAGGGCGGGGCGGCGCTACGAGCCACAATCGAGCCACCACGAATCATCAAGAGCCACCAAGAGCCACGATCGAGCCGCGCCGCGAACCTCGGCAAGCCGGCGCATCGATTGCGCTGACCGTCGCATTGACCCGGCTGCTGCCCGTTGCGCTTCATCCATGGTCGAGCGTTGCTTGCGGCGCTCACGGCGGCGGCATCCACATTCCAATATCCGATTCCCACAATTGAACGACTCCGCAGGAGACTCGACATGTCCGACAAACTGATCATTTTCGACACCACGCTGCGTGACGGCGAACAATCGCCCGGCGCGTCGATGACGAAAGAAGAAAAAATCCGTATCGCGAAGCAACTCGAACGGATGAAGGTCGACGTGATCGAAGCAGGCTTCGCGGCAAGTTCGAACGGAGACTTCGACTCGATCCAGACAATCGCGGGTCTGATCAAAGAGAGCACGGTGTGCTCGCTCGCACGGGCGAACGACAAAGATATCCAGCGTGCCGCCGACGCGCTCAAGCCCGCTGAGCGCTTCCGCATTCACACGTTTATCGCCACGTCGCCGCTGCATATGGAAAAGAAGCTGCGCATGACGCCGGACCAGGTGTTCGAGCAGGCGAAGCTCGCGGTTCGTTTCGCCCGCAAATTCACCGACGACGTCGAGTTCTCGCCAGAAGACGGCAGCCGCTCGGACATGGACTTCCTGTGCCGCGTGCTGGAGGCGGTGATCGCAGAAGGCGCGACCACCATCAACATCGCGGACACCGTTGGTTACGGCGTGCCCGAACTCTACGGCAACCTCGTGAAGACGCTGCGCGAGCGCATTCCGAACTCGCACAAGGCGGTGTTCTCCGTGCATTGCCATAACGATCTCGGCATGGCGGTGGCGAATTCGCTGGCCGGCGTGCAGATCGGCGGCGCACGTCAGGTCGAGTGCACGATCAACGGTCTCGGCGAGCGTGCGGGCAATACGTCGCTCGAAGAAATCGTGATGGCTGTGAAGACTCGCAAAGACTATTTCGGCCTCGAACTCGGTCTCGATACGACGCAAATCGTCCCGGCTTCGAAGCTCGTATCGCAAATCACCGGTTTTGTCGTGCAGCCGAATAAGGCGGTGGTGGGCGCGAACGCATTCGCGCACGCGTCGGGCATTCACCAGGATGGCGTGCTGAAGGCGCGCGACACTTACGAGATCATGCGCGCGGAAGACGTGGGCTGGAGCGCGAACAAGATCGTGCTCGGCAAATTGTCGGGGCGCAATGCGTTCAAGCAGCGTCTGCAGGAACTGGGCATCGCGCTCGACAGCGAGGCCGAACTGAACACGGCGTTTGCCCGCTTCAAGGAGCTAGCCGATCGCAAGGCGGAGATTTTCGACGAGGACATCATTGCGATCGTCACCGAAGAATCGGCTGAGGCGCAGCAAAAAGAGCACTACAAGTTCCTGTCGCTCTCGCAGCATTCCGAGACCGGCGAGCAACCGCATGCAAAGATCGTATTCGCAATGGACGGCAAGGAAATCACCGGCGAGGCGCGCGGCAACGGTCCCGTGGATGCCACGCTCAACGCAATCGAAACGGAAGTCGGCAGCGGCTCGGAGTTGCTGCTTTACTCGGTGAACGCAATCACCACCGGCACTCAGGCGCAGGGCGAAGTGACCGTGCGGCTTTCGAAGAGCGGACGCATCGTCAACGGCGTGGGCACCGATCCGGATATCGTCGCGGCTTCCGCGAAGGCTTATATCTCTGCGCTCAACAAGCTCTATTCGAACGTCGACAAAGTGAATCCGCAGCGTTCCGAATAAGTTCGCGGCAGCGGCTCATGCGCTGCCGTCGCTAGAAAACGATGCCCCGCGCCTTAAGTGGCGCGGGGCATTTTTTTATTGCGGCATGCTGGTCTCGCTCGTTCGCCGCAGTCTCCCCACGTTACTCGGTCGCTGTACGTCGCATCGACCAGCCGCGCGCCGCGCGTGCCTGGCCTCGCGCCTGATGCCGCACTTCGACTGCAATGCCGCGGCGCGGCGCATCCTCGACAAAGGTATCGAGCAGTTCACGCACATCGTGGTCGACGAAATCGGCGCGCGTCGCATCGACTATCAGTGTCGCGCCGTCGGGAATCTGCTGCAGGTAGTGCTTGAGCGGCACCTTGCCGAGAAACGACACGTCTTTGCGGAACGACAGCAGGTAATGATCGCCGTGTTGCGCAAGCACGATCGGACTGCGCAGATTCGCATACAGCGCAAGCATCACGCTGCACAGAATGCCGAGCACGATGCCGATCAGCAGATCGGTCGCGAGCACGCCGACGAGCGTGACGATGAACGGCGCGAAGGGCGCAAAACCCTGCTTCGCTACCGCGACGAACAGCGACGGCTTGGCGAGCTTGAGTCCCGTGAAAATCAGGATCGCTGCAAGACAGGCGAGCGGAATCAGGTTGATGACGCTCGTCAACGCAAACACGCTGACTAGCAGCAGCACGCCGTGAATGATCGCCGACAGACGGCTTTGTGCGCCCGCATGCACGTTCGCAGAACTGCGCACGATCACCGCCGTGATCGGCAGGCCGCCTATCGCGCCCGCAATCAGATTGCCGACGCCTTGGGCCTTCAGTTCACGATCGGGCGGCGCGGGGCGTCGTTCGGGATCGATCTGCTCGACCGCTTCGAGGCTCAGCAAGGTTTCGAGACTTGCGACGATCGCCAGCGTGATCGCGACGCGCCACACGTCCGGGTTCGCGAGTTGCGCGAAATGCGGCCCGAAGTCGGCCCACTCGAGTGCGACGCTCAACGCCGCGAACGATTCCAGCGACGGTAACGCAACGCGATGCTCGGCGGGCGGCGCGAGCGAAGGCGCGAGCACGTGCAGCAGCAACGTAGCGCCGATACCCAGCAAAACGACCGCGAGCGGCGCTGGGACGATGCGCACCAGCGCAAAGCGGCGCATCGGGCGAGTTTCCCAGCCGATCAGGATCGCCAGAGACAGCAGCGTGATCACGCAGGCCACGAGCGACACCGAGCCGAACGGCGCGACTATCGTGCCGGCTTGCGCGGCGGCGGGCGCGTCGCTTGCCGCTTGTCCGGCGACCAGCCCGAGCGCAAGCGGAAACTGTTTGACGATCAGCAGGACGCCGATCGCAGCCAGCATGCCTTTGATGACCGGCGACGGCACATAGGCGGCGAAACGGCCCGCCTTGAGCATACCGAAGCCGAACTGGATCGCGCCGGACAGCAGCACGGCCGCGAGGAACGCCGAAAAGCTTCCAAGCTGCGCGATTCCGTCGACGACGATCACGACGAGACCCGCCGCCGGTCCGCTGACGCTCAGGCGCGAGCCGCTGAGAACCGCGACCACGAGGCCGCCGACGATGCCCGACACGAGTCCGGCAAACGGCTCGACGCCCGACGCATTGGCGATGCCAAGGCAGAGCGGCAGCGCCACGAGGAAAACGACAGTGCCCGCAAGCACGTCGCGCTGAAATGTCGAAAAGAAAGCTCGAAGGTTCATGGTGTCGGTGCTGGAATGAGTGATGCCTGATCGCAGGCGAAGGCTGAACCGGATAGGCCCTGAACGATGCCGCGTATCAGCCGGCGCTATGGGCGGCGGTCTCGCAGGTCATTGCGTCGTCGGCTTCGTAGCCGGACGCGAGCACCTTGATGCGCCCGTCTTCGAGCGCAAAGATCCAGCCGTGCACGAGCGGCGCAGTCTCGGCGTCGCGCACGATCGGATTCGCACGAAGCTGGCTGACCTGTTCGAGCACGTTGAGTTCGGCGAGGCGGTCGACGCGCTCGCGCTCGCTTGCGTGTGCGTCGAGTTCATCGCGATGAATTCTGGCGAGTGAACAGAGCGGCGCGATACGACGATTTACGTGCGGCAGGCTCGGGTCGGGCGGCAACAACGAGGCACGCACGCCACCGCAACCATAATGGCCGCAGACGATCACATGACCGACCTTGAGCACGCGCACTGCATATTCGAGGACGCTCGCGGAGTTGTCGTCGTCGGGACGGAACAGGTTGGCGATATTGCGGTGTACGAACAGGTCGCCAGGCTCGCAGTGCGTGATTGTTTCGGCCGGCACGCGGCTATCGGAGCAGCCGATCCACAGTACGTGCGGATTCTGTCCGCGTACCAGATCGCGGAAAAACTCGGGGTTGCGCTCGGCGGTTTCGTGCGCCCATGCGACGTTGGCGACGAGAAGGCGTTTGGGACGATTCATCGATAGCGGCTCCATAAAGGGCGCATCGTCCGATGCAGCAATCACGGCTGTGCCGTGTGGTCGCGCTCGTTGCTCCGCAGTCGGACCTGCATCGGATCAATGCTTACAAAAGCCTTTCTATCAAAAAATTAATGGCTTGTGTGTGAAATAAAATTCGTCGCTATGCGAAATAAATAAAAAAAACCGCTCCAGGGAGCGGTTTTGGGAGATGCGTGGGTAAGGCGCGCAGCAGGGCTAGAACAAGTTGCGGCGGTCGGGATCATGCAGCGGGTCCGGCGTTTTCTGCGTGAGACGCAGCACACCCTGATCGTCGAAATAGAAACTGAACATCATGTACCAGTAGTTGTCCTCGAGGTAACGATAGGTCCAGACTTCGCGCTTCATCAGCGGGAAGTAGGACGTCTCCACCGGGCGGCCAAAATTCACCAGCACGTCGCTTCTCGTCCACTTGCCGATTTCCGCGCGATAAAACTCGTTCGGCTGCAGTACCTGGCGGACGTTCAGGATCTTGCCGGAGGCGTCGACGTCCGCGGCGGTGGTCGTTTCGCCCATTGGCTGGGTTGGCCACATCAGCCGCTTGCCGCCGTTTGGTAAATCGTAGCTTTCGCGCGGCGGGCCGAGGCGCGCGACGATGGTCGATTCGTCCGCGCCCGCCTGGTATTGCTGCCAGGGCTGCGCGCAGCCGGCGAGGGCGAGCGCGCTCAGGCACACGAGCGCCGCGCGGCGCACGCGCCCGGCATGCGGCGCCACGATCAGGGCCGCCTGACGGCGATGGCGGTTCAACATGATTCCTCCGATGGCTTTCAATTAGCGTTTTTATCATCAAGACGGATTATTTTGACACGCGCCGCCGCAAAAGAATTGCGCTGCGCGCGCGTTTGCCGGTCTGCACGATAACGGTTGCGGCGGCTTGCTTATTCCGTTGTCGGCGCCCTATGATCCGCCCTTCGACGAATCAGACGGAACGGACGATGGCGAAGTGGCAATGGAAGACGGCCGTAGCATTGGCGGCACTCTCGGTAACGGTGGCGGCGGCCTGCGCGGCTGCGGCGCAGACGCCGCAACCGGCGCGGACACCAGAAGCGGCGCCGGGCCCGACCGGCGCGCCGATCCAGTTGGCGCTGATCGAAGGCATGTCAGGTCCGTTCGCGAACGCCGGCGCGGCAGTGGAGCGCAACCTGCGCTACGGCGTCGAACAGGTGAATGCGCACGGCGGTGTGAAGCTTGCGGACGGCGCTCATCCGCTCGAGCTGGTCGTGCTGGACAGCAAGGGCGGCACCGAAGAGGCGCTGACGCAACTGCGTAGCGCAGCCGACCGTCACATCGGCTATATCCTGCAGGGCAACAGTTCGGCGGTCGCGGCGGCGCTCATCGGCGCGATTGAAAAGCAGAACAGCCGCGAGCCGGGTAACCGGGAGCTATTTCTCAACTATTCCGCCGACGACCCGGCACTGACCAACGCCAATTGCAGTTTCTGGCACTTTCGCTTCGACGCGCATGCGGGTATGCGCATGGACGCGCTTGCCGACGTAATCCAGCGCGACCGGGCAGTGAAGAAGGTGTATCTGCTGAACCAGGATTACAGCTTTGGCCACGACGTGAGCCGTCTCGCGCGTTCGGCGCTGTCGGCGAAGCGCCCGGACATTGCCGTGGTCGGCGACGAGTTCCATCCAATTGGCCGTGTGAAGGATTTTTCGCCGTACATCGCGAAAATCCGTGCGAGCGGCGCGAACGCCGTCATTACCGGCAATTGGGGCAACGACCTGACGCTGCTCGTCAAGGCGGCGCGTGAGCAGGGGCTCGACACGAAGTTCTACACGTTCTACGGCAACAGTCTCGGCGCGCCTGCCGCGCTGGGCGACGCGGGCGTCGGGCGGGTGATTGCCGTCGCCGACTGGCACCCCAATGCGGGCGGCGCGGCCTCCGACGCCTGGTACGAGGCGTTTCGCGCCCGCTTCCCGGCCGCGCAGGACGACTACCCGGTACTGCGCATGCCGCTGATGATCGAAACCCTTGCCGCGGCGATGAATCGCGCGAAAAGCGCCGATCCTGCGGCGGTCGCGCGGGCGCTCGAAGGCATCCGGTTCGACAACGGCTTCCACCCGTCGTGGATGCGGGCGGACGATCATCAACTAATCCAGCCGCTTTACGTGATGGAAATGGACAAGGTCGGCACGCTCGGCGTGCGCTTCGACAACGAGGGCTCCGGCTTCGGTTTCCGCACGGTGCTGGCGTTGCCGGCTGAGCGCACCGTGCCGGCGAGCGTGTGCAAGATGAAGCGACCCTGACCGGTCGTTGCCCGCGCGCGGCGTCCTCGTGGCCGCTGTCCGGCGCGGCAGGGCAGGGTTCGCGGCGGGATCGCACTGTGCTACAATACGCGTCCCGTTGCGGTACCGGCTGTCATGCAAACTGTCTGGCAGCGCTAGTTCGCACGGGTAACCCACGGCACGGCCTTTCTTCCGTGACCGCCTGTCTAGTTCTCAAGGAAATCGACATGTCCGCAGTTGATACAAGCAAGAAGTCCGAAGTCGTTGCGCAATTCGCACGCGCAGCTAACGACACCGGCTCCCCCGAAGTTCAGGTCGCGCTGCTCACGACCCGCATCAACGAACTGACCGTTCACTTCAAGGCACACGCGAAAGATCACCACAGCCGCCGCGGTCTGCTGCGCATGGTGAGCCGCCGCCGCAAGCTGCTCGACTACCTGAAGGGTAAGGACGCGGATCGTTACCGCGCACTGATCGAGAAGCTGGGTCTGCGTAAGTAATCGGCCAGTCGTTCAGCAAGATGCCTGTGTCAGTTCCACTGATACAGGCATTTTGTTTTTGCGCGGTGCGCTTCATGTGGGGCGCACAGCCTGTAGTCCGCCGCGGCGTGCCGGTTGATGCGGCGGGGCAGTAAGCAGTAAAAGCAGTAGAAAAGCAGCAAATACAGAAACATGGCCGGGCTTCAGGGCGGAGCTTTGTGTCATTCCAGCGATTCGCGCGCTTAGTCGACGTAAGCAATGCAGACGGCGCAGAGCGTGGCTCTCTGGAATGGCATAACACTACTCTTCCCGTGCGGCGCCGGTCCTGGCGTTGCCGCGCCGCTTCTGGTCCGCGCGGCATAACGATGAGGAAAAGCAATGACTATGTTCAGCAAGATCGTCAAAGAATTTAAGTGGGGACAACATAACGTTCGCCTCGAAACCGGCGAGATTGCTCGCCAGGCGAGCGGTGCGGTAATCGTCGACGTCGAAGACACCGTGGTTCTGGCGACCGTGGTGGGCGCCAAGACGGCCAAGCCGGGCCAGGACTTTTTCCCGCTGACCGTCGACTATCTTGAGAAGACCTACGCGGCCGGCAAGATTCCGGGCGGTTTCTTCCGCCGCGAAGGCCGTCCGTCTGAGGGCGAAACGCTGATCTCGCGCCTGATCGACCGTCCGTTGCGTCCGCTCTTCCCGGAAGGCTTCTACAACGAAGTCCAGGTCGTGATCCACGTCCTGTCGCTGAACCCGGAAATCCCCGCTGACATTCCCGCGCTGATCGGCGCGTCGGCGGCGCTCGCCGTCTCCGGTTTGCCGTTCAACGGCCCGGTCGGCGCTGCACGCGTGGCCTACATCAACAACGAATATGTGTTGAACCCGACGCGTCCGCAAATGAAGGAATCGGCGCTCGACCTGATCGTCGCCGGCACGGAACGCGCGGTGCTGATGGTCGAATCGGAAGCGCAGCAACTGAGCGAAGAAGTGATGCTCGGCGGCGTGGTGTTCGGCCATGAGCAGATGCAAATCGCGATCGACGCGATCCACGATCTGGTCCGCGAAGGCGGCAAGCCGGAATGGGATTGGCAACCGGCCGCGAAGAACGAGCCGCTGATCGCGCGCGTGACGGAACTGGCGCAAGCCGAACTGCTCGCCGCTTACCAGATCCGCGACAAGCAGGCGCGTTCGACCAAGCTGAAAGAAATCTACGCAGCAGTTTCCGCGAAGCTGGAGCAAGACGCGTCGGCAAACGGCACCGTGGCGGCCGACAAGGCAACCGTCGGCAACGTGCTGTTCGACATCGAAGCGAAGATCGTCCGTACGCAGATCCTGAACGGCGAGCCGCGTATCGACGGCCGCGACACGCGCACCGTGCGCCCGATCGAAATCCGTACCGGCGTGCTGCCGCGTACGCACGGCTCGGCACTGTTCACGCGCGGCGAAACGCAGGCGCTGGTGGTGGCGACGCTCGGCACGAAGGGCGACGAGCAGAACATCGACGCGCTCGAAGGCGAGTATCGCGAACGTTTCATGCTTCACTACAACATGCCTCCGTTCGCGACCGGCGAAACGGGCCGCGTCGGTTCGCCGAAGCGCCGTGAAATCGGTCACGGTCGTCTCGCCAAGCGCGCGCTGGCCGCGTGTCTGCCGAGCGCCGACGAGTTCGGTTACTCGATCCGCGTCGTGTCGGAAATCACGGAATCGAACGGCTCTTCGTCGATGGCTTCGGTGTGCGGCGGCTGCCTCGCGCTGATGGACGCCGGCGTGCCGATGAAGGCGCACGTCGCCGGCATCGCCATGGGCCTGATTCTCGAAGGCAACAAGTTTGCCGTGCTGACCGACATCCTCGGCGACGAAGATCACCTCGGCGACATGGACTTCAAGGTGGCGGGCACCGAACATGGCGTGACCGCACTGCAGATGGACATCAAGATCCAGGGCATCACGAAGGAAATCATGCAGGTCGCCCTCGCGCAAGCGAAGGAAGGCCGTATGCATATCCTGAGCAAGATGACTTCGGCGGTGTCGGGCGCGAACACGCAATTGTCGGAGTTCGCACCGCGCATGATCACCATCAAGATCAATCCGGAAAAGATCCGCGACGTGATCGGCAAGGGCGGTTCGGTGATCCGCGCGCTGACGGAAGAAACCGGCACGACGATCGATATTTCCGACGACGGCGTCGTGACCATCGCGAGCACCAGCAGCGAAGGCATGGCCGAAGCGAAGAAGCGTATCGAGAACATCACGCTTGAGGTCGAAGTGGGTCAGGTGTACGAAGGCACCGTGCTCAAGTTGCTCGATTTCGGCGCGATCGTGAACATCCTGCCGGGCAAGGACGGTCTGCTGCACATCTCCGAAATCGCCAACGAGCGAATCAAGGACATCAACGACTACCTGAAGGATGGCCAGCAAGTGAAGGTCAAGGTCATCCAGACGGACGAAAAGGGTCGTGTGCGTCTGTCGGCAAAGGCGTTGCTGAACGACGGCGCGCCGAGCGCGCCGCAAGGCGAGCCGACGCCGCAGTAAAGCGGTAGCAGCACAACGGCCGGCAGCGCGTATGCGCGCCGGCCGTTTTTCATGATGGACGCAGGGTGGATTGCCTTGCAGACAGATCCCATTCGACAGGTGAATAACCGGGTCGAAGCGGCGGATTGATCGGCGGTTCACGCGGCTCGTGCCTGATTGCCGTGATCCGGCGACAATGCAGGGAACGCGGACGAACGCGGGTACGCAACGCAATCCAATCTTGGAGTTGACGCAGATGAAAGCGATCGAAATCACGGAATTCGGAGCGCCGGAAGTTCTCAAGCTCGCGGAGCGGCCCACGCCGCAGCCGAAAGCGGGCGAGGTGCTGATCAAGGTGGCGGCTTTTGGCATCAACCGTCCGGACGTGTTTCAACGCAAGGGCGCCTATGCGCCGCCTCCGGGCGCCTCCGACCTGCCGGGGCTCGAAGTGGCGGGCGAGATCGTCGGCGGCGACATCGACGCGAAGAACAATCCGTTCGGCCTGAAAATCGGCGATCGCGTATGTGCGTTGCTAGCGGGCGGCGGCTACGCCGAGTATGCGACCGCGCCGCTATTGCAATGCTTGCCGGTGCCCAACGGCCTGTCCGATGTCGAAGCAGCTTCGCTTCCGGAGACTTTTTTTACGGTCTGGAGCAATGTGTTCGATCGCGCCCAGCTCGGCAAGGGCGAGGGCGGCCCGAACGAAACGTTGCTGGTGCAGGGCGGCTCGAGCGGTATCGGCGTCACCGCGATCCAGATTGCCCATGCGTTGGGTTTTCGCGTGTTCGCAACCGCCGGCTCGGACGAAAAGTGCCGTGCGTGCGAGGCATTGGGCGCGGAGCGTGCCATTAACTACAAGACGGAAGACTTCGTCGAAGTCATCAAGTCGCTGACTAACGACCGCGGCGTGGACGTGGTCCTCGACATGGTGGCGGGCAGCTACGTGTCGCGCGAACTTACGGCACTCGCCGACGGCGGGCGCATTGTGCTGATCGCGCTGCTGGGCGGCGCGAAGGCGGAATTGAATTTGAACGAGGTGCTGCGCCGCCGGTTGACGGTGACCGGTTCGACGCTGCGTCCTCGGCCGATCGAATTCAAGGCGAAAATTGCCGCACAACTCAAGGCGCAGGTGTGGCCGCATCTGGAAGACGGTCGGATCAAGCCGGTGGTGCATCGCGTGTTTCCTGCCGCGCAGGCTGCTGAAGCGCATGCGCTGATGGAAAGCAGCACGCACGTCGGCAAAATCGTGCTGACTTGGGGTCAGGACGCTTGATGCTGGCTTACGGGCGGGATTCGGTGCGCACAGGCTTGTTTGACCCGATCTCGCCCACGCAGTAAAATTGCGCGTTTTGCGCACGCTGCATGAATTCGAAAGGCGGGTTGCGAGGTACGCAAACGGTGCGCACAGAGAGTGCACACGAAGCCCGCCCCCAAGGCACCGCAAGCAGACGACAAGGGGCAAGACGAGACGATGTCCACGCAACGAGCGAAACTGGTAGTTGGTAACTGGAAGATGCACGGGTGTCTCGCCGACAACGCGGGGCTGTTGCAGGCGGTGGCGAAGGGTGCCGCAGAACTCCCGGCCGACGTGCGCGTGGGTGTTTGCGTGCCGAGCCCGTACCTCGCGCAAGCGCAGTCGTTGCTGGAAGGCAGCCGGGTGGTGTGGGGCGTGCAGGACATTTCCGCTTTCACGCACGGTGCTTATACCGGTGAGGTGGCTGCGCAAATGGTGGCGGATTTCAGCGCCGCGTTTGCGATCGTCGGGCATTCGGAGCGCCGCGCCTATCATCGCGAAAGCGCCGAGCTGGTCGCCGTAAAGACACAGCGCGCGCTCGAGGCGGGATTGACGCCTATCGTATGCGTCGGCGAAACGCTCGAGGAGCGCGAAGCCGGATCGACCGAGCAGGTAGTCGGCGCGCAGCTCGACGAGGTGCTGGCCAAGCTGTCGACCGAGGAAGCGGCGCGTATCGTGGTTGCGTACGAGCCCGTTTGGGCGATCGGCACCGGCAAGAGCGCGACGTCCGAGCAGGCGCAGGCGGTGCACGCTTTCTTGCGCTCGCGTCTTGCGGCCAAGGACGCCAGTGTTGCGAATGTGACGCTGCTGTATGGCGGCAGTGTGAAGCCGGACAACGCGGAAGAGTTGTTCAGCCAGCAGGATATCGACGGTGGCCTGATCGGCGGCGCGTCGTTGAAGGACAAGGATTTTCTGGCGATCTGCAAGGCGGCGGCTGCAACGACAGCCGCGACTTAAGTGGATTGCCGTAGTCGAGGATGACCCATTCCGGGGTCTCGCAGCCTGCGAGACCCGGCTAATAAAGACTCAGGTGAGTGTAATGCTGTATTTGAAAACATTGATTATCGTCGTTCAGCTGTTGTCGGCGCTCGGGGTCATCGGCCTCGTGTTGCTGCAGCACGGCAAAGGCGCCGATATGGGCGCGGCTTTTGGTAGTGGAGCGTCGGGCAGCCTGTTCGGTGCCACCGGGTCGGCAAACTTTTTGTCGCGGACAACTGCAGTGCTCGCGGCAGTGTTTTTTGTAACTACGTTGACGCTGACCTATCTCGGTGCGTATCGCGCAAAGCCTTCTGCAGGCGTGCTCGGTGCCACGGCTACGGCACCTGTTGTGGCTTCTGCCGCTTCCGCGCCGGCTGGTGGTTCGGGTGCGTTGGCGGCATCGGCTGCGTCCGTGCCTGCTACTGACGTGCCGAAATAAATTTTCGTAGAAAGTGGTTTTGTGCGTTGAACAAACTGTTTAGAGCAGTTACAATCTAAGTCTTGAAGCGATTCGCGGGTTTTATAAGTTGTTTTCCCGGATTGCATACAGTGCCGACGTGGTGAAATTGGTAGACACGCTATCTTGAGGGGGTAGTGGCGAAAGCTGTGCGAGTTCGAGTCTCGCCGTCGGCACCAAATGTTATCTAATGCCAGCCGCTTGCTTCGCTTCGGCTGGCATTTTCACTTCTGGCGCACGGATTGCGCTCAATCCGTGACATGTGCGTCTCAGAAGTGATTTCGCGTCAGGGGTGCTATGCTCCTGACGGCACTCAGAACCAACCGATTGAGGATAGTCTTGAACCTCGCAGCCTATTTCCCCGTCTTGTTGTTCCTCGTTGTGGGCACCGGTTTAGGCGTAGCACTGGTCAGTATTGGCAAGATCCTCGGTCCCAACAAGCCCGACACCGAGAAGAACGCACCGTACGAGTGCGGCTTCGAAGCATTCGAAGATGCGCGCATGAAGTTCGACGTGCGCTATTACCTCGTCGCCATTCTCTTCATCATTTTCGACCTTGAAACCGCGTTCCTGTTCCCGTGGGGCGTCGCCCTGCGCGACATCGGCTGGCCCGGTTTCATGGCGATGATGATTTTCCTGCTCGAATTCCTGCTGGGCTTCGCCTATATCTGGAAGAAGGGCGGCCTCGACTGGGAATGATGGTTTAATCGCCGGTTTGCGTGGGTGGCCAAGGCTTGCCGCCCCGTCTGGAGTGGAAAGCAAATGAGTATCGAAGGGGTCTTGAAGGAAGGGTTTGTCACCACAACGGCTGACAAACTGATCAACTGGACGCGTACCGGCTCCCTGTGGCCGATGACGTTCGGTCTTGCATGCTGCGCGGTCGAGATGATGCATGCGGGCGCTGCCCGTTATGACCTCGACCGCTTTGGCGTGGTGTTTCGTCCGAGTCCGCGTCAGTCGGACGTGATGATCGTCGCCGGCACGCTTTGCAACAAAATGGCGCCGGCTCTGCGCAAGGTGTACGACCAGATGGCCGAGCCGCGTTGGGTGATTTCGATGGGCTCGTGCGCGAACGGCGGCGGCTATTACCACTACTCGTATTCGGTGGTGCGTGGCTGCGACCGCATCGTGCCGGTCGACGTCTACGTACCGGGCTGCCCGCCAACAGCGGAAGCGCTGGTGTACGGCGTGATCCAGTTGCAGGCCAAGATTCGCCGCACTAACACAATCGCCCGTCAATAAGGCAACGCCTCCCCCACAATATGGCAAGCAAACTCGAGACCCTGAAAGCGAACCTCGAGGCGGCATTTGGCGGCCTCCTGCTGAGCACCACCGAGGCAATCGGTGAGTTGACGATCGTCGTGAAAGCAAGCGACTACCTCAACGTGGCAACGCGTCTGCGCGACGACCGCTCGCTCGGTTTCGAGCAGATGATGGACCTGTGCGGCGTCGACTATCAAACCTATGCCGACGGCGCTTACGACGGTCCGCGTTTCGCGGCCGTTCTGCAGTTGTTGTCGGTGCAGAACAACTGGCGCGTGCGGCTTCGTGTGTTCGCGCCCGACGACGAAATGCCCATCCTGCCATCGGTGGTCGACGTCTGGAATTCGGCTAACTGGTACGAGCGCGAGGCATTCGACCTGTACGGCATCGTCTTCGAAGGCCATCCGGATCTGCGCCGCATTCTGACCGACTACGGTTTCATTGGTCACCCGTTCCGCAAAGATTTCCCTGTCTCCGGGTACGTCGAAATGCGTTACGACCCGGAAGAAAAGCGCGTCGTCTATCAGCCTGTGACGATCGAGCCGCGGGAAATCACGCCGCGCGTGATCCGCGAAGATCGCTATGGCGGTCTGAAACACTAAGAGAACGCCATGGCAGAGATCAAGAACTACACGCTCAATTTCGGTCCTCAGCACCCGGCAGCGCACGGCGTGCTGCGTCTCGTGCTGGAACTCGACGGCGAAGTCATCCAGCGCGCCGATCCGCACATCGGCCTGCTGCATCGCGCGACTGAAAAGCTCGCCGAAACGAAAACGTTCATTCAGTCGGTGCCGTACATGGACCGTCTCGACTACGTGTCGATGATGGTCAACGAGCACGGCTATGTAATGGCAATCGAAAAGCTGCTTGGCATCGACGTGCCGGTACGTGCTCAATACATCCGCGTGATGTTCGATGAAGTCACGCGCGTGTTGAACCACCTTATGTGGATCGGCGCACACGCGCTCGACGTCGGCGCAATGGCAGTGTTTCTGTATGCGTTCCGCGAGCGTGAAGATCTGATGGACGTGTACGAAGCAGTGTCCGGCGCACGGATGCACGCGGCTTACTATCGTCCGGGCGGTGTCTATCGCGATCTGCCGGACGCCATGCCGCAGTACAAGGCGTCGAAGATTCGCAATGCGAAGGCATTGTCTAAGATGAACGAGAACCGTCAAGGTTCGTTGCTCGACTTCATCGACGATTTCTTCACGCGTTTTCCGAAGTGCGTCGACGAATACGAAACGCTGCTCACCGACAACCGGATCTGGAAACAGCGTCTGGTCGGCATTGGCGTGGTCAGCCCGGAGCGCGCCCTGCAAATGGGTATGTCCGGTGCAATGCTGCGCGGTTCGGGCATCGAATGGGATTTGCGCAAGAAGCAGCCGTACGAAGTCTATGAAAAGCTCGATTTCGACATTCCCGTCGGCGTGAACGGCGACTGTTACGACCGCTATCTGGTTCGCGTCGAAGAAATGCGCCAGTCCACGCGAATCGTGAAACAGTGCATTGAGTGGCTACGCAAGAATCCGGGCCCTGTGATGATCGACAATCACAAGGTTGCTCCGCCGTCGCGCGTGGGCATGAAGTCGAACATGGAAGAACTGATTCACCACTTCAAGCTGTTTACGGAAGGCTTCCACGTACCGGAAGGCGAGGCTTACGCCGCCGTCGAACACCCGAAGGGCGAGTTCGGTATCTACCTGGTGTCGGACGGCGCGAACAAGCCGTATCGCCTGAAGATCCGCGCACCCGGCTACGCGCATCTGTCCGCGCTCGACGAAATGGCGCGCGGTCACATGATCGCCGACGCCGTAACGATCATCGGCACGCAGGATATCGTGTTCGGCGAAGTAGATCGCTAGGACGTAATCATCGGTGCGCGCCTTCAGGAAGTTCCGAAGGCGCGCGTCAAGCAAGGAACGCCGGGTCTGTCGCAGCACGAAGTGAGCGACAGGTTTTCGTTCGGTAGGAATTGAAAGAGTCGTGTCTGAAAATGATCTCAGCTGAAGGCCTGAAAGAAATCGATCGTGCGATCGCGAAGTATCCCGCCGATCAGAAACAGTCCGCCGTAATGTCGGCGTTGGCCACTGCTCAGGAAGAGCATGGCTGGCTGTCGCCCGAACTCATGCAGTTCGTCGCGGACTATCTCGGCATGCCGGCAGTCGCCGTGCAGGAGGTGGCAACCTTCTACACGATGTACGAGACGTCGCCGGTCGGCAAGCACAAGATCACGCTCTGCACGAACCTGCCGTGTCAACTCGGCCCGGACGGCGGCTCCGACAGCGCCGCTGAATATCTGAAGCAGAAGCTCGGCATCGACTTCGGCGAAACCACGGCGGACGGCAAATTTACCTTGAAAGAAGGTGAATGCATGGGGTCGTGCGGCGACGCGCCGGTGATGCTGGTGAACAACCATCGCATGTGCAGCTTCATGAGCCGCGAGAAGATCGACCAGCTGCTCGAGGAACTTTCGAAATGACGTCTTTACACGATCGTCACATCAAACCGCTGATTCTCGCTGGCCTGAACGGCGACAACTGGCATCTCGAAGACTATGTGGCGCGCGGCGGTTACGCCCAGCTGCGTCGCATCCTTGAAGAAAAAATTCCGCCCGAGCAGGTGATCGCCGACGTCAAGGCGTCGGGTCTGCGCGGCCGTGGCGGTGCGGGTTTCCCCACCGGCCTGAAGTGGAGCTTCATGCCGCGTCAGTTTCCGGGCCAGAAGTACCTGGTCTGCAATTCGGACGAAGGCGAGCCGGGTACGTTCAAAGACCGTGACATCCTGCGCTTCAATCCGCATTCGCTGATCGAAGGCATGGCTATCGGCGCATACGCGATGGGCATAACGGTCGGCTACAACTACATTCACGGCGAAATCTGGGAAGTCTACAAACGCTTCGAAGAAGCGCTGGACGAAGCTCGCCGCGCCGGTTTCCTCGGCGAGAACATCATGGGTTCGGGCTTCTCGTTCGAACTGCATGCGCACCACGGTTACGGCGCCTACATCTGCGGCGAAGAAACCGCGCTGCTCGAGTCGCTGGAAGGTAAGAAAGGCCAACCGCGCTTCAAGCCGCCGTTCCCGGCGAGCTTTGGCGTGTACGGCAAGCCGACCACGATCAACAACACCGAGACGTTCGCGGCTGTGCCGTTCCTGCTCGCGATCGGGCCGCAGAATTATCTGGAAATCGGCAAGCCGAACAACGGCGGCACAAAGATCTTCTCGATCTCGGGCGACGTCGAGCGTCCGGGCAACTATGAGGTTCCGCTCGGCACGCCGTTCGCGACGCTGATGGAGCTCGCTGGTGGCATGCGCGGCGGCAGGAAGATCAAGGCTGTGATTCCTGGCGGTTCGTCTGCGCCGGTGATCCCGGGCGACGTCATGATGCAGACCGACCTGGACTACGATTCCATCGCCAAGGCCGGCTCGATGCTCGGCTCGGGCGCGGTCATCGTGATGGACGAGACGCGCTGCATGGTGCGTTCGCTGCTGCGTTTGTCGTACTTCTATTACGAAGAGTCGTGTGGTCAATGCACGCCTTGCCGTGAGGGCACGGGCTGGCTGTACCGCGTCGTGCATCGTATCGAGCACGGTCTTGGCCGTCCGGAAGATCTGGATCTGCTGAACTCGGTTGCGGAAAACATCATGGGCCGCACGATTTGTGCGCTCGGCGATGCAGCGGCCATGCCGGTGCGCGGCATGCTCAAGCATTACTGGGACGAATTCGAATATCACGTCGCTCACAAGCATTGCCTCGTCGGCGGTCATGCGGGCGCCGCGGCGGCTGCGGAAACAGTGGCTGCCTGAGCCGGCGCTAAGCGACCCCGGTCAGCGACCGGACAAGCGGTCCATAAGAACGCTGCACAGGTACGTACCAGAACACGTCAACCACGGGATTTCATTGCCTGAACGGGCGATGAACGGGGCGAACGATTGAGCGGTAACAGGTTAAGGAAGATTGACCATCATGGTTGAACTTGAAATAGACGGCAAGAAAGTAGAAGTGCCTGAAGGCAGCATGGTGATCCAGGCTGCGCATAAGGTCGACACGTACATTCCTCACTTCTGCTATCACAAGAAGCTGTCGATTGCGGCCAACTGCCGGATGTGTCTCGTCGATGTCGAGAAAATGCCGAAGGCCGTGCCCGCATGCGCGACGCCGGTGTCGGCCGGCATGATCGTGCGCACCAAGTCGGACAAGGCGGTGAAGGGCCAGCAAGCCGTGATGGAATTCCTGCTGATCAACCACCCGCTGGATTGCCCGATCTGCGATCAGGGCGGCGAGTGCCAGTTGCAGGATCTCGCGGTGGGCTACGGCAAGTCGTCGTCGCGTTATAGCGAAGAAAAGCGTGTCGTGTTCCATAAGAACGTCGGCCCGCTGATCTCGATGGAAGAAATGTCGCGTTGCATTCACTGCACGCGCTGCGTGCGCTTCGGCCAGGAAGTGGCCGGCGTGATGGAACTCGGCATGTTGGGCCGCGGCGAACATTCGGAAATCACGTCGTTCGTCGGCAAGACGGTCGACTCCGAACTGTCGGGCAACATGATCGACCTGTGCCCGGTCGGAGCGCTGACCAGCAAGCCATTCCGCTACAGCGCACGTACGTGGGAACTGTCGCGCCGCCGGTCGGTGAGCCCGCATGATTCGGTCGGCGCGAACCTCGTGGTGCAAGTGAAGAACAACCGCGTGATGCGTGTTCTGCCGTTCGAAAACGAAGCAATCAACGAATGCTGGATTTCGGACAAGGACCGCTTCTCGTACGAAGGCCTGAATAGCCCGGAGCGTCTGACGCAGCCGATGCTGAAGCAGGGCGGCAAGTGGGTCGAAACCGACTGGCAGACCGCGCTCGATTACGTGGTGAAGGGTCTGAAGGGCATCAAGGGCGACCACGGCGCGAACGCGTTGGCCGCGCTCAGCAGCGCCCATAGCACGGTCGAAGAACTGTTCCTGCTGAAGCAGCTCGCTCAAGCGGTCGGCACGCCTAACGTCGACTTCCGCCTGCGTCAGTCGGATTTCTCGGCTCCGGTCAACGGCACGCCGTGGCTCGGCACCGCGATTGCCGATCTGTCGAACATTGACTCGGCTCTGGTGATCGGCTCCGATCTGCGTCGTGATCATCCTCTGTTCGCCGCACGCCTGCGTCAGGCCGCAAAGGGCGGCGCGAAGCTCACGCTGGTTCAGGCAACGGGCGACGACGCGCTGATTCCGCAAGGTCAACGCCTGGCCGCAGCGCCGTCGGCGTGGCTCGATACGCTGGCCGGCATTGCATCGGCGGTCTCGCAAGCGAACGGTACAGCGCTGCCTGAGGCTTTCTCGAGCGCACAAGCTACGGACTCGGACAAGGAAGTCGCGAAATCGCTCGCAACCGGCGAACGCCGTCTCGTGCTGCTCGGCAACGGCGCGGTGCGTCATCCGGATTTCGCGGTCATTCATGCTGCCGCCCAATGGATCGCGGACGCAACCGGCGCAACGCTCGGTTTCATGACGGAAGCCGCCAACACGGTTGGTGCGCATCTGGTGAACGCATTGCCGGGCGAGGGCGGTCTGAACGCTCGCGAAGTGTTCGAACAGCCGCGCAAGGGCTATCTGCTGCTGAACGTCGAACCGGAATTCGATACAACGAATCCGGCGCAGGCTTTGGCGGCGCTCAAGCAAGCTGAAATGGTTGTCGTGATGTCGCCGTTCCAGACCGGCGCGGAATACGCCGACGTGCTGCTGCCGATCGCGCCGTTCACGGAAACGGCCGGCACGTTCGTCAACGCCGAAGGTACGGTGCAGTCGTTCAACGGCGTAGTGCGTCCGCTTGGCGATACGCGCCCGGCATGGAAGGTGTTGCGCGTGTTGGGCAGCCTGCTGGGTGTGCCCGGTTTCGAGTACGACACGGCGGAAGAAGTCCGCCAGGCCGCTCTCGGCGACGGCGAACTGCAGTCGCGTCTGTCGAACAGAACCGGCGTGGCAGTTGCGCGCGGCAAAACGGCTAAGGCGGCGGAAGGCAAGTTCGAGCGGATCGCCGACGTGCCGATCTATCACGCCGACGCGCTCGTCCGTCGCGCGGAGTCGCTGCATCTGACCGCCGCGGCGCGTGCCGCGAACAACGTCGGCCTGCCGGCTGCGCTGTTCGACAAACTGGGTTTGAAAGAAGGCGACGCGGTTCGCGTGCGCCAGGGCGAGCAATCGGTGCAGTTGCCGGCCGTGCGCGACGCGAATCTTGCGGAGACGGTCGTCCGCGTATCGGCGGCTACGCCTGCCGGTGCGGCCCTGGGCAGCCTGTTCGGTGAACTGGTGGTGGAGAAGGCGTAAATGAGCTTGTTCGATACGATCAACTCGGGCGGCACCCAGCTTCTCGGTGTGGCATGGCCCACGGTGTGGGCACTGGTGCGCATCCTTGTGGTGGCCGTCGTGATCCTGCTGTGCGTGGCTTACCTGATTCTGTGGGAGCGTAAGCTGATCGGCTGGATGCACGTGCGTCTCGGCCCGAACCGCGTCGGCCCGGCGGGTCTCCTGCAGCCTATCGCCGACGTGCTGAAGCTGTTGCTGAAAGAAGTGATTCAGCCTGCTCAGGCAAGCCGCTGGATTTACCTGATCGCGCCGATCATGGTGGTGGTGCCGGCCTTCGCAGTTTGGGCGGTGATTCCGTTCCAGGCAGGCGCGGTGCTCGGCGACATCAACGCAGGTCTGCTGTATGCGATCGCGATTTCGTCGATCGGTGTGTACGGCGTGATTCTGGCCGGCTGGGCGTCGAATTCGAAGTACGCGTTCCTCGGCGCGATGCGTGCCGCGGCGCAGATGGTTTCCTACGAAATATCAATGGGCTTTGCGTTGGTCGTCGTCCTGATGACGGCGGGCACGCTGAACCTGTCGGGCATCGTCAATTCGCAGGAGCAGGGCTTCTTTGCATCGCACGGCCTGAACTTCCTGTCGTGGAACTGGCTGCCGCTGCTGCCCATGTTCGTGGTGTACTTCATCTCGGGCATTGCCGAAACGAACCGTCACCCGTTCGACGTGGTGGAAGGGGAGTCGGAAATCGTCGCGGGCCACATGATCGATTACTCGGGGATGGCGTTTGCGCTGTTCTTCCTCGCCGAGTACATCAACATGATCGTGATCTCGGCCTTGGCGTCGACACTGTTCCTCGGGGGCTGGAGCGCACCGTTCGGGTTCCTGTCGTTTATCCCCGGCATCTTCTGGCTCGTCCTCAAGGTCTTCCTGTTGTTGTCGGTGTTCATCTGGGCGCGTGCCACATTCCCGCGTTACCGCTATGACCAGATCATGCGTCTCGGCTGGAAGATTTTCATTCCGGTTTGCGTGGTATGGCTGGTGGTGGTCGGCTTCTGGATTATGTCGCCGTGGAATATCTGGAAATAAAGGGCGGATGAACTCATGACCGCAATCCAAAATTTTTTCAAGACCTTCTTTCTGACGGAGCTCCTCAAGGGCCTCGCGCTGACCGGACGTTATACGTTCCAGCGCAAGGTCACGGTGCAGTTCCCGGAAGAGAAGACGCCGATGTCGCCGCGTTTTCGTGGCCTGCACGCGTTGCGCCGTTATGAAAATGGCGAAGAGCGCTGCATCGCATGCAAGCTGTGTGAAGCGGTGTGTCCCGCGCTCGCCATCACGATCGAGTCGGAAACGCGCGAGGACAACACGCGCCGCACGACGCGTTACGACATCGACCTGACCAAGTGCATCTTCTGCGGTTTTTGTGAAGAGAGCTGTCCGGTCGACTCGATCGTCGAGACGCACATCCTCGAATATCACGGCGAGAAGCGCGGCGATCTGTACTTCACGAAGGAAATGCTGCTGGCCGTGGGCGATCGCTACGAAGCGGAGATCGCCGTGAACAAGGCTGCCGACGCACCGTATCGTTAAACGTTCGAGTTGTCGAAGCGGTAGATGCGGCAGTTGCGCATCGATATCAGTAAATGCAGCAGTAACACGGCCTGTTGTCGGGCCGAGCGCCGCGGCCCGAGTGCCGTGGCACGGCGCACCTGTGCGACTGTTCTGGCGGTTTTGCGCTGTTGCCAGACACACGTGCCAAAGAAAATGCCTGACGATGGCCTAACGATGAACCGGTAATCATGGAATTCACGACCGTACTGTTCTACATCTTCGCGCTGCTCCTGGTGGTTTCAGGGCTGAAGGTGATCACCTCGCGCAACCCGGTGTCGTCCGCACTGTTTCTCGTGCTGGCGTTCTTCAACGCAGCCGCGATCTGGATGCTTCTGCAAGCCGAGTTCCTCGCAATCCTGCTGGTGCTGGTCTATGTGGGCGCCGTGATGGTGCTGTTCCTGTTCGTCGTGATGATGCTCGACATCAACATCGACGTGCTGCGCAAGGACTTCAAACGCTTCGTGCCAATGGCCACCGTGGTGGGCGCGATCATCGTGCTCGAAACCGCGTTGATCCTGTGGCACGGCTACGGCGCGACCAGCACCGTGGTGCGTGACACGACCGCTGCCGCGAACGGCATGGGCGACTGGTCGAACACCCGCCTGATCGGCAAGGTGATCTACACCGACTACATCTTTGCGTTCGAAGTCGCCGGCCTCGTGCTGCTGGTGGCGATCATTGCGGCAATTGCGCTGACCACGAGCCACAAGAAAGACAGCAAACGCCAGAACGTCAGCCAGCAGGTGAAGGTGCGTGCCCAGGACCGTGTGCGCGTCGTCAAGATGCCGTCGGAAAAGAGCGCGGCAACCGTCGCGGCGGAAGAAGCCGCAGCAGCGGCGGCAG
Organism: Paraburkholderia sp. SIMBA_053; assembly: GCF_046534895.1. Lineage (NCBI taxonomy): Bacteria > Pseudomonadati > Pseudomonadota > Betaproteobacteria > Burkholderiales > Burkholderiaceae > Paraburkholderia > Paraburkholderia sp. SIMBA_053. The sequence goes on along the minus strand of NZ_JAWRXU010000020.1, from coordinate 28,594 downwards.
CTGCCGAATCGGCATCTGCCAAGAACAGCTGAGCGGACAGGAGATAGAAACCATGTTGACCCTTGCTCATTACCTTGTGCTCGGCGCGATTCTCTTTGCGATAAGCGTCGTTGGCATTTTCCTGAACCGTCGCAACGTCATCATCATCCTGATGGCGATCGAACTGATGCTGCTCGCGGTGAACACCAACTTCGTCGCCTTCTCGCACTACCTCGGCGACGTGCATGGCCAGATTTTCGTCTTCTTTGTGCTGACGGTTGCGGCAGCGGAAGCGGCGATCGGCCTCGCAATTCTGGTGACCCTGTTCCGTAGCCTCGACACGATCAATGTCGAAGATCTCGATCAGCTCAAAGGTTAATTTCAGGAAAAGCGGTTATGTCCACGATACTCAATGAAAACCTGCTGCTGGCGATTCCGCTGGCACCGCTGGCCGGTTCCCTGATTGCTGGGCTGTTCGGCAAGGCGGTAGGGCGCGCGGGTGCGCACTCGGTCACCATTCTCGGCGTTGCGATTTCGTTCGTGCTGTCGATGATGGTGTTCTTCCAGGTGCTGGACGGCGCGAGCTTCAACGCGACCGTCTACGAATGGATGACGATCGGCAAGACGAAGTTCGAAGTCGGCTTCCTCGTCGATTCGCTGACGGCAATGATGATGTGCGTCGTGACCTTCGTGTCGCTGATGGTGCACATCTACACGATCGGCTATATGGCCGACGACGACGGTTATCAGCGCTTCTTCTCGTACATCTCGCTCTTCACGTTCTCAATGCTGATGCTCGTAATGAGCAACAATTTCCTGCAGCTGTTCTTCGGCTGGGAAGCAGTGGGTCTCGTGTCGTACCTGCTGATCGGCTTCTACTTCACGCGTCAGTCCGCGGTGTACGCGAACATGAAGGCGTTTATCGTGAACCGCATCGGCGACTTTGGCTTTCTGCTGGGTATCGGCCTGCTGTTCGCGTTTGCCGGATCGATGAACTACGGCGACGTGTTTGCAAAGCGCACTGAACTCGCGGCATTGAGCTTTCCGGGCACCGATTGGGGCCTGCTGACGGTGGCCTGCATCTGTCTGTTCATCGGCGCAATGGGTAAGTCGGCGCAGTTTCCGCTGCACGTATGGCTGCCCGATTCGATGGAAGGCCCGACGCCGATTTCCGCGCTGATTCACGCGGCAACCATGGTGACGGCCGGTATCTTCATGGTCACGCGCATGTCGCCGCTGTTCGAACTGTCGGATTCGGCGTTGTCGTTTGTGATGGTGATCGGTGCGATTACCGCGCTGTTCATGGGCTTCCTCGGGATTGTCCAGAACGACATCAAGCGTGTGGTGGCGTATTCCACGCTGTCGCAGCTCGGCTACATGACGGTCGCGCTCGGCGCGTCGGCTTACCCGGTCGCCGTGTTCCACCTGATGACGCACGCGTTCTTCAAGGCATTGCTGTTCCTTGGCGCCGGTTCGGTGATCATCGGTATGCACCACGATCAGGACATGCGCAACATGGGCGGCCTGCGCAAGTACATGCCCATTACGTGGATCACGTCGCTCGTCGGTTCGCTGGCGCTGATCGGCACGCCGTTCTTCTCAGGCTTCTACTCGAAAGACTCGATCATCGACGCGGTGAAGCTGTCGCATCTGCCGGGTTCGGGCTTTGCATACTTCGCCGTGGTGGCCAGCGTTTTCGTTACCGCGCTGTATTCGTTCCGTATGTACTTCATGGTGTTCCACGGCAAGGAGCGCTTCCGCGATCCGAAGCATCCGGAATCGCCGATGGGCGCGGAAGCCGCGGCACACGGTCATGGCAATGGGCACGACGACCACGGTCACGGTCATGGTCACGACGACCACGGTCACGCTCACGAGCCGCATGAAACGCCTTGGGTGGTGTGGCTGCCGCTCGTGCTGCTGGCGATTCCTTCTGTCGTGATCGGTGCAATCGCAATCGGTCCAATGCTTTTCGGCGACTTCTTCCAGCACGGTGTGGCGTTCGACAAGGTGATCTTCATCGGCGAAAACCATCCTGCATTGCATGAAATGGCGGAAGAGTTCCACGGCTGGGCGGCAATGGGGCTGCATTCGGTGGCGGGTCTGCCGGTCTGGCTGGCGCTTGCGGGTGTGGTCGTCGCGTGGTTCCTGTATCTCGTTCGTCCCGAATTGCCGGCTACCATCAAGCGCGCATTCGGACCGATCTACACGCTGCTCGACAACAAGTACTACATGGACAAGATCAACGAAGTCGTGTTCGCGCGGGGCGCCGTGGCAATTGGCCGTGGTCTCTGGAAGGAAGGCGACGTCGTCGTGATCGACGGTATCGTCAATGGCAGCGCACGCTTCATCGGCTGGTTCGCCGGCGTGATCCGCTTCCTTCAATCCGGCTACATCTATCACTACGCGTTCGCCATGATTATCGGCATGTTGGGGCTCCTGACCCTGTTTGTAACGCTCGGCGGCAAATAAGGCGAGGGACACTAATGCACGCTTATCCGATTCTTAGTATCGCCATCTGGTTGCCGATCCTTTTTGGCCTGCTGGTTCTGGCCATCGGTTCTGACCGGAACCCGGGCCCCGCGCGCTGGGTCGCGCTGATCGGCTCGGTTGCCAGCTTCATCGTGACGATCCCGCTGATCACCGGTTTTGATTCGAGCAGCGCAGATCTGCAGTTCGTCGAAAAGGCGAACTGGATCGAACGATTCAACATTACTTATCACCTGGGTGTCGACGGCATCTCGATGTGGTTTGTCGTGTTGACCGCATTGATCACCGTGATCGTCGTGATCGCAGCGTGGGAAGTGATCACGAAGAACGTGGGTCAGTATCTCGCGTCGTTCCTGATTCTGTCGGGCATCATGGTCGGCGTGTTCAGCGCGGCCGACGGCATGCTGTTCTACGTGTTCTTCGAAGCGACGCTGATCCCGATGTACATCATCATCGGCGTGTGGGGCGGGGCGAACCGCGTGTACGCGGCGTTCAAGTTCTTCCTGTACACGTTGATGGGTTCGCTGCTGATGCTGGTCGCGCTGCTCTATCTGTACGTTCAGACCGGCACGTTCGACCTGGCGACCTGGCAGCATGCACAGATCGCGATGACGCCCCAGGTGTTGTTATTCATAGCGTTCTTCATGGCGTTCGCCGTGAAGGTGCCGATGTGGCCGGTTCACACGTGGTTGCCTGACGCCCACGTGGAAGCGCCGACCGGCGGCTCGGTGGTGCTGGCGGCGATCATGCTGAAGCTCGGCGCCTACGGTTTCCTGCGCTTCTCGATGCCGATCGCGCCGGACGCCAGCCACTTCCTCGCGCCGGTTGTGATTACGCTGTCGCTGATCGCGGTGATCTACATCGGTCTGGTCGCGATGGTGCAGGCCGACATGAAGAAGCTGGTCGCGTACTCGTCGATTGCACACATGGGCTTCGTCACGCTCGGCTTTTTCATCTTCAATCAGCTCGGCGTTGAAGGCGCGATCGTCCAGATGATCTCGCACGGCTTCGTGTCGGGCGCAATGTTCCTGAGCATCGGCGTGCTGTACGACCGCATGCACTCGCGTCAGATCGCGGATTACGGCGGCGTCGTCAATGTCATGCCGAAGTTTGCGGCCTTCGTGATGCTGTTCTCAATGGCAAATTGCGGCTTGCCGGGCACCTCAGGTTTCGTCGGCGAATTCATGGTGATTCTGGCTGCCGTCCAGTACAACTTCTGGATTGCGGGCGGCGCGGCTGTCACCCTGATTCTCGGCGCGGCGTACACGTTGTGGATGTACAAGCGCGTGTACTTCGGCGCGGTCGCCAACGACCACGTGAAGAGCCTTGTCGACATCAGCCGCCGCGAGTTTTTCATGCTGGCAGTGCTTGCCGCACTGACACTGTTCATGGGCCTGTATCCGAAGCCCTTTACCGATGTGATGCACGTATCCGTGGAAAACCTCCTCTCCCACGTTGCGCAGTCCAAGCTGCCGTTGTCTCAGTAACGCAGAGCGGAGGAATTAAAGACCATGCAAAACGCCCCTATGACTGCCCTGTTGCCCGACGCGCTGGTGATGCTCGCCGTTGTCGTCGCGTGGCTCAACGACACGTTCGTCGGCCAGGCCGGTCGCCGTACCACGTACCTGATCGCGGTCCTGTCGACGCTCGTCGCCGGCATCTGGTTCGCGGTCAATGCGTTCGACCCGTCGGTGCACTATTTCTTTAGCCGCATGTATGTGGTCGACTCGTTCGCGAGTCTGATGAAAGCGGTGGTGACGCTCGGCTACACGGTCTCGATCGTGTACTCGCGCCGCTACCTCGAAGATCGTAGCCTGTTCCGCGGCGAGTTCTTCCTGCTGGGCATGTTCTCGTTGCTCGGACAGCTCGTCATGATCTCGGGCAACAATTTCCTGACGCTGTACCTCGGTCTGGAACTGATGTCGCTGTCGCTGTATGGCGTGATCGCGCTGCGTCGCGAGGCCGCGCCGTCGAACGAAGCTGCGATGAAGTACTACGTGCTCGGCGCGCTGGCTTCCGGCTTCCTGCTTTACGGCATTTCGATGCTGTACGGCGCGACCGGCTCGCTCGACCTGAACGAGGTTTTCAAGGCAATCGGCCAGAGCCATTACGACCCGAGCGTGCTGCTGTTCGGCGTGATCTTCATCGTGGCGGGTGTTGCGTTCAAGATGGGTGCCGTGCCGTTCCACATGTGGGTGCCTGACGTGTATCAAGGCGCGCCGACGGCCATGACGCTGCTGGTTGGCGGTGGTCCGAAAGTCGCGGCATTTGCCTGGGGTCTGCGCTTCCTCGTCATGGGCCTGTTGCCGCTCGCCGTCGAATGGCAGCAAATGCTGGTGATCCTGGCGGCGCTTTCGCTGATCGTCGGCAATATCACCGGTATCGTGCAGCGCAACGTCAAGCGTATGCTCGCGTACTCGGCAATCTCGAACATGGGCTTCGTGCTGCTCGGTCTGCTGGCCGGCGTGGTCGATCACAAGACCACGGGCGCTGCCAGCGCGTACGGCTCGGCGATGTACTACAGCATCGTCTATCTGATCACGACAATGGGGACGTTCGGCGTCATCATGCTGCTCGCACGCCGCGAATTCGAAGCCGACACGCTGGAAGACTTCAAGGGTCTGAATCAGCGCAGCCCGGTGTTCGCGTTCGTCATGATGGTCATGATGTTCTCGCTCGCCGGCATTCCGCCCGCAGTCGGTTTCTACGCGAAGCTGGCAGTGCTGCAGGCCACCATGAACGCCGGCCTGACCTGGCTGACGGTGCTGGCCGTGATCACGTCGCTGTTCGGCGCGTTCTACTACCTGCGTATCGTCAAGCTGATGTATTTCGACGAGCCGCAAGACAAGTCGGCGATTGTGGCAGACACGGGTACGCGCGCGTTGCTCGCGCTCAATGGCGTTGCCGTGCTGGTGCTCGGTATCGTGCCCGACCCGCTGTTGAAGGCTTGCCTGCAGGCTATTCAGCACACCCTGTCGTTCTGATGTCCGCAGCGGGCTGGTTTATCGTGCTGTTGGCACTGGTCGGTGCCAACCTGCCGTTCCTGAATCAGCGACTCTTCGCCGCAGTGCCGCTCAAGGCGGCGAAGAAAAGCGCATGGATCCGGATTGCCGAACTGATCGTGCTGTACTTTGTGGTCGGCGCGTTGGGTTTTCTGCTTGAAGCGCGTGCGGGCAATCGCTTCGATCAGGGCTGGCAGTTCTACGCGATCACATTCGCACTATTCGTTGTGTTCGCGTTCCCCGGCTTCACCTTCCAGTATCTCGTCAAACGCCGCTGACGGCGTCCCGCCGTCGCGCACCACGCTGTTCCGAGGTCCGCATATGGCTGAACTTCCCGATCACGACGCCGCGCTCACCGAGACGTGTGTCGAGAGCAAAACGGTTCATCAAGGGCCGTTTCTGACGCTCAAGTGCGATACGGTCCGCCTGCCGGACGGCAAGCATGCCACCCGCGAATACGTGCAGCATCCGGGCGCCGTGATGGTGATTCCCATGTTCGACGACGGCCGTGTGCTGCTCGAGAGCCAGTATCGCTATCCGATGGGCAAGGTCATGGTCGAATATCCGGCCGGCAAGCTCGATCCGGACGAAGGCGCACTAACTTGCGCGGTGCGCGAGTTGCGTGAAGAAACCGGATATACGGCGCGTGAGTACGTGTATCTGACGCGCGTTCACCCGATCATTTCGTATTCCACTGAGTTCATCGACATCTATCTTGCGCGCGGCCTCACGGCCGGCGAGCGCAAGCTGGACGACGGCGAGTTCCTGGAGCTCTTCACTGCGACGGTTCCCGAAGTGTCGGAGTGGGTACGGACCGGCAAGATCACCGACGTGAAAACAATAATCGGCACGTTCTGGCTGGAAAAGGTGTTGTCGGGCGCCTGGCCGCTCGCGCAGCCGCAGTCGCAATAGTTCCGCCATCGGGCGCCGGGCGGCGCTTGCATCGCGTGCATACAGCCCCTGTCGGTCGATGACCGGCGGGGGCTTTTTCATGGCGATGCGCCGCCGGGCCACAGCATCTGCCGCCTTGTCTGAATAAGCGCGCCTTTGTCTTACGCCATCAGGCCGTCTCGCTTCGTTGCCGTGGTAACTCTAGTATGGATCTCTCAAGACGTCTTCATCGCTCATGTGTTTCGGATAACGAAACATCTGAAGCGCTTGAGTCGGATGAGACAGGCATAAAGTTGTCACTTGACAACCTGTGTCGCGAGTACTAAATTGGAGGTCCGGATGGTTCGTCGAACCCATGCAAAGAAAGAGATAGAGGCCGCGTTGACCTATGCCGAGCGGCGCGGCTGGCGCATACAAAGCGGCGGAACGGGCCACGCCTGGGGAAAGATGTATTGCCCTTATAAAGAGGCGGAATGTCGCTGCGGCGAGTTCTGCATTTCGAGCGTATGGAGCACGCCGAAAAACGCCGTGAATCACGCCAGACACTTGCGGCGCGTTGTCGATAATTGCACGGCGCACCGTTAGCAAACGCTGAGTGGCAAGCCTTGAATGAACAAGCAGGAGTAGCACATGGAATACACATTTACGTTGAAGTACAAGCTTGCCGCGCAAGACTGCGATCTTGACGCGATCGTCGAGAGGTTGGGTGAAGCGGGTTGTGACGACGCCACGATCGGCGTGGGGCAACCGGGGCGGCTCGCGCTGGTGTTCTCGCGCGAAGGGACGTCCGCGCTGGAGGCGTTGGTCAGCGCGCTCGGTGACGTTAAAGAGGCGGTGCCGTCGGCGCGACTGGTCGAGGCAGGCCCGGACTTTGTGGGACTGACCGACGTAGCGGAGATTGCCGGCGTGTCGCGCCAGAACATGCGCAAGCTGATGCTGAGTCATGCGGTTGAATTCCCGCCGCCGGTGCATGAGGGAAGTGCGTCAGTCTGGCATTTGTCCGACGTGCTTGACTGGCTGAACTCGCGCGGCGGGTACGATATCAACGCAGAGGTATTCGACGTTGCCAGATCGGCCAAACAGATCAACCTGGCCAAAGAGGCACGAGGACTTGAGCCGCGGCTTAATCGGCGGCTGGAATGCCTCGTGGCTTGAACCCGGCAATGAGCAGAGACAGCAATGCGGCCTCGTCGGCAAACCCGTTGCGGCTCGTACCGGCGCTTACGTTCTAAGGTTGACCTCGCGCTTTGCGGTATTCGGCCTTCGGCAGCGGTTTGCCCAACGCGTTAAAATCGCCCACCACGTCTGATCTTCTGGGCGGCGCGTTATCGCGAGTCGCCCCGCATGAAGTTTTTACGAACGACCGTTCACAAATTTTGTATTTGCGCTAAACTGGCACGCAAGCCCTGATTCCACATGAAGGTCCTCGATTTACAGTGTCCGCACGGCCATCGGTTCGAAGGCTGGTTCGCTTCGGCTGATGACTTCGAATCGCAGCAGTCTCGCAAGCTGGTCGAATGTCCACTTTGCGGCGCGAAAGAGGTGAGCCGTTTGCCGTCAGCCCCGCGCCTCAATCTGTCGGGTGCGACGGAAACAAAGGCGCCGGCGGCACCCGGCGAATTGCAGGCGCGTGTCATGCGTGCGTTGCGCGAGGTACTGGAAAAGACCGAGAACGTGGGCGACCGCTTCGCTGAGGAAGCGCGGCGCATTCACTACAACGAAGCGCCCGCGCGCAATATTCGCGGTGTCACAACACCAGAAGACGCGCGAGCTTTGGTCGAAGAAGGCATCGAAGTGATGCCGTTGCCGGTCCCGGCTGCTTTGAAGGAACCTCTGCAGTAGCGCAGTGGCTCTCTGGCGGCGGGCGGTGGCGGCCAGGAGACACTACGTATGAATCTGGACTATTCCCCCACTGAAACGGCGTTTCGCGCAGAGATTCGCGTTTGGCTCGAAGCCAATCTGCCTCGCGAGCTAAGCGAGAAAGTACTCAACCACAAGCGTTTGAATCGCGAAGACTTCGCAAGCTGGCACAAGCTGCTAGGTACGCGAGGCTGGTCGGCTGTGGCTTGGCCCAAAGAGTACGGCGGCCCGGGTTGGGACGCGACCCAGCGGCATATCTGGGACGAAGAGTGCGCACGTGTCGGTGCGCCTACCGTATTGCCGTTCGGCGTGTCGATGGTCGCGCCCGTTCTCATGAAGTACGGTAGCGAAGCTCAGAAACGCTATTACTTGCCGCGTATTCTCGACGGCACCGACTGGTGGTGCCAAGGTTACTCGGAGCCCGGTTCAGGCTCCGACCTCGCGTCGCTGCGAACACGCGCCGAACGTGTCGGCGACCACTACGTCGTCAATGGCCAGAAGACCTGGACCACGCTGGGGCAGCACGCAGACATGATGTTCTGCCTCGTGCGCACGGACAGCGGCGCGAAAAAGCAGGAGGGCATCTCATTCCTGCTCATCGACATGAAAACGCCGGGTATTACGGTACGGCCCATCATCACACTCGACGAAGACCATGAGGTCAACGAAGTCTTCTTTGAAGATGTAAAGGTGCCCGTCGAAAATCTGGTCGGCGAAGAAAATCGCGGCTGGACTTACGCGAAGTATCTGTTGGGACATGAGCGCACCGGCATCGCGCGCGTCGGTCAATCCAAGCGCGAACTGGTTTTTCTCAAGCGCCTTGCGCTCGACACAAACAAGAACGGCAAGCCGCTACTCCATGACCCGGTATTCGCTGCAAAAGTCGCGAATCTCGAAATCGAACTGATGGCGCTCGAAGTCACCGTGCAACGCGTCGTCGCTAACGAAGCGGGCGGACGCGGACCGGGACCGGAGGCGTCGATGCTGAAGATCAAGGGCACGGAAGTGCAGCAAGCGTTGACCGAGCTTATGTTCGAGGCGGTGGGACCTGCCGCCGCGCCGTTTGACGTACCGTTCCTCGAAGGCGAGCGCGAGCACAGCATCGCCGGAGACGACGACGCTGCGCCGTTGGCTGCGTATTACTTCAACTTCCGCAAGACGTCGATTTACGGCGGCTCGAACGAAATTCAAAAGAACATCATCGCGCAGATGATTCTCGGACTTTGAGGAGCGGCGCATGGACTTCACTTTCAACGACGAGCAACAGCAACTTGCCGACGCGCTGCGCCGCTATCTGGACAGGAACTACGGCTTCGAAGCGCGCCAGGCGATCGTGAGATCGGATACCGGGATCTCGGAAACGCATTGGGCCGCTTTGACTGAACTGGGCTTGCCGGCATTGCCTGTGCCGGAGGCCCAAGGCGGCTTCAATGGCGGAGCTGTCGATATGCTGGTCGTCATGCAGGAGGTCGGTCGCGCGTTGGTGGTCGAGCCTTACTGGGCCACCGCGGTTGGCATCGAAGCGCTGCGTCTTGCAGGCACGGGGCAGGGCGAGGACGCATCGCTGCTGGAGCGCGCGGCGCAAGGCGAGATCAAGCTCGCCGTGGCGTTTCACGAGCCGAAGGCTCGCTACGATCTGTTCGAGATCGCGACAGTCGCGACCTCGCAAGGCGAACAACACACGCTGACCGGTACGAAGTCAGTCGTGCTGCACGGCGCGCAGGCGAATTACTGGATCGTGCCTGCGCGTTCGAACGGCGAGATCGCGCTCTTTGTCGTGCCACGCGACGCGGCAGGCGTCAAGATCACCGATTACCGAACCATCGACGGCCAACGCGCAGCGACGCTCGAATTCAACGGCACGCCCGCGCGCCAATTGCGCGGCCAGCACTCAGGTGCGGCGGCGTTGGAGCACATCGCCGACTACGGCACGCTGCTGCTCTGTGCTGAAGCGGTCGGCGCGCTGGACGCATTGAACACCGCGACCGTCGACTACACAAAAACTCGCCAGCAGTTCGGCCAGCCGATTGCGCGCTTTCAGGCATTGCAGCACCGCATGGTCGAGATGCTGATTCACGCCGAGCAGGCCCGCTCGGTCACGTACCTTGCCGCCATGCGTTATTCGAGCGAAGACGCCGATCAGCGTCGCCGCTCGATCTCTGCCGCGAAAGTACGTGTGGGGCAAGCGGCGCGTTTTGTCGGCCAACAAGCGGTTCAATTGCATGGCGGCATGGGCGTGACGAACGAGGTCGCGGCCGCGCATCTGTTCAAACGTCTCGCTATTATTGAGACCACACTGGGCGATGTCGATCATCATCTTGCGCGGTTCGCCGCGCTGCCCGGTTTTGCCAGCATCGAAGTTTAAGTGGCCGATTGAATCGACCCGCAAGGAGATAGCGCAATGGCTTTGAGTTACGAGGACATGACGGTCGGATCAACGACCGAGATCGGCAAGCATACTTTCACGCGCGACGAGATCGTCGAATTCGCTGAGAAGTTCGATCCGCAGCCGTTCCATCTGAACGAGGCCGCGGCTGAGAAGTCGCCGTTCCGGGGATTGGTGGCGAGCGGCTGGCATACGTGTTCAGTCATGATGGGCATGCTGGTGCGCAACGCGCTGGCGGACTCCACGTCGATGGGATCGCCCGGCATCGACGAGATACGCTGGCTCAAACCGGTACGCGTCGGCGATACGATCACCATGACGAATTCCGTGCTCGACAAGCGCATCTCCGAAAGCAAGCCGGATCGTGGCATCGTCTCCACGCAATGGGCGGGTATCAACCAGCATGGCGAGACGGTCGTTACGGTGCGCTCGAAAGGAATGTTCGGACTGCGCAATCCGGGCGCGGCGTCGTGACAATGGAGAGCACGCCACCGGCTGTCGCGTTCCGGAATGCCGCGGCGTTGCGTGCGCTTGTCGGAGCGGCGCCGCTCACTAGCGACTGGGTGACGATCGACCAGCAGAGTGTCGATCGTTTCGCGCAAGCCACCGGCGACCATCAATGGATTCACGTCGATCCGGAGCGGGCGCTGCGCGAGTCACCTTTCGGCGGCGCAGTCGCGCACGGCTTCATGACCCTCTCACTGATTCCCGCGCTGCTCGAAAAAACAGTACGGCTCGAGCAGCGGATGGGCTTGAACTACGGGTTGAACCGCGTGCGGTTTACTTCGCCGGTACTTGTCGGCTCGCGATTGCGCGCACAGTTCGCCGTCGCGTCCGTCGCCGACATGGATGCCAGCGATGCCAGCAATGCCGGCGTGCAAGTAGTGTGGAACGTCACGTTGGAGCGGGAGGGCAGCGAACGGCCCGTGTGCGTCGCCGCGTTCATCACTCGCCATTATTTCTGACGCCCGCGGCCGATACGGAGACGGCGTAGACGGCAAGCTCTTCGGCTCACGCTTGCTTGCCATCTTGCCGCCCCACACCTCGATTTTTTAATGCTTCGCGTATTGCGTCGCGCCGAACAGCACTTCTTTCGCCTTGTCGTCCATGAGAGGCTTGCGCGCGGACGCCAGCACTTCGACGCCGCGTACAACCGCCGGGCGCGCCGCGATTTCCTCGTGCCATCGCTTCACATTCGGAAACGCATCGAGTTCGATGCCCTGGTTCTGCCACGAGCGGGTCCACGGGAACGATGCGATGTCCGCGATCGTATAGTCGTTTCCGGCGAGGTACTGGGTTTTGCCAAGCTGCTTGTCCATGACGCCATACAGGCGCCGCGTTTCGTTCGTATATCGGTTGATCGCGTATTCGATCGGCTCGGGCGCATAGACACGGAAGTGGTGTGTCTGCCCCAGCATCGGACCGAGACCGCCCATCTGGAACATCAGCCATTGCAGAACGGAATAACGCTCTGCCGGATCAGTCGGCAGGAAGCGGCCCGCTTTCTCGGCGAGATAAATCAGGATCGCGCCGGACTCGAACAACGCGAACGGTTTGCCGTCCGCGCTCTTTGGACCTTCGGAATCCACAATGGCGGGAATTTTGTTGTTTGGACTGATATCGAGAAATTCGGCCTTGAACTGATCGCCAGCGCCGATGTTCACTGCATGCACCGCGTACTCGAGTCCCGTCTCCTCGAGCATGATATGAACCTTGTGGCCGTTCGGGGTCGCCGAGCTATAGACGTCGATCATCCTCGCTCCTTTCGCTCTGTAAAGCGGCGCTCCGAGGAGCGCCGCGCTTGACGAAAATTAGAGCATAGATCGCACGATGATGCTGGGGGCGCCCACAGATGCGCGCCTGGCCAGCAGCGCTCGAAACGAAGTTCGAGCAGGACGTCAAACGCGCGCAGCCGGCGTCTCCACACTAGCCGCCGCAGGCTTGATGTAACGCGCAAGCTCCAGTTTCGCGATTGCGTTGCGATGCACTTCGTCCGGACCGTCCGCAAAGCGCAAGGTCCGCGCGGAGGCGTAAGCGTAAGCCAGCGGGAAGTCGTCGCTGACGCCGCCGCCGCCGTGCGCCTGAATGGCCCAGTCGATTACCTGACACGCCATGTTCGGCGCCACGACCTTGATCATCGCGATCTCGCCGCGCGCGCCCTTGTTGCCGACGGTGTCCATCATGTACGCGGTTTTGAGCGTGAGCAGCCGTGCCTGTTCGATCATGCAGCGCGCCTCGGCGATACGTTCCTGCGTGACGCCTTGCGTAGCAACAGGCTTGCCGAACGCGACGCGTTGCATCGAGCGTTTGCACATCAATTCGAGCGCGCGCTCCGCAAGTCCGATCAGACGCATGCAGTGGTGGATGCGTCCCGGTCCAAGACGCCCTTGTGCAATCTCGAAGCCACGGCCTTCGCCGAGCAGCATGTTCGTTGCAGGCACGCGTACATTGTCGAGCGTGATTTCCATATGGCCATGCGGCGCGTCGTCGTAACCGAAAACGGAAAGAGGGCGGTGCACCGTGACGCCTGTGGCGTCGGCGGGCACGAGAATCATTGACTGCTGCTGATGGCGCGGCGCATCGGCATCCGTCTTGCCCATCACGATATAAATTTTGCAGCGCGGATCGCCCGCGCCCGAAGACCACCACTTGTGACCATTGATCACGTAGTAGTCGCCATCGCGCACGATGCTGGTCTGGATATTGGTCGCATCGGACGACGCCACTTCCGGCTCCGTCATCAGAAAGGCAGAACGAATCTGCCCTTGCAGAAGAGGTTCGAGCCATTCGCGTTTGTTCTCTTCGCTGCCGTATCGCTCGATCGTTTCCATGTTGCCGGTGTCGGGCGCATTGCAATTGAACACCTCCGGCGCCCATGGCACGCGGCCCATGATTTCGCACAGCGGCGCATATTCGAGGTTGGTCAAGCCGGCGCCGCGCACCGAGTCGGGCAGGAACAGATTCCACAAGCCCGCGTCGCGCGCATTCTGCTTGAGTCGCTCAATCAGTTCGGTCGGCTGCCATGCGTTGCCGTTCAGCCGGTTTTGCGCAATCTCCGCATAGAACGCTTGTTCGTTCGGATAAATGTGCTCGTCGAAGAAGGCGAGCAGTTTTTCGCGCAATGCCTGAACTTTCGGCGTGTAATCGAAATTCATCTATGGACCTCGCGGATAACGGACGAAATTTAATGTGGGCGCTGCTTGCTCTGCTGTTTGCTATTCGCTATTGCTGCGCGCAGGCGTGTTCAGCAGTCTCCAGGCGCACTCAAGCGCGGTCAACGCACTTTCTGCGCATATTGCCAGGCGAGTTCGGCCATCGGCTTTGCCCGCCGGCCGGCGTCGAGCGCCTGCGCACTGGCCGCAGTGCCGTCGACTACACGCTTCATGATGCCCTGCAGAATCGCGGCGATACGGAACATGTTGTACGCGAGGTAGAAATTCCAGTCGCCCTGAATTTCAAAGCCCGTGCGCTTGCAATAGCGCGCGACGTACTGCTGTTCGTCGGGAATGCCGAGCGCCGACCAATCGAGACCGGCGATGCCGCGAAACTGTGCGGGATCGACATGCCACGACATGCAGTGATAGGCGAAGTCGGCGAGCGGATCGCCTAACGTAGACAGTTCCCAATCGAGCACCGCAAGCACTTTCGGTTCCTTGCGATCGAAAACGAGGTTATCGAGCCGGTAGTCGCCATGCACGATCGACGCGCGCTCGCCGGATTGCGTCGGCATGTGCTGCGGCAGCCATTCGATCAGGCGCTGCATTGCGTCGATAGGCTCGGTCTCGGACGCAAGGTACTGCTTGCTCCAACGGCCGATCTGACGCGCAAAATAGTTGCCAGGTTTGCCGTAGTCCGACAGTCCCACGCTCGTGGGATCGACGCTGTGCAGCGCTGCAATCACGCGGTTCATCTCGTCATAGATTGCGCTTCGTTCACTGGCAGTCATGCCTGGCAGCGACTGGTCCCACAACACGCGGCCATCGACGAACTCCATGACATAGAACGCACGGCCTATCACGCTTTCGTCTTCGCACAGGGCCAGCATTTGCGCGACAGGCACGTCGGTGTCTGCGAGCGCATGCATTACGCGGTATTCACGTTCGATAGCGTGCGCAGACGGCAGCAACTTTGCCGCCGGTCCAGGTTTCGCGCGCATCACGTAGGCTCGCGACGGCGTGACCAGTTTGAATGTCGGATTCGACTGGCCGCCGGCGAACTGCTCGACCGTAAGCGGTCCGGAGAACCCGTCGACATGCTGTGTCAGCCAGGCGGCAAGCGCTTCGTCGTTGAAGCGCTGCCGATCATTGACCGGGCGCGTGCCCTCGAAGGCAGAGTAGTCCGCTTGCTGTTCCGGCTCGCCGCTTTGTGTGGCTTGCACCATGTGTCTCCTCCGGTTTAGGTTCAGCTACGCGTGTATTGGATGAATTGTGCGTAGAGGATTTCCATCGTCGTATTGCGGATGTCGCGATGCAGCGGCGACGGCGGCGAATAATTGATCGCGCGCAGCACCCAGTCGCGCGGTGCTGCGCCGACGTCGAGCGCGTTAATGCAGCCGGTCGCCTGCGCGAGATGGCCGAAAAATGTGCGTCCGCCGGCGGTAAGCGCATGCGAAAGGATTGCGCGATTCACGCCGCCATGCAGCACTAGCAGAACCGTATCCCACGAAGTGTCCTCGCGCAGGGCCGCCACGGCGGGCAGCACGCGATCGAACAACTCGCCGATCGTTTCACCGTCGAGAAAGCGCGTGCTCTCCGGCACGATACCGTCGAACACACCGAGAAACGCGGCCTCGATATCTTCCAACGGAATATGGCGCAGCTTGCCGCCGCGAATCTCCTGCCATGCAGGCTCGATCTCCAGTGTGATCTGCTGACCCGTCTCGGCCAGCACGCGCTGCGCGGTTTCGACAGTGCGCGGCAAGCCGCTCACGATCACGCGATCAAACCGAACCTGCTGCTCTGCAAACACCCGGCCCGCCGCGCTCGCCTGCTCGCGGCCATTGGCGTTGAGCGGCACCGTTTCGGGATCGATCGTGCGGCCTGAATCGTCAAAGTAAGTCACGTCGCCGTGACGCATTAAGAAAATGCGGCGGCGTTTAGGTAACTGATAAGTGGGCGTGGAAGCGGGCATGGAAGCGGGCATGGAAGTGGGCATGGTTTCTCGCTCACTTATAAACGGGCGCGCGTTTTTCGAGGAACGCGGAGATGCCTTCAAGTCCCTCCCGATGATGCAGCGACGCGACGAAGTTATCGCGCTCTGCGACCAGATGCTCGGAAAGCGGTTGCGTGCCGGCCGCACAGACGAGGGTCTTGATGCGCGCCACCGAGTTCGGCGATATCTTGCCAAGTTCGTCGGCCCATGCGATGGCGGCGTCGCGCGCGGTGCCCGGCTTCGTCAGTTTGTTGACGACGCCTAGTTCGTGCAAACGTGCCGCGCCGATCGGCTTGCCTTCGATCAGCACTTCGGTCGCGAGCTGGCGAGGCAAGGCCTGCGCGAGAAACCACGAGCCGCCGCCGTCGGGCGTGAGGCCGACCCGGGCATACGACATCACGAACTTGGCGTCGTCGGCCGCGACGATCAGGTCGCACGCGAGCGCAAGCGAGAATCCCGCGCCGGCTGCCGCGCCGTCGACGGCGGCAATCACGGGTTTCGAGGATAGCCGCAGCGCCGAGATCCACTCGGCTAGCAAATCGATACTCTGCGCCTGGACCGACGGATCCTTCGCGCGGTTCTCGAGCAGTCGGTTCAGGTTGCCGCCTGCACAGAAGAAATTGTCTGCGCCCGTGATCACAACGGCGCGGATCGACGGATCGCGTTCCACTGAATCGAGCGCCTCGATGCCGGCCGCGTACATGTCGGGATGCAGTGCGTTGCGTGCGCCCGGGTTGGACAGCGTGAGTACCAGCGTCGATTCGCTTTCGGTAGGGCGCGAGGTCAGCAGTTCGGCGCTCATTGTTGGGTCTCCGGATTCTCTGTTTGAGTGTCGGCGGCGTCGCTCTGGGTCAGCGACATGCCGAGTTGTGCGCGGCGCGCGAGCCACGGCGAGGGGCGGTAGCGTGGATCGCCGAGCACGTCGAACATATTGCGCAGGATAGTGAGGATGGTTTTCGCACCGAGCGCGTCGCCGAGCGCGAGCGGCCCGCGTGGATAGCCGAGGCCGAGCATGACAGCGAGGTCGATGTCCTCTGGCGTCGCAATCTGCTTTTGCGCGATATCGCAGCCGATGTTGACGATCGTAGCGACCACGCGTTGCGCGACGAAGCCGGTCGAATCGCGGATCACGGTGACGGGCACGCCGTCGGCCGAAAAAAGCGCATGTCCGGCGTCACGCGCGGCACGGGTTGTCGCGGGCGTGGTCATCAACGTACGGCGCTGCGTGCCGACGAGCGGAAAGAGTGCGTCGATAGCCACGACGCGGCTCGCGTCCAGCGCTTCGTCGACTGCAGCCGTGGTCGCGTCGTGACCGAACGGCGTGACGACGATCAGCGAGTCCGCAGCGGGCGAGGCGCCGTCGTCGAGCTTCACGCCCGCTTTGCCGACGAGTTCCACGACGGCCTGATAAGCCTCGCGATAGCGCTTGCTGACCCACACGCTGGTCGGCAGCGCGGCCGGCGCCGGGGTTTCGGCAGGCGCCTGCTGCTTGCCGTCTTCGTAGCGATAAAAACCTTCGCCCGTCTTGCGGCCAAGCAGTCCACCCGCGAGCCGTGTGCCGGTGATAGGCGAGGGCGTGAAGCGCGGCTCTTCATAAAACTGATGGTAGATCGACTCCATGACCGGATGCGATACGTCGAGTGCGGTCAGATCGAGCAGTTCGAACGGGCCGAGACGAAAACCCGCCTGCTCGCGCATGATCCTGTCGATATCCACGAAGCTCGCCACGCCTTCGCCCGCCACGCGCAGGCCCTCGGTGTTCATGCCGCGGCCCGCGTGATTGACGATGAAGCCAGGCATGTCTTTCGCACGCACCGGCGTGTGGCCCATGCGGCGCGCGAGGTCCATTAATGCGTCGCCTGCCTGACGGTCGCTGCGCAGACCGTCGATCACTTCGACGACTTTCATCAGCGGGACCGGATTGAAGAAGTGATAGCCGGCCACGCGCGAGGGATCGGTGCAGCCGGCCGCGATTGCCGTGATGGATAGCGAAGACGTGTTCGACGCGAGCACGCAACGTCCGCTCACCACGGTCTCCAACTCACGAAAGAGCGCCTGCTTGATGTCCAGCTTCTCGACGATCGCCTCGATGACCAGATCGCAATCCGCCAGATCGTTGATTGCGTGCGCAGCTGTGACGTTGGCGAGCGCCGCAAGCGAGCGCGCCTGCTCGAGCTTGCCTTTGGCGGTCAGTTTGGCGAAAGTTTCGGCGAGATAGTCTCGTGCGGCGCCGATCGCAGCGGGGTTGGCGTCGTACAGACGCACGGTGAGGCCCGCGAGTGCAGCGATCTGTGCAATGCCGCGGCCCATTGCTCCGGTTCCGACAATGCCGATTGTCTCTATGCTGAAGTTGCGAGAGGTCATTGTGTTGCTCGACTCCATGGTTATTTTAGAATAGCACGCTCGTACAATTCATTTGATGATCGCCCGAAGGCCGCCTTCCTTCGATGCGGCGGTCTCACACACCAACAAGGAAGGAGACAACGATGATCAAGCTCTGCGGGTTCGCGCTCTCTAACTACTACAACAAGGTGAAGTTCGTTCTGCTTGAACACGGTATCGAGTTCGAAGAGGTGCTCGTACAGCCGAGCCAGGACGAGGCCATGCTCGCACACTCGCCGCTTGGCAAAGTGCCTTATCTGCAAACCGAAGAGGGCGATCTGTCGGAATCGCAATGTATTGTCGAGTACCTGGCCGCGCGCTTTCCCGACAAGCCGATTTTTTCCGCCGATCCGTGGGAGGCGGCCAAGGAGCGCGAGCTGATCACCTTCGTCGACGTGCACCTGGAGTTGACGGCCCGCAATCTGTACAAGGAAGCATTTTTCGGCGGCACGTTGACCGACGCGACCAAGGGCCGGGTCGAGAAACTGCTCACGCATCATATTGCGGGCTTCAGACGGATCGCCCGATTCACACCGTATTTGCGCGGTGAACGGTTCAGTGTCGCGGACGCAGCGGGTTACGTGAGTTTGCCGCTCGTCGGCATGGCCACGCAGGCTGTCTACGGCCGCGATTTCCTGCTCGACGCGGGTCTCGACTGGAAGAGCTACGTGAAGACGATCAACAGCCGGCCGGCTGCGCAGCGTGTGACCGAAGACCGGAAGGCGTACATTGCGGCGTCGCGTCCGGCCTGACGCATAGCCCTGTGAGATCCGAGGCGAACCGCGACGCGAACTTCGACGCGTAACGCACGCGTTGACGATTGCGCGCGATGGCGAGGAACGTGGGTTCGTTCGCAGCATCGCGCGCGACATGCTAGAGGCGCGCGAGCCGTTCGAGCGCGGTGGCGAGCGTGCTTTCCTGCTTGGCGAAACAGAAGCGTACGACACCCGACTCATGCGCTTCGTGATAGAAGGCCGACACCGGAATGGCCGCGACGCCGATTTCGCCCGTCAGCCACTGTGCGAACTCTGCTTCGGGCAGATCGCTGATCGCCGAATAATCGACGCACTGGAAGTACGTGCCGGTACAAGGCAACAGTTTGAAGCGCGAATTCGCGAGGCCGGCGCGGAAGAAGTCGCGCTTGCTCTGATAGAACGCCGGCAGTTCGAGATAAGGCGCCGGGTCCTTCATGTATTCGGCCAGTCCGATCTGCATTGGCGTGTTCACTGTGAACACGTTGAACTGATGCACTTTGCGAAATTCAGCGGTGAGCGCGGCCGGCGCCGCGACATAGCCGACTTTCCAGCCAGTGACGTGATACGTCTTACCGAAGCTCGATACGACGAAACTGCGCTGCGCCAGTTCTGGGTAACGCGCCACGCTTTCGTGCGGCGCTCCGTCGTAGACCATGTGTTCATATACTTCGTCCGACAGGATGAGCACGTTGGTGCCGCGCACGATTTCTTCGAGCTTGCGCATGTCTTCGGCGCGCCAGACGGTGCCGGTCGGATTGTGCGGCGTGTTGATCAGCAGGAGCCGGGTCTTCGGCGTAATCGCGGCGGCGAGCTTGTCAAAGGGGATTGCGTAGTCGGGCGCGTCGAGTGTGACGAATACCGGCTTGCCGCCCGCCAGTTCGATTGACGGTAGGTAGCTGTCGTACGTCGGCTCGATCACGACTACTTCGTCGCCGGGGTGGACCGCGCAGAGAATCGCCGTGAGCAGTGCCTGCGTTGCTCCAGCCGTGACCGTTATTTCGGTGGTGGCGTCGTAGCGGCGGCCATACACGTTTGCGATCTTGTCCGAGATCGCCTCGCGCAGTGGCGCGGCGCCGGCCATCGGCGGATACTGGTTGTGGCCGTCGCGCATTGCGTTCGCAACCGCATCGACGATTCGGGGATCGCAGCCGAAGTCGGGAAAGCCCTGGCCAAGATTGACTGCGCCCTTTTCGGCGGCGAGCGCGCTCATAACGGTAAAGATCGTCGTGCCCACATTCGGCAGACGCGATGGAAACGAGGGACTCATGGGCGTGTCGTGCGGTGCATTCATGGCGCTATTCGGGCGTGACGAGTGAGTGGACGAAGGCATCGTTTTCAAACCGGCGAAGCCTGATTGTAGGGAATAGCGGCAGGGCGTGCGCGCCCGCCGTGTGCCGTTAGCCGTTCGGCCAGGGTTATACCGGACTTTCCGCCGGTGCGGCGGCCCCGCTGGTTGAACCGCTGACCAGGTCAGTCAGCAGAGCGGCGAACGGCGCCGGCTGTGCAATTTGAAACCCGAAATCCCGTGCGACCCGCTTCGCAAGTTTCAGCACCGCGCGATCTTTCGACACGAGCCAGTCTGCGCGGGCGGCGTGCGCGAGTTCGAGAAATTTCTGATCGTCGCGGTCTTTGCATTTCGGCAGCGGACGCGAGTCTTCCGGCTCGGCGGCAAGTTCGACCATTTGTGCGAGCCGAGCGACGACGGCGAGCGCGGCGGACTTATCCACATTGCGACCGGCGAATTGCGGATAGTCCAGCACGTAGGTCAGTTCGGCGAGGCAGCGGGCGTCGATCACTGCGGCGAGCGAGCCGTTTTCCAGCGCGGCGCGAATTGGGCGCGTGTGCGGATCGTCGAACACGAGAATATCGATCCACACATTGGAATCGAGAACGACGCGCAAAGCGTCGTGTGAGGCATGGGAACCGGGCATTCGTTACAATCTGGCTTTCGTCTTTGACCGCCAGGCACGGCGTGCCTGCAAGCCTCTATGATAATCGTTCTGTCGCCGGCGAAATCGCTCGACTACGAAACTCCACCGCACGTCAAAAAACACACAATCCCCGATTTCGTCGACGATGCCGCCGAATTGATCGGCGGTTTGCGCCGTTTGTCGCCGCAGCAGATCGCTTCGCTAATGAGCATTTCCGACCAGTTGGCGCACCTCAATTTCGAGCGCTACGCGCAGTGGTCGCCGCGCTTCGGCACGGACAACGCGAAGCAGGCCGTGCTCGCGTTCAATGGCGACGTGTACGAGGGCTTCAACGCGAAGACGCTGTCCTCGGCAGATCTGGATTTTGCGCAGAACCATGTGCGCGTGTTGTCAGGTCTGTATGGCTTGCTGCGTCCGCTCGACCTGCTGCAGCCGTACCGGCTCGAAATGGGTACACGCCTGCCCAATCCGCGCGGCAAAGATCTATATGCCTTCTGGGGCGAGCGGATCACGCAGGCGTTGAACGCCCAGTTGAAAAAGCGCCCTGCAAAATCCCGTGTGCTGGTGAATTGCGCGTCGGGCGAGTATTTCAAGTCGGTCAAGCCGAAGCTGCTTGAAGCACCGGTCGTCACGCCCGTGTTCGAGGACTGGAAGGGCGGCCGCTACAAGATCATCAGCTTTCATGCGAAGCGGGCTCGCGGTTTGATGGCGCGCTACGCGGTAGAAAACCGCCTAGACGAGCCCGAGCAGCTGAAGGGGTTCGATTCCGAAGGCTATGCGTTCGACGCCGAAGCCTCGAACGATTCCACGTACGTATTTCGCCGCCGCGTCGCTGAATGAGCGCGGTGCCGCCCAGCGGGTTGCCGCCCAGCGGACTGCCGCCCAGCGGATTGCCGCCCACATATGCAGGAAATGACATCATGAGTTTATCGATTACGAGCAACTTCGACGGCGGCGCAATCGAGGTGCTGTCTTGCGCCGAGGCCGGCAATATCCGTTTGCGCGTGCGGCCCGACAGCCACGCGGAGTTCGCGCAGTGGTTCTACTTCCGCCTCTCCGGCGCGGCGGGCGAGCGCTGCGTGATGACCTTCGAGAATGCGGCGGCGTGCGCGTTCGCGGAAGGCTGGCGCGACTACCAGGCTGTCGCCAGCTACGACCGCGTGAACTGGTTTCGCGTGCCTACGTCGTACGACGGCCGTGTGCTGACCATCGATCACACGCCGGAATTCGATCGCATTTATTACGCGTACTTCGAACCGTATAGCGAGGAACGCCACTCTGAGTTTCTCGGCGCAGTTCAACAGATGCCGCAAGCCACGCTTACCGAGTTGGGCACGACCGTCGAAGGCCGGCCGGTGTCGCTGCTCACGCTCGGCACACCGCAAACCAGCGACGTCGCAAAGAAAAAGATCTGGCTGATCGCACGTCAGCATCCGGGCGAGACCATGGCTGAATGGTTCATCGAAGGACTGGTGAAGCGGCTGGTCGGCTGGGGCGATTGGGCCGGCGATCCGGTGGCGCGCAAACTGTACGACCACGCGGTGTTCTACATTGTGCCGAACATGAATCCGGACGGCAGCGTGCGCGGCAACCTGCGCACCAATGCAGCCGGCGCCAACCTGAACCGTGAGTGGATGGAACCGGACGCCGCGCGCAGTCCCGAGGTGCTCGTAGTGCGTGACGCGATTCACGCAACCGGCTGCGACCTCTTTTTCGATATTCACGGCGATGAGGCGCTGCCTTACGTTTTCGTGGCCGGCTCGGAGATGCTGCCGGGATTCACCGAGCGGCAAGGCGAGGAACAAAGGGCGTTCATCGAAGCGTTCAAACAGGCAAGCCCTGATTTCCAGAACGAGTACGGCTACGCCGCGAGCAAGTATCGCGAAGACGCGCTCAAGCTCGCTTCGAAATATATCGGCAACGAGTTTGGCTGCCTTTCATTGACGCTCGAGATGCCCTTCAAGGACAACGCCAACTTGCCGGACGAACGAGTGGGCTGGAACGGCGAGCGCAGCGCGTCGCTCGGTGCGGCGATGCTGCAAGCCATCTTGCGGCATGTAGAGACGTTCGCCTGAGTTCGCCGCATTGACGAAGGCACACATGCATTGCGTGTGTGCCTTTTTTGTTGGCTGGTCGGAACGGCCGGCGCGTTTATGCGCCTTCCTGGTTTGCTGACAAGGGGCACGAATTCGCCTGATCGTCGAATTCAGTAACGCTGCGAATCGTGCACTGGTGCCTGCACGATTCGCAGCGTTAGCTTCGTCTTAGTGCTTTTTCTTTGCAGGCGTAGTTTTGCTGGACGACTTGCCCGAAGTGCTTTTCGACGACTTCGCGGAACTCTTCTTCGCGCTTTTGCCGCTTGCCGCCTGCTTGCCCTTCGCCCCGCGATGCTTACCAGATACTGCGCGCGACGATGAGGGCTCCGAGCTGCGCGCCCGCGCCGGGGGCACCGGATCGTTCCAGCTGAACGCCAGCATCTGCGCGCCGACATAGCCACAGCGGAACTTCAGGTCGGCAGCGTCGCCCCCGCCGCTTTGACGAATACCGAGCCCTTCGACTGTGACGATGTTGTCGACCTTGACGCGTTGCTTGCCTTCGTCGAACGAATCGTTCCACGGCGTGATTGCGGCGTGCGCGCTGTCGAACGAACTAGGTGGAAACTCGACATGATCGAACGCGGTCGAGGTGCTCGCGACAAAGTTGCCATGCGCGGCGCAATCCGCGACGAGCGGATCGGCGTGCAATTCATTGACAAATCTGTTGACGAGGTCGTTGTGCTGTTCGAGTTGATCGGCGAATGCGGGCGCAGTGCATGCGAGCGAGAAGCTCGCTGCGAGTGTTGCCAACCGGCCGACCAGCCGCAGTAATCGGCGCGGTACGTTGGTGCAATCCATCTAGTTCGTTAAGCGCTATCGAGACGTGAGGCACGTAAGATGCCTGGCGGCAGGGTTGAGTTCAATCGTGCCGCAACTATTTTTCGGCCGCGGTATTCACCGCGCTTTGCGATGCTGGGCGCGCGACTGAACGCATTGACGCGACAAGCTCACCAGCACATTGATCATGCGTTGAGCTTTGCGCGCGTCTCACGTGCGCGGTCCGCCGAGCCGGTATCGCCGCACATCATAAGTGGTGACCCAGGCAGGGCGGTAGACGGCGATCAACGCCGTGGACATTCCCGTGAACCATGCCTCGCCGGTAGCGAGGAGAAGTACGCTGAGCGCGTAGCCTGCGGGCACGACGGTCACTGAGCCGTCGGCAAGCGCCACGTGAACGCCGAGCGCCGCAGCCGCGGTGAGCGACACTGTGATAGCCGGCGACACGAAGCCTTGGCCGAAGATGAACATGAAAAGATTACGCGGCAGCCACGCAATGCTCGCTCGCTGAAGCAATGTCGAGATGCCGACGGGCAGCGCGCCGAACACGAGGAAGGTGAGTGCGATGCCTTGCCACGGAGCGTCGAAGATCAGGCCGGCAAGGCCGGTGACCACCGCCATTGCAATCAATGCCAGCGCCCAGTCGAATAGCGTCACGACGAGGGTCGCGCCGAGCAGGTGCATGACCGTGCCGTCGTCGAGCCAGGCGTTGCTGGCCCACAGTACCGACAGGGCGACGATGATCGCCAGCCAGACATGCTGCAATGTGCCGTCTTGAAGTCGTTTGAAAGGATTTTTCCACAGCGCGAGCGCGACCGCTATCGCAGTGACGATCCAGCCACCGACAGCAACCCAGAACGGAAGCGGTGTGTAGAGGAAACCCATGAGTCTCATATTACTCGTTGGACGAGAAAAGGTGTGAGCGGATTCCATGCCAGCCGATGCGAGCACTGGCACAAATCGCGCATCACGCCCGTGACGCGCAGGCGTCAGCTCACGTGGAGCCTTCTGTGACCGGCCCGGAAGAGGGCTCCGCCACGGACGCGTCGTCATAGGACGTGCCCGGCTCGGCCACCATCGGCAACGGAGCAGTTGAATCGTTAGCGGACAGGGGATATTGGAAGCGCCGCCCTGTGGCGCGCCGCAGCGGTACGGCGCCGGGCTCGCCCATGACTGGCCGGAGCAAGCCTTCTGCGTTACTGCGCAGTACTTGCAAATGATTTGTCAGCCAACCGTTGTAGAGCGCCACAGCGGCGGCGCGATTGGGCGCGCCCAGCTGCTGGAATATGCTCGTCAAATGGATTTTGACCGTGCCCTCGCTTATGCCCAGTGTGCGCGCAATCATCTTGTTGGTACTTCCCATATGGACGCAGCGCATGATCTGCTCCTGGCGAGGCGAGAGTCCATTCGACAGTCTCGGCCGGCGCGGTGGCGGGCTCTTCTCGTCAAACGGGCGGATAGCAGTGTCCGCTGGGAGCGGAGGATTGAGCGCCAGCGCGCCGGAAGGCACGTAGTGACCGCCTAGCATCACCATTTCGAAGGCGCGCACGATCAGGCACGGATCGGTTTCGCGCGGCACGACGCCGAGCACACCCTCGTCCATGAGTTCGCTCACCACCTTCGGCGAAATTTTGTCCGTCAGCACTGCAATGCGCAGATCCGGGTAGTGGCTAAGCAGGCTGCGGATGTCGGTGACCGACATCCAGTCCTGCCAGTCGACCACGAGCAGGTCGGGCCACTGACGTTTGAGCGTGCGCTCGACCTGGCGCCAGTCTTGTGCTTCGTTGAAACGCGCTAGCCGGTTGATTTGCCGTAACAGCGCCTTGAGGCCGTCGCGTCGTTCCGCGTCAGAGTTGAGAATCGAGAATCGCATGCATGTCTCCAGATGAATCGGGCGAAATGGCGCGATGCATTCGCCAGGCGTTGGGCCAGGCGGGTGTGCGATGCGTCGCCGTTCCTATGATGACAAATTCCCTGGGATTTGACGGCCTGTCCAAAAGGCATAGGAGAAATGACGTAAAAAAAACCCCGCACGCGGCGGGGTTCGTCAATGAACGGCGATACGCCGAAGGCGCGCGGCGTCCTAGTGGAAGTGCGGTTGCGCGGGTTCCGCGTCTTCGGGCATTTCCGCGTGGACGATTTCGCCGAGCGGATCGGCGTACAACGGGACACCGCAGTCATCGCAATATTCAGGCTCGAAGCGGCCGGCGTGGCGGCGCACGTCCGTCACGCCGGTTTCCTTGAGGAGCGCGACGATTTCTTCGAGGGGAGCGTCGGGCGGTGCGCTTTCCTGCGGCTCTTCGTCAATGCCGGCCTCGCCATTTTCACGGCCATACAGCGGCCATACGACGCCGTAGATCACTTCATTGCTGCCGCGGCGTGTAAAACCGACGCGGTACTCGTCGATGCGGCGCTCGCCGAAGCCCGCAACCACCGCACGCAGGTCCTGCGGAGCGGCACCAATTGTGTCGAACAGATAACGCACGGCAGTGCGCACCGTGTGAGGACGCACGCGTTCGTCGGCGTCGCGGCATGCCGAGTAGTAGGCATCCGGCAACAGACACTCGAACTCGCAACCAGGCAACACTAGCGACAGGTTCGCACCGCCTTGCGTCGCCCATTGCTCGAGGCACTGTCCTCGTTCGATCCGGGTTCCGTGCTCCTCTTCTTGCCAGCGGAACGTGGGTTCGCCGGCCGGCGCCGCGACCACGGCGAGCAGGAAGCGCGGGTCGGCAAGAATCGGCGAGGTTTCCGGCAGTTCGCCGAAGTTTAGCTTGAGGCTGCCGCCAGCCATGGCTGCTTGTGCAAGCTGCTGGGCAATGCGCCATGTTTCGACGTGATGGCGCGGCAGCTGGTCGATGCTGTAGAGGAACGGCGCCATGGCGACACGCGTGTTCGCGGCGAGCACGTGAGCCTGCAGGTGCGCGCGCAAAGCGTCGGCGGCGTCGGCTTTGAGCGGCCCGGATGGAATCATGTAGCGAGTCCACGCGAGGATGGGCGCCGCAATCAGCAATGCCTCATACGCCACGCCTTCATGCTCGACGACGAACGACTCGCTGTGCGTTTCCGCCATGTCGGCCAGCGCCCCATAAGCATCGGGATGATTCTGCTGCAGATGGTCGAGGGCTGCGTCGAGCGTAGTCTGATTGGCGTTGCGCACGATCTTGGCCAGCAGCGCGTCGAGCTTCGCTTCCCAGAAGCGGTCCTCGGTGCGGCTGCCCGACGCGAAAAGCGCGAGCGAGAGACCGACAAGCTTGTCGGCATCGGGGGGGAGACGTTTGGCGATTCGCGAGCGCATAAATCCGGAAGTTGGGTGCACAGAACCTTTTATTGTAGTCGTTTCCACGGCGCCATATTATTTGGCGCGCGGTGCCGCAACGATTCGGACGTTTCTGCGCGAAAAATCGGACCGTCGGCGTACGTTCGATCGTGCTTCGGTCGTTAATTCGTCAAATAATGTAAGCGGGTCAGCTAGCGAAAGTGGCTTTTGTATACTGGCCGATTTGACGGGCGCCGAACGCGGCGTTCGTACTTGTCGCCTCGGTCTGGCGTAACGGGAGATTCATTGTGAAATCGGACCAACTGATTGAACGCCTCGCCGCGGTGTTCGCGCTGATCGTCCTGGTGGGCGGCTCGTTACTGGTCCTCGCGCCATTCACGACTGCTTTACTGTGGGGCGCAATTCTCAGCTACAGCTCCTGGGGGCTATACCGGAAGCTGACCGCGGCACTTGGCGGCAGGCGCAAGTCGGCTGCCACGTTGATTGTGTTCATTATTCTAATCGTGGTGCTGGGGCCGTTCGTCTACGCGGGGTTTGCGTTTGGTGCGCACGTTCACGACATCGTCGCTCTGGTTCAAAGATTGTTCGAAGCAGGTTTGCCGGATTTGCCACCCTGGGTGGCGAGGGTTCCGGTGATCGGGTCGAGCATCCAAAGTTTCTGGGAGCGTCTGACAAGCAGCAATTCCGAACTAATCGCTCAGTTGCGTACGCTTGCTGCGCCGGCCGGCAAGTGGATCCTTGCGGCAGCCATTGCCGTCACGCACGGTCTTGGGCTATTGGCGCTAAGCATTGTGCTGGCTTTCTTTTTTTATACCGGGGGAGAGGGTGCGGGCGCGTGGTTGAACGCGGGCATGCGGCGTATCGCCGGTGATCGTGCCGATTACCTGCTGGCGCTTGCGGGCAGTACGGTCAAGGGCGTCGTCTATGGAATTCTGGGCACTGCGCTTGTCCAGGGCATTCTCGCTGGGTTCGGCTGCTGGATAGCTGGCGTGCCGGCTCCTGCATTGCTTGGTCTGGCGACGTTTTTCCTGTCCGTAATCCCGGGAGGCCCTGTGATCGTATGGTTGCCGGCGGCAATCTGGCTCTACCACGGCGGTGCGACAGGATGGGCGCTCTTCCTGGTGGTGTGGGGTGTGCTCGTCGTGGGCATGTCCGACAACGTTATTAAGCCGATCCTGATCGGCAAGAGCAGCGACATGCCGTTGATTCTCGTCATGCTGGGTATCCTGGGCGGCGCGTTCGCTTTTGGCTTCCTCGGGGTTTTCATTGGACCGACTTTGCTCGCAGTCGCTTACACGGTGCTGCACGACTGGACTATCGGAGCGACCGCTGGCGGTGCGTTGGCGTCGGGTGCCAAACCGGCCGTTGGGGAAGAAGTTGGCCGGACAGAAAAGACGCCTTGAATAAGAGCAAATAACGCTTGCAAGGCGCTGGCCGGCTCGCTAGAATCTCGCTCTTTCGTGCTCCGGACACCGGGGCACGGGAAGCGGGAAAGCCAGTAGTGGCAAGGCTTCGAGCGGTGGCAGCAGGTTCAGGCAGTAACAGAAACCTGTTGACGGCGCAGCCGGAGTTCTTCATAATCTCGTTTCTCTGCTGCAGATGCAGCGACGCAGA
>NZ_JAWRXU010000134.1:0-432 GCF_046534895.1 Paraburkholderia sp. SIMBA_053 | reverse complement strand
CTCGCCCGGCGCGCCTGCGCCGCGCGGTCTGGTATCCGGCGAGATCAGCGCGATGCCGTGTTGCGCGGCGAAGCGCTGCGCGCCCGCCTTGATCGGAAACGTCTCTTCGGTGCTCGTCAACCCTGCTAGATAGAACAGCGCCGGCACCTTCTTCTGCGACGCCGCTTCAGGCATGAAGACCGAAAAGCGCATCGGCAAACCGATCGCCTTCGACTCATGCTTATAGATACGCTGCGTGCCGCCGAACGACGCGTGCGATTCGATCAGTTCGAGCATCGCGCCACTCCTTTAGTAGATGACAACCGAGCGGATCGACTCGCCCTTCTTCATCAGATCGAAGCCTTCGTTGATCTGGTCGAGCTTCAGGTGGTGCGTGATCAGATCGTCGATGTTGATCTTGCCTTCCATGTACCAGTCGACGATCTTCGGCAC
>NZ_JAWRXU010000936.1:0-263 GCF_046534895.1 Paraburkholderia sp. SIMBA_053 | reverse complement strand
GCGAGCGTGAGCACGTCGGCGAGATTCACGCCTTCGCCCCAATTGGTGACGAACGCGCGCAGCGTGATGCCCGAGATCGGCACGAACACGGTCAACAAGAGCCACAGCGCGACGATCGCCAGCGCGACCCAACGCCATGCGCCAAGCGGCAGCACGGTCTGCCGTCCGGCCTTGCCTTTCACGGTGACGAAGCGGTTCGCGCGCTTGAGGAGGCTGCGTTGCAGCAGCACGAGCGGAAACGTAATCGCGACAATGCACACCGC
>NZ_JAWRXU010000935.1:0-263 GCF_046534895.1 Paraburkholderia sp. SIMBA_053 | reverse complement strand
ACGACACCACGTGATCGCCGGCCTTGAATCCGTCGACGCCTGCGCCGACCGCCTCGACGACGCCCGCGCCGTCCGCCATCGGAATGCGCCCGGCCTCGGCGGGCAACACACCGCTCACGACGCCATAGTCATGGAAGTTCAACGAGCTCGCGTGAATGCGAACCCGAAGCTGGCCCGCGCCGGGCTGTCCAGGATCGTCGATGTCGACTACCTGGAGACTATCGACGCTGGCGGGTGATCCGATCTTGACGGCTTTCATGTCG
>NZ_JAWRXU010000934.1:0-263 GCF_046534895.1 Paraburkholderia sp. SIMBA_053 | reverse complement strand
CACCCTGAACGGCAGCAACATGCCTGAGCGGGATATGCACGCTTTCGGCGGCGTGGGCATCCTGTGCGTGCCAGACCGCATGTCGATGCATAAAGGTCCCTCGTCCCACGTCCATGCCGGAAAGGCGAATGCCGAACCCCTCTTCCAGCAACGACGCGTAAGCGACGTTTTCGGCAAAACACCAGTCGACAACATGACTCGCGGAGGTGGCCGCCGACTGCCATTTCGCAATCAGCCTGGCGACGAATTCATGCAGACGGAAG
>NZ_JAWRXU010000933.1:0-263 GCF_046534895.1 Paraburkholderia sp. SIMBA_053 | reverse complement strand
GAAGCTCGACCGCTTCCGCGAACACACCATTGAGTTGCCGGTCGCCGACCTGGTGGTATCGGCGGACGACGAAGCGCAACTGCGTCACGCGCTCGACCAGACGCTCGAAATCGGCAAGGGCGTGATGCATCTGCTTGCGCCGCTCGACGGCTTGGACCACGCGATGAACGGCGGGCTGCCCACCGCGAAACTCGGCGCCGTGAAAGTGCTGTCCACCAAGCGCGCGTGTCCGGTGTGCGGCACGAGCTATCCGGAGCTCGACC
>NZ_JAWRXU010000133.1:0-432 GCF_046534895.1 Paraburkholderia sp. SIMBA_053 | reverse complement strand
TGGCAGCAGGTCGAGCAGTACATGCGCCGCCGCGTGAACGACGCCGGCTATCTGGAGATCAAGACGCCCATGATCATGGACCGGTCGCTGTGGGAGGCGTCGGGCCACTGGCAGAACTATCGTGAAAATATGTTCACGACGGAATCGGAAAAGCGCGACTACGCGATCAAGCCGATGAACTGCCCCGGTCACGTGCAGGTGTTCAACCACGGCTTGCGCTCATATCGGGATCTGCCGCTGCGTTACGCGGAGTTCGGCTCGTGCCACCGCAACGAATCGTCGGGCGCGCTGCATGGCTTGATGCGCGTGCGCGGGTTCGTGCAGGACGACGCACACATTTTCTGTACGGAAGACCAGTTCATCAGCGAGTCGATCGCTTTCAATACGCTCGCCATGAGCGTGTACAGCGACTTCGGCTTCGATCATGTCGAG
>NZ_JAWRXU010000932.1:0-263 GCF_046534895.1 Paraburkholderia sp. SIMBA_053 | reverse complement strand
GAACGCAGCCGTGGAAGCGGCACGCGCGGGCGAACAGGGACGCGGCTTCGCGGTGGTCGCAAGCGAAGTGCGGAGTCTCGCGCAGCGCTCGTCGAGCGCGGCGAAGGAGATCAAGGATCTGATCGCCGATTCGGTGGGAAGGATTCGCGACGGCTCGTCGCTTGCCGGCGAAGCGGGCAAGACGATGACGGAAGTCACGCATGCCGTGGCGCGCGTGACGGACATCATGTCGGAGATTGCGGCGGCCTCGAGCGAACAGAGCC
>NZ_JAWRXU010000931.1:0-263 GCF_046534895.1 Paraburkholderia sp. SIMBA_053 | reverse complement strand
CCTCGGTCTGCTCTTCGCCGCCGGCATCGGCCTCGTGCTCCTCGTCGGGCTCGTGTACGCCCTGTACGGACTCGGGTGGTTCGAGGTCGCCCGTGTCGGTGCCCTCTACCGCACCCCGATCACCCCGTTGCGACTGCAGCAGCGCGACCGCCCCGGGTTCGTCGGCTGGCTGCGCTCCCTCGGGCGCCAGGCGAGCGACCCCCGCATGTGGCGAGCGGTCGCGAACTTCGCCATCTCGGCCGTGCTCGGTTTCATCGTGCTGC
>NZ_JAWRXU010000930.1:0-263 GCF_046534895.1 Paraburkholderia sp. SIMBA_053 | reverse complement strand
ACGTACACGCGCCCATGCGCGACCATCGGCGTGATGTATTTGTTGCCCGCGCCGAACGTATCGCGCGAACCGGACTGATTGCTGTTGTACAGCTCCTGCGCAAGATTCGCGGCATTGAACGCATGCAGCGCCGCCACCGATCCATTCTCCGCCGCCCACACGATCGCGTTCTGCGCGCCGTTCGCCGAGATGCTCGGCGTCGTGCCGGGATACGGGAACTTGAACGCGCTTTGCGACGCGGGCGTGGTGGCGAGACGCGCGCC
>NZ_JAWRXU010000929.1:0-263 GCF_046534895.1 Paraburkholderia sp. SIMBA_053 | reverse complement strand
CAAATCGTGTGTCGAAATTACGTTCGTCAGTTCCGTTATTTTTTCGCCAAGAGTACTTCGCCCAGACGTCACCGCCGGAGACGTTATACAGCCACACAATATTATTCATACTACAATTGTTTTCAGCCCATTTGAAATCTCGACCGGCCACTGGCGGTAGCCGCTTGTTCCATGGGGAGTCGGGAGTCAGACTACTGTCTTTATCACAATCGCAAGTAACATTTCTGTGATAGCCTTTTTGGCACGGGGTGCGGCAGGTACCC
>NZ_JAWRXU010000928.1:0-263 GCF_046534895.1 Paraburkholderia sp. SIMBA_053 | reverse complement strand
GGATTCAACTGCGCGAACTCACCCGACGCAAAAGAGATCTGTGCGCTTTCGATAAGATGGTGCATATGCACTGCATCGGCGAAAGTCGGCGCAGTACGTGTGCCATTCGTCACGTCGTGCGCGTAAGCCCAATAGAGTTCTGCCAGCTCCAGTACGGCGGAAGGCAGATCCGATTCCGGCAGGCGCAAATAGTGGGTCGGTACTTCGAGCCGTTCGAGCAGCTGCTTGTCGCCGTGCGCACCGAGGATTGCATAGTCGTCACC
>NZ_JAWRXU010000132.1:0-432 GCF_046534895.1 Paraburkholderia sp. SIMBA_053 | reverse complement strand
GCTTCTTTGACCATGTGACACCTCCTAATGCGGAGCCGCCGGGCTCGCCGGAAAATGGCCGCCTGAAAACCCATAACTTTGCGTTTGACAGGCTAGGCGTACGCGTACCGGCCATCGTCGTCTCTCCATTCGTTCCTGCTGGCACCATTGACCATTCGGTGTACGACCACAGCTCAATTCTGAAAACAACCGATACGCTGCTTGGGCTCAACGGAGCCCTCAACTTGACGGCGCGCGTGCGCGCAGCGGACAGCTTCTCGAAGATGTTGAGCCTTTCTGCCCCTCGCTCCGATATCCCGCAATGCCCGTCGCCCGTCGCTGCAAGCGGTGACTCGCGGCCCACGAGCGAAGGCGCTCCGCGGTCGAAGGACCCTTTTCTGCCACTGTATGCGCATCGCTAGAACCGGCGGCTCACACTAGGACATCCTGTGC
>NZ_JAWRXU010000927.1:0-263 GCF_046534895.1 Paraburkholderia sp. SIMBA_053 | reverse complement strand
GCATCCGGGGCACCGACGGCAGACGCGATCACCGGCGCGACGGTGCCATCGACCTCGTCTCCGACGTTCACGAACCAGATGTAATCCTCGCCGGCGACCGCGTCACTGCCCAGCCAATCGACCGCGAGCCTCGTCTTGCCCACGCCCGCCGCGCCCGTGAGCGTGACCAGGCGCGCGACATCGAGCGCTGCCGTCAGCGCCGCACGCTCCTCCCGACGCCCCACCATCGGGGCGATCGGCGCCGGCACACCGAACATGCGCCC
>NZ_JAWRXU010000926.1:0-263 GCF_046534895.1 Paraburkholderia sp. SIMBA_053 | reverse complement strand
GTCATCCTTACGGTACATCACCCACCGTTGAAACGAATCCGTCTTCAGTTCGGTTCCACCCATCGCGAGCCTCGTCGCTTATGACGGCGCAACCCTAGCAGATCGCCCGACACCCATGTTTTTGGGATCGCTCGTCACAAGCAAAAAACGCGTTGAACGTGACCACGTTCAACGCGTTTCCTTACTACAGGCTTCTAACTTCGTCTGAAACTTCGTCCGAAGCTCAAGCCGCCTTCAACAGCCCATGCGGATCGATCACGAAC
>NZ_JAWRXU010000925.1:0-263 GCF_046534895.1 Paraburkholderia sp. SIMBA_053 | reverse complement strand
ATCGAGACTCGTACCAGTTGTGAACTAGCTGCGAACCTGTGTGCGAACTGCGCGCGAACCATTTGTGAACTTTGCGGGAACCACTTGCGGACTAGTGCGATCGAGGTGCGAACGGGTTGCGAACTTTGCTTTGAACCCCTTAAGAACTACGAAGGGACTCGGGCTGCTAATAAGGCGCTGGCGTGGGCTTCGGCAGGACTTGCGAAGAGCGGGAGACTATGCTCTACTTCCAGCCAGCGCTGCTTCGAGGTGTCGAACCCGAG
>NZ_JAWRXU010000924.1:0-263 GCF_046534895.1 Paraburkholderia sp. SIMBA_053 | reverse complement strand
GGCTTTTCTCGTGCGCTGCCAGCCCGCCGGAAGTATTTGATTTTGCACGAAATTCATCGAAAAGCGCAACCCTTTGAATGGTCTTGCAAGCCTCGTCCGAAAGCGCCTTTTGCATCTCGTCAAAGAGCGCCTGAACTTCGATTTTCTGATCGACGACGACCGCGATATCGCGCCGCACGGGCGGGAATTTCGACACTTCCGTCGGGGCCGGCAGCGCGCGCTGCATCAGCGCCTCTGCTTCGACTTCGAACAGGATCGGCGCA
>NZ_JAWRXU010000923.1:0-263 GCF_046534895.1 Paraburkholderia sp. SIMBA_053 | reverse complement strand
ATGGATGGGCTGCAGTTCTGCCAGCGCATGAGAAGCGACGCGCTGCTACACGCGATTCCTATATTGCTGGTTTCATCGAAGGCCGCTCCCCAGTGGGACGGCACGTGGGACGTCTTCATGCGCAAACCGTTCGCTCCGCAGCACTTGCTTCAAACTATCCAAACGCTCACAGCTCAGGCTGGATCGCGGGCCCGCCCGGACACAATCGGCCCCAGGGGCTCGGTCGTACCAGCCCCGTTAGAATTAACTTCGTTTCTCTCTCG
>NZ_JAWRXU010000922.1:0-263 GCF_046534895.1 Paraburkholderia sp. SIMBA_053 | reverse complement strand
CGCGGATCTCGCCGGCAGCGCCCTGGAGTGGTTGGAGCTCGGAGCAGACATCCTCGCGTTCCGCCGCGGCGACGGCACCGTCAGCATCACGAACCTGGGTGCCGTGCCGGTGCCTCTCCCCGCGCATCATGAGGTGCTTCTCGCCAGCGCCCCGCTCGACGGTGAGCTGCCCCCGGATTCCACCGCCTGGCTCGCGCTCCGAGCCGTCCCCGGGCGCTCGTCGCGAGCGACCGATTAGCCCTGCACCACCCGATCAGCACCAC
>NZ_JAWRXU010000921.1:0-263 GCF_046534895.1 Paraburkholderia sp. SIMBA_053 | reverse complement strand
GGCGCGCTCGACTTCGTAGCGGGCAATTCGAAGGCCGGCGACTACGTCGATCTTTACGCGCCGATGAACACGCTCGTCGTGCTCACCGCGATCCAGCATCCGCTCGACCCGAATCCGGAATACGCGCCGAAGCCGGTCAAGCTCGAGTTGAGCCGCGCCGAGCCAGGCGTCGCCGAAATCTGCCGAACCGCCTGCGAGGAAAACGTGCGCGGCTTCATTAATACCGATCGTTTCTTTCTTTGAGCGGAGCGCGACACCATGAC
>NZ_JAWRXU010000131.1:0-433 GCF_046534895.1 Paraburkholderia sp. SIMBA_053 | reverse complement strand
CTATCATAATCGTATTTATATAAAAAATTAGTTTGGATCTATTTTCTGTTTAAAGATGCTCTAATTTCTTTATTTACAGTGTTTTGAATGTATACTTTTATTATATAAATTGAGGATATCAGGGGATTTGTTGAGAAGTCAATGATTAAGGGGAAATGAATGTAAACTAATATTTAAAAGTTTACTTTCGAATTGATTTAATTATGTACATTTATAAGTATGTTTACAAGTGAACTAATAATAAAGTCATTATTAGAGTTATTATATGATTTTATTAATTAAAATCACTTCAATTTAAGTTAATATTACACTAAATTCAGGTTTAAAAACCTTAAAATGAAATAAAAATACTATAAATAGGTTCACATTGAACTTCGTATGGTTTATAATTATAAAAAGTGATAAAAAAATTAGAAAGGAATGTAAGTTATAT
>NZ_JAWRXU010000920.1:0-263 GCF_046534895.1 Paraburkholderia sp. SIMBA_053 | reverse complement strand
AGCATCGTGTTGCCCGGGCGAAGTGGCCAGAAGGCGCGTGAAGTGAAGCAGGAACTGCGTAGCCAGCGCATCACGCTGCCCGGGCAGGCCGGTGTCACGCTCACCTGCGTCGAGGCGTGCGAGGTAGATGCGCCAGCGGGCGTAAAGCCCGTTATCTGGCGTCTTGTGACCAACCGCGAAGCGGCTGATGCGGATGCGCTCATCGAACTCGTTGACTGGTACCGCGCGAGGTGGGAGATCGAAATGTACTTCAATGTCCTGAA
>NZ_JAWRXU010000919.1:0-263 GCF_046534895.1 Paraburkholderia sp. SIMBA_053 | reverse complement strand
CATGAGCGGCCCAATACGTCCCGCCGCGCGACAGGCCACGCGCAGAACAGTATGTGCTTCGCGCTGCAACAGTGTGTCACTTGAGGACAGTCCGCTGTCCAGTGCGCATGCGATCCGCGCCGTTGCTGCAGCGCGGATCGCGTGGCATGGATATTGATTCGCGGATCAGGTCGCAGCGTCTGAGCGCGTCGCGTCCGTGGTGCGAAGCCTGCCGTCGTGAAGCGCCGATGCGATGAGCCATGAGTGCGCGCCGCTGCGTGCCG
>NZ_JAWRXU010000918.1:0-263 GCF_046534895.1 Paraburkholderia sp. SIMBA_053 | reverse complement strand
GTCCGCCCATTCCGAGATCGTGCGGTGTAACCGAACCATCCGTATCCTGGCCGACGATGATGTAGCCCTTCTCCGCGCGCAGCACGTGCATCGTTTCCGTGCCGTACGGCGTGATGTCGAACTCGGCGCCCGCGGCCATCAGCGCTTCCCACACCGCGCGGCCCATGTTCGCCGGCACGTTCACTTCGTAGGCAAGCTCGCCCGAGAAGCTGATCCGCATCACGCGCGCCTTCACGCCTGCGACAGTACCGTTGCGATACGAC
>NZ_JAWRXU010000917.1:0-263 GCF_046534895.1 Paraburkholderia sp. SIMBA_053 | reverse complement strand
CAGCACGTTATCGGTCGAATCGACGAGCGTCATGCCCGCTGTGAAGAGCGCGGGAAACACGAGGATCGAGTAGAGCGGCAGGCCTTTTCCCGCTTCGGCGGCGGCGATGGCGAGCAGGCCGATTTCCGTCGCCGTGTCGAAGCCGAGACCGAACAGCACGCCGACGGGGTACATGTGCCAGCTCTTCGAGACGAGCCGGAATAGCGGCTTCAGCGCGCGCGACAGCAGACCGGCGGGCGCACCGCGTGTGGCGTCTTCGTGCG
>NZ_JAWRXU010000916.1:0-263 GCF_046534895.1 Paraburkholderia sp. SIMBA_053 | reverse complement strand
CGACATTCGCAATGCGGAAGCAGTCGATCAGGTGGTCGGCGAAATCTGGAAGGACGGCCCACTCACCGGTCTGGTCAACAACGCCGCCGGCAACTTCGTCAGCCGCACGGAAGATCTGTCCTCGCGCGGGTTCGATGCCATCGCGAACATTGTGCTGCACGGCACGTTCTACGTGACGCAGGCGGTCGGAAAACGTTGGATAGAAGGCCAACTGCCCGGAAGCGTGGTGTCCATACTCGTGACCTGGGTGATGAACGGCGGCC
>NZ_JAWRXU010000915.1:0-263 GCF_046534895.1 Paraburkholderia sp. SIMBA_053 | reverse complement strand
GTAGCTGATGATAAAACTGCCGAAATCGTTGAAACTGCACAAACGCACAGTGAAGCTGAAGCTGCCGAGGTCGACACCGCAGTAGCACAGCCAGACAGCGATAAGCCGAAACCACGTGCACGCCGCAAGCCAGCTGCGAAAAAAGCACAAAGTAGTAACGCAGAAACTGACACAGCGACTTCTGATACAGCTGCAGAAATAGCCGAAGTACAACCCTCTGTTGAGGTTGCCGTAGCGCAAACTTCTGACGATAACGCTGATAC
>NZ_JAWRXU010000914.1:0-263 GCF_046534895.1 Paraburkholderia sp. SIMBA_053 | reverse complement strand
CCGGGTAACGACTTGTTATCGGCGAGCCGGCGTCGCACGGTCTGCTCGGCTCCCGAATGGCGCGCATCGTCGATCAACGCATGCACTCGTGTAATCGCGTCGCCGTGCAACGGCCCGGAGAATGCGGCAAGTCCCGCCAGCATGCACGCACCAAGCGACGCACCCGTCGACGCAGCAACACGGGCAGCAAACGCCGAGCTGGTCAGTTCCTGATCCGCGAGCAGCACGAGCGTCCTGCGCAAAAGCTCCGCGTGCCGCTCAGC
>NZ_JAWRXU010000130.1:0-435 GCF_046534895.1 Paraburkholderia sp. SIMBA_053 | reverse complement strand
TTGTTACTGATTTATGGAGACGGCGGAAATACAATGGCATCCATTGACCTAGCTAAAACTATAACACTATCTATATTGCTTTCAAAAACACCTGTACCACGACGAATTTCAAGAGAATAGGTATAGGTGCCTGGGCCTGGAGGTATATCAGTCCACGTTAAATTCTGGGTATCAATTATAACAGAACTAGATCCTACTGGTTTAACGAAATTGATTACGTGTGAATCAGCCTCGATTATTTGTACATCTCCAGTTCGTGTGAACCTAAAAGTTAAGCGACAGGTATACAATGTACCTTCGTTAAAAGTGTCAATTACAGTTTCAATCATTGAATCTAGCCTTACTCTTTCTCCTGGTATTGTTGTAGTTATGTCAACTTGTAAAATAGTTTGGAAAGTGAAACTCGGATTTTCCGGAATATCCAACCTCTCTGTT
>NZ_JAWRXU010000913.1:0-263 GCF_046534895.1 Paraburkholderia sp. SIMBA_053 | reverse complement strand
CGTGACGAAGTCATAGAACCCGTTCGCCGACAGCACTTTCAGATCGACGTTGAGCGCCATCACGGCGGCGAGGTCGCCCGCCGTGTAGAGAATGATGTTGCCCTTGCTGTCGAGGCCCTTCTGCTCGCCCGTCGGATCGATATGGCCGAAGTCCCAGAACTTGAACGCCTGATCGTTCAGATCCGTGAACGCCGAGTTCGATGTGAACTTCAACTGCTCGTTCAGATACACGTTCCACATCGTCGTGTAGACGCCCGTGACGG
>NZ_JAWRXU010000912.1:0-263 GCF_046534895.1 Paraburkholderia sp. SIMBA_053 | reverse complement strand
CTCAGTACCGCCTGCTGCGCGCTGCGCTCCGGCCTGAAGCCGTAGCTCGACTCGGAGAACCCCGGCTCGAAGATCGGCTGGAGTACCTGGTGCAGCGCTTGCTGTATCAGCCGATCCAGCACCGTCGGAATGCCCAGTGTCCGTACCCCGCCCGCAGGCTTCGGTATATCCACCGCGCGTATCACCTCAGGCATGTACCGTCCTTCCAGCAGCGCCGCCTTCACGCTTGGCCAGTGCATCTTCAGCCAGTCCGCGAATTGATC
>NZ_JAWRXU010000911.1:0-263 GCF_046534895.1 Paraburkholderia sp. SIMBA_053 | reverse complement strand
CGACGAGCTCGGTAGCCTGGAAACCCAGGAAACCACGCTGCGCCAGCAGTTCGAGGACGAGCAGAAGAAGGCGGTCAACCTGGAGCCGCTGAAGCAGCAGCTGGCCCAGATGGAGCAGGTGCTGCAGCAGATGCTGCGCCAGCTGCCCAGCAAGACCGAGATGCCCGACCTGATCATCGACATCTCGCAGACCGCGCTGTCCAGCGGCCTGGCCAACGAGCTGTTCCAGCCGGGTGCGGAAACGCCGAAGGAGTTCTACGCCG
>NZ_JAWRXU010000910.1:0-263 GCF_046534895.1 Paraburkholderia sp. SIMBA_053 | reverse complement strand
GAGCCCGGGGCTTTCACAACCGGCTTATCAAGCCACCTACGCGCGCTTTACGCCCAGTAATTCCGATTAACGCTTGCACCCTCCGTATTACCGCGGCTGCTGGCACGGAGTTAGCCGGTGCTTCTTCTGCGAGTGATGTCTTTCCTAGCGGGTATTAACCGCTAGGCGTTCTTCCTCGCTGAAAGTGCTTTACAACCCGAGGGCCTTCTTCACACACGCGGCATGGCTGGATCAGGCTTGCGCCCATTGTCCAATATTCCCCA
>NZ_JAWRXU010000909.1:0-263 GCF_046534895.1 Paraburkholderia sp. SIMBA_053 | reverse complement strand
GATCAAGCTGCAGAACTCCCTTCCCGCTTCTGCGGAATGGGCAAGCGGAATCACGCGCGGCGCAGCCCACAGTGCGATGAATTCTTGAAGCCTGGCGTTCACCTGCGCCAGATAGGCGACCTCGATCGTGACGACCCAGCGGTCGGCATCGACTTCATAGTCGAGACCATGCACGCACTCGGTCGGCAACAGCAATGCGCACGGCCCTTCGAACGGCACGCTGCTGCCTTCCAGATTCATCACGCCGCGCCCATTGCGCACGA
>NZ_JAWRXU010000129.1:0-435 GCF_046534895.1 Paraburkholderia sp. SIMBA_053 | reverse complement strand
CGCCGCAACCGATCGAATACGCGATCAACCGCTACACCAACGAAACAAAGCGCCTGTACGGCGTGATGGACACCAAGCTCGGCAAGACGCGCTATCTGGCAGGCGACGACTACACCATCGCCGATATCGCCACGTTCCCCTGGACGCGTTCATGGCAAAACCAGGGCCTGCAAATCGACGAGTTTCCGAACGTGAAGCGCTGGCATGAAGAGATCGCCGCGCGTCCCGCCGTGCAACGCGGCGTCGAAGTGCTCGCCTCGGCGCGCGTGCCGCTGATGGACGAAAAAGCGAAGGAAATACTGTTCGGCGCGACGCAATACGCCAAGCACTGAGCATCGCGAGGCGCCGACGCGCGCAACTAGAAATCGTGTCGCGTGATGAACTCTGCGATGCACACGGGACGCTCGCTGCCCTGCCGTTCGAGCGTCACGTTCC
>NZ_JAWRXU010000908.1:0-263 GCF_046534895.1 Paraburkholderia sp. SIMBA_053 | reverse complement strand
CAGCATGCCGTGCCAGATAGTCCACCGCCGCCTAGGTGGCAAACTGTGTGTCGGCCCCCTGTGCTCCACACGCCTCACTTCGGACGGATGGCGCATGCACTCCACCCTGTAAGAGCGCTCACGCATACGACGCGATAACCTACACACAGTTTGCCACCTGGGCGGCATATACCATTCGCTGCCGCTTGCCCGTGCACGGCTATTCGAAGCGGGTGAGGCGTTGATTCGAAGCGTTGGCAACGCACGCGAACAAGGGCGTTGCC
>NZ_JAWRXU010000907.1:0-263 GCF_046534895.1 Paraburkholderia sp. SIMBA_053 | reverse complement strand
AATGTCAACAGGAATTGCGCCATATGTCGTTTTCTGACGAAGCCCCGCGCGTCATAGACGTGTCTGCCCACGGTGCACCGCCAGCGGAAGTTCCAGATGCGGCGACCGCGCGAAACGCAAGAATTCTCGCCGGAGCGCTGCGCTCGCTGCGGAAATTCGGCTTTCACGTCGTGCAGGACTCAGGCTCGGCTGAGCTTCCAACTGCAAAGCAGCAACAGCAGGCCATGGAAGCAGCCTGTCACCTTCTCTACGTGCGATTCACC
>NZ_JAWRXU010000906.1:0-263 GCF_046534895.1 Paraburkholderia sp. SIMBA_053 | reverse complement strand
CGCGTGGAGCGAGCTTTTCTTGGTACATTTATAGTCCGCTTCGTGTGAAATATCCATATGTACGTGGTGTGCTTTGGGAAATGTGGCAAGAAGAACTACAAAATAACGAGTCACCATTAGATGCTTGGAAAAGCATTGTGGAAAACCCTGAAAAGGCACGTACGTATAAGCAGGCGCGTGGTAAAGGGGGATTCATTCGTGCGAATTGGGATGAAGTATTACAACTCGTTTCTGCTTCATTACTATACACAGTAATTAAATAC
>NZ_JAWRXU010000905.1:0-263 GCF_046534895.1 Paraburkholderia sp. SIMBA_053 | reverse complement strand
CCTTAATCTATAACAATGTTAGTTACATAAATTATTACTAGTCAAAACTTAATCATTTTTATAACCACACGGAGGTTATCTTAAATGTTTACTAATTAGATGTGCAATTTTCTTATAGAAAGACGCTTCATGAGGAACAAAATTATCTTTATTTACAAGTTGATCTAATGGCTTTCTTTTCTCATTCTTATCAATTTGAAAACCTTGAATTCTAATCTCCTCTTTATCACCCATGCAAAATTCATAAAAATCGTTGAATTTAG
>NZ_JAWRXU010000904.1:0-264 GCF_046534895.1 Paraburkholderia sp. SIMBA_053 | reverse complement strand
AGCTCGACCACATTGGGTTCAACCTCAGGCGGTCACTCAACGTTCAAGATGATCAACGGGGTATGGGCAGGAAGCCGCTTCGGGCTGAAAGGGGCGGAGGATCTGGGTGGCGGAACGAAGGCCATCTTCACGCTCGAAGAGGGCTTTAACAGTGCGACGGGCGCGATGGCAACGAACAATCTGATGTTCAGCCGCCAGGCTTTCGTCGGCGTGGCGAACCCGACGTATGGCTCGCTCACGGCGGGTCGTCAGTATGCGTCGTAC
>NZ_JAWRXU010000128.1:0-436 GCF_046534895.1 Paraburkholderia sp. SIMBA_053 | reverse complement strand
AACCCGTGCACCCGACCAACAAGGTCAAGATCGCCGTCTTCTGGCTGTACGTGATGATCCCGCTCGCGTGGGGCGTGTTCAACACGCGCTCGCAAGCGATGAAGCTGGTCCAGTAAGCGAACCCGCGCCCCGCCGCCCGCACCGCGGGGCGCGCGGGGCGCCTTCGATTTGCCGCCGGCAGCTCTCGCCGGCTGGCTTCCCTTGCTACCACTGATAAGCGGCGCCGGCGCCGACCGCCGTGGTCACCGAACTTATGCCCGCGCTCAGCTTCACCTTGAAGTTCTGCGCGACGCGCGCCGACAGCCCCACGGCCACCGCCTGATAACCCATGTAACCCGCCGTGCCTACGCCGATGGCGAGGTTCTTCGTCGCGTCGACTTCGGGGACCATGGTCATTGCCATCGCGGACGCCGTTCCCGCATACGCGCGCCGCGCC
>NZ_JAWRXU010000903.1:0-264 GCF_046534895.1 Paraburkholderia sp. SIMBA_053 | reverse complement strand
CGGTAACGCGGGTCGGCGGTGTTCAGCGGGAGATCCGGGTCGAACTGGATTTCGCTAACCTGCTGGCGTTCAACACTACAGCCACTGATATTTCACGCCAATTACGCCTAGTACAGCAGGAAGCCGCTGGCGGGCGCGCCCATATTGGCGGTATGGAGCAGCCGGTGCGCACCATAGCTACCGTGCAGTCGGCAGAACAGTTCGCCGCCATGGAAATCAGCTTAACGGATGGCCGACGTATCCGGCTGGATCACATAGCCACCG
>NZ_JAWRXU010000902.1:0-264 GCF_046534895.1 Paraburkholderia sp. SIMBA_053 | reverse complement strand
CGCGGCGACCGGATGGACGACCCTGCGGTGGCCGCTCGGCTGCGCGCCGCGGTCGAGGTCATCTGGCGCGGGATGGTGGCCTGAGCCCACCTGTCGCGTGGATGCGGTCCATTCGGCTGGCTGCGTCACGAATGGCGGGAGAATCGCCGCGATTCGTTCAGCCATGCGGGATTTGGCCAGCCATT
This sequence comes from Paraburkholderia sp. SIMBA_053, assembly GCF_046534895.1. Taxonomy (NCBI): domain Bacteria; kingdom Pseudomonadati; phylum Pseudomonadota; class Betaproteobacteria; order Burkholderiales; family Burkholderiaceae; genus Paraburkholderia; species Paraburkholderia sp. SIMBA_053. The sequence goes on along the minus strand of NZ_JAWRXU010000902.1, from coordinate 79 downwards.
CGACCCCAGTTGACCGCATCCGATCGGCCACGGTGTGCACCTGCATGCCCAGATCACGGATGCAGGCCGAGAACCCCAG
>NZ_JAWRXU010000901.1:0-264 GCF_046534895.1 Paraburkholderia sp. SIMBA_053 | reverse complement strand
CGAGCATGTCCAGGCAGCGCTTCGACTCCCGCCACACCTGCCGCCAGTCGACCGTGCCCGCGCGGCGGGGCATCGCGGAGAGGGCGATGTTCTCCCCCACGGTGAACTCGCGGACGACGTTGCGCTCCTGATGCACCACCCCGATGCCGGCGGCCATCGCCTCCAGCGGGTTCGCGAACGAGACCTCCTGCCCGTCCAGGATCAGGCTCCCGGAGTCGGCGCCCTGCACACCGGTGACGATCTTGATGAGCGTCGACTTGCCCG
>NZ_JAWRXU010000900.1:0-264 GCF_046534895.1 Paraburkholderia sp. SIMBA_053 | reverse complement strand
CGCAGGAGCAGAGCTGTCTCGCGACCAACTGGACCCGGACCGACGACGAGAACTCGACGCCCGAGGATCGGCTCGGTTTCTCGGTGCTGCCATCGGTGCTCGTTCTGCAGCTCCACCGTTCGCCGAAGATCTTTGGCGAACATGATCAGCACTCCGAGCACCCACTCGGCGATTGGGCGCTCACACACTCCCCTCGAGTTGGTGACCACGATGTCGCTATGGACGATCTCTTCAGTGAGCAGAACATCGACACCAATGCTGGAG
>NZ_JAWRXU010000899.1:0-264 GCF_046534895.1 Paraburkholderia sp. SIMBA_053 | reverse complement strand
AGCTTAGTTTTGATGATTTGCTCTATCTGAAACAGTGTAACAGGTTTGTAGTTTTCTTCTTTTCTTTTGATTAAACATGGAAAAACCCAATAAAAAACGCGTTGTAATTGCGTATCGCCGGGAAATTCCATAGGAAAGTATGACTCAAAGACAAAACTTAATAAGTCGGCACCAAATGAAGTTTCCAGAATAGATATGAATTCATAAGCTTCATCACCATAGATACCCAAATCATGATATAACCTGGTGGAATGTTTGTAACCT
>NZ_JAWRXU010000898.1:0-264 GCF_046534895.1 Paraburkholderia sp. SIMBA_053 | reverse complement strand
CGCAGGCCGAGCAGCAGCTGCCAGGCATCGCCCCAGTGCAGCGCATCGCGCAGATACAGTCCGCCGGAAGTGACGACGGACAGCGTATCGCCGCTGCGGGCGCCGCCGCAGGGCAGGCCGCCATAGACCGGCGCGTAAAGGTCGAGCAGCGCCGGGCGGCAGGGCACCTGTGCAAGCCATTCCCAGGTGCGGAAGGCATCCACGCCGACGGTCAGCGCCTGGCCGGACGCCGCGTCGCCGAAATCACGCGACAGGTAGGTGTCC
>NZ_JAWRXU010000897.1:0-264 GCF_046534895.1 Paraburkholderia sp. SIMBA_053 | reverse complement strand
CTTATTCTGTTTTGGGTAGTACTGGATTTCACCTCGTTAATAATACTTAGGTAAAACAAATACGTACTTGTGCTATCTTTCTTTTCCGTCTTTATTTTCACACAATAAAGGAAAAAACAAGAATAAAATGTAGATGTTAATATTATAATAAAAAACTTTTCAAGCCATTGTATTCCTAAGTAACTCTTCGGGAATTCAAGCATAAAGTAATTCTATACCATTAAAAAACAAAAAAATACTTCTTGACTTTTGTTAAATTTATAC
>NZ_JAWRXU010000896.1:0-264 GCF_046534895.1 Paraburkholderia sp. SIMBA_053 | reverse complement strand
GTCTTGGACGCATCGACTCGAGTTTGTTGGCCCTGTGACGTAATGCGGCCGCGCTCTATCCCCTGTTCGCTTCCGCCGATAGCTGCTTTTGTCACGTCTTGACCGAGCCGTGAGGAAAGCGTCTCTCCGCGCGCCCGATTTCCCTGCTCACAAGAGCATCGAAACGGTCCAGTGCCTTCCAGCCTGGACATCCCCTAGTGCGTTAATTTTTCTGGAGAGAAAAATGCCGAAGCAGTTCTTGATGAAGGCGACTCGTTCGCCCAC
>NZ_JAWRXU010000895.1:0-264 GCF_046534895.1 Paraburkholderia sp. SIMBA_053 | reverse complement strand
CATACGGCACCACGCAACGACAGATCGCCGCCGTGTCGTCGAAGAACCATCTGCATTCGGTGCATAACCCATATTCGCAGTTTCGCCAGGCGTTCACGATCGAGGAGGTCCTTGCGGCGCCGCCGATCACCTATCCGATCACGCTGCCCATGTGCGCGCCGGTTTCAGACGGTGCGGCGGCGGCGATCCTGTGTAGCGGGGAGGGCTTGCGGCGCATCGGCGCCGACCGCAGCCGCTGCATCCGGGTTGCAGCGAGCGTCGTGC
>NZ_JAWRXU010000894.1:0-264 GCF_046534895.1 Paraburkholderia sp. SIMBA_053 | reverse complement strand
CACGCCGTCGCTGCGTATGGCGCGGACAAATCCCAATGGCCCGACGCGCTGCGCGCCACCGACGAAGCAGGCAAGTTTGGCCTGTACATGTCGCGTGCGAGTATCGCCGAACTCGTCGAGTTCGCCGATGCACAGGGCTTTGCAATCGAAACGGTTGTGCCTTACGGAGCATTTCTCGGCGGCGGTAATACGAACTGGCTGCTGTATGAGTCGCTCGAGCAGAAGGCGAGCTGGAAGCGCACGCTGTCGTGGTTCGCGCGCGAC
>NZ_JAWRXU010000893.1:0-264 GCF_046534895.1 Paraburkholderia sp. SIMBA_053 | reverse complement strand
CCCGGTCCCGACAGCAAGGAAGCCGTCACCCGAGCTTCCGAACGAAGGAGTTTCTCGCAATGAAGCGTTATGCAGGTGTCCTCGCCCTGGCCGCCCTCGCCCTGCCCCTCGCCGCCTGCGGCTCGACCGGTGGCGGCGACGCCCCCGAGAGCGCAGAGTTGACCTCGGGCCCGATCACGATCTGGTACTCCACGAACGAGCAGGAGATCGCCTGGGCGGAAGCCGTGGTCGAGGGCTGGAACGCCGACCACCCCGATGAGAAGG
>NZ_JAWRXU010000892.1:0-264 GCF_046534895.1 Paraburkholderia sp. SIMBA_053 | reverse complement strand
CTGATCACGCCGAGCACGAGCGCGCCGAGCGTTGCACCGAGTATGGTGCCGACGCCGCCTGTAATCGCCACGCTGCCGACCACGGCCGCCGCCACCACTTGCAGCTCGATGCCCTTCGCGGTGCTCGCATCGACGGTGCCGAAGCGCGCGAGCCACAATGCGCCCGCGAAGCCGGCAATCGCGCCGGACAGCAGAAAGCCCGCCATCACGCGCCGCTCGACATTCACACCGGCAAGACGCGCCGCTTCAGGATTCGAGCCGATC
>NZ_JAWRXU010000891.1:0-264 GCF_046534895.1 Paraburkholderia sp. SIMBA_053 | reverse complement strand
AGCATGTCGGCGTTAAGCTTCGAATTGGCGCGGTTGTAAATGATCACGCCCATGTTCGGCACCGACTTGCAGACTTCTTCGGCGTGCGCGGCGATGCCTTCCTGGCAGGCTTCCGTCAGATAGTGCGGCATCAGCAGAATGCCGTTTGCGCCGTGGCGCTCGGCTTCTTTCGCATACTCGATGGCGACGCGCGTCGGGCCGCCTGCGCCGGCCAGGATCGGCACCTTGCCCTTGCAGACTTCGGCTGCGGTGCGCACGACGTTC
>NZ_JAWRXU010000001.1:0-1474202 GCF_046534895.1 Paraburkholderia sp. SIMBA_053 | reverse complement strand
CAGGCCAGCACCAGCGTGATGAGCTTGACGATGATGTTGGAGAGAAAGCCCTTGAAGACCTCGAAGCTCAGTTCGGAAGTCAGGCTCTGGTCGAAGAGGTACAGCAGGAACGGAAGGAAAACAAACAGCAGACCACCGCTCAAGCGATGAAGAATCGACACACGCCCTGCAAGCGGCAGGCGATACGCCGTCAATATCTGCCCGATACCGATGTTCCGGAATTCCGGCCTCGGTTTTTTTAATGTGTCAGCCACAGTAGACCCCCTTTGCCTCTTTAGATAAACACAACGGCGCACTCCGCCGCTCGCTCCGATATAGGCGCGAATCGTCCCACCTCATCCTTTGATCGAACGGCGTTGTATTGCGGGAAGATATTTAGGACGGACCGCGCGATAGCGATATTTTGTCGCACCGCTGATATACTGTCCAATATCTATCGCGTCTTACTGAAATAGCTTTTTCAGATATCAGATGGAACTGCGTCATATTCGCTACTTTCTCGCTGTCGCCGAAGAGCGCAACGTCACTCGCGCGGCCGAAAGACTCGGCATCGGTCAGCCGCCGCTCAGCCAGCAGATCCACGCGCTAGAAGACGAAATGGGCGTGCGGCTGTTTCGCCGCACCGGCCACGGCGTGGTGTTGACGGAGGCCGGTGAAGCCTTCGCCGCCGACGCCAAGCGCATCCTGTACGACACGCGGCTGGCGGTCGAAAAAGCGCAGAGCGCGGGTCGCGGCGAAATCGGGCAGCTCAACATCGGCTTCACGGGGTCCGCAGCGTTCAATCCTGTCGTATCCAAGCTGATTCGCGATTATCGGCAGGACTACCCGAACGTCACCCTCACGCTTGCCGAAGGCAACACTGCACAACTGCTCGCCTATCTCGGCGACGGCCGTGTGGACGTCGCCTTCGTGCGCCTCGGCAGTCAGTCGCCAGCGGGCGTGCAGTTCCATCACATCGCGATCGAGCCGATGCGGGTCGTATTGCCCGCAACGCATCGTCTCGCGAAGAAACGCAAGATCGCGCTGTCCGCATTGGCAGAAGATCCGTTCGTGATGCTTCCGCGAGAAGCGAGCCCTACGCTGCATGACGTCATTGTCGGAGCATGCAGGGAAGCCGGCTTCGAGCCGATCGCGGGACAGCAGGCGCCGCAGCTTTCGTCCGTGGTGAATCTGGTCGCTGCCGAGTTCGGCGTCTCACTGGTGCCGGCTTCGGTATGTCAGATACAGGTCGAAGGCGTCGCTTATACCGACGTGCTCGGCAACGCCATCTCGATCCGGCTCGTGCTGGCCTCGCGCATCGAGGCCGCGCCCGCGAAGACAGCGAACTTCCTGCAGAAGGCGGTTGCGTTGGCGTCGTCGGTTACGTGAGGCAGTCGACCAACACCATGATGCGTTGACCGTTCAACGCGTTCGCGGTTGCTGCGATGGTGTGGCATTCGACGCATTGCCGCCCGCCGAACCGGCTGCAGGTAAGGGTATGTCGATGTGACACGAGATGCCGTCTGAGTTGAACGTGAGTTCGGTGCGTGCCTGCAGCGTGAACTTCAGCGCCTTCTCGATGAGTTGCCGGCCGAAGCCGGTCCGGCTGCTATCCGGTCTGGCGCGAACCCCGCTTTCCACCCACTCGAATACGAGCAATGCAGCCTCGACGGTGCCCGCCTCGACGCGCCAGCGCACGTCGAGTCGTGCCTGCTCCTCCTTCAGCGCGCCATATTTGAGCGCATTGGTCGCCAACTCGTGCAGGACGAGCGCGATGATCTGTATGTTCCGGAATCCGAGCGGCACGACCGGCCCACTGATGCTGACCCGTTCGCCGTTCGCAACGCCGAGCGCATCGAACTCGAGCCGCACGATATCGCTCAGGTTGATCAGATTGCCGTCCGCTTCCCCGACCAATCCCTGCAGGCGTCCCAGCGCCGCGAGGCGGCTCGTGAACGTTTCCAGCTTTTGATCGGCGGTGAGCGTCTGTTCAGCAATAGATTGAATCACCGCCAGCAGATTGCGCGTGCGATGCTGCAACTCGCCGATCAGCACGTTCTGCCTGTCTTCGGCGTGGACCATGTCCGTGACGTCGACAAAAGCAATCACCACACCGTCGATCTGCCTGTCGCCGTTGCGGTACGGCGCAAGGCGCACCAGGAAATGCGCAAGCCCATCCCTGCCGCTGACGTGGCGCTCCCTCGGCTGGTTCGTTTTGAAGACGGTCTCGATATCGTGCTCGAGACCGTGCAACTCGAGCCGGCTGACGAGCTCCGTGATGGGACGGCCTCGGTCGATAGCACGAATATGGAAGATGCTGTCCATTGCGGGCGTGAACGAACGGATGACCAGGTTGCGGTCGAGAAACACCGTTGCCACCGAAGTGCTCTCGAACAGGTTTCGCAAGTCGCTGTTCGAGCGGTCGAGCGCGTCGATCTTGCCGCTCAATTCCATGTTGACGGTTTGCAGTTCCTCGTTGAGCGAAACGAGTTCTTCCTTCGACGCCTCCAGCTCTTCATTCGACGACTGCAGTTCTTCGTTGACCGAGACCAGTTCCTCATTGGAAGACTTCAATTCCTCCAGTGCTGTCTCGTACTCTTCGATCATGGACTGCAAACGCTCGCGCGTCTCGCGCAACTCCTTTTCGATCTGCGCCGCGGTGCCGTCGTGCATGGACTGCGCGCGCGCAAGCGCTTCCTCGCGGGCCGCTAGCGGGCCTTCGTCCTCGAAGATGACGAGATACATATGCTCGCCCTGTGGCTGACCGGTCAGCGGTTCCACTGTCAGGCTGATGATCTGCACACGGCCGTCTTCGCCCTCCACGACGACGCCTTCGCGCGTGACCGTGCGGCCCGACTCGACCGCTTCGCGAAACACCGATCGCAGATCGAGGCTGAGTCCCTTGCGTGCGAGCGCAAACAGTTGCCGCGTCGGCACGCCGGGGGCGGCTTCCAGGTACTTGCCTGTGCGGCCCGAGTAATAGACGACATCGCCGTCGCGCGTGACGAGCACATGCGGCGGTGTGAAGCGCTCCAGCATATGGTTGTCCACCACGTGCCGCAGCGCTGCGCCGCCGAGCGCAGGGCGGCTTGACGTCAGTCCTCCGGGTTGCCCGATCTTCAACGACGAGACTGACAGCGGCACACGGATCTGCGGCGAAACATCAGCTCTGCGCCGGAAGATGCGGTGCTTCTTCTCGACCGGCAGAAACAGTTCGTCAAACTGGCTGACGTTCTCCGACGTACCGAGGAAGAGGTACCCGTCCGGTCGCAGCGCATAGTGAAACGTCGGGATCGCCTGATTCTGGATTTCGGTACCGAAGTAAATCAGCAGGTTGCGGCAGGAGACGAGGTCGATGCGCGAAAAGGGCGGATCGCGAATCACACTGTGCGGCGAGAAGATGCAGAAGTCGCGCACTTCCTTCGTGAGCACATAGCTGCTGCCGTCCTGAATGAAGAAGCGCTCCCGCCGTTCGTCGGATACACCGTCGAGCATCGCTAGCGGGTAGCGTGCCGCGCGTGCGACGGCGAGCGCGCCGTCGTCGATGTCGGTGGCGAAAATCTGTACGCGCGGCGCTGTCTGGCGGCCATCCATCTGCTCGCGCAGCAGCATCGCAATCGAATAGACTTCTTCACCGGTCGCGCAACCGGGCACCCACACGCGAATTGTGTCGTCGGCGCCGCGTCCCTCCAGCAACTGGGGAATCACGATCTCCGCGAGCGCGTCAAACGCCTGCGCATCGCGAAAGAAACTGGTCACGTTGATCAGCAGGTCTCGAAACAGAGCGGCGACTTCTTCCGGCTCTTTCGACAGACGCGCAACGTATGCCTCCGGCGTGTGGATTTCAAGGACCTGCATGCGCCGCTGCACGCGGCGCACAAACGTGTTCACCTTGTAACCGCTGAAATCATGGCCGACCTGACTGCGCAGGATCGCGTAGATTGCAGTGCGCGCTTCGTCGAACTCGCTTGCATTGGTTTGCGCTCCAGATTTCCCGGCAAAGCCGTCGAGCATGAAGACGCCCGCGGCGAAGCTCGCGAGCTTCTGGCCCATTGCCTCGGCGGGCACCACGAAATCGACGAGGCCCGTTGCAATCGCGCTTCTCGGCATGTTCGGATGATGCGGGCCAAAGCCGTCGCCGGCCTGCGCGAGTGTCAACCCGCCGCGCTCCTTGATTGCCTTGATGCCTAGCGTGCCGTCGGAATCGGCGCCCGAGAGAATCACGCCGGCTGACAGTTCGCCGACGTCGGCCGCGAGCGTGCTGAAGAAAACATCAATCGGTTTGCGCTCGCGCCGGAGCTTGTCCTGAGACTGCACGTGCAGTGTGCGGTCCTTGACACTCACGACGGCGTCGGCGGGCAACAGGTACACGTTGTTGGATTCGATGGACGTGCCGTCTGCAATGGCGTGCACCGGCATGTCGGTGAAGCGGGCGACGATTTCCGGCAGCATGCTGTCGCGATCGGGACTCAGATGCGTGACGATCACGCACGCGAGGCCGGGGTTTCGCGGCATGCCGCGGAAGAAGCCCTCAAGCGCTTCGACGGCGCCAGCGGACGCGCCTATGCCGACAATCGGAAAAGTGGTGGGTCGCGTCATCGTTTGTCCCGCATTGCCGCGCGTTTGCGACCATCGGGATGGGCCTGCCGCTTCGGGGGCGTACCGTCCGCGCTATTGTCCAGCGAAGGCATGGACTGCTCCTGCAGCAGCCGCGGTCCGGCACGGACGACCTCGCTTGCCGTGCTGAAGCGGCCTACGACTATTTCTGCCTTTATGAACGACGCCAGTCGCTCCGTCAGACTAACGCATAGCGCGTGCTTGCTCGGCATGGGCGACTCGCGAAAATGGATGGGTATGATTTTATATTACACCTTTGGAACTGGGCACTTCGATCACCCGTGGCGGGCTCAAACGCTTATTCACGCGAGAGTGTCTCAGGACAGAATCGCGAGACCGAAGAGCAGGATCACTGCGCACGCCCATTCACCGATGTTCGCGATGCGGCATCGGCCGCAGTGATCGCATACGACCTTGGTCCGATTGTCCTCAACAGATACGCAGCGCAATCATGTACTCACGACGCGAGCTTATGCGTCGTCGGGAACACCCGGGAGCTGTTGTGGATGTTTACAGGAAACACCGCTTTTGCGCCGTCGCATTGAGCGGTGTGCTCCTGAGCGGTGCGGTCTAGCCAAGCCGGCGAGGGCGCTGCAGTCGGCGCGGTTGGCGGCACGATGGTTTTGCGGAGCGCGGGCTCGCAACAATCGGCAGGCTGCTGCAGATTCGAGTCAGGCGGAACGTGTTATTGGATGCCGCCACTGAGCGAAACGGCGTGCGTGTTATTCCGCTGGATGCGAAGTGCTTCATGGCCGCGTGATGCAACCGTGGCTGGAACGTTACCCTTGCCCGCAAATAGCGGCGAGCTGTAAGGCGAGAGTCCTATTCCTCTCGTCGCCATGACATCACTAAACTGGTCAAGCCGGGACGAGCCTTAACGTTACTACCTGAGTACTCATCTGACCGCGTCATGTGACTGCGGCCGACCGAGTGATGTGATTGCTGCCGCAACGATTTAAGAACGATGTGTTTACCCGCGTACCGGTCCTTCGGCCGGAGCGCTAACGGAGGCCAACAATGAACAGACGGAACTTCGTGTTAAGAACTGCGGCTGCGATGGCTGCTTCCACTCTGGCGGTTGCCGGTTGCACCATGACGTCAGGCGGCGGCAAAAGCGCTGAGACCGACGCGTCCAAGCGCCAAGCCATTGATGCGAGTGTGAACGGTACATTGAGCCGGCTGTTCTCAACGGTGCAAGGCTCACGGGAACTTGCGTCGAAGGCACAAGGGATTCTGGTGTTTCCCGACGTGAAGAAGGCTGCGTTCATTGTGGGCGCCCAGTATGGCGAAGGCGCATTGCGTGTGGGCGGCACTACGGCTGGCTATTACAGCACGGCGGCGGCGTCATTTGGATTTCAGGCGGGGGCACAATCCACCGCTGTCGTTTTCATGTTCATGACAAGCGACGCGCTCGCCAAATTTCAAAGTTCGTCTGGCTGGTCGGCCGGGGGTGATGTTGGGGTATCGGTCGTGAAGGTAGGTGCGAATGGCGCAATCGATACGACATCGGCAACCTCGCAGGTGGTCGCCCTCGTGCTCACCAATGTCGGACTGATGGCCGACGCCTCGGTTAACGGTGCAAAGGTGACGAAGCTCAACCTTTAGGCCCTGAAGCATGTGATAGCAATGTATCGGGCGTTTGCGCGATCTGAACCTCGTCGCGCTCCGGCGTGACCTGGACGACGATGGTTAAATCGCTTCACGACATGTCCGCGATCCACGCAACGCATCCGGCGTCGTGTCGTTAAAGGTCGGCACGACGCGCGGGACGCATACTCGCTCGGAAATAGAGTCTGGATGTCGTCAAACGTCAGGAATCCGAACTTGGTCAGGAATGCTTCAGCCCGTTCATACTGCAATGTCGCCTGATTGACTTCAACCGCGGGCCATCTCATTCACGCACTTATCGCTATCTGACTCAGCTTTAGACAGCGCGCGAAACTATGCTATTTGGTCGCAGTTAGCATAATCGCGCCGAAGTAGAGCGCGTAACGCGATTCGAAACCGGAAACGTTTTGAATTCTCACTGCCTGTACGCTATAAGCGAACTCGATTGCTTCTTGCATAGGTGAGCTTGAAGCGGAATGCAAGCGATGCAGCGAAAGCCATGCCCCGGTAGCCTCGGCCTTCTAATTCGCCTACGGGTGACGAACGGCCACCATGAGCCTTTAAGGCCCAAACGTGTCCATACGGTACTTCGCAATTCCATCGTCGACTTGCAACGATGTTTTAACAGGCTATTGAACGTCAAGTCGAACGCGCGTTGCGCCATTTTTTCCGACGCTTCCAGTTCGCTCGAAAAAAATTCTGAAAAAAACAGGTTGCTACCTTTCATCCGGCTATCTTCCCGTCTATGGTACTCAAAGGTACCAAACAAATACGGCTTTCGTGCGATTAGGTGAGCCGACCAATAACCTACTAGATCTCATTTTGCTGATTGACCGAAGAGTTCGCTCATCTGTCGATCTGTTGAGCGGGTAACGTGGCATGTTCGAGCACATTCCCGCGAAGAGGCGCACGTTGCTGCTCGATACCGTAGGGCCAATACGGAGAGTCCAGTCATGAATATGCCCACACGCGACCCCCGCACGATGATGGCGGGGATTGCGTCAGCCCTTGAGCGGCTTAAACATTCATGGGGAGCCAGCGCAAGGAGACAGAACCCGACGCCGTCAGGCAGGCCTGCCAGGATGGTTACGGCAAATCGAGCGCATGACAGGCCGCGGGTCGACATACCTGACGTGGCACCTCGCAAAGCGGCGAGCGGACAGGACAATTTCGTTCGAAAGCAGTTGCACCCCCGGGCATACAGGCGATCATCCGCTGCGCGCTCCGACCGTATGGGGCAGTTAAAGAGTGCGCTGGTCAGATATCTGTCATGGCCGACGGGTCGCGCTGAAGACACGAGGCTTAATCGCGCCAGAGAAGCGCTGAAGCCACTGCTGGACATGATGCCTGCGGCGATGATCGTGGTCGATGACGCTAATAAGGTAGTACAGGCCAACCAGCTTGCCGCAACGCTTTTCTCCTATAAAGCGGAGGAAATGAGCGGCCTCTCTTTCGCGCAGTTGTTTCCTCGCTTGGATAACGACGCGGTGGCGCGGCGAGGACATCCATCATCAAGCGGCGCACCAGAAGACTTTTCAGCTTCCAGCGCGCGACGAACAGCCGTTGCACGATGTAAGGACGGCAGCGAACGGCCGGTCAGCGTGAAGTGCACGCACTACAGACCGGCTGGCGCATTCGTATGGGTCGTCACTGCCGACGACGTGCAAGCTCACGCAGAGATGGTTAGCGACGAGTCGCAGCACGCGCATCTTGCGCGCGTTTTCGAACTGGCGGAAATGGCGGCCGTTCTTGCTCACGAAATCAATCAGCCCCTCACCGCGATCCTGAGTAACGCACAGGCGGTACAGCGATTCCTGCATTTGACCAGGAGCGGTTCCACTGATTTGCGGGAGGCGTTTGCGGACATCGTGGCGGATAGTTTTCGTGCCACTGAGATCGTTCGCAAGCTGCGGCAGTTCGTCCGTCGGGCCGCACCCGAGACACGGTCGATCGATATTGGAAGTCTGGTCAGCGGAGCGATGCACCTCATGCGTCGCGATGCGGTGGTGCGCGGGGTCAGCGTGACGCTCGATATCGGGAGGCGTGTGCCGCTGGTTCGGGGCGATAGCATTCAGTTGCAGCAGGTCATGATCAATCTGCTGCAAAACGCGTTCGACGCGGTAGAGGGGTGTTGTGCGGAACACCGCGTCGTGTCGGTGAAAGTCGATACTGCAGCGCAAGGAGAAGGGGTCAGTATTTCTGTGAGCGACCGCGGCCCTGGTCTGAAGGCGGAGCAACTCGGCGAGATGTTCTCGCCGTTTCCCACCTCGAAGCCGCAAGGTCTCGGGCTCGGCCTGTCGATCAGTATCTCGATCATCTCGATGCACGGCGGACGGCTTTGGGCGGAAAGCAATGGCGAGCGGGGCGCGACGTTCCGGCTCGTGCTGCCATCCGCAGGCGAGGTTGATATATGACAACCTGTTCAAACACCATGACTGAAGTCACTCCGATGGTATTCGTCGTCGACGATGACGAACACGTCAGATCTGCTCTGGCGCGACTGATCCGGCTGTCCGGTTATTCCGTGCAGACCTTCGAGAGCGCAGAGACGTTTATCGAACGGTTCGATCCGAACGGCGGCCCTGCCTGCCTGCTGCTGGACCTGCAACTACCGGGACTCAGCGGATTAGCGTTGCAGCATCAGTTACATGAGTGGCTACCGATCATTTTCATGTCTGGGCACGGCAATATGAGTTCCGCCGTCGACGCAATGAAAGGAGGAGCGACAGACTTCCTGCCAAAACCGGTGACCGACAGCGTATTGCTCGACGCAATCGAACGCGCGCTCGAACGCGCGCGACGGCTATTCGGTTGGCGCAGCGAACTGCAGGAAATTCAGAGCCGGGTCAAACAGCTTACGCCGCGCGAGCGCGAGGTGATGACGCTTGTCGTGGCGGGTTACCTGAACAAGCAGGTCGCGAGCGAGTTGGGCGCAGCAGAAAAGACCATCAAAATTCACCGTGCGCGTGTGATGGAAAAAATGAAAGCCGGCTCGCTCGCAGAACTCGTGCGCCTCGCCGAAAAAGCTGAATCGGCGACCGCGACGGACACGACCGTCGCGTATCGCTGACTGCGTTCGAGCAGGCGCCATGCAGATGAGGTCGCACCTCGTCGGTGCTGGTGCGAATCGAAATTTCAGACGTCCTGTATGCCAGCGCTGCTGGCATTCACACATCGCGCGCAGTGCCGCTGACGCGTAACCACCAGTCGTAATCCGGCACACCTGATTGGTCTTGGTAGACCAAAGTCCTATTTCATATCTCAAGTGAATTCGTTAGGCTCGGACTGCATGATCGCGTTGCGACATCGCCTAACGAGCCCGAACGTACCACATGGCCAATCTCACTCCGACCGCAGCGGTTGTCGACGATGAAGAATCGGTCGGACGGGCGATCAAGCGCCTGTTGAGATCTGCTGGCATCGACGCGGAGGCGTTCTCGAGCGGCGAGGCATTTTTGAACAGGCTGTCGACCGATGCTTCGTACCGGCCCGACTGCGTGATTCTCGATGTCCTGATGCCCGGCGTTGGCGGCGTCGAAGTGCAGCGCCAACTGTCCGGTTCGGGGATGCCGGTCATCATCATCACCGCCCACGACGACCCGTCGGTTCGCGCGCAAGTGCTCGCCGCAGGCGCCATCGACTATCTGCGCAAACCGTTCGACGGTGCCGCGCTCATCCGCGCCGTTCAGGCGGCGACGGGTTTCCCGCCCGCGCCCTGAGGCCGCTCTCCGTTGAGCGGCGGCGTAGCAGCGTCGTCTTCGTACGGAACGTATGAGACCAAAGTCCGATTGTCCGGACATTGTCGGATAACCACACTGCAATCTGTGCAGCCGTCAGCCGTGCTGACGTCATCCGGAGAACGTGGATATGAAAAGCCCGGACGCAATCAGTGGGATCGCCCCGATGAATATGGCCTCTGTTGCCCGCGCTTTGCGCTTGTCGCGCGCGCTCGTCACCGCCTCGCATGTGACCGTTCCCGGTCGCCCGACGCATGCCCGCCGTCTCGCCGCGCAAAGCACACGGTTGCTTGCGCTCGACAATCACGCTCTTGACGCCACGGGTAACGCAAGCGTCGCGCCGGTCCGCCCCACGCTCACACTGCTGGTTACTTTGCTGGCGCTGTTTGCATTCGTCGCCGGATGCGGCAAGAAGGAGGCATTGCCGGCGGCAAGTGCGCCCGAGGTCACGGTGATGACGATCACGCCTCGCGATACGCCGGTCGTATTCGAGTTCACCGCGCAGACCGAAAGCTCACGCGAAGTGCAGATCCGCGCTCGCGTAGACGGCTTTCTCGATCGTCGCACCTATGTGGAAGGGTCGTTGGTGAAGTCCGGGGAGACGATGTTTCTGATGGACCGGAAGCCATTCGAAGCTGCGCTGCAAACGGCCAAAGGCCAGTTGTCGCAGCAGCAGGCGCGGTACGAGGTCGCAAAAGCCAACCTGGCCCGCGTGCAACCGCTGGTTGCGCAGAACGCATTGAGCAAGAAGGATCTCGACGATGCCGTTGGCGGCGAGGCACAAGCCGCTGCAGCCGTTATTGCAGCCAAAGGCGAAGTGGATACGGCTCTGTTGAATCTCAGCTACACGACGATCAAATCGCCGCTAACGGGGCTGTCGAGCTTCGCCAAACAGCAGGACGGCAGCTATGTGACGGCGACTCAGTCGGGGTTGCTCACCACTGTGTATCAACTCAATCCGATCTGGGTGAACTTCAGTGTGTCCGAGAATGAAATGCTGAGGTACCGCGACCAGATTGCGACAGGACATCTGCGCTTTCCGCCCGAAAACAACTTCACGGTGTCTCTCGTTCTCGCCGACGGTTCTGTTTATGCAGAACACGGCTCGATCGATTTCGCCAATCCCGCATTCAGCACTGAAACGGGCACGTTCCTGGTACGGGCCGTCTTCGACAATCCTAAAGCTGTGCTGCGACCTGGGCAGTTCGTGCGGGCGCGCGTGGCCGGAGCGATCCGGCCGAATGCAATCCTGGTTCCTCAGCGGGCAGTTCTGCAGGGCTCGAAAAGCCATTTTCTCTGGGTGGTGGACGCCGAATCTAAAGGCCGTCAGCGCGTGGTGGAAGTCGGGGAATGGCAAGGCGACGACTGGTTCATCACCGACGGACTGAAGCCCGGTGAGCGTGTCGTAGTTGACGGTGCAATCCGCGTAACGGCCGGGGCGCCGCTCAAGATCGTTGACCGGCCGCCCGTTGCGGACAGCGGACAGCAGGAACCAGGCGGCCAGGCTAATGGACCCAAAACAGCCGCGACGGAGCCGGTCTCCGGCACCAGCGCGTCCCAGTAAAGGACGGCGACGATGAGCATTTCCCACTACTGCATCGACCGGCCGATTTTTGCGTCTGTAATCTCGATTGTGATTACGCTCGGCGGTGCGTTGACGATGTTCGCGCTGCCCGTCGCCCAATATCCGGACATCACGCCGCCGCAGATTACGATCTCTGCCACCTATCCTGGGGCGAGTGCAGACGTCGTCGCGAATAACGTGGCCGCGCCAATCGAACAGCAGGTGAACGGCGCCGACAACATGATCTACATGAACTCGTCGAGTTCATCGACGGGAAATCTGACGATCAACGCCTTCTTTGAAATCGGCACCAACCCGCAGCTCGCGCAGGTCGACGTGCAGAATCGCGTGAACCTCGCGTTGCCGCAACTGCCGCAATCGGTTCAGGCGCAGGGTGTACAGGTGCAGAAGAAGTCGTCGGCGTTCATGATGGTCATCGCGATCTACTCGCCGGACCAGCGCTTCACCAGCACGTACATTGCGAACTTCGCGAACATCTACGTGCTCGATGCGCTCAAGCGGATTCCGGGCGCGAACCAGTCGAGCATCTTCGGCACTCCGGACTATGCGATGCGTGTCTGGCTCAAGCCCGATCGTATGGCGCAACTGGGCATCACCGCGACCGACGTGCAGAACGCTGTCCAGGCCCAGAACCAGCAATTCGCTGTAGGGCGCATTGGACAGTCGCCGACCGGCACTCCGGTTGAACAGTCGTTTGCGGTCACGACCACGGGTCGCCTCGCCGAACCGGCGGAGTTCGAGAACATTATCCTGCGTGCCGCTAGCGAAGGCTCGGCTATCGTGCGGCTGAAGGACGTCGGACATGCCGAACTGGGACAGAAGGACTACTCCATTCGCAGTCGCTTTCAGGGCAAACCGGCCACGATCATCGCCGTCTATCAGCAACCGGGCGCGAATGCGCTAGACGTGTCGAAGCAGGTTCGCGCCACGCTCGCCCAACTCAAGCAGTCGTTCCCCGAGGGCATCCAGTACGACATTGCAATGGACACCACGGAATTCACGCGCGCGTCCATTTCCGATGTGATCCACACGTTTTTCGAAGCGCTGGTGCTGGTGGTGATCGTGGTGTTCGTTTTCCTGCAAAGCCTCAGGGCGACGTTGATTCCAGTGCTGGCAGTGCCGATTTCGATTGTCGGCACCTGCATGGGAATGGCCTTGCTCGGATTTTCGATCAACATGCTGACCCTCTTCGGGATGGTGCTTGCCATCGGTATCGTGGTCGACGACGCGATCGTGGTGATTGAGAACGTCGAACGCAACATGACCGTTCACAAGCTCAATCCGAAAGACGCGGCCAAGCTCGCGATGGACGAAGTGGCGGGACCGGTGATCGCGATCGTGCTTGTGCTGTGCGCGGTGTTCGTGCCGGTGGCGTTCGTGAGTGGCATTACTGGCCAGTTGTACAAGCAGTTCGCGATTACGATTGCGATTTCGGTGGTGATCTCGGGCATCGTCGCGCTGACCCTGTCGCCCGCACTCGCCGCGCTATTGCTCAAAAGTACTCACAAGGAAAAGAAAGGCTTCTTCCGCTGGTTCGACAACGCGTTCGCACGGATGACCGCAAGCTACTCCCGCGCGATTCAGTTCGTCATCAAGCGCTTCGTTCTCGCGTTGCTGGTTTTTGGCGCGATGATCGCGCTGACCGTCGTGATGGTCAAATCCGTTCCGAGCGCATTTCTTCCGCCGGAAGATCAAGGCTATCTTCTCGGCGCAATCCAGATGCCGGATGCGGCGAGCCTGGATCGGACCGGGGCGGTGTCTGACCGGGTGACTGAATACTTCATGAAACAGGACGCGGTCGGCAGTATCACGACGGTCGATGGATACAGTCTGCTCGACGTGCAGAACAAAAACAATGCGAGTACCTTTTTCATCGGCCTGAAAGGTTTCGACGAGCGCTACACGCACGCCAATCGCGAAACCCAGAATGCGAGGGCCGTGCTGGTCGATGCGTATCAGACCTTGTCGAAGATAACGGCGGGCGTCGTGATTCCGGTTAATCCACCGTCTATTCCGGGGCTCGGCACGACCGGCGGCACCGAAGTATGGATTCAGAGCAAGGGCGACGCGTCGATCGCGCAGCTTGCCGGGGTCGTGCAGCAGTTTATCGAGCGGGCCAGAAAACGGCCTGAGCTTGCACGCGTCACGACGACCTTCAATGCGTCGTCACAGCAGTTGCTGGTCGAGGTGGACAGGGAAAGAGCCCAGACACTCGGCGTGCCGATCGAAGACGTCTATAGCTCGATGCAGACGATGTTTGGTTCCCTTTACGTGTCCCAGTTCAACCGGTCGAGCCGGCTATGGCAAGTCATCCTGCAAGCCGATCCGGTTTATCGGCTCAGACCACAGGACCTCGACCAGATATTTGTTCGCAGCAAGACCGGTACGATGGTGCCGCTAAGAGCGGTCGCGACCTACCGGTATGTCACGGGTCCCGATCTGCTCACGCGCTTCAACAACTTCCCCGCCGTGCTCGTGACGGCGAATGCCGCGCCGGATTTCAGTTCGGGCCAGGTGATCGCTGCACTCGAACAGGTTGCCACCGAAATGCCGGCCGGCTACGGCGTCGCCTGGAGCGGTGAGGCTTATGAGGCGCGTAAATCCGGGGGAACGTCGGGCATCGTGTTTATCTTCGGGCTCGTGATGGTGTTCCTGATCCTCGCCGGCCAGTACGAGAAATGGTCGTTGCCGGTTGGCGTGCTGATGGCCGTGCCGTTCGCGCTGTTCGGCGCGCTCCTCGCTATCCTGATGCGAGGCCTCGAAAACGATATCTATTTCCAGATCGGCCTCACGATGCTGGTCGCGCTCGCGGCGAAGAATGCAATTCTGATCTTCGAGTTCGCGGTGATCAACCGGGAAGGAGGCGCGTCGGTGCTGGATGCTACCTTGCGAGCGTCCGAAGAGCGGTTGCGCCCGATCGTGATGACGTCGCTTGCCTTCATTCTCGGCTGTGTGCCGCTTGCTATTGCAGTGGGCGCGTCGGCAAACAGCCGGCATTCGATCGGCACTGGTGTGATCGGCGGGATGCTGGGCGCGACCGTCATCGCGGTATTTTTCATTCCGATGTTCTATTACCTGCTTGAAACCTGGTCGTCGCGTAAAAGCGGCCCCAAGGAGAAGCCGGGAGCAGACCCAAGCACCCCGGGAGGTTCGGCGCCTGTAGCGGGCGGTCCGGGCACGCCGAAGGTCACGCCGTCCGCACAGCGCGAGGGTGACTGACATGCGCACCACGCACTTTGCGAGCGTTGGCGTTGTGCTTCTGACGGGACTCGCCTCGCTGTCGCTGACTGGCTGTCTGCTTGGACCGGACTACGCGCGGCCCAAAGTCGATGTGCCCGCTACCTTCCGTTTCAGCATCCAGGAGACGGCCGACACCGCGAACACGGCCTGGTGGGAACAGTTCGGAGACCCTGTCCTCAACGATCTGATCGCTGCCGCGCTCGCGGATAACCTCGACATCAAGATCGCCGCCGCGCGCGTAGAAGAGTTTCGCGGGCAGTTCGTGACAACCCGCTCAGGACTTTTCCCGCAGGTGGGGGCGAACTTCAATGCGTCACGCCAGCGTGCAACGCTGAGCGGCGGAGTGCCGCTGCCGGCGAATGTGAACCCGGTCTACAACCAGTTCGACGCGAGCGTCTCGGCGGCTTGGGAAATCGACCTGTTCGGCAAAACGAGGCGCGAGACCGAAGCTGCTCGTGCGAATCTGCTCGCGAGCGAGGAGGGTCGCCGCGGCACGATTCTCTCGCTGGTAGCGTCGGTTGCTTCGTCGTATATCAATCTGCGCAGCCTCGACCGGCAGCTGGACATCGCGAAGGCTACGGTGGAGAGCCGGGCCGAATCGGTCAAGGTATTCACGTTGCGTTTCGCGGGCGGCGAGGTGTCGCAGATGGAATTGGCACAAAGCCAGTCTGAGTATCAGGCGGCATTAGCCACTATTCCTGAGTTGGAAACCCAGATCGGAGTGCAGGAAGACGCGCTTGCCGTGCTGCTCGGACGCAATCCCGAGCCGATTTTGCGCGGACACGATCTGGACGCGCTGACCGCGCCCGCGATTCCGTCCAGTCTGCCGTCCGAACTGCTCGAACGCCGTCCGGATGTGCTCCAGGCCGAGCAGAACCTGGTGGCGCAAAATGCATTGATCGGCGCGGCGCGTGCGCTGTATTTTCCGTCGATCTCGCTAACGGGGCTGTTCGGTTCCGTCAGCACCCAATTCTCGAACCTGTTCACCGGGCCGGCGCGCGTATGGTCTTTCGCCGGCGCCGTGTCGCTGCCTATCTTCACTGCCGGCAACATCGAAGGGCAGGTTCATCAGGCGGAGGCACGTCAACAGGAAGCGCTGTTTGCGTATCAGAAGGCGATTCAGGTTGCGTTTCAGGAAGTCGCGGACGCGCTCATCGCGCTGCAGAAATCCCGCGAGCAATTGGGAATCCAGCAAGATCAGGTTACCGCGCTGTCCAGCTACTCGCACCTTGCGCGGCTGCGCTACGAAGGCGGCTACACGAGTTACATCGAGGTGCTCGACGCCGAGCGCAGTCTATTCAACGCGCAACTGAGCTATAC
This sequence comes from Paraburkholderia sp. SIMBA_053, assembly GCF_046534895.1. Lineage (NCBI taxonomy): Bacteria > Pseudomonadati > Pseudomonadota > Betaproteobacteria > Burkholderiales > Burkholderiaceae > Paraburkholderia > Paraburkholderia sp. SIMBA_053. The sequence goes on along the minus strand of NZ_JAWRXU010000001.1, from coordinate 1,458,116 downwards.
GCAGACCCAGGGCGCCGAATTGACGTCGTTCGTGCGTCTTTACAAGGCGATGGGCGGCGGCTGGGTCGTCAAGGCGGAGGAGATGACTCAACCGCCTGCCCCGCAGCCTATGGCTGGCGTGCCGGCTGCGGAGGCGCCGCGATGACGCACGCCAGGCTCCTCGCATGCCATGAATGCGACCTGCTCCAGGTCGATGCCGACCTTCCCGAAGGCGGCGTGTTGCGTTGCCGGCGTTGTCATGGCGAGCTTTACCGGAACAGGGCAAATTCGCTCGGAAATGCATTGGCCCTGTCGCTCGGGGCGGCGGTGCTGCTCGCGATTGCCAACTCCTATCCGATTGTCGGACTGTCGGTAAACGGCACGTTGGTCGAAACGACGCTGATCGGCGCAGTGGATGTTCTGTACATCGACGGGATGTGGCCGATCGCGCTGCTGGTTTTTTTGACTACTGTTGCCATTCCTGCTGTGCAAGTCGCCTCGATGCTGTGGATGCTCATACCGTTGCGCTTCAACCGCGTGCCGTGGGGGGCAGCCACGGTGTTCCGGCTGGCTCGCCTTGCTCAGCCATGGGGAATGACCGAAGTGCTGATCATCGGTTTGCTGGTGGCGCTCGTCAAACTCGCCCACATCGCGAGCGTCGTTGTAGACGTTGGACTGTGGTCGTTTGGCATATTGATGCTGGTCCTCGCCGCTGCGAGCGCCGCGTTCGATTCGCGTGACCTGTGGGCGAGAATCACTGCACTTCAGAACCCTGGCGGGCAGACGGGTGGCTCGCTGTCTCTACCGTGCGGCTGGCTGAGCGCCGCGCAGTGCGGTCTGATGCAGTGTCATGACTGCGGCTTACTGGTGAAGGCACCCGCCCACGCACAGGGTCTGTGCTGTTCGCGCTGCGGCGCGTCGGTGCATTTTCGCAAGCCGGACAGCCTGGCGCGCACGTGGGCATTTCTGCTCGCGGCGATGGTGCTGTATATCCCCGCCAACGTGTTGCCGGTGATGTACACCAGCTCGCTGTTCGGCGCGGAGAAGGACACGATCATGAGCGGTGTCGTTTATCTCTGGACGTCCGGCTCGTGGTTGCTCGCCCTCGTGGTGTTCGTCGCGAGCGTCGCAGTGCCGATGCTGAAAATTATTGCCATTGCCTTTCTGTCGATCTCCACTCAGGTTCACTCGCGCTGGAATCCCGAGCAACGTACGCGCATCTACAGAGTGGTTGAACTGGTCGGGCGCTGGTCGATGCTCGATATTTATGTCATCACCATGCTGGTGGCCCTGGTGCAGTTCAAGGCGCTGGCCACTATCCAGGCGGGCCTGGCCGCGGTCGCGTTCGGCGCGGTCGTCGTATTGACCATGTTCGCCGCCATGTCGTTCGACTCGCGTCTGATCTGGGACGCGCACGGGCCGGATCATGCCGGACAACCTAAACACGCCTGAGCCGCCTGACGCCCCTGTAGCCATCGTCGCGCCCCGCGCGCGTTGGCGGCCCCAGGTCGTATGGCTGGTGCCGATCATCGCCGTGCTGATCGGCGGTTGGCTTGCCGTCAAGGCGGTACTCGATCAGGGGCCGCAGATCACCATCATGTTCAACACAGGCGACGGACTGGAAGCCGGCAAGACAAAAATCAAGTTCAGGGAAGTCGATATCGGGGTTATCAAGGGAGTCAGCCTTTCGAGAGATCACAAGCACGTGATTGCAACTGCGGAGGTGGTGAAGGATGCATCGGACCTGCTTGTCGACGACACGCGCTTCTGGGTCGTGCGCCCACGAATCTCGGGCGGCACCGTGTCCGGACTCGGCACGCTGCTGTCGGGGTCGTTCGTCGGCATGGACGCGGGCGGCTCCGCCAAGCCGCGCCAGACCTTCACCGGTCTCGAAGTTCCACCTGTGATCTCGAGCGACGTGCCCGGTCGCGAGTTTGTGCTGCGAAGCCAGAACATGGGTTCACTAGATGCCGGCACACCGATCTTTTATCGGCGGCTGCAGGTCGGACAGATCACCTCCTATGCTCTCGATCCTGACGGCAGGGGCGTAACGTTGCACGTATTCATCAATGCGCCCTACGACAAGTTCGTCAGACCCGACACGCGCTTCTGGCATGCCAGCGGGGTGGACGTCGCTCTCGACAGCAACGGGGTACGGCTCAATGCGCAATCGCTCGTGTCGATCATCATTGGCGGGGTTGCGTTCGATACGCCGGAGCACTCGCTCGATCAACCTCAAGCGGCCGCACAGACGACCTTCACGCTGTTCGAGAACTTCGGTGAGGCCATGAAGCGTCATGACCGGATCGTCACCCGGTTCGTCGCCGAATTCGACGATTCAGTGCGCGGGTTGACTGTCGGCGCGCCGCTCGATTTTCGCGGCATTACGATTGGCGAGGTAAGTGGCATCTATACCCGATTCGACCGCGAGAGCAGGAAGCTGAGTATCGTGGTGGAAGTAGCCTACTATCCCGAGCGGTTTACGAACCGCTATGAAAGCGGTCCGACTGGCAGCCCAGTCGTCAAGGACACCCGCGAATTCGCGGATTATCTGGTTGCACGGGGCTTGCGCCTGCAATTGAGGACGGGCAACCTGCTGACCGGCCAACGTTATCTTGCCGTCGACTTCTTCCCCGACGCACCCAAAGCGAAGATCGACTGGAGTAAAAATCCGCCCCAGTATCCGACTGTTCCGGGCTCGCTTCAATCGCTTCAGGATTCCGTCACGCGTCTGGTCGCCAAGTTGAATACGATACCTTTCGAAGCAATCGGCAAGAACGCGCAGATGACCCTTCAGAACGCGAATTCGCTACTTGCCCATCTCGACACCGATGTCGTTCCAGAAGCGAAAAACACACTGAATGCCGCGCATGGAGTGATGACTTCTGCCAATGGGGCGCTGCAGCCGGACTCCGCGCTACAGCAGAACGTGTCCGACGCCATGAACCAGTTGGCACAGACGGCCGCTGCAGTCCGCACGCTGGCCGACTATCTCGAGCGGCATCCAGAGGCACTGGTACGCGGCAAGCAGGAGAACAAACCGTGACGCGAATCTCTTCTGTCGTTGCCGGGGTATTTTTTTGCGGCTTGCTGGGCGCCTGCGGCAGTTCGCCGACCGCCAGTTTCTATACGCTGACGGTCGATACGACACTCACGCCGATGACCTCCACGATGCCGGTTCATGTCGTGGTCAATCCAGTCACTGTTCCCGATGTGGTCGATCGGCCGCAGATCGTCACGCGCATGGGCAACAACCAGGTCGTGCTCAACGAGTTCGCTCGATGGGGCGAACCGTTGAAGGCGGACATTGCACGTACCATCGCAGGTGATCTCGCCACGCTGCTGGCATCGGATCACGTGTCGGTCTTCAATATGGGCGTTGATGCGGCGGGTACGTGGCGAGTTCGCGTGGACGTCATGCGCTTTGACGCGACGCCCGGCGAGGCCATAACCATCGAAGCGCTCTGGGCCGTGTTTCCCCCTGGCAAACCGTTACCGGTTGCAGGTAAGTCGCTGGTTCGGCAACCCATTGACGGACACGGTTACGACGCGCTGGTGTCAGCCGCAGATCGCGCTCTTGGGGCAGTGAGCCGCGATATAGCTGGAGTGATTCACGCAGGCGCGCCTTAATGAAACGCGGCCGCGACGGTTTATGCCGACGTGGCCGGCACGACGTAGTTCGGCGCCGAATGATTCCATCTGGACATGGTTGCTCTTCCATGATTTTGATAGATATCCGAACTAATCAGGGTGCGTTGCGACCGACCAGAAATTGGAGAGCATGAGAGTTATACGCGTGGCTGTCGCTACTCCTACCCAATACGTTGTTAGAACATCTCGCGCCCGTTGTGATGCCAACATCGAAGCGCGAGAAGAGTACGCCGCGTACGACCAAAGTCCAATACAAAACGTGCTTCAACGAATATACGCTGGAAGCTTGCATGCTTGTCACTGACAAACTCACCAGCAGATCACATTGGGGGCCCGTTATGAAAAAAGCGATTGCAACAGTGATGACCGTATCTCTCGCACTACTACCTGGTTTCGCGTCGGCGCAAGATAATTCTGCAGCGCCCGCAGCCGCAGCCGCGGACCATCCGGATGAGATAGTGAAAATGCATCAACAGGTTGCAGCAGCCAATCGCGAGTACAACCGGGAAGTCGCGGCTGCAAAGAAAGTCTATGACCAGAAGAAGGCGGCCGCTAACAAGAAGCGCGACGCGGCGGTTGCTGCCGCACACAGCGGCACGAGCCAGTAAGCGGCTTGCCGCAATACCAAAGTAGCGTGCGTGTCCGCGTTCATGCTCCGTCACTGGACAGTCTGGTTTGTCGTTAGATGAATTGTCGCGACAATCTGTGAGGGGATTCTGATGCTGATCTCGCCGACCGGCTCCCGGAGCCTATCGAGAGAGCTGCTTGACGTATTGATCCGCGCCGGACTCGTGGCGGTGCTCGCTGTTTTCTGTTTCCGGATCTTCGTCCCGTTTCTGAACCTGATGGTCTGGGCGTTGATTCTCGCCATTACTCTCTATCCGCTGCAACTCAGGCTTCGACGACATTTTGCGGGAAGAGATGGTCTGGTCGCCACGATGATTATCCTGGTCGCGTTTGGCGTTATCCTGGTACCGACCTATCTATTGGGCGTGGCCATCGCCGATTCGATGGACCACATGATCGCAGTACTCAGAAGCGGTAGCTTCGCGATCCCGCCGCCTGCCGAATCGGTCGCGAGTTGGCCGCTAGTGGGACCACGTGTGCATGAATTGTGGCTGCAGGCCTCGACTAATCTGACCGGTCTCGCTCAACGGTTCGCGCCGCAAGTCAAGGACGCTGGTCTTGCCGTGCTCGGTACGCTCACTGGCCTCGGCGCGGGCCTCCTGATCTTCTTCTTCGCATTGATCATCGCGGGTATCTTCATGGCGCACGGGGAGAAGGGCCATCGCAGCGCGGTGTTGATCGCGTCGCGCATCTCGGGACCTGAAAACGCGTTGGAAATAACCAGCCTGTGCACGACCACGGTTCGCGCAGTCGCCCAAGGCGTGGTCGGCATTGCGTTCATCCAGATGCTGCTCATTGGTGTCGCGTTCGTCGTCATGGGGATACCCGGCGCGGGTCTGCTCGCGCTCGCGGTGTTGCTGGTCGGCGTCATGCAGTTACCCGCCACGCTGATCACTGCCCCTGTGATCGTCTTCGTGATACTCACAGAAGGGGCGAATGCATCGACGATTATCTTCTCCGTTTATATCCTGGTGGCAGGACTCGCCGACAACGTGCTGAAGCCTTTACTGCTTGGGCGCGGTGTTGCAGTGCCAATGCCGGTCGTGCTGATTGGAGCGCTTGGCGGCATGGTGACAGCCGGGGTAATCGGCCTGTTCATTGGTCCCGTGATGCTTGCGGTCGGTTACAAGCTCTTCTGGCGATGGGTTAAAGAACAGCCGGAGCTCGAGCGCGTTGAGCAGCAGGAACGGTCTTGAAGTTGGCGTAAACACGTAGTGGCATCGAATCACAAATCTATGGCGCCCAAAGGCAAATCGCGTTTTGAGGTCACGGTATCTTCGTCGGACGAGTTCGTTTTTGCCGCGTCTGACGCGAAGGCGAACGTCCCATAGTTTTCGCGGAAAGGAGAGATGCCGGTGCTAGGCGAGAACCTTGTCAACGACAGGCACTCAGCAGCCCAATCTCTTTCCGCCTCCGTAGCCTGCCTTTTGAGACCCTGCCATGAACTTCCTCGACGGTTCCCTTTACACTGAAAACCAGCAACCGCTGATCATTACAGCGGCGCCGTATGCGCCGGCCTGGGTGCCTTCCGACTTCCCCGAAGATATCCCCGTCACCATTGAACAGCAAATCCAGAAGGCAGTGGATTGCTACAACGCCGGCGCCACCGTATTGCATCTGCACGTCCGCGAACTTGACGGCAAAGGCAGCAAGCGATTGTCGAAGTTCAACGAACTGATTGCTGGCGTGCGCAACGCAGTGCCGGAGATGATTATCCAGGTCGGCGGCTCGATCAGCTTTGCTCCGGAGACCGAAGGTGCCGCGGCCAAATGGCTGAGCGACGACACGCGCCACATGCTGGCCGAGCTCGATCCAAAACCCGATCAGGTGACGGTGACGATCAATACTTCGCAGATGAACGTCGTCGAACATTGGGAAGATGACGACGTCAAGGGAACCTCGATGGAGGATCCCAATGTCTACAATGCGTACAAAGAGATGACAGTGCCCGCCCAGCCAGGCTGGGCAGAAGAGCACATCCGCCGCTTGAACGCAGCCGGGATCCAGAGCGCTTTTCAGTGCTACAACATCAACAGCTTCGAGTCGGTCGAGCGGTTGATCCGGCGCGGCGTCTATAAGGGTCCGCTGGTGATGAACTGGGTGGCCATCGGCGGCGGCATGGACGCGCCGAATATCTATAACCTTGCCAACTTCTTGCGCGCTACGCCCGATGGCGCGGTACTGACAGTGGAAAGCTCGATGCGCAATGTGTTGCCGATCAACATGATGGGTATCGCGATGGGCCTGCACGTGCGCTGCGGCATCGAAGACAACCTGTGGAATCAGTCGCGCACGCGGAGGATGAGCTCCGTCGAGCAGATCGAGCAACTGGTGCGCATTTCACGCGAGTTCGGCCGCAATATCGCCACCGCCGAGGAGGCGCGCGATATAAGCAAGATCGGCGTGTTCTACGATACCGTGGAAGAAACGCTGCTGGCCAACGGTTTCGCGCCTAACCGCAATGGTGGCACTCAAGGCTTTCTGCGCAAGGCCGTCTGAACGCGGTGGGGCAGCGCGCAAGATGTACTCAATTGCGCCTGCCCGACCACGTCCTGCGTTGCGTCCATACAGAAGCAGCGCTGGGACAGTTCTGTTGCAGGCCGCCAGCGCCGGTCATTTTGCCTGCCTGTTTCTCCAGTCGCGCGGCGCCATGCCGAAACGCGACCTGAACCAGTTCGTGAACGAGCCCTGCTGGCTATAACCGAGCAGCGCCGCCACACGTCCGATCGGATAGCGCGAGTTGCTCATGTAGCGAACGGCAAGTTCTCGCCGTACTTCGTCGACCAGGTCTGAGAAACTGGTCTCGACCAATTCCAACTGGCGCTGCATCGTGCGGACGCTCAAACCCAGATGGCGGGCAACCGGCTCGACAGTACCTTGCTCCAGAGGCAGCAGGAGGTAGATTGCCTTGCGAACTTCCAGAGCCGTCGAATCCGTCCCGGCTTGCTTCAGTGGTGCGGCGAGGCTTTCCGCGTAGCGGACGAGTTCCGGGTCCGCAGCCGGATTGGGATAGTCGAGATCGGCGGCAGCGCACACGAAGCCGTTGAAGTCGCTGCCGAACTGCATCGGGCAGCCAAAGAAACGTCGGTGAAACGTCAGATCGGCGGGACCGGCGTGCGTGAAGTGAACGCTGCGCGGTTTCCAGTGGACGCCGAGCAGAGCACTGGAATGGCGAGCGAGAACTCCGAGTGCGAGTTCGATCGCCTGATTCGTCGGAGTACCGGCATCAACGACAAGTTCTTCGCGAATCGTGACTGTTGCACCGGCGTCTTCGACATAAACTGCAAGTGCTTCGTTGAGCAGATGGCGGTACTCGGCTGTGGCTAGCAGCACGTCGCGTAACGTGCGTTTGTGCGCGAGCAGAACATTGACCACACCTGTCCCGAACTGATGACGCGTTTCGGCCATTTGCAGAGCAAATGTTGGTGACGACGCCATCCTGGCCGTGAGTTCCAGCAGCCGGCAGCACGGGGCTACCGCAACGCGACTGTCCGGATTTGCAAGCGCAGCCGGATCTACCCCGACCTGTTGCGCGAGCTCCACGGGGTTAAGTCCGAGCCGCCGCGTTACGTCGAAATAACCGCTCATCGCAACCGACCGCAGCATCGTCTCCATTGCGTTTCCCCTCGTGGCAGCGCGCGCTTTGCTGTCCGCCCACGTACTGCTGACCGGCGATTGCGCCGAGCATCGGTGTTTTCACTAAGCGGCGTCAATTCGTAAAAGAATGGCGCGCAATCATTAAATTGTATTGCGCGATTCCCGTATCTTGCAATCACGACATCCCCTATGCCTCGGTCGATTCCGACCCGGACTTGCGAGTGTCGAAAGTTGCCGCCTCGTGCGGTGAGACGAAGGCGCCGCGCTGATGTGTGAAGCGTGCCGGGCTTTTGAAGGTGCTGATTTTTGACAGGCGCAGGGCAGGGCGAAGCAGTCATGGTGAATGAGCCTTTGCGCTGTCATCTAAAGACGACCGCTGACGAGCCAGACGCGGAGGAGACAACTATGCTGATGCAGCATGTAGAACACACAACAGGCGATGTCCCCGTAAAAGAAGCGGACGTCCGCGCCTATGCGTGGGTGGTTTTTGCGTTGACCGTAGGATTGCTGCTTTCCGATTACATGTCACGGCAGGTACTGAATGCCGTCTTTCCGCTGCTCAAGGCAAGCTGGGCTTTGTCCGACACCCAACTCGGTTCGCTGAGCAGCGTGGTTGCGTTGATGGTCGGCGTGCTCACCTTCCCGTTGTCGGTACTCGCGGACCGCTGGGGACGCGTGAAGAGCATCGTGCTGATGGCGGCAATGTGGAGTCTCGCAACACTAGGCTGCGCGCTCGCGACGAACCACGGCGAAATGCTGATTGCGCGCGCTTTCGTCGGTATCGGTGAGGCCGCGTACGGCAGTGTCGGCATTGCGGTCGTGTTGAGCATATTTCCGGCGCGGCTGCGCTCCACGCTCACCGGCACATTTATGGCTGGTGGCGCATTCGGTTCGGTTCTGGGCATGGCGCTGGGCGGCACAGTGGCGGCTCATCTGGGCTGGCGCTCGGCGTTCGGCACGATGGCGGCCTTGGGTCTCGTACTGGTAATCGTCTATCGGTTCATCGTCACCGAGAAGCGGCTTGCGCTGCTTCAGCCGGCAGACGTAGGCAGACACGTACAAGGTCTGGGCGTGCGCATGAGTCTGCGCACGCTGATGAAAGGGCTTTTCTCCACCCGATCGGTAGTGTGCGCGTATATCGGCAGTGGCATCCATCTGCTGGTTCCCGCCGCAATGTGGGCCTGGATGCCGAGCTTCCTGAATCGATACTACGGCATGCCCGTCAGTAAGGCCGCGATGAGTGCTGCGGTATTCGTGCTGATTACCGGGCTTGGCATGGTGGTGTGTGGGAATCTGGCCGACCGGCTCAGCAAGCGCGCACGCGAAAGAAAATGGATGGCTGCGATCGCATTCTGCCTGATTTGCTTCGCGTTACTGATCATCGGTTTGCGCATGCCTGCGGGTCCGATGCAACTCGCGGTGATCGGCCTCGGCATGTTTTTCAGCGCGGGTGCAAGCGGGCCTTCCGGGGCGATGGTGGCTAACCTCACGCCGCCGTCTATTCACGCGTCGGCGTTTGCCACGCTGACACTGGCGAACAATCTGCTGGGTCTGGCGCCCGCCGCCATTCTGACGGGATTCATCGCCGACCAGATCGGCTTGCTCGGCGCGCTGCAGCTAGTGCCGTTTGCGCCTCTCGTCGCGGCTATTGCATTCTTCATCGGCAAGCGGAACTACGCCGGTGATCTTGATCGTCTGGATGCCCTGCGCGAGCGGGCCGTACGCTGAGCAGAGGTCCTGACCTTCGGCGCGCGCATTTCATTTTGCAGTTTGAGTACTGGATAGGAGATTGAACATGGCTAGAGCGATCCGCTTCCATGAGACCGGTGGTCCCGAAGTCTTGCGTTATGAAGAGGTCGAAGTGGGCAATCCCGGAGCCGGGCAGGTCCGTTTGCGCCACGAGGCGATTGGCCTTAATTTCGCCGACACCTACTTCCGCAGCGGTTTGTATCCGGTGCCGATGCCCGCGGGTATGGGCGTCGAGGCCGCAGGGATCGTCGAGGCCGTTGGCGCCGGCGTCACGAACGTCGCGCCAGGCGACCGCGTGACTTACACGGGCTTCGTCAATACGCTGGGCGCCTACAGTACCGAACGGCTGATCCCGGCTGCGCCTCTCATCAAGCTGCCCGAAGCGATCTCGTGCGAAACGGCCGCCGGCATGACCATGCGCGGCCTGACGTGTGCCTACCTGATGCGCCGCATCCACGACTTCAGGAAGGGCGACACCATCTTGCTGCACGCCGCTGCCGGTGGCGTCGGTCTGATCGTGTCGCAATGGGCGAAGCTGCTTGGGCTCAACGTGATCGGCACCGTGTCGACCGAAGCCAAGGGTGAAGTGGCACGCGCGCATGGTTGCGATCACGTCATTAATTACAGCCGCGATGACGTCGCGAAACGCGTGCGCGAACTGACCGACGGCGTCGGCGTGAATGTGGTGTTCGACAGCGTCGGCAAGGACACCTTTGAATCATCACTCGACTCGCTCAAGCGCAGGGGGTTGATGGTGTGCGTCGGCACGGCGTCGGGTCCGATCCCGCCGTTCAATCCGCAGATTCTTGCAATGAAGGGATCGCTTTTCCTGACTCGCCCGGCGCTAGCCGACTACATTGCCGACCCTGCAGAAAAGAATGAACTCGCCGCTGAAATATTCGGGCATGTCGCTGCCGGCCGTATCAGGATCGAGCTGAACCAGCGTTACGCATTGGAGGACGCGGTGCAGGCGCATCGGGATCTTGAGTCGCGCAAGACGACGGGTTCATCCGTCTTCGTCATCTAGGGAGCCAGCGATGCACGTCGAACCATTGACATGCGCAATCGGCGCAGAACTAGTCGGCGTCAATCTCGCCGACGCCATTCACGACAACGGCCTGTTTGGCGAGGTCCGGGCGGCGCTGTTGAAACATCGCGTGCTGTTCCTGCGCGGACAGGACATCTCACGCGCCGAGCATGTAGCATTCGCCCGTCGCTTTGGCGACCTGGAAGATCACCCGGTCGCAGGTAGCGACCCCGAGTACCCTGGTCTCGTGCGCATTTACAAAACTCCGGACCAACCTAACGACCGCTACGAAAACGCATGGCACGCGGACGCCACCTGGCGCGAAGCGCCGCAGTTCGGCGCGGTCCTTCGGTGCGTCGAGTGTCCGCCGGTTGGAGGCGACACGATGTGGGCGAATATGGCACTCGCTTACGAGAATCTGCCGGAGCACATCAAGACGCAGATTGCCGACCTGCGCGCGCGACATAGCATCGAAGCGAGCTTTGGTGCCGCGATGCCGATTGAAAAGCGGCACGCACTCAAGGCGCAGTTTCCGGACGCCGAACATCCGGTCGTGCGCACGCATCCCGAGACTGGCGAGAAGATTCTGTTCGTGAGTGCTTTCACCACGCATTTCACCAACTACCACACGCCGGATCGCGTGCGTTTCGGGCAGGACGCTAACCCGGGTTCGGGCGATCTGCTGCGCTATCTGATCAGTCAGGCCTATATCCCCGAGTACCAGGTGCGCTGGCGCTGGCAGAAGAACAGCATCGCCATCTGGGACAACCGCAGCACGCAGCATTATGCGGTCATGGACTATCCGCCATGTCACCGCAAGATGGAACGAGCGGGAATTATTGGCGACAAGCCGTACTAACCGCAAAGAAGACCGCTTCATGACTACCGATACAAAACCGACCATTCTGATGGTCCCGGGTTTGCGCGACCACGTTTCAGACCACTGGCAAACTCTGTTGCAGCACAAGTTGCCCAATGCGGTCTCGGTGCCGCCGCTCGAACACGACAAGCTCAGTTGCGCGGCACGCGTTGCCGCGCTTGACGCAGCGCTCGCGAAAATCGACGGCCCGGTAATCCTGGTCGCGCACAGCGCGGGCGTGATGATTACGGTTCACTGGGCACAGCAGCACAACCGCGAGATTCACGGTGCATTGCTCGCCACGCCGGCCGATCTCGATACGCTGCTGCCGGCCGGTTATCCGACTATCGATGCACTGGCCAAAAACGGCTGGCATCCGATACCGCGCAAACGCTTGCCGTTCCCGAGCATCGTCGGGGCGAGCCGCAACGATCCGCTTGCGCAGTTCGATCGCGTATCTGCAATGGCGACCGACTGGGGCAGTCGCCTCGTCGATCTCGGCGAAGTGGGGCACCTCAATCCCGCGGCGGGTTTTGGTGTGTGGGCGACGGCGGAGACACTGATCGATGAACTTGTGTGATCAGAACTGGATCGTCCAGGCGGAACGGCACGTTGAAGACAAAGTGGGTCGGCAAGTCGATTCGAAGCGCAGTCTGACAATTGACGCCTTTTTCGATTTCATCTGCCCATGGTGTCTGATTGGAAAACGCAATCTGGAGAAGGCCATAGCCGTCTTTGGCGGACTGCGCCCCGACGCACAGGTGAAGGTGCGATGGCGGTCCCATCAACTCCTTCCTTACACGCCACTCAATGGCCTGCCGTACCAGGATTTCTGTCGCGAGCGCCTCGGCGGTCCGGAAGCCGTGATCGCAAGGCGCGCAGAAGTGCAGCGAGCTGGAAGCGAAGCCGGTATCGACTTTGCATTCGATCGGATCAGCGTGTTGCCTAATACCGCCGCCGCGCATGAACTGATCGCCTTTGCTGCGAACCGTCTCGGCGAAGCGCAACGCGCGACACTGGTCGATCGCGTCCTGGTCGCCTACTTTCTGGAAGGCGAGGACATTGGAGACCGCGAGGTTCTCGAGCGTCTCGGGCAGGACTGCGGTCTGGATGGCGAAAGTCTCAAAACGCATCTGACGCAATGGGTGCGCCGCGTCGATGGAATCGGCCGACGCGTGTCGCGCCACCAGTCGCGAGTAAGGGGCGTGCCGCACTTCGTGTTCAGCACGGGATACACGTTCTCGGGCGTTCATTCGCCTGAGGTCATTGCTGCGCTTATGGTTTCGGCCACCCGAAATTGAAAGAACTGAAGTTGTCACGACGTATGCCGGTTGTGTGGCAGAGGAACCGGCGCGCGTGCTACTGCAGTCACTCAGGAGAACAAAGAATGCAAGGCTTGATGATGGAGCAACCGCTGCTGGTCGCTTCGCTGCTCGTGCATGCTGAACGCCATCACGGCGCACAGGAAATTGTGTCGCGGCGAGTAGAAGGAGACATTCACCGGTACCGGTACCGCGATCTCGCGCAACGCGCGCGCCGCATGGCCAACGCGCTGGCAGGTCTCGGTGTTCAGCCGGGCGAGCGCGTCGCGACTCTTGCGTGGAACGGTTATCGGCACATGGAGATGTACTTTGCAGCGTCGGGCTCGGGGGCGGTGTTGCACACGCTCAATCCCCGGCTGCACGTTGAGCAACTGGCTTACATCATCGATCATGCGGAAGATCGCGTCGTGTTCTTCGATCTGACGTTTCTGCCGCTGATCGAAAACGTCGCGTCACGCGTCAAAAGCGCAAAGATCTTCGTAGCGATGAACGATCGCGCGAATATGCCGGAGACGCACAGTCTGTCCACGAAGCTGCTGTGCTATGAGGATCTGATCGACGCCAATAGCGACGTTTTCGACTGGCCGCTGCTCGACGAGAACAGTGCGTCGTCGCTGTGCTACACGTCAGGCACAACGGGCAATCCGAAAGGTGTGCTGTACAGCCACCGCTCCACCGTATTGCATACCTACGCGGCCGCGTTGCCCGATTCGCTCAACTGCTCGGCGCGCGACTCCATCCTGCCGGTCGTGCCGATGTTCCATGTGAATGCGTGGGGTTTGCCGTATGTCGCTTGCATGGTGGGCGCGAAGTTGGTGTTTCCCGGCCCCGCGCTCGATGGCGAATCGCTTTATGAACTGATCGAGACCGAACAGGTGACGCTATCTGCTGGCGTGCCGACGGTCTGGCAAGGATTGCTCGCTCACGTCGACGCGCTCGGGCGAGCGTTTTCGTCGATGCGGCGCACGGTGATCGGCGGCGCTCCCTGTCCGACCGCTATGGCCGCAGCATTCCAGGAGCGCCATGGTGTCGACGTATTGCACGCATGGGGCATGACGGAGTTGAGTCCGGTCGGCACGGTATGCAGTCTCAAGGCGCATCAGCTCACGCTGCCGCAGGCCGATCGTTACGCGGTCCAGGCAAAGCAGGGACGCGCGGTGTTCGGTATTGACATGAAAATCGCCGGCCCCGACGGCGAAGAGTTACCGTGGGACGGCAACGCGACTGGCGACCTGCTGGTACGAGGCCCGTGGGTCACGAGGCAGTACTTCGGTTGCGACGCTGAGTCGCCGCTGCGTGACGGATGGTTCCCGACCGGCGATGTGGCGAAGATCGATCGCGACGGTTTCATGCAGATCACGGACCGCAGCAAAGACGTCATCAAATCGGGCGGCGAATGGATTAGCTCCGTCGAAATCGAAAACGTCGCGTACCTGCATCCCAAAGTGACGGCTGCGGTCTGCATCGGCGCGCGGCATTCGAAGTGGGACGAGCGGCCGCTGCTGGTGGTCGTTAAAAAGCCGGACAGCGCGCTCACCCAGGACGAACTACTGGCGTTCTTTGACGGGCGGGTAGCGAAGTGGTGGACGCCCGACGCGGTGGTATTCGTTGAATCGGTTCCATACGGCGCAACCGGCAAAGTGCTCAAGCACCGGTTGCGGGAGCAATTCGCAGATTATTTTTTACCGAACTGACACGCCGGGTTATCAAGGCAGCTTCGTTCGAGCAACAGCAAAAAAAAGCCGGCCATGTCCGGCACCACATTGGAGACACAGAATGAAATTGAAGTTGAGCGGCGCCGCGGCGCTGTTATTGTTCGCGGTTGCCGCCCATGCGCAATCGACGGTTACGCTCTACGGCGTACTCGATAGCGGCCTGCTCTATCAGAGCACTTCGGCGGCAACGTTCCTGCCGACCGCGCGCAATCAGGGGCATGTCTATCAACTGAAGGATGGCGGCATCTACGCGAGCTTCTGGGGCTTGAAGGGAAGCGAAGACATCGGTGGCGGATACAAGATCAACTTCAGGCTGCAGGGCTCGTTCAACAGCTCGAACGGCAGGATGGGGCTGCCTGACACGCCGGGCACCACCGCGATCTTCAATCAGTACGCGATGATTGGGGCGTCCGGGCCGTTCGGCTCATTCGATGCCGGCCGCCAGATCATTCCGATGATCTATGCAATGGCGGAAACCGACGTTCGCGGCGCACAGTACTTCGGAAGTATTCTGACCGCGTGGCTCGGTGTGAACCAGGCGGCGGGCTGGCCTGGCACGAGCACGAACGCACCGATCGGCGCGCTGTATGACAGTAACGCGTTGGTCTACACGTCGCCGAAATTCTACGGAGCGTCGCTCGCACTCGAGTACGCACCGGGAGGCGTCGCGGGCCAGTTCCAGGGTGGCACACGCGAGTCGGCCGTGCTCAAGTATTCGAATTACGGTCTGAATCTATCCGCCGTGTACTACAACGGACACGATACCAATCCGTATCCGATTACTTATCCTGCAACTCCGGCGGCGGTGGCTACGGGGCAGGCGAACAACCGCTTTTACTACTTTGGCGCGCTGTACTCGATCGCGGGATTTTCGATTTCAGGCTCGTACGGCGTGGGTAAGAATCCGGCCAGAAGTGACACCGTGAACTTCGAAATGGCATCGGCTGGGCTCGGTTATCAATTCAGCCCGCGGTTCAAGGTCACTTCCGGTTTCTACTATCTGAAGGATCGAAACCATTCAGCAAATCATTCGAGCGAATTCTCTCTGGGGGCTGAGTACAACGTGTCCGCTCGAACCAAGGCGTACGCACAGGTCGGCTACGTCGACAACAAAGGGACCATGAACCAGACGATCATCTATGGAGCTCCGGTCGCACCGGGGGTGTCTACAACCGCGGCGATGGTCGGCATCCGCCATACGTTCTGATTGCTGCATTCTTATCGACCGGAGTAATCCATGAAATATATTCGCGCTCTCGTAATGGCCGTCGCCACGTTGATCGTTCCGCTTTCCACCAACGCATGGTCACAGGCAAGCGAGATGGCTAGCGCACCTGGGGGATCGGCGAGTTCAGCCTCGGGCAGCGCAGCACCGGTCACGGGCAGAAAAGCAGATCGCGCGCTACGCAGGAAGGTCTATGCCGCGATCGTCAAGCACAAGGAGATCCGCGCCGGAGATATCAGCGTCATCACAAAAGACGGTGCGGTGACATTGAACGGCACGGTCACGGACGCGGCGCAGATCGGCCAGGTCGCAGATATCGCAAAAGCGGTTGACGGGGTCACGTCCGTGACTAACAAGCTGGCTGTGAAGAAGCCATTTGGCGGCATGTAGGCGACGATAGCCGGCACGCAACGATGCATTGGAGCAGGCCGGAAGCAGGCACCGACTCAAATGCAGTTTTGGCGAATGCGGACAGGTCGCACCGCGGCCTGAGCCACGAACTGAAATATTGTTGCGCTTAGCTGTCGTCGCGCTCCGGCATGACCTGCACGACGATGGTCCGATTCTTCCAGAACATGTTGTGGATCCGCGATTGCAAATTCCGTAAAGCGTCCGGAGACGTGTCGTGAAAAGTCACCACGACGGCGGGCCGCGTGCCGGTTCCCTCGACACGCTTGATTTCGTCGAATGACGGGAATCCGTACTTGATCAGAAATTCCCTTATTTCGTCGTCCGATGTGTCGTCTTGCACATTGCCTATCCATATGTCTGCCATGATGCCTCGCTCCAATTTCCCGAATTTACCGCTCAGGCCATGATGGACGTCGATATTCGAAGGCGCGCGACTTGCCATCCGGCTTTACGTCGTCGCTTGAATCGTGAAGGCCGCCGCATACTGCGGCAATTGGACCAAAGTCCTACACATCCAAGGCCGTCGGAATGTTGTCGCCGGTAGTGCGACTATCCGCGCGATGATCAGGCGCCCAGCGCGCACGCGAGCGTGACGGTAGGCGGTGCACCCATGAGTACATGCCGACGAAATCGCCGTGGTGATGTCACGGTTCGACGCTCTCTAGCGTCTGCCACCGCGTCCGCCGCCGCCGGCCCGCATACCGCCGCCGCCGCCGCCGCTAGGTCGGCTGTAGCCCGAGCCTTGCATGCTGGAGCGTCCACGGTCGGCGCTGCGCTGCGTCGCGCCGCCTGCGCCGACGCCCTGAAAGGCGTTGTCGCGACCCCCGCCGCTGAAGCCGCCACCGGCGCCGCCCGCACGGTCGCTGGTGCGTGACAGGTCGCCCGCGCCAGCGCGGTTCGAGACGCCGCCGCGCTCGCCGGCCGCGGACCGATCCGCGCTTCCCACGCGATTTCCCGCGTTTGCGTTCGATCGGTCCGCTGCCCCTCGGTTATTCGCATTCGACCGATCCGCCGTTCCAGCACGATCGCCTGCGCCCGAACGGTCGGTGCGCTGGCCTCGGTCCGCCGTGTTGGCGCGGCCGCCGCCCGTCGTATCGCGTCCACGGAAATCATTGCGGCCCTCCGCGCCGCCGACGTTGCGCGAGTACTTGTCACGGGTCGCGTTGTCGCGATACGCGACGCCTTGACGATGGCTGCCGTCGTGCTGCCAGCGTCCGCCTTCGACCTTCGTGCGGTCGAAGTTGCGATCGATGTTGGCCGCCTTGTTGACATTGATATTGACGTCGCCCCCGCCCCAGTTGGCATTGCCGAAGATGGCACCGGCGGCGGCGAGCCCGACGCCCCACGCAAAACCCGTTGCTAGCGCCGCACCCGGATAGTAGGCCGGGTAAGGCGGCCAGTAGGTGGGCGGGTAGGCCGGATAACTCCACGAACCATACACGGCCGTCGGGTTGTAGGCGGGCACGTAGATGACCTGCGGATTGGCAGGCTCGATCTTCACGATGGTCTGCCCGCCAGCGGGCGCCGCTTCGACTATCACGTTCTGCTGTTCGTTCGACTTGAGGTTGCCCGACTCCTTCGCGCGGGCGCGCAGACGTTGCACAGCAGCGAGCACGTCCTTCTGCTGCGCGAGGAATGCGTCGCCGAGCTTCTGGGTCCAGTCCAGCTTGTCGTTCATGGGTTCGAGAATCTGTGGGAAGGCCACCATCGATTTCACGCTGACGTCCCACGGCTCGTTCGCGACTGCCTTCACGGCGGCGTCGCCCGTGACTTTCGGATTGCTCTTGACCCAGCGCGCCGCATGCACGATTTCTAGCGGGTAGGTCGACGCCATCAGTACTTGCGACAAAACGGAGTCCGGGTAAAGGGCGATCGGCGCGACCAGCGCTTCGATCTCTTCCGGCTTGAAGGGCTCGCGCGGCGGCGCCTGGTCGGTCTGGGCATGTGCGACCCCCGCTGCCAGGGTCAGCGCGACGAGCAGCCACAGCCACGGCGCTGTGGCCCATCGATGGTTCCACGAAGACATGGCTGCTCCTTGAAACTGGTAAGGCCTACTGAAAACGACGACGAACCGACAACTTGCGAAATGTACAACGGTTACTTTGCTTCCCTTCCCGGCGACATTCATCGGCGGGACACTTCATTTGAGCGCGATCACCGCCCCATTCGCCGGTCGTAGCCGCGCGAAATGCGATCGAGCAGCGTAGGGTTGCGCGTGGGCGAATTGAACTGCACGACGACGCTGCCATCGGGTTGCTGGCGCACGCTCGCCGTCACCGTGCTGCCGTCCAGTTCGCCGACGACGGTGCCGGTGCCGGGGTCCTGGACGCTGATTACCAGACCTTCGTCGCGCATTGCGCCCGCTGCCGCGGAGAAGGAGCGGTCGAAGCTGGCCGGGACGGTGACAACGGTGCCGGGCGGCGGCGCGTAATACGGGCAGCCGGTCAACGGCAGCACCAACATGCAGACGCTCAAGAGCACAAAGCGCCTGAACTTCACAGCGGTGCTTTTCACGGAACCGACTCGACTGGCCTCGTCTCCGCGCTCGTGAGAGCGACCCTCACACGATGAAATCATCGTTGTTCCCCCGGTTAATCACGATGCCCCGGAACGCATAACTTGTTATCCCTTCAAGGGGCCTGCGGCGGATGGCGGCGCCGTCATCCTTAGCGGCGTCGTTCCGGCAAGCAGTCGCTGCATGAATCTGCCCGCAGGCACATAACGTGTTTTTCACGGCGGACGCTCGCTACTCAGTACTTGATATCGCGCGCGGTCTGACGTCCGTGCTGCTTGGTCTGCCGCTTATCGTGCCGGCATTGGGAATTGCTTTTTTGGTCTGTGGCACGGCACTCCTGCTTGGTATGTCGTGAGCCCTGGCGAGTTTCCTGACGGACGTCCCGCCCCGCGCGACGCTGTTGCGCTTGCTCCGTGGCCCCCGACGACGCCGACAAGGTCACCAGAATCATCGCCGCTAGTGCAGTGATGGGCAGGCGGTTCCATGCGGGCATGGTGTCATCTCCAATGGGCGATATCCTGAAGCCTGCATCTGTTCACAACTATTTCGGCGGCGATTCAATCAGCGTATCTGGTCACCCGAGGCTTGACGTCATTGCACGGCTAACATCAAGTCCTCGCCAGCTTCAGGCGACATTGCCTGGGCTATCCGCCGTATCGCGTAACAACGGTCGACCGCTTCCCGATATGCGCGAGGCGTGCATACGCAGTATGAGCAGCTTATCAGTGTGATGGGCCGCGAACATCGGACCTTGGTCCTACCGATGCATGCAGCGCGAGCACTGCCCCTTTCCCACGCGCTTGTTGGACCAAAGGCCTATTTAAGTTGCGACGCGAGGCTAGTAGGCTCGTTTTGAGATCGTCGCTGCGTCATCTCCTTGAGATGCGAAGCGTCGCACGGGTGCAGGCTTCGTATGCTATGCGCCGGTTGTGCGCCGCACCGTTGCATAGCGCTTTATCGCACGATCGAAACCGGTTCGCCGCATTCCCTTCCGCACTCTCAACAGGACGTCATAAAGCACTGTGAAGACGTTAAGTACTTCACAAAAGATAGCGCTAGAGACTGCTATCGGTGCAGGGCGGCGCGAAAAATCAACAAGACGCGTAGATGCTGTGCCCCATTCGCATTTGCACGCGTCTGGATGAGACCTGCTGTTCAGGAGACTACGTTATGAGCGAGCAATACGCCGCGGGCGCTTCGCAAACGGCTGCCCTCAATGCCGATGAACTTCGACTGATCAATGCCTGGTGGCGGGCATGCAATTACCTCTCGGTCGGAATGATCTATCTGATAGACAACCCGTTGCTGAGAGAGCCGTTGAAGGCCGAACACGTGAAGCAGCGGCTACTGGGGCATTGGGGCGCGAGTCCGGCGCTTTCGTTTGTCTGGGCGCATTTGAACCGGGTGATCAAGCGCGATGACCTCGACGTGATCTTCATGGCCGGCCCCGGGCATGGTGCGCCTGGCGTGCTCGGCCCCGCCTATCTGGAGGGCACCTATTCCGAGGTGTATCCGGACAAGAGCGAAGACGCGGAGGGTATGCAGAAGTTCTTCAAGCAATTCTCGTTTCCGGGCCACATCGGCTCTCATGTCACACCCGAAACGCCCGGCTCGATCCATGAAGGCGGCGAACTGGGCTACAGCCTGTCGCATGCATACGGCGCCGCATTCGATAACCCGGATCTCATCGTTGCCTGCGTGGTCGGCGATGGCGAAGCGGAAACCGGCCCGTTAGCAACGGCCTGGCATTCCAACAAGTTCGTCAATCCCGCTCGCGACGGCACCGTCTTGCCGATTCTCAATCTGAATGGCTACAAGATTGCCAATCCGACTGTCCTCGCGCGCGTCAGCCACGAGGAACTCGAGGCGCTGTTCGTAGGCTATGGCTACAAGCCGTTTTTTGTCGAAGGCTCGGACCATGCAGAGATGCATCAGAAGATGGCCAGCACGCTCGACGCCGTGGTTGCGGAGATTCGCGCTATCCATGACAGGGCGCGCTCAGGTTCGCAGGTCGAGCGGCCCCGCTGGCCGATGATCGTGCTGCGTTCGCCGAAAGGGTGGACCGGACCCAAAGAGGTCAACGGGCACAAAGCGGAGGGCTCGTGGCGATCGCATCAGGTGCCATTCTCCGAGGTACGTAGCAATCCCGCGAATCTGGCGCTTCTGGAAAACTGGCTGCGCAGTTACAAGGCCGAGGAGCTGTTCGATTCCGACGGGCGGCTGATTTCTCAACTGCGAGATCTCGCGCCCGTGGGACCACGGCGCATCAGCGCGAATCCGCATGCGAACGGCGGAGTATTGCGCAGGGAGCTGAAGCTGCCCGACTTCCGTGCCTATGCGGTGGACGTCAGTCGCGCAGGCAAGGTGCTGTATGAGAACACCCGGCCGCTTGGAGAATTCCTGCGCGACACGATGCGCAAGAACATGACCACCTTCCGCGTGTTCGGCCCTGACGAGACGGCTTCTAACAGGCTCCAATCCATCTATGAAGCCAGTAAGAAGATCTGGATGGCCGATCTGCTCCCGGAGGACGAGGACGGCGGCGAATTGACGCGAGACGGCCGCGTGATGGAAATGCTCTCGGAGCACACGCTGGTGGGATGGCTCGAGGGCTACCTGCTTTCCGGGCGGCACGGTTTCTTCCATACGTACGAGGCATTTGCGCATGTGGTCGATTCGATGTTCAACCAGCATGCCAAATGGCTGGACATCTGCAAGAACCATGTGCCGTGGCGAGCGTCGGTGTCGTCGCAGAACATTCTGTTGTCGTCGACTGTTTGGCGGCAGGACCACAACGGTTTCTCCCATCAGGACCCCGGTTTCATCGACCTCGTGACCAACAAGGCGCCTTCCGTCACGCGGGTTTACCTGCCTCCGGACGCGAATACGCTGCTCGTGGTGGCCGATCAATGTTTGCGCTCGACCGACTGCATCAACGTCATCGTGGCGGACAAGCAGAAGCACTTGCAGTTCACCACGATCGACGAAGCGATTGTGCATTGCGCGAAGGGCTTGGGTGTCTGGCGGCGCGCAAGCAATGACGAGGGCGAGGAGCCGGACGTCGTCATGGCATCGTGTGGCGATGTCGCCACTCAGGAATCGCTGGCGGCAACGGCAATTTTGCGTGAGCGATTGCCCGAGCTCAAGCTGCGCTTTGTGAACGTGGTGGACCTGTTCAGGATGCAGCCGGCAAGCGAACACCCGCATGGCTCGACCGCGCGCGAGTTCGACAGCCTGTTTACGGTGAACAGGCCCGTCATCTTCAACTTTCACGGCTACCCGTGGCTGATCCACAAGCTCGCCTATCGTTTCCGCAACCACGAGAATCTGCACGTTCGCGGTTACAAGGAGAAGGGCAACATCAACACGCCTCTCGAACTCGCGATCCTCAATCAGGTGGACCGGTTCAATCTTGTCATCGATGTTCTCGACCGCGTGCCGCGATTGCAGGGTAGGACGGCGCATCTCAGGGAAGACATGAAGAACGCGATTATCAGCAACCTGAACTATGCGCACACGCATGGCATCGACCGCCCCGAGATTACCGACTGGGTCTGGCCTGACTGAGTGTCCCCGCAGCGCGAGCGCCGCGCAAAGCCGTGCCGTTCGACTTCGCGATACGAGCGTGCCACACAGAAATGGGCATTGGAAAAGGGAAAGACCATGACCGCTGACTCGACCGCCGCCCCGAGCACCGACTCGGGCACCAACGCGACCGCCAGCACGTTCCACAGTGCCGGACCGGCGCGATCAGGAATGGATGCCGACGCGCTGCAACGCGACATCGTCGACAACCTCATCTGTCTGCAGGCACGTTATCCGGCCATTGCGACCCCGCACGACTGGTACATGGCACTGGCGTACAGCGTGCGAGACCGTATGCTGGAACGCTGGGTGGCGACTGTGCAAACTCATGCCGCGCGTGAGGTAAGGCTCGCCTGCTATCTGTCCGCCGAATTTCTGATCGGGCCGCAACTCGGCAATAACCTGGTCAGCCTCGGCATCGAGGCCAACGCGCGCGCCGCCATGCAGGCGCTTGGTCAGGACTTTGAGTCGATACTCGCGCAGGAGGAAGAACCGGGTCTTGGCAACGGCGGACTCGGCCGGCTCGCAGCCTGTTACCTGGACTCGCTCGCCGCGCTTGAAATCCCCGCGATCGGGTACGGCATCCGCTATGAGTTCGGCATCTTCGATCAGGAGATCCGCGATGCCTGGCAGGTGGAAGTGACCGACAAGTGGCTGCAAATGGGCAATCCGTGGGAGATCGTGCGTCCGGACGTGGCATTTTATGTGGCTTTCGGCGGCCACACCGAGAGCACGACTGACGCGCAGGGCCGGCTTCAAGTTCGCTGGGTCGCGACGAACAAGGTCAAGGGCGTGGCCTACGATATTCCGGTGGCAGGCTTTCACGTCAACACATGCAACACGTTGAGGCTTTGGAAAAGCGAGGCGGTGGAGTCGTTCGATCTGCAGGACTTCAACGCCGGCGACTATTACCAGGCCGTGCAGGACAAGGTGATCTCCGAGACGCTCTCGAAGGTGCTTTATCCAAACGACGAGCCGGAAGCCGGCAAGCGGTTGCGCCTCGCACAGCAGTATTTCTTCGTTTCGTGCTCGCTACAGGACATGCTGCGGCTGCTCGATCTCAAGGGCGAGCCGACGGAGCGCTTCGCCGATATGTTCGTGGCGCAACTCAACGACACGCATCCGTCCATTGCTGTTGCCGAGTTGATGCGTCTGCTGGTCGACGAACGGCAAGTGCCTTGGGACGAAGCCTGGGACATCACCCGGCGCTCGCTGGCCTATACCAACCATACGCTGCTGCCGGAGGCACTCGAGACCTGGGGCCTGCCGCTGTTTCGAAACCTGTTGCCGCGGCTGCTGGAAATCATCTACGAAATCAACCGCCGTTTTATCGACGAAGTCCGGCAACGCTATGGCGGCGACGAGGCACGCGTGGCACGCATGTCGCTGATCGACGAGCGGGGCGACAAGCGGGTGCGCATGGCGCACCTGGCGACTGTGGGCAGTCACGCCGTGAACGGAGTCGCCGCGCTGCATTCCGCGCTCCTCAAGCAGACGGTGATGCGGGATTTTGCCGAGATGTGGCCCGAACGTTTTTTCAATGTCACGAACGGCGTCACGCCACGCCGCTTCATGCTGCTGTGCAATCCGCAGCTTGCGCGGCTGCTGGATGAAACAGTGGGGAAGGACTGGATCACCGACCCCACTCAACTTCGCGGCCTCGAAGCGCATGCCGACGATGCTGCGTTCCAGGAGCGGTGGCGTCGCGTCAAACTATCGAACAAAGAAGCTCTCACCGCGCGAATCCACAGCGCGACGGGCATCGTGGTCGACCCGGGCGCGTTGTTCGACATTCAGGTCAAGCGGATCCATGAATACAAACGCCAGCATCTGAATGCGCTATTCATCATCGGGCTTTATCAACGCCTTCGTAACAATCCTCAATTGACGCTTGCACCTCGCTGCTTTGTGTTTGGCGGAAAGGCTGCGCCGGGCTATGCGATGGCCAAGCTGATTATCCGCCTGATCAATGGCGTGGCAGAAGTGGTCAACAACGACCCGCTCGTGAACGATCGATTGAAAGTGGTGTTCTTTCCCGACTTCAACGTGAAGAACGCACATTTCATCTACCCGGCGGCGGACCTTTCCGAGCAGATTTCGACGGCCGGCAAGGAGGCGTCGGGCACCGGCAACATGAAGTTCATGATGAACGGCGCGTTGACAATCGGAACACTGGATGGCGCCAACGTCGAGATTCGCGAACAGGTCGGCGAGGAAAACTTTTTTCTTTTCGGTCTAAGCGCGGATCAGGTCGAGCAGGTCAAGCGCGACGGCTATCGCCCTGCCGATTATGTGAACGGCAACGCCGAACTGCGGGAAGTGCTGAAGCTGATCGCAGACGGGCAATTTTCACGCGGCGATCGCGAGATGTTCCGGCCGCTGGTCGAGAGTCTGCTGCAATTCGATCCGTTCCTCGTGCTAGCCGACTACGCCGACTACGTGGCGTGCCAGGAGCGCGTGAGCGCGGCCTGGCAGGACGTGCGGCATTGGACTCATATGTCCATCCTCAACACCGCACGCGCGGGCAAGTTCTCATCGGATCGTGCGATCAGCGAGTACTGTAGTCAGATCTGGAACATCCGTCCGGTGAGAATCGACCTTGAGCAACGCTGAGCGTGGCCCGGCGCCGGGCTATCCGGTAGGACCAGGATCGCGGTTCCCGCCAGGGGCGACAGTGGTGCCCGAAGGCGTCAACTTTTGTATCTTCGGCCGTCATGCCACGCAAGTCGACCTTCTGCTGTACGCGGCCCCGGACAGCCCTGAACCCTTTCAGGTCATCACGCTCTCGTCCGAGCGCAATCGCACTTTTTTCTACTGGCACGTTCTGGTGTTGGACCTGCCGATACGCACCTGCTACACATGGCGTGTTGACGGAGTGCAGGACACGGAACACACGGGCAGGGCTTTCTACCCACACACGGAACTTCTCGATCCTCACGCCCGTGCCGTAAGCGATGACTTGTGGAAGCGAACGAGCGCCTCGGCGATACTCGAGACAGGCCACGCTTCGTACCGCGCCATCGTGACCCAGCCTGTACCCGCTGACGCTACGCCAGTCGCCTCCGGGCTGGACGGCGCTGTCATTTATGAGTTGCACGTTGGTGGCTTCACCAGCCATCCTTCGAGCAATGTGACGCATCCCGGAACCTTTGCCGGGTTGATCGAAAAAATACCTTACCTCACGCAGCTGGGCGTGACCCATGTCGAGCTTCTCCCGGTCATGGCCTTCGACGCGCAGGATGTTCCGCCGGCGGCCGCAGCCAGAGGGCTGTGCAACTACTGGGGCTACAGTACGCATAGCTTCTACAGCCCGCATCCGCGCTATTGCGTCGATCCGGCAAGCGCTCCGCAGGAGTTCCGCGCGCTCACGGACGCGATGCACGCCGCCGGTATTGGCGTGTTGCTCGACGTGGTCTTCAACCATACGGCGGAGGCGGGCGCATCCGGGCCGGTCATCAATTTCAAAGGCCTTGCCAACGACATTTTCTATCACCTGGACGCCGGCGACCGGCGCCGCTACCGGGACTACACCGGCTGCGGGAACACCGTCAATTGCAACCATCCTTTGGTAACCGCGTTCATTGTTCGATGCCTCGAATACTGGGTGCAGGAGCTCGGTGTGGACGGCTTCCGGTTCGATCTGGCGAGCGTGTTTGCACGTGATCAGCATGGCGATCTCCTGAGCGACCCGCCATTGCCCTGGGCGATCGAGTCTTCCCGGATACTTTCGCGCGTGCCGCTGATCGCCGAAGCGTGGGACGCCGGCGGTCTCTATCAGGTCGGCGCATTCCCCGGCATGGCGTGGGCGGAATGGAACGGGCGCTATCGGGATGTAATCCGCCGTTTCGTGCGCGGCGATCCTGGCATGTGCGGCGAGGTTGCCACCTGCATCGCAGGAAGTGCCGATCTGTATGCCGACGGTGGCAGACTGCCCGCGAACAGCATCAATTTCATTACTTGCCACGACGGCTTCACGCTCAACGATCTCGTGAGCTACAACGCGAAGCACAACGAGGTCAACGGCGAGGAAAACCGCGACGGTAGCAATGACAATCTGTCGTGGAACTGTGGTGCTGAAGGCGAGACGGACGACGCTGGCGTTCGTCGCCTGCGTAGCCAGCAGGCGCGTAACCTGATGGCCATTCTGTTTCTGAGCCAGGGCGTGCCCATGATCCTCGCAGGCGACGAACTTCTGCGCAGCCAGCGCGGCAACAACAACGGCTATAGCCAGAACAATGTGCTTTCCTGGATCGACTGGCGCTCGATAGAAGCAGAGTCGGACATGCTGCGTTTCGTGCGTGAACTGATTGCGCTGCGCAAGCGCCACGCGAGTCTGCGCCGCCGGCGCTTTCTCACTGGCAGACCGTCGTCCGGCCACGCCGACCCTGACGTTGCCTGGCACGGCGAACACCTTAACGAGCCGCGCTGGCATGATCCGGGAGTCCGGTTGCTGGCCTTCACTCTGGGCGGCGAAGCGTCCGGGGAGTCCGCGTTGCACGTCATGCTGAACATGGACGACTGCGCGCGCCGGTTTGACCTTCCTGTGCTTGGCGGGCGACGCTGGTGCCGGATCATCGATACGGCACAGGAGAGTCCGAACGACATCGTCTCCACCCTGCAACACGCCGCTATCGAGTCGGAAACGTGTTGCGTCGACGCACGCAGCGTCGTGGTGCTCGAAGCGATCTGAGCGGATTTAGCGTCGCCACTGTGTCGACCCGCGAAGGCTGATCTCCCCGAGACGGCATAAAACCGATGCGGGCGACCACATGCTATCCGCTGCTCGCGAGCGTTATCGCATCGCGCCTGCCAGGTTTGGCGCGTCGAGGCCCACAATCAGATCGAACTCGCCGTTGGTCAGCGTTTGCGTCGCGGGAACGCCGGCTGCCTTTAGTGCGGCGGTGTCGAGTTGTGAGGCGTCGCGCAACCCGACACGCAGCCGCGTTGCCGCCAGCGCGTCGATTTTCTGGATATTGGCGACGCCACCCAACGCTGCGCGGATTTTTTCAACACGCTCCGCCTGTTGCGTCGTGCTGTGCGCCGAAGCCTGGGCGCTCCCGATCGCGGTCGCAGTCGGCGCGGCGGCCTCCGCGACAGCCGTTCCGTCTGCTGCGAGGTCGGCCTCGCTGCCGGCTGTCTTCAGGTATTCGTGCATGTCGGTCTTCATGTTTTCGGACAATGGCCCGAAGATCGCCTGAACCCCGTTGCCGACCCGCACGACGCCCGCAGCGCCGAGCGCCTTGAGTTTGCCTTCATTGACGAGCGCGGGGTTCTTCACCGAGATGCGCAGACGCGTGATGCAAGCGTCCAGGCTGTCGATGTTGGAACGGCCGCCGAAGGCGAGCACCAGTTCGCGCGAACGTCCGCCGACGCCAGCGGTGCTTACCTTCGCGGTTTCGACGGTATCGTCCTCGCGGCCCGGCGTCTTGAGATCGAACCGGGTG
The DNA here is from genome assembly GCF_046534895.1 of Paraburkholderia sp. SIMBA_053. Classification (NCBI taxonomy): domain Bacteria; kingdom Pseudomonadati; phylum Pseudomonadota; class Betaproteobacteria; order Burkholderiales; family Burkholderiaceae; genus Paraburkholderia; species Paraburkholderia sp. SIMBA_053. The sequence continues at coordinate 1,430,410 of NZ_JAWRXU010000001.1, read as the reverse complement.
ATCACGAAACGAAAAACGCCGTAGTAGATCACCGCGTAGATCGGCCCGAGAATAAAGACGTACCACGCGTGAGTCGACTTGTTGCCGATCAGGTTGAACATCAGAAAGTCGATGCCGCCCTGCGAAAAGGTGAAGCCCATGCGCATGCCGAGCGTGTTGGCCACGAACTGCGCCGAGGCCGCGAGACATGCATGGATAAGGTAGAGCACCGGGGCGACGAACAAAAACGCAAACTCGATTGGCTCGGTGATGCCGGTGAGGAACGAGGTCAATGCGGCCGAGACCATCATGCCGCCAACGGCGACCTTGTTCTCCGGCTTGGCGCAGTGCCAGATTGCGATCGCCGCAGCCGGCAGGCCGAACATCTTGAACAGGAACGCGCCCGCCAGGATGCCCGCAGTGCGATCGCCCGCAAAGAATCGGGTGATGTCTCCGTGAACCACCTTGCCGGTCGTGGGATCGAGGAAGCTGCCTGCCTCGAAGAAGAACGGCACGTTCCAGATGTGATGCAGGCCGAACGGAATCAGCAGACGCTCGACAAAGCCGTAGACGGTTGCCGCAGTGCGCGGGTCGGACACCGCCGCCCATTGTGAAAAGGCCTTGATCGCGCTGCCGATAGGCGGCCACACGACGGACAGGATCGCACCGAGCACGATCGAACCGATTGCGGTCACGATAGGCACGAAGCGCTTGCCGGCGAAAAAACCCAGGTAGGCCGGCAGCGCGATTCTGTAGTAGCGGTTGAACATCCAGGCCGCGAGGCCGCCCGCTAGGATGCCGCCGAACACACCGGTCTGAATCGACGGAATGCCCATGATCATATCGGGCTCGATGCCTTCCACCTTGGCGATCACGCCCAACGTAGCCGTCATGACGAGATATCCGATTGTTGCGGCGATGCCCGAGACGCCGTCGTTTTCGGTAAAGCCGAGCGCCACGCCGATTGCGAAGATCAGCGGCAGATTGGCAAAAATCACGTCGCCCGCGTTCTTCATCAGGGCGAGCACGATGGCCGGCACGTAACCGTGGAAATCGGTCGCGCCGAGGCCGAGCAACAGGCCGGCCACGGGGAGCACGGCCACCGGCAGCATCAACGACTTGCCGACTTTCTGCAACACTCCGAACGCATGTTTGAACACGGCCGGTCTCCTGTTGAACTGCTTATTCGGCGAACGGAGCGAGGAGGGCGCGGACCTCCGCGGCGGTGCCGAGTCGCACTACTTCTGCGGCGAGCTGACGCGCCTGGGCCATCGTCAGCCGGGCGAGCTGTGCCTTGATTGAACCGACGGCGGGAACGCTGACCGAAAGCTCGTCGACACCGAGACCTACGAGCACCGGCACAGCGATCGCATCGGATGCGATGCCGCCGCATACGCCGACCCATTTGCCATGCTTATGCGCACCTTCGACCGTCATGCCGATCAGGCGCAATACCGCCGGGTGAAGCGCATCGGCCTGCCTGGCGAGCTTTGGATGCCCGCGGTCCATCGCGAGCGTGTATTGCGTCAGATCGTTCGTGCCGATCGAGAAGAAGTCGACTTCGCGCGCGAGCGGCTCGGCGATCAACGCGGCGGCCGGCACTTCGATCATCACGCCGACCTTGATGCTGTTCGCGCGGTCGCCGGCTTCTTCCAGCAGGATCTTTTTTGCTGCGAGCACTTCCTCGATCGCGGCAACCATCGGGAACATCACATGCAGATTGCCGATTGGAGCGGCGCGCAGAATCGCCCGCAGCTGCGTGCGGAAAATGTCCGGGCGATCGAGGCTCACACGCACGCCGCGCAGGCCGAGGAACGGGTTGTCCTCCTTCGGCAGCGGCATGTAGGAGAGCGGCTTGTCTCCACCCGCGTCGAGCGTGCGAATCACGAGCGGACGTTCGCGGCCGAGCGCTTCGGCAACGGCGCAGTACTCGCTGGCCTGTTCGTCTTCGGACGGTGCAGTGTCGCGATCGTCGAACAGGAATTCCGAGCGCAACAGGCCCACACCTTCGGCACCGGCTGCAACCGCATCGCGCGCTTCCTTTGCGTTGCGGATGTTCGCGACGACTTCGACGCGGTGACCGTCGGCCGTCATCGCGAGCTTGCTCGCAGCGAGCTTCTCTTCTTCGCGTTTTTCGGCCTGACGGCTAATGCGCTCACGTGCCTTTTCGACTTCGCCGGCGCTCGGGTTGCGCCGCAAGCTGCCATGCGAACCGTCCAGCACCACGAGCGTACCGTCGGCGAGTTGCAGCGCATCTTCGTCGATGCCGCAGATCGCCGGAATGCCGAGCGAGCGCGCAAGAATCGCGACGTGGCTCGTGGCGCCGCCCGTCGTCGTGCAGAAACCGAGCACTTTGGTTCGATCGAGTGAAGCGGTGTCGGACGGTGAGAGTTCCTCGGCGATCAGGATCGAGTCGGCGGGTACGTCGATCTGCGCCTGCTGCATGCCTGCCAGCAGCGCAAGCACACGCCGGCCGACGTCGCGGACGTCGCCCGCGCGCTCGCGCAGCAGCGGATTATCGAGCTTTTCGAGTGTCGCTGCCTGCTGCTCGAAGGCGGCGCGCCACGCGAAGCCCGCGCTTTTGCCTTCGCTGATGCTGCCGATCGCCATGCCGTTGAGATCGGGATCTTCGAGCAGTTCCAGGTGCGCGTCGAGAATCTGCGCCTTCGACGGATCGGTGAGTTTCGCTTTAAGCGCCTCGATGTTCTGACGCGCTTCGTGGTGTGCTGCTTCGAGCCGAACGCGTTCGCGCTGCGGCGATTCGCCGGCTTCCTTGACGTCGATGACCTGCTGGCGGAACTGCACGATTTTTCCGACGGCGAGGCCGGGGGAAGCCGATACGCCAGCGAGTTCGTTGACATCGGCAGGCTGCGCGCGTTTGACGACAGCCGGCTCGCCAGACGATCCACTCGTGGGCGCGAGACTCGTCGGAGGAAAGGCGGGTGCGTCGGCGGGTTTTTCGCCCGAACCTTCGGCGAGCAGACGCGCAAGCACGCTAGCGGCTTCTCCCGCGTCAGGACCGGTGGCCTGGATACGTACCCTGTCGCCGAACTTCGTCGCGAGCCCCATGACGGACACGATCGACTTGGCGTTCGCGCTGTTGCTACCGTGCAGCAGGCGGATCTCGGACTCGTACTTCTTCGCCGCGCCGACGAAGACCGCGGCGGGTCTCGCGTGCATGCCCGCGGGATTCGGCAGCGTGACCTCGTCGGAGACGATTGCGCCGGTCGTGCGGGCGGTCTGATCTTTGGCTGTATCGTCGGCGAGTTCGACAGTCAGTGCGACGTCGCCGGCTGCGGTAACGAGGCCTTCCGCGGGCACGTAGCGCGTCACGCGGTCGCCGTTTGCGATCACCATCTGAGTCAGCAGGCTGGCCGCCTTGGCGCCGACGTAGACCGGATCGAACCGGATCAGCGGCTGGCCCGTCGCGACCGTATCGCCTTCCTTGACGAGCGGGGTGAAACCTTCGCCGCGCAGCAATACAGTGTCGAGCCCGATGTGAAGCAACACTTCGAGCCCGCTCGCGCCCGTAATCGTGACGGCATGGCTGGAACTATGCAGTTGTGTGACCTTGCCGGGAAGCGGCGATAGCAATTCATGCGACGTCGGATCGATCGATATGCCGTCGCCGACCATCTTTTGTGCGAAGACCGGATCGGGCACGGTTTCGAGCGGCACCATGACGCCCGAAAGAGGCGCGACCAACTCGATGCGTAGTGGACGCTGAAGAGCTTTCATCGGCGCGACTCCGTTTGACGCCCGGCTGAAACGTGCTGCTTCGAGCGGCGCGAACTCGTCTGGAGAGCGCCGTGAACTGCCCCGATGACCTGGGCCGTTGGGTATTCCGCCGCGGACCTGCGTACCGGGCGCCGTTGCGGCGTCCAGCGGCGCTGACGTCAAGCCGTGAGCGATATCAGGATCGTGACACTGCCACAGCTAGCCTACAGGTGCCGCTGCGTGCGCGACATCGGTCGATGGTCCTATTGTCTTCACGATTGGATTGAACATAAATTTGTAGATGCGCCTTCGGGCTGCACATTCCAACAATCGAAAGCCTTCGATCGCAGCCGGAATGCCCCGACGAGCGCGAGGCTGGTGGCCGGATCGTGTCCCGGAGGCGCGGGGCTCATTCGCTGCTGCGTCTTCGCTCCAAGGCAAAAAGGAAACGCCATGGATACGGTCAGGACGTTGCTCGAAACGCAGCCGCTCTTCGTGCTGTTTCTCACGGTGGCCTTGGGATACGTGGTCGGTGAGATCAGCATTAAAGGGGTGTCGCTCGGCTCGGGCGCAGTGCTGTTCGTCGGCCTGGCGATCGGCGGCTTCGCACCGAAGTCCGCACCGCCCGCGTTGCTCGGCACATTCGGGCTGCTGCTCTTCCTCTACGGTATCGGTATCCAGTACGGCGATCAGTTCTTCAAGGGACTGACGAGTCCGGACGGCCTCAAGGCCAACGCCGCCGCCGCGCTCGGCGTGATCGTCTCGGGACTGGTCGCGGTCGCGTTCGTACCGCTCTTCGGCGTGAAACTCGACGAATCGCTTGGCATGTTCGCCGGTGCCGGCACCAGCACGGCGAGCCTGCAGGCCGCGATCGCCGCTGTGAAAAGCGACGGGCCGGCGGTGGGCTACAGCGTCGCCTATCCGTTCGGCGTTGCCGGGCCGATTCTCTTCCTGTATGCCCTTAGTGCATTGCTTAAACCGAACATCGTGCGACCGCCGCCCCCGCTCATCGAAACGGCCGAAATCGCGCTGCGCAATCCTGCGTTTATCGGGTTGAACATGGCGCAGCTGGTGGCGCGTATGCCGACCGGGCTGGCGATCGCGGCCGTGCGTCGCGAGCATCGCAACCGCCCGGCCGCCGACGACCTCGTCCTGCGTGCCGACGACGTGCTGCTCGCGACCTCCACCGATCCGGCCGTGCTGCATGAGGCCACGACACTTTTCGGCGAACTGCAGCCGGGCCGTATGACGAGTCACCGCGAAGACCTGGACTACGCGCGCGTGTTCGCGTCGAGCCGGCTCGTGGTCGGGCGGATGCTGCGCGACATCCGCTTTCCCGAGGGCGTCGTCTGCACTATTGCGCACGTGCGCCGGGGTGACGCCGACCTGATGCCGAACCCGGACCTCATCCTCGAATATGGCGACCGCGTCGGTCTGCTGCTCGATCGCGCCCAGATCAAGGCGGTTCGTGCGTTCTTCGGCGACTCCATCAAGGGTACTGCCGAACTGAGCTTCATCTCGATCGGTGCCGGTGCGGCGCTCGGCCTGCTGGCGGGTGCGATTCCACTATCCATTCCAGGCATCGGCAAGCTCGCGCTCGGGCTGGCGGCAGTGCTGCTGGTGGCACTCGTGCTCGGCAGGGTGCGGCGCTTCGGACCTTTCGTCTGGACGATGCCGCTCTCGGCCAATCTCGTGCTGCGCAACCTTGGCCTGACCATCTTTCTCGCGCAGGTAGGCATCGCTTCGGGGCCGAAATTCTTCGCGACCATCGGCGTAACCGGCGTGTCCTTCCTGCTCTATGGCGTGACGATCCTGCTCGCGCTCGTCGTCGTGACGGCGGCGGTCTGCCTGTGGATCTTCAGGCTGCCGTTCGACATGACGGTAGGCGTCTTATGCGGCGCGACGGGCAATCCCGCGATCCTCGCCTTTGCCAATCGCATTGCGCCGACCGACCGCCCGGACGTCGGCTACGCGATGATTTTCCCGTCGATGACCATCGCAAAGATTCTGTTCGTGCAGGTCGCCGCGGCGCTCGCCAGTGGATAGCGCGATCACCAGCCGTAACGATCGCACCCGGCACTCCTGATCAAATTTGCCACGGAGATCATCATGGACATAGCCGTCTTCAGCGCCAAGCCTTACGACCGCGAGTATCTGAATGCCGCGAACGCGGGGCATCATCATCGTCTCCAGTATTTCGATGTCCCGCTCGACATCGAAACGGTCAGCCTCGCCGCGAACCATGGCGCCGTGTGTATCTTCGTCAACGATCATGCGGATGCCGCTGTGCTGCAGGCGCTCGTGCACGGCGGCACGAAGCTCGTCGCGCTGCGCTGCACCGGCTTTAACAACGTCGACCTGAAAGCAGCGCAGGACCTCGGGATCAAGGTAGTGCGAGTAGTGAACTATTCGCCGAACGCGGTCGCTGAGCATGCGGTCGCGTTGCTGATGGCGATCAACCGCAAGATCCAGCGTGCCTATAACCGCACGCGCGACTTCAACTTTTCTCTCGACGGCCTGATGGGCTTCGACCTGAACGGCAAGGTGGTGGCCGTGATCGGTACCGGCAAGATCGGGCGCGTGTTCACGAAGATCATGCTGGGCTTCGGCTGCAGCGTGATCGGCTACGACAAGTTCCCATCAGCGGAATTCGAGGCGCTGGGCGCGCGCTATGCGCGGCCAAAGGAAATCGGCGAGAGTGCGGACATCATTTCGCTGCATTGTCCGCTCACTCCGGAGACGTACCACATCATCGACGCCAGCACGCTCGCGCGCGCGAAGCGAGGCGCGCTTCTGATCAACACGAGCCGAGGCGCGCTTATCGACACCGAAGCGGTCATCGATGCGCTGAAGAGCGGGCAACTGGGCGGTCTCGCGATCGACGTGTACGAGCAGGAGGCGGACCTTTTCTTCCGTGACCTGTCGGGCACCATCATCACCGACGACGTGCTTCAGCGGCTCGTCACATTCCCGAACGTGATCGTCACGGGCCATCAGGCCTTTCTCACGCGCGAAGCGGTGACGACCATCTGCGAGACGACCCTGCAAAGCGTCACGGAGTTCGAGACGGGCAAGCCGCTTTCAAACGAAATCAGCGCGAGTTGAACGCAGCGCGCTGCGCAGCGGTCAGTCCGTGCGAGTTCGTAAGCGTGTTCTGTTAGCCGGTACCTTCATCGTTTCGCCATAGATGTGGCCAAAGCAGTTTCGACATCAGGCATGCGCGGCGGGCGTCGCTGAGGAGCAGGAACCATGAAACTCTATTCACACGTTCTCCGGAAGTGGCTGACTGCCATCTTGACCAACCTCGCGATCACGGCGATTTTTGCGTTGGCAATCTCGCCTGCGGCTCATGCGCAGCAGAACTTCGCCACTCCGGAGGCCGCGATGAATGCCTTCGGTGAGGCAATTGTTAAAGACCGCGAGGACGCATTGCGCACCATCTTGGGCAAGGACTTTCGTAATCTGATTCCGCCCGTTGGCGCGCAGGTGCGGGATGCGTTTCTCACGATGTGGTCGAAGTCGCATGCGATCAAGCCGATCGATACGCGACACGCGGAGATCGCGGTAGGCGACGATGGCTGGACGCTCCCAATTCCACTCGTGAAGACCGAACGGGGATGGCACTTCGACACGCGCGCTGGCGCGGAAGAGATGCGGGAACGACGCATCGGCCGCAACGAACTAGCCGTCATTCAGACAATGCTCGCAATCTACGATGCACAACGCGAATACGCGCAGACTAATCACGACGGCGAGGGCGTGCTCGCCTACGCGTCGAAAATGGTGAGCTCGCCAGGCAAACACGACGGTCTGTACTGGCCGACGGGACCGGACGACCCACCAAGTCCACTCGGCGACGCGTTCGTTAATGCAAGCGCGCGCAACACCCAGAACGCCGGTTATCACGGGTATCACTACAAGCTGCTCTATTCACAGGGACCGCATGCGCCTGGCGGCGCCTATGACTACGTTGTCGACGGCAAGCTGTTCGGAGGTTTCGCCATCATCGCCTGGCCGGTGCGTTACGGAGATACGGGTATCAAGACTTTCATGGTCAGTCATGCCGGGCAGATCTATGAGCGTGATCTTGGCCCGCAGACCGCCGCGAAAGCCGAGGCAACGAAGTCGTTCGATCCGGGTCCAGGCTGGAAGAAGGTGAGCGCTCAGGATAGCGGCCTACCTTGACCATGGTGCTGTGCGCGTAGCGGCACCATGGTTAAGTAGTCGATGACTGCCGCGCGCTATTTACAGGCTGATGTCAGGTTCGCCTACGCTTGCGTTGAGCGCACAGCCGCCCCATACGTGCTGACGATCCGCGCATCCTGCTCAGCGGCCGAAAACAGCTCCCACTCCAGTCCGTTCACATCGAGGCTGCTTGAATACGCGTTGGCGGTATCGTCTTCGAATCCGACGTGCCGCAGTTGACCCGCTTGCTCCGGTTTCTCGTTGATCGAGAAGTTGAGCAGATCGGTTCGCCACATAGCGTATTTGCCGGGCACGACGGCATCGGGCGATTGTCCGAGCCGGCGGCTGTAGTCGACAATTGATTCGTCGAGACTCGCAACAGCGAGTGCGATGTGAAAACGCTTCATGATGGGCTCCCGCGATGGTTATCCGTTTTGACGGTCCGCCCATCGTAGCGATTGCGCACGAGCGCAACTAGGCAAGCGATTATGCTGGTATGTGCGTTACCCGGTTACGCTCGCAGGCCGGTTCGGATCGCTTCGCCGCCGAAGCGCGACAACGCAGTCAGAGATTCGACGGGTTGCCCGGATCCGTCTTGCCCTTTTCGGCGTTTTCACGCTGATCGCCGAGATCCTTGCGGTTTTCGCCTTCGGTGATTTGCGCTTCACCTTTGAGCTTCCTGTCTTCGTTGCCGGTGATAGAGCCGATGCCCTTGTTGATCATGCCTTTCAGTTCTTCCTTGATGCCTTCGGTCTTGTCGTTTGCCATGAGTGCCTCCAGAGTTAAGCGGGTTTTCGCGCGATGCGACCATCGCGTGCGTCATGTGCATGCGCAATCGGCATGCCGAAGCGCTCATGGACGGCGCTTCTTCCACGCATAGTCGGCGGGTGGATCGGCGACGCCAGGACGACCCACCGAGTTCGGGTTTTCCGAGCAAAGGGTAACGAAACACACCGGCTCGCCGCACGACTGACGTCGCCGCAACGTCTCGGCAAGTGACAGCGCCTCTGCCATCGCGCCGGCGGCAAAGGATGCGGCGCGCGGCACGATGGCGTCGTCTATCGCTTCCGACCAATAGACCATGTACACCGGGTTCACGGAGCAGGTGACTGGCTACCGGGCACACCGACGCCCGGTATGTCTCGCACGGGCTGCTGATCCGGCTGGACGTCGGTTTCGGGAAGCGCCTCCGGTGTGCGCGCGGGCGGCGTGCCGCGGCCAATTTCGGACTGTTGCGGATCGGGTTTTTGGGGCGTGGGTGTTTCGGTCATGGGCGGCTCCTTCTGCGTTGCTTTCGGTGGATCGAGTATCGTGTTCGGCAGCATCCTGTGTGCCAACGAGTCGCGAGCGTTGCGCACGCCAGTGCAGCATCGTGTGGCCGAGCAGCTTCCCGCATTGCTACACGCTGAATGCACAGCCGCAGGCTTCCCGGCAGTCTGGCCCCAGGTACCTTTACAATTCAACACTTCGATCCGACAAACGTGAATGCGCGATGAGATACCACTTTGCATTGATCCTTGCGGCGGCCGCTGCGAGTACCGCCGTGAACGCTCAAACAGCCGCGAATGGCGAGACAGGCGCACTGCAATGTGCGATCGGAAAAGTGACGGGCGTAGGCGGGTCGGAACAGAGCGTTCGTGAATATCTCGCGACGCCCGATCGGGACAAATATCGCTACATTGCCGACAACCCGATTCAATGCCGCATTTCCGACGAGGGCCGGGCGTCCGCATGTACCGGCATCACCACGCTTAAGCGCGAACAGGTCAGCGTGTACGATCAGATCGACAGCACGATGATCACCGTGGTCGCGCGCGTCGAGCTGGATCACGGCACGTATCCGGTACTTATCGCCGTGCCGAGAAAAGACGTGCAGTGTCAGGAGTAAATGTTCTGGCCCGGCCGGCTTTGTGCGCTGTCCTGAGAGCAATTGCAAAGGTAACCCGTCCATGCAAGCCAGAATCCGGATCAGCGTCCTCGCGAGCATTCCACGAAGCGTCTGGGTACTCGGCTGTGTGAGCCTTTGCATGGATATCTCGTCGGAGATCGTCCATAGCCTTTTGCCGATGTTCCTGACAGTGAGCCTCGGTGCGAGCGCCGCGACCATCGGCTTGATAGAAGGCATTGCCGAAGCGACCGCGCCGATAGTGAAGGTGTTTTCGGGCGCGCTGAGCGACTACCTCGGGAACCGTAAGTGGCTCGCGGTGGCCGGTTATGCATTGGGCGCGTTGAGCAAGCCGCTCTTTGCGATCGCGCCGACCGTCGGCGTGGTGGTGAGCGCGCGCGTCATCGACAGAGTCGGCAAGGGGATTCGCGGCGCGCCGCGCGACGCGCTCGTTGCCGACGTCACGCCTGTCCACCTTCGAGGTGCCGCATTCGGCTTGCGTCAGTCGCTCGATACCATCGGCGCGGTGCTGGGCCCGTTGTTCGCGGTAGTCATCATGTCGGTGTGGGCCGATAACTTCCGGCTCGCCTTCTGGCTTGCCGTCATACCAGGTGTCCTGGCGGTCGCACTGTTGATGGTCGGCATCCACGAGCCGGCGCGTGAAGCGGGCGCGAAGCGCGTCAATCCTGTGCGGCTGGAGAATCTGAAGAAGCTGGGCGCGCGCTACTGGTGGGTCGTCGCCATTGGCGCTGTGTTTGCGCTCGCCCGCTTCAGCGAAGCATTCCTCGTTTTGCGTGCAATGGGCAGTGGCGTACCCATCGCTCTGGTCCCGCTCGTTATGGTGACCATGAATATCGTGTATTCGCTGTCGGCGTATCCGTTCGGCAAACTTGCGGACACGATGAGTCACAAGCGGTTGCTGATCGCGGGCGTCGTCGTGCTGATCGCCTCGGACCTCGTGCTTGCACACGGCAGCCACTGGAGCATCGTGCTGCTCGGTGTCGCATTGTGGGGCTTGCACATGGGTATGACGCAGGGGCTGCTCGCGACCATGGTTTCTCACACCGCGCCGGCGCAATTACGGGGCACTGCGTTTGGCTTTTTCAATCTGCTGGGCGGTGTCGTCACACTGCTTTCGAGCGTCATTGCCGGTGAGCTGTGGGACAAGATCGGGGCTACGGCTACCTTTTATGCAGGCGCCGTTTTCTGCGTGGCGACAATCGCGCTCCTGCTTGCCGGCAAGGCGCCCGACACCCGCGCAACGTCGCACTGACAAACACAGTTTGCAAAGACCGCAGCTATCCTTTGAGTTCCGCGAGGAGGCGCGCCAGGCGGGCGATGCGGTTCCGGTACATGGGTGCTTGCGGACTCGTCTTCAAATGCTCGACGCGGTCTCGCCAATAGGTCGGTGAAAAAGGCTCCTGGGACGCCCATGCGATCACGCGCTCGAGATGAACAAGCTCGCTTTCGAAAATGTGGTGGTGCATCTTTGAACCCCCGTGGATGGCCAGTCTTCTCTCGTCACGGCGCCGTTGAAATCTGGCGCTGCGTAAGGCTGCTCAAGCAGCTTGTTTTCCGCGACTCGTTACAACAAGGTTAGCCGTCGCAGCCCTTTCCCGAAGGGAAGGCAACGACGGCCGGACCCATCCCGCAGCGGATCTTCGGTGCATAGCCGCAGATTTTCCGCTATCTGGTGCCGCGCATTGCGAGCTGCTTCTCTGCAGAAGCATGGTCGCCACCTGTCTACGCGTCACCGCTACAACAGCACAGCCCTCTCTCAGTCTGCTACCAACGGCTGGCTACCGTTGGCGTCGATCGGCGTTGCACGTATTAGTTCGTTTAACTAAACGACTGCTTGCCATAATGAATCGAGATTACTCGATCCGCGGTGTCAGCCGTCCCGCGACGGACGCAACGACGCGGCAACAGAACGTCGAACACGTTGCAGCGCGCGATCTTGTTTTGGTCTCTCAGGCTCCCCGGTCATTCGGACAATTTCGTTGAAGCTTTCCGGCCACCTGCCTTTGTATAAGCAATGGTCGTGCCATATGTTGAGATGGCTTAGGCTCGGGCGCGTCGGCGAATCGGGTCTGCCGGTGTTGGCCGATCTCGTCCAGGTTGGCGGTCAAAGTTGGTCGTTTTCGTCCACATGGCATGCGGCGCGCGTAATAGGGCGATTTCGTCCGCAGCGGGGCGCACTTGACGGCGTGAGGGAGGATTGCGAGCACCACGAACGGCGCAGAGAGGAGTCCGGCGCGGCGATGCATGCCGCAGCCGGACGAAAGCAGATGAAGCGGATGAGGGCGGACGGGGATGAGGCGGACAGAAGCGGCCTTGCTTACGCCTGCAAGCTGACCTTGCTGTACGTGAGCCTGCTCGGGCGCACGCGCATACGCACCAGCGACACGAGGAAGCTGAACCCCGCCTGATTGGGATCGATTACGGGCACGTAAGCGCCGAGCGCCTCGCCGAGCAGCGTCGAGACCCGGCTCGCCACGTCTACGAATCCCGTACAGCCGAGCAGAATTGCCTGAGCGCCGTCGTCCTTGATCGCCTTCAATGCCGCTTCGAAGGTGCGGACAACCACGACGTCGATGTTCTCGAGCTGCGCGACAGGGCAGTCGATCGCGCGAATCGACGCGAAGGTGTCTTCTATGCCGTAGGTTTGCGGATGACCGCGCTGCATCGCGAGCGTGCTTTGCAGGATGGTGATGATCGAGAAGCGCTGGCTGAGCGCGAGGGCCGTAAACGCCGACGCCGGAAAGCCGCCGATGATCGGAATGTCGATCACTTCGCGCGCGGCTTCGACGCCGCACATGTCGAAGTCGGTGAGCCAGATTCCGTCGAAGCCGTCGTTGGCGATGGACTGCGCGAGCTCGACCACCGGCATGCCGTTCTGCAGCCAGTTCGTGCGGTTCTCGATGTCGGGATGACCCGCGGTGATGTTGCGAATCTCCACCTGGACGTCGGGCGGCACGACAGGCGCAATCGCCTTCATGATGCGGTCGTTGTACTGGGACGTGGCAACCGGCACGAGCACACAGATACGAATGGGCGAGTTCAAGATGCATCTCCAGTGCGTGCGGACTGCAGCGATTCCAGCGGCACGTAAGGGCCGAGGTAGCCAAGCGAGTTCAGCAACTGCATGAAGCTGTCGAGAATGAGGCCCGGTTTGCGCAACTCCGTTTCGGCACGCCAGGCGATCAGCGTCACGGGGCGTTTGCCGATTGCCGGATTCAGCGAACCGTCGCCGTTGACAAGGTCGCCATTGCTAAAGACTGCCTGGCCCTCGCCGCCGACGAAATAGGCGACGCTGTCGGGCGCGAGCACGATCGGCTGTGCACACGTGCTGTCCCATGCGAGTAGCGACTCGTTCTGATACATCACCGTATAGGTATGCTGTCCAGCCTGAATGCGAATCTTGCCGACGTCGAAACCGCCGCTCGTATCGACTTCGGCCGACACCAGTTCGCCCGGTTCGGAAACTGCGCGCGCCGCAAGTCTGCAACGTTCGACGAGATAGGCGGTCATCTGCCGGGCGCTGCCGATCTCTCCGCTCTGCAACGCGCGCCCGAGTTTCAGTGCGCGCGTCAGTGTGCCGCGAATCGGCGTCGCGCGGCCGATATCGGCCGGCGTCATCACCCACATCGCGAGTCCGCCGAACTGGCCGAACTCCGGATCGGCCACGACCGGGCGCATCATCTGTTCGACGATCGCCGACACGTCCCGCTGATGAGTCGGCGCGCCTTCGCTGCCGCCGCGCGGCGTCACATTCAGTTCGACGCAAAGACCGCCCTGGCTTACGAGGAACGCGGGCCGCGGATCGATTTCCGCAGCGGCGAACGTCAGCATCGGCAACGAGGGCACCGCGCGCCCGGCGCCGTCGGCGTCGATGACCGCAAGGCCCAGTTTCGCCGCCACGAGTGCAGCCACCGTGAAGCCCAGCGCACCGCTTTCCGGCGGCATCACATAGGCGAGTTTCTTGGATTGCGAGGCGAGCCGAGCCTGAACGTTCTGCACCGCCGTCACGGGGCCGAGCGGGTAGGTCGCCGAGTTGATCGCTTCGGGCGCGCCGAGATAGGCGACCATGACGGCCGCGCCCTCGGTCGCTTCATCGACGGAAACGACCTTGACAGTGTCGGTGGGATAGTAGTCGCCGGCTACGAAGTGCGCGGCCAGATGCCGTGCGGAATCGATGGTGCCGCCTCCGCCGCTGCCGAAGAAAGCTGCGCCCAGTAGCAGCGGTTCGAGATCTTCCCGGCGTAGCTCATATGCCATTTACGATTCCTTTGGTGTAGTTGTGGAACGAAGCATGTTGCTGGAGTTCGGCAAGCAGATTCGCGGCGCCCGCGACGCGAGGCGTTGCATCCGTCGGCAACGCACGCAGGCCGCGCTCGAGCGTCTCGATGGCTTCGGCTACGCGGCCAGTCGAGCGCAGCAAATCGGCGAGGTGGTGCGCGGCATCCACGCGCCCAGGCACCGAGCCGAACGCGAGCGCCGTCGACAGCGCCGTGCGCAGCCCGAGTTCCGCGGCGTTCACGTCGCCGAGCGCCCACTGCGCGCGTGCTCGCGTGACCAGTAGCTTGCCCAGATACACGCGCTCCTGACGGGCGAGCGTTTCGTCGATAGCCGTAGCCAGAATCGCCTCGCACGTTTTCGCGCGGCCGGCGCGCAGCAGCAATTCCCCGTGCTGCCACGTCTTGAACGAATAGAAGAGCGCACCGCCATTGCAAACGACGTGGTTATCGTAGCCGTCGAGCATGACAGTTTCCGCTTCGTCGGCCTGCCCGAGCGCGCTGAGATGACAGCCGCGCAACACCTGCCCGACTCCGCGATAGAACGCGAAGCCGTGCGCGATCGACACCGACTCCAGTTCGCTCGCAAGCTGACCCAGCCGTTCCACGTCGTCGAACAGCGCGGCGAGCCAGGCGGCGCCCTGCAAATTGACGACGTGAGCGAGCGCGTGCACGCCGGGTTCGGATGTGCGCAAAATCAGCATTTCCATCGCGCGGCGTGCCTGTCCGAAGGCGCCGATCTGGTAGGCGGCGAGTCCTTCGAACGTCAACGCGAGACTCGCCAGGTCGATTCCTTGCGAGCCGGTGCGGATGTCGTTGCGCCCCACGCCGAGCAGATTGCCGCGCGCGAGACAGGCGAGAGCTTCTTCGCTGTCGCCGAGCCAGAACAGCGTGTTGGTCATGGCGACGTGAGCTTCGTCGAGCGACACGCGATCGCCGGCGTTCTGCGCGCGCTCCAGCATGTTCTGCGCGGTTGCGCGTGCCTGCTTGAGCTGCAGCGTGGTTAACTGCGTGGTCCAGATGCCGAACTGGATTGCGGCGATTTCAGCGGGGGAGCACACGCCTTCACCGACCGCCAGCGCTGCGGCGTAGCAGGCCGTGGCTTCCGCGTACAGCCAGCCGTGCACGCTGCGCAAGCTCATGCCCAGAAGGCGGTAGGCGTCGAACTGGAGGCGGCGCACGGGGTCCTGTTCGTTCGGCGTTTGCAGCACGTCGAGACAGCGGCGCAGCGGCGGAATTGCTTCGGCAAATTTCGATTCTTCGATCAGCGCACTCGCATGCTCCAGGCACTTGCGCGCTTCACGGTGATGTTCCTCTCGCGACTTCAGACGCCGTTCGATTGTTTTGCGACCCACGCCGAGCATCGCGGCGGCCGCACTCTTGTTGCCGCTCGTCCGTTCGAGTGCGCGGTCGATCAGCAAATCTTCGGCGGCGTTGAGCTTGTCGCGGCCTTCGAGTTGCATCAGCATATCGGCGAGACTCGCGCGCGATACCGGCCCGCTGGTCTCGTTGGCGAGAAACGGCTCGAGCGTATCCACGTCGATCACCGTGCTTTCCGCGAGCACGCTCAACTGGCTGACCAGGTTGCGCAATTGCCGGATATGACCAGGCCACGGGTGCTGCGCAAGACGACGCAGCGCGGCCGGCGCAAACTCCAGCCGGCGCGTGTGTTGTGACGCGAAGTGGTTGACGAGCGCGGGGATATCCTCGACGCGCTGCTCGAGGCCCGGCACCGCGAGTACGAAGACCGCGAGCCGGTAGAACAGATCCTCGCGGAACAGCCCCGCGCGCGCGAGCTCGCGCAGGTCGCGGTGTGTCGCGGCAACCACGCGCCCGGCAAACCGCAGACTGGTCGACGATCCCAGCGGACGGAATGTGCGCGTTTCAAGTACGCGCAGTAGTTTCGGCTGCAGCGCGAGCGGCAATTCGCCGATTTCATCGAGCAGCAGCGTGCCCTTGCCAACTTGCTGGAAAAGCCCCTGGCGGTTTTCGCCCGCGCCGGTGAACGCGCCCTTGACGTGCCCGAACAGTTCGGCTTCAACGAGGTGTTCGGGAATCGCGCCGCAATTGACGTCGACGAAGGGTTGATCCTGGCGCAGGCTGTGTGCGTGAACACGGCGCGCAACGAGTTCTTTGCCCGAACCGGTCGGCCCGAAAATAAGCAGCGGATGATCGGTGGGAGCAACCCGATCGATCATCCGGACCAGTTGGCGAAACGCTGGTGCGCCGCCTACGAAAGAGCCGGAGTCGGCCTTGTCGGTGGCGAACGGAACGACTGGGGTATAACTCATTACAAAGTAAGCTCCACATGATCCGCGTGCGGCGCTACGCGGAAATGGCCGTCGCAAGGACGGCGGTCATGCATCGATTCCCTGTCTGACGAGCTTCCGATTCCGCTGTCGGAGTAGCCCGCCTAAGAAGTGACAGAGTATGAAGGTTGGTTGTCGATGTTGTCGTTCGAAATTAATTTTGGCGCAAGTATCTATGCGCATTTCATCGGGTATGGCAAAAAGCACAGAAAGAAGAGCGTCCGCGACGGCGCAAGCGCGTCGCGCCGACTCACGATACGTGGTTGATATAACGGCGCCGCGTCAACGGTTCTTTAGCTGCTGCGCGCTTCGTGTCAATCGTGTGCAACGTGTGGAGGGAGTGCATGTGGCCGCTGTCGGGCCTGCGATGTGATGCGGGGTGGTTGAAGAGCCAGTTGATTGCAGCTTTGTTGCGCGGGTTTTGATGGAGAAATTGCCACGGTCGCCGGCAACGGGAGCGTGGCAATCTATTGCTTCATGACCGGCCGATGCAACGGCCGGCCGATCGGTGCTTACGGCCCGACGCGCAGGACGACTCCCGTTGAAATCTGCACCATCAGATAGTCGCCGCCAATGCCGACCCACGAATAGCCGCGCGGCGGCGGAGCCAGCCGGTACGCGCGCCAGTCGTCGATCACATACTGACGGTCGCGGTATTCAGGAGGCAGGCGATCGCCCTTGCGCCAATGTCCGGGCGCGTTCGCGGAGTTGCCTGGGCCGTCGGGGCTGTGTCCGGGTGGCACCTGCTTGGGGTCATGACCGTTCGATTCATGACCATGGTTGGGCCCGTGACCGTGACTCTCCCCATGACCGTGGTCGCCGCCCTTGCCGGGGTTGTCGTGCGGCGGTTGTGCGAGAACGAGCGACGACGCCAGCATACCCGCGCTCACCATCGACGCGAGAAATATGCGGGATTTATTCATTAACTATCTCCTGGAATTAGCAGCGTGAAGGTGCAGGGCACCAAACCGGACAGCCCGATCTGAATCTGTCAGGTTTGTATGTTAGCGGACCCAGGTCACCTGCGCGCACACGAAATCTTGCCAACCGTTGCTCGCGCAACTAGCAATGTTTTGCGTGCATTCGCATAGCAGACAGCCGCAGTTCCCCTCACGCTTTTATGCAAATTCGCGATTCGAAGCTATGCCCCGCATCGGAAAAATGCGTTCGAAATTCTCCGTTGCAGGCTTATCGCGGCACTGCATTGACTAGCTCATGCTGATTGCAATTCCGGCTGCGGTGCTATTCGAAGCTTGCGCCTCGAGTTCGTCCAGTCGCAGCAGGAGAAGGTCGAGTGAGCGCAATTGTGCATTCGTAAGGTGCTGCGAATCGAGTAGTCGATGAAGCCGCAGGCGCCAGTATGCGGCCGGCAAGATCGGCCCCGCGAGATCTCCTGTCATTGACGCGCTCATGACTCGCCCCAGATGCGCGATCTCCAGGTCTATTAAAGTGACCATGCCCCCACCTCGCAACGTTCGTTCTTGTTGTCTAACCAAGAGTTATTAGACATTAGTCCAAATGCGGCAAATAACCAATGGGGGCGATTATTGACGGACGGCTAAAGCGGTCGGCAATTTTTTTGGGGAGAATGCACATAGCATTAGGTGCAAGGGGAATCCAACGTCTTTTTCCTTGCAACAGCAAATGTTAAATATTTGTGGCAACGGCCTTTGCGATTTAAAACATATCTCCGCACTCGACGGTGCACGACGACATGCGGCGGCATGCAACCCGAGGCGGGCCGCATGCCGTCTCTTTCAGTTGCAGTTCAGGCTCTGCTTCGCGGCGAAACAACGCGATTGCTGCCCGGTACTGCATTGCGGCCAATGGCCGAGCCGCCGCTTTCTTCAATCGGCGGCTGATGGCGGAAACCCGCACTGCCCGACACGATCGCGATAATCGCGCCGACGATCAGCGCTGCGAAAGAGAACCAACTGGCGCGAGCGACGCCGCGCGCGGCCGTGTCAGCGGTTTCGCGGGCCCGTTGTCCGGCTTCGGGGCTGGACGCCATCGACGCCGCCGACGCCATGGCCGACTGCATCTGCTGCTTGGCAGTGTCAACGATGGAATTGGCTCCGCCTGCCTGATTGGCCGCGGTCGCGCCCACTTGCGCGCCGACTTGCGCACCCGTCGCCGCAACGCTTCCTGCAGTGCTGACCGCTCCCGTGATGAGCGAAGTCATTCCATAGAGAATGAACAGCGTCATGACAGCCCATGCTAGCAGGCCATGCAGCCATCCGAGCACGGGCGCGCACCGTCCTGCGTAGTACGAACCGACGAAGACCGCGAGAACCGTCGTTATGATTACCCACACGCCGGAGCCGAAGCCGAAGCCTTGCAACGGGTCGGGTTTGGACATCGGCGCGAGCAGCGACGCGCCGATAGCCGTGCCCAGCACGCTCATGACCAGATAGACGATCATCGAGAGAATAACGCCCGCGAAAATCGGGCCCCATGACAGCCGCGGCAGGCCGTCTTGTGTCGTGAGAAGTTTCATGGTGTCTCCTGCAGAGAGGGAAGAGGTCGCCTGGTGCCGCGCACATGGCCCGGCACTCCGGTTTGCGCAAGCGCCATGCCGTGGGCGCCCGTGACGCGCCGCGTCAGCGCCTTGCCGCGCTATACGCGCCGGCTTCCTCAATCAGCCAGGTTCTGAAGAGTTCGAGTGGCTTCCCGTGACTTAGCTCTGTCGGATAGACAAGGTAATACGCGGATTCCTCGACCGTGGTGGCCGCGAGCGGAATGACGAGGCCCAGTTGCGACAGCTGTTCGTCGACGAAAAATTTTGGAACGAGGGCCACGCCGAGTCCTGCGGCCGCGGCGCTAATCAGCATGGAATGCAGTTCGTACCGGACGCCTTGCATCGTGGCGTTATCTTCGACGCCGAGATTGGCGAACCAGCGGGACCAGGCGTCGGGGCGCGTCGTCGAATGGAGAAGCGGGTAGTTCAGCAATTCGTGCGCTCTCCTGACGGGCTTTGCAAGCAGTGACGGCGCGCAGACGGGCACGACTTCCTCGCCGAAAAGATAGTCCGACGACGTGCCCGGCCAGGTCGGCTTGCCATAGTGAATGGCGGCCTCGAAATGCGACTCCTCAAACGGGAACGGGTCGGTGCGAACACCCATGTTGATTCGAACGTCCGGGTTGCGGTCGTTGAAGTCCTTCATTCTCGGAATCAGCCATTGCGACGCAAACGTGGGAAGCACCGCGAGTTCCAGGTAACCGCCTCCGCTGCCGTGCGCAATGATCGACAGCGTGTCCCGATCCAGATTCTCCAGCGCCCGGCGCACCTGCGTACCGTACAGACGACCGGCGCGAGTCAGCATCACGCGCTGCTTCGAACGAACGAAAAGGCGCACGCCAAGATTCGATTCGAGCGTCAGGATCTGCCGCGAAACCGCGCTCTCCGTCAGGGACAACTCTTTCGCAGCATGAGTGAAGCTTTCGTGCCGCGCCGCGGCCTCGAAGGCCAGCAACGCGCTCGTGCCGGGAACCTTGAACTTGCGCATGTTAATTCCAAAAAGTCATCAAGTGGCAATTTAAACTCGCTTTACGGCGGGTGCAACACTTTGAATAATGAGAATCACGTAAGCTTGGCTACCCCTTCGCCTACCTTCTGGCTACCAGTTCCGGTATGCCGTCGATGAACACCTTCCCGCTGCGGCGGCGCGCCCCCGAGAGAAACGCAGATGCGCAATTCGAACGTTGAACGCCTGTTACTGAAACTGCTTGGCCCGGCCAAAACGGAGTCGCTCTTTACAACCCTCAGATTTCCGAGCGCACTGGCGGATTGGGAAGACGGCACGGTGACGCGCGCCGAACTCGCGCAGGCGATGAACATGGCCTTATTCGAGGATCTACTGGAGCGTTCGCCGAATGGGCGCGCCTATACGACCGAGACAATCGCGAACGGCGGCTCTGTGTATTTCGATCACGGCGCGTTGCGCACCGTGAGGTGGGAGAACAACGGGGCGCTGCCTCCTGGCGAGGCTGCATTCACTCGCATCTTGCGTCCGCTTGGCTTCAGGCTGAACGGCCGCTATCCGCTCGACAAACTGGGCATGACCGGCCGTGCGTACGCGCATGATGACGCGCCCGATGAAATCGCGCAGTTCTTCGTGAGCGAGTTGCATCCCGAACGCTTCTCCAGCGAGTTCCAGCAGGCGGTCACTAACGTGGTCCATTCGTCGAAAGATCCGTTGACGCCGCTCGCCGTATCGCAACTCTGGGAACTGGAGCGTGAAGGCTCGCTTGCTATCGACGCAGCTCACAAGTTGCTGCCGGTCATTGTCGGCGCGTTCGCTCGCCAGCACGATCTGCCGAGCGAGGCGGACTACGAAGTCCTGTTACGCGAATCAGCCGAAATGGCGTGGATCGCTACCGAAGGCAACGCCTTCAATCACGCGACGGATCGCGTGGAAGACGTGTTCACGCTGTCGGACGAAGAGAAGGGCAAGGGCCGGCCCATGAAGCCCGAAGTCGAGCGCTCGCGCTCGGGCCGCGTCTTCCAGACCGCCTATCGCGCGGATACGGTCGAGCGTCAATTCAGGTCCACTGGCGACAAGCTCGTCACGCGTACTGTGCCTGGCTCCTTCTATGAATTCATTACTCGCAAGCGCACTTTCGATCAGGCATCGCGTAGCTGGGTCACGGACCTGCGTTTCGACGCCGGTAATGCGCAAGGCATTTTCAAAATGACCGCGAACGCGGCACAGTAGGTGTGTCTCCGGCCGGTGATTCAGGCCGGTGGCTCATGCTGATAAGGCGTTCCGATCAGAATGCAGGCGGCATTTCCTATCAGAAATAACGCTTGCGAGCGCGCGGCGGCAGCGGAAGCGGTTGATGTTGCCGGCAAAAACCCGCGCGTGTATAGTTTCCGAACGTACCAAAATTTCGTATTGGAAATTCAAAGAGGTCTCAATCGTGAAAGCATCCGCCATTCTCTCGGAACTCGGCATTTCCCACCTCGCGGAAGCGGGCGACATTGCCGTCCATTCGCCGATCAACGGCGAACTCATCGGCCGCGTTGCGAGCCGGACGGTCGCCGAGGTCGACGCCGCGCTGGCCAGCGCCCAGAAGGCTTACGCAAGCTGGCGCAACGTGCCGGCGCCGCGTCGCGGAGAACTGGTGCGTCTGCTGGGTAACAAGCTGCGCGAGCAGAAGCACGCGCTCGGCAGCATCATCACGCTCGAGACCGGCAAGATCCTTCAGGAGGGCCTTGGCGAAGTGCAGGAAATGATCGACATCTGCGACTTCGCGGTCGGCCTGTCGCGTCAGCTTTACGGTTTGACGATCGCGTCGGAGCGTCCGGGTCATCGGATGGCTGAAACGTGGCATCCGCTCGGCGTGTGCACCGTCATTTCCGCGTTCAACTTTCCCGCAGCCGTGTGGTCGTGGAATGCCGCGCTCGCGCTGGTGTGCGGCAATGCGGTCGTCTGGAAACCATCGGAAAAGACACCGCTCACCGCGCTGGCAGTCGACAAGATCCTGCAAGACGCGTTGAAGGAATTCGGCGACGCTCCCGAAGGCCTGACGAGCGTCGTGAACGGTGGCCGCGAGGTCGGCGCCAAGCTGGTTGCCGACCCGCGTTCCAACATCGTGAGCGCGACGGGGAGCACGGAAATGGGCCGCGCGGTCGGCGTCGAAGTGGCGCGCCGTTTTGGCCGCTCGATTCTCGAACTCGGCGGCAATAATGCGGGCATCGTCTCCGGCAGCGCCGATATGGAACTGGCGCTGCGCGGTATCGTCTTTTCTGCGGTCGGCACGGCCGGTCAGCGCTGCACGTCGCTGCGCCGCCTGTTCGTTCACGAAAGCGTGTACGACAAGGCCGTCGAACGTTTGAAGGCGCTATACAGCAAGGTCGTGATCGGCAATCCGCTGGAGCAGGGCGTGCTGATGGGACCGCTGATCGACGAACAGTCGTTCAACCGCATGCAAGCGGCGCTCGAACAGGCAAAGAGCGAAGGCGGCAAGGTGTTCGGCGGCGAACGTCATGCGGTTGCCGGCAATGAGAAGGGCTTCTATGTTCGTCCGGCCATCGTCGAAATGCCTTCGCAAACGTCGGTCGTGCTGAAGGAAACGTTCGCCCCGATTCTCTACGTGCTGAAGTACAGCGACTTCAACGACGCGATCGGCGGAAACAACGCAGCGGTTCATGGTCTTTCGTCATGTGTCTTCACGACTGACCTGCGTGAAGCGGAGCGCTTCCTGTCGGCGTCGGGCAGCGACTGCGGTATCGCGAACGTGAATATCGGACCGAGCGGCGCGGAAATTGGCGGCGCGTTCGGCGGCGAGAAGGAAACGGGCGGCGGTCGCGAATCGGGCTCCGACTCGTGGAAAGCTTATATGCGGCGCGCGACCAACACCGTCAACTATTCGTCGGCACTGCCGCTCGCTCAGGGCATCGATTTCAACATCGGCTGAGCGTTTTGCGCTGCACGTGCACGGCTGTTTAACCACGGCCGTTTTTTGCGCGAGCTGTCGTTGCGGCCCTGCCGGACAAGTCGGTCACTGTATCCCGGCGGGCCCTTTCCGGGGCAGCCCGGTCATGTGCAACCTGGAGCGAGTCGTGAGTTCACAAGTCGTTATTGTCGGTGGCGGCGTTATCGGCAGTTCTATTGCTTACTTCTTGCGCGCTTCCGATCCGACGGTTTCCGTGTCCGTGATCGAACGTGATCCGAGCTACGCGAAGTCGTCGTCGGCATTATCGGCCGCTTCGATCCGGCAGCAGTTCTCCACGCCGTTATCGATTCAGATGTCGCTGTACGGTATCGACTTTCTGCGCAATATCGGCGAGCTTCTTGAAGTGGACGGCAACAAGCCCTCGATCGATTTGCATGAAGGCGGTTACCTGTTCCTCGCCACGGCCGCCGGCGACGCAACGCTGCGCGAAAACCACGCGTTGCAGAAGAGCCTTGGCGCGGACATCAATCTGATGGACCAGCAGGCGCTGAAAGCCAGGTTCCCCTGGCTGAATGTGGCCGACCTCACGTCGGGCGCCTTCGGGGAGAGCGGCGAAGGATGGTTCGACGGCTATGGCCTCGTGCAGGCGCTTCGCAAGAAAGCGCAGTCGCTCGGCGCGCGCTACATTGCCGCCGATGTGACCGGTGTCGTTCGCGAGGGCCGCAAGATCACGCACGTCATCGCCAGCAATGGCGAGCGCTTCGCCTGCGATACGGTCGTGAACGCGGCTGGCGCATGGGCGCGGAAGATTGCCGGCATGATGGACATCGACATTCCGGTCTTTGCTCGCCGTCGCAGCATTTTCAATGTGTCGTCTCCGGCTCGCCTCGCAGACTGTCCGTTGCTGATCGATCCGACCGGCGTCTATTTCCGGCCGGAAGGGAAGACCTACATTTGCGGCACATCGCCGGGCGCGGATAACGATCCTGACGATCTGCCGCTTGACGAGGTAGATCACCGCCTTTTCGACGACGTCATCTGGCCGACGCTTGCGCATCGTGTGCCCGAGTTCGAAGCGCTGCGTGTCGCGAACTGCTGGTCTGGCTATTACGAGTACAACGTATTCGACCACAACGCGATCATCGGCTATCACCCGCAAATCGAAAACTGCGTGTTCGCGAACGGGTACAGCGGACATGGTCTTCAGCAGGGCCCCGCAACGGGCCGCGGCGTAAGCGAACTGATTCTGAATGGACGCTACGTGTCGCTCGATCTCTCTTCGCTGAACTGGGACCGTCTGCTCGAAAACCGCCCCATCGTGGAAAAAAACGTGGTGTAGGCGACCACGAATAATGCTTGACGACCTGGGCTCAGCCGCCGCAAACATGTACGAATTCACCGCTCCTTTCCAGAATCCTTCGGGCTCTCCGATTCGCGAACTGTTCAAGTATCTGGGTGAGCCAGGCATGATTTCGTTCGCGGGCGGCTATCCGGCTAGCGATCTGTTCGATGTCGACGGTTTGCAGCAGGCCGAAGCTCGCGCATATCGAGACCCGAACAGCTGTCTGCAGTACGGGCCGACCGACGGGTTGCCGCGTCTGAAGCACGAGCTCATAAGCCTGATGGCGCGTCGCGGCGTGCCATGCGCGTTGAACGAAATGCTGGTGACTACGGGCTCCCAGCAGGGACTCGACCTGCTGCTTCGCGTGCTGGTGAGTCCAAGCGATGTCGTGTTCACCGAACAGCCTGCGTATCCGGCAACGCTTCAGGCACTCAAGCTTCAGCAGGCGAAAATCGTTACCGTGCCGGTGGATGCGCACGGCCTCGACGTCGAACATCTCGCCGAGCTTCTGGCGTCGGGTACGGTTGCGCGCCCGAAGCTGCTCTATACGGTTCCGACGTTTGCCAATCCGACCGGCGCAACCATCACGCGGGAGCGCCGCATCGCCTTGCTGAAGCTTGCGGTGCAATACAAGTTTCTTATCGTCGAAGACGACCCATACGGCGATCTGCGCTTTTCCGGAGTCGCGGTTCCGTCGATCATTTCTCTTGCGGCCGAAGTAGAGGGCTCACGTGATTGGGTCGTGCATTTTGCGAGCCTTTCGAAGATCGTCGCGCCTGGACTGCGCGTAGGTTGGACAATCGCACCGGCCGAAATCACGCGCCGTTGTGTGATTGCAAAGCAGACCGTCGACCTGTGCAGTGCGCCGTGGACGCAGGCCATTGCCGCCGAATATCTGGCCGACGGTGCGCTCGAACGACACCTGCCGCGCATCACCGAAATGTACGGGCGCAAATGCGAGGCGCTATGCGAAGCACTGCGCTCGCAGTTTGGCGATACGCTCCAGTTTCATCGGCCTGACGGCGGCATGTTTGTCTGGGCGCGTATCGAAGGCATCGACGCCTCTGCGCTTCTACAGCACGCTATCGAGAACAAGGTCATGTTCGTGCCGGGCAAGGCATTTTTCGCGGACAGGATCGACCCTGCGTCGTTGCGTTTGTCGTTTGCGGCGCCGGGTATTGCCGATATCGAAGAAGGCGCAAAGCGCTTGCGGCGCGCATACGACACTGCGGCACGCAACGTTGTCTTATCGTGACGCCGGCCCCGTCGACTCTCTGACCTGCAGTAGCGCGTGCACTTCCTGACCGCGTTGCGCCCGCTTGCCGTCCAGCATGTCGAGCAGATATTGCGCGGTGAGTTGTCCGATCTCACGCGTATCCACGCGCATCGTGGTGAGCGTGGGGTGAATCTCTCTGGATATCTCGAGATCGTCGAAGCCCGTTACTGATAGCTCGCGCGGTATGGCAATGCCGAGTTCTTCCGCTTCGCGCAGCACGCCAAGCGCGATGTGATCGTTGCCGCAGATAAGAGCAGTCGGGCGTTCGCTCGCCGCTTGCCAGATGGAGCGCAGACTGCGGCGCCCGAATGCGATTGTCGATTCCCCCTCGCACATGTGTTCGGGTCGCACCGCGAGGCCGTGACGTTCGAGCGCCGCCCGAATGCCGGCGACGCGCGCCTGCACCCGGTCGTTGTCGCGCGTCGGCTGAATGCACACCGCGAATGAGCGATGACCGAGGGCGATCAGATGTTCGGTCATTTGCACATACGCCGCGAAATTGTCGAAGCCGATGCAGACGTGCGGACTCTCCTTGCGGTACGCGTAGGTCACCGCATACGGCACGCGGTAGAGCCGCAACGCGTCGAAAAGTTCTGGCGGATGCGCCTCACCCACGATGGCCATTGCCTCGACGCCTCGCGCGAGCATCGCGCGCACCTGCACGAGCGCTTGCGTGGGATCGTAGTTCGAGCAGCCGAGAACGAGCGTAATGCCGCGCGTCGCAAACGCGGCTTGCATGCCGCTTACCTGCGAGGCGAACACCTGATCGTCTAGCGTGGGAATGATGATGCCCGCGATGTGGCTGCGCGTGGACGCAAGCGCGCGCCCCGCGGCATTGGGAAACCAGTTCAGCGCGAGCGCCGCCTGTTCGACGCGCTCGCGCACCGCAGCCGATACTTTCTCCGGCTCGTTGTAGACGCGCGATACGGTCGCGGTCGATACGCCCGCCAGCTTCGCAACATCCGACAACACCGTGCGGCCCGTCCCGCGGCGCACGCGGCTCGTCTGAGTTCGGGCTGTAGCGGCGAAGCCGGTTGTGTCTGGTGTGTCGGGCGTGTCGGACATGAGTTCGGAGTGCGGGGTGAAGCTGAAAGCCTGACATCTTACCGTTGCGTCACTCTTGGCGTAGCCGCGACGATCGCGCGAGGCACGGGTTATCGCTAGCGGCTCGAATCCAGTGCTGCGATGCGAGCGCGGAAATGCTCGGTGCCGGCCACGATCTTGTCGAGTATCGCATCCAGCGCCCAGAACCGTTCGCGGACGTCGTAGTCGATTACGCGGCAGCGAATCGAATTGAACGTGCCGATGCGCTGGTGGTACATCTTCGCAAGCGCGGGGTAGCCGAGCGATTCGGAGACGGCGGCGAGCACAAGGAACGTCGCGAGTTCATCTGCGAGGGCAGGGTCCCGGGCCGCGTCGTTGCGCAGCCATTTGTACAGGTCAGTATGAAAGTTGGTGAACACGCCGTTAAAGCCTGCCGAACCGGCTTTCATCGCGTCCCACGCAATCGCCGCGTTGGCGTTGAGGATCTTCAGCGGCGAGCCTTGCGCCAGCGCGACGCGGCGTTTCACGGTCGCGAGATCGCAGCTCACGTCCTTTAGCATGATGAAGCGGCCAGTGTCTATGCATAGTTTTAGTTCGTCATCCGAAAGAAGGCGACGATGCGGTGCGGGGCACTCGTACAGGCCGAGCGGCAGGTCGGACGGAAGACGCGCGAGCAATCGCTTCAGATTCGCGGCAAATGCCTGCGTGCCCTCGCGCGCGGGATCGAGCCGGTTGGTGACTAACACAATGGCTTGTGCGCCCGTCGCTGCCGCAACGTTTAGTTCTTCGGCTTGCGCGTCCGGATCGTCGCTGATGTGGCCGGACACCACGACAGGGATTCGCCCCGCGACCTTCTCGACGACGAACCGCCCGAGCGCGCCGCGCTCGGCGAGCCTAAGAAACTGCATCTCGCTCGACTGCGCGACCGCAAACAGCGCGTCCGATCCCTGCGCGAGATACCATTCGATCAGACGTTCAAGGCCGGCGTAGTCGATCGCGCCCGAGTCGTCGAACGGCGTCAGCATCACGGGAACAATCCCTTCAATTGACACGGTGGGTGGCTTCGCGATTGTCATGCTGTTGTGCTCCAGAAGAATTTGATTGGACGGGCGAGAGGCGAACGGTTCATGCCGGTGCCTGGATCGTCTCGTTCGTGGCGGGTGTGTCGGCGATCGGCTTGCGCACCAGCAGCAGATAACTCATCGCGCCGATAAACGCGATGCCCGCGGCTGTCAGCAAGGCCGGCACGAACGACCACGTCTGCGCGATATAGCCGGTGAAAATCGGCGCGAGTGCGCCGCCGAGAAAGCCGCCGAAATTCTGAATCGCGCCGAGCGAGCCGACGCGGTTCGGCGGCGCGGCCGCTGTCGCGAGCGCCCACGAACTCGCGGATGCGGCGTTGGCGAGAAAGATCACGACCGAGATACAGACGATTGCCAGCACGTTGCTCTCGACGAGCGCGGCTGGAATCGTGAACGCGACCATGCCCAGCATTGCGATGACCACGGCGTTACGGCGGCTCGCGACCGGGCTCGCGCTGCGGCTCGTGATGAGATCGGAAAACCAGCCGGCCGTGAGCGAGCCGAGGAAACCGCAGAAAAACGGCACCGACGCGGCGACGCCGGTGTGCATCAGGCTCATGTGGCGCTCCATGGTCAGGTAGCCTGGCAGCCATGTCAGATAGACCCAGTTCAGATAAACGGAGCCGAAAAAGCCGATTAGCATGCCCCACGTGGTGCCGTGCGAGAACAGCGAGCGCCATTCGGCGAACGTGACGGCCGGTGCCGGCTTACGGTCCGCTTCGTCGCCTTCCAGATAGCGGCGCTCTGCCTCGCTCATGGTCGCCTTGACCGGGTCGCGATAAACCGCGAACCATACGGCCGCAACGATCAGACCGGCCGCGCCGGTCGCGATGAATGCCCATCGCCAGTGGAAGTTCACGACGAGCACCGACAGGCAGAGCGGCGCGAGCGCGGTTCCGAGCGGTGACGCCGAATTGAAGATGCCGGTCGGCTTGCCGCGTTCGCGCAACGGAAACCAGTTGCTGACCACGCGGGCTGCCGACGGAAATTGCGGCGCTTCGCCGATGCCGAGCAGGATCCGCGCAAGCACGAACCAGCCGAACGTCGAGACGAAGCCGCCGGCGGCCTGCGCGAGCGACCACACGATCAGCCCCATGCCGAGAAGTTTGCGCGGTCCTATCCGGTCGACAAGGCCGCCGACCGGCAACTGGAAGAGCGCATAGCTCCACGAGAATGCGGACAGCAGCAGTCCCATTTGCCCGAGCGTCAGGCCCATGTCGTGACGGATCAACGGATTGGCGACGGCGAGCGTTCCGCGGTCAAGATAGTTGACGATGCCGCTCACCATCAGCAGCGTGAGCGCCACGACCTGGGCGCGGCGGATTTTCGGCGGGGGCTGCTCGTGGCTCGACGTTGCGCTCATGATCGTTGTCTCCGTTTCATGTTGCGATTCAGGCGGGGCGCACCGATGCGGTGTCGGGCGACCGTGAGTTGTGCGGCGATTCAAGCGGGCGCTGGCGGGGGTATGCCACCTTCGTGGTGGCGATCGGCGCTTGATCCCTTGCGGTACCTTCAAACTGTAGACCACCATCTCTACTGTTAGCGCTTACATTTGAAACGCAAGCGTTCGCAGTTTTTCCGACGGGCGCTCTTAGGGCGGCCGGAAGATTGATGATAGCGCTTACATTTTGTGTCGCCTCGCTGGCAGGTGCAAGCTCGAAAAGCAGGTTGACGGGTAAACACCGACCATCACCGGCTGTTGCTAAGAGCGGGCAAAAATGCAACGCGGCAGCAGGCACACGGTTTGCTCAGCGCTCGATGCCTTTGTGTCCACACAGCTTCGATAACGAGAACAACCATGCAACCTGACCAGACTGCTACCGAGTTTCCCCAGTCTCAACCGCTGCTCGCGACTCCCCTCGCAGGCGTGAGCGAGGGCGCGGCTCACCGCCAGATCGGGCTGCTGCCGGCGGTGACGTTCTGCTTCGCGTGGCTATTCGGGCTGGAGCCGTTTCTTAATGGCGCCGCCGGCGATTCATCGCAGCGCGGTCCGGACCGTCATTGATGTATGTGGGACGCCGCACTGACGCCTTGTGAAAATTTCACTTGCGGCTTCGGCGGTTTCTACATCGTCGCGCATGGGTGCGGCAGCGCGCTGCGAGCGCCGTTCGCGGGAATAACGGTTGCGATGCTGTCGGCGGGAGTCCTTCCCGTCCACAGGAGCCTGTCATGCAAACCGATCCGACCGTCGATCCCGTAGCCGACCCTTCGAATCAGCCGCTCGACGCGCCAGAAGAGCAGCCGCGCCCGCTGCCCGGCACGGCGCCAGACACGGACCCGCAGACCCCAGGCAGCGCTCCCGACGACGATGCACTCTAAGGCAGTCTCGCCAGCCGCCGCAGAGCACGGCAACAGCGCTGCTGGAATTAGGGAATCTACGTGTGAAAAGACGCACGGTCGTGCCGTTAATGTAGATGGAAGGCTGTTCGATGCATTGCCGTCCGCTTTCAGCACAGGGTTGGTCACGCGGCGGTCGGCGTCGCAGTTCACCTCCGGACACGCCCGTGCTGAAGGCTTCACTTACTAGCCATGAATACGTATTTATGGGGCATTTGTGCCGCACTTTCCCCTCGGCCGCCTGAAGGGTGGTTTTTCATTGGCTCGGCCGAAGCGCTGCGGCCAACGTTCTCCGGTTCCTCACGGCGCCAGCAGTTCACGCCAATAATCACGTTGATTAAAGTCGCTGAATGCCGCGATAACCGATTACCGCGAAAGGTGCGGATTAACCGCGACTATATCCAGTCAATTAAGTTCCCCGCCTTTTCAAATGATTGATCCCGCGCCCGTAATGACGCCCACACTGCGCAATTAATCATCAACTATTCATTCCGGAAGTACGCTTTTCTACGCCGCGCATTACTTCGGCCGTATTACAGGCTGTTGCATTCGCACAACTTTAGTTATTGAAAAGTTGCAAATAATTTATGTCCGGAGCAGGTCGATGGCCTGACCCTCATTGCGATAACTTTCCCAAAAACAAAGACTTAGCCCCTAAGGGCAATCGATTATTGCCAAATCGGCAAGACCGTGTTGTGCGAATTGCGGGCGTCCGTTGTCCGGGTGGCCCCCTACACTCACGCTTCGTTTAGAGGGTGCCCCAGCCGGGCCAGAACGGTTCGGCGATAAGGGCGGTGGCGCGTTCGCGTACTACCGAGGCTGGTCCCGCTCCCCCGCGAAAATTTATCGAACAGGAGTCCCACGCATGAAAAAGAGTCTTATCGTCGTTGCGGTTGCCGCATCGTTCGCTTCCGTCGCTCACGCACAAAGCAGCGTCACCCTGTACGGTCTGCTGGACGCTGGCGTGACCTACACGAGCAACGTTGCTCACAACTCGAAGTGGGCAGCCGGCAGCGGCGGCATCGACCAGAGCCGTTTCGGTCTGCGCGGTTCGGAAGACCTGGGTGGCGGCCTGAAGGCAATCTTCACGTTGGAAAGCGGCTTTAACGTCAACAACGGCCGTTTCGCTAACAACAACGGCATGTTCAACCGTCAGGCATTCGTCGGTCTGTCGAGCGCGCAATTCGGTTCGGTCACGCTGGGCCGTCAATACGACGCAGCGCAAGACTTCCTGGCACCGCTGACCGCAACGGGCAGCTGGGGCGGCACGTACTTCGCGCACCCGTTCAACAACGACAACCTGAACACGAACGGCGGCTTCGCAGTTAACAACTCGGTCAAGTACTCGAGCGCTAACTACGCTGGCTTCACGTTCGGCGGCACGTACGGCTTCTCGAACCAGGCTGGCGCATTCGCAAACAACCGCGAATA
The DNA here is from genome assembly GCF_046534895.1 of Paraburkholderia sp. SIMBA_053. Taxonomy (NCBI): domain Bacteria; kingdom Pseudomonadati; phylum Pseudomonadota; class Betaproteobacteria; order Burkholderiales; family Burkholderiaceae; genus Paraburkholderia; species Paraburkholderia sp. SIMBA_053. The sequence goes on along the minus strand of NZ_JAWRXU010000001.1, from coordinate 1,399,129 downwards.
CAGCCTCGGTGCTGCTTACCAGTGGCAAGGTCTGCGTTTGGGCGCTGCTTACGCACAGCAGAACAACCCGGGCGCAACGAACGCTGCTGGCACGGCTAGCAACGGCGGCGCGACCGACGGCGGCTTCCTGGGCGCAACGGGCAACTTCCGTCAGCGTGAATTCGGTGCAGCTGGTTCGTACGCTTTCGGCCCGGCAACTGTCGGTCTGGCATGGACGCAATCGCGTATCGACAACGTTGCAGGCGTTCAGCAATCGCTGCGCGCTAACAACTACGAAGTCAACGGCAAGTACAACCTGACCCCGGCTCTCGGCCTGGGCGTGGCGTACACGTTCACCGACGGCAAGGGCTATGGCACTGCCGCAAACGGTGGCTCGACGTCGGTTCGTTACCACCAGATCGGCCTGCAGGCTGACTACGCTCTGTCGCGTCGTACGGACGTCTACGCTCAAGCCGTGTACCAGCACGCAATGGGCGACGGCGGTGTCGCTTCGATCTACAGCGGCGACATCACGCAAGCTCCGTCGTCGTCGAAGAACCAGACGGCTGCTACGGTCGGTCTGCGTCACCGCTTCTAAGCTTCAACAGAAGCTGCTTGTTGTACAAAAAGGTGCCGTTCGCGGCACCTTTTTTTATGCGCGTTCCGTTTGAACGCAACAGCCGGATCAGGCAGGCTGGCCGACTTTGAACACCGCGACAGCCTCGCGCAACTGCTCGGTCTGCTCATCGAGCGAACCTGCCGCGGCTGCAGCCTGTTCGACCAGTGCGGCATTGCGCTGCGTGACGTCGTCCATCTGGCGAATCGCGAGGTTCACTTCGCCGATGCCGGAACTCTGTTCATTCGACGCCGCCGCGATTTCGTTCATGATCGCCGTGACGCGGCCCACCGCCTCTACCACCTCGCCAATCGTACTGCCGGCCTTCCCGGCTAACGTCGAACCCTCGCCGACCTGCTCAACCGACTGGTCGATCAACACCTTGATCTCTTTCGCGGCTGTCGCGCTGCGCTGCGCGAGATTGCGGACTTCACCCGCCACAACCGCAAAGCCGCGGCCTTCCTCACCCGCGCGTGCTGCTTCCACGGCTGCGTTGAGCGCGAGAATATTCGTCTGGAACGCAATGCCTTCGATCACGCTGATGATCTCGCCGATCTTGCGTGAGCTGTCCGTGATGCCGGCCATTTTCTGAACGACGTCGTTGACAACTTCGCCGCCGCGCGCGGCGATGCTCGATGCGTCCTTTGCCAGTTCGGACGCAGTTGCTGCGTTGCCCGCGTTCTGCGTGACGGTCTTGGTGAGCTCGTCCATGCTGGCGGCGGTTTGTTGCAACGACGCGGCCTGTTCTTCGGTACGGCTCGACAGGTCCAGATTGCCTGCGGCGATTTCCTTCGAGGCGACCGTGATCGTTTCGGCCGAGTTCTTGATGCGAGCGACGGTGGCCGCAAGCTGATCGCGCATTTCACGCAACGAGAACAGCAGGCTGGAGGTGTCGTCGCGGCGCAAGTCGATACGCGTAGCGAGATCGCCGCGGGCGATGCGCGTGGCGATTTCCGCCGCAGCGGACGGTTCGCCGCCGATCGAGCGCGACACATTGCGCACCACGCGCGAGGCGACAAAGGACACGACTACGCCCAGCACCAGCAACATGCCGCCCGAGCGCAGCAACGTGGCGTAGAACTCCGCCTGAATGTCGTCCATGTAAGCGCCGGCGATGAAGTCCCAGTTCCACGGCGCGAAGCGCTTCACGTAGCCGATTTTCTCGCTCGGCTTCGTGTCGCCGGGCTTCGGCCACCAGTAACGCAGATAGCCGGCGCCGGTGGCCGAGCCGCCCGCGGCGGCGATGTCGTGATACAGCGCATTGCCCTTGGCGTCGCGAAAGCCGCTCATGTCCTTGCCGTTGAGTTGCGGGCTCATCGGGTGCGCGACCATCACCGAGTCGCTGCGCACAATCGTCACGTAGCCCGAGGTGCCGTAGCGTTGCGCATTGACGCGGGCAATGGCTTGCTGCTTCGCTTCGTCGACGGAAAGCTTGCCGGCGTCCGCCTGCTTCGCGTAGTCGGCGACAATCGAGGCCGCCATGTCGGTCACATCGGCCAGTGCCGAACGCCGTGCGTCCATTTGTGCGCTACGTGCTTCGAATGCGTTCACTACGGTGACGATCAGCAGGGCCGCCCAGCAAAGCAGCAGGGGCACCCATAACTTCTGTTTCAATGTCAGACGGTTCATTTATTGGATTCGACGGTTCGTTGAGCGCGAGAGATAGGAGCGCTTGCCAGGCAGCGCCATAGTTCGCATAACGGCTGTCGAAGCGGATTCTTTATCCCTGGTCAGACGGGCGTGTCGGCACCGCGCACCAAACAAATCAAATAGTTGCGCGGTGGTCACGGGGTTCGCGCGCACGGCGCGCGACGCTACGCATTGAACAGTTCGCTGCGCGCGGCGTCGATGATCGTCGCGACAGCCGGGTGACTAATGCGACGTTCGATCGAGATCGCGAAGAATTCCTCGACGATGGTGTTGATTTGCCCGACGGAAGTGAGTTTTTGTTCGGCGTGTAACTGGTTCTCCAGCACCGTCGGCGCGAAGAGCAGGCCGCGGCCTTCGCGTCCGAACGCGAGTGCCATCGCGCTATCGTCGAACTCGCCGACGATGCGCGGTGAGATGGCACGCGACGCGAGCCAGTGATCCAGTTTGCGGCGCACTGCCGATTCGGTGCCTGGCAGCAGAAGCGGCAACTGGCCGAGCGACATGGGAAAGCGCTTCCGCACGCCCTGCAGCAGCGCGTCGGCGCCAAAGCAGCTCAGGGTAGAGCGGCCGAGCGGGTGATTGAACGCCTTGATATTGACGTCGGCGGGGATGGGCGCGTCCGCGATGATCAGGTCGAGGCGGTGCACGGCCAGTTGAGCGAGCAGCGCGTGCAGCTTGCCTTCGTGGCAGATCACGCGCAGCGAAGCGGGCGCGCTCAGCGCGGGTTCGAGCAGCCGGTACGCAATCGCCTTGGGCACCGAGTCCGCAATGCCGACGCGAAACCTGGATTGCGTGCCGACCTCCTGCTCGCGGCGCACCGCGCTTTCCAGCTCGGAGCCTAGCGAGAAAATTTCGTCGGCGTAGTCGAGCGCCAGCCGGCCCGCATCAGTTAGTTCGAGCGTGCGCCCGCTCTTCTTGAAAAGCTTTTTATCCAGCGCTTCCTCGAGCAGTTTGATCTGCCCGCTCAGCGTTTGCGGCGTGATGTGAAGTTGCTCACCGGCACGGACGATGCCACCCGCGTGTGCCGCGACCCAGAAGTAGTACAGATGCTTGAAGTTCACGCTCCCTCCGTCAATCGAACGACGTTACGGTTTTTTCGAATGATCAGCAACAAAAATACGAATTTTCCGTTGTCTCCCATTCGGTTAGATTCAAGGCTCGGCCCGAGGCGTTAGCGGGCGGCAATTAGAGCTGACAGAGGTGACTTATGGCATCCGTTGCACAGTTTCTGCGTTCGAAAGCGTCCCAGACAGTCTGGTCGATCGAAGCGTCGGCGTCGGTGTACGACGCGATTGCGATCATGGCTCACCGGCAGGTTGGCGCGCTGATCGTGGCGCACGAAGGGCGCATTGCCGGCATCGTCACGGAGCGCGATTACGCGCGCAAGATCGTTCTAATGGACCGTTCGTCGCGTAATACGCCGGTTCGCGACATCATGTCGACGGCGGTGCGCTACGTCGGCCCGGAGCAGACGACCGAGGAGTGCATGGCAATCATGACCGGCCACCGCATACGGTATCTGCCTGTGATCGCCGCGGGGCAGGTGATTGGAATGGTGTCGATCGGCGACCTGATCAAGAGCCAGATGTCGGAGCAGGAACACACGATCCAGCAGTTGGAGCACTACATTCACGGCAACAGTTCCCAGTCCGCGCATGGCGGAATGCAGGCTGGCCGATGGCAAGTTTAACGACGAAAAATTTTACTGTCCGTAAGGTAGCCGCGAAAAGATGACGCGCGGCGCGGGCGGCCCCTGACACATCAAGAGAGGTTCATATGTATACGCAAACTATCGATCGCTTGCGGCGCGTTGCCGGCAAGGTGACACGCGGCACCGTAGCGCTCGGTCTCGCGGGCGTGCTCGCGATTGGCGCGCTCGCGGCCAACGACGCGCAAGCAAAGCGCGTCGGCGGCAGTCAAAGCATTGGGCGCCAGTCGCAGATGGCGTCGCCGTCCGCTCCGGCGCAACGAAGCCAGCAAGCTCAACCGGCGCAACAGGCCGCGCAGGCGCCGGCCGCCACGCCGGCGCGCAACCGCTGGCTTGGTCCGCTGGCAGGCCTCGCCGCTGGCTTTGGTATTGCCGCGCTGCTGTCGTCACTTGGCCTGGGCGCGGGTCTCGCGCAAATGCTGTCGAATGTGCTGCTGATCGGTCTCGTGGTCGTTGCCGGCGTGATGCTGTTCAGGTTCATCGCCAATCGGCGCCGCCCGGATCTGGCTTATGGACACGGCGCCGCGAACCGGTCGCAGACCAACGGCTCGCCGCTTCACAACCAGGCCGGTCACGCGCGGCCGGACACGAACTTTTTCGGCATGCAGCGCGCCGCGACGAATCCGGCCGGAGCAACGGGCACAGTAACGGGGCCCGTGCAACCGCTCGGGCTCGATCAGGCCGAGTTGGTGGCGTTGGCGAAAAATATGTTCATGCGTCTGCAAGGCGCATGGGACCGCAACGAGCAAGGCGACCTGTTCGAACTGACCACGCCGGAAATGTTCGCGCAAATCAAGCGCGATCTGGAAAGCCGCGGCAGTGAGCCGAATCGTACGGAAGTGCCGCAACTGGAAGCCGAAGTGCTGGGCGTGGAAAACACCGCGGACGAGACGCTCGTCAGCGTGCGCTTCTACGGCCTGATGCGCGAAGACGGCGCAGCGGCTGCCCAGCCGTTCCAGGAGGTGTGGAACATTGTTCGCAGCGTACAGGGCGACCAGGCGTGGCGGCTTGCGGGCATTCAGCAGCTCGACCGTTAAGGAAACGGGTGTTAATTCGCGGGGGCATCTATTAATGGATGCTCCCCGCGAGCATGAGAAAGCGGCTAATCGGCCACTGACTATTGCGCTCTATCTGGCATTGGCCGAACTCTTTTTCCACCATGTCGACAGCACCCATTCGTCGGCGGCGAAATATAGCGGAAGCTTCGCGGGATAGCCGAGGTCGCGACTATATGCGATGCGGTGACTTGCGGAATACCAGTGCGGGATCACGTAGTACCCATTCATCAATACCCGGTCGAGCGCGTGTGTCGCGTCGGCAAGTTCCTGATGCGTTTGCGCCGATACCACTCGTCGCAGAATGGCATCGATAGCCGGCGACTTCACGCCGGCCAGATTGTCGGAACCCTGCTGATCCGCATACTTGCTGCCGAAACGCGAAAGCTGTTCGGTACCCGGCACCTGGACATCGGGCAATCGCACGGTTGTCATGTCGAAGTCGAACGCGTCGAGGCGCTTTTGCACGAGCGCAAAATCCGCGGTGCGGAAATTCATCGTAATCCCCAGCTTCTGCAGATTGCGGCCGAACGCGGCGGCGACCGGCTCCATGGACGTGCCGCTACCGCTGTCGTCGAGAAGTTCGAATACGAACGGCTGCCCATTCATGTTGCGCAGCGCCCCGTTGCGATAAGTCCAGCCCGCCTGCGCCAGCAGTTGGCGCGCCTTGACGAGATTGGCGCGCAGCGAACCGGGCGGATCGGTGTCGGGCTGTTGCGGCATCTCGCCGAACACGGCCGGGTCTAGCTGTCCGCGCAAAGGCTCCAGAATCGCTAGCTCGCCTTCGCCTGGCTTGCCGGTCGCCTGCAAGTCCGTGTTGGCAAAGAAACTGCCAGTGCGCTTGTACTGATCGAAAAATAGCTGACGGTTAAGCCACTGGAAGTCGAGCGCGAGATCGAGTGCCTGACGTACCCGCACGTCGCGAAAAATCGGCCGTCGCAAGTTGATGAAGAAGCCTTGCATGCCGGCGCCATTGTGGTGAGGAAACTCCCGTTTGATCAGCTCGCCGTTGTCAAAGCGCTTGCCGACGTCGCGCCGCACCCAACTCTGCGCGACGTTCTCGACCAGCACGTCGTACTCGCCTGCCCTGAACGCCTCCAGCTTGGCGACTGCGTCGGAATACAGCTTGTAGTCGATGCGCGCAAAGTTGTGCGTGCCCACGCGCACCGGCAGCGAGGCGCCCCAGTAATTGGGGTTGCGCCTGTAACTGATGGTGCGGCCGTTGTCGTATTTGTCGATCAGATAATCTCCGCTCGCTATCGGCTTCTCGAATGCGAGTTGATCGAAAGGAATGCGCGTGCCGTCCGGCCTCATGCCCCACTTGTGCGAAAACACCGGGATTCCGCCCGCGAGCAGCGGCATTTCGCGCGTCGCGACCTTGTAATCGAAGCGGATCGTGAGGCGGTTGACGACCACGGCCCGCGCGATCTGCGCGAAGTACACCGAGAACTGCGGCAGAGCCTGCGGACTCTTCAGCGTGTCGAACGAGAACTTGACGTCCTCGGCCGTGACCGCGTCGCCATTTGAAAAGCGCGCTTGCGGATTGATGTGGAAGGTGGTCGAAAGGCCATCTGGCGCCACGTCGATGTCGTCGGCGAGCAGGCAATACGCGCTCGCGACTTCGTCGGAACTGCCGGTGGTCAGGCTCTCGAACATTAGCCCGAGTCCGGGCGCCGGATTGCCGCGCAGTGTGAACGGGTTGAATTTATCGAAGCTCGTCAGGCGATCGGGGTTCGCGAGGACAAGCGTGCCGTCGCGCGGTGCGTCGGGGTTCACATAATCGAAATGCTTGAAGTCCGCCGGATATTTGGGCTCACCATATTGTGCGATCGCGTAGACGGCGCACGCCTGATTCGCGATCGACATGGCCGATCCGCCGAGCACGAGCGCGACCAGCAGGCGCCGGATGTCGCGCGCGCGAAACCTCGTGTGAGTCATAAACTCCCTTGGCGCAATGCTCCAATTCGTAGGTGAATTGGACCGCCACGCGCCGCCGGCGTTTCATGCAGCGTGTCGCCATAGCGACGTTATTGCGTTGAGATCGCGTAATTGGGCGCCCGCCATCAGCGCCGTTCAACTCGTGAGGGCGGAAGCCCGGGTTGCAAAAAATTGCGCAAATCTGAGCAGGTCAGTCCGCATGCGGCGATGCCGCAGCCGGCGCCAACTCCGCGAGCAGCGACATCAGATATTCAATGTCTACCGGCTTGACGAGATGATGGTCGAACCCAGCGGCCTGCACCCGCAGATGATCGTCCGCCTGGCCGTAGCCCGTTACCGCGATCAGCACCGGCCGGACTTCGCCCTTCAGGCGGATCAGCCTGGCGAGTTCATAGCCGTCCGTATCGGGCAGCCCGATGTCGAGCAACGCTGCGTCCACAGGCTCCGCTTCGGCTTGCGCGAGAGCGTCGCTGGCGCAGTAGGCGACGCTGACGTGGTAGCCCTCGCTCTCGCAAAGCAGCGCGAGTGAGTCGGCGGCGTCCTTGTTGTCGTCGACGATCAGCACATGCAGCGAAGCGCGCTCCGCATGCGAATGACCCCCGGCCGACGGTTCGTCGTGCAGCGGCGCAGGCACTTCGGGCGCGTGGCAGAGCGGCAGCCTGATCGACACCGTGGCGCCGCGGCCGGGTCCGGGACTCGCAATGTCGATCGAGCCGCCGTGCAATTCGACAAGCTTTTTCACGAGCGACAAGCCGATGCCGAGGCCGCCATGCGCCCGGTCCAGCGTTCGCTCGCCTTGCGCGAACAGATCGAAAATATGCGGCAGAAGATCGGGCGAGATGCCGCTGCCGTTGTCTTCAATGGTGACGGTGGCGAAGCGTTCGTCGGCGAGGGCGGTCACGCAGACGTTGCCGCCGGGGTCCGTGTACTTGCACGCGTTGTTCAACACGTTGACCAGAATCTGCGACAGCCGCAGCGGGTCCGCGTGGAGCCAGACCGGGGTGGGCGGCAGCCGCACGGTGAGGTGCTGGCCGCGCGAACTCGCCATTGACGACACCGTTTCGAGCGCACCATACACCGCCGCGCCGACCAGTAGCGGCTCGCGTCGAAGCACGATGCGGCCGTGCGTGATGCGCGAGACTTCGAGTAGATCGTCGACGAGTTGCGCCATGTGATCGACCTGCCGGCTCAGCATGCCGACCAGTTCGCCGGCCTTCAGGCCGGCTTCTTTCTCTCGACGCAGTAAGGCAATGGCATTGCGCATCGGCGCGAGCGGGTTGCGCAGTTCGTGCGCGAGCATCGCGAGAAATTCGTCTTTGCGGCGATCCGTTTCGCGCAATGCGAGTTCCAGCGTTTTGCGCTGCGTGACATCCACGGCGCTCGCAATGACGCGCCACGGGCGGCCGTCGGCGTCACGCTGCAACACGGCCTGGCTTTGCAGCCAGCTTTCCCTGTTACCCAACGAAATGCGAAATTCCAGTGGTTTGTCGAATTCGCCGGTAAGCGCGACGCGGCGCATCGCTGCGTCCACCGACGCGCGGTCTTCGGCGTGCACGCGATGAAGCGCCGCGTCGTAGCTGAGCGCGCTCGGCGCGGCTTGCACGCCGGGCACCGCGTCGACGCTGTCCCAGCAGAGCGTCCATGAATCGAGCGACAGATAGCCAATCGTCATTCTGGCGGCGCGCATGGCCACCTGCAGGCGCAGATTGCGCTCTTCGAGCGCGGCCGCCGCGGCGCGTTCGTCGGTGACGTCCGTCGCCATGCAAAACCATTCGCGCAACGTGCCGTCGTCGTCGCGTAAAGGCGCGGCCCGCGCGACCAGCGTCCGCCAACTGGAGTCGCGCCGGCGCAGCCGGAACGTCATCGAGCCCGGCATCTCGGTCTTCATGATCTGCGACCACTTCTCGCGAGCGCTTTCCTGGTCGTCCGGGTGAACGAGGTCGAGCCATTCGCAACCCGCGGTCATGCCGTCCTGCGCCGCGAATGACTGCCAGTTGCCGAGCTGATGCGTCTTCCCCTGTGCATCTGCGATCCAGGTGAGTTCGGAACTCGCTTCGACGAGCGCGCGATAGCGCTGTTCGCTGCGTTCACGTTCTGTCTGCGCGTCGTGCTGTTCGGTGATGTCGTATGTCACGCCGAATACGCGCTCGATTTCCGAGCCGGTTCCGCAGTCGGTCTCGCCGCGTGTTCGAAGCCACAAGCGCTGCCCATCCTCGAGCTGGATCGGAAAGTCCAGTTCGAACGGCACACACTGATGCAGGCGGCCGGTCAGCTCGCGCGCGAACCAGGCGCGATGACTTTCGGGGATTCTGTCGAACAGCCATTGCAGCGGCACTTCCGCCTGCTCGGGATCGAGACCGTAAATCTGCGCCAATTGAGCGCTGATTCGCGCGGTGCGGCTGCCCATGTCCCATTCCCACGCGCCGACACGCGCCGCGTCCAGCGCGAAACGCAGACGCCGCTCGCCGACCTCATAGGCTTCGCCGGCTTTCACGAAGTCGTCGATGTCCATCGCGATGCCGCACGCGCCGGACACGACGCGCGCCTCGTCGAAGATCGGTCGTATGCGCAGTTTGTGCCAGCGGTATTTACCGTCGAAACGCTGCAGGCGCGCATTGACCTTCACGCTCTCGCCGTCGGTGAGCGCGGTGCGCCACGCATCGTGCACTTTCTTGACGTCGGATTCGAGGACGAACTGGTCCCAGTGCAACGTCGTGTTGGGCGCGAACGGATTGCCGAGATATTTGCGGCAGGCGAGGTTGGCATAGGTAACGGTTCCGCGTGCTTCGGCAGTCCACACGAGAGCCGGAACCTGATCGGCAATATCGTTGTTGCTCATTGCGTTATCAATCGCACTGTTCGTACTGCTTCCAGGAGAACGTCTGCTCGCATCCCAAGTGAGATTGAAGCGCCGCCCAGCACGGGCTACGCGAAGTTAATCGTCGTTTGCACGGTGCCTGGCTGCTATTGGGGAAATCATGGGTTTGCGCATTCGCATTGCCGCACGCGCTGTTCCCGGCGTGGCCAATTCTGCAGACGTTTAGGCACATTCCGTCGATATCCCGCTCACCTGGCCTCATTGTGCTCCTGAAACCGGCTGTAATAATACGGCGTGCGTGCAGCGGTCATGTGGCGCCATAACCGCAAGAGATCAGACAATGCGGCGCCCATCGAGTGGGACAGGAGACGAGATGATCAAGACTTCGCCGGCAGGGTATGACCTGGGAAACTCACGTCGGCGAGGTGCGCGCAATGCGCTCCTGCCGCTTGCTGCGGCGCTGCTGTGCTGCGTCGCTTCAATCGAGGCGCACGCCGCTGGTGCGCTGCCCGCGGGCGGAAGCTTCGTCCGCGGAAACGGCTCCATCAGCGGCGACGGTACGACGGTGACCATCAATCAGGGTTCGAGCCGGGGCGTCGTCGACTGGAATAGCTTTTCGATAGGCAGCGGCAACCGCGTCGTGTTCGCCAACGGTAACGGCTCGACGCTCAATCGCGTCACGGGCGGCTCTCCGTCCGCCATCATGGGTACGCTCACGGCCAGCGGCAGCCTCTACCTGATCAATCCCCAAGGCATCCTTGTCGGCTCGGGAGGCGTAATTTCGACGAACGGACGTTTCGTCGCGTCGACGCTCAACGTCGTCGACATCGACGCATTCATGAACGGCCAGCCGTTGACACTCGCGGGCAATTCCGGCGCGAGCATCGTCAACATGGGGACGATCGGATCCGGCACCGGCGATGTGTTTCTCATTGCGCGGCAACGGGTGGCCAATGCCGGCACCATCAGCGCGCCGAATGGCACGGTGGAACTGGCAGTCGGACAGCAGGTGTTGCTGCAGGACTCGTCCTCGGGCAGGCAGGTCTTCGTGCAACCGGGCCCGCAGGGCGCGGGCGGGACCATCGCGAGTAGCGGCTTGATCGAGGCGGCGCAGGTCAGCCTGCAAGCCGTTGACGGCAACATCTACGCGCTCGCCGGCAACAACGAAGCGATCCGCGCAACGGGCACGACCACGCGCGACGGACACGTGTGGCTCGTTGCGGGACACGGCACGCTGCAGCCAGGCGGCACGATCGAGGCAACCGGCGGCACCGTCGACATGAGCGCGGACACGGTGGCATTTCCAACCGGCGGCGCCACGGTCCGGGCTAACCAGTGGAACATCGCGACACCGGCATTCACCGTAGACGGCAACGCGGCGCAAGCGCTTTCCACGAGTCTCGGCACCGGCACATCGGTTAACGTGCAAACGACCGGCGCGAACGGCAGCACCGGCGACATCGACGTGAACTCGGGAATCGGCTGGCAGGGCAACGCCTCGTTGACGCTTGCTGCGTATCGCAACCTGACGATCGCACAAGGTGCAACCGTCGGCAACCAGGGCGGCGGGAGCCTGACGTTGCGCGCGGACTCCGCCAGCATCGACAACGGTGGCAGCGTGGCCAATCGCGGTGTGATCGACTGGTCGCGCAGCACGGGCCTCGTCAATGCGCTCTACGACATGAACGGGACGTACAGTCCCGGCACGTTGCTGGCCAATACCGCATGGGCTGCCGCGGCCGGCAGCGGTCAGATCACGCAGATCACCGCCTACAAGCTGGTCAATAACGTGACGGACCTCCAGAACATTTCTCAGGATCTGGCGGGTAATTACGCGCTCGGTACGGACATCGACGCGACCGGCTACACATTGACGCCGATCGGCAACCATACGACGCCTTTCACCGGCCAGTTCGACGGCATGTGGCACAACGTGCGCAACGCAAAGATCGAGATTGCCGACTTCAGCACGGATTATTCGTCCGGCCTGTTTGGTCTTGTCGGGCAGACCGGCGTGCTGCGCGATGTCGGTGTGGAAAACGGTTCGGTGAGCACGAGCCACTCGGGCAGCGGCCTGCTCGCCGGCGTGAACCAGGGCACGATTGCGAATGCGCATTCGACCGGCGTGGCCATGGAACTCTTCCAGAACGGCACCACGTTCGGCGGGCTGGTCGGCCGCAACGACGGCAATATCGAGCGCTCGTGGAGCAGTGCCTCGGTCTCGGGGTCGGACGCGAACGGCGGACTCGTCGGCTACAACCTCGGTTCGATTACGCAGTCGTATGCAACCGGCAGCGTCAGTCCGGTTTTCTCGACGGGGTACGGCGGCGGGCTGGTCGGCATCAACGAAGGAACCGTCGCGCAGTCGTTTGCGACAGGCGCGGTTCAAACGCAACGCATGCCGACGCACGGCGTGATTGCGTTCGGCTCGGGCACGCTCGCGCCGGACGTCTACTGGAACAAGGAGACGACAGGGCAGCCCGCGAGTGGCGGGAGCTTGCCGCCGTCGAACGGCCTGACCACCGCGCAAATGAGCGACCCGGCGAACTTCGCGGGTTATGACTTCGGACCGAACGGCGTATGGGCGATGCCGTCTGGCGCGACGCAACCCGTGTTGCGCTGGCAGCTTGCCCATTAGGCGGCGCACTTCATTCGCGGATGGGCCGTCGCGCGTGCCGCCCCTGCGGTGGGCGCTGGTGACGTCATGCCTGCTGGCGGCTCTTCAGTCTTCGCCGGTGTTCGCGCAGGCCTGGCGCGACGTCGCTCCGCTGCCGGCGCCGACGACTCCGCGCAGCGCGCCGTCGCAACCTTCCGCGCAGTCCGAAGCGCAATCCGCGCAAGTTGCGGTGGCGAAGCTCGAAGGTCTGGTGTTCGAACCCGCGGGCGCGAATGCGCCAGCGGCGGCCACACACCCAGGCATTGCCGCCGAGTCGTTGCCTGAACTCGACCCGGCTTTTCTCCGCACGTTCGAGGCCGATCTCGGCGAGCCGCTCACCTTTGGACGGCTCGCTGAAATCCGCCGCGCTGTGGTCGAGCACTATCGAGCCGCCGGCAAACCGCTCGTGGATGTCTTTGTGCCCGAGCAGGACGTAAGCTCTGGCGTCGTGCGTATCGCAGTCGCGGAATTTCGCTTGGGACAGCTGCGCACGAGCGGCAACCGCTACTTCTCCGACGATCTGCTGAAGCGCGAGATGCCGCTGGAAGCAGGCGGACCGATTCTGCAATCGGACGTGTCGCTGGGTCTGGCCGTGCTCAACGCAAATCCCTATCGACGCGTGGATGCCGTCTTCGCGCCAGGCGAAGCGGCGAATTCGACCGACGTCATCTTGCAGACCGACGACCGTCTGCCGCTGCGAGTGAACGCCGGGTACGACAACGCGGGTGTGCGCGACCTCGGCCGGGACCGTTTTTTCGCAGGTATCGACTACGGCAATCTGTTCGGGCTCGACCAGCACATCGCATATCAATTCACGGCCAGTAATGATTTTTTCAGCGGCAATCCGGACATTGAAGGACGCGCCAATCGCGCGCGTTTCACCGCCCACGCGCTGAGCTATATCGCGCCTCTGCCGTGGCACGACAGCATCGAACTGTTCGGCGTCTATGCGCAAAGCACGCCGCGCCTGCCGGACAGTTATGGGCAAACCGGCATTTCGGCGCAGATGAGTTTCCGTTACGACTGGCGTTTGCCGACGACGGCGGATGCGGCGCAACTCGTTCAGCTCGGGTATGACTTCAAGCGCAGCAATAACGATCTGGAATTCGGCGGCTTTCAAGTGTTCAACTCGAACACGCACATACACCAGTTTCTGCTCACGTACGACTTCAGCAAGCCGGGCGATGCGGGAGCAGCGCATGCCTCCGCAACGCTTGTGGCAAGTCCCGGCAGATTGGACGGCTCCAACAACGACGCGGCGTTCGCCACGGCGCGGCACGGCGCGACAGTGCGCTACGCGTATCTGCAACTCGCTGCGCAGCGCGCTTTCGCGCTCGGCGGCGGATTCACGTTGAGCGGACGAGGCGCGTTCCAGTGGACGCCGAACACGCTGTTGCCAAGCGAGGAAATGGGCTTGGGAGGAGAGTCCAGCGTGCGAGGTTACGAGCCGTATGTCGTGCTGGGCGATCGCGGCTGGAACGTGCAGACCGAATTGCGCGCGCCCGCTTTGCCGTTCGGCACGAGCAGCGCGGCGGCGCAGCCCTTTGTGTTCATCGACGCCGGCCATGTGTGGAATCGCATCGACCAACCTGCGGAGACAGGTAACGGTTCGCTGGTCAGCGTCGGCGCGGGAGTGCGTTTTCAATGGTCGCGTTTCGTCGATTTCCGCTGCACTTACGGCGTGCCGCTTCGTGCACCGACGCCGGGCGGCTCAAAAGCGCCGATGGTACTTCTCTTCGTTTCAATCGGCAGTTAAAGCGCAGCGGGCACGGCACATATCGCTGCCATTGAGTCTCGAAAAATACTTAGCGTAACTGACGGCTAGTAATCGACGATTTTTCACTAGATCGGTTGCATATACTTGGCTTACGCGCGGGATGCTTGTCCAAAGTGCGTGAGCGCGGAGCCGTTCGCGTTCGTCTTGCGCGTCTGGGTCCCGGCAGGAAGTGAGGGGAACGTCATGGCGACATATGTTGTTCTTGCACAATTTACTGACCAAGGCATACGCAACGTGAAAAACAGCGCGCAACGCGCTGGTCAGGCTGCGGAAATGGCCAGGAGCTTTGGCTGTGAAATGAAGGAGATCTATTGGACGATGGGGCAATACGACATTGTCACCATCGTTGAAGCACCGGACGAGCAGAGCTTTCTGTCGTTCGGCCTTGCGCTAGGTTCAGCGGGGAACGTCAAGACGCAAACGCTTCGCGCCTTCTCCGCCGACGAATTCAGCGCATGTATCGGCAAGCTTCCATAAGACGGTTCGCATCAGCCTGGCGAAGCGTGAGGCCTCACCGACTATTGATCCGTCGTGCGGCGATCGGAGGGCGCTTCGCATTCAACGGTGGCCGCATCGGATCTTTCAAACGTGAGGTTGACGGAGCGCGCCCCTAACGGCCGTGCCGGATTCAGCGCTGAACGCCTACCGCAGTTGCTTATGGAAGAACGTCGTACCGCAGAACCTTCCGTCAGGCATCAACGCATAGTTGGGCACGTCTCCCACGCGCTGCCAGCCTGCGCGTTCGTAAAGTCTCTCGGCGTCGCCGCCCGTCACCGTGTCGAGCACGAGCACGGACTTGCCCGCGCGCCGCGCTTCTTCGTCGACGGCTGTCATGAGCCGCGCGGCAATGCCTTGGCGCCTCGCTGCACGGCAAACGAGCATCTTCGCGACGTCCGCGCGATGCGGCTGATTTTCAGGTTGCGCAGTGACGAGTTGCACGGTGCCGACGAGCTTGCCGTCCGCGGATTCAGCGACAAGAAGGATTCTTTCGTTGCGCGCTACGCCGTTGGCCACCTGCTTCCAGAATTGCAGCGCGGTTTCTTTCGAAATGGGCAACATGAAGCTGACTGACGCGCCTCCTTCGACGCAGTCAATCAGTAGATCGGCGAGCCGATCGGCGTAGCGCATTGCTTCGTCAGCGCCGACGCGCCGAACGGCTATTGTTTCAGTCATCTTTCGCTCCGCGAGTCGGAGGGCAAAGTGCACAACGCTACGAGATAGCGAGCGCGCCGGCGCGACGTGTTACGAAAACGAATCGGGCTGTCCAGTTTCATGGTGAGACAGTCGCCGGTTTCGAGTTGCCATTGCCGGTCTCCCACCGTGATTTCCATCGAGCCGTCTATTAGCCAGATCTGTTGATGGATATCGGCGTCGCGCCCGCTTGTGTCGTAGCTCACTTCCTTGCCGCGCGGGAAATCCACTTCTACCAACTGAATAGGCGAATACGCGGGCGGCGACACGTTACGCCGTATGTATCCTGAAACCGGGTCTTTCCATACAGGCTGATCGCGCAACGACGAATGCGGAGAAAGCTCGGTTGCTGAAGCAGCATCTGGATGCTCGAAGAGCGACGCGAGCGGAACGCCGAGTGCGGTTGCGAGTTTGTCGAGCACAACCGCGGTCGGACTACTTTCCCCGCGCTCGATAAGCGAGATGTTGGAGCGGCTCACCGAACTTCGCTCGGCGAGCGTCTCCAGCGACCACGCTTTTGCGTCGCGCAGTTCGCGAATGCGTCGCGCGATGATCTGGTGAACGTCCATGTTCCAGTTTAATGGAGAGAATTGTCCGGTAAACTAGACGGCGTGATCTGGCTTGTCAAGTCGTTGACCGACGCGGCGCGACGTGACGCAACGCATACAGGCACAACCCGCTATGAATCCGCGTTTGTGGCGGCTTGCTCGTCGCGCGCATATTGGGTTGGCGGCCGGCCGACGTGCCGCGTAAAGGCGACGCTGAATGTGCTTGCGGAACTGTAGCCGACGCGTTCTGCAATCTCCGCAATGCGCCCCGCGTTCCGTCGCAACATGTCCTTTGCGAGCGCCATGCGCCAGGTGAGCAGATATTGCATCGGCGCTACGCCGACTTCGCGACTGAAGCGTTCGAAGAACGTCGAGCGCGAGAGGGCGGCCTCTTTCGCAAGCTCGGCGACCGTCCACGCGTGCGTCGGGCGCTGGTGCATGCCGCGAATCGCGGCTGCGAGCCGGCAGTCGGAGAGCCCGCAAACCAGACCCGGCGATGCGTTGGATTTTGCGGATGAGCGCAGCGCCTCGATCAGCAACACCTCCAGCAGTCGCGAGAGCACGACTTCACGCGCGGGTCGCTGCTCGCGCGATTCTTCCCGCACAAGGTCAACGAGCGTGGCGAGCCGCTGCTCGCCACGCACATGCACGAGTTGCGGCAGCAGGGAAACCAGCAGCGACGCATCCGGTGAACCGAAGGTGCAATGTCCCGCCATCATTCGTGCGTCGATCTTGTTGCCAGGCGCGCCGATTCTGAACTCGCCATTTCCGAGCGCGATGGGCGCGGGCGTCTCGATGCCCGGCGGCGGAGGCTGAAGGCTCGACATGGCGACGCCGTAGGCTGCGGGAATCAGAACGAAATCGCCGGACGTCAATTCGATTGGATCGTGCCCGTCGATCGCGATGCGGCATCCGCCTTCGAGTATGACGCAATAGAACGGTTGCCCCGCGTCCGAGCGACTGATGCGCCACGGACTCGCGCCGAAAACGAGCTTCGAGAATCGCGCACTCGGCTGCAGCAGCGTCACCACTTCGGCAAGTGGGTCGGTCATGGTCGGACTCTCGCAAATGAAATTCGGACGTTTGATTGTAGCGAGTACGGCCCGAGCAATCTATCGTATGAGCAGTCGCCAACCTTTCCCACAGGAGTTTCAATGCAAACCGTGCTTATCACTGGCTGCTCTTCCGGTTTCGGTCGCGAAATTGCCCGCTATTTTCTCGCTCAAGACTGGAACGTCGTGGCGACCATGCGCACGCCGCGCGCGGACGTGCTACCGCCCTCGGAGCGCCTGCGCATACTGGCGCTTGACGTTACGAACCCGGACAGCATCCGCGAGGCCGTTGAGGCGGCGAGGCCGATCGACGTGCTCGTCAACAATGCGGGTATCGGCGCGGCATCTCCGGCTGAGTTGACTCCGCTATCGACGGTGCACGAGGTGTTCGAGACCAACACGTTCGGCACGATCGCCATGACGCAGGCAGTGCTGCCGCAGTTCCGCAAGCGCGGCGCCGGCGTCGTCGTGAACGTGACCTCGAGCGTGACGTTGAGGGCACTGCCGCTGCTCGCCGCGTATCGCGCAAGCAAAGCAGCAGTGAATGCATTTACCGAGTCGATGGCGCTGGAACTCGAGCAATTCGGCGTTCGGGCACGTCTGGTGTTGCCGGGCCGCGCGCCCGATACCCGCTTCGGCGAAAACGCGCGCGCCAACATGCACGGGTTTGAGCATGAGGCGTACGAGGATCTCGGCAAGAAGGTCTTTGCGCAGTTCGCGGATACGTCCTCGCAGATCACGCATGCGGAGGACGTCGCCAAAGCGGTGTGGCGCGCCGCGACCGATCCGTCCGCCCCGATGCACATTCCGGCCGGTGCCGATGCTGAAGAGTGGGCGTCTGCGGCTCGCTGAACCGGCTGCCGTCGAACGGATTTGCCCGAAGCGATGCAGCGCCGCAGCGATCGGTTTCCTGATCGACACCGCTTGTTGCATGCGCTCGGCGCGCACTCTTTCACACGAGCCGCGATCCGCCGTCGACGTTGAGCGTCGCCCCGTTCATCCAGCCGTTGGTCATGAGAAAGAGGACGCTCGCGCCTGCTTCGTCCGCCGTGCCTAACCGCTTTAACGGCAGCGAATTGCGCATCGACTCGACAACCGCATCGCGGTTCGCGCCGAGCGCCTTGCTGAAGATCGGTGTGTCGATCGGCCCAGGCGACAACGTGTTGACGCGAACCGGCGCGAGTTCCAGCGCAAGGCCCCGGGCGAAAGCCTCCATCGCGGCGGAAGCAGCGGCGAGCACTGCCGTCCCGTTTGCGTTGGGGCGGTCGGCGAGCGCACCTGAAATCAGCGTGATCGAACCGTCCCGGCTCAAGCGGTCGCCCACCGCGCGCACCGCATGGACCGCGGACCACATCCGCTCGTCGAACGCGCGGCGCAGATAGTCGACCTCGGCCTCGCGAACCTTGCCCGCCACGAAGGTGCCGGCCAGCAAGACCAGATGATCGACTCGCGCGATGTCACGCAGCGCGGCTTCGAGCGCAACGCCGTCGGTAACGTCGGCCGCGCGCCAGCCGTCGAAGCCGTGCTTCGTGGCCACTTCTTCCGTGCTCGCCGCGTTGCGACCGACCACGATCACGTGTGCGCCGGCGGCCTTGGCCTGAGTCGCGGCCGCGAGGCCAATACCCGACGTGCCGCCGACAATCACCACGGTCTTGCCTTCGAGTTGTCCGCGCAGCGACTGGCCGCCTGCGACGTTGCTGAAAGTGCCGATGCTCGATGCGTTGCTCATGTTGTTCTCCGTTGAAGACGCCATCGTGGCGTCGTTGGAGAACAGATTAAATTGAAGCTGTGGCCTTGATAATTGGGTTGAGATTCGCTTTAATCATGCCACCATGGAACAAATCGGAATTGAACGACTGACGGGCGTGATCGCCTTCGCGCGGGCTGCTTCGCTCGGCAGCTACACGGCGGCGGCGCGAGCGCTGTCGGTTTCGCCGTCGGCGGTCAGCAAAAGCGTGCAGCGGCTCGAACAGCACTTCGGGCTGCGACTCTTCAGCCGGACCACGCGCTCGCTCACGTTGACGCCGGAAGGCCGCGACCTGCTCGAACGCGCGCAGCGCCTGCTGCGCGAAGCGGAAGAGATCGAGCAGGCAGTGGTCGCCGCCCGCGCTGAACCCGCCGGCACCATTAAGGTCACGGCACCGCTGCCGGTTGGGGTTCATATCCTCGCGCCAGCGCTGCCCGGCTTTCGCACGCGATATCCAAAGGTGAATGTCGATTTGCGCCTCGGCGATCAGTATGTGGACCTCATCGCGGAAGGCGTCGATATCGCAATACGTGCTGGCGACCCCGGCGATTCGCGGCTGATCTCGCGTCACCTTGCGCCGCACCGGCTATGCACGTTCGCATCGCCCGACTATCTGCTTCGACGCGGCGAGCCTCGGCATCCCGACGAGCTCAAGGCACACGAGTGCGTGAATTTCCGTTATCAGAGCTCCGGTCAGGCGGCGCGGTGGCCGTTCCAGACGGGCAAGAGTGTGCTGGAGATTGTGCCGGACGCGCCCATTACCATCGACGTCAGCGACGCAGTTGCAGCGGTTGTGGTCGCGGGCGGCGGCATAGGCCTTTCACCGACTTATATCGCGGCGCCGTATGTGAAGCGCGGCGAACTGGTACCGGTCATGTACGAGTTTGCGCACGCCCGCCATCCGCTGACTGCGCTATGGCCGGAGAGCCGGCGCGGCAATCCGAACGTGAAGGCGTTCGTTGCGTTTCTCGCCGAAGTCTTTCCGTCTCCGGCTCCGTGGGACCAGCTCATCGAGGCAGTTGCCCGCGCGCGCAAGCTCGAACGCGGACAGTAAAGCGCGCTAGTCGAATGCCGGTGTTTTCCCGAGCGCCATTGCCATCGCCTGCAATGCAACCACGTAACCATTTGCGCCGAGACCGCAAATCACCCCCGTCGCTGCACGCGAAATCAGCGAGTGCCGATACGTCTCGTCGCGTTTATGGATGTTGGTGATGTGCAGCTCGATCAACGGTTGCTGGATGAGTTTGACGGCGTCGAAGACAGGCACCGACGCAAACGAGAAGCCCGCCGGGTTGATGATGACTGCAGCGTTGCGCTCGAACGCCTCCTGCAACCAGTCGACGAGCGTCGCTTCGCTATTGGTCTGGCGGAAGTCACATGTCAGCGACAGTTGCTCAGCGAGCGCCTCGACCCGCTGCTGTATCTGCGCAAGCGTGGTCGCTCCGTAGAGATGCGGCTCGCGCTTGCCAAGCATGTTCAGGTTCGAGCCGTTCAGCACATAGACGAGGTCGGTCATTATCGGTTTGCCTGTTTCATAAATGCGGAAGTTGCGTAATGCGTGACAAGAAGACGCGAAGGCGGGACAAGTCTCAAGTGTGGCGCCCGTTGCCGATGCCGGCCGATACATAGCCCGCATCGCCCGTCACTGCGGAAGTGGAATCCGTGCGATTCATGTCGATGCCTAGCGTTTCGCGCGCCGTCAGGATCGCGATCAGTGAAATGACGTTGAAGGCGACGCACACGGCCACGACGCCCCACGGCGACCCGTGGCAGACCGAGAACAGCCACACCGCGAGCACGGGCATCGGCCCCCCTGCGATGAGATTCGCGCCGGTATAGGCGAGGGCCGAACCGGAATAGCGCACGTTAGTCGGGAAGGCTTCCGCGAATGCGACGGGTTGAATGCCGCTCTGGAACTGAGTGAAGCCCAGGAAAAAGCCCATGGCCGCAAGCATCGGCACGAAGCTCTTCGTGTCGAGAATCTGGAAGTAGACGAACAGCATCAGCAGCGTTGCCGTGGAACCAATAGCGAGCGCCTTGCGGCGGCCGATCCGGTCGCTCAGCATGCCGCCGGCCAGCGCTCCGACAATCGCGCAGACGTTCGCGCCCATCAACAGCAGAAAGCCGGTTTGCTTCGGGATGGCAAGCGTCTTGGTGATGTAGCTGAGCGAGAACACGACGATCAGATAGAAGATCGCGGCCGGTCCGCAGAAGAACAGCATCCAGCGCAGAACGGTTCGCCAGTGCAGACGCAGCGCGTCTCGCAGCGGACTGCTCACGTGCACGACCTCCGTTTTGCGCAACTCGACGAAAGCCGGCGTCTCGCTGACCTTCAGGCGGATATATACACCGACGATCACCAGCACGAAGCTCAGCACAAACGGTATGCGCCAGCCGTACGAGTCGAACGCGCTTGCCGACATCGTGGATGCGAGCAATAGCAGCACGCCGTTCGCCATGATCTGACTGAGCGGCGAGCACAAGCCCAGCAGGCCGGAATACTTGCCGCGGCGATCCGCACTGGCGTGTTCGATCGCCATCAACTGCGCGCCCGTCGATTCTCCACCCAGCGCGAAGCCCTGCAGAATGCGCAGTACGACGAGGAGAATCGGCGCCCATACGCCGATGCTGGCATAGGTGGGCAGCAAGCCCATCATCATCGAAGCGAGACCCATCACCGTGACCGTGCCGAGCATCAGGTTGCGGCGCCCGAGCTTGTCGCCAAGGTGTCCGCAGATGATCGCGCCGAGCGGACGCGCGGCGAGACCCACGCCGAACGTTGCCAGCGAAGCCAGCAAAGCGGAGGTGGAGTCCATGGACGGGAAAAACAGTTTGGGTAGTACCGTCGCGGCCAATGCGCCGTAGAGCGTGAAATCGAACCACTCCAGTGCGGTGCCGACTGCGGCGGCGGTCACCGCGCGCGTGCGCATCGCCGCAGATGTGCTGTGTTGTGCGTCATGTGCCATGTTGTCTCCTTGACCTGCCGCCGTGCAAAACGTGCCGTGCGGAATATGGCGGAAGTGCCGACGGTCGCCGCCGTCCGCTGCTCTCGCGCTTTATAAATTGCTGTTTGCCGGGACTCCTGGGGGCGTTGGGAATCTCGTGAACCAAGGTTAGCATTAGTAGGTGGGACGCTATTCCAGGGTGGAATTTCGTTTCATATCGTGCAACCATTCGGCTTCACCGCGCTCCGCTGAGGCACGCGGATTTCCGGAGACAGATATGCCCGGCGTCACAGAACGCACCATGGCGGTCCTCGAATTTCTAGCCACGCAGATGGAAGGCACGCCGCTCGCATTGATTGCTGACGAGCTCGATATTCCGCGCAGCGCGTGTCACCGCCTGCTCGTCGATTTGAAGAATTGCGGCTATGTGCGGCAGTTGCGCGAGCACGGCGACTATGTGCTGACAACCAAGCTCGTCGGCTTGGGGTTGGGGTATCTCGCGACCTCGGGGATCGTGGATATTGCACAGACCGTACTGGATCGCCTCGCCGAAAAATCGGGCGAACTGGTACGGCTTGCAATAGTCGACGGCGACAGACTGACGTGGGTCGCCAAGTCGCAAGGCGCATTGAAGGGCCTGCGCTACGACCCCGACATGGGCATGGACACGATCCTGTCGTGCAGCGCCACCGGCCACGCATGGATGATGACGATGACCGACGAGCGAGCGCTGGAACTCGTCTCGCGGCAAGGCTTCGGGCAGCCCAAGCAGTACGGCCCGAACGCGCCGACGACCATTGCCGGCTTGTTGAAATTCGTTCACGCGGCGCGCGAGCGCGGCTATGCAACCATTAACGAAGTGTTTGCGCCCGGCATGACGGCAATGGCCGCTCCCGTCCTGCGACGCGGTTATCCCGCCATCGGCGTGATCAGCATAGCGGGACCGCTCGTGCGGCTCAACGAGAAGCGCATGGCGAGCCTCGGCCCGACGCTGCTCGCAGCAGCCGCCGAACTGGCTGCCGCGAGCCACGCATCGCCGCTATTCGATCGCGGACGTAACTGACGTAACTGACGTGACCGGCGCGGCCGGCTGTCGCGCTTCGGGTCAACGCGGAATGAGCCGCTCGTCTTTGAGCCGGTCGAACAGTTCGAAGAATGCGTCGGGCGTGCTCTGATAATCGAGAAATCCAGCCTTGCGGCTCTTCGTCATATCGGTGAGTACTTCCATGGGACGCCCCAGATCCGCGTCCGTGTGCCACCACGACGCGAGCTTGCCGATATCGCTTTCGCGCAGATCGAACTGTGCGGCAATGTCGGCCCATTGCTTGCCCGCATCCTGCATGCGATTTTCGAGCGGACGCACGACGCCGTCGAACGGTGCCGCTTCCACGCCGAAGTATTCCGCCAGTCGCGGCCACAGCCATTTCCAGCGAAACACGTCGCCGTTGACCACGTTGAAGTCTTCATTGCTCGCATTCGGCGAGGTGGCGGCCCATTCCAGATGCCGTGCGAGAAGGCGGGCGTCGGTCATGTCGGTGAGACTTTCCCATTGCGCGGCGGAGCCCGGGAAAACAAACGGCTGACCCGTGTGTTTGCACAGCGTTGCATAGACGGCGAGCGTCATGCCCATGTTCATCGCGTTGCCGATCGCGAAGCCAATGATCGTGTGCGGACGAATACCGTTGCCCGCTGATTGAAGTAAAGCAAGCGAGGCGTGCCGATCCAATCGTCAAAGCTGCGGATCGAGCAGCGCCACTGTGCGTTCCAGCAGTTTCTCGGCGAGCGGACGACGGCGCCAGTCTTCGAGCGTAATGCGTTTCGCGCGAGCGACGTCGTCGTCGAAAATCGCCGTCTGCTGGCGCGCGAAATCGCGATCGTAGATGTTGAGATTGGCCTCGTCGTTGAGTTTGAACGAGCGGCTGTCGAAGTTGGTCGAGCCGACCGACACCAGATACTCGTCTACGACAATCACCTTGCAGTGGTACATGGTCGGCTGGTACTCATACATTTCGACGCCTGCCGCCAGCAGGTCGCCCCAGCAAGCACGCGATGCCTCGCGCACCGTGCGCGTGTCGATATGCTTGCCCGGCGTGATGACACGCACCCTCACGCCGCGCTTCGCGGCCTCGACGATGGCGTTGATCGTCAGCTTGTCGGGCACAAAGTAGGCGCTCGAGAGGTGGATGGAATGCGTCGCGGCGGTGATCGCCATGAGGTACATCAGCTGCATGTCGTCGCTGCCGCCCGAGGGCGAGCTGCTGAACATATGCGCAAGGCCGTCACCGGCAGTGTCGATCTCCGGAAAGTATGGCGAGCCGTGCAGTACATTTCCGGTTGCCTTGACCCAGTTGTCCATGAACACAGCCTGCATCTGTCCGACCGCCGGGCCCGCGACGCGAAAGTGCGTGTCGCGCCAGTGCTTCTCGTCCTGCGCGTGACCGGTCCATTCGTCGGCGATACCCACGCCGCCCGTATAGCCGATGCGTCCGTCGATCACGAGCAGCTTGCGGTGCGTGCGATCGTTCATGCGGCCGAGGCCTGTCCAGTGCGGCTTGTGATACTGGATGACTTCCGCCCCCGACTCTCGCAACATCTCCAGATAGCGCTTATCCATCTTCGACGAGCCGACCCAGTCGAGCAGCACATGCACCGCGACGCCCGCACGCGCCTTCTCGGACAATGCATGCGCAACCTTTTCGCCGATCGCGCCAGACCAGTAAATGAAGGTTTCGAATGTGATGGTGTGCTGCGCCGAGCGTATGCCTTCCATCATCGACGGAAAGATCTCGTCGCCGTTCACGAGCACCTGAAATTGATTGCCCCCGACAACGGGCGGCCCGAGCAGCAGCCCCATCGAGCGGGTGAACTGAGGATCGTTGCTCGGGTAAAGCCTTTCAATCTTGTGCTCGATCTTCTTCTCGCCGCTCGTCAGGTTCGCGATGACGAGCACGATGGCGAGCGTTACGGCGACCGTCAGGATGATCAGGGCAATCGTCGGCATGCGCAGCCTCCCGTAGCGGACGTCCGTCCGGAACCATAAGTGTACGGGCGTTTTGAACAGCGCATGGGTCGGCAAGCGCACGCATGTTGCGTCGCCTTTGCTCGCACCGTTCACCGGATCTGGCCGATAGTGGTGAACATGTCGGCGCTCAACGCCGGGTAAATTTGGCCGAGCAGCGACCGGTTGCAAAACGAAAGCCCAACTATCTAGCGAGACGCAACCTTCGCGAGAACCAGCGTGACAGCCCACAGCACGAACGCGGCCATGCTGAACGCAAAGCCCAGTGCGCAGACGCCGGCCCAACCCGTGCGCGCAAATACGTAGGTAGAAGTTGCCGCGCCCAGACCGCTTCCCGCTGAATAAAAGAGCATGTAGCAACCGACCAGGCGACTTTGTGCTTCAGGCCGAAGCCGGAAGATCATGCTCTGGTTGATGACGTGGACCGCCTGGCCACCCATGTCGAGCAGCACAATGCCAGCGATCAACGCGACCATGCTGTGTTGCATGAAGCCGATAGGTATCCACGACACGAGCAGGCACACGAGCGCCGCGCCGGTAGTCCATTGTCCAAGGCCGCGATCGGCAAGGCGCCCGGCTCTGGCTGCCGCCAACGCCCCGATTGCGCCAACCAGCCCGAAGGCGCCGATCTGCGTATGCGACATCGCAAACGGTGGGGCGCTCAGCGGTAAGACAAGAGCGCTCCAGAAGCTGCTGAATGCCGCGAACATGAGGAGGCCGATCGTGCCTCGAACCTGTAAAACGCGTTCCGACGCAAGCAGGGTAAGCATCGAACGTAGCAATTCTGCGTAGCTCATTTTGACGGGGTTCACGCGCGGCGCGGGCAGTGCGATCCGCAGCGCGATCAGCATGACGATTGTCAGCAGCCCCGATATCAGATAGACCGACCGCCAGCTGAGCAGATCGGTAATGAGGCCCGCGAAGCACCGAGCTATCAGCAGCCCGATTACCACACCGCTTTGAGCCGCGCCGACCACACGGCCGCGCTCCGATTCGTGCGCCAGCGCCGCTGCGTATGCAATGAGTCCTTGCGTCATGGCCGTACCCAGCATTCCGACGCCGACCATGCCGATCATCAGCATGAGCGGCGAGCCCGCGATTCCGGTCATGGTCAATGCGGCGGCGAGCAGTATCAGTTGCGCACCGATCAGGCGTTTCCGGTTCACGAGATCGCCGAGCGGGACGAGCAGCAGCAAGGCCATCGCGCAACCTAGCTGGGTTGCCGTGATCACCCCGCCGACCGCTGCCTGCTGGATGCCGAAGTCCGCGGCAATCGCGTCGAGCAGCGGTTGCGCGTAATAGACATTGGCGACGCTCATCGCGCAACACATTGCGAGAAGTAGAACCAGCGCTGGCGTTACGGCGTGCTCCGCATGAACCTCGCGTGACCTAAGCCGGTCCGTCACAACGCATTGTGTGCATCCGGAATCCATTTATCGTCCTTTACGCAAACTGAAACCTAGTTGCAAAATGAAACTTAGTGAAGTGTATTCACGCTTGTTTTAAAATGCAACTGGTTCGGGCGTGACGAAGTTTTCATCTCTTCGTGTTGCGCGCGTGCTGAACGACAATGACTTGGTCAACAGGAGGTGTTGCAGATGGCTGCGCGTAAGAGTCTTGCGGATTCGTCGTGCCCGGTCGCACGAGCGATTGATATCGTCGGAGACCGGTGGGCGCTGCTGATCGTGCGTGACGCGTTCGACGGCGTGCGCCGTTTCGGGCAATTCCAGGAGAGCCTGGACATTGCGCGCAACATACTGACCGACCGGCTGCGGCGCCTCGTCGAAGCGGGGGTGCTCGAAGTGGTCGCCGCGTCGGACGGCTCCGCCTATCAGGAGTACATCCTGACGCCGAAGGGCGAAGCGCTCTTTCCGGTAATCGTCACGTTGCGTCAGTGGGGCGAAGGCAACCTGTTCGGACGCGGCGAAAAGCGCTCGCAGTTGATCGACCGTGCAAGCGGAAGGCCGGTGCCTAAGGTGGCACTACGCAGCGCGGATGGGGGCGCGCTGGCGCCGGCTGATACCTTCGTGAAGAAAGTCGCGGCGCGGGGCTAGCAACTGACTATACCGATGGGTGCGGCGACGATAGTTGCGCAGGGTGCCTCACTGACGCGAAATGAATTCGACATGTACAGGTAGCGAAAAAAATGCTCAACACGTCGAGCCGCGACACCGCTGCACCCTCTCGTAAAGTCACCATCACGCTGTTCGATGCACTCGCCGCAGAAAGTCCAGCGTCAGCGCGGCGATCTCATCACTCGCCTCCTCGAGCGCGAAGTGGCCCGCATCGAGCACATGCACTTCCGCGTCAGGAACGTCGCGCTGGTAAGCGTGCGCGCCCGACACCGTGAACGACGGATCGTATTTGCCCCACGTCACGAGCGTCGGCGGCTGGTGCTCGCGCAACCAGGCCTGCCAGCGCGGATAGGATTCCAGATTCGTGCGGTAATCGTAAAAGAGATCGGTCTGGATCGCGGCCTGTCCGGGGCGCGCCAGGAAGTGTTGCTCCTCGTGCCAGTTGTCCGGATCGTAGCGCTGCGGATCGGGGCTCGTGCCCACGTGACGCAGCTTCAACGCGTCGGGCGACGCGAGATTGAGCCATAAGCGCTCTTCGTGCTGAGCGCGGTCTTTCCAGAACGCTTTGCGCGTTTCCCACAACGGTCCGAGTCCCTCCTCATGCGCGACCGCGTTCTGGACCACAATGCCGGTCACTTTCGTGGGCCTCGCCATTGCAAGACGGAATCCCACCGGGCCACCGTAATCGGCCATAAAGAGTACATAACGATCGAGTTTTAGCGCGTCGGTGAACTGTTCTATGGACCGTGCGAGATTGTCGAACGTGTACGTGTAGCGATCCGGCGACGGCGCTTCGCTGTTGCCGAAGCCCGGATAGTCCGGTGCGACCAGATGAAACTCGCGCGCGAGGAACGGCATCAGTGGTTCGTACATTCGCGACGATGACGGAAAGCCATGCAGCAGCAGAACAGTCGGCGCATCTTCCGGGCCGGCCTCGCGATAGAAAATATCGACGCCATCGACGCTCACGGTCGGATAGCGGAAGGTACGGCGGGTTGCGTCCATGGTGGGGTCCTCCGGTTCAGGAATGCAGTTTCACGTCCGGTGCTCGCTTGCAGGTTGTGCAGGTTGTGCAGGCGGTGCGGCTTGCGCGGATGCAGGTGTCTGCAGAACATGCAGCGCCGCGGCCGCCGTCGCGAACAGGGCGGCGGCGACACACACGCCTGTCCAGTGTCCATGAGCCCACGCCGGTCCGGCGAGCAACGCACCGACTGCGCTGCCGACGAAAAAGAGTCCAGTGAAAAGACCGTTCACTCGACCGCGCACATGCGGATTGAGCAGGTTGACCGCCCGGCGCCCCAGCGCCTGATCGCCGATCACACCGAGATCGAGCAGCAGTGCAGCGACGACTAGCAGCGTGAGCGAAGCGGCAGGAGACAAGCGGTCGCTGCCTCCAATTAGCGCGATGCCGGCCGCGAGCACGACGACCGTGTGGAAGGCGATCGTGCTTTGCCGGTCGAAACCTCGATCGCCGAGGCGGCCAGCAACCGGCGCGATGATCGTGCTGCCCGCGCCGGCCAGCGCGAACAGGCCGATGCCGGTGTGGCCGAGCCGAAGCGGCGCGCTTGCGAGCTTCAGTGCGACGCTGGTCCAGAACAGGTTGAACGACACCATCAGCAAGCCTTGATAAAGCGCGCGGCGTCGCAGCACCGGCTCGTCGCGGATCAGACCTAGCAGCGAGCCAATCAGCGCCGCATACGAGCTACGGTGCGCCGGACGCCGTTCCGGCACATGCGTCCAGAGCCACGCGGTCATCGCGGCGAGCGCGACGGCGTCGATCGCATAGTAGCTGCGCCAGCCGAGCGCGCCGGCGATCAGACTCGCTGCCGGCCGCGACAGCAGCACACCGAGCATCAGCCCGCTCATCACGTCGCCGACCACCCGGCCGCGGTCCGCCTCCGGCGCCTGCATGGCGACTACCGGCACCAGCATCTGGATTGCGCTCGACGTCAAGCCGACGAAGAACGACGCGACCAGAAACGCTACCGGCTCGCGAGCGGCGGCGACCACAGCCAACGACACCACCTGTGCGCCGAGTGTCGCAATGATGAGCCGGCGGTTCGGCAACAGATCGACGAGCGGCACCAGAAGCAGCAGCCCGGCGGAGTAGCCGGCGAGCGTAAGCATGGTCACAAGGTTAGCCCACGGACCGAGTCCTATCGAGGTGGCGAGATCGTTGACCAATCCCTGCGACGCGTACAGACCCAGTACCGCAATGCCGACGGCGATCGCATAAGGTCGCATGGGAATGCGTGCCGACGCGGCGACATCGGATGGATTCGGTTCATTCGCTGACATGGACATGCGCTCCGGCAAAAACCATGTTCTGAATGCTACCTGCACATTCGTGATAGATAATCAGGCTGCCAACTGACTCTTCCTCCCGTAAAAATGGATAATGGATCGTTACGCGATCTCGAAACCTTCGTCGCGATCGCGGAAGAGGGCAACCTGACCGCCGCCGCACGAAGGCTCGACAAGTCGTTACAGGCGGTCAGCCGCTCGCTACAGGTGCTGGAGCGCGAGGCGGGCACGCTGCTCGTTGCGCGTACCACCCGTCAGTGCCGGCTTACCACTGCAGGCGAGAAGTTTTACGCGCGCATCAAGCAGGTGCTCGGCGATCTGGCAATGGCGCGCGCGGAACTTGCCGACTACGCGACGACCGTGTCGGGGCGTCTGCACATCTGCGGTCCGACGCTGTTCGGTCCGCGCTATATCGCGCCGCTGCTGGCGGCGTTTCTCGCGCGTTATCCTGAACTCACGGCGTCGCTGGATCTTTCCGAGGAGTACGACGACCCCGCGACGACCGGTGCGGACGTCACAATCCGCATCGGTGAGACGCCTGACTCGAATCTGATTGCGCGGCGGCTGGGTACGATCCGTCGCGTGACGTTTGCGTCGCCTGCCTATCTGGAAGCGCGCGGGCGTCCGCTGCGGCCCGCAGATCTCAAGCAGCACGATTGCGTGGTGCGTTCGGCGCTACCCGACGCCTCGCTGTGGCGTTACCGCAGCAAACGCGGCGAGGACGAGTCGGTGCAAGTGCGCGGCCGCTTCGAAAGCAACAGCACGGCAGCGCTGAATGACGCGGTGGCGAGCGGTCTCGGCATCGGTCGGGCCGCATACTGGCAGATCGGTGAACTGGTGCAGCAGCGCCGGGTGGAACTAGTCCTGACCGACTACGAACTGTCGCCGCTGCCGTTGCAGGCACTATGGCTCCCCACGCGGCATCTGCCCGCGCGCACGCGTCTGTTCGTGGAGTTCCTGGCGGCGCGGCTGCAAAGCGTCGCCTTATAGTAAGGCGGCGGTCGGGCATTCAGCGTTGCGCCTTTTGCCTTTTGCGGCCATTAGGCTAGTCTCGTACGAGCGCCAGATGGATTTTGCACTTCGGGAATAAAAATGACACGCCGGCAGTCTGCTGTTGGTCGGTCACACTTTGCCGTTACAGCAGGGATTCCGAGAGATGGCCGATCCGATTACCGTGCAGCGCTTCGAGAAGCTCGTGTTAGTTCATATGAATTCGGCCTTCAACGTTGCGCGTTGGCTCACGCATAACGACCAGGATGCACAGGATGTGGTCCAGGAGGCGTACCTTCGCGCGTTCAGGTTCTTTGGCGGGTTCCGCGGGGACGACGCGCGCGCGTGGCTATTGAGCATCGTGCGCAACACGTTCTACACGTGGTATCTCCAGAACCGAAGTCACACGGCGGACACCACGATGTTCGAGGAAGAAATGCATAGCCTCGAAACCGGCGCCGCTGACCGTGACGATGGCCCGGAAACTGTGCTGATCCGCAGTCAAAGCCGGAAACGGGTGCACAAAGCATTGCAGAGTCTGAGCCTGGAGTACCGCGAAGTGATCGTGCTGCGCGAACTGGAAGATTTGTCGTACAAGGAAATTGCGGCCATCGTGGGCATTCCGATGGGCACTGTGATGTCTCGCCTCGGGCGCGGGCGCCGGCAACTCGCATTACTGCTCGCACCGACGGATGAGGAGGCATGATGGATCACGAACAGGCGTTGCAACTGCTGCCGGGCTATATCGACGAGGAACTGAGCCTGTCGGAGGCGCTTGATTTCGAACGCCACCTCGCGACCTGCGAGGAATGTCGAGAGATTTACGACCAGGATCGTCAGGTCAACGCGCAACTCCGGCAGGCCGATTTGCGCATGGATGCACCTCCGGAGCTGGTGAAACGGATCAAGGCTGCGCTGCCGGGGCGGCCTACGCTCTGGCAACGGCTGCATGAGCGGTTCAGCGCGCCGTCCGCGGGCCAGTCGCTGGGTTGGTCGCCGGTTGGCGCGATGGCGTTGAGCGTTGTCGCGCTGGTGGCAGGCGCGAGTCTGTTCATTGCGGCGCCCTCCGGCGAGACGCGCCTGACGGAGGAACTCGTCGACAGTCATGTTCGCTCATTGCAGGTCAACCACCTTTCCGACGTGATCTCAACGGACCGGCATACGGTCAAACCGTGGTTCGACGGGAAACTCGATTTTGCGCCGCCAGTAGTCGACCTCGCGCAGCAGGGATATCCGCTGATCGGTGGCCGGCTCGACTATCTGAACGGCCGCTCCGTTGCGGTAATGGTGTATCGCTACAAGTTGCACCCAGTGAACCTTTACGTGTGGCCAGGTAACGATGCAGGCGCTCCGCCGCCGCGCATCTACGAGGAGAAGGGTTATCACGTCGCCCACTGGAGCATCGGGGGAATGAATTACTGGGCGATCACCGACGCTGGTCAAGCGGAACTGAACGGTTTTGTAACGACCCTGCTTGCGCATCCTGCTTCGTAGTGCAGCGCTGCAAATGTCATTGCAGCGGCGCGATCGGAACCCGGCCATTGCGCTGTTACGCCGGTCGTCGTGAACATTCCGGAGTGCGCGGCGTCAACATGTCTGTATTAATTCGGCATGCTAAGCAGTCTGGTTTGCGGCCGGCCTCTGCTATGCAATGACATGCTGAACCGTGGCATCGAAATGCAACGCAGCGACCACCATGGAATAAATCGGATTCCACTGCGGTCTACTCACTGAACGCAGCCGGCTGGTCCAGCCGCCTGCCTCATCAATATCCATTGTGAGGTGAATATGTCGTCAGATCATCCATCCGATCCGTCGCGCCGGGGCGTACTCAAATGTCTCGCATTCGGTGGCGTGGGCACCGTGTTCGTATTAACCGGCGGTGTTCTGTCGCCGGTGGATTTGGCCCTTGCGGCCACACCCAAAGACGCTTCAGCAGGCTCGGGAGGCGTCCCGCTCTTCCTGCAGATCAGCGACTCTCATATCGGCTTCAAGAAGGAAGCGAATCCCGACGTCGCGGGCACGCTCAAGCAAACGATCGACTTTGTCAACGCGATGCCCGTTAAACCGGCGCTGACGATTCATACCGGTGACATCACGCATCTTTCGAAGCCCGAGGAGTTCGACCTCGCAGCGCAACTGATGTCGGGCCTCAGCATCACCGAACTGCACACCGTGCCGGGCGAGCATGATGTTACCGATGGACCCGGCGCAGAGTACTTCAAACGTTTCGGTCAAGCGTCGGATAACAAGGGTTACTACAGCTTCGACCACAGTGGCGTGCATTTCGTCGGTCTCGTCAACGTCATGCACTTCAAGGCTAATGGTTTGGGAAATCTGGGCGATGAACAGCTCGAGTGGCTGGAGAAAGATCTCAAGGGCCGCTCTTCCAGCACGCCGATCGTTGTCTTCGCGCACATGCCGATGTGGACGATCTACGAACCGTGGGGTTGGGGTACTGGCGATGCGGGACAGGCCATGAGTTACCTGAAGCGCTTCGGCTCGGTAACCGTGCTAAACGGCCATATCCATCAGATCGTATCGAAGGTGGAAGGCAACGTGACTTTCCATACCGCTCGCTCGACAGCCTATCCGCAGCCAACGGCTGGAAACGGGCCGGGTCCCGGGCCGCTTACGGTGTCCAGTGCGGAACTCCCGCGGATGCTGGGCGTAACGAGCGTCAAGATCATGAGGCATCCCGCGAGAGCCACGCTCGCCGATACGACGCTCGTCTGACTGAAGACCATGCCTATCAACGAGGACCTCATCATGCAAACGACTACTTTTCGCTACGCCTTTGTTATCGGTGTTGGAGTGGCGATGCTCATCGCAATGTGCGTTATGTCCGCCGTCGTGCTAGCTCAGCAGCCCAACGCTGTGGTCATCAAAGATTTTATGTTCTCGCCGATGTCGCTAACGGTCAAAGCCGGGGCGACCGTGACCTGGAAAAACCTTGATAGCGAACCGCACGTGGTCGTCAACGATGCGGGTCTCTTCCGCTCGGCCGCGCTTGATCAGAACGACACTTACCAGTTCAAGTTCGATAAGCCTGGAGTCTATAAGATCTTCTGCAGCATACATCCGAATATGAAGG
Organism: Paraburkholderia sp. SIMBA_053; assembly: GCF_046534895.1. NCBI lineage: Bacteria > Pseudomonadati > Pseudomonadota > Betaproteobacteria > Burkholderiales > Burkholderiaceae > Paraburkholderia > Paraburkholderia sp. SIMBA_053. Next base: position 1,365,967 of record NZ_JAWRXU010000001.1, on the reverse strand, counting down.
AGACGATTACTGTGCAGTGAAGCAGTTCGGCTAGAAGGGCGGGCGCTGAAATACCACTGAGTTCATCCGCCAAAATGAAGTGACATGTGTACCTCGTCGTACATGTGTCCGTCGACCATCAAGGAGTTGTGCTCCCGCCCGAACTGCTCGAAGCCGAGCGACGTATAAAGGCGAATTGCCGCCGGGTTGTTTGCGTTCACGGTCAGGTTCACCTGGGTGATGTCAGGGATAGACCGCGCGAAGGTAAGCACCTCGGCGACGAGCTTTTTGCTCACGCCTAAGCCCCTCATGTCGGGCGCGACATACACGCCCCACACAAAAGCCTTGTGGTTGAGTTTTCGCCGGTTCTCGCGTCCAAGTCCAGCTATTCCTATTAGACGCGAGCCTTCAAAAGCACCGAATACTCCGCGGCCGTTGCGCGTCGCCAGCTGAGCTTCGATGACTTCAGCCGAGCGGTCTACTTCCTCTTCGTAGCTCGACGCGAAACACGTGGGTGCTTCTCTGAGTCCGCAGAGACGGAGCGAGTGAAACGAAGGGGCGTCTTGTGTGCCAAGTAGGCGTACGAGCATTTTGGCGGATCCTTTTGTCGCTGCTTTTGTCGCAGATTGATTGATTGACGATGATGTCACGTGCAACAACCATCGCCACAACTAACGTCGCGATGACTCCGCGAGCGGCTTACTGCGACGAGTCTTTCGCGCACGTTCACTAGTACCCGGCTCTGCCGAATTCTGCGTGGCCGCCGTCACGATCCACTTCTTGAACGCAACGACCGCGTCATCGTTCGCGCGGTCCTTGTTCACGACCAATGTGTAATCGGGTCCGCGCCCTGCCGGCTCTGCGATGGGGCACACGAGGCGCCCTGTTGCGATCTCGCGCTCGATGAGCGGCAGCGACGCCAACGTTACCCCCAGGCCTTCAGCGGCTGCGCCCAGTTGGAGAAAAACATGGTCGAAGTCGAGATGGCGCGCACTCTGCAAGCCTGGTGCGCCAGCGTCCCGTAACCAGTCGGACCAGGCTGTGCGAGTGCTTGTAGAGTGAAGGAGCGTGTGATTTCGCAGATCGGCGACCGTCCTGATCGGATGGGTTTTCAGCACCGCTGGACTGCAGGCAGGCAGACGCAAATCGGGCATCAGCGTTGTTGACGTGAGGCCTGCTGCGTCCTCGGGCCCTGAGCGCACACCGACGTCGAAGGCGTCGCCGACATAGCGCAACTTGCGTGAGGTCGTCGAGAGACGAACTTCAATGTCCGGGTAGTGCGCCTGGAAATCTGCCAGCCGCGGTATAAGCCAGCACAAAGCGAAGCTCGCCAGCGTATTCACGCGTACAACACCCGCTATGCGACGCGTAGTGGATTTGTGGCGCAAGCGGGTGACCGAACTGCTCAGACGTGCAAACGCACCTTCGACATCGTTAAGGAGAGCCGCGCCCTGGTCGGTAGGAACGACGCCGCGAGATCGGCGCTCAAAGAGCGGAACGCCGAACCAGTCTTCCAGCAACCGGATCTGTTTGCCGACTGCCCAATGCGTGACGTGCAGGTCGTTCGCTGCGGCGGCGAAACTCCCAAGGCGCGCGACCGCCTCGAAGTGCCGTAACGCATTCAATGGCGGCAACATCTCCGCTTCTCTCTCTCGTTTCTCTGTGCGTTTCTCAGTGCCCATGTGGTGACTTTTTCTCCCGTCTACCCCAATTTTACGTCAGTTGTGGCACGTTCTGCGCGAACCTAGACTAGGGTCTTCTGTAACCAAACGCGCCAGCTGTCGCGATGGCCCGCGCTTGCGCCATTTCATTGGACTATGGGACTTTTCTCTTTCTCCTCCCCGACGACAGACCTGACTGACGGACCCGGTCAGTCGAGTTCCGTTTCACGCGCGCGCGTATTGTGGCTGTCATGCACGGCGCACGCGCTGCACGACGGTTACACCGACATGATCTACGCGTTGCTGCCGGTTTGGCAGACGGAGTTCGGACTCAGTTACGGCGCCCTGGCAATTTTGCGCGGCGTCTACGCGGGTACGATGGCGACGCTGCAATTGCCCGCTGGACGCCTCGCGCGCAAGTTCGGCACACGCGCGACGCTTGCGGTCGGCACGCTTCTCGCCGCGCTGGGCTATGCCGCTGCGGGCATATCTGGAACTCTGCTCGGCTTATGTGTCGCGCTCGCCATTTCCGGCGGCGGCTCGAGCACGCAGCATCCGCTGGCTTCGGGAGCGGTCTCGCGCGTATATGGACGCAACGCCCGAGGGCCGCTCAGCATCTACAATTTTTCGGGCGACCTCGGAAAATCCGCGCTGCCAGCCGCTATCTCGCTTCTCATTACCATCATGCCGTGGCGCCATGCGCTTTGGGCCGCGTCGATCGTCGGCGTTTTAGTCGCGGCAGTGATTGCACTTTTTCTCCCATCGATACCGCGTGGCGATTCGTCCATGGAGAAAGCATCGAGGCAGCACAGCAATGACTCGCGATCCGGCTTCTCGCTGCTCTTCACGATCGGCGTGCTCGACACAGCCGTGCGGATGGGTTTATTGACCTTCCTGCCATTTCTCCTGAAAACGAAAGGCATCTCGCAATCGATGACGGGTACAGCACTCGCGCTCGTCTTCATCGGCGGCGCCGCGGGCAAGTTCCTTTGTGGCTGGCTCGGCGCTCGCGTGGGCGTGATCGGCACCGTCTTCGCTACCGAAGGCGGTACGGCCGCGTTGATCCTTGCAGTGATTTACCTTCCCTTGACGCCTGCTATGGTCTTGTTGCCGCTACTTGGCGCGATGCTCAACGGGACGTCGTCTGTTCTTTACGGCACGGTGCCCGAGTTGACTTCGGTCGATCGCACCGAGAGGGCGTTTGCGCTTTTCTATACCGGCACCATCGCGTCGGGAGCGCTCTCTCCGGTCGTGTATGGATTTCTCGGCGATCAAATCGGTGTGCACGGCGCCACTATTGCGACTGCCGCCACGGCGCTGACGGTTTTGCCGTTGGCGCTTGCACTTCGGCCGCATCTGCGCACCACGTGAGTTCGTTCGCGACTCACGCAGGCTCCTACTCAATCGCTCGCATCGGTTCTATTTCGGCCCAAACCAATATCTCGACATCATATGGAGGTTCGCTCGATGAACACTGTTTCGCAGGCTCCGCTAATTCTGATAACGGGCGGAGGCCGTGGCGTAGGCGCGGCGACTGCGCGGCTTGCTGCCGCACAGGGTTACGATGTAGCGATCAGTTTTGTTTCCGATGAATCGGCCGCCCATGCCGTGGCGGCCGATGTCGAAGCTGTCGGTCGCCGGGCTTTAGCAGTGCGTGCAGATAGCGCCGATCCTGAGCAGGTCGCCCAGCTATTTGCCGCGATTGACCAGAAGTTCGGCCGGATCGATGTACTGGTGAACAACGCCGCGATAATTGCGCAGCAGTCCGCGCTGGAAAATCTCGAATTCGCTCGGATGCAGCGCATCTTCGCCGTCAACGCGATAGGTCCGATCCTTTGTGCGCAACAGGCGGTGAAGCGCATGTCGTATCGTTACAAAGGGCGCGGAGGTGTTGTGATCAACGTTTCATCGGCATCGGCCAGGCTTGGCAGTCCGAACGAATATGTGGACTACGCTGCATCGAAGGGTGCCGTCGAGACATTCACTACCGGATTCGCCAAGGAAGTCGCGCGGGACGGGATACGCGTCAACTGTATTCGCCCCGGGCACATCTACACTGACATGCATGCTAGCGGCGGTGAGCCTGGACGAGTGGATCGCGTCAAAGACTCGATTCCGATGGGAAGAGGCGGCCAGCCCGAGGAAGTTGCGCGGGCAATCCTATGGCTCGCAAGCGAAGAGGCATCTTTCATCACGGGCACCTTCCTCGATGTCACTGGCGGCAAGTGACATCGGGGTGTCGCCCGCGATACGCGTGCTCGCGCGCCTGCGACAAGCTGCATAAGCTGCCACAATCGGGCCATACGGCAGCCATGACAGCCTGCGCTGGCGAGCCCTTGTTTGTCACTGCGCGCGAAGTGCCGGGTGTTTCATCAAAGTCGCGGCTGCGGACGACGACGAAGCAGGGTTCTGACCGGTAATCAGAAGGCCGTCGGTGACGACGTACGGCGCCCAGTCGTCGGACTTCGAATAAATGCCGCCCCGCGCCTTCAGTTCGTCTTCCACGAGGAACGGCACGATCTCGGTCAGCCCCACCGCGGCTTCCTCGGAATTCGTGAAGCCCGTGACCTGCTTGCCCTCGACCAGCGGCTTGCCGTCCGGCGTGGTGACATGGCGCAGCACACCCGGAGCGTGGCAGACAAGCGCAACGGGCTTGCCGGCCGCGATGAACGACTGGATCAATTCGATGGAATGCCGGTCCTCCGCGAGATCCCACAGTGGCCCGTGACCGCCGGGATAGAAGACCGTGTCGAACTGCGCCTGCGAAACACTGTCGAGGCGAACCGTGGCCGCAAGCTGCGCCTTTGCGGCTTCATCGGTCTCGAAGCGACGGGTCGCATCGGTCTGATTGGCCGGCTCATTGCTCTTCGGATCGAGCGGCGGCTGGCCGCCTTTCGGCGACGCAAGCACGATCTCCGCGCCGGCGTCCTTGAATGCGTAGTAGGGCGCTGCCAGTTCTTCGAGCCAGAATCCCGTCTTGCGGCCTGTGTTGCCCAATTGATCGTGCGAGGTCAGAACCATCAGTACTTTCATGTTGTTGCTCCTTCGAGTGGGACGGTTAGTCTGCTACCTAGTAGACCAGTCGTCTAGTAAAAAGCGGTGAGAAAAAGTACTTCATAAAGTGCGCGTATCTGCTTTCTAGCCGGAAACGGGGTGAAGCATCAACCGGGTGCTCGCCATGGCAGTCTCGAACGGCTGCAGATTGCGCACGATCTTGACCATCACGCTCGCGCCCAGCCAAAGCTGATAGAGACTTTGCGCGACGCTCGACGGGTCTTCGCTGACCGACAGGGAGCCTTCCTCCACGCCGACTTGAATAGCGCGCGCCAACCGTTCGACGATGCCCGACGTGCCGCGTTTGAGCGTGGCGCGCATGGCCTCGGACATGTCCGCAACCTCCGCGCCGAGCTTCACGGCGAGACACTTGCCCTGACAGTCGGAGAATGACTGAGTCTCCTGCCAGATCTGCCAGTAATTCATCAGGCGCTGCGCCATCGTCAAACCGGGCTCGCCCAGCGTATTGTCCAGGTCAGCCAGGTATTCGTCGAAATAGCTTTCGAGCAGTGCCACGCCAAACGCGTCTTTCGAACCGAAGTAGTGATAAAACGAGCCCTTCGGCACGCCCGCGGCGGACAGGATCTCGTTCAGCCCCACGGCTGAAAAGCCTTTCGCGCCGATGATTCGCTGCCCGACGGCGATGATGTTGTCGCGGGTGTCAGCCGACTCGGTGATGTTTGCGGTAGCCATGTGCGGACTATATAGGCTAGTAGACCAGTCGTCTACAACTTTTGCATCGATGGGAACTGCGTACAGGCCGCGTCCCGACCGGGAAGGATGTCCTCTCGCCCGTAGCGCGAAACGCCATAAAACGTTCGTTGCGCCGGCTCTATGGGCCACCTACTATTCAGTCTCAATGTCTTGGACGAAGCCGGACAGCGATCGCGGCGCGGCCCAGTCGCGAACTCGCCCAACTGCGGAGCAAGTAATGGCTCGACTGCTATCGGTGAATGTTGGACTTCCGCGAGACGTCGAATGGAAAGGCCGTACTGTTTACACCGGCATCTGGAAGAGTCCCGTGCAAGGTCGTTGCTGGGCGGCGCGGCTGAATCTGGCGGGTGACGGTCAAGGTGACCTGGCCGGGCACGGTGGTGAGCAGCGCGCCGTCTTCGTCTATCAGACCGATTCGTACCGTCACTGGCAGCAGGAGTTGAACAGGTCCGACTTCGTGCACGGACAGTTTGGCGAGAACTTCACGGTCGAGGGACTGCCCGACGCGCTCGTGTGCGTTGGCGACAGATATCGAATCGGCAACGCGCTGTTCGAGGTGACGCAACCGCGCGTCACCTGCTATCGCGTTGGCATCCGAATGAACGAGCCGCGAATGCCGGCGTTGCTCACATCGAGTGGAAGACCTGGGTTCTATTTGCGCGTCGTGCAAGAGGGCGAAGTGGGCGCGGGCGATGAGATAGTGAAAGTCGGCGAGGCAGAAGAGCAAATGACCGTCGCGCAGATCAATGCGCTGCTCTATTCGCCGGATCACCCGCTGGACCTGCTCGAACGCGCGTTGCGGATCAAAGCGCTGTCGCCGGGCTGGCGTTCCTCGTTCGAGGCGTTACTTCAAAGCCGCACGACCGGCACGGCGAGTGGGAACGCCGGGCTAGCGCCCGCGGCGGCGCGCCACGCGGTTCAGCCCGGATTCCGGCCGCTCACGGTGGCCGCGATCGAAGAGGAATCCGCAGACGTTGTGTCGTTCACGCTGAAAAGTGCGGACGGTCAACTGCAACCGGCCTTGCCTGGCCAGTATCTCGTGTTGCGTCTTCAACCGACCGCGGACGGCCCGCCGCTATTTCGCAGCTACTCGCTCTCGGGCCCGCTGTCCGCAGAAAGCTACCGGATAAGCGTGAAAATCGAGCCCAACGGCTTGGCTGGAGCCTGGTTGCGCCAGCATGTGCACGCAGGCGACACACTCGATGTCAGTTCGCCCCGTGGTAGCTTCGTCCTGCAGCCTGGAGGCGGCCCGATAGTACTGCTCAGCGCAGGAATCGGCGCAACGCCTGTTCTGGCTATGCTGCACGCGCTGTCGTCGCAACAGTCGACGCGGCAGGTCTTGTGGCTGCATACCGCGCGTGATCGACAGCATCATCCATTTGCCGTGGAAGCGCGGCGCCTTATGCTCTCGCTCGCGCATGGACGCAGCTACGTTTCGTATAGCGCGGCAGGACCGAATGACCGGCTCGGCGAAGATTTCGACGCGACTGGGCGACTGTCGCAACAAATCCTCAGCGAGGTTGGCGTTTCTCGCGAAGCGGATGTCTATCTGTGCGGACCGGCGCCTTTCATGGCCGACATGAAGAAAGCGCTGGCCGCTTTGGAGATTGCACCGGGGCGGATTCATGCAGAAACTTTCAACGGCGGAGAGTCGTTGAATCCTGGTATCGTCGATTCGCAGAAACGAACGCCGCATCGCCCCATAAACGAGGCCAACACTGGTCCTCTGGTCTCGTTCGCGCGCAGTGGCATTGCTGCGCACTGGAACGGCTCGACTTATCAGAGCATTCTGGAGTTAGCCGAGGCATGCGATGTGCCCGTTAGATGGTCGTGCCGCACCGGCGTCTGTCACAACTGCGAGAGCGGACTGGTCTCCGGTTCCATCAGCTACGATCCCGATCCGCTCGATCCGCTCGATCCGCCGGCACGCGGGAACGTGTTGATCTGCTGCTGCAGACCGCAGGGCGACGTGGTGATTGACATTTGAATGATTGAGTGCGGTTGATGTGTTTGCAGTCACTAACACTGCTGCTAACTGCCGAAATACGGGTTGCAGAATCCGGGCGGTCCGACGCATTCATCGCTGGATCTGCCTTTGTCCATTGGCGCTTCGCTCTTATGACCCGCGTCGCTCGCACTCGAAGGCGCGGGGCCTTTTCCACTGTGCAGCATCTTCATCTGTTCGACTTGATGCTGATAAATTGGGCTCACGTCGGGATACGACGCATCGGTCACGAAGTTCAAGCCATTGTTTTGCGCGTCAATAAGTTCTCGGCGCACCTCGGCGCGGGTCTTCTCCTGCGCCGATGCATGGCCGATTGAAAAGAATGAAGCGGCGGTGAATGCGAAGGCAAGACAAAGATGTTTGATATTCACTTGGTACTCCTATGCGGAATAAGTTGAAACGGGAAGCGTGCGGATAGCTTTCGGCGAGCACGTACGCCCGCTCAGCTTTCCCAGCTTCGCTCGGGCGTCGATCATGCTGCGGTATCGACGCGAGCCTTCGGCCATGGAAGCAGGTTGTCGATGGAGAGCGGACCCGCGCCCCGAAACACCAGCGCGGCCAGGCACGCAAGATAGAGCAGGTCGGTCTCGTACCCGGGCGGGCCGAATTGTGGACCAGAAGACGTGACCGCCATCAGCTTGATCGATGTAAAACCGAATGGCAGGTGTACGGTGAAGATTGCGACGAGCAGCACTGCCACCATCGGTATGGTGACGAGAGGCACGAATGCACCGACCAGAATCGCAAAGCCGCCTAACAGTTCGATTGCAATCGTGGCCCATGCCATGAAGTGCGGAGCCGGCACATTGAGCGCGTGAAGGATCGCCGCGAAGTTTTCTGGATTTTTTGCGATCTTCGCGTAGCCATGCGCAATGAAGCCGTAGCCCACGATTAAACGCAGCGGTAGTTGCGACCAGCGCGCGAGACGCGCGGCAAGCCGCGTAGGGCTGATAACCCCGGATATCAAACGGATGATGGACATGCTTGAAGCCCTTTTCTCGGAACGGTAAGGAGTAGTCGTGCCGGCTTCCCGTGAAGCGAGGCAAGTTGCGACTGCTATCCGGTAAGTCGCGAGAAATGGCGGTGTGGTTACAGTGTTCCGGCAATTCGTGGGTTATCAATGACGCCGGTTCGCTAGTGGCTGCCAGCGCATCTGGGCGTACAAATATTTTTCGAGGATGCTGTAACTATCGGGCGCCTTCCGCCGACTTAACATTTATGAGGTGTGGCGGGCGCAGCATCGCCCGCACGAATTTCTAATTGAGCAAGGGACGATGGATAAGTGTCTGTGATCGCGCCCGATGAAACGACCCATCGCGCGGCTGCGAATGGAGTGGAAGAACGATTGAAAGCTTTGCTACACCGGTCGATCGACGGCGATGCGACGGCGTATGCGTCGTTTCTGCGAATACTTTCCGGTTATCTGCGCGGCATGCTGAGACGACGCTTACGCGCCTACGAGGACGACGTCGAAGACGTGCTTCAGGAAGTGTTATTCGCACTGCACAACGGGCTGCACACGTATCGGAATCAGGTGCCGTTGACCGCATGGGCGTCCGCCATTGTTCGCCATAAGGTAGCGGATTTTTTGCGGGCTCGTGCCCATCGCGAGGCGCTGCACGATCCGATTGTCGACGATGCAGAACTGTTCGCAGTGTCCGAAACCGAATCGCTCGATGCGCGGCGCGACATCGGCAGCCTGCTCGAACGGTTGCCCGAGCGTCAGCGCGCGCCAATTGAGCACGTCCGGCTACATGGCATGTCAGTAGCAGAAACCGCGAAGTTGACGGGGCTTTCGGAAGCCGCGGTCAAGGTCGGCATTCATCGTGGCATCAAGGCGCTGTCGCGCCTGATTCGAGGATAGGCAACATGAACACAGATCAGGTCATTTCACTTCTCGCGGCGGGTCTCGTACCTCAAAGCCGGCGCGCCGTGCTCAACCGCTTCTGCATTGCATTGACTATCGGCGTGCTGGCGGCGTTCGCAGCGGTCATCGTCAGCCGCGGAGTGCAGCCTGACCTTGCCGCGCTTTTCACCAGGCCCTTGTTCTGGGGCAAGCTCGCGTTTCCGCTGTTGTCCGCGGTCGCCGCCATTCTTGTCGCCGCGCGGCTGTCGATTCCCGGTTTGTCGCCGGGGCGCGCGTGGTTTTTACTCGCCTTGCCATATGCTGCGGTGTGGGTGGCAGCGATTGCCGTGCTGGCGGCGGCTCCTGCTGCGGACCGCGAGGCGCTCTTATTCGGTCATACGTGGAGACAGTGTCCTCTCCTGATCGCGTTGTTGTCGGTGCCTTGCTACCTTGCATTGTCGTGGGCGATGCGGGGGCTCGCGCCTACGCGCCTGCGGTTGACCGGTGCAGCCACTGGTCTCCTGTCCGGAGCGCTTGCCACGCTCGCTTATGTGCTTCGCTGTCCCGAGATGAGTGTGCCGTTCTGGGCGGCGTGGTATTCGATCGGGATGGCGATTCCGGCCCTCGCCGGTTATCTCCTCGCGCGCGTGTCGCTTCGCTGGAGTTGAGCGGGTAAGGCCGCCGCGCCGGATTGTCCAGGGCAACGATCCACACACAGATTTGGTAACCGTTAAAAACAGCTTTGAAAAGTTACGAAAGACGTCTACGATAGAGGCCACAACTCGCAGCGTAGTCGGCTCGGTCCTGCGTCTCTACTGGAGGTCTTTCATGTCTAACGGCAACAACATTCCATCGGTATCGATCAAGCGTGTCGAGGCGGATGGCATCGATATGTTCTATCGGGAAGCAGGCGAGAAAGATGCACCGGTGGTCCTGCTTCTCCACGGTTTTCCCTCGTCGTCCCACATGTACCGCGATCTGATTCCACGACTCGCCGACCGCTATAGGGTCATCGCGCCAGACTTACCTGGCTTCGGCTTTACGAACGTTCCTGCCTCGCGTCATTACAAATACACGTTCGATGCGCTGGCGGAGACAGTGGCGGCCTTTGTCGACAAACTCGAACTTACGAGCTACGCGATCTACGTGTTCGACTATGGCGCGCCGACAGGTTTTCGTCTCGCAGTGAAGTACCCGGACCGCGTGCGTGCACTCATTTCGCAAAACGGCAACGCGTACGAAGAGGGTTTGGGCGACGCATGGGCGCCGATCAGAAAGTATTGGGCCGAAGCTTCGGCAGCCAACCGGCAAGTGGTGCACGACGCAGTGTTGAACTACGAAGGAACCAGGTTTCAGTATGTGCACGGCGTATCGAATCCGGACTCGATCGCACCTGAGTCCTACACACTCGATGCAGCGCTGCTGGAGCGTCCAGGCCAAAAGGATATCCAGCTGGATCTGTTCCTGGACTATGCGTCGAATGTGAAGATGTACCCGACTTTCCAGAAGTTCTTCCGCGACGCGAAACCGCCTACGCTGGTTATCTGGGGCAAGCACGATCCGTTCTTTATTCCGCCTGGCGCTCAGGCGTTTCGCCGCGATATCCCGCAAGCAACGGTGACGATGCTTGATACCGGGCACTTCGCACTTGAAACGCACGCGCAAGAGATCGCTTCGGCGATCAGGGAGTTGCTTGGCTAACTTGCTTGATTCGCGGTGCGTCGTGATCGCTTCGACTGAGCGCAGTCGAAGCGAACGAGCGGCAGCCTTTTGCTGTGAAGGCCAAGGCAGGCGGAATGTACTTGCTCGCGGAGCGCTTTACTCAAGCTCCGCATTGTCTTTCTGACGCTGGCGAAATTGCGCCACTTTGTGACGGTTCCCGCAAAGGGCCATGCTGCACCACCTTCTACGATGCGCTTTGGTCCTGTCGTAGAACCATAGTACGCAGTCGTCTGCCTCGCACTTGCGAACCAGATCGAAGTCGCCCGTCGCGATCAGCTCCGCAGCAGCTCGGGCTACGGGTGCCAAAAGCTGTTCGGGTGTGTCCATATCAAAGTGATCTTTGACTTCCAACTCGCCGTTGCTTGCCCGCGCCAGTTGCACGGTGTATCTGCCGTGCATTAGAAACGAGTTGAGCGCACCTATATCAATGTTCTTGCCAAGTTTGCGCTGCGTAAGCAGTTTCCGGATCATTTCTCTCAACGCCCGCGCTCTCTCCGCCAGGACGTCACGCGGAAAGGCGCGCGGGCCACGCTCACCGAGATAACCCATTCTCTGCAGCCAGGCTATCACGTCTTTATTGGTCGACAGGTACTCCACCGGCCCGTCATCACCTTGCGCGAGGGTGTTGAGAAAATCCAGCGCAGGGTTGTCGGCGAGTATCAGGAATTCTTGGGCGGGCATCAGGCGTTCTCCGGTAACCTGATCCAAATTGTAACCGTTGAAATTGCGTATAACAAGTTATGACGGGTTTGTGAAAAACCACAATTGTCAGAAAAAGCACTTACTCTCTGTGGGATCAGTTGCGAGCGGAGATCAATTCTGACGGCCGCGCGTCTGGAGCAGCTTCGGCATCGTCGGCGGGTCGTGTCTCTGGCATGAACACCGCGAAAAAGACGAGCGCAAACACGCTGATTGCAGCCAGGGTGAGAAACCCCGAGGCGAAGCCAAACTTCTCGACGACATAGCCGCCCGTCACATTGCTGAGTGCCGCCCCTATTCCGACCGCAAGCGCCATCAGACCCTGAGCAAGATTGAACCGACCCGTTCCGCGCATCACGTCGGACGCGATAACCACGCCGATCACACCGAAGATACCTGCAGCAATCCCGTCGAGTAACTGGATCAGAACCACCGCATACGGGCTGCTGGTCATAGAAAAGAGCACACCCCGCACCGGCAGCACAGCCAATGCAACGAGGAATATGCTCTTGCGTCCAATTCCCCTGCGCAGCGCGCGACCCACGCCCGCCGCGACCGCGACCATGACGAGTTGCGCCGCGATTACGCACGCGCTCAGTGCGATGACATCCATTCCAGGATGCACTTTAGCGATGACCTGGCCCGCAAGCGGCAGCATGGCCGCGTTGCCGAAGTGAAAGAGCATCACGGAGACAATGAACACCTTAAGGTCACGCTTCTTCCATAGCGCAGAGAAGCTGAGCGGGTTGTGGCGGATGGTCTCATCTGAAGTGCTGTCGGCACCGCGTGCAAGCTCATGGTCAATTTCTTTCGGGTTGATCAGCAGGACCACGAGGGCACTCGCTATTGCAAACGCGCATACGAGGTAGAACAGCCATTTAACGCCGACATACTGTCCAAGCCCGCCCGCCAGAATTGCAGCCGTGAAGTTCCCTGCGTGGTTGAACCCTTCGTTTCGACTGATCCGTGCAGGCATCAGACGGTGACCAACCACGCCAAGGCTCAGCGCGGCAAGACAGGGAGGAATGATTGCGGACGCTGCGCCAAGCGTAATCTGCGCGGCGAGCACGGTGGGCAGCTTCGGAAAGAACGCGATCAGAATACATCCGGCTGCCACCAGCAAACCCGATATCGCGATCAGCAGCCGCTTCACGCGAACTGCGTCGACAATCAGGCCAGCGGGGAACTGGCAGATTGCCGCTGCAATGCCGCTCGCGGCCATGACGAGGCCGATGTTCCCCGAGCTCCAATGCTGGGTACCCTTCAGATACACCGACAGGAAGGGCCCCAAACCGTCGCGAACATCGGCCATCAGGAAATTGAGCGCATCGAGACCGCGCAGGCTTCGGGACGATGGACGCGCAGTTGCTTCGCACTCCACTGATTGCTGTGCACGATCCGCGTTCACCATTTCCTCCCGTTACGGTGCGGTTCGATTTCGCTTGCCGCCATGAGTTCGCGATCAGTCCGCGTTCATCGAAGCGTCATCGTCATCGTCATCGACCAGTTCCGCGATGTGCTCGACTTCGACGGTCTTTCCGTACCGGTTCTTCACTGCGTGACCCCACACCTGTATGTGCGCGCCGGGGGCGAGGTAACTGGACAGTTCGTCTGCGGCGTGCGGAGCCATCCGCAGGGAAGTGCCGTCGCTCAGCAATGCACCGCGCAGTTCTCCTTTCGGTCCATAAAGCGAGAGCTTTACTTCGCCACTTAACTCGATGGGGCGCGTGTTCGCATGCGGCTTCTCGTGCTTTTTGCCGTGACCGTGCGGGCCTTCGTCGACAATCTCAACGCCTGTTGCCGACGTCAATTGAACAGCAGCGACGATATCGGCGGCGCGCGGCTTGACTCCGCGCACGCGAACCTTGTCGCCCACGCTGATGTGTTTGACGATCTGACCGGACAGATGCGGCGGGAAATGCACCTGTCTGCCGTTGCCGAGAATGAGGCCGTCCAGTTCTCCATGTGAATTCAGCAGAAACTGGCTGACGGTACCGCGGGTTTCCTGCAGGCAAGTTGGGTCGATCCAATGCATGGTGTAGCTCCAATAAGATTAATTAGTTGCGCGTGTCGCTATACAACTGCGTGACGTTGCCGGGCACGCCGAAGGCGGTAGCCTGCAATGCTTCGCCGTATTGATTGCGCGTTCCGTAGCCGCTCGCGGCAACCACCACATCCGGTCGCATCAGATTCGCAAACTGTTGCGCCACGGGCGGCGGCATCCTGATGATGGTGCCGTTGGCGAGCATCACGCCGTCGGGCTCTCCGCGGGGCGCCGTCATGACCCGCGCAACAGGACCCTTGACGCTGAGTTTCACGAGACCCGCGCCGCGTAGTGCGGGCGGCATTGGCGTTGCGCCGATCGGCGGCGGCTGATCGACGATCTGCTGCGACGTCCGTTCATTTGTGATCTGCTGCGCTGAGACGTCGCCCGCGCCGTTGGACACGCCGGCAATCCGAACCGGATCCCCTTGATGAACGACGCTCACCAGTTGCGAGCCCATATGCGGCGGGAAGCGGACCAGCGAGCCGTCATGCAGAACGAAGCCATCGACATCGCCCTCGGGATTAATCACAAAGCGGCTTACCGTACCGCTCGCGGCTCGTACCTGTTGCTGATCTGTCGGAAGCACGGGTGCACGTGCCGGTGGAGGAGGGGCGTCAGGTGCTGCGATTGCCGGCGCAGGCATGCCCGCGACCGGTGGTGATGGAGGCGCGCCCGGGCCTTCGGCGGGCCGCGTTTGAGCAGCGCAAGCAATGGTGACGGCACCGAGCGAGAGTGCTACGGCCCGCGCAAGCTTCGCGATGGAGTGCGTGTGACTTGCGGGCGTAGCATGCAGGCAAGGTTGGATGGATTGGTTGACAGCCATGATGTTCTCCGATGAACGACACGGAGACTTTTGCAAAGGCTATGCCATGCAGCGCATCCCTTTAGAAAGGGGTTTCGCGCCCGATGCAGCAGGATATCTGTCCATGATCCAGACACTTGGTGTCGGCTTGCTTGACACCTCACTCGATCTTGAGCGCGGCCAGCTTTGCATAGAGCGTCTGGCGGCTGATTCCGAGGCGCCGGGCTGCGTCCGCGCGGTTATTGCTCGCAAGCGTCAACGCGTGGGAGATCAACGCGCGCTCGAGTGTTTCCACTGCGTCGGGAAGCGTCATCTCGAGCAAGCCTGTACCCACTAGTGGCTCGCCAAGGTCCGGCTTGCCATTGAGAAAGCCGAGATCCTCCGCCGTGATCATCGCTCCCGGCGCGAGTGCGCCGGCGCGTTCCACTGCATTTCTCAATTCGCGCACATTGCCTGGCCATGCGTAACCCACGAGCAGATGCTGCGCCGGCAGCGACAAACGCAGTTCGCGTGACCTCGCTTTCGCGACATCAGCAAGGAAGTGTTCGGCTAGCGGAAGGATGTCCGCCAGCCGCTCGCGTAACGGAGGTAATGCGATCGGAATGATGTTCAGCCGGTAAAGCAGGTCTTCCCTGAATTCCCCCGCCTCGACCATGGTCTGCAAGTTTCTGTGCGTGGCGGCAACCAGCCTGATGTCGACGGGAATCACGCGGTTAGAACCGAGCGGGGTGATCTGCCGCTCCTGGATTACCCGTAACAGTTTGGCTTGCATGGGCAATGGCATGTCGCCGACTTCATCGAGCAACAAGGTTCCGCCGTCAGCCGCTGCAAAGCAGCCGGGCCGGTCCGCGGTTGCGCCCGTGAACGCACCTTTGACGTGACCAAACAATTCGCTTTCGAGGAGCTCCGCGGGAATCGCCGCGCAATTCACTGCGACGAACGGCTTGCCGCTGCGCCTCGACGCGTCATGAAGCACGCGCGCGGCGACCTCCTTTCCTGTTCCTGTTTCGCCGGTAAAGAGGACGGTTGCTTCGGACGATGCCGCGCGCCCGATCTGTTTCTGCACCTCGCGCAACGTCTCGCTCACTCCGAGTAGCCGAGGCTTCGCGCCCGCCGACTCTGCGCTGAACGGATGCGATGTGTTCGCGGCGGCCTCACTCGTGCCCGTGGAGGCGATGATGCGCGCGAGTAGTGCCTGGATTGCCTGTCTACCGACCGGCTTGGTCAAGTGGTCGAACGCTCCGAGCGTCATTGCCCCAATCGTGTTATCGCTCGATGCGAAACCCGTGAGCATCACCACCGGCAACGCCTGTCCCTGTGCCGTTTTTCGAAGAGCGTCCAGCACTGCCAGGCCGTCCATGCCAGGCAGGCGGAAATCCAGGAACATGCAGGTGAATGGCGCGCCCGTGCTTTCGAGCATTTCCAGCGCCTGTTCGCCGGAGCGTGCCTCGTCCACGCTATGACCGAGGTCAACCAGCGTTTCGACGAGGCCTTCGCGAAAGCCGTTGTCATCGTCGACTACGAGTATGTGTGCCATGGAACCTCAATGACGAAACACGCGCCGCTCTCCGTATCGGCTACGTACGCGCGGCCGCCATGCGCCGTAGCCACCTCTCTCGCCACTGCGAGCCCGAGTCCCGAGCCGTCGGGCCGACCCGTGACGAATGGTTCGAAAATGCGTTCGCGGTCGGCTAACGCCACTCCCGGGCCATTATCGACGACAGCAATTCGCATCAGGCTCGTGTGACCGGTTTCGACGCGATTTGCGTTGACGGTGACGTTACCTTGCGGCGGCGCGTGCCGGATTGCATTCAGGATCAGATTATCGACTGCTCTTGCCATCTGTAAGGGATCGAACTTCGCCGGCGCGGCGTCAGCACCCAGCCCCGACGGCGCAGGGAGGTCGGCATTGACGCTGAGCGTCACGCCCTTGATTCTTGCCTGCTCCTGATGTGTCGCGGCCGTCGACGTCACCCACTGTGCGGCGTCGACTGTCTGCACCGCGAGGGTGACTGGCTGCGTCAAAGCCAGCAGACTCGTTACCTGAGTTTCTATGCGCTCCACCTGGCCGAGAGCCGACGTCAGCGATTGACGCGGTGTGTCTCCTCCATGGGCCAGAGCGTTTTCCAGCTTCAGCCTGACGGCCCCAAGCGGATTACGAATTTCATGCGCGACCTGTGCGGCCAGTTTGCCGAGAGAGGCAAACCGCTCGGCTTGCGATAACTTCTCGTGCAAGGCGGAGGCCTGGGCTTGCGATTCCCTCAGGCGCGCAGCGAAGACGTTGACAGCATTGACGATTTTGTCGAGGTCGGGCTCGCCTGGAGACGGAAGCTCGGAACACGACGCTGCCGTCCCGGACGATAAAGACTGCTCGAGTTGCGACAGGTTTTTCCGCCACCGGCGCAAGCCCAAACCCAGAATAAGAGCGAGAAGCAGAATGGCCGTTAGAACGACGACCAGCGATAGCATCAGCATGTGCCCATATTGCCCGAGAGGAGCTTGTGCCCTGGTCAGGGTCCATGCGTAGAGCGCGGGGCTACCGGACACAGGACACGCAGAGGCGACGGTTGCGCCTTCTCCTGCGGGAACGGAATCAGAAACGGTCGCACCTGCCGACGCGGCACGGTGCAGCGCGCGAAGTATCAGCGGTGTTTCTGCCTGTGGGATATCGCGCTTAACGCCGGTGCCTTCATATGTTGGGAATGAATAGGCAAGAAAGCCGTTCGCCGTTCGGGACGTGTCTTCAGAGGCATGAGATGGCCCCGCGGCGTCGTTCTTCCAGAAGCCTCCTTCGATTTTCGGCGCCTGAATGAGGACGGTATCGAGTACCGCATGCATCAGGTCGGCATCGTAAGGATTGTTGGCGGCGAGGCGAGACAACGAGTAACGAGACGCCACATGCTCGCAAGCCGCGATGGATTGTTGACTCGCAGCGGAAATCTGCCGGCTCTGGTCCGTCTGGAAGAGCAGCCAGATTACGCCGGCGAGCAGTGTGCAGACCACGGCGATCAACGCCCAGAGAAGCACAAGCTGGTTGGCGAAAGAGATTCGTTTCATCGTGCGGTGCTCCGCTGCAGGAGGTTGAATCCAGCCCGCGATTCTAGACCGCGCGTTTTTTCCAGCGTTCAACACGCCGCTGAACCACTGCTGTGCCAAACCTCCGCCGGCAAGATATGCTTGCGGCTGGATCCGGGACTTCATTTTTTACCGCCTTTGCCGTAAACCCGGTCATCGGCTAGCCACGACACTCCGGCAGTCCTCTGTTCCACGACAGAACCCGCTTCACCGGGAGGCAATGTTACCGCGCGGGAGGAACATCTTTGAACCGAGTGTACTAACCAGAACGTTACAGTGTCCGTTTCTATTACCACCGGAAAACTAGCTGTTCTCGCAGGCCGGCATCCATTGATCGTCGGTGCGCTAGGGAGTCTGATGGCATTAGGCGTGATGGCTATCAGCCTCGCCACGCTCCTCGCCTCCCGTGACGCCGCGATTCAGCATGCCCATGAGACGTCCCGGAATGTCACCGCGGTTCTAGCCACCAACATCGCTCGAACAATTGAAACGTCTGACAATTCGCTGCGCACGCTGATCGCCGCGCTCGACAAGCCTGCTATCCAGACCATGGATCGGAGCTTGCGCCACGAATTGCTGTTCGACCGGACCGCTGCCGAGTATGTCACCGGCACGGGAATTACCGATGATCGTGGTCGTGTAATCGACGGCTGCTGTTCCAGGTCCCACACCTGGGACTTTAGCGACCGCGACTATTTCATTGCGCATCGCAAGTCCGCGGATGCCGGGCTTTATGTCTCGTCGGTGTATGCGGCGCGGTCGCGGCGGGGTGCCCAATCCATTGCGATGAGCAGACGGATTAATCGTCCCGACGGGTCGTTCGGCGGAGTGGCGATTGTCGCGATCGACGTCGAATATTTCAGGCAGCTTCTTGCGAAACTGGACGTGGGGTCGCACGGTGTCGCCGCGATCGTTCGTACGGACGGCACGCTCGTGGCGAGGAATCCCCCTCTCACGCAGGCCGGGCTGGTCAACGTAGGCAAGTCACCGACCTTTCCGCGCATGGTGAACCATGACTCCGGGTTCTATAGTGCCCCGTCGATTTCTGACGGAGTACTACGTCTCTACACGTTTCAGCGTGTGCCCGGCACGCCGCTCATTGCCGTTGTCGCGCCAGCGGAAAGCGACGTTCTGGCCTCGTGGAAACGATTGTCGTGGATAGTCGGAGTTTCCGCTTCGTCTGTGAGCGTTGCGTTTTGCACCGTGGTCTGGCTCCTCGCTTTTGCTCTGCGCGACCACGCGAATACGCAAGTGCTGCTTACGGAGCTAACGCAAACCGATCCACTGACAGGGCTCAAAAACCGGCGTGCGCTCGACAATGCGCTCGAAAACGAATGGGAACGACTGCAGCGCAGCGATGGTTCGTTGTCGCTGTTGTTTGTCGATGCGGATCACTTCAAACAATACAACGACAGTCACGGTCACGCCCAAGGCGATATTGCGCTGAAACATCTGGCGGAGTGTATCGATCGGCACGTGCGTCGTCGTGGCGATCTCGCCGCGCGATACGGCGGAGAGGAGTTCGTTGTCGTGCTGCCCAATACCGACGAAGCCGGAGCGTTTCAGATCGGTGAAGCTATACGTCGAGAAGTCGAACACCGGGAGCCGTCAGCGTCGTCGGAGGCGATTCCACCGTTCACGGTCAGCATTGGCTGCGCGACCGGTCGGCGGTCGCATCCGTCGTCACTGGAAGAATTGACGAGTTCCGCCGATCTGGCGCTGTACGCGGCCAAAAGACGGGGAAGGAATGTGGTCGTCCGCGCCGGCGATATCGTTGAACCGGCTCAGCCGCAGGTCTGATTGCCGTCCCGACACGCTAGATGCGCCGACCGACGCCTGGGTTCTCGCCTGGCGCTCCCCGTGCAGTGGACAGAAGAGCCGATGAATTGCCGCGCGTGGCTTCCATGCCGAGCGCCTCGGCCTTTCTGACAAGATCGGGCAAGTTGCGCGACGCCATCTTCTTCATGACCTGTCCGCGATGGATCTTCACGGTGATCTCGCTGAGATTCAACTCATACGCGATCTGCTTGTTCAACATGCCTGTGACGACCCGTTTCATTACTTCCCGCTCACGGACTGTCAATGACTCGAACGAGGAGATCACGCCGGCCAGTGCTCTATCGGAAGCTCGACGCAGGGTATCGCGTTTCAGCGCATCCGCGATTGCGTCCACCATATCCTGCTCGCGAAAAGGCTTCTGAAAGAAGTCGAGCGCACCCGCCTTCATTGCTTTCACGCTCATTTCGATGTCGCCAAACGCGGTCATGAATACGATCGGCATGCGAAGGCCGTATCGCGCGAGTTCCGCCTGAAACGTGAGACCGCTCGCGCCTCGAAGCCGAACATCGAGGATAAGGCAGCTCGGCGCGTCGTGCTTCGGGAAGGCAAGAAAGTCCGCGGGCGAATCGAACGTCTCGACCCGCAGCCTGACAGAGCGAGCGAGGCTCTGCAGCGTGAAGCGAATGGACTCGTCATCGTCGACGACATACACCACCGGCGTCTCGTTTTCCGCTTTCGTACTGTTCAATGTGGACTGCGATCTGGGCACCATGTCTGCTCCTGCGGGAGTAGGCGACGCACCATCAATGGGCCGTTGAAAAACGGACTTGGCGAAGCTCCGTTCCGACGCGCCGGATGTAGGGGCGGCGCCGCTCGGGCCTCGGGCAGTTGCGTCCGGCGAACGAAGACCGATTCGATGGAAAGTGAGCGAGGGGAAAGACCATCGAAGCGGCCGCGTGGCCGAGCCGGCCTGATGTTTGCGGGCCGGTTTTGCGATTGAAGCGCTGACGTCATGAGGGTTTGCGTCAGCGATGCGGCTAACTCTAGCAGACTTCCATGGGAAAAATCTGTCGAGTTGCAGCCGGGTACGTTGGCGATTGCCGACCAAACAGAATCGTTACAGGTCAATTGTTGCTAGACGCCAAAGGGCAACATTCTGGTGCATTCACAACAGCCGTTCCACCGAACGATGGCACGGCCGCAAGTCACCTGGTCAACGTAGCCCGCGGTCCGCGACCTTGTATAGATCACTATACGTTGGTATGCGCCAGCCGCCCCCGGCGCGAGTTCCATGCCTATAGTTCCTGCACCACGCGACCGCGTGGCACGACGTCATATTCCAACGAGGGTGCGACCATGAAGATATTGATGGTGATGACTTCACATGACCAACTCGGCAACACCGGCAGAAAAACGGGCTTCTGGCTGGAGGAATTTGCAGCGCCATATTTCACGTTTCTCGACGCGGGCGTCGATGTCACCGTGTGTTCGCCGAAAGGCGGACAGCCGCCCATCGATCCGAAAAGCGACACGCCGGAAGGCAAGACCGAACTCACTGAGCGTTTCAAGAGCGACCCCGCCGCACAGCGTGTGCTCGCCAACACCGCGAAGCTCGGCGACATGAAAGCCGACGACTACGACACGGTGTTCTATCCAGGTGGCCACGGACCTTTGTGGGATCTCGCTGAAGATCCGCAGTCGGTGGCGCTGATCGAGCGCTTTTACGACAGCGGTAAGCCTGTCGCCTTTGTCTGCCATTCGCCAGGTGTATTGCGTCATGTCAAGGCGAACGGCGAGCCGCTCGTCAAGGGTAAGCGCGTCTCCGGATTCACCAATTCGGAGGAAGAGGCGGTGCAGCTCACTCATGTCGTGCCTTTCCTCGTGGAAGACGAGTTGAAGCGCCTGGGCGGCCGCTTCGAGAAAGTCGACGACTGGCAGCCGCTGTCGATCATCGATGGACGGCTGATCACCGGACAGAATCCCGCCTCGTCGAAATCGGTTGCGCAGGACCTGTTGAAAGTGCCGCGCGGATAGCCCGCATCATCGAACCGATATAGCCTGCATGGAGAGCGTCATGACCCAGGATAGTCCCAACGCGCAGATCCGAATCGAACGTCCCAGCCCGTCTTATTGGCGTGTCATCTTCGACAATCCGCCCTTCAACATCTTCGGGCCCGATACCACGCCCCAGCTCAACATGGTCGTCAGCGCGATTGAAGCGGACCCGCACGTGAAAGTGGTCGTGTTCGAGAGCGCGGTGCCCGGCTTCTTTCTCACGCACTACGACTTTGTGCCGCCGCTCGACGCGACCACGAGCATGCCGCCGGGACCAACGGGCATGCCTCCGCTGCCCGATATGCTGGTGCGGATCGGGCGGTCGTCTGTCATCTCGATCGCGAAGATTCGAGGGCGCGCATCAGGTGTCGGCAGCGAACTCGCATTGGCGAGCGACATGCGCTTTGCCAGCAACGAGCACGCGTTGATGTCGCAGTGGGAAATCGGCGTAGCGCTGGTCCCCGGCGGAGGGCCGATGACGCGTCTTTCGCGGCTGATCGGCCGCGGGCGCGCGCTCGAGGTGCTGACGAGCGGCAACGACTTTCCCGGCGCGCTGGCCGAGCGCTATGGGTATGTCAATCGCTCGATGCCGGACAGCGAACTGGATACGTTCGTCGACGACCTCGCCACCCGTATCAGCCTGTTCGACAGGCAATCCCTTTCGGTCGTCAAGCAGCACGTCAACGCGCAGACCCTGCCGCCTGACGCGAGCGTCGCGACCGAGTGGGACGCCTTCATCGCGTCGGTCGGTCGCCCGGTCGCGCAGGAGAAGATTGCCCAACTGATGGATCTCGGCTTGCAGAAGGTGACGGACGTGGAAGCGAGGCTCGCGGATTACACGGGCTCGCTCTGGCGCTAGCCGCCGAATCGGGCGACTCATTCGAGGGCATTGCGCTCCTCGCATGCTAGGCTACTTTTCGCTTCGCAGAGCGATACGTGTCCCTCGGGCAGGTATCGCCTTCCTCGGAAGAGAGCAGCGAGAAGGAGCATCTCCATGGATCTCACCGGCTTTTCGCTCGAACCGCTGCACGAAGACGGCGAACTGTTGTTGTGCCGTGCACAGCGGCCCGGCTCGCATATCTCGATGCTCGCGCGAGTGGCCACGCAGCCCGCGTCGCAGAGCATCATGCGGCTCGAGCACGAATACGGTCTTGCGCCGTTGCTCGAACCGGAGTGGGCCGCGCAGCCACTCGCGCTCGACCTTGGGCGCGTGCCGCCCGTGCTGGTCCTCGACGACAGCGGCGGCGATCCGTTGATCCGGATTCTCGGCAAGCCACTCGAACTGGCGCGGTGCCTGCGCATCGCCGTGAATCTCGCTCAGGCGATCGGACACGCGCACGAGCGCGGAATCATCCACAAGGACATCAAGCCCGCCAATGTCCTTATCGATGCGAACGACAATGTCCGCCTGACCGGCTTCGGCATTGCGTCGCTACTCCCACACGAACATCAGCCGCCCGCGCCGCCCGAGATAATCGCAGGAACGCTGAGGTATATGGCGCCCGAGCAGACCGGGCGCATGAACCGTTCAATCGATGCGCGCAGCGATCTGTATTCCTTCGGCGTGACGCTCTACGAGATGCTGACGGGCTCGTCCCCATTCGTTGCGTCCGAAGCGATCGAATGGATTCATTGTCATATCGCTCGCAGGCCGGTGCCCGCGGCGCAACGTGTCGAAGGTCTGCCTGCGCCGGTCGGCGACTTAGTGGAGCGCCTGCTCGCCAAAACGGCGGAGCAGCGTTACCAGACTGCCGGTGGCGTTCGGGCCGATTTGCAACGGTGTTTGTCCGCATGGGAAGCGGATGGGGAAATCTCGCCCTTTGCGCTCGGCAAGCACGATGTGTCTGACCGCTTGATGATTCCTGAAAAGCTCTACGGACGCGAATCGGAGATCGATGCGCTGCTGGGGGCCTTCAATCGCGTCGTGACGTGCGGCGACGCGCAGGTGGTGCTTGTCTCGGGCTATGCGGGGATCGGCAAGACGTCGGTGGTGAACGAGTTGCACAAGGCGCTGGTGCCGTCGCGCGGACGCTTCGCCTCAGGCAAGTTCGACCAGTTCAAGCGCGACACGCCCTACGTGCCGCTGGCCCAGGCGTTCCAGTCGCTCGTCCGCGATCTGCTCAACAAGACCGATACCGAACTGGAGCGCTGGCGGCGTGAGTTGACGGAGGCGCTTGCGCCGAATGGCCAACTGATGGTTGGTCTGATTCCCGAACTCGCTCTCATCATCGGGGAGCAGCCCGCGGTTCCGGCGTTGCCGCCTCACGACGCACGCAACCGGTTTCATATCGTATTTCGCCGCCTGCTCGGCGTGTTCGCGCGGCCCGAGCATCCGCTCGCGCTGTTCATCGACGATATGCAGTGGATCGACGCTGCCACGCTCGATCTGATCGGACACCTCGCGACGCATCCGGACGTGATGCACGTGCTGCTCGTCGGTGCTTATCGCGACAACGAGATCGATCCGGCGCATCGCCTCACGCGAATGATCGAAGATATGAGCGGCACGGAAACGGGCCGCGGCACGACGCTGCAGCGCATCGATCTCGCGCCGCTTGGCGCCGGCAGTGTCACGGAAATCGTCGCCGATTCGCTGCGCTGCTCCGCCGCGACTGCCGAGCCGCTTGCCCAGCTTGTTCATCAGAAGACCGGCGGCAATCCGTTTTTCGTGATCCAGTTCCTGACGGCGCTTGCCGACGAGGGGCTGGTTGCGTTCGATCATCGTGCCGCGATCTGGACGTGGGATCTGCCTCGCATCCGCGCCAAGAGATTGACTGAAAACGTGGTCGAACTAATGGCAGCGAAACTGTCCCGCTTGCCGGACGATACACGCGACGCGCTGAGCCGGCTCGCCATTCTCGGCAACGTCGCGAAGATCGACGCGCTGGAGCTCGTTCACGGGGAGCCTGCGGCATCGATCGATGCGAAGCTCTGGGAGGCCATGAAAGCGGGGCTCGTGCACCGTGTCGACGATGCCTATGTGTTTGCCCACGATCGCGTTCAGGAGAGCGCCTACGCGCTCATTCCCGAGAGCGAACGTGCGGCGACGCACCTGCACATCGGCCGCACGCTGTCCTCCGGACGCGCAGCGGGCGAACTCGATGAGTTCCTCTTCGATATCGTCAATCATCTCAACCGCGGCGCTTCGCTCATGACCGACGCGGACGAGCTTGAGCGTACGGTCGCGCTGAACTATGCAGCGGGACAGCGAGCCATGCACTCGACCGCGTTCGCGTCAGCACGAACTTATCTGGCACAAGGCGTCGCCCTGCTTGGCGCGGACGCGTGGAGCCGTCAGTACGAGCGCACGTTCGAACTCTATCTGGCGTTTTCCGAATGCGAGTATCTGGCCGGCGACTTCGCCGACGCCGATACGCTGTTCGACATGATGCTCGATCGGTCGCGCTCGAACCTGGATCGCGCAAAGGTCTATGGCTTGCGCATGGAGCTATACCAGGTCGCCGGGCGGTATGACGAGAGCTTCGAGGTGGCTCGCCTCGCGCTGCGCGATTTCGGCGTGCTGCTGCCGCTGCACGACGACGCCGTCAGTAGCGAGGTCGAAGCCGAGTTGCGGAAGATACCGCTCAATCTCGCCAGCCGCGCCATCGACACGCTCGTAGATGCGCCGGTCGCATCGGACCCGGTCACCTTGACGATCGTAGACCTGCTGGTTGAATCGATGCCTTGCGCGTTCATCGCCCGGCCGGCGTTTTATCCGCTCATAACGCTTCAGGCGGTGAACTTGTCCTTGCGCGGGGGCAACACCGACAAGTCCAGTTTCGCTTACGGCAATTACGCGTTGATGCTGGTGTCGAGTTTCGGAGACATCGAGTCCGCGGTGCAGTTCTCGGAGATGTCGCTCAGGTTGAACGAAAAGTTCGGCAACCGGCGCTTCAAAGGCAAGTTGCTCCATCTGCACGGCAATCACATCAACTTCTGGCGGCGTCACGTCGTAACCGATCTGCCGATACTCGAAAGAGCAAGCGCCGCGTGTCTCGACGTGGGGGATCTGGCTTTTGCCGGGTACCTCGCGTTCACCACGGTCTGGCAAATGATCGAGAAGGGCACACCGCTTTCTGACGTGCAGCGCAGTTCCGAGCGGCACGCTTCGTTCGCACGCCAGAGCCGCAATGACGCAGTCTACGAAACCATTCGGCTGCAGCAGCATTTTGTCGCGGCCCTGCAAGGTGAGGCAGGCGGCACACTCACCGATGCGGTGGCATTCGACCGCGACGCGTCTTTCGCCGTTATCGCGCAGTCGAATTTCGGCTGCGGCATCGCGTTTCACCACATCATGAATCTGATGCTCGCCTATCTCGAAGGACGATACGACGATGCTCTTCACGCCGCACACTGCGCGGAATCTGTGATCGACGCCGCGATGGCGCTGCCAATAGAGGCGACGTTTTACTTCTTCCACGCGCTGACACTTGCGTCGCTCGACGCATCGGCCGGCGACGAACAACGAGTCACCCGTCGTCGCGTGATTCACGCGACGTGTGAAAAGTTCGCTGTCTGGACGAGCCACTGTCCGAGCAATTTCAGGCATCGTCATGCGCTGATTTCGGCGGAGCTCGCGCGTCTCGAAGGCCGCGATTCCGATGCGATGCATCACTATGAGGAGGCCGTGCGCTCGGCCCGCGAGCATGGTTTCATTCAGAACCAGGCGCTCGCGCATGAACTGGCGGCGCGCTTTTACGCGGACCGCGGTCTTGAAACAGTCGCGGATACGTATCTGATGAACGCCCGTTCTTGTTACGAGCGCTGGGGCGCCTGGAGCAAGGCCACCCAGTTGACGCGCAGTCATCCACGAGCGCGTCCCGGTACATCGAAATCCGACGGCACCATTGCCATGTCCAACGAACAGCTCGACCTGGCAACCGTCGTCAACGTGTCGAGCGCGATATTCAGCGATATCGACCTGAACGAGTTGATCCATACGTTAATGGCGTTGTCGCTTGAACACGCCGGCGCCGATCGGTGCGTGCTGGTGCTCAAGCGCCGCAACGAATTGCGCGTGGAAGCAGAAGCGACGACAAGGGCCGATGCCGTCGAGGTGCGTCTGCCCAGACTGCCCATTGAACACGCAGAACTACCGGAATCCGTGTTGCGATACGTGATGCGTACAGGCGATAGCCTGTTACTCGACGATGCATCGTCCACCAGTCCTTACTCGTCCGACGAGTACGTGATGCGTCACGATTGCCGCTCGATCCTGTGTCTGCCGCTCATCAAGCGCAGCCGGATGATTGGCGTGCTCTACCTGGAAAACAACCTGGCTTCGAATGTATTCACGCCGCCGCGCACGGTCGTGTTGCGAATGCTCGCGTCTCAGGCTGCAATGTCGCTCGAAACTGCGCGGCTTTATGCCGACCTGCAACACGCCGAAGCGCTGCTCGCCGACGCACAGCGGCTCAGCAACACCGGCAGCTTCGACTGGCATGTGTCGAGTGGCGAGCTGTTCTGGTCGAAGCAAAGCTTTCGCATCTTCGACTACGATCTCGCCACGCTTCCTACACTCGAACTCATGCTGGCGCGGGTTCATCCCGACGACGCGACGTTCGTGCGTCTCATGTTCGATCGGGCAACGCATGACCGGCAGCCGTTCGATGTCGAGCACCGGCTGCTGATGCCGGACGGCTCGGTGCGGCACTTGCAATTGCTCGCGCACGTGATCGCCGACGCCGACGCGGGCATTCGGGTGCTCGGAGCACTCAAGGACATCACGACGCGCAAGCAGGCCCATGCCGCGTTGCTGCGCAGCGAGCACCGTTATCGCAGTCTGTTTTTCGACATGCCCGTCGGCTTATGGCAGATCGACGCGCAACCGCTGATCGCGTTGCTGTCGTCGCTGCGAGGGCAGGGCGTGGAAGATCTGTCGGAGTACATAGACCATCATCCCGGATGGCTGGATCGCGCGATGGAGTTGCTCATCGTCGAAGAGGTCAATCATCACGCGGCCAAAATGTTCGGCGCGCACGACCGGAGCATGCTGCTAGGACCGTCGCCGTGGGTATGGAGAGAAAGCCCCGACACGTTCAGGCGCGCGCTGGAAAGCCGTTACGGCGGCGCACCGCTCTTTCAGGAAACCACCAGGCTTCCCACGCTCGACGGGCGCGTCATCGACGTGCTGTTGACGGTCGCGCGTCCTGGCGCGGCCGAAGATCTCGGCATTGCGCTGATCAGTCTTGTCGATCTGACGGAGCGCGTCCGCGCGCAAGAAATGCTGCAGCGGCTTCAGGCCGACTTCGCGCACGCCGCGCGCATTTCGACGCTCGGAGAGTTGAGCGCGTCCATCGCGCACGAGTTGAAGCAGCCGCTTGCGGCGATCGCGATGAACAGCTCGATTGGCACGCGCTGGCTCGATCGCGAGACGCCCGATGTGGCAGAGGCGCGGCTGATCAATCAACGCATCAAAATCGATGCGCAGCGAGCGGTCGATATCGTCGATCGCATTCGCACCATGGCGGTGCGCCAAGGCTTGAAGCGCTCGATCGCGCTGCTCGATGAGTTGATAGATGAAGCGTTGGTGTTCCTGCGTCACGATGTGAACGCGCTCGGCGTCACGATCATGCGTAAGCGCGCGCAGCCGGCGGCCGCCGTGCTTGCGGATCGCGTGCAGTTGCAACAGGTGATCGTGAATCTCGTCGTCAATGCGATGCAGGCCATGAAAACGACGGCACGCCCGCACGGCAACATAACGATTCGCACCTATCTGCCCGATGCCACGAGTGTCACCTGTTTCGTGGAAGACAGCGGCCCGGGGCTCGACGAATCCAATATGCAGCGCGTATTCGAGAGCTTCTTCACGACCAAGGTAAATGGCATGGGCATGGGTCTGCCAATCTGCCGCTCGATCATTGAAATGCACGGTGGCGAAATTAGCGCCGACAACGCGTCGGTGCATGGCGGTGCGCGCTTTTTCTTCACGCTGCCGCTAGCATCCGAGGCGGCTTGAGTCGATGTCGAATTCACCGAGTCAATCGTTGTGCCCGTAGTCGCGTTCTCTTTGGTTTATGAAAGGCATACCGGCAGCATGGTTTGACATACCCGATGACGATTGAAACGACGCACGCAGTGTCATGTAATAAAGACTGCTATCCGACGTACCCATGCATCGTGCGTGAACTTATCACCGAAAGGAGTCAGGCATGCAAACCAGAGCAATCATCCTCACCGTGGCGGCGGCAACGGCATTCACGGCGACTTCCGTTATCGGCGTTGGCACCGCGTGGGCTGCCGACTCATCGGCTGCCAGTGCCGGCGGCACCAGCAAGAAGCAGATGCGAGCCGAGAATCGCGCGCTAAGCCACGCAGTGCGTCAGTCGCTGACGAAGGTGAAGGGGCTGAACTCTTCGCACATCAACGTGCTGGCGCACGGCAGCACGGTCACGCTTGCGGGCACCGCACCGGATCAGTCGCAGATCGACTCTGCACAAGCGGCTGCTTCGAAGGTTGCAGGTGTCAGCCACGTGAACAATGAGCTCACTGTGTCCGAGCCCGGGAATTGAAGGCCGCATGCGATCGAGTAGTTCTGCGTTCGAAGGAGTTGGCATGTCAGACGATCTTCTTCCCGAAGTCTCTTCGCGCCGCAAGTTCATCGGTGCGGCGGTAGCCGTCGTCGCCGCAGGTTCAGCGCCGCGGGTGTCGTTTGCCGATACATCGATTACGAGCACCTCGCAGCCGGGCGGCGGCGACGAGACTGCGCTGCGTCCGTTACGCGTTCACGCGTCGGACGCGCAACTCGCCGACTTGCGACGGCGCATCAAGGCGACGAAGTGGCCCACGCGCGAAACTGTCTCCGACGCCACTCAAGGCGTGCAGCTCGTGACGATGCAGCGCCTCGCGCGCTACTGGACTACTGACTACGACTGGCGGAAGGTCGAAGCAAAGCTGAACGCCCAGCCGCAGTTCGTCACCGAAATCGACGGACTCGACATTCATTTCGTCCACGTGCGGTCCGGGCACGCGAACGCGATGCCGATGATCGTCACGCATGGTTGGCCGGGTTCGATCATCGAGCAAATGAAGATCATCGATCCGCTAACGAACCCGACCGCTCATGGTGGCACGGCCGCAGACGCGTTCCATGTCGTGATCCCGTCGTTGCCGGGGTATGGTTTTTCGGGCAAACCGACGACGACCGGCTGGGATCCTGGGCGTATCGCGCGTGCATGGGTCGTGCTCATGCAGCGGCTCGGCTACACGCGTTATGTCGCGCAGGGCGGCGACTGGGGCAATGCCGTGACCGAGCAGATGGCGCTGCTGACGCCGCCCGGTTTGCTTGCGATCCATACGAATATGCCGGCCACTGTTCCGGACGACATCGCCGATGCGTTGAAATACGGCAAGCCTGCGCCGGCCAACCTGTCAGACGACGAAAAGCATGCATTCGACCAACTCGATTTCTTCTACAAGCACGGGCTTGGGTATGCGCTCGAAATGGCGAACCGTCCGCAAACGCTCTACGGTATCGAAGATTCGCCAATCGGCTCTGCTGCATGGATGCTGGATCACGACGCGAGCAGCCAGGCGATGATCGCGCGCGTTTTCGACGGACAGCCGGA
Organism: Paraburkholderia sp. SIMBA_053; assembly: GCF_046534895.1. Classification (NCBI taxonomy): domain Bacteria; kingdom Pseudomonadati; phylum Pseudomonadota; class Betaproteobacteria; order Burkholderiales; family Burkholderiaceae; genus Paraburkholderia; species Paraburkholderia sp. SIMBA_053. The sequence goes on along the minus strand of NZ_JAWRXU010000001.1, from coordinate 1,335,962 downwards.
AGGACTGACACGCGACGACGTTCTGGACAACGTCACGCTTTACTGGCTGACGGGCACGGCGATCTCGTCGGCGCGGCTGTACTGGGAGAACAAGTTGAATTTTTTCGCGCCGAAACATGTACCGATTCCGGTCGCCGTGAGCGTCTTTCCCGACGAGATCTACGCCGCGCCGCGCAGTTGGACGGAACAGGCGTACCCGAAGCTGATGCATTACAACCGCCTTCCCAAGGGCGGCCACTTCGCGGCTTGGGAACAGCCGCAGATCTTCACGCAGGAAATTCGCGCAAGCTTTTCGTCGTTGCGCTGACCTGCCGCCCGCCGATATTTGAATGACCGCAACGCGCGGTCACGTCCGGCCGACGACTACACACCGAGGATCTTGCCGACCGTCTCATTGAATTCGTCGGTAGCGTTCTGGATCGCCTCGTCGGCCTCGTCGTCCAGGTTGTCCGCGTTCTCGTCCAGCACCTCCTGCAGCGTCAGATACGCTGCAATGATGCCGTCCAGCTGGTGACTGTCGACGCGGGCATAGACGGCCTCGCCCACCGCTTCCATGAAGTCGCCCCGGCTTCCGCCCACCAGGCCGTCAGCGTTATTTTCCAGGTCGTCCTTGAATTGTTCGACGTTTGCCATGTTTTCCTCCGGAAGGTCATGTCAGATTAGCGGTCTGGTTTTGTTGCCGTGGTTGCGCCGCGTAACGCGTGCGTCAACAGTACGGCCATATCATGCAACCCGCAACACGATCTGCGGCTACGTCGCCATGCCCAGCGTTCGCACGAGATCGGCCAGCCGATACGGTTTATGGATAAACGCGAAGTCGTCGAGATTGCCGTGCTGTGCCTTGAGGGCGGGCAGAGGATACCCCGATGCAAGCACGATCCTGATCTCGGGATGGCGATCGCGCGTTGAACGCGCGAGCTGGATGCCATCGATTCCCTTGGGCATCACGACGTCGGTGAACAAAACGCGGATATCGTCGCGACGACCCAACGCGTTCATCGCTTCAGCCCCGTTGCTCGCGGTCAGCACTTCGTATCCGAGGCTGCGGAAGAGCGCCGCCGTCGCGTCCAGTAAATCCGGCTCGTCCTCCACGACCAGCACCGTATCGAGCGTCGGGCCGGCTAAAGAGTCCGCGTCGCCCGATGCGCTATTCGCTATCGGCAGATACATGCTGACGACCGTGCCCATGTCCGGTTCGCTGCGAATGAGCACGTCGCCGCCAGACTGCGAGATAAAACCGTACACCTGGCTTAGACCGAGACCGGTGCCCTTGCCGACCTCCTTGGTGGTAAAGAACGGCTCGAACGCGCGCGCCGCAACCTCGGGCGGCATCCCCGAGCCGGTGTCTGCCACGGAGACCTTGACATACGGGCCCTCGACGAGCGAGCCAACCGTGCCTTCGCGGACTTCGACGTTTTCAACGGTAATCGCGATCTTTCCGCCTGCGGGCATTGCGTCGCGCGCATTGACGATCAGATTCAGCAGCGCGGCCTCGAAGCGGGCTACGTCGAGCAGCACGGGCCGCGGCCGCGGCTCTGGCCTGATCTCCAGTTCGATCGTGCTGTTTCCCGCGCGGCGAAGAACCGCTTCAAAACCGCGGATTACCGCGTTCAGATTGCATCTTTCGACCTTGAGCGGCTGCTGGCGCGCAAACGAGAGCAACTGCTGTGTCAGCGTCGCGCCCCGGGCCACGGCGCGTTGCATGGTTTCCAGCATCTTGAGATCGGCGTGGTCCTGTACGCGCAGCGACAGCACATCGAGTCCGTTCGACATGACTGCGAGCAGGTTGTTGAAGTCGTGCGCGACGCCGCCGGTCAACTGGCCCAGCGATTCCATCTTCTGTGACTGGAACAGTGCGGCGTTTGCGCGTTCGAGAGCCTCCGCCGCCTGTTTGCGTTCCGTGACGTCGCGCGTCACTTTCGCAAAACCCACGAGTTCGCCCGCGCCGTTGCGGATTGCATCCACCACCACGTGAGCCCAGAACCGCGAGCCGTCCTTGCGGACCCGCCATCCTTCGCGCTCGGCTCGGCCCTCCGCGGCCGCGGTCGACAGCGTCAGCGCAGGCAGGCCGCTCGCGCGATCCTCGTCGGTATAGAAGCACGAGAAGTGTTTGCCGAGAATTTCCTCGCGTGTGTAACCCTTGATCCGTTCCGCGCCGACGTTCCAGTTAGTCACCTCGCCGGCTGGCGAAAGCATGTAGATCGCGTAGTCCGTGACGCCCTGAACCAGCAGCCGGAACTGCTCCTCGCTTTCACGCAACGCTTCCTGGGCCATCTTCCGGTCCGTGATGTCGCGTGTGATCTTGGCGAAGCCGATCAGCTTGCCGGAATCGTCACGCAGCGGATCGATTACCACGCTTGCCCAGAACTGGCTGCCGTCCTTTCGGACCCGCCAGCCTTCGTCCTCGAACTTACCCTCGTCGCGCGCAGTTCGCAGCGCGAGTGCCGGGCGGCCGCCGGCGCGGTCACTGTCTGTGTAAAAAACGGAAAAATGCTGACCCAGAATTTCCCTGGGAGCATAGCCTTTGAAGCGTTGGGCGCCTGCATTCCACGTTTTGATATAACCTTCTGCGTCCAGCATGAAAATCGCGTAATCCCTAACGCCTGCGACGAGAAGCTGGAAAGATTCTTCTCCCGAAACGTCCCCCGGGGAGGGTGCGAAGTTAGTCATTTTGTGTTTTTACCGGGCAGCGCCCTGTCAGCGGTTTGTCACGCGGGGCTCTTGAGGCCCGTGCCATCCGCTCCGTCGCAAGAGTTGCGCCAGCGCGCCGGGATGTCAGGCGGTCGAGTGCGTGGTCCGCATCGGGCTCAGCCGGCGAGTTACGACGAAGCTCTCGGGTGATCGGTGGCTGCCGTGGTTTGGCCGGAGGGCACCGGCGTGTCTCGATTCCCGGTTCGGTCAGCCGACGAGAGCGTGTCGGCTATGTCCGTTCGCTTTTTGGGAACACCAGGCGCGCTATCAGCCCGCCGCCGGGATGATTGCCAAGAATGAGATGGCCGCCTACGCTCGCCACGAGCTTTTTGACCAGAGCCAGCCCGAGTCCCCAATGGCGTCCGGTATTGTCGGCGCTGTCCAGGCGCACGAATGCTGCGGTTGCATCTGCCAATTTTGACTGCGTGATTCCTGCACCGTGATCCCTGATGCTCAGGATCCACTCGGCTCGGGTTCGCGAGGTTTTAATTTCGATCGGCGGGATTCCATGCTCCAGCGCGTTGTCGACCAGATTGAACATGACGCGCTCGAGAACCGGGCGCGGCAGCTTGAATTCTGCGCCCGCTTCGAACGTGCAGACGAACAGGTTGGCCTCCAGCGAGCTTGTCATTACGAATCGATCGTGGATGAATGCTTCCACGGACAGATCGGTCCGCGGCCCGATGGACGGCTGAGTCCCTTCGACGAACTGCCTGGCAAGATGCGAGAAGAGGTCGATGTCCTCTACGAGCGCCACGCGTTTATGCCATTCCTTCACCTGAAGGGCACGTTCACGCAGTCGGGCTGCGTGCGATTCGAGATGTAGTTGCAGTGCCACGAGTGTGGACGATTGCTCTGCACGTGAGTCGATGCGCCGAGCGAGCAATTCATTGGAGACCCGCGCCAGTCGCCGCAACTCCTTGGGACCTTTTTCCGGAATGATTTCATGGGGACGGTATTCGCTGCCAACCTTGCTAAACGCTGTCGCGAGACTGCGTAGCGGCCGACCAATTGCCCAGCTTGCTGCCAAGCCGAGACCAATAGATAGAAAGACAATCGACCATGCCGGGAACGCGATGCAGTCCCAACGCAGATAGGAGGGCGCGTTTTCGAATGGGAACGAGTCATCCGTCGAAATGGTTTGGCGGTTCCAATATTGATAGCCTGGAACGGGGAACCAGGCTTGTGCGCCGCCAGCTTCACCTTGGTCTCGCCGGAGATCAACCAGCGTTGGCCGTTCCACAAGCACCACAGCGGGCGGCGCCGCAGAGAGCGACGCCAATAGCGGGGAATATGAACGCTTGCTCGCGTCAGCTTGTTGAAACCTCGCAGGCACCGGGCTCGCCTGCGACGCATACGACGAGTCCGATCGTGTCAGGCCGACATGCTGCGAAGCAACTGCCATCGCGCCGCAGCCAATACTTGAACTGAGCACGGCAGCCAATATGATGACTCGGTGAATCGACCTGATCACGGGTTCCTCTTGCGCTTCATTTGAAAGTTACGTGCATGCACTAGCGGGCATATCCTTTTTGGAAGATGCCGGTCTGCGACGTACATAGTGGGATGGTGAATCCGTGTCTTGCCCGGCATCGTCAAGCTTAACGTTAGCCAATGATCCACCGTCCAGACGCGTTGAGATGCGGCGAACACTGGCAGCATCGATCAAATCCTTACATTTTATTTCGTGCTATCGGAACTGGGTGTTCGCGACGACGCACGTCTGTGGTTCGCGCGGTGAGCGCATGCTTCATCGAAGTTACATCGCCCGACGGTTTTTACAAGCGCTTCAGAGCCGTCACGGCGCAAGATCCAACTTCCGACGCCAGGCAAGAATTTTGCAATACATCACGTTGTGACACGTAATGCGCGGGGTTCGCTCCGACAACCGCAATGCACATGTAAGGATATAACCGCTTGCGAGTCGGCCTACGTGCCGGGCCGGAGAACAAAGATGAGTCAGACGGTCAGCGATTTTTCTGTCGGACGCCTGCATCGATGGGACCTCAGCGGGTTCAAGCTTGCACTTCTAACGGCGCTTACTGCCGCGCCGCCTGCGCACGCCGACGCGCCGCTCGAATACTTCCTGCATTCCGCCGGCCCCGCGGCGACCCCGACCATGCACCTCGGCTGGGGTCTGACTGCGATGTGCATCGCGGTTGTCGTCATCATTGCCGTTCTGCTGGCGGGCGCACTCATGCGGCGGCGCCCGCCGACCGCAGAGCGAGCGCTGGGCAAGGAAGGCGGTGGAATGGCGTGGATTTACATCGGCGTGGGCGTGTCTACGGTCGCGTTGCTGGTGTCGCTCTTCTACACGCTCGTTACGTTGGAGGCCGTCGCGCAACCTTCGCTCACACCGGGCCTGACTATCACCGTCACCGCCTACGACTGGTGGTGGAAGATCGACTACGGTGACGACACCGAACCGGCGAACCATTTCGCAACAGCCAACGAGATCCACATTCCCGTGGGCGTGCCGGTCAAGATCAGCCTGAAAAGCGCGGACGTGATCCACGCATTCTGGGTTCCGCGCCTTGCCGGCAAGACGCAGGCAATCCCGGGGCAGGTCAACACCCAATGGATAGAGGCGGACGCGCCAGGCGTCTACCGCGGTCAGTGCACGCAATTTTGCGGCTCACAGCATGCGCATATGGCGTTCGACGTCATCGCGCAGCCGCAGGCGGATTTCGATGCCTGGCGGAGTGCGCAGATCCGTCAGGCGGCTCTGCCGGCCAACGGCCAGGTGAAAGACGGACAGAAGATTTTCATGGATCGCTGCGCAGGCTGTCATGCGGTACGGGGTAGCGACGCGGCCGGTGCACAGGCCCCGGACCTGACTCATGTGGGCTCACGCCAGCAGCTTGCAGCGGGCACATTGACCAATACGCCGACGCACCTGCTCGACTGGATCGAGCACGCCCAACAGATAAAACCCGATTCGCTGATGCCCAGCTTCACGCTGAACGTGCAGGATGCCGCTGCGCTCTCCGCCTATTTAGCGACGCTCCGCTGAAGCGCCTCCATCCGACAAGGAAGAACATGGCCGACCTTGCACCCGACACGCCCGACCTGCGGCTCGCACGCCGACCGGAAATCGGCCGCATGCCGCAAGGTTCGCCGCGCGAGCAGCGCCTGCGCGAACTGTGGGAAAGCGAACCTGGCTGGCGCGGCTGGCTCTCGACGGTGGACCATAAGCAAATCGGCTTGCGCTACATCGTCACCGCTTTTGTCTTTCTGATTGCCGGGGGAATCGAGGCGCTGATCATGCGCGTACAGCTTGCGCGGCCGAACGCGCATCTGCTGTCGCCGGAGCAGTACGACCAGCTTTTCACGATGCACGGCATCACGATGATCTTTTTGTACGCACTGCCCGTGTTGTCCGGCTTTTCGAACTACCTGTGGCCGCTCGTGCTCGGCGCGCGGGACATGGCATTTCCCCGTCTCAATGCGTTGTCGTTCTGGGTCTTCCTTTTCGCGGGCATTTTTCTTTATGCGAGCTTTCCACTCGGCCAGGCTCCCAATGCCGGCTGGTTCAATTATGTGCCGCTCGCGAATCTCGAATACAACACCGGACCGAACATCGACGTCTACGCGCTCGGCATGGTGCTGCTCGGTGTGTCGACAACGGTTGGATCGGTCAACTTCGTCGTCACGCTACTGCGCATGCGTGCACCGGGAATGTCGATCGACCGCTTGCCCATTCTGGTGTGGGGCACGTTGACTGCGTCGGCGGCTAACCTGGTGGCGGTGCCAGCGGTCAGTCTCGCGTTTCTCATGCTGTGGCTGGACCGGCAGATCGGCACGCACTTCTTCGATGTCACCCACGGTGGCCGGCCGATGTTATGGCAGCACATGTTCTGGATGTTCGCTCATCCGTGGGTATATGTCGTGGTGTTGCCGGCAATGGGCATCGTTTCCGATGCGCTGCCGACGTTTTGCCGCCGGCCACTCGTTGGCTACACACCCGTTGCCATCTCGACCGTCGCCACGATGATGATCGGATTCGTGGTCTGGATTCATCACATGTTCGCGACGGGAATCGGGCCGCTTGCGCTGGCTTTCTTCGGCGCCGCAAGCACGCTCATCTCGATCCCAAGCGCGGTCGCCACCTTCGCATGGATTGCAACGATCTGGCTTGGACGGCCGGTCTATCGCGTGCCGTTCCTGTTTTTCGCGGGCTTCGTGCTGATGTTCGTGATTGGCGGCGTCTCCGGTGTGATGACGGCGGCGGTGCCATTCGACTGGCAACTGACCGACACCTACTTCGTCGTGGCTCACCTGCACTACGTGCTGCTCGGCATCAACGTGTTTCCCGTGCTCGGGGGCATCTATTACTGGTTCCCAAAATTCACCGGCCGCATGACCAGTGAGCGGCTCGGCAAGCTGTCGTTCTGGGTCACCTTTGTCGGCTTCAACGTCGGCTTTTTCCCGATGCACATCTCGGGCCTCCTCGGCATGCCGCGTCGGGTCTATACCTACCCGGCAAACATGGGATGGGACACGACGAACATGATCACGACCATCGGCTCATTCATATTCGCCCTTGGCATTTTCATCTTTCTGATCGACATGGCCGTGAGCCTGCGGCGCGGTGCACCGGCAGGCGACAATCCGTGGGACGGCGCATCGCTCGAATGGTCCGTCCCGTCGCCGCCACCGCCCTACAACTTCGCTGTCGTGCCTGTGGTAGCGAGCCGCAATCCGCTGTGGGAAGAACGGATTGGAGAGGGCAGCAACTCGAAGCTCGATGAAGGGTTCCTGCTCGATCATGGCCGTGAGGCGCTCGGCACGACACCGCTCGATGCCAGGCCCGACATCATTCTCAAGATGCCGACCGATTCCTACGCGCCGTTTTTGCTCGGCTTATTCAGTGCGCTGCTGTTCGTTGCCATGCTGCTGCGCACCTGGATCTTTGCGGGGGCCATGGTAGCTGCGTGCGGCGCGGCGATTCTGTTATGGCTGTGGCCCGAACGATTGCTGATACAGCGCGAGCCGGAGCCGGTGCGGGATGCGGGGGCCGGTCATGAGTGAGCTGACGGATAACGTGCCGGTTCTTCCTGTCGGTAGCGCCGGAAAATTATCGAGCGGCTGGTGGGGCATGATGGCGACGGTCGCCACCGAAGCGTCGCTCTTCGGTTATCTGATCTTTTCGTATCTGTACCTCGGCTCGCAGACCGAGATGCACTGGCCGCCGGAAGGGCTGCCCAAGATCGGCATCGGCGCGCTCAATACTTGCGTCCTGCTCTTGAGCAGCCTGTTCGTGTGGTTAGGCGAGCGCCTGGTGCGCCGGCGCAGAATCCGCTGGGCGGTGGCGTCGATGGCATTGGCGATCGTTCTCGGCGTCGTCTTCGTCGGCATTCAGATGAAGGAGTGGCACGACCACCCGTACGGCATCGCAACGCATCTTTACGGATCGCTGTACTTCACGATCACGGGCTTTCACGTGATCCACGTGCTCGTCGGACTTATCGTGCTGTCCTGTCTGCTCGGCTGGACGGCGCTCGGTTACTTCGACGAAAAGCGTTGTGCTGCGCTGAGAATCGGCGGCCTGTACTGGCATTTCGTCGATGTCGTCTGGCTCTTTATTTTTACCACGCTGTACGTCACGCCTTTTCTTTTCTAGGAGCGCGATGATGTTAGCCGCAGAGCTTTATCAGAAGCCGCCAGGCGAGCCGGACCCGGCGACCGCGCGGCAAGACGCCGGCCGCAGGTCCGACCGTCTCAATCCCTACCCACGGCGCGGCGGGGCGCTGATGATGCTGTTCGGTCTGTTGGGCGCGGCCGCAGCATGGGGGTTGCAGACGGAAGTTGGCGAGACGCTTGCCTCCCAGGCGTGCTACCCGCATCGGCTTGCGCTACCCGCGCCTCAATGGTCGTGGCTCATGCCGGCGTTGAACGCGATGAGTATCGTCGCGCTGCTGGTCGGTATCGCGGGTGTGTGGGTGGCTTGGCGAAGCTGGCGCACAGCGCGCGGCGCGCGCCCCGATTCTGCTGCTTCCGTGTCCGACACGACAGCGGGAAGAACCCGTTTTCTCGCGATGGCAGGGCTCATACTCAGCGTGCTCTTTCTCGTCGGCCTGGTCACGGCAGGATTGGCCGTACTGCTCGTCTCACCGTGCAGCGCGTGGCGATGACTGACATGAAACGGCTTCAGCCGCGCGCCGCGTTCACTGCTTTCGCTGTGACGCTCGCCATGACGATGGTGGCAGCGCTGTGCGCGCACAGCCTGGCGCAATCGGATTCGCCAAGCGTCGACGATGAAGTTGCACTGTCGGACCCCGCGCTGATTTCACGTGGCGCCTATCTCGCGAAGCTTGGCGACTGCGCCGGCTGCCATACGGTGCCGAAGCAGGGCGCGCCGTTCGCCGGTGGCCTTCCGATGGGCTCGCCGTTCGGCACCATCTATTCGACTAACATCACGCCCGACCCGCAAACCGGAATCGGCCGCTACAGCTATGCCGACTTCGAGCGCGCGCTGCGCGACGGCGTGGCGCCCGGCGGCAAGCGCCTTTACCCGGCCATGCCGTATGCGTCGTTCACGAAGATCAACGACTCGGATATGCACGCCCTCTACGCGTATTTCATGCATGGCGTGCAGCCGGTTGCGCACCGCCCGCCCGAAACGAAATTGCCGTTCCCGTTCAGTCAGCGCTGGGGCCTCGCCTTCTGGGATTTCGCATTCGTGCAGCACGAGCGCTTCATTCCGGACGGCAAACGCGACGCGCTATGGAATCGAGGCGCCTACATCGTGCAATCGCTCGGCCACTGCGGCGCATGTCATACGCCTCGTGGCCCCGGGTTCGAGGAGCGCGGCTACGACGAATCGTCGAAGCTATACCTGACAGGCGGAACGAACGATCACTGGTTCGCGCCTAACCTCACCGGGGACCCGGGTTCCGGACTAGGGCGTCTATCGCCGCGCGACATCGCCTCGTTTCTCAAGTCCGGCCACGGCGTGGATGTGCACGTCGTGACGTTCGGCAGCATGGTGGAAGTGGTCGAGGACAGCGGGCAATATTTCAGCGACGACGACCTGAACGCCGTCGCTCGATATCTGAAGAGCCTCCCCGCGCGGCAGAGTTCCGGTACTTACAAGCCGAACACGCAGAAGTTACAGGAGACGGCTGTGTCGTTGAAGGCGGGTGAGGTGGAGCGCCCCGGGGCCGGACTCTACATGTCGTTTTGCGCAAAGTGTCATCAAGCCGACGGGCGTGGGGAACCACACAAATTTCCGGCGCTGGCGGGCAATCCGGCAGTGCTCGCGCCGGACACGTCGTCGCTGATCCGGCTCGTTCTTGAGGGCGGCACCAGTCCGCAGACGGAGAATGGACCAATACACCGCGAGATGCCGGCGTTCAAAAATCAGTTCACCGACAGAGAGATCGCCAGGGTCCTGAGCTTCGTGCGCACTGCGTGGGGTAACGAGGCACGGCCGGTTGCAACGCGCGACGTCTCGACCGTGCGAAGCAAGATCAAGAAGTGAAGCAGGCAAGGCCGGCTCGAACTCTCTGTTTCGCAACCGGCCTCATCGTTCCTTAACTTAGATCGGCTTCTTCCCAACCTCATCAAGCCGCGTGGTCTTGTCGGTTCCTTCCACCCGCTCAACTTCGACTTCGGTACCTCGGACTGTGTCGTTGACAGTTTCAGTGCGACTGCTCGACTCTTTGCCGACCACCACTTCCTCAACGACTCTAGCTGTCTTTGCGACCACGGCCTGCTCCGCAGTTTCGCGAACCTCGACAGAACTCTCGGTCAGGTCGGCGGTAGTCGCGGGGCGGTCCACCGCGCGCCGTTCTATTGTGGCGTGCTCCTCGCGCAAGGTCACCGCTTCGCTCACGGGCGTTTCGGTGACGCGCGAATAAACACGTACGCCTCCCGTCGAGACTTCGCGTTTGCCGACTTCGAGCGACTCCTGTACGACTGGAAACGCCTTGCGTTCGGCCGCTATTTCGTCGCTCGTATAGGCGGGCGCGTTGCGGTCGTATCCGGTGTAGCCCGCGCCGCGCCATTGTGCAACGCGCGAATCGATGTCGACGGCACCCGCGGCGTACAACGCTTCTTGCACTCTCTCCACAGACGATTCGTCATCCACATCCACAGACAGCAATGCACCGCCGCGACGCACGGCTTCCTGATAGTGGCCGGCTTCTTCCGGACGGTCGTCGTCACCGAAGAGCCGCTTGAAAAAATGTTCGATGCGTCCCATCGCGCCTTCGTGCTCGTGGACAGTGGCGTCTGTCGAGGAAACCGGTGTTGTCCCGAGGCCCGTATCGGTTGTGGTGGACGCGTCGAGCCCTGCGTCCTGAGCATGCACGGCCATGTTCGCAGCCGGAACGCCTTCAGTTTCCAGGCGGCTTTTTGCGGCTTCCGCCTGCGCGAATGAATCGAATACACCGATGATAGTGTGAGTCATTGCAGATCTCCAAAAAGGTTGAACCAGGCCTACGCAAGTCCAGGTGGAACGCGTCCCGCCTGTCGCGCAACGACCGTTCCCAGAACGCGCTACTCGGTGTCCGTTTCGGGCTTCCACTCGCCGTCCGTGCCTTCGCGGCGTTCAATGACTAATTCTTCGGACTTCAAAATGAATTCACGAACTGCTTCATGCTGTGATTCGACGGTCATTACGTGCACCTCTTCCTTCAACACGAGTTGCATTTTTACTACCGGCACGTACTCGAAGACCGGAATGATGAGCGTGTCGCCTTCCTGCCGCGGCGCGTAGCGCTCATCGACAGGCCGATTGACCGGCACGCGCCGAACTTCAACGTGCTCCTCGCGCAGGGTCACGGAAACCGGCTTCGTCTCCTCCTGAATGACCTTGCGGACCCGGACTGAACCAGTCTCGATTCTGTCGACGTCGACCTGCAGTTGTTCTTGCACGGCAGTGACGCGCAATTCGTCGGACGCATTGTTTGCATCAGACGTGTCCGCGCGATCAGCGGATTGCGACTTGGATTTGGCCGATTCGGGCATGTCCATCAGTTGCCTCCGGGAGAAGCGGACGTTCAGTTAGGAAGAGACGCCGGGAAGATGTAGCAAGCGACCATGCATCGCACGTGGCTGCTTGTGTCGGAAGAATCTCTGGCATCGACCGGCGAGGTGAACCGGCGCCACGTCATGCAGCGCCGCAACGTTTGAGGCCGCAAGGGCCATGCCGTGTCGGCGGGACGGGGGGAACTTGCCCGCCTGGCAGGACAATAAGTTCGTTGACCGTCAGCAACGTTGTGTGGGCTCGCCCAACATATTGGAAGAGCTGAATGTAACGGAACCGTCAACCCACAGGTATGATGTCGCTCTGTCCAAACGACACCAATACAGGAGCGGACTTTGAGCGAACAAAATGACTTGGCAACCATACTTGAGAAAAATGAAGAAGCCGTTTTGAAAGCGTGGGTAGCCGGGCAGATATCTGGCGGCGTCCGCCAAGGTGTCATCTCGGAAGCTAATGTGCGCGACTCATCGCGTGCATTTCTCGCGCTATTTGCAAGCGCTGTCAAAAGCAGCTACGACGAGCAGTTGTCCGGAGAGGCATGGGAACCTGTCCGCGCACATCTGACCGCATTGTCCCGGGAACGCGTGATTCAGGGCTTCTCCCCGGTAGAAACTGCCACTTTCATTTTTTCGCTGAAGAAGCCGCTTTTCGAAGCGCTGCGCAAGTCGCTCGGCAAAAACCTGGAAGCGCTCGGCGACGAGTTGTGGAAGCTGACTCAAACTCTCGACAGCTTGGGCCTTATCACCATTGAAGCGTATCAGGCGAGCCGCCAGCAGATCATCGAGCGCCAGCAGCAAGAATTGCTGGATCTCACTACACCAGTGGTGCGCCTGTGGGACTCCATCGTCGCGCTGCCGCTAATCGGCACGCTCGACAGCGAGCGTACCCAGGTCGTCATGGAGAGCCTGCTCGACTCCATCGTCGAAAACGAGGCGGCGATCGCGATCATCGACATCACCGGCGTGCCGACCGTCGACACGCTGGTCGCGCAGCATCTGCTCAAGACCGTTGCGGCCGCCCGGCTGATGGGCGCGGAGTGCATCATCAGCGGAATTCGTCCGCAGATTGCGCAAACTATCGTCCACCTTGGCGTCGATCTCGGTGACGTCGTCACGAAGGCAACGCTCGCCGAAGCGCTAAAAATCGCCTTGCGACGAGTGGGCATGACGGTGACGAAACTCGCTACCGCCAAGCAGGACCACTGAGATGGAGCAGATCCCTGTCCTCAAGCTCGGCGAATTCCTGCTCGTCTCGATTCAGGTAGAGCTGCATGACGAACTGGTGATGAGCTTGCAGGACGATTTGACGTCACGGATCGAGCGTACGCATGCAAAGGGCGTGTTGATCGACATCTCCGCACTGGAGATCGTCGATTCTTTCATTGGCCGTACGCTCGGGCACATCGCAGCGATGGCGCGGGTAATGGACGCCACCACCGTGCTGGTGGGCATGCGGCCTGCTGTAGCTATTACGCTGGTCGAACTGGGCATGTCGCTGCACGGTATCCGCACGGCGCTCGACGTAGACAAGGGAATGGCCTTGCTGCGCAGGTCGCTCGAAGACGCGGGAGACCCCTCATCGTTACCTTAAGCGAATCCGTCCTCGAGGTTCGAACGGCCGATCAGGTGAACCTTGCACGCAAGACGGTTCAGGAGTGGGCAACGCGGCTGGCCTTCGGCACGCTCGACCGAACCAAGTTCGTTACGGCGGCGAGCGAACTTGCGCGTAATACGCTTGTGCACGGCCGGGGAGGCAAACTCACCATCTCCGAAGTCCAGCGCGACGGCCGTATTGGCATCAAGCTCGTTTTCGAAGACACGGGGCCGGGTATTCCGGACATCGAGCGGGCGCTTCAGGACGGGTTCAGCACCGCCAAAAGCATGGGGCTTGGATTAGGCGGTGCACGGCGGCTCGTCAATGAGTTCGACATTACGTCGACAGTAGGCGTGGGGACCAAAGTGAGCATCATTCAATGGAAACGACGCTAACCCTCGCCGACAAGAGCGGCGTGGCAGACGCGCGCAGGCGTGCGGTTCAGATGGCGCAATCGCTCGGCCTGCCCGAAAAATCGCAGGCAGACGCCGCGCTGATCGTCACCGAAGCGGCCACCAACATCCTCAAGTACGCGGGCCATGGCGAGATCGTGCTGAAGTGTGCTGACGGCGGCGCGGGCGGTCTCGACGTGGTCGCACTCGACCGCGGTCCGGGTATCGCCAACCTCGGCGCCGCATGTTCCGACGGCTTCTCGACGGGCGGCAGCCTCGGCGCCGGTCTCGGAACGATCGCCCGTCACTCGGTGCTGTTCGACATTTATTCGGTCACGGGTAACGGCACGGCTTTGTTCGCGCGGGTGGCCGATAAACCAGCCGCAAAGCTTTCCCGCTTCCAGGTCGGCGCGAGGTCCACGCCGAAACTCGGCCAGGACGTCAACGGCGACGCATGGGCCGTGCGCCATTTGGCGGACAGCATGTGGGTGACCTTGCTCGACGGCCTCGGGCATGGGCCGCTCGCGGCAGAGGCGTCGCGTCGTGCCGTCGACGTTTTCATGGCAGCCGATCCGGTTGCTCTGCCCGCAGACGTGATGCGCGACGTTCATTCCGGCATCAAGGCGACGCGCGGCGCAGTCATGGCGATTGCAAAGTTCGAGCCTGCAAGTGCCGTTCTGTCGTTTGCGGGCATCGGTAATATCGTGAGTGTCGTTCATACCGGCGAGAGCGCGCAGCACCTGCTTTCCATGGACGGCACGGTCGGCTACAACGTGCGCGCGGTCCGCCCGGGGGAAGCCCGTTGGGTGCCGGGCAGCGTGTTCATTGCCACCACGGACGGCCTCTCCACACGTTGGAATCTGAACCGCCATCCCGGTTTGACGCACCGGCACCCGAGCCTGATCGCCAGCGTGCTGCACCGCGACTTCGCCCGCGACGCGGACGACGCGACTGTAGTTGTCGTCAAGGCGGTTTGACATGCGACACAGAATCCTCGCGACGCCCGTCAGCTCGAATCTGAGCCTCGTCACGGTGCGCGACCGTTCGCGTCAGATCGGCGAACTGTTCGGCCTCGACAATTTGCAGCGCACGCGTTTTATCACCGCCGTCTCCGAGATTGCGCGCAACGCGGTGCAGTTTGCCGGCGGCGGCATGCTGACCTTTTTTGTCGGCGACGCCACCGACGCGGCGGAGACCCAGTGCGTGGTCGCGCAAATCAGCGACAACGGTCCGGGCATTCCCAATCTCGATGCGTTGCTGGTCGATCCCAGCGGTCGGCCTGGCGCCACCGGAGTGGGTATTCCGGGCAGTCAACGCATGGCGGATGGCTTCTTTGTGCAGTCGCAGGCGGGCAAAGGTACAACGGTAACGCTCGAGATGTTCCTGCCTCGGGGCACCGCACGTCTTTCCATGCGCGCGCTCGGCACGCTCGTCGGCCAACTTACTCAGCGCAAACCTCAGACGCCGGTTGAAGAACTCGAGCAGCAAAATCGTGAAATGCTTCTCGCGCTTGAAGAGCTTCGTCGCAAGCGCGCTGAACTTGAGGATGCCGACCTCCGCAAGAACGAGTTTCTCGCCATGCTGGCGCACGAACTGCGAAATCCGCTGGCAGCCATATCGTTGTCGCTTGAACTGGAGGCGCGTGCTGGGACGGGCGAGTCCGGCCACACGTTCGCTGTGATTGCACGGCAAACTGCGCAACTGTCGCGGATGGTCGAAGATCTGCTCGACGTGTCACGGCTTACGCGCGGTAAGGTCGAACTGCAGACCGAGGTGGTAGGTGTCGATTCGCTTATCGAAGGCGGGATCGAGATGGCTCAGGCCGAAATCAAACGGCGCGGCCACACAGTAAGGATCGACTATCCGGCGGAGCTTGCTTCGGTTCGCGTCGATATCGCGCGGCTCAAGCAGGTGTTCAACAACATCATCCACAACGCGGCGCGATACACGCCACAGCCCGACACCATCGCGATTACGGTCACGAACACGGACAGCGAAGTGACGATTGCGATTACGGATCGCGGCATCGGTATCGATCCCGACATGCTGCCGCACGTGTTCGATCTCTTTGCCCAGGCGACGATTGGTATCGGCAGGCAAGATGCCGGACTCGGCATCGGGCTGACGGTCGTGGAGCGGCTCGTGAACGATCACGGTGGATCGGTGAAGGCGTACAGCGACGGTCCCGGCAAGGGAACGCGCGTTGTCGTGTCGCTGCCGATCGTCCACGAAGAGGTGACCAGCGACGCACCTGTGACTCACGCCGAAACGCCGTGGGCGAGCGTCGAGCACAACGTGCTGGTGGTGGACGACAACCGCGATTCGGCCGACGCCCTCGCTGCGCTGCTCGACATGCATGGGCACCAGTGCAAAGTCGCATACGACGGTGCGTCGGCGCTGCAACTCGCCGAGACCTTCCCGGCGACGGTGGGCCTGGTGGACCTCGGCCTGCCCGATATGTCGGGATTCGACGTGGCGAAGGCATTGCTCGCCAGGCCCGCGTTGGGATCGCTGAAGCTGATCGCTTTGAGCGGCTATTCGACCGCGCCGTTTCGAACCGAAGCAGCCGAGGCCGGGTTCAGCCATTTCTTCTCGAAGCCCGTGGCCATCGAGGAGCTTTTGCAGTTTCTGGCGAAGGGTTGAGTGTTCGCGTCGCCGCCATCATGCAGGCAGTGAAACCCGGTACATGAGCAGCCGTGCCGGGCTTCACTGGTCCGCCGGAAGCGGACCGGGGCGTCAAAAGATGTTGCGCAGGCCCACGGCAACGCCGGTCTGGTTATTGCGGCCCGGGAAGTCGGCGGTCGCCGCACCGGTGCCGCGAATGAAGTCGACCGTTCCATACACTTCAGTGCGCTTGGACAGCGAGTACTCGGCGAGCAGCACGCCCGAGTAGCGGGTGCCGCGGCTCAGCGTGGTTTGATCCGCGTTCAGCGCATTGCGCGAGTGGTTGTAATAGGCCGCGGCGGTCAGCAGCAGCGGCGGTGTGACCTGCCACGTGGTGCCGAGATAGAAGCCGTCGTCGATGCGATTGGTGTTGGTCACCGGCGTCGTCCAGCCTGCTGCCGGCGAGTTCGCCGCCGCCATGAAGAGGTCGACCATGCCGGTGTTGTCCTGCGCGTGCAGCCAGCCGGCGTATGCCTTGACCGTGCTGAATGCGTAGACCGCGCTCACGTTGACTACGTTGAACTTGCGGTTGTTCGCGTCGCTGTTCTGCTGGTAGCCCGCGTCGAGCGAAAGGCCGCCGTACGTGTACGACGCCGTCAGGCCATACATGTTGTTCGCGCCGGTGCTGCCTGCCACGCCGCCGAAGCCATACATGGCTTCCACATTCAAACCGCCGAACTGGCCGCTGTACTTAACCGAGTTGTTCTGACGCAGACCATAGCCGAGGGCGCCCGGCAGCCATCCATCCTGATCGTAGTTGCCAACCGTCAGCGGGTCGTACACGTTGCCGAGCTGATCGAACAGCGGCGTGTTCTGGCGGCCGAACGTGACCGTGCCGTACTTGTTGCTGGACAAGCCGACATAAGCCATCCGGTTGAAGAGCGTGCCGGAGCTCGCGAGCTGACCGTTCCAGAGATTGAAGCCGTTCTCGAGCCGGAAGACCGCGGATAGACCGCCGCCCAGATCCTCGTTACCTTTCAGGCCCCAGCGGCTGCCGGTGATCGGGCCGACGCCCATTGCGACTTCGCTGTCGTTCTTTGCATTCGCATTGGTCAGATAGCGGATGCTGGTATCGACGATGCCGTACAGCGTGACCGAGCTTTGCGCAAAAGCGGATTGCGCAGCGATGGCCAGAAGTGCGCCGCCGATGGCGCTCGTAATACTTTTATTCACCGGAATCTCCGTGTGCTTGTTTATCGAGCGAGCCCCCGTGTATGGTCGGTGGCCCGCGGGCATAGCGCGTTCGTGGGCGCGGGCGCAATCATATTTCGACCAAATTAAACGGACGCTGACTTTTTGCAGTGATGTCGTCCGATTGCAACGGTGTGGGGCGCCGGCACGTCGGCAGCGGGGCATGCCGCGGGCTAGCTCGCCCGCGTCACTCGCAAATCCGCGGGTGTTTGCAGTGCCGATTGAGCGCCTGCAGCTGGCGCCGCGGCCGGCGGAATCAGCTTGCCCCGCACCAGCAACGCAAGCGTCTTGAAGGCCAGAATCGCGATGATCACGTTGGCCAGGATGAACAGAGGCGGTGCAGCCCATTCAACGGCTCCTGCCGTGCCTCGTTCGACCATACGCAGCGCCATCGTCGGTAAAGCGGCCACACCGAAGCTGAAGGCCCAGTAACCAGGCACGAAAGCCTGTTGACGAATCCACGGCAGCAACCGCAACAGCAACAGTCCTTGATAAACCCCATATCCGAGCAGGATCAGCGCGAACAGATCAGGTGCGCCGCTCGTCAAGCCAAGGTAAGTCACACCACCCACCACCGGCGGCGCGAGCTGAATGCCGAGCGTGGGACGCAGTGCTTCAGGCAGCGGTTCATGCACGGCTGCACGATGCAGAATCAGCGATTCGATGGCAAGCCAGGACAGTAAGCCCGCACCGAAGAACAACCCGCCCAGCTGATGAAAACCGAAGGCCGCCGCCGCCGTGCCCGCAACGAAACTCGGCGCCACGGTCGGCAGGTAAATGGCCGGCGTGACGAGTTCCGGCTTGCGTCCGCCTTGCCAGAGTCGTCCATGCAGATACACGCCGAGTGCCAGTTGCGCGACGACGGCCACACCGAACAGCGCGAGTGCGACGCGATATGCGTGCGGCTGCAAAAGTTGCGCGGCCAGCATGCTCGACACGGGCGCAAGCGCCGCGAAAGACGACTGCACCGGATGCTGCATTTCCTCACGAGCCTCGGCAGTGCGTGTCAGCCACTTCAGCCCGTAGGCGACGAGAATGGCGAGCCACACGACTAACGCAGCGACCGTCGTCAACGTTCCAATGGCGGCGGGCAAGTGCCACAGCCTGATCGCCACGCGCCACAGATTGGCGAGCGCGAGGGCGCCCACCGCGATACCGAAGAATGCAACGGGTACTGAGCCACGATTGGTGTCCATCACCGATCCTCCAGGAGTTGCGTCGCGCTAGACTGTTCCGGCTTCGCGCGATCGATGACGTACTGTAGAACCGCGCCCGCAAACGCAGAACGCTGGGCGCGCTCAACAAATCGCGCAATCGTCTCAAGATGCGCAGCATACGGTTCGGTTTCGATCACGCGTTTCATTCGAGCGTTTGGCTCCGATGCGCGCTTTGCGTGCTTGACATTAGCCCCTCTTCCAACTGATCATTTGATGCAGTACGCCCAGTTCTAATGGCACGCGTTCCTGCGCGGCGCCCATCGCACGCAGCGTCTCGTCAAGCCTCCTCCCGTCATTCGCTTCAGCCATTTCCAGTTTTCGCCAGCACGTTGACCCAAAAATCCGACATCGCCCGCCAGCCCACAGGTACAGCTAGTGGCCCGCACAAGGTGCTCACCGCATTGCGTGCAGCAACTTCGCAACGCCACGAGTCGACTCACCTCCTGATGCCGCTGTCGGTCGACAGTGTCGCGCTCGGCGATTACGTCGCGCATCTGGTCATTCTTCGCGAATGGCTCGTACAACTCGATGCCTGGTTAGCGCATTTCAGCGATGGACCTCAGGCACCGGCGCTGCTCGCAGCCCGTAATCGCGTCGCGTTGATCGATATGGATCTGGCCCACGCATCGGTAAAACTGGAAGATCGCATTGGTACGCAGGAAGTAAGTAGTACATGTCACTGGGTTGGCAGCGAGAGCGCCGCTTATCGTTGGGGCGTGTGCTATGTGATCGAAGGTTCGCAGTTGGGCGGCGCGGTTTTATACGAACGCCTGAAAGAACGGCTCGCGCCTCATCCTCTCGGATACCTGAAGGCGGGCCGCGACGCACTCGGTGTGCGTTGGCCGGCGTTCGTTCGCGCAATGTGCGCCGACGTCGATATGCAAACTCAAGCCAGTATCAAAGAAGCGTGCCGCGGCGCCTGCGACGCGTTTGACCACCTCATCGAACTCGTGCCGCGTCCCGCCATGGCCACCTTCGCGGGCGGCGAATAACCGCGGGCGGCACACGTAATGAATCGCTTCCAAGAGGACGGTCCAGCGCCGTCGCACCCGCTCGACGCGGCGTCGGTTTTCGACCTGCTACCCGAGGCTTATCTGATTCTCAACCGGCATTACGAAATACAGCTTGCCAATGCACGCTATTGCGAACTGGTGAGCCAATCGTCAAGTGACCTGTTGGGCAAATCGATTTATGAGGTCAACCAGTTCGGTCCCCAGGAGCAGCGCGAGGCCCGACGCTCGTGGCTGGAAAGCGTGCTGCTCGACCTCGCGCCTGGCGAGCCAAAATGGTCGACGTTGTTCCGCTACGAAAGTCCGCGGCGCGCTCAGGATGCGGCGCGCGCCGCTGCTTCAGATCCGGATGGCTCGTCCGCGCAGCTTGCGCCACGTTACTGGAAGATCAAGGCGTCCTTGCTGGACTCGACGCAAAGAGGCGGCGATATCGCTTTGCGCGTGAGCGAAGTCACCGACCGTGTCGACGAATACGAGCGAAATCAGCGCGAGCGCGCGAAGCTTCGTTCGCAGGCGCAGTTGCGTCTACTGTTGGCGAAGGAAGCAAAAGAGCAGTTGCGCGAGAACGAAGAACGCTTTCAACTCGCGCTTGCGTTTTCGCAACTCGGTGCATGGGAATTGGATCCGCGCACAATGCGCATCGACTGCACGGATCAGTGCAAGGCGAACCTGGGTCTGTCGCACAGTTCGGTGCTGACTGAGCAGCGACTCTTCGGCGAGATCGCGCATCCGGAAGACAGTGTGCGTTTGCGCGATGAAATGAATCGCGCCTTCGCGAGCCGTGAGCATTTCGAAGTGGATTTCCGCGTCGGTTGGGCGACTGGTTCGATCCGCTGGATTCTGGTGCGCGGCGTGGGACGATTCCTGCCCGATGGCGCGCTCAATTCAGTCATTGGATTTACCCTCGACATCACGACTCGAAAAGAAGCCGAGCTGGAGCAGCAGCAAATCGCGTTGTCGGAGAAGCGGGCGCGTGAGGAGAGCGAGCGCCTCGCCACGGCGATGGACCATTTCGTCACGACAGTCAGTCATGAATTGCGCTCGCCGCTCGCCGCGATCGTATCCTGGACTCATTTGCTCGAGCGCACAAAAGACGCTTCGCAGGTAGCGCCGCGCGCGGCTGGCGTTATCAGCCGCAATGCGCGGCAACTCGCGCATATGGTCGACGATCTGCTCGATAGCGGCGCCATTGTTACGGGCAAGCTGTCGGTCAATCTGAGCCCGGTCGATCTGGGTGCGCTCGCGGGCAACGTCGCGGAAGACATGCGTATGGACGTCGAGGCAAAAGGCTTGCGTCTCGTCGCTGACGATCTCGCATCGGTCACCGTGCTCGCCGATGAAAGCCGCATGAAGCAGGTTGTGTGGAACCTGTTGTCGAACGCGCTGAAGTTTTGTCCGACCGGATTCATCCAGCTATCCGTCACAACCGGTGCAGAACATGTCGAACTCGCGGTGCGCGATACCGGCGTGGGCCTGGATGAAAATTCGCTCAAGCAGATTTTCGAACGTTTCCAGCAGTTCGCCGGCAACGGTTCCGGACGCGTTGCCGGGCTCGGCTTAGGCTTGTGGCTGGTGAATAACCTGGTCGACCTGCATAACGGCACGATCTTCGCCGAAAGCGCCGGCCTCGGGCATGGCGCCACTTTCCGGGTTCGCCTGCCTGTGTATCGCTAAGCCGTGCAGCGCCTCTTTGACTCGCCATGGGCAGCGTGTGTGAACCGCACGGTCAGCCACGGCATTGAGCGTGAGTGAATGACACGCTTGCGGGCGAGGTATGCGTCAGCGCGGAAGAGGCGGCGGTTCGTTGAGTACGGCCCAGAACACACCAAGGTCTTTGATGGCGTCCATGAAGTCTTCGAACTGAACGGGCTTCACCACGTAGGCGTTCACGCCCAGATCGTAGCTGCGCAGCAGATCGCTTTCTTCGCGCGATGAGGTAAGCATCACCACCGGAATGCGCCTGAGATCTTCGTCGGCGCGTACGGTTTTTAGCACCTCGTGACCGTCTACCTTCGGCAACTTCTTGTCCAGCAGAATGACCGCCGGAATCTCCGCACCTCGGTCCGCCCACTGCCCCTCACGGCGAAGGTATTGCAACGCCTCTTCTCCGTCGCGCAACGATACGACCGGATTCGCAAGCCGCGTTTTCTCCAGCGCGATCAGCGTCAGTTCGATGTCGTTGGGATTGTCTTCAACCAGCAAAATTGGTTTTAGCACGCGTTCATTCTCCTTTCATCTTCGTTTCAGCTCTCCGATCAGACCGCGTCCGGTTTTGCGCCAGCAAGTTGTCTGGGCGTGCCGTGGAGACTGCCGGCGATTCTTCGTTCCCCGTTGCAACAGCCGCAAGCGAACGGGGCAGTGAGAATGTCACGGTTGCCCCTTTGTCCACTTCGCCGACCGCCCACGCCTCACCGCCATGACGTTCGACGATCCGCTTCACGGTCGCGAGGCCGATACCGGTTCCGCTAAATTCTTCCATGCGATGCAGGCGCTGGAAGACTTCGAAAAGTTTGCCGACGTAGAGCATGTCGAAACCGACACCGTTGTCTTTCACGAAGAACACGTCGTGGCCGGCTAGTGCATCTTCCCCTGCGTAACGGCCGATTTCGATTACAGCGGCATCGCGCGTCGCGGTGAACTTGACGGCGTTCTCGATCAGATTGCGCAGCACGACATGAATCAGCACAGGGTCCGCCGTAATCTGGCCGAGGTCGCCCACGTGCCACGTGATGTTGCGCTCGGACGCGTGCTTGAGTTCGTCGGCGATCAGGGAGTCGACCAGTTCCTGCACGTCGATCAGTTGCGGACGCAGCGCCGTGCGGCTCATCTGCGAGAACGCCAGCAGGTCGTCTACCAGCTCGCCGCCAAATTTCGCCGATGAAATGATCCGCTCGAGAAAGTGTTGGCCGCGCTCGGACAGCGCGCCGCTTTCCATCTGACGCAGCAGATCCGCGAAGCTGGCGATGTGCCGAAGAGGCGCACGCAAATCGTGCGATACCGTATAGGAGAAACCTTGCAATTCCTCGTTCGCACGTCCGAGTTCGTGCGCGAGTTGCCCGAGTTCTTCGGCCCGGCGCAGCACGATGCCGAGCAAGGCAGTGCGGAATTCCGAAGCAATTTCCAGTTCAGCAGGGCGCCATGCGAGCGATCGGTCGCGTACCGTGTCCGTCCAGACGTCGAAGCTCTTGCGCGGAGACAGCGAAGGCGAAAGACTTGCGAGCTTTTCTCGCGGATCGCCCGCCCATTTGATTGTCTGAATGGCTTCCTTGCGGAACCACAGCACATAATTCCGGAACAACGTCGAAATCGATACGGACAGCAGGCCGGCATAACCTGGATTGGCTGGCACGACCGGACAGGTGAACGCTAGGGCGTCGGTTTCGAACGTCTCCTGAGACTTGGTATCCAGCCATTCGACGAGCTTCCCGACGTCCGCCTCGGATGGCGTGCTGCCAATGAGCAGCACTCGACCGTCAACGACGATGGCTGCGCCGTCTGATGCGGTCAGTCCGAGGAAATCGCCAGGATCGTTGACGAGCGCGTCGGTAAAACTGTCTGCGTCTGCCATTGCACCGAGAAGCCGCGTGAGGGTGCGGCGCAATTCGAGTCGGTATGCGGCTTCGGCATGTTCGTCTTTCGCTTCGATCTGCAGCGACAGCACTTGTGCAATGTGTTCACACGCGGTGCGTACTTCGAAAGGCGGAACGCGCCCGCTATCGTGATGACAGGAAATCAAGCCCCACAGCTTTCCGCGAACTACGATGGACATGGACATGGACGACATCGTGTCCATGTTCTTCATGTACTGCACGTGCACAGGCGATACGCTTCGCAGCGAAGCATAGGTCAGATCGGTGGGCTTGCCTGTCGACGGGTGCAAGGACGGCACGAGCGGCGCGGGCTGATATCCGGCGTCCGCAATCAAGCGGATGCGGTTGCGTATATATAGCGCACGCGCCTGTGCTGGAATGTCCGAGCCAGGGAAGTGCTGGTCGATGTAAGACGCGTACCCCGGTTCGACGTGTTCTGCGATCACGTGACCGATACCGGCTTCGTCGAAGTTGTAGACCAGAGTGCGGCCGTAACCGGTGATGCGATGCACTTCGTCGGCGGCGAGTTGCGCGAGACACTCGATACTGTTCGCCTCTTCAAGGCGGTTGATGAATGTGCGCACGAGCGGATACATCGACGAAAACACGTCGCCGGTTCCCAGCGCCGGCTCGAGTTCGACGATCGCGACACCCTGGTAGCGATGCACGATAACGGCGAAGGGCGAGGGCCGCCCGGATGCCTCGTCACCACGCGGGTCGCTCATCGAACCGATGTAAAGCGGGATGCCGTCATCGACCTGCGAGGCAAGCCCGTTGACGATGCGGGCCGCCCATTCTTCGCCGAGAATGCTCTCGATCGAGCCGCCCAGTGTGTTCTCCGCGGGCGAGCCTGTCAGGCTCGCGATATTGGCGCTGACCTGCAACAACGTTCCGTCTGCGGCAATGCTGAACAGAAAGCCGTGCGGCTGAATGCCGCCTGGGATATGAATGGGTTCTCGCGCGCAGTCGACCTCAGCTGCCGATGAAGCGGAATAAGGCAGTTCTGCCATGCTTGCTCCGGAAACGGTGTGCTGTATTTTCGCATATTCGTTTCATCGGAACTTGAACTGCAGATCGAAATGTGTGGGCCCGGCGCGTCTGGAACTCGCCTAAAACCCATACAACTCAGCCGGATTATCTACAAGCATCTTGCGGCGAACTTCGTCGCTTTCCGTTAGCCGCATCGTCCAGTCGAGCATGCGCGCGTCGTCGGGCACGGGCTTTACGTTGGGATGCGGCCAATTCGACGCCCACACGCCGCGCTCCGGAAATCGGCTTGAAAGCGTGCGCACGAGCCACGACACGTCGTCGAAATCAGGCGAGCCGTTGCGCGAGCTTTCATAGGGCGCGGACAGCTTGATCCAGCAACGGGGACCGTCGAGCAGGCGGCACAACGACGTGAACCCTTCGCTTTCCGGTGTGACGGGCGCGAGAAATTTGCCGAGATGATCGATAACAAGATTCGACGGTAAGCTCGCCAGCATCGCTTCATGGGCAGGCAGCGTGTGCCCATCGAGCTGCAGGTTGATATTCCATCCCATCGGAGCGATGCGCGCCGACATATCCCTGAGCACACTCCACGGCAGTACGCCGCCCGACAGCATCATGAAACGCACGCCACGTATGCCGGCATCGTGCAGGCGCTGCAATTCGTCATCGCTGACGTCGGGCGGCACGACTGCGACGCCGCGCGCACCGTCGCCCAACTGAGCGATGGCCGCGAGCGTGCAGCGGTTGTCGAAGCCGTACCCCGTCGGTTGCACGACGATCGCGCGCGACAAACCGAGCCCGCGCTGCACTTCGCGATATGCCGATGCAGGTGCCGGAGGCGGCGTGAAGGTTGCGCTCGCCGCGAGCGGATAGCCTTCCTCGTACACGTGGATGTGGCAATCGCATGCGCCTTCGAAGTCGATTGGACGTGTCATCGCGCGTCCGTCGGCATGGCAAAGCCTGAGAGGCGATACGCGTGCGCCGCATTCACCGCGCCCGCAGGCACGCGGCCCTGAAACAGGGCTTCGGTTTGCGCGACGGTTTCCATCGATTGATGCTCGATGGCGCCCGGCGTCAGTCCGCCAATGTGCGGCGTCGCGATTACGCGCGGATGGGCCGCCAACTCAGGCGACGGCATCTGATCTGCCGCGCGGCCCACGTCGAGCGCGCATCCTGCCAGGTGGCCACGCTCCAGCGCGGCGAGCAGAGCGGCGTCGTCGACCAGTTCGCCGCGGGCCGCGTTGATGAAGTACGCGCCCGCTTTCATCGCCGCGAAGGTCTGCGCGTTCATCAGGTTCGCAGTCTGCGGCGTGGCGGGCGCAAGGCAGACGACGAAGTCCGACTCGGCGAGCAGATCGTCCAGGCCGACTTGCTGCACGCGCGTGTCGCCGATCGTCGCATACGGATCGGACACGATCACGCGCATGCCGAAGGCCGACGCGAGAGGGCACAGGTAGCGCGATATCTGCCCATACCCGATCACGCCGAACGTGCTGCCGCGCAACTCGCGGCCCATCTTCGGAGCAGGCGATTCGTGCCGGTGGTACGCCTCTGCATACGCGGTGGTTCCTCGCGCGAGATCGAGCATTGCGCCGATCACCCACTCGGACACGGCCGGTATGAAGCCTGCGCTCGCCTGCGTGACGAGCACGCCGAGTTCGCTCGCGGCATCTACATCGACCGTACGGATATCCACCGCGCAGCGCACGAAGGCGGCCAGCTTCGGCAGCGCTTCGAACAACGCGCGCGGCGCGGGCGTCTGCCGGTAGGCGATGATGACATCGGCCTCGCGCGCGGCGTCGGCGAGTTCAGTAAGCGTCAGCTCGCGATCTTCGGGGTTGTACGTGACGTCGGCGAACTTCGCCAGCGCCGCCGCGGCGCGCGTGCCGAAGTAATGATCCAGCATGTGCCGGGGATGACTCACGAATACCTTGTTCATGTCCTTATCCTGTCTTTCTGGCTTGCTTCGCTTTCGCCGCGGTTTTGCCCGGGCGCGCGACCGATTCGCGTTCCACGAGCGTGATGTCCGTGAACAGCGCCTGCTCCGACGCAGGCATGGGTTCGTCGTGCGGACGCATCGCGCGCTCCACCATTGCGGCGGCCATCGCCGGCACCGGAAGTTGCACGGTTGTGAGCGCGGGGTTTGAAATCGCCGCGAGGAAATGCCCGTCCATGCCGACGATCGACACGTCTTCCGGCACGCGCAGTCCGCACTCGCGCAGGCCTGCCATGAGGCCGAGCGCCATCAGGTCGTTGACCGCGACAATGCCGGTCGGGCGCGCGTCGTCTTGCGAGAGCAGGCGCGCGAGCGCGCGACCGTTCTCAGCAATCATCGAGTCGCCGTATTCGTTCACCGGGCCGCTGTCGAGCACGCGCGCCTCTTCTGATAGCCCCGCCTCCTGTGCTGCCGAGAGGAACCCGTTGATCTTGTCGCGGCGGCTCATCGTCACGCCGGTCAACGTTGCAAAGGCGAGCCGCGCGTGGCCGTGCGCGATCAGATGGCGCGTCGCGATGCGCGCTGCTTCGAAGTTGTCCGGCGTGACGTGTTCGACGCGCGTGGTCTCACCTTCGGTCGCGCGGCGGTCGTAGCTGACAACAACCATGCCGCGTTCGACGGCGGTTTCCAGATGGCGCTCGTTCGCAAGCGACGAGATGACGATCACGCGCCGCACGCCTTGCGACAGCAGGTCTTCGAAGAACGACGCTTCCTTCGCCGGATCGCGATACGTGTTGCCGATCATCACACGGTAGCCGTAGCGCTCCTGTGCATACGTTTCGACCTCGCGTGCGATATAGCCGTACATCGGATTGGCGATGGACGGCACGAGCAGTCCGATGAGCGGCGTCTGTCCCGTCTTGAGCTGACGCGCGAGCGTGCTCGGCCGATATTGCAGCGAACTCATCGCGGCCTGCACGCGCGCGAGCGTTTCCTGACGCATCTGGTCGGTGCGGCCGTTGAGTACGTTGGATACCGTGCTCACGGATACACCGGCCTCGCGGGCGACATCCTGAATGGTGCTCATAAGGTTTTGCATCTGCCGGCTACAGGCCGAGCCGGGTCGGCAACCACAACGAAAAGGATGGCACCAGAACCAGCACCACCAGTGCAATGCACAACACCAGCAGATATTTGAGCATAGGACGCGCCACAGCCTTCATTTCCGTGCCGGTGATGGCGCAGGTCGCAAAGAGGCCCAGGCCGACCGGCGGCGCGAACAAACCCAGGCCCATTGCGACGACGATCACCGTGCCGAAATGCAGCGGGTTGATGCCGAGTTGCGTGGCGATCGGAGTAAGCAGCGGGCCGAAGATGATGAGCGCGGGTGCGCCTTCCAGCACCGCGCCGAACACGATCATGATCAGCACGGAAAGCAGCAGGAACATCGTGGGACCGTATTGATGCGCGAAGGCGATCATCGAATCGGAGACGAGCGCGGGGATCTGCTCGATGGTCAGCGCGAACGACACGCTGGAGGCCGCCGCTACGATGAAGAGAATGCTGCTCGCCATCGATGCCGAGCGCACGAATACCCGTGCCACCGATTTCGGCGTCAGTTCACGAAACGCCAGCCAGCCGACGATAAGCGCATAGACCACGGCGAATGCGGACACTTCGGTCGACGTCGCGATACCCGAAGTCACACCCTTGCCGATCATGGTGATCATGACGAGCGCGACCAGCGCGCCGCCGAGCAGCGGCATCCACGCGCGAGGATTGGTGAGCGCATCGGCGAGATTGATGCGGCGCCCGAAAATCACCGCGAC
The DNA here is from genome assembly GCF_046534895.1 of Paraburkholderia sp. SIMBA_053. Lineage (NCBI taxonomy): Bacteria > Pseudomonadati > Pseudomonadota > Betaproteobacteria > Burkholderiales > Burkholderiaceae > Paraburkholderia > Paraburkholderia sp. SIMBA_053. The sequence goes on along the minus strand of NZ_JAWRXU010000001.1, from coordinate 1,307,867 downwards.
GATCGCCAACGCCACCGCAAGGACGGCTGCCGGCACCACGCCCGCGAGGAACAGCCCCGCAATCGATATGTTCGCGACGAAGCCCATGATGATCATGTTCACGCACGGCGGAATGGTTTCGGCCATCACGGCGCTGCAGGCGAGCAACGCTGCGGCTTCGTTCGGATCTTCCTTGCTCTGGCGCACTGCCGGCATCACGACGCCGCCGACGGCCGCGATATCCGCAAGCTTTGAACCGGACACGCCGGAGAAGAAGGCCGTTGCCATGATAGTGATGAGCCCGAGGCCGCCGCGCACGCGCCCGAAGATCCGCAGCAGCAGTTCGATCAGTCGCGACGACATGCCGTTGGTTTCCATCAGCAGGCCGGCTAATACGAAGAACGGAATAGCGAGCAGCACGAAATGGTCGGTGCCGGCCATTACTTGTTGCGAGTAGACGAGCATCGGCAGCGATGGGTCCGCGAGGAAATACAGCAGCGCCGAGAACGCGAGCACGAAGCCGATCGGCACGCCGAGCACCAGTGCGCCGACGAAGCCGGCTATCAGCAGCGAGCCGGGCTTGATCGCGTGAGCGGGCACGGAGGCGTTCCACGCGAACACCGCCGCCGCGAGCAACAGGCAGCCGATCAATGTGCCCAGCACGGTCTTGCGCGCGCCGTTCACCGCGTTGGCGAGCGCGAAGATCGTCATGAATACGCTGCCAATGACGAGTGGGTACACGTTGATCCATGCGGGGAGGCCGCTCGGCGTCATCTGACCGTACGAATCGACCAGCAGCAGGCACGACGACACGCAAAGATTGCCCGCGACGCCAACGATTACCCAGTGCCCCACATGAACGAGCGCGGGCTGCCAGCGCCTTGGCAGCATGCCGCGAAACAGGTCGACGCCGACGTGCTGACTGCGCGCAAGCACCGTGGCGGCGCCGAAGAACACCAGCACGATCATCAGCGCGCCGGCGACTTCCTCGGCCCAGTCGAAAGGATCATGCAGGAAATAGCGGTAGATCACGGAGAGGAACACCACGAGCACATCGGCCGCGAGCACCGCCGCGCACAGGTATTCGATCCAGCGCATGAGACGGGCGAGGCCGCGCGCGAGCATGGTCTCATGGCCGAAGCCCGGCGCGGCGAGTTGCGTTTCCGGCCCGGGCGTCGCGGAGAAAGTGGTCATGGTGTGCTGCCTCGTTAGCCGCGCGCTGCGGCGATTGCGCTGAAGAGCGGCGCGGTCGAGGGATACTGCTTCGAGAAGCTCGCGTACAGCTGCGACTGCATCTCGCCGCGCGCGGTATCGCGGTCGGCCTTCGACATCGGATAGAACGTCATGCCGCGCTTTTTCAACTCCTGCTCGGCGCGGGCAGCCGTTTCGATGGCTACGACGCGCTGCTTCACCGTCGCGTCTTGCGCCGCTTTCTGAAACGCGGGGCGCAAATTCTCCGGAATCTTCGCCAGCGCGCGGCGGCCCATCGCGACGACGAGCGGGCTGAACACATGCTGCGTCTGCCAGCACGACTTCACCACTTCGTCGTACTTGCTCGCGAGCACGGTCGCGCAGTCATGCTCGAAGCCATCGACGACGCCTGTTTGCGCGGCCATGTACAACTCGCCGATTGGAATGGGCGTCGGTACAGCGCCCATCAGCTTGAAGGTTTCCATGAAAGCGGGCGTGGGCAGCACGCGCAGCTTCACGCCCTTGATGTCGGCAAGCGATTGCGTGGGCTTCTTCGTGAACACGTTGCGCGCGCCGAACGAATAGCCCCACGTGACGACCGAGCAGCCCGCACGCTGTTGCAGCATCGTGTCGAACGTTTTGCCGACGGTGCCGTCCATGGCGCGCCCGACGTGGTCGAAGCTGTCGAACACATAGCCCAGATCGAGCATGCCCAGTTCCGGCAACACGGTCGCCCAGATCGACGAGCCGGTGACCATCATGTCGACGGCGCCGACCTTCACCTGCTGCACCACGTCGCTTTCCTTGCCGAGCTGGTTGTTCGGGAAGTAGTCGATCCGGATCTGATCGCCGACGCTCGCTTTCAGGTTCGCAGCGAGGTTTTGATACCACACGTAGTGCGCGGCGTTTTCGTTGGGAGGCATGGACGACGACAGCCGCAACGTGGCGGCGGGCTGCGCACGCACGATCGCGGGAAACCCCGCGCCCGCGGCTGCAAGCGAAGCTGCCGAAGCAGTCTGAAGGAACCGTCGCCGGGAAATGGAATGCATGGTGTTGTCTCCTGGATGCCGCGTTGACCGCGGACGAGTTTGTCGGGCGCGGCAAGACAGAACGCGCGACTGTATCGATTTAGTGTATCGATACAGTAAATCGCGGCATCGCTGGAACAAATGGGCGTTTACCCGGTGCACGCGGTGGTTGACTATGAGGCGCGGCGCACTGGCACACCGCATAAAGCGACCGCGTTACAGGCGTGAACAAGCGGTTCGCGGCGCGCGATGGTCAACGCCGCACCAAGCTGCGTGCGTTAAATTTCTCTGCCGATGGCCTTGTCGATCGAATATCGGCCGGCGCCCTTGAACGCAATATGCAGCGCCAGCAAGCCCATCAGGACGGGATATTCCATGCCCTTGTCCAGCCAGACCCATGCCGGCGCGAGGACGAAGCAGATCCCGATCATCTCGAACGTGATCATTGCGGCAAAAATGCGCGTCATGAATCCCAGGGCGATACACAACGCGCCGCCCGACTCCAGGAAGGTCACGAAATAGGCAAGCATTTCCGCTGCCGGAAGGTGAAGTCTGGAATCGATCAGCCGCATGGAACTCGCCAATGGATTGTCCATTGATCCATGTGAGTGGCCGAGCACCTTCGGGAGTCCGTGGGTGAGAAGGACAATGCCGAAACCAAGTCGCAATACGGCGTATGACACAGGATCAAAGAGCCGATAGAGCTGGCCGAGTTGCGGGATGATCAGCTTCGGAGCCGTCGCATCTGCGTTGCGGGTGTCGAGTTCCTGCGTGTCGAGATCCATAGCCAGGCTCCGCATGAATTGAAAAGACCGGTGAGAGCAGCGTGCCGGACCGCGCACGGACCGGAACGAGTAGTCCGGTGAACCCTGCGCGTTCCCCGAACGACAGTTATTTCGACTTCGGAGCGAGTCCCATTTTTTCGAGCGTCAGGGTTTCGTCGGCGCGACCCCATCCTCCGTCGGCAACTTCCTCGACAAGAACCATCGAATACGGGCGGACACCTTCACCGAAGTATTCGACGAACATCGCCGTAGTGCGATGGATGATTTCTTCCTTGCGCGCGTGATCCAGAATGCCTTCCGGGAACTTGTAATTTGCAAACGGCATAGTGCTTCTCCTGTAGATGCCTCGTTGACAAGGCGCATGTCGCGGCACCGGGCGGTCCGGCATGACTGACCGCATTTTTGTCGTTGCCCGCCTTGAGATAAAGAGTGGCAGATGGACAACTGCATTCGAGGTCGATCAATAATGAGTGAGCGAAGGGGCTGTAGACGGCGCGGTGTTGCTTGCTGCCCAACAGTGCGTCACCTGGAAATGGACGTAAGTCGGTTTAGCTCCAAAACCGGTGTCGTCAGACGATTCGTTGCATCGTCAAGGAGCACCGGCTGCGCGCCGGGCGGACCGCTGCTGCACGCGAATGTTTGCCTGATCGCGACGGACGATAGCGAGTCGGTACAAATAATGCTGACGCATTTGCAGCCAGGCCGGTTGCATGCAGTTATCGTTGATGCAAGACAAGGACTACAACCGGGGTAACGATGACTTTGAAAAAGTACCCAATGCGACTCTTTTTATGGCTGCTGACGCCCGCCCTCTTTTTGTCGACACCGGCATTCAGTCATGCACTGGATCAGGAAATGGCATGCGAGGGCACGCCCCATGACTTCGTCGAGGAACTGGTCGATCAGCAATCGATTGAGACGCCAGCCAACCGCGTTCAGCCGGATTCAGTCAACGCGTTCCGCCCAACTCGCGGTGCACATCTGACCGCGTTCGGTTTCCGGGTGAAGGCGATTTTTGGATATCAGCCCGGCGATCCGCTTTTCGAGGCCGGCACCGGCAAGCCAGCGTCCGCGCCGCTCTATGGCGTGGTCGTGTTCGGTTCGTCCGAGTCGGTGCAGCGTGAACTGGCTGCGGCGGGCAGCCATGCCGTCACTCATTCGGTGATTCCGATGGTGCTAACCGCAATTGTGTGTGCGCAATGACACATGACGAAGCGCCGCGCCTGGTCAGCTCGACCGGTGGCGGATACGTTTAATCATGCCAGCGCCAACGGCACCCGCGAACGCGCTGCGCAGGCCGTGGAGACCGTTGAGCAGGCAACTTTAGAAGATTTCGATTGCGGTGGAACTGTGTATGTTTGCTAACACTAGAGCATTGGCTGTCGCGCTATTAGAGGCGAATCCCGCTGCGTGTGCAGTGCTCGCTCGTGACTTGACCGTAATTGAAGCTAACGTCCGTTTCAGCGACCTGTTCGACTATCGCCCGTCACCGTCGGTGTCCACGAGTGTTGTTTCTCTCGTCATCGGAAAGCTGCCGGTTCTGTCGAGGGAGGCGTCGCGAGCAAAACTTCTGGCGGCCGCGGGCCGAGCATTTGAAGAAGGTCGAACGCAGAGCGTCGTCATTGCCGACGCTGTGATCGATGCGGACGCCGCGCAGGGTGCTGTGGGTTCTGAGTCGGGCATCACGTGGCGGATCGAATTCAATCCTCTTGCCGTGGACGATGCCATCGACATGGCTCCAGCGATGGTGGTGCTGGTGAAGTCCAAAGACGCCGCGGGCGAGCTTTCATCGGCAGGCAGAAAGTTAGAGGGCGCCGCCGCGTCCGGGAACGATGACTCTCGTGACGATTCGGAATTGCGTCGATTGCTGTTGGAGGCCCGATATCACGCGCTGGTGAAGGTAGCCAGCTCGGCGGCCTACGTGTGCGATGCCGTGGGCAGATTCGTGGTGCCGCAACCTTCGTGGGAAAGCTATACCGGGCAGCCTTGGGAGAAGCACCAAGGTTATGGGTGGGCCGAAATGATCCATCCGGACGATCGGCTCGTGGCGCAGACAGCGCTGAACAAGTCTCTCGAAACAGACGGGCCGTATCGCGCGGACGTCCGGCTGTGGCACGCCGCATCTTCGACCTACAGACGCTGTCAGATTCGCGCGGCGGGCTCGCATGACGAGAGCGGCGCGATCTACGAATGGGTGGGGATGATTACCGATGTCGAAGAAACGCTAATCAACGCGCAAAGTCTCACGGAAGAACGCGAGCGTCTCGACCTGTCGATCCAGGCAGCCGAAATCGGCACGTTCCATTGTCCGATTCCGCTGGACCGGATCATCTGGAACGTCAAGTGCAAGGAACACTTCTGGCTGCCTGCAAACGCCGAGGTTGGCTTTGACCTGTTCTACGCAAGGATTCACCCGGACGACAGGCAAAAAACCCGGGACGCTGTCGAGAAGGCGGTCAACGAAGGTGTGCCTTACGACATCGAATACCGAACCGCTTCGCCATCGGGCGATATCCGGTGGATTCGTGCCAAGGGACGAACACATGTAGACGAAGCGGGTCGGCCGTTGCGGTTCGACGGCATCACCATCGACGTTTCTTCTCACAAGGCGCTTGAAATGGAGCGCGACCGGCTTCTGACAAACGAGCGGCTGTTGCGGTTAGAGGCGCAACACGCCAATCAGCTCAAAGATGCCTTTCTTGCTACCGTGTCTCACGAGCTGCGAACGCCGCTGAATGCGATGCAATCGTGGCTCTATCTTCTGCAACACGAAAACACCGACCCCGAACTCATCGCGCGCGGCATCGAGGCGATAGATCGCAACGTCGAACTGCAAACGCGGCTTGTCGACGACCTGCTGGATCTGAGCCGGATCGCCGCCGGCAAGCTGTTCATCAATTCGAGCGAGGTGGACCTCGTGCCGCTGCTCGTCGCCGAAATCAGTGACGTTAAGTTGGCTGCGCGCGCTAAAGGAGTCGAGATCGTGCCGCGGCTCTCAGACACATTGCTCGTGGAGGGCGACCCGCTCCGGCTGCGTCAGGTGTTTTCCAATGTACTCAGCAATGCGCTGAAGTACTCGAAGGCCGAAGGGAAAATCGATATCGTTGCCAGTCGCGCCGGCAACTGGGCGGAGATACGGGTTGAGGACAATGGAGCGGGAATTCCAGCTTCTTTCATCAACCACGTATTCGAGCCATTTGCACAAGCTTCACAGGCGACGACACGCCGCTTCGGCGGGCTCGGTATTGGTCTCGCAATCGCGAAGAGCATCGTGACGCTGCATGGCGGATCGATCACGGCCCAAAGTGAAGGCGACGGGCGCGGAAGCACTTTCGTCGTTCACATTCCTTTGCTGGCCGAAGATAGAGAGCCACCGGCTGGACCGCCGCTGACCGACATAGTGACATCGTCCCGCGACGAAGCGCTTGCCGGCATCAGAGTGCTTCTGGTCGAAGACGAAGCGGACGTGCGCGATGCGATGCTCGCCGTGCTGGAGTCCGCTGGAGCCGGAGTGCGGGGTGCCGAATCGGCGCCCGAAGCGCGCCGGCAGATCGATGCGGAGCAATTCGACGTCATTCTTTCAGACATCGGCATGCCGGACGAAGACGGCTATTCGCTTATCCGCTCACTGCGGCAGCAGGCCAATCAGACGCCCGCGATCGCGGTGACAGCTTTCGGGCGTCCGGAAGACAGAGCTCGTGCATTGCAGGCCGGCTTCGACCTGCATATGCCGAAGCCCGTCGAGCCGATGAGTCTCTTCAGGGCCATTCGGGAATTGCTCCGAATCTAGGTTCCCAATGACGTCGGCTGAAGCATACCGAGCGGCGGCGCAACGCTACGAACGTGATCGAGGTCCTGCGTGCGCCCGCCGCGCTTCTTCACGCGTGGATCGTTGCGTGGATCGTTGTGTGCGTCGTTCTCTCGCGGCCTTTTTCTCGGCCGCCCCCTCTGCTTCCGCATGAGTGTCGCCGATTACCTTGCCGATCGCTTCCTTCACCGAGCCTTGCGCTTCACTGGTCTGAGTCGTCCTTCCTCGTGAGTGATTCATTTTTGTCTCCCGTCTTGCACCAAACAAAACCATTGTCTTTCATAAGGTAAGGAAGAGCGGCGCTCGGAAAGTTCCCGACCGACATTGGAACCGGACCTTTGGGCGCTAAGAGGGCAGAATCATTTGCTGTCAACATGCAATTGCCCCCACGCTTTGGGTGCATTTGCGGCTACCGGTCGGTAAATACATCCCTGATAATCTCGCGATAGCGAACGCGTCGGGAAGACCCTGTCCGCACGTTCTGCATGTCGCTGCCGCATATGCCGTTCGGGACGATTTCCATGGCGTGTGCGCGACCCAGGCGGTTGTAACCGGCGAATGCGCCGGTGCGCCGCCGTGGGCGCTTTCGTCCTTGAACCTTGCCGCGACGCGGCGCCCGAACAGAACAGCCAGCCGCGATGGACGCTTCCGTGCAACGCCCGAAAACTGACCGCCGTCAGCTCCAGCAGATCATCGCAGGCCTGAGCGAAGGGGTCATTCTCATAGAACCCGACCAGAGCATTCGTTGGGCCAATCAGGCCGCCCTCGACATGCATGGCGCCAGCAGCATCGAGGAACTCGGCCGGAATGTGTCCGAGTACCGCCAAAGATTCCAGCTTCGCTACCGGAACAATCACCGCATCGAACCAGGCAGTTACCCGATCGATCGCGTGGTCGCCGGTGAATCTTTTAGCGACGTACTGGTGGAGGTCGCACCCGCCGGGCAAGCAGAGCCGCGCTGGGTTCACCGCGTGCGAAGTCTGGTGATTACCGACACGGACGGCGAGCCGGATTGTCTCGTGCTCATCCTGCACGATGCAACCGAGTGGGCAAGCGCGGAAGAGCGTTTCGAAAAGACATTCGGCGCAAACCCGGCTCCTGCCGTTATCTGCAGGCTCAGCGATCTGCGCTTCATCAGGGTCAACCGCGGCTTTGTCGAGATGACGGGCTATACACGCGAGCAGGTAATCGGGCGTTCGGTCTATGAACTGGATGTTCTGGAAAATGCTTCGCAGAAGGAGCTGGCCGTCGAGCGTCTGACAGCAGGGCAGACGATTCCGCAAATGGAAGCGTTGCTGCGCCTCGCGGACTCGGAGTCCAAGCTGGTTATCGTCGCCGGACAGCCGATCGATCTCGCCGACGAGCCGTGCATGCTCTTCACGTTCATGGATCTCGAGCCGCGCAGAAAGGCCGAACAAGCGCTGCGTCGCAGTGAGGAGCAGTTTGCGAATGCGTTCAGGATGGCTCCGATTCCAACCATCGTGTACGCACGTGATTCGCTCAGGCTGCTCGAGGCGAACCAGGCGTTTCTCGACGCCACGGGTTTCGCGGCCGAAGAACTTGTCGGTCACACGCTCGAAGAATCGACCTTCTGGGACGCGGAGGATGCGCACGCGAAGATAGAGCAGATGCTCGCCACGTCGGGCAACCTGCGCAACGTCGAGTTCAAGGTGCGCACGCGGGCCGGGCTTGCGGTCGACTGCCTGATCTCCGCCGAGTCGGTCCCCATTCATGGCGACGACTGCGTGCTGATGGTGTTTCAGGACATCACCGAGCGCAAACGCACCGAGCTCGAACTCCTTCTCGCGATCGAAGCGGTCATGCAGGACGCGTCGTGGTTCAGCCGGTCGATTCTGGACAAGCTTCGTCATATCCGCAGCGGGACGGCACCCGGCAAGATCGATGCGGCGATTTCAGACCTGACGCCGCGCGAGCGCGACGTTCTCGCGCTGATCTGCGAAGGACTTGCCGACAAGGAAATTGCCACGAGACTCGGCGTGGCTCCGAACACCGTCCGCAGCCGCGTGAGCACGCTATACGCGAAGCTCGGTCTGCACAGCCGCAGCGAGGCGATCATCTGGGCGCGCGAACACGGCCTGCCGGCTGGCGGCGTTGCAAGCACGCGCCCTGCGGCACGCGCTTCCCGACGTTCTTCCTGACTCCGATGCCGGCACAGCCGGCGTCTTTTTACCTCTCATGGAAAATCAAAGTTCTGACCTCCGTGGCAGTCACATGGACCGCCGCGTATCAACCGGCGTTGCCGGCCTCGACGAGATCCTGGCCGGCGGTCTTACGGCAAGCCGGGTCTACCTGGTCGAAGGGCCGCCCGGCGCGGGCAAGACGACTCTTGCACTGCAGTTCCTGCTCGAAGGTCGACGCCTGGGGGATACCGGTCTCTACGTCACGCTGTCCGAGACCGCGTCCGAGTTGCGTTCCGTTGCGGCGACTCACGGATGGTCGCTCGACGATCTGGCAATCGTCGAGTTGTTGAGCGACGAAGGGCTCACGCCTGAATACGAACAGACGGTGCTGAATCCGGCCGAGCTCGAACTCGGCGAAACGGTGCGTAATGTGATGCGAGAGGTCGAGCAGGCTCGTCCGACACGTGTGGTGTTCGACAGCCTGTCCGAGCTACGGCTTCTGTCGCAGAGTCCGCTGCGGTATCGGCGGCAGTTACTCGCGCTCAAGCGGTTTTTTGGCAATCGCAACTGCACGGTGTTGCTGCTCGACGACGAGACTTCCGACGCCGGCGACGTGCAGTTGCACAGTCTGGCACATGGGGTCATCAACCTGAATCAGGTCACGCACGAGTACGGCACGCAGCGCCGGCGTCTGCGCGTCGTCAAGATGCGCGGCGTGGCCTTTCAGGGAGGTTTTCACGACTTTACGTTGAAAAGCGGCGGCATTCAGGTTTTCCCGACGCTGGTGGCCGGGGATCGACACGTACAGTTCGACCACGAGAATCTGTCGACCGGCGTGCCCGAACTCGACGCGCTGCTGGGCGGCGGCCTTGCACGCGGAACGAATACTCTGCTGGTGGGGCCGTCGGGCGCGGGCAAAACCACTACCGTGCTCCGGTGCCTGCAGACGGCACTCGAACGGGGCGAGCACGCCGTCTACTATCTCTTCGACGAAACGCTCGGCACGCTACTGCGTCGCGCAGCAGCGCTCGGTATGAATCTTTCGCCTCATCTGGAAAGCGGTCTCCTGTCGATCGAACCGATAGATCCAGCAGAGCTTTCGCCAGGGGAATTTACTCACCGCGTTCAGGCGGCGGTCGAGACGCACGGTGCGCGCGTGGTGGCTATCGACAGCCTCAATGCATATCTGCAGGCGATGCCTGGCGAAAAATACCTGATGCTGCAGATGCACGAGCTGCTGACCTACCTGAACCAGCAGGGCGTCATGTCTCTGCTCGTCCTCGGTCAGCACGGGATCATCGGCGAGATCCAGAGCAATATCGACGTGAGCTACCTGAGCGATGCATTGCTGCTGTTCCGGTTCTTCGAAGCAGAAGGCTCGGTGTTGACTGCGGTGTCGGCGGTCAAAAGCCGGACCAACATGCACGAACGCTCGATCCGGCAATTCCGGCTGAGCGACAAGGGACTCGAAGTAGGCGACGTATTGAGCGACTTCAAAGGCGTGTTGTCGGGACTGCCGTCTTACACCGGACACACGCCTTTGCTCGGCGCGAATTCCGTCGCCTCCGAGTGAGAAGCCATCGCCCGTAGCGGGCACATCCCGGTAAAAACTTACCCAAAGAGCGAGGCGACGGCCTTCGAACACCGCGGCATGACGGAACATTTGGAACATTTCGGTAACATTCGTCCAGTCCCTTAAAATGCCGGGATTGATCCAATGACGCCGGAGCTGGTGATGCGTATCCTGGTGATCGAAGACGAGCCGAAAACAGGCGCGTACCTGAAAAAGGGCCTGGAAGAATCGGGCTATTCCGTCGACCTCGCCAACGACGGCGCCGACGGCCTGCTGCTCGCACAGGAGCAGGACTACGACGTGATCGTCCTCGACGTGATGCTGCCGACAATGGACGGTTGGGCCGTGCTGAAGGTACTGCGCGCGACTCATACCACGCCGGTGCTGTTCCTTACCGCGCGCGACGACGTGAACGACCGCGTGCGCGGCCTCGAACTGGGCGGCGACGATTACCTCGTCAAACCATTTGCGTTTGTCGAACTGCTGGCACGGGTGCGTACGTTGGCGCGGCGCGGTCCGCCGCGAGAGAGCGAACTGCTGGCGGTCGGCGACCTGGAGATGGACATCAACCGGCGGCGCGTGAAACGCGGCGCAACGCGTATCGATCTGACGCCCCGCGAGTTCTCGCTGTTGCAACTGCTTCTGCGCCGTCAGGGCGAGGTGCTAAGCCGCACGCAGATCGCTTCATACGTGTGGGACATGAATTTCGACAGCGATACGAACGTGGTCGAGGTGGCGATTCGCCGCTTGCGAGCGAAGATCGACGACGCTTTTCCCGTCAAGCTGATCCAGACCGTCCGCGGCGTTGGATACGTAATCGAAGCGAAAGAGCCGGACTGATGGCAGCACGCTCGCTGACCGCTACGCTTGCACTCGCATTCGCGGGCACGACGCTGCTCGTATTCGCGCTGGTAGGCAGCGTGCTGTACTTCGCGCTGGACCGCCAGGTCAAGCAGCAGGACGACCTCGATATCGTGCTGATCGCGCGGCACACGCGGCGTCTCGCGCAGGAGCTCAATACGCTCGACGAACTGCGCAGCCACGGCGACCGGCTGACTAGCCAGGTGCTGGGCAACCTGGCGCTGTCGATGGAAGTGCGCGATCCGCAGCGCAAGCTGCTGTTCGAACACAACACGGCGGCCATTGCCGACACTACGACGCCGTCGCCTGCGCTCATGAAACGAATCGGCGCCTCGCAACGCATCACCGAAGCCGATATTGCAGAGTGGCGCACCTCGAAGGACGTGCCGGTGCGCGGACTTGCTGCGGATGCGATGTTGCGCGACGGCACGCCGGTCACGATCATCATTGCGCGCAATATGGCGGACCGCTGGCGCCTGCTCGACCGGTATCGCGATCGGCTGTATGTCGCGGGTCTCGCGGGTATGCTGCTCGCGTTCCTGATGAGCTGGTTGCTGGTGCGCGAGTCGTTGCGGCCATTGCGCGAGATGGCGCGCAGCGCGGCCACCGTCACCGTCGACAAATTGCACACGCGAATCGAAGCCGATGGTGCGCCGAATGAACTGGCCGCGCTCATCGCGTCGCTGAATGCGATGCTGGACCGCCTGCACGGCGGCTTTGAACGGATGTCGCAATACACGGCGGACCTCGCCCACGATATGCGCACGCCGCTTGGCAATCTGCGCGGATCGACTGAAGTCGCGCTGGCACGCCCACGTTCGGCCGATGAATATCAGTCCGTGCTCGCATCGAATCTCGAAGAGTGCGAACGATTGTCGCGCATGATCGAAAGCGTGCTGTTTCTAGCCCGCGCCGAACACCCGCAGTTCGTCAAGACGCTGACGCAGGTCGATGCGCAGCAAGAGCTGTCGCGCATCGCCGAATACTTCGAGGGCGTCGCCGACGAAGCCGGCGTGCAGATTCGCGTAACAGGCGGCGGCCAGTTGCGCGCCGACGTCGAACTGTTCCGGCGCGCCGTCAATAATCTGCTTGCGAATGCGCTCCGTTATACGCCGCGCGGGGCCATGATCACACTGGATGCACAGGCCCCCGCCGAGGCTCCGCATACGCTGCGTGTGACCGTGGCGAACGAGGGCAAGCCGATCGATCCGGCCCTGCTCGAGCGGGTGTTCGACCGCTTCTATCGCGTGGACCCGTCGCGCAAAAGCGAGCCGAACGCGTCCGGATCTGCGGGTCTGGGTCTTGCCATTGTGCGCACCATCATGGAACTGCATGGCGGCAGCGCGCATGCCGAAAGCGACGCGGCCGGTACACGCTTCATCCTCACGTTTGCGGCCGCGTAGATGGCGAGTTCGGTGACGTGGTCGCCGCCGCGTTCCCGCTTTCATCGAGCGAGTTGCGACTCCAGCCGCCGCCCAGCGCTTTTAGCAACTGCACGCTGGCATCAACACGCCGTGCGTCGATCAGTTCCTGCGTGCGTTCATTCGTCAACGCAATGGTTTGTGCGGTCACGACATCCAGGTAGCTCACGGCTCCTGCCTGATATCGGTTCGTCGTGAGCTTCAAGGACAGCTCAGCGGCCGATGTCGCGCGTTGCTGGCTGTCCGCTTCGCTAGCCAGTGTCGTCAGCGTGGACAGGTTGTCTTCCACTTGCTGGAACGCGGTCAGCACAGTCTGCCGGTAATCTGCTACTGCGCTGTCGTACTGCGCGTTCGCGCCCTTCAACGAGGCATCGCGGCGGCCGCCGTCGAACAGCGTGCCGGCCAGTTGCGCGCCGAGCGACCAGAAGAGGCTGGGCGCTGTGAGCCAGGGCGCGAAGAACGTGCTTTCGAGTCCCGCCGTAGCCGACAGCGTCAGGTTGGGATAGTAGGCGGCGCGCGCCTCGCCGATCTGAGCGTTGGCCGCCGCGACGCGCCGCTCGGCGGCTGCGATATCGGGTCTGCGTTCGAGCAGTTGCGACGGCACGCCCGTTGGAATCTGCGGCAACCCCACGTTTTTCACTTCACTGGCCAGTGCGAACGACGACGCGGGCATGCCGATCAGCGTCGCAATGGCGTGTTGAAGCTGCGCACGCTGTACGTCGATGTCGGTGTCCTGGCTGCGGGTGCTCTCCAGTTGCGTCTGCGCCTGCGCAACGGCCGATGCGTCGATCGCACCGTCCTTTAACTGCTGTTGCACGATGCTCAAGGCCGCGGCATATGCGGTAACGCTGTCGTCGAGCAGCTTCTTCTGACGATCGAGCGAACGCAGATCGAAGTAGTCGGTCGCGAGATCGCTGGCGACCGCCAGGCGCACGGCCTGAAGGTCCGCCTCGCTTGCCTGCGCGTTGTCGCGCGCATAGACGGTTGCATCTTTCACCCGGCCGAACAGGTCGGGTTCCCAGCTCGCGGTGGCGCCCACCGAATAGTCGGGCACCGTCTGTCCGGCGAGCGAATGCCCGAGCACGTTCTGCGACAACCTCGTGCGCGACTGCGCCGCGCCCGCCGTTACCGTGGGTGCGTAGCCGGCACGCTGGTAGTCGAGCATCGCGCGGGCGGCCTGCAACTGCGCTACCGCTTTCGCCACGGTCTGATTCGACACGTCGACGCGCGCTTCGAGCTGGTCCAGTTCGGCGTCGTGAAAGAGCGTCCACCAAGGGCCGGGCGGCTCGGCATCGGCTGGCGCAGCGACGCTCCAGCCGGGCGCCGCGGCGCCTGCGTATTGAGTGGGAACGGCCGCTTCCGGTTGATGATACGTGGGCAGCGTCGAACACGCAGTCAACGCGCAGGCGGTGACGATAGCCGCGCTGCGACGGGCGAATGGATGAAGAAGAGTGAGCATGAGCCGTCTCCTGGATCGCTTAACCGTGCCGTGCCGCGGACGCGGCGACGCGCACCGGCTGGCCGTCCGCGAGGGCATCGCCCGGATTGTCGATGACCTGATCTGTCGACGTGACGCCGGTCGCGATTTCAACGTAGGTGCCGAAGTCCCGGCCGATCGTCACCTTGCGAAGATGCGCGCGACCATCCTGTCCGATCACCGCAACCGTGACGCCATCGGGTCTGAACAGCAATGCGCTCACCGGGAGTTCGAGCGCGGGGTGCTGCGTGCGCAACGCCAGATGAACCTGTGCATACGCGCCGGGCAACAACGCGCCGTCGCGATTGTCGACGTCGATCTCAACGCGCAGTGTCCGGCTGACAGAATCGATTGCGTCGGCGCTGCGCGCGACGGTCGCCGCAAAGGAGCGGCCCGGATACTGCTGGGTGGTCAGATAGACCTGTGTGCCTGCGGTGACGCTGCCGGCGTCGTCCTGCGGCACGTTCACGTAGACGCGCAAGCGGTCGGTCTGCTCGACGTGGAAAAGCTCTCCCGGCGCACTTGCAAGACCGGGCGATCCTCCTGAGGTGACGAGCGCTCCGACATCGACGTTGCGCACGGTGACGACGCCGTCGAACGGCGCGGTGACTTTCTCGTAAGACACGAGCTCGTTCAACCGCGCAACGTTCGCCTGCGCCGACGCGAGCGCGGCGAGTTTCGCGGCGCTGTCGCTCGTCTTCGAATCGGCGTCCTGCTGCGACACCGACTGCGTTTGCAACATCGTCTGCCAGCGCCGCGCGGTGCTGTCCGCGAACGCGTAGTTCGCCTTTGCGGTGGCCACGTCGGCGCGTGCCTGTTGCAACTGGGCGTCCAGCTCCGGCGTTTCGATGTCGGCAAGCGTTTGTCCGGCTCGGACTTTCGTGCCGATGTCCGCGTACCAATGCCGGACGTAGCCGCTCGTGCGCGCGTAGATCGACGCGTCGGCATACGGCATCACGGAACCGGGCAACAACAGTTCCTGCGAAACCGGCGCCGGTTTTGGGCGCACAGCATCGACGATCGTTTCGCGTTGCGCGGCGACCTGTTGCGAGAGTTCGGTGCTCGCATGCAGACGCGGCACGATTCCGATGGCTAGCAGGGCCGCTGCAATCGTCAGCAGGGCGCCGGGCAGCAGGAGCGCGCGGCGCTTCGCGGGTGGCGCGCCGGTGTCGTTGCGAGCGGGTACGGCAAGCTCCGTCGATGCCGTGCCATCGCGGTCCTGCGGAAGGTTGGACTGAGTCATGGCTTTTCCTTATCGAGCTTGAGTATTCATCGGCACGGCGGCAGCGCGAGCCGCGCGACGCCGCGCGAGCCACGCATGTACCGCCCCGAACACGACGGGTACGAACATCAGCGTCGAGAGCGTGCCGAATGCCAGGCCGCCAATCACCGCGCGGCCGAGCGGGGCGTTCTGTTCGCCGCCGTCGCCGAGGCCGAGGGCCATCGGCAGCATGCCGATCAGCATGGCGAGCGCGGTCATCAGCACGGGCCTGAAGCGGTTGAAGCCCGCATCGAGCGCGGCGGCGAGCGGCTCCATGCCGGCCTGCAACGACTCGCGCGCCGTGTTGATCACGAGAATGCTGTTTGCTGTCGCAATGCCGATGCAGAGAATCGTTCCGGTGAGAGCCGGCACGCTCAGCGTGGTATGCGTCGCGAACAGCATCCATGCGATGCCCGCGAGCGATGCGGGCAAGCCGCTGATGATGATCAGCGGGTCCAGCCACGACTGGAAGTTCACGACCATCAGCAGATAGACGAGCGCGATTGCGAACACGAGTCCGGCGCCGAGACCGGCGAACGACTCGTTCATCGACTGCACCTGGCCGCGCATCACGATCGACGAACCGGGCGGCAACTGCGCGCGCGCCGCGTCGACGATTCTGGATACGTCGGCGGCGACGCCGCCCAGATCGCGTCCTTGCGTCGCCGCGAATATGTCGAGCACCGGCTGCACGTTGTAGTGCGAGACGACAGCCTGTTGTGAGCTGCGATCCAACGTGCCGAGCGTGCCGAGCTGGTTCTGTGGCGCGACCGTGGCCTGATTCGTGGTCAACGGAATGTTCGAGAGCGTTTGCAGCGAGTCGATGTCGTACTGCGGCACCTCGGCCAGCAGGGGATAGCTGACGCCGTTCTTCGGATCGAGCCAGAAGTTCGGCGTAGTCTGCGAGCTGCCCGAGAGCGCGATCAACATGTTCTGTGCGACGTCACGCTGCGTGAGGCCCGCCTGGATAGCCTTCGTCCGGTCGACGTTCACGTCGATGGTCGGCGCGTCGCCGGGCTGCTGGATGCGTGCGTCGACGAGACCGCGTACACCGCGCAACTGCGCAAGCAGCCGGTCGGCCACCACGCGGTTCTTATCGAGCTGATTGCCCACGATCTGCACGTCGATAGGAGCGGGCAGGCCGAAGTTCAGGATCTGGCTGACGATGTCGGCGGGCAGGAACGCGAACGTCACACCCGGAAACGAGGCGGCGAGCACGTTGCGCAGTTGCGCGACATATTGCGCGGTGGGTTTGTGCTTGGGCTGCAGCGTCACCAGAATATCGGCGTCTTCGGGGCCGACCGGATCGGACGAGTCGTAGGTCAGATTGATGCCGCTGACCGGCACACCGATGTTATCGAGCACGGCCGCCTGCTCCGCCTTCGGGATCACGCTTCGAATCTTCGCTTCGACCTGATCGGTGATGCGCGCTGTTTGCTCGATGCGGGTGCCCGTCGGTGCGCGCAGATGCAGCCGGATCTGACCGGTATCGACGGAGGGAAAGAAGTCGCGGCCGGCGAACGGGACGAGGATCAGCGACGCGAGACACAGCGCGACATAGACCGGCACGAAACGGCGGCGTCCCGAGATCGCGCGTCCCAGCATCGCACGATAGCCGTTGCGCAACGCCTCGAAGTGCCGTTCGAAGCGCGCCTGGAAACGGGCAACTGCAGCAAAGCGTCCCTGCGCATTGTGGCCTTCTTTGGACGGCGCGCGCATCAGATACATTGCAAGCGTCGGGATCAGCGTGCGCGAGAAAAAGTAAGACGCGCACATGGCGAACACGACCGCTTCCGCAAGCGGAACGAACAGATAACGCGCGACGCCGGACAGCAGGAACATCGGTACGAACACAATGCAGATCGACATCGTCGAGACGAACGTGGGCACCGCGATCTCGCCTGAGCCGTTCAGGATCGCATCATGCAACGGCTCGCCCTTTTCCAGATGGTGCGTGATGTTTTCAATCGCCACCGTCGCGTCGTCGACGAGAATACCGACGGCGAGCGCAAGGCCGCCAAGCGTCATGATGTTGATGGTCTGCCCGAGCGCTGCAAGTGCAATCAGGGACGTCAGCACGGCGAGCGGAATCGTCACCGCAATGATCAGCGTTGCGCGCCAGCTGCCGAGAAACAGCAGGATCATCGCGGCCGTCAGGCATGCGGCGATCAGCGCTTCGCGCACCACGCCCGAAATGGCCGACTTTACGAACACGGACTGATCCGATAACGGGGTGATGTGCAGCGCTTTCGGCAAACCGGCCGCGATTTTCGGCAGCATGTCTTTGACCTGCTGGATGATCGTCAGCGTCGACGCGCTGCCGGTCTTCTCGACTTGCAGCAGTGCAGCGCGCTTGCCGTCGCTGCGCACGATGTTGGTCTGCGGCGCATATCCGTCGATCACATGCGCGACGTCGCGAACGTACACCACGCCGCCTTGCACTGTCTTGATCGGCAGATCGTTGAGCGCAGCGACGCTCTTCGTGCTGCCGTTCATCTCGACGTTGTATTCACGCGAGCCGATTTTCGCGGTGCCGCCCGGCAGAATCAGGTTTTGCGCATTGACCGCGTTGACGACGTCGATCGGTGCGAGTCCTTTCGCCTGCAGCGCCTTTGGATCGAGCTCGACCATGATCTGGCGGATCTTGCCGCCGAACGGCAGCGGCACCGCCGCGCCCTGCACGGTGGCTAACTGCGTGCGGATAAAACTGTTGCCGAGATCGTAGAGCGTCTGTTCGGGCAACGTGTCGCTCGACAGGCCCAGTTGCAGGACGGGCACCGTCGATGCGTTATACGTGATGATGTTCGGCGGCAAGGTGCCCGGCGGCAGGACTCGCAAGATCGACGCGGAGTTCGATGCGGCTTCGGCGATCGCGCGGTTGATGTCGGCGCCGGGGTGAAAGAAGATCTTCACGACTGAGACGCCGTTTAACGACTGCGACTCGATGTGCTCGATGTCGTCGACGTCCGTCGTGAGCGCACGCTCGTAATTCGACGTGATCCGGTGCGCCATGTCTTCGGCGGAAAAGCCGTTGTACGACCAGACAATGCTGACCACGGGAATGTCGATGTTCGGAAAGATGTCGGTCGGCGTGCGCATGATCGCAAGCGGGCCGAGTATGAACAGCAGCACGGCCAGCACGATAAAGGTGTAGGGCCGCCGCAGGGCCAGTCGGACTATCCACATGACATTTCCTTGGACGATGGGCTAGAGAGATGGCCCGTGCCGCGGTGCGTCCAAGCGATGCAATGCGGCGGGCTGATGACGTCGCAGTGTGCCGATCCGTCACTGACTTGTAAGTGACGGCGTCATTACAAGTCTGTTATCTGCGTGGGAGCAAAGACGAGCGGGCAACGGCAGAAAGCAAGGGGCGCTGAGCGCGCTCGAAGATGACAAGCTTGTAATGCGCTGGTCAGCATTGGGTCAGTGCTCATTGCTCACAATCCGTTCAACCCTTCACGAATCGCAACGGAGGGAACCCGGGCCGCGCTCATCGTGAATGCGGCCGCAACTCACAGACAGGTGAATGATCATGAAAGCACTGCTCAACGTTGTTCTCGTTTCCTGCGCACTGGCCGCACCCGCGCTTTCTTTCGCGCAAACCGTCGATCAGCCGGTGACGCGTGCGGAAGTGCGTGCCGATCTCGTGCAGTTTGAAATGGCCGGATATCGTCCGGTCGCATCGGACGCGCAGTATCCCGCGGACATTCAGACCGCAGAGGCGAAGGTGTCAGCCGCACAGACTGCTACGTATAAGACGTCGGTAGGGGGCGTGTCGATGAACGGCTCGTCGCAGGCAGGCGCGCCGGCATCGGTGGACGGTGCCGGGCGGATCTACTTCGGACATTGAGCCGCGTTGGCGGTGTCATGTGGAACCGCCGGGCGGGCAATGAATGCGTTCCTCGCGATGCGGGCCGCCCGGGTTGTCACTGGTTGTCACTGGTTGTCGCTGGTTGCCGGTGCTTCCGGCCGGTAACCGGAAAGCAATGTTCGACGGCTTCTCAACGAGGCTTTACCACTGCTGGTGGACAAACGGCGCGATCTTTTGCAGATATAGCGCGCGTAGGACCTCCATGGCCGAATCTGTCAGGGGCGGGAGTTCGCTCGCCTCAGCGTTTGCTTTGGCTTGCGCTGCGTTCTTCGCCCCTGGAATGACAGTCGTCACTCCATCGTTCATGAGGATCCAGCGAAGCGCGAACTGCGCCATCGTGGCGTCTTGCGGGACGAGTGAGCGGATTTCGTCGACGGCTTCCAGAGCGACGTCATAAGGAACGCCGGCAAAGGTTTCGCCCTTGTCGAAGGCCTCGCCGTTACGATTGAAAAGGCGATGGTCATTGGCCGCAAACGTCGTCTCGCGCGTCATTTTTCCTGTGAGCAGGCCCGACGCAAGAGGCACCCGGACGATAACGGCGACTCCGCGGTCACGAGCTTCCTGAATAAAGCGGGCTGGCCTTTGCCTGAAAATGTTGTAGATGATCTGTACCGACTTCACACCCGGATATTCGATCGCTTTCAGACCTTCTTCGACTTTCTCGACCGACACACCGTAGCTGCTGATCTTTCCCGCTGCGACCATGCGGTCCATCGCATCGAAAACCTCCGGCTGGTAATAGACCTCGGTCGGTGGACAATGAAGCTGTACAAGATCGAGCCGCTCCATCTCCAGGTTCTTCAAGGACCGGTCGACAAAAGCATTCAGATTCGCTGCGGTGTAGCCTTGCGCCACGTGCGGGTCCAGTCGCCGCCCAGCCTTGGTCGCAACGAATGGCCGCGGTCCCGAACGTTCCTTGAGCACGTCCGCGATGATCCGCTCCGAGCGGCCGTCGCCGTAAACGTCAGCCGTGTCAATGAAGGTTGTACCGCTATCGAGCGCCGCATGCAGAGCCGCCTTTGCATCGCTCTCCGCGACGTCGCCCCATGAACCTCCAATGGCCCACGCGCCAAACCCGATTTCAGAGACGCTCTTTTCTGCGTGTCCGAACTTCCGTTCTTTCATCTTGATTCTCCGTTCATGGCATGAGTTGTCCGCCGTTGACCTCGATGATCTGCCCCGTGATGTATCCCGACATGGCGGGAGACGCGAGGAACAGGAACGCGCCGACGCACTCATCCGGCAGGCCTTCTCTGCCCATCGGCACCGTGGCAGTCTGCGACGCCCAGATTTCCGGCGGCGTGTATTTGTCGTGGAACGGCGTCTGTATGAGTCCGGGTGCTACTGCGTTCACACGGATTCCGTCGTTTACAAATTCCTTTGCGTGGCCACGGGTCAAACTGCTGACAAAGCTTTTTGACGCGGCGTAAAGCACCGCTCCTGCGCCGCCGCCCGTACGCGCGGCAACGGACGACGTATTGATGACGTAACCACGTGATTCCTTGAGAAACGGATGGGCAGCCGAGGTTGCTTCCCAAACCGATCTTGCGTTCAGATTGACGACGCGTTCGAAGTGGCTGGCCGAGGCGCTTATAGATGCCAGCCTACCCAACATGGCGCCGGCGTTATTGATGAGCCCATCGAGTCCGCCTAGCAGTTGCGCCGCTTCCTTCACGACCCGCGATGCTTCGCCCGTCTCGCTGACGTCGCCCTGGACAAGATGAATGCGCTCCGGCGATTCCGCACGCAGCGCTTGCGCAGCCGCTTCGCTCTCGTTGAAATGCGCGACCACGTGCGCGCCCTGTGCGGCAAATGCGCGAACAATAGCCGCTCCAATTCCAGTCGAGCCGCCCGTGACGAGAACTCTCGTATCCTTCAGATCGCCGATCTGTATTTGCTCAAGTCCATGCATGGAATTTCCTCCGAATGGATAAACATGAGCGGGGCATACGCCGCAGCGCTCCGGGATTCGCGACGAAGAAAATGATTACATACCGTAGAATGAAACGGATTCACTGGAACGATGAACGGCATTCATCATGGCAAAGAACGACCGGATCGATTTTGCGGACTTAAGGCTGTTTCTTGCGATAGTCAGGTGCCGGAGTTTCCGGCTGGCTGCAATCGAACTCGGGCAGACGCCGTCGGCAGTCAGTCACGCGATGCGGCGGCTGGAAGACCGCCTCGGCGCAAAGCTGCTTAACCGGACGAGCAGGGCGGTTTCGCCCACGGAGGCGGGGCTCGATCTCGCTTCCCGACTGGAAGAAGGCTTCAATCAGATCGGTTCGGCTCTCGAGAGTTTTGAAGCGCCGGGTACCGCGCGGCTCGGCTCTTTACGTCTGAATGTTTTCGCGGATGCCGCCCACTTGCTGGTCGCACCGGCATTGCCGGAATTCGCACGCCTTTGCCCCGATGTGCAGCTTACGGTGGTGGTCGACAACCGGCCGATCGACATCGTTGCAGAAGGATACGACGCCGGGATTCGCTACGGTCATCATGTTCCCGAAGACATGATTGCAGTGCCGCTTACCGGCCCGCAGCGATGGGTGATGGCCGCGTCGCCCGCATACCTGAAGAAACACGGCACTCCTCGTCACGTCAGCGAACTGGTCGAGCACAACTGCCTTCAGCTTTTGCTCGGTGACAATTCGAGCTACCGTTGGGAAGTCAGCGTTGCAGGTAAAACAACCCCGATCCGGGTGCCCGGGTCGATCACGATCAACGACACCGCGACCACGATTAGCGCGTGCAAGGCGGGAATGGGCATAGCGTATCTGCTGGAGGCTCGAATCGCCGATGAGCTGGCGCGGCGTACCCTGAGAGTTGTGCTCGAAGACCACGCGTGCGCTGAGGATCCACTTCACATGTACTACAGTGGTCGTCGATACAACCACCCGGCGTTGCTTAGTCTGATCAATATCATCCGGAAACAGCAGTCACTCGCGAAGATCTCAAGGTCGCGTGAGTGAGCGGGGCCGGCGCCGCTAATTGCGGCTGTTGCTGTTGCTGTTGCCACGAAGGTTCATTTGACGTGGAAGTTCGTCGTGCTGTCCGTCGCACGCGTTCGCATGCGACGGACGAGCGCTCCGATGCCGTTAATGAGCAACCGGCTCGTTGAGATAGACGCCCGAGGACAGTGCGGCTTTCACCTCACGCGTGAACTCGTCGGTGGATACTTCCTCCGCGCCGGCCTCAATTGCGTCGTATGCCTGACGCACGACGTCGGCCGGCGTCGCCTTCGGCACTTCCAGCCCGCGCGTCAGATCCGTATCGATGAAGCCGGCGTGAAGCCCGACAACTTGCGTGTGCTGCTCGCGCAACGAATGACGTAGGCCGTTGGTCAGCGCCCACGCCGCCGACTTCGACACGCCGTAACCAGAGAGGATCGGCCGGTTCACCCAGCTCGCGACCGAAAGCACGTTCAGAATCGCGCCGCCGCCGTTGCGGGCGAGGTTGCCCGCAAACGCCCGCGACATCGCCAGCATGCCGAACACGTTGGTTTCGAGGTGATCGCGCAACGCGTCGATCGCGCCGTCGTCCGTCAGGCTGCCAAGCCGTGCGATGCCCGCATTGTTGATCAGCAGCGTGACGTCACCCGCCGCCTCGGCGGCAGCGGCGACCGCCGCTGGATCGGTCACGTCCAGTTTCACCGGCACGACGCCTGGCAGCGTCACACTGGCCGGATCGCGCGCGCCCGCATAGACCTTGCGCGCGCCTCTTTGGAGCGCCTGTTTTGCAAACTCGAGACCAAGGCCGCGGTTCGCGCCCGTTACGAAAACAACAGAACCTTCGATTTTCATGACGAATCCTTCATACGGTTAATCGCAGGCGCGCCGGCTCGCCGGGCGCATGGGAAACTGATCAAAAACTTCCTTGCGTATTTCGGAATGTGTTGCCTTGTGGACCGTGCCGTCGGCTTCGCTTCCCATCACGCCCGAAAGTCCGCTAGACTTATGTCAATGTCGATCGACATCGTCTTTTGATGCATTGTGTCGACGCGGACCAGGTATGTCAATGGCGATCGACATTGTGTTTGTTAATCGATGCGATTGTCTGGATAAGGGAGGGAGCGATGGGTGTGTCTCGGCAACAGGCCGCCGAAAACCGGAGCGCGATTGTCGCGGCCGCCGAGCGGCTGTTCCGCATTCGCGGCGTCGACGCTGTGGGGCTCGCGGAACTGATGAAAGAAGCCGGCTTTACGCAGGGTGGCTTTTACAACCACTTCAAGTCGAAGGACGCGCTGGTCGCCGCGGTGATGGAAAAGGCGATGCAAGACTATGCGGATTCGCCGAACGCCGGTAGCCTGGTCAAGCAAACCGCGCGCTATCTGTCGACCCGGCACCGCGACAACATCGAGGCGGGGTGCCCGCTGTCTGGATTCGTTGGCGACGCTCCCCGGATGACCGCCGCCGCGCGCGTGTCCTACGCGCACGGCCTGGCGGCGTATCTCGACCGGTTTGCGGCCATGATCTCCAAGGAAGGCGCGACGCCGGAAGAAACCCGCCAGGACGCCATTGCGGCGTTCAGTCAGATGGTCGGGGCGCTCGTGTTGTCGCGCGCGATTGCGGATGCGGATCCCGCCTTCGCAGACGAAATCCTCGAAGCAGGGCGCCGCACGCTCGCCGATGAGACGCCGCCTACGGCTCCTTGAGCGCCGCGGTGCGATAGGACCGCCGAAGGTCCCATCCAACCTACACCGTACTCACGCAAGTACGCTGCGTTTGCAATGCGCTCAGCACGGCGTCCACAACCCGCTCGACGCCTGGCCAGTTTTTCTCGGGTTGGCCTTCGATATAAACATCCGGCGCGACGCTCTTATAGTGTTCCGGGTATCCCCAGATTGCGTCGTGAACCGCCGGCCTCGTGATACTGCCGCCGAGCACTGCGACAGTCGGCCGGTGGAAGGCGGCAGCCACATGCATCAGCATCGAGGAGTTCGTCAGGACGGCATTCGCATTTTCGGCGAGCGCAAAGACCGTTCGCATCGACACGTCGCCCGCGACCGAACGCACCGGGACATTGGGTCCCGCGGCGACGATCGCTTCGTTGGCACGCGCCTTGTCGGCCTCGCTACCAACTATAAGAATCTCACAGCGGTCGCCGGACTGTTGCAATGCGGACGCAATCTGCGAGAGCGCTGCCCCAAACTGCCGGGGATCCCAAGCCTTGGTGGGAACACCCGCTCCGACGCCAACCAGCACTCGCCATGTCGTGCCAACTTCTGCGGAGTCGTTTGTCCAGATCCTGTCGGCGCTTGCCCGTTCGGCTGCCGTGAGGAAAAGCTGAGGTCGAGCGTCGGGAAGCTCCGTTGCGCCGAGCAACTCGGCTTGCGCGAGCGCGGCGCGACCGGATTGGCGGCGCGCAAAATCAATGTAAGCGTGACACCCGCTGTGGCCGCCGCGATAACCGCGCACGCCTATGCGATATCGCACACCAAGCCGCATCATCAGGAGCGCGCCCATGTAACTGCCGAGGACGTCGATTCCGACGTCAAACCCGCCTCGCTTACGCAGCGCGGCGACTTGCGGCGATTTCAGCAGGAAACGCACGACGTCACCGGGCGAGCGGTTCTCGACGATCTTGTTGTTCCATGGTGCATCGATCTCGACGATTTCATCGATGAACGGATTGTTCTCGAGAATCGGGCGCCCCCAGCTGCCGATGCCGGCAACGATTCGGGTGGCCGGGAAGCGTTTTTTGAGCGCCTCGAAGATCGGCGTCGCAGTCAGCAATTCACCAAAATCGTTCGGTCGAAGGACAAGAATTTCACGCGGCGTACTGCGACGAGGGTCATGCCGCGACGGGGTCAAGCGGCCAATCACCCAGACCGGGAATTCAGTAAGCAGGCTTTTCCATTCCATTGCATATCCACGAGATGAGGTGAGTGCCAAGCCGCGCGGAGCGACGCACTGAGTGTGCATGGAAGGAGGTGCCCGGTCTGTGGGCCGCCATACGAAACTGCCGCGTCGTGAGCGCTCGCCGCTATGGCGCGTTCGCGAGCTCGCAGCTTCCGTCGCCGGTGTTGAGCCCGGCGGGTTTCAGTTCAACGTTCTTTCGTCCGGACGCAACGTCAGGACGCGTACACCGTTTCGGGTAACGGCGACGGTATGCTCGAACTGTGCGGACAGCTTTCCATCGTTCGTGACGACCGTCCAGCCATCGTCTTCAGTCCGAACGGCGTGTCGCCCCTGGTTGATCATCGGCTCGATGGTAAAGACCATGCCCTCTTGCAGCACCAGACCGGTTCGCGGCTTTCCCCAATGCAGCACCTGAGGCGGCTCGTGCATTTCGCGTCCGATGCCGTGCCCGCAATATTCCCTTACGACCGAATAACCGTTTTGCCGTGCGTGCCGCTCGATCGCATGCCCGACATCGCCCAGTCGCGCGCCAGGACGAACGGCCCTGATGCCTTTCCACATCGCTTGATACGTGACTTCGACGAGCCGTTTGGCTAACGGCGAGACCTCGCCCAGC
The DNA here is from genome assembly GCF_046534895.1 of Paraburkholderia sp. SIMBA_053. NCBI lineage: Bacteria > Pseudomonadati > Pseudomonadota > Betaproteobacteria > Burkholderiales > Burkholderiaceae > Paraburkholderia > Paraburkholderia sp. SIMBA_053. The sequence goes on along the minus strand of NZ_JAWRXU010000001.1, from coordinate 1,281,997 downwards.
AGATACATTTTGCTGGAGTCCGCGATGTATCCGCTCTTTTCCAGCGTGATGTCGAAATTGACGATATCGCCGCTTTCCAATATTTCCGTCGGCGACGGAACGCCGTGGCAAACCACGTTGTTGCGCGATGAATTCAAGACGTAGGCGTAGCCATATTGGCCTTTGCTCGCCGGACGGGCATTGAGTTCGTTGACGATGAGGCTATCGACCAGATCGTTGATCTGCATGGTCGACATACCGATCATGTCCAACCGGTCCAGGTGACCAAACACCTCAGCGAGCAATTTGCCGGACTCCGCGAGCAACGCGATTTCTTCTGGCCGCTTGGTCACGTGGACGCCACCCTGACGGATCGCGTCTCCACGCCTGCTGCTCGCAGTTCGCGCGCAACGATTTCACTAAAACTGTGCGTCGGATTCATTTCGCACAGCATGCCAATCTTGATCCAGAACGCACGCTTGTGCGTTGATCGACCGACACGACACCTGGCTCGCTTTGCGTATCTGATCGTGCAAGTCGTCGTCAATATTCACGATGCCCATTTTTGCCATCCGTATATGAAACGTATATGGATCATATACTCTTGTCCGTTCGCAGTGCAAGCGTGTTGGTGCTCGCGATTGCGGTCACTGCCACGGGCCAGTGCGTAAGGTGACCAACCTGAAGTCGCATCGCCGAGATTGACGATGGACTTCAGTTTTGGGGAGATGCGATGTGTCAGAACGTCGGGGCCGGGCCTGCGCCAATACGTACACGGAAGAGCGCGTAGGGCTTCCTGCGCTCGTCCTTGCCGCCGTGGAAAACAGGCTGACGATGCAGTTGATTCGCCGTGAAGTACAGATATCCGTCGGTGCCGACCGACAGTGTGTCCGGCCACAGCACGCGCGGATCATGCGCGATGGTCCGCCATTCGCCGCCCGGTTCGAGCTTGCGAATGGAGTCGTGTTCGTAGTCGCCTGCGTAGACGGCGCCGTTCGCGTCGCTTTCGAGTCCGTCTGAAGCGCCTTTCTCTCCGAGGTCTTTTACAGCGGCTGAAAGTTGGGCTTCGCTGATCGACGGGTCGCGCAGCATGGCGGTCGGCACCGAGTAGAGATGCCGGCTCGAAAGCGGGCAGTAGTAGAGCGTCTTGCCATCCGGCGAAAGCGCGATGCCATCCGATGCAACGGTGAACGGCGTGCTCTTGCCGTTTGCATCTCGCACTTTAAGGGTCTCGCCTTCGACCACCGGCACGAAGGCCGGATCGGCCGATGTGGAAACGTCACCGGTCAGGCGTCGCAATGCCTTGCCCGAGTCGAGGTCGATAACGATCAATCCACCGGTGCCGCTCAACGACGAGTCGGTCACATACGCGACGCCCGCTTTGCCCACGCGGAAGTCGAACCGCACGTCGTTCACGTAGGTTTGCGCGCGCATGACATTGGCCGGAAAGACGAGCGTCTTCACCACGCGATTGGTAGCGAGGTCGATGGCGACGAGCTTGGCACCGCCCGCTACCGGATTCGAGAAGTTGGGCGCTGCGGTGTCCAGTACCCACAGACGTCCGCGGCCGTCTGCAACCACGCTTTGAACGCTCAGGAAATGCGCGGCTGCGTGGGAAACGTCCGCACGATTGATGTCCGCATTCGGATACGCGACCACTTTACCGTCGCGCACTTCGGCAACGGTGGCCTGAACGTCGTCGCCCCAGCGCGGGAAGTTGACGAAGATCCGCCCGGTTTCCGTGACGGTCACGCCGGTAGGCATCGGCCCGGAGAATGTCGCCACCGTTTCTATCGAACCGATGGTGCGTTCCGTTGCCTCGCTGGACGACGCCGCTGCTGACGGCGCCTGCGATGGCGCCTGGACGGACGCCGCATAGGCGAAGCTGCCGAAGCTCAGGCTCACGGCCAGCGCGATTGCGGCGCGGCGCATCGCGCCGCTCTTTTTACCGCCTTGATAGATAGATTGCATGGTCGTTCTCCAGTTGTGTGTGATGTTGCAGGTGGCGTGATGAACCAGTGCGGCGAACTAGAAACCTTCGAGCACGATTTTTCCGCGAGCGCGTCCGCTTTCGATCAGCGCATGAGCGCGGCGCAGATTCTTCGCATTGATGGTTCCGAAGTGATCCGCCATCGTGGTGCGCAGCGTGCCCTCGTCGATCAGTGCGGACACTCTGTTCAGGATTTCGTGCTGCCTGACCATGTCAGCGGTTTCGAACAGCGACCGTGTGAACATCAGCTCCCAATGAAGAGAAATGGACTTCCGCTTGAGCGGCATCGCGTCGAGCGTGTCCGGATCGTCGATCACACCGAGCCGGCCTTGAGGCGCCAGCGCCTCGACGAGCTGCGGATAGTGAAGGTCCGTTTGGGTCAGGCTCGCGACGTAACGCACCTGCGGCGAACCGATATGGCGCAGGCCTTCCAGCAGCGGTCGCGAGTGATCGATCACGTCGTGCGCGCCGAGCGCTTGCACCCATTCACGCGTTTCAGGGCGGGACGCCGTGCCAATCACGCGCAGTTTCGTCAGACGGCTTGCAAGCTGCGTGAGCATCGAGCCGACGCCGCCGGCAGCGCCAACAATCAGCAGCGCGTCGCCGGATCCTGCGTGCTCGATTACGCCGAGCCGGTCGAACAGCAGTTCCCACGCCGTCAACGAAGTCAGCGGAAGCGCGGCGGCTTGCGCATCTGAAAGCGAGGCAGGTTTCCTGCCGGCAAGCCGCTCGTCCACGAGCGCGTATTGCGCGTACGCGCCGGGTCGGGCAATGCTGCCCGCGTAGAAGACCTTGTCTCCTGGCGCGAACAGCGACACGTCGTCGCCCACGGCCTCGACGGTTCCGACGGCGTCCCAGCCGAGTACGCGCGGCGCTTCGGTCGGCGAGCCCATGCGGACTTTCGTATCCACCGGATTGACCGCGATCGCGTCTATCTTCACCAGCAAGTCGCGCGATGCCGGTTCAGGCGTAGGCAGGTCGAGATCGATGAGGGAATCCGGATGCTCGGCGGGAAGACCGTGCTGTGTATAGACCACTGCTTTCATGCGCATGCTCCAGGTACGTTTTGAAGGACTTCAGCGCTCACCTTGCTCATGTATCGCTGATGTGTGGCTGAATTCTGGCGCGACCTCATAGGTACGAAAAACCGGTTACATTAGGGAAGACTTTCACTCCTGGAATGAAAATGGTCCGGTTAGAAGACCTTCAACTCTTTGTGAGAACTGCCGCGCTCGGCAGCTTTTCAAACGCGGCGAGAGAGGCGGACCTTCTGCCCGGCCAGGTCAGCGCAGCGATTTTGCGGCTCGAGCGGGAGCTTGATATCCGGCTCTTTGCGCGGTCCACTCGCAGCCTCAAGCTGACTGCAGAAGGCGAGCAGTACCTTCCCTATGCGGAAGAAGTTCTGTCGATGATTCACGAGGGCCGTGAACGTCTGCATGGAGAAAGACATGCGCTGCAAGGCATGCTGCGGATCGCGGCGCCTTCCGATCTCGGTCGTAACAACCTGCTGACCTGGCTTGGTACGTTCCGCGATCAACATCCGAAGCTGACACTGCGGCTTTCCCTGTCGGATCACGTAACCGACGTCTTTCGCGATCCGGTGGATGTGGCGATCCGCTATGGGTCTGCGGAGCAGGCGAGCTACGTTGCGCTCGCACTCGCCGAGAACAATCGAAGGGTGCTGGTGGCTTCGCCGGAGTACCTGAAGCGCCGCGGCTCGCCCGCTTCTCTCGACGAACTCGTTTTGCACGATTGCCTGCCCTATGTGCTGGCAGGTCGCGTCTATGACCGCTGGTCGTTTCCGTCCAACGGCGTGCGGCGGCAGGTCACGGTGAGGGGCGCGCTGCTTTGCGACGATGCGGAAATCGCGAGACGCTGGGCGGTGGAAGGCCGCGGCATCGCCTATAAATCGTGGCTCGACGTGCACGACGATGTGATATCCGGCCGATTACATGTCCTGTTGCCTGACCAACCCGGGGAAACAGCGCCGCTAAACCTGGTCTGTCCGCACCGTCGTCAGTTCTCGCCGGCTGTCCGATATCTTCATGCTCATCTCAGGGAACGGGTGTTGCCCATGAGCGCAGCGATGCGTGAGTACGCGAACGCATTGGTGGAATGACCGCGAAGCGTTTCAGCGCGGCGACGACACGGCTGCGCTTTTCTGATTGCGCGGAGCGGTATCGAAGACGCTCATGGCTCACGCCGCTTATCTGGCGTATCTCGCCAACAACGACCGGATCGCCGGATCGTTCATGTTTTGTGGCGTAACGGTGACCACGTCGACGAAGAGAGTGCGGGGTGGTGGATGGCCCTGCAGTGCCTCGACCATGGACGCCAAGGCGAGGTAACCCATACGGTAAGGGTCCTGCAATATGGCGGCATGTACGATTCCTTTTTTGAGGCCTTCCAGGAATTCCGGACGCCAGTCGAATAGCACGAGGCGCGGGCGCTGGCCGACTGCCGCAGTCTCGATCACCCGCAGAGCGCCGTAGGCAATCGGTTCAGCCGGCGCAAAAACGGCATCGAGGCGGCCCGGGTAGCTCTTTATCACCTCGGCAATTAGCACTTCGGCATCGCGCGGTCGATACCCTACGTAGGTATCGATCACCACATCCCATCCCTCTTTGCGGGCAACGCTTAAAAATCCGCTTTCTCTCGCAACGGTCGAACTCACGTTGGGCGCGAGCCGCAGCATTGCCACCTTGGCGCCCTTTTTCAGAACCGGTACCAGGCTGAGCGCCGCCTTCCTGCCAGCGCTGAAATTGTCTGTGTAGACGGTCGAGATTCCATCGTAATCGGCGCTGTATCGATCCACGAGGATCACAGGGACTGGGACTGAAAGCCGCGTGTCGCCGGCCAATGGTTCTGGTGCCAGTACCACGCCCGAGACTCCCTGCGTCACCATGTATTCGATAATGCGCAGCTGGATATTCGGTGTATTGAGCGACTCGCCATCGGACGGGTTGCGAATCAGCAGATCTACATGATGATCATGGGCCGATTGTTGTATTCCCTTGAGCAATGTCTGATAAAAGACAAGGGATGAGCCCGGCAGGACGACACCGATTGTGCTCGCGTGCGCGGTCGGCGCCATCACCGCCAGCGACCAGAGCAGCACAAAAAGTCTCAGAGGTCCAAGCATGGTGTGTCCACTCGAAGTGGCCTCGACCTGACCGCATAAGCTTGCGGAAAGGCATTTCCCTGTTATGAAGATTCTCGCCGGGCAAGTGGAATCTTTGCCCCACACACTAGTTTTCAACGACCTTTCGGAATAATAAGCCGATGATCGGCGGGCCGCCATTGTCACTTCATGGGATGGGGCAGCGGACGGGTTCGGCCACTACCGGCCATCCGCCCGCAAAAGGCTGCGGTCATTCAAATGTCAGCAATTGCGCTGAAGCCGACGTACGCGCTTGCCGTCTTCTCTGGCGTCGGGAACTCATGATAGTTGAGCGCGGCTTCGCGAGAACCTTCTTTTTCCGTTTGCGTGGTCGTTTCGGCAATGCTCTAAAAAAATTGGCAGTCGCCCAAGGGCGACTGCCAATTTGCAGAGTGATGTTGTGGAGGCTCAATGAGCGTTCGATCGGACGGATGCGTCGCCCGTAGATGCGGATGCGATGGCCGGATTGTCGATCGGCTGCAGCTCTTCAAATTCATCAACGTACGTACGATTCAGCACCGCACGCGCAGTGTTCATGTCGAGCTGTCCTTCCCAACGCGCGACCACGACAGTTGCAACCCCATTGCCGATCAGGTTCGTCACGGCCCGAGCTTCATTAAGAAAACGATCGACACCGAGAAGCAGGACCAAGCCTTCGACCGGAATTTTGTGCATCGACGCGAGCGTCGCGGCCAGCGCAACAAATCCAGCACCCGCGACTCCCGCCGAGCCTTTCGAAGTGAGAAGAAGCACGCCCAACACAAGCAACTGATCCCAAATCGTCAGATGCACATTCATCGCCTGGGCGATGAACAGGGCAGCCATCGTGAGATATATCGCCGTTCCGTCCGCATTGAAGGTGTATCCGGTAGGCAACACCATTCCAACAACGGGTCGCGAGCAGCCCATCCGTTCCATCTTGACCAGCATCTGCGGAAGTACCGCTTCCGTGGACGCCGTGCCGAGCGTGATCAGGATCTCGTCCTTGATGTAGCGAGGTACTTGAACAGCGACAATCCACACATCCTCATTACCAGTCCGAGGACTACAACCACAAAGAAGATAGACGTTAGATAGAGGCACAACATCAACTGGCCGAAGGAAGCCAATGTGCCGATCCCGTACTTTGCGATGGTGAAGGCCATGCCGCCGAACGCACCGATAGGCGCGACGTACATGACGATCTGCACCACCCCGAACATGCCCTGAAGGAACATATCGAGCATGTCTACAAACGGTGCCGTCCGAGGTCCTAGCCTGGCGAGAGAAATGGCGAGCAGCAGCGAGAAGAAAATGATGGGTAGCATCTCGCCGTTGGCGAACGCGCCGACGATGCTGTTCGGGACAATGCTCGTGAAAAAGTCGAGCATGCCATGTTGCCTGGCGGCAGTCGTATAGGTCGAGATCGCAGACCCGTCGATGTGCGACGGATCGACGTTCATGCCGGCACCGGGTTTGAAGACATTCACGACGACCATCCCAATGAGGAGTGCGATCGTCGATGCGACTTCAAAGTAAAGCAGCGCCTTGACGCCGACGCGGCCCGCTTCATGAAGATCATTCATGCGGGCAATGCCGACAACCACCGACGCGAAGATGATCGGTGCAAGCAGCATTCGAATCAACTTGATAAACAAGTCACCGAGGGGCTTGAGTTGGGAACCAACGTCCGGATAAAAGTGGCCCAGCAGGATACCGGCGATGATCCCGATAAGAACCTGCACATAGAGCTTCGAGAGCGTCTTCCTGACTTTCGATACCAGCATGTCTGTCTCCTATGACTGGCGTCTATTTGTAGAGTACGGACGAGCATCCACAGCGGGACAATCCGCTGTGGTGAGCACGGCCGAGGTGCGCCTGAATTGGTCTTTTTATAGGCGTAGCATCGACGAGGACCGTCGATGCCTTGATACCGCTGAGTGTTTATGCCGACAGCTTGCGCATCTCGGCAATGAGATCCGATTTACCCTCGAAGCCGATACCCGGGAGGTCCGGCATCGTGATATAGCCGTTCTCGACCTTGACCCCATCGGGGAATCCGCCGTACGGTTGGAACAGGTCCGGATAGGACTCGTTTCCGCCCAAGCCAAGGCCAGCGGCGATGTTCAGCGACATCTGGTGACCGCCGTGGGGAATGCAGCGGCTCGGCGACCAGCCGTGCTGACGCAGCATGTCCAACGTGCGCAGATACTCCACCAGACCGTAGCTCAGCGCGCAGTCGAATTGCAGCCAGTCGCGGTCGGGACGCATGCCGCCATAGCGGATCAAGTTACGCGCGTCCTGCATCGAGAACAGGTCTTCGCCCGTCGCCATCGGCTTGTCGTAGTAGTTGCGCAGCGTGGCTTGCAGTTCAAAGTCGAGCGGATCGCCCGGTTCCTCGTACCAGAACAGATCGTATTGAGAGAGCGCCTTTGCGTACTGAATTGCGGTGTCCAGATCGAAGCGACCGTTCGCATCAACGGCAAGCTTCTGGTCGTCTTGCAGCGCGCTGAGGATCGAGTCGATGCGGCGAAGATCTTCGTCGAGCGATGCACCGCCAATTTTTTTCTTCACCACGGTGTAACCGCGGTCGATATAGCTGCGCATCTCGTCTTTCAGCTTCTCGTGGTCCTGGCCCGGATAGTAGTAGCCGCCTGCTGCGTACACGAAAATCTTGCGATCCGGTTGGCCGTTGCCGTAGCGGTCCGCCAGCAACTGAAACAGCGGTTTCCCTTCGATCTTCGAGACCGCATCCCAGATTGCCATATCGATGGTGCCAATTGCGACCGAGCGTTCGCCGTGGCCGCCGGGCTTTTCGTTGGTGAACATCGTCGCCCAGATTTTATGGGGATCGAGGTTGTCACCAGCATCGTTGACCAGCGAGGCGGGGTCAGCTTCGAGAATGCGAGGGATGAACCGCTCACGCATGAGCTTGCCCTGCCCGTACCGGCCGTTGGAGTTGAAGCCGTAGCCGATTACCGGCTTGCCGTCCCGAATCACGTCGGTGATGACTGCGACCAGACTCAGCGTCATCTTGCTGAAGTCAATATAGGCATTGCGGATCGGGGAACTGATCGGAACGGTCTTTTCGCGGATTTCAACGATTCTCACGGCTTCGTCTCCAGAGTTTTACGAGGTGTTGCGACTCGTCGGCTGCAACATGGGACGTAGATTAACCGTGAAAAAGACTGCTAAACTGCACTTTCATTCACATCACATTTCAATTCCAGTGAATACTGGGACGCAGACTGCGACTGATTTCGAGTTTTTTATTCTTCTGGCGAAACTCAGAAGCATGTCAGGCGCCGCACGAGCTCTCGACCTGTCCCCGCCGGCTGCGACGAAGAGGCTTGGCGTCATTGAACAGCGACTCGGCGTACGACTTGTCAATCGAACTACCCGGAGCGTGAGTCTCACGCCTGAAGGCGAAACATATCTTCGGTATGCAACGCAGATAGTCGGACAGGTCCGCGAAATGGAGGAAGCGATCTCGGGAACGAAAGGTGACCCTCAAGGGCTCGTGCGCGTCAATGCGACGCTCGGCTTCGGCCGAACAACAATCGCGCCGTTGGTCTCGGATTTCGCAAAACGCTTCCCAAGCGTCGAAATCCAGTTTGAGGTCACCGATCGTCCAGTCGATCTTGTTGAAGGCGCGTTCGACATGGCGATAAGATTCGGCGAACTTCCAGACACTCGTTTGAGCGCGCGAAGAATCATGAGCAATCGCCGCTTCCTTTGTGCCTCGCCAAAATACCTGGAGAAGTACGGCACACCAGAGCGCGTCGAGGATCTAGCCCAACATCGTTGCATCATCCATCGCCAGAATAACGACGCGTATGGCGTCTGGCGTTATATCGTGAATGACCACACCGAGGCCATCAAGGTCAAAGGGGCCTTGTCGAGTAACGACGGCGACATCGTACTTCGCTGGGCGCTTGAAGGACACGGGATATTGATACGGTCTGAATGGGACCTGGCCAAATATGTGCAGAGCGGGCGTCTCCAACTTGTGCTGCCTAACACGGTTCTTCCGTCCGCCGACTTATTCGTCTACTACCCGAGGCAGAAGAATCAAACAGCCCGCGCGCGCGCATTCATTGATTTCCTCGTGAGTCGATTCCAGGCACCGTTCACTCCGGTGGAAACCGGCGCGGAGCCGCGGGAACGGAAGAAGCGCAGCCGCGGTTGATGAGTTGGAAGCAAGACAGACTTGAACGCTCGCATGCGCATTGTTCCTAACGTTGCTTTCGGTCGGTCTTGAGTTGACACCGTGACGAATCAACGCCCGAATGACTCAAGTTTGCCGCTGCGAGACGCTGACGATGGAAAGCGGCGAGTGGCCGAAGAGTTCGGTCGACTGGAGACCACCGCGTGGGGCAGCAAGCCGAGGGCGGTCGACGCCCCCATCTGACGGAGTGTCGTCTTCATTTCGCGTGAAGGTCTCCGATGATCGCTGGAAGCGCTTTCCTCAATTCGTCGAAGTTGTTGAAGATGTCGCGCTCGGGTACGACCGCCGGGATTACCTGCAGCCGCTCGAGAAGGTCGCGCTGCGACACCGAAACGCCAACGACCAGCACGCGCACCCCGGCCGCGTTTAGCCGCACCAGTGCATCGTCCAACGCATAGACGCCAGTCTGGTCCATGTACGAGATGCGATCCATGCGCAATACCAACAGCCTGCTCAGGAGTGTCGCCTGACGCGCGATGTCGAGGAACTTGCTGGCGAAGCCGAAGAAGATCGGCCCGTCGACGTGCTTGATCAGAAGTCTGTCGCGAAGTCCGGCGGGAATGGTCAGTTCGTCCGCCCAAGGCTCATCAGCGACCGGGGTAAGCATCGTCCGCTGCTCGGTAATGTCGCCCACCTTCTTCACAAAGACAAACGAAGCGACGACGAGGCCCGTGGCCACCGCGATGATGAGGTCGGTGAATACGGTTAGCGCGAGCACGAGGAGCATTAAAAAGGCATCCGACCGTGACAATTTAAGCAGGTGGCGGAAACTGCGGCGATCGATGATGCCGATTCCGACTGTCACCAGCAGGCCAGCGAGAATTGCACGGGGAACGTGCTGAAGCAATCCTGAAAGGCCAAGCAGCACGGCTGCCAGGAAGAGTCCATGGATCACGCCCGACAGGAGTGTTCTTCCCCCTGCATCGACGTTGACAACGGTGCGCATGGTGGCGCCGGCGCCGGGCAGCCCGCCAATCACGGCCGCTGCGATGTTGCCCAGGCCTTGCCCGATGAGCTCGCGGTTGCTGTCGTGCCGCGTACGCGTGAGGTTGTCGGCCACGAGCGCCGTCAGCAGCGAGTCGATGGCGCCTAGTAGCGATAGCTGGAGCGCGGCAGACACGAGGGAAGGCAGCCGGTGCAAGTCGAACGCCGGCATCGTCAGGGTCGGCAATCCGGACGGGATCTCACCGATTACGGGGACGTCGAGCTTCAGCATCACTGCAGTGATCGTCAGCACGATCAGCGCCACGAGGGAGGCCGGGATTACCTTGGTGAATCGGGGCAGGAGCAATGCGATTGCGATCGTCGACGCGGAAAGCGCAACGGCGCTCCACCTGATGTTGCCTCCCAGTAAATGCAACTGGCTGAGGATCGACCACGGGTCTGATCCCGGTGCGTTTGCGCCGAGCATCGGAAAGACCTGCTGCGTGATGATGATCACGCCGATGCCGCTCATAAAGCCCGAGATGACCGGGTAGGGCACATATCGGATATAGGACCCGATGCGCAGCAGACCGAAAGCGATTTGCATGAAACCGGCGACCACGAAGATTCCAACGACGAGTGGAAGGTTCGCGCTGCCAGAAGAATGCATGTTCGCCGCCAGCACACCTGCAACGACCAGCGTCATCGGCCCGGTCGGGCCTGTGATCTGCACCGGCGTGCCGCCAAACAGCGCGGCGACGATGCCGGTGACAATGGCACCGTAAAGGCCGGCCACCGGGCCGAGTCCCGAAGCGACGCCGAAGGCGAGCGCCAGCGGTAGCGCGACAACACCCGCCGCCACGCCACCGAAAATGTCGCCACGTCCGATCATTGGCGACGACTTGGTGGATTGAGGCTCAAGCATCTCTCTCATAGCATTGCTTCGGGTCCCATTTGACCGCTGACGGATCGGTTGTGCGCCTGCAACTGGAGCGTGGACACATTGGCTGACGGCGACTATCCGCTCGATCGTTGACACGAGCGGTGACCGTCAGGCTCTCATCCTAGAAGATAAATCGTATGCCGAGCACCGGTCCCTGCTGCGTCACGTCGTAGAGGAATCCCCCGTTTCTATGCCGGACATCGAGATAGCGGTATCCGGCGTAGGCGGTGAGCCATTTCTTGAAGCGGTAACCAACGCCACCGTAGATTTGCCATGTCCAATCGGACGAAATTCCGAATCCTCCGGCGTCCAGGTAGCCGTCGACGCTGAATCCGGTAGCGAACGGCAACGTCCCGCGCACGCCTATGACCGGATTCACCCATGCGTCACTGCTGCTGCCGCTTCTCCCGCGAAGGAGGGCACTGGTCAGTGTGAGCTCGTTGTTGACGTAGAAGATTCTTGCCCCCGCAAGGCCATCGACCGTAATTTTCGGCGAGTCAATGAACCGGTAGGCTCCGGCGATCGTGCTGTGGAAGTTCTGTTGTACGAGCGTTCCCGTCCCAAACAAGGGGCCTGGCGTCGATGCACTCGCTTTAAGTTTTATGTACTGTACGTCGCCAAGAATGGCGAAGCGGCCCTTCCATGCTTCACCGCTCACGAAAACGACCGCAGGCCAATCGATATGATTGAAGATGTCGCCAAAGCTCACGTCAATCGAGGAAGGCGGCAGACGTTCGAACACGCCTACGTCGCCGCGAACTCCCGACATCCAGAGATAAGGCGATATTTCGAAAGTCCAGCCGTTCCCTGTCTTGGTTTGGTCCGCTTGCGCCGACGCTGTCGCCGCCAGCGTGCCGAGCGTCAAGCACACGATCACATCGCGAAAGGGATGGCTGCTCGACATCTTTCTCTCTTTCGACATGGAAGGCACCCGGGCGCAAGCTCACAGTGATCCACACCTTGAAACCAGATTGACCGAAGCGCACATGCTCGTCCGTTTATTGCGCTTCCTCCGACAGGAAGAAGGAATAGTTGCATCGACCTTGCGTTTAAGCCACCTGGATCGTCAGCGGATGAAGCACGGCGGTGCGTCAGACGGCACCGCTTGGCTGACGGATGGGATGCCAGACGCGGATGCGACAGCGCCGGATCATGACGTCATTTCCATAGAGACAATCTCCGCCGTTTTTCAGGATGTTTGCCTGAGAACTCTTCGGGGCGCCCGGATCTGACATCGGAACATCATTCGTCGCGTTTCAGAAAAGATGCCCCGAACTGAGAGCCGTCCCCAAACCGCCCTGCGGTTTCGACTGCTTTGCTAGCCGTGTTGACTTTAAATCTAGTTGCATACGCTGGAAAAGCAAACATCAATCACCCACTCGTCATGCAGTTTCGTCATTGCGCTGATCATTGCGTATGCCGATTCTGTTGCGCTCCTAAGCATAGTCATGCGCTTACTCCGGCATGCCCTGAGTTCGCCAATGACGATGAAGGCAGACGGACTGTTCCCGTTCCCGTGTGCTCAGCAGCGAAACGGGGATTCGAATGGGCTCTGAATTTCCGCGACAACGATTCGTTACACCCGGCCGGGAGTCGGCTGTCGATGTCCGGAACGCCATCGATTCAAGAGTGCGGGATCAGGGGATGTTCTCCGGATCCTGCTCCATGTCCAGCGCCCTTCGTTGCATGTCGTCAAATTCTGGATCGGGTTCCAGTGAAGGTACGGCCGGCGCGGAATTCGCGCGCCGTGCACGGCTGGATTGAGTACTGTGCGCGTGCAGTGACTCGGCAATTGCTTCGTCTATGCGCGCGAGCAGATACGGAAAGAATGGATTCGACGAAATGCGGAACATGGAATCGAGGCTGATCGTCAACGCGCCCCGTTCACCGCGAGGCACAAATGCGCCCAGCGAAATACCGTAGCGCGAGTTTGCTGCGTTCGCGGGTTGCGTACCGTAAAGCGCATCGTCGGGTGGAAACGGAATCGCCACGTGTGAAAGCGAGAAGATCTGCGGCGGATACGAAAGACCAAGACTGCGCGTGCGGGCTACCGTCGTACCCGGTTCGACTACGCGCTCGATCGCGTAGTCAGCGCCATCAGGCAAGTTGCCGATCGTCGTCATCTGGTAGTCAACCGGCAGCGTTGGCAATACCTTTGCCAACGCCCGTGACGATGCCGGATCAATCAGCGGCCCGACTTTTGCACGGCGGTTCACATCGAACAGGACCAGTTCGCTCCCATCGTCCGGGAGCATGACGTAGAGCCGCTTGATGATTGCCGACGTGCTCACGGTAAAGTCGAGCACCGACTGGAAGGTCAATACCGGCGGCATGCCGTCGAGGCTGCTGCTTTGGGCGAGGCGGGCAATCTGCTCCTGCAATGCAATTGTGAGACCGTGCGACTGTCGCGCGCCATTGACTGGAAACGAGTTGTATTTGAAGGGATTGAATTCCGGCACGATACCCAGCCATGCGGCCTTCTCGAAAGGCGGCAGCAGTGCTGGAAGGGCAGCCAGACCCGCGAATCGTGCATAGCGCGTAATGCCGATCATCGGGGAGATCAAGATGATGTGCGATGGTCGAGCTAACGTGTTGTCCTCCAGACTGTCGAGCGCATACTTCATCGCGAGCGCGCCGCCATTTGAGAACCCGACGACGTGAAGCGGACGGTTCGGGCCCGCGCGCCGCTGCGCCTCGCGCACAGCGAGTCGTGTCGCTGCCATCCATGTTTTCCAGTCGACGTTTGTCAGACCGCCGGGCACCGTGCCGTGCCCGGGAAGGCGAATGCCGACTGCTACGAATCCGCGCTCGACATACCGCCGTGCAATGTGCCGCAGGCTGTACGGTGAATCGGTCAGGCCATGAAGCAGGACGACTGCTCCGACGGGATTGCCAGCTGGCAACATTTCATACGATCGGTTCCAGTCGTGATCAAAGCGCGGCGGGTAGATCGGGCTGCCCTCGAAATAGCGGTTCGACGGCACGCGTGCCTCGGGAGGCAGGCGATCAGTGACCTGTCTGCGCACCTCGTCGAACAGCGTGTCCTCGTGCTGCAGATAGATTGGCCAGTCGCTCTGATCAAGCCGCTCTGCGCTAAGTTCGTCCGGCACATAGGTGTGCCATCGTTCAAGAGGAGGCCCTGTTCGCGCATCGTAAGCGCGTAGCCCAAGCAGGGCAATCGCGAGCGCCACAAGGCCAAACCCCCAAAGGCGCACAGCGCGAACCATACGTGAACGGGTTTTCATGTCAGGTGGATAGAGACCATGCTTCTCACGACATACATGACGAGCCGCTTACCGATTGTGGGTTCGACAGGACCCGGAGAGATCGTCTCCTGCCTCCGGACAAACATGAGGATTGCTCTAAATGCCTATTGCCATACCGGATGGTAGTGCACATAGTTTGTCACCGGCAGCAAATCCGAGATGCCGTGGAGAAAGGCGATGAAGGATGCAAAGGTCGGTGCACGGCCACCCGAGGCAAACAGGCAGCACCAGCTGGGTAACCGGGAGTACGAGAAGGAGCTCGCCCGCCTTCACGTCGAACTGGTCAAGCTCCAGCAATGGGTCATTGCAACGGGCGCCAAGGTATGTGTCATTTTCGAGGGGCGCGACGGTGCAGGCAAGGGCGGGACGATCAAGGCGCTTACCGAGCGCGTGAGTCCGCGGATTTTTCACGTCGTCGCATTGCCAGCGCCGTCGGACCGCGAAAAATCCCAGATGTATATGCAGCGTTACCTGCCGCATCTGCCCGCGAGCGGTGAGATCGTCTTGTTCGATCGCAGCTGGTACAACCGCGCCGGGGTGGAACGGGTCATGGGGTTCTGCACGGAAGAACAGGCGAAGACATTTCTGAAAGACGCGCCATTGGTCGAGCGGGCAGTGACTGATTCGGGCATCATTTTACTCAAGTACTGGCTCGAAGTCGGTATGGAAGAACAGACGCGTCGACTGGAAGCGCGTATTCACGATCAGCGCAAGATCTGGAAGCTGTCGCCGATGGATCTTGAGTCGTACCAGCGGTGGTACGACTACTCCCGCGCACGCGACGAAATGTTCAGGGCGACAGACACGGAGTTCGCGCCCTGGTACGTGGTGAAGTCGGATGACAAAAAGCGGGCACGCCTAAATCTCATTAGCCACTTACTAAGCAGGATTCCCTATGAGGAAGTGGCGCGCGAAAAGGTCACGTTACCCAGACGACAGAAGCCCGGAGGGTACAAAGAGCCCGACTACCCATTCAGATTTGTTCCGGAGATTCGCGGATAACTTGGCCACCGCGATGCGTCGCAACGCGGTGGCCAACGCGGTGGCCGATGCGGTGTGTGCCGATGTGAAGCGTCTGACGTCGGCACAACTGGCCGACTGTCTCGGCCGGTGCATTGCCTGACGACTGCGGGCGTAAACCGCTGGTCAGAACCCCGGAGCGAGTACATACTGCCTTTCGCCAAAGCATTGTCTTCCATCGACGTGGTTTCGGCACTTGAACGTCTTTCCCGCATAACGGGGAATGGATAGGGAGGTCGCCATGACACCAATCCAGGGACTGTTTGCCGCGGTCTCCGCAGTTCTCCTCTTCCTGTACGGCCTTCAGGGCTTCAGTCGCGAACTCCAGGACGTGGGGGGTACGGCGCTGCAGTCGTGGCTAGGGCGCGTCACGGCGAGCCGCTGGCTTGGGTTTCTGGTCGGTGCGCTCGCGACAGCGATTGTGCAGTCAAGCAGTGCAATCACAGCGCTTGCAGTCACCCTGGTCGACGCATCCGTCATTTCCTTCCGGGCCAGTCTTGGGATCCTGCTCGGTAGCAATGTGGGAACAACGGCAACCGCCTGGCTCGTCTCCTTCAAGCTCACGGGCATCGGTCCTGTATTCATCGTGCTCGGGGCCCTGATTTCAGTGTTGCCGGTCCGCGCAAGGTACATTGGGAAAGCTGTTTTCTATTTTGGATTGATCTTCTTCGCGCTGGATCTGATATCCGCGGAGCTGAAGCCTCTGCAAGAGCGCCCACAGTTCAAGAGATGGCTTGCACTTGCAGAGGCTCCTTGGGCAGGCGTGCTCGCCGGCCTGGTGTTTACCGCTCTGGTCCAGTCCAGCAGTGTCACCACTGGTCTGGCAATTCTCCTTGTCCAGCAAGGTGTGCTGCCGCCCCAGGCAGCGATACCGATCGTCATCGGCTCTAACGTAGGTTCGACATCGACTGCGTTGATTGCAGGCCTCGGGATGAGTTCTGTCGCCAGGGCCACGGCAATTACCAACTTTCTGTTCAACGCAGCCGGCGTGCTGTGTTACTTCCCATTCCTGAGATCCTTCTCGCGAGCGATGGTGGAGCTGACCGCCAATCCGGGCATGGCGGTGGCATGGGCGCATCTGATTTTCAATCTTAGCGTCGCAATAGGCTTTCTTCTGGTGCTGACGTGGGTTGAACCCTTGCTCAGAAAATGGCTCGGCGCCGACGTTCGAACTGCGAGATCTGAACCGGCGTCATAAATGGCTGCCATCACGGACAAAACATTTCCTGGCTCCATGCCACATGGGCCAACGCGTGACGCGCAACTAACGCCGGGCCAAGCCCAGCGACCGCGTTCAGCTCGGATAAGAATGATGAATTTGTGGACGCGGTGGCGAAAGCGAATGTCCGAGGTACGATCGAAGCGATACGCCGAGGCACTAATTGGCTGCGATGCAACAGGATGGGAACGTAAAAGTTCTTCGATCCATGTACCACCTATACGGTGGTACGGTCGACTTCTTCGTTTGAAGGTGTCGCGCGAAGAACAAGAGGGCCGGCCGTACGGAGAACAAGCGCGACAGCTCGAATCGGAAATAGGTGTAATGCAAGCAGCTAGAGTCGGTTGGCACGGAAGGTTTCGCCGGGAGATCTCTCGCCATAATTAGTGACCGTCGCCTCAAGATCCGTGACTATACTGGTCAAATTGAGGTCGGATGTATGGCGCCGACTCATCTTCATTGGCGATTACCTCGTATAGCTCTTCAAGGCAGTTCTTCGCAACGGATCTCCTGGACCCGTTGAGGTGTCAAGACTCGGAGGCGGCCAGAAGGGCTTGGCCGACCGCGAAAGTGGATCATATGCAAATACCTCGAGCGTCCCTGCGCGGTTCGAGCAGAGTTGCGCGATTTGAGGAGCGAAGCATGACTGACGTCCGCTTGCTTTTCCGCAGAGCTATTCGAATCGTCGCTCTGATGTTGATACCGATGCCCGCGGTCGCGGAGAGTGATGCAGACCTCGCGAAGCAACTGAGCAACCCGGTCGCCGCATTGATCAGTGTCCCGTTCCAGTTCAATTACGATGCAAACATCGGAGCGAACAGGGACGGGGACCGATATCTTCTGAACTTTCAGCCAGTGATTCCCTTTCGTCTAAATGGCAACTGGAATCTCATTTCGCGCACCATCGCGCCGATTGTTTCGCAAAACAACGTTGCGCCCGGTTCCGGATCGCAGACCGGTCTAGGCGATGTCGTCCAGAGCTTCTTTTTTTCGCCAGCAAAGCCCACGCAAGGCGGACTGATCTGGGGTGTGGGCCCAGTGTTTCTTCTGCCGGTATCTACCGACCGGCTGCTGGGTGCCGAGAAGTGGGGCGCCGGGCCAACCGCTGTGCTGCTCTGGCAGGCTAACGGCTGGACGTATGGCTTTCTAGCCAACCACGTGTGGTCATTTGCCGGCGATGGCAACCGCGCCGGCGTGAGCTCGACGTTCATGCAGCCTTTCCTTAACTACACGACAAGGGACGCCTGGACATTCGTTCTGAACACGGAATCGACATACAACTGGAACCGGCATCAGTGGTCGACTCCAATCAACGCAACTGTCAGCAAGCTGCTGAAGGTCGGGGAACTGCCTGTGAACATCGGCGCAGGAGTGCGTTACTGGGCCGCAAGCCCGGATACCGGCCCTCACGGCTGGGGCGCGCGCCTCGTCGTGACCCTGCTTTTCCCGAAGTGACAGTCAGTGGTTGATCGTCGGCCGGCTTCGGGCGCGGCGGCACACCTACCGCGCTTACATTAACCGGTCCGGTTCAGTGCTTCATGCCGTATCCGGCGACTGCCATGGCTGTCGAGAAAATTGAGGAGCGTATGCAACGTTTAGCGTCGAATTCGCTTTCGGGTGCGTTCGAGAGGGGAGCCCCGACGAACATAACCGGGAGCGTGTTCGATTTCCTCAAACTGAAATTGGCGGGCCCGCTTGTTACTTGCGCCAATGGCCGCGCTCCCATTGCGCTGCAGGCTGGTTGACCTCGATCTCTTCAATCGGCGCGCTGTCAATAAGTATGACAGCCGACATCACCATACTTTGGAGGACATATGGATTTCCTCGAAAAATCGTTGATTCGGACCATCGGTGCCGCGGTTGTAAGCGTCGCGGCATTCTTTGCCCAGGCAGCTGCGGGTGAAAGCGATACCGCGGTTAGCGCCGATGCAAGCCAGCATTTTCATCGCGAGGGAAAAGTGCCCTCCCGATTCACCGTCGAATTGCGCAACGGAGTCAAAAGACAATTACCCTTCGAAGATCAACGGGACTTTGAAGAGAACAAGCGAGGCCTCATCGCCGTGCCGCCGTTCCAGAAGATCATGGCTGACGCCGGCAACGTCGCGTGGGATATGCAAAGTTATAGCTTTCTGCTGGAAGGCAAGGACTTTGAAAGTATCAACCCTTCGCTGCAGCGCCAGGCCATCCTCAATATGGCTTATGGCCTCTATGAAGTAGTCCCGGGACGAATCTATCAGGTGCGGGGCTTTGACCTTGCCAACATCACCTTCATTAAAGGCGACACCGGATGGATCGTTTTTGACCCACTGACCGCGGCTGAAACCGCACGGGCCGCGTTGAAGTTCGCCAATGAGAAACTGGGTAGTCGTCCAGTGGTGGCAGTGATTTACTCGCATTCACATATCGATCACTTCGGCGGTGTGCGAGGCGTGGTAAACGAGGCCGACGTGCAATCGGGCAAGGTCAAAATCATTGCGCCAGAGGGGTTCCTCCAAGAAGCAATTTCCGAGAACATCTTTGCGGGGAACGCGATGACGCGCCGTAGCCGCATTCAGTACGGTACGCTATTGGAGCGTAGTCCATTCGGCCATGTGGACCAGGCGATCGGCAAGAATGTCGCGTCGGGTAGCGTCGGCCTTATCCCGCCCAATGTCTCCATTACGAAGGACTTCGAGAGCCTAACCGTAGATGGCGTGAAGATGATTTTTCAAAACACGCCCGACACAGAAGCCCCCGTCGAGATGAACACCTACTTCCCTGAGTGGAAAGCTTTCTGGGGCGCAGAAAATGTCACCGCGACAATCCACAACATCTACACGTTGCGCGGCGCCCCGGTCCGCAATGCGCTCAATTGGTCGAAGGAAATCAACAAAGCGCTATACAATTTTCCCGACATGGAAGTGATGTTCGCCTCGCACAGCTGGCCACGTTGGGGTAACGCCCGGATTCAGGAAGTACTACGCGCGCAGCGCGATCTCTACGCCAACATGAACAATCAGGTATTGCATCTGGCCAACGAGGGTGTAACGATCAACGAAGTTCAGAATGTCTACCGCGTGCCGCCGAGCCTGCAACGTCAGTGGGCGGCACGCAGCTATCACGGCTCGGTTGAGGTCAATGCCCGCGCTATCATCAACCGCTTTATCGGCTACTGGGACGGCAATCCCACTACACTCATTCCGCTATCGCCCCGCGATAGCGCCCCCCTCTATGTCGAAATGATGGGCGGCGCTGGGAAGATCATTCCCAAAGGACGCGAATTGATCGGGCAGGGCAAGTACCTGCAAGCCAGCGAAATACTCAACCGGCTAGTGTTGGCTGAGCCGAGCAATCAGGTGGCACGCAACCTTCTCGCCGACGCGTTCGAGCAAATTGGCTATCAGCGGGAATCGTCGAGCGTACGCAACGCTTTTTTAAACACTGCCTATGAACTGCGCAGCGGGATACCGAGCGGAGTGGCGGCTTCCTCGACCGGCCCAGATGTTATTCGTGCGATGACCACAGAGCAATGGCTCGACTACCTTGCCATCAGCATGGATAGCCGCAAGGCCGAGGGAATGAAGTTCACCATCAATCTGATTACACCGGACACCGGTGAAAAGTTCTTGATCGAGATGAGCAATTCCACGCTCACAAATATCAAAGGCTTCCAGGATCCCAAGGCCGATCTGACAATCACATTGAATCGTACAGATCTGAACCAGGTGATGATGGGCTCCAAAAGCTTCGAAGCGTTGGAGACGGAAGGTAAGGCCCAATTCGGCGGCGACCGTCGCCCGTTCGAGCAACTGCGCAGCACCCTGGTTCAATTTACGCCGGACTTCGAAGTCTTTCCTGGTACCCGAAATGCTCGCGCGACGCCTGCAGCGACGAAGCCTTTCCAGATGATCGTACAGCCCGCAATAATGTTCGCAGACTGATGTACGCCGAAAACCCAAAACGTGAATACGGATCGCTGCGACGGTTTGCGTTGATAGGATGAGTTCGTTCTCCTCCCATACGACTCTTGCTGCGGCGCTGGCGTTCACGGGCGGCAGGACTTCGATCGCGAAATCCTATGCGTGCGCCTTGCTACCCGTACGCATGGCCGGGAATGGCAAACGTTCGTTGGGGAAGCAAATCCGGCCGACGATCCCTGACACCGATCAATTGAAAGGCCGATGTACTTTGCGAACCGCCATTCGGTCGGTGACAGCCCGAACGGCCGAGAAGGGTCGAACAGAGTCGGCCACTGTCTCGCAGGTGCAGCAATCGGGCGTTATGCGGCGCGTCTCGCTCACGGTCTCGTGAGCGAGACGCGCTTGCTCCCGCATTGTCATCTGCTCGGTTACGAGGTCTCAGTACGTAACTGACCGTTCCGACGTTGGCGGCACTTACAACCGGAATCGTGCGATTCTCTAGCAAAGTGCTAGCGCGCGGGCCGGAGTTGTATCGGATTACTTACCGATAAGCGTTGCACCCCTCGACCGCCTGCGCCAGCAAAATTCGCCAACCAGCAGTGGTGGCTCAGAGATCGGTCAGCCCTCGATATTCGTACAAGAACCGCACGAAGCCACGTTAAACACTTTTTTGTATCCCAACGTATCTGGAAGGCACAAGGGTACATGTGCATACACACAGACGGCTTTTCGACACGATTGAGATACGTCCATACGCTCAAATACCTCCATCGCATGCGGAGCATGACACAGCCGCGCAGGACCATTTGAGGTATTGCATATGCAGCACCATCCAAACCCAACGAATGAACTGAACAGCGCTATTAGCCAATCGCTGAGCAGTCATATCGCGACTAACTGTTTACTTACGCGCGCTCGCCAGATTTCCCGCGTATTGACCGCGATTTATGACGACGCGCTGCGGCCGTTCGGCATCGTCGCGCCGCAGTTCTCGTTGCTCGTGCTAATCGCAGAGTGGGCGCCGATCAGCCGATCCGAGCTCGGCCGACGGAGCCGTCACGACCGGTCCACGCTGACCAGAAACCTGCGACCGCTGATCGTTCAGGGCTGGGTGGCTGAAGGCGCGCCAGCGGGCGACGGGCGGAGCCGTCCGCTTTCGCTCACCGTCGAAGGCGACGCACTGCTCAGGCGCGCCGCGAGTGCGTGGTCATCAGCACAGAGCCACGCGACGCATGCTCTCGGAAACGAGGGCGTCGACGACCTCATGAATATCGCTCGCGAATTGGCGCTGCGTGCTGCGTGAAATTGTTCTCTGAATGTTGCATACGCAACATCGTTCAAAACCCGTCCTAATGTTCTAGTCAAGGAGTCTGTCATGAAAGTCGTCAAAGCCGCCGCAGTCCAGATTAGCCCCGTGCTCTATAGCCGTGAGGGTACCGTTGCAAAAGTCGTGCAGAAGATCCATGAACTCGGTGAGAAGGGTGTGCAGTTCGCCACCTTCCCCGAAACGGTCGTGCCGTATTACCCGTACTTTTCAGCGGTGCAAACGGGCATCGAACTCCTGTCCGGCACCGAACATTTGCGACTGCTCGAACAGGCCGTGACCGTACCCTCTGCCGCAACCGACGCAATTGGCGATGCCGCGCGGAAGGCCGGTATGGTGGTGTCGATTGGTGTGAATGAGCGCGACGGTGGCACGCTGTACAACACGCAGTTGCTTTTCGATGCAGACGGTACGCTGATTCAGCGGCGGCGGAAGATTACGCCGACGCATTTCGAGCGCATGATTTGGGGCCAGGGAGACGGGTCAGGCTTGCGCGCCGTGGATAGTGCAGTGGGGCGTATCGGCCAGCTTGCGTGCTTCGAACACAACAACCCGCTCGCGCGCTACGCGCTGATTGCCGACGGCGAGCAAATCCACTCGGCGATGTACCCCGGTTCGGCATTCGGCGACGGCTTTGCGCAACGAATGGAAATCAACATTCGCCAGCATGCGCTCGAGTCCGGCGCATTTGTTGTCAACGCAACGGCGTGGCTCGATGCCGGGCAGCAGGCGCAGATCATGAAGGACACCGGCTGTGGAATTGGTCCGATCTCGGGCGGCTGTTTCACCGCCATCGTATCGCCAGACGGCACTCTGATGGCAGAGCCGTTGCGTTCTGGTGAAGGCGAAGTGATCGTCGATCTGGACTTCACGTTGATCGACCGCCGCAAGATGCTGATGGATTCCGCCGGCCACTACAACCGCCCTGAACTTCTGAGTCTGATGATCGACCGTACGCCTACGGCTCACGTTCACGAGCGCACTGTGCATCCGGTGGCGATCGACACGAAAAGTGCAGATGACGTTCACACACCGGTTGCATGACCGCCACCATTCTGACTGACCGTTCTATCGATGGTGGGACACGTTTCAACATTATCTGAGGTAAGTGCTATGACGACGAATGCGAGCCATGAACGGCCCATTCTTAAGCCCACGAGCATGTATGACTTCGTCAAGCTGTATGTCGCGGACTTCACGCGCGGCGCGACAATCTGAACGGAACCGGAGGCCGATACCATGTCGAACGACATCCCTCAATCCACATCTCGCCGGCACTTTGTCGGCATGACGGCTGCGGCGCTCGCCGCAGGCTCGCTAAGCCAGTTCGCTTTCGCCGACACGAATCAGGCCATAGGCAAGATCACGGAACCCGCGAATGGCGACAAGACAGCAATCCGCCCGTTCCGTGTTTACGTCCCCGAGTCGCAACTCGTCGACCTGCGGCGTCGCATCAACGCGACGCGCTGGCCGGATCGTGAGACGGTGCCCGACGAGTCGCAGGGCGTTCAACTCGCGACCATTCAGGGGCTCGCGCATTATTGGGCGACGGGCTATGACTGGCGCAAGTGCGAAGCACGGCTCAATTCGTATCCACAATTCATGACCGAGATCGACGGACTCGATATCCATTTCATCCACGTGCGATCAAAGCATGAAAACGCAATGCCGTTGATCGTGACGCACGGTTGGCCCGGCTCGGTGATTGAACAGTTCAAGATCATCGATCCGCTCGTCAATCCGACCGCATATGGCGCACCGGCGTCGGACGCGTTTCACCTCGTCATTCCGTCGTTGCCGGGCTATGGTTTTTCGGCGCGGCCTCAGACCACGGGCTGGGGACCGGAGCGTACCGCGCGCGCGTGGGTCGTCTTGATGAAGCGCCTCGGCTATCAGCGCTTTGCTTCGCAAGGCGGTGACCTCGGCGGAATTGTCTCGAACATCATGGCCAAGCAGGCACCACCCGAACTGATCGGCATTCACGTGAATTTCCCCGCATCAGTGCCGGCCGATATCCTGAAGTCAATCGCATCAGGCGATCCGATGCCAACGGGTCTTTCCGACGAAGAGAAACACGCATATGAACAATTGAGCGTCAACGCGAAGAAAAAGCGCGGCTACGCTTTCGAAATGGGTACCCGCCCGCAGACGTTGTACGGATTGGCCGACTCGCCCGTCGCGCTGGCTTCCTGGATGCTCGACCATGGCGACGGCTACGGTCAGCCCGCTGCGGCGTTGAGTGCGGCCGTGCTCGGTCATCCAGTCAACGGTCACTCTTCGGGGGCGCTGACGCGCGACGACCTGCTCGACGACATCACGCTCTACTGGTTGACCAATACTGGCGTGTCGGCGGCGCGCTTCTACTGGGAGTCGCGCGCCAACTTCTTTCTGGCGGCCGACGTCAACGTGCCTGCCGCGATCAGCGCGTTTCCGGGAGAAAACTACCAGGCACCGAAGAGCTGGACCGAAAAGGCGTATCACAATCTGATCTACTTCAATAAGCCCGAAACGGGCGGCCATTTTCCGGCATGGGAGGTGCCGACGATCCTGGCCAATGAAGTACGCACAGGGTTGAGGTCCTTGCGTACCTGAAACGCTTGGCGCGCATGTTGTCCGCGGCAACCGCGCGCTGTCTGAGAGAGCGGCGGCTTGCGACGCACTACGCGAACGACGCCGGGTCGGCGTTGCCACCGCAAATCACGACGGCGATCTTTTCACCGGGCGAGCGCACATAGGCGCCCGAGGTCAGCGCGGCGAAAAAGCGGTTGCGCCTCCGGGCTCCGCGGCGATCCTGAACTTTTGCCATAGCGCGATTTGCGATACGCGTTGGATGCGGAAGAACTGATCGCCGGTTTGACCTGCGTCGCGGGGCCGGTGGTGAGTGGAGGACAGGTTCGTGGCGCGCTATCCGTTGCGGGCCCAACGGCTCGCATTGGCAATCCAGCCGCCTTGGCGAAGATCCTGAAAGCGGCGGTTAACGCATTCGCGCAGTAAATGAGTAACAACGGATGCACCGGTACACCGCGATCGACAACGTGATATTCGTTGATCGGGCGCAAACCGGTGCGACAGGGGACCGCAGGGAAACGACCGGACGGAGCGTTAGCATCAATACGTCGTTGAACACAACACCTGTTGATCGCGTCGTGCACGCAAGAACAAAGCAGTGGTGTTGTAAACGTAATCGCGCTAACCGGGAGTATGAAATGTCTGCCACCTCTGTTCTCATCAGCATGATCCCTATGTGGGGAATCCTTCTAGTCGCATCCGGCACGGCTGTGTACCTGGTGTTCTGGCGCAAGGTCATCAAATAAGCGTGCCGTCCTGTCGGTCAGGTTCGTCTTTTGCTGCACATGACGCGCGCGAAAAGACAAGGCGCAAACTACTAACTTTTGACTGACTACGGCTGTTCCCCCTGCTAACCTTCAGATCAATGAACGTGCGCCGCTGGCCTGATGTCGAGCGCACTCGCTCAGGATGGCGAAACATTGATGCCGGAAAAAGGGGGTTCTATGACCGTTGCAGCGCTAGCGCGTGGCACGCGCGCACTCCATGATCGTCAGCGGTCGTTAGCCAAACGGTGGGCCGGGTTAGGGCTTGCCGCGGCGACGCTTCTCTACGGTCACGCGAGTGTCGCGGCAGGACCTCTACCGCAGGGCGGCAGTTTCGTCGGCACCACGGGCAGCATCGCGCAGAACGGCCGGAACCTGAACATCACACAAGCGGGCGGGCGCGGCATCATCAATTGGGACAGTTTTTCGATCGGTGCGGGGAACACCGTGTCGATCAACAACGGCACGGGCGCGACGCTCAACCGCGTGACCGGCAGCGATGTGTCCGCGATCTACGGCGCGCTCAACGCGACGGGCAGTGTGTATCTCATCAACCCAAATGGCGTGCTGATCGGTCGAACCGGCGTGATTTCGACGGGTGGCCGCTTTCTGGCATCGACCCTCGATGTTTCCGACGACAGCTTCCTCAATCCGCGCGCGATCGGCGGAACGGCCTACACCGGGAATTCCACGGCCAATGTCGTCAATCTCGGCAGGATTTCGTCGTCTGGCGGCGACGTTCTGCTTATATCGGCCAGCAAGGTCGTCAATGCAGGAAAGATAGATGCGCCCAACGGCAACGCGGAATCTGCCGTGGGGCGTCAGGTGCGCTTGTACGATAGCGCTTATCAGCAGCTTTCCGTCGATGTGGGAAGCGGCGGCACGATCAGGAACACGGGCACCGTCGAAGCGGCGACCATCAACCTTCAGGCGGCGGACGGCAACATCTTCGCGCTGGCCGGTCGCTCGGGTGCGCTGCGCGCGACGGGCACGGCGACGCGCGACGGACACGTCTGGCTTGTCGCGGACACCACCATAAACTACCGCGTCAACACAGGCAACATCGATGCACGCGGCGCTCAGATCAGCGCTCGCAACGCGGACGGCAGCCGCGGCGTAGTGGAGATGTCCGGCGGCAGCGTCAAGGTGGGCGGCGCAGACGTCCAGGCCAGACAGTGGAACATCACAACCGGAGATTTCACCGTCGATGCGCGCACCGCCGACACGCTCGGCGCCAGCCTGAGCCGCGGCGCGTCGGTCAACGTGCTGGCGAATGGCGCCGACGGCAAGCTGGGCGCGAACGGCAAAGGCAACATCGACGTGGAAGCGAGTCTGCGCTGGCGCGGTGACGCGTCGCTTAATCTCAATGCCGCGCACTCGCTGACCATCGCGCCGCGCGTCACAATCGCCAACATCGGCGCAGGCCCGCTGACGCTTTCCGCCGACAGCTATGGCTTCGACAGCGGCGGGAGCGTGATCAATCAGGGCACGCTCGACTGGTCGCGAAGCACCGGCATCATCACGGCGCTTTACGACATCAACGGCACTTTCACACGCGGCACGGTCGTCACGAATCCGTCATGGCAGGCCGCGCCGTTCAGTGGGCTGCTCACGCAATTCACGGCTTATCAGCTAATCGCGTCGCTGGACGACCTGCGCGCGGTGAACAACAATCTCGCGGGCAACTATGCGCTGGCTCCGCGCGGAATTGAATTCGTCGATGCGGGCGAGTTCGGCGGGATTGGCTCCGCCGACCATCCGTTCACCGGCCAGTTCGACGGCATGGGCCATCTGCCGGCAGATCTTCATCTCGCCGCTAATGCCGGAATGTTCAACGTGATCGGCAAAGATGGGGTGGTGCGCAACTTCACGCTGGCAGACGGCACGGGGACGTCGTCCTCGGGGCCTGTAGGTTTGCTCGCGGCAGTCAATTACGGGACGCTGATCAATGTCGGCGCGACAGGCATCATCACGTCCACGGGCAACGCGAACTCGGTGATCGGCGGGCTGGTTGGCGAGAATTTCGGCAACATCGAGCGGTCGTGGGCGGGTGTGAACATCACCGGCACGGGTGAACTGGGCGGGCTGGTCGGACGCAACGACGGGCACATCGATCGTTCGTATTCGCTCAACTCGATGACAGCCGGCGCGCCGAGCACTTTTGGCGGCCTGGTCGGCACGAACAATGGCGACATCGTGCGTTCTTACGCCTTCGCGTTCCAGATGAGCGGCGGCACGACGGTCGGCGGACTGGTTGGCAACAATACCGGCCGCATTGAGCAGTCGTACGCGTATGCGAAGCTCACGCCGGACGCCAACGCGACAGTGGGCGGCATCGCGGGCAACAATAGCGGCAGCATCGCCAACGACGTCTTCTGGAACAGTGAGTCGTCGGGCGCGCAAGCCGGCGTCGGTTCGGGCACGGCCGTGGCCAGTTCGAGCGGCCTCACCGACCTGGAATTGCGCGATCCTGCAAGCTTCGGACCGACATGGGACTTCGGTGCAAACGGCACTTGGGTGGCAGGCTATTTTGGGCCGTCGCTGAACCGGCTCGCGCAACCATGACGCGGTGTTACTTGCGAACTAGCTGTTGATGCGCGCGTCAGCCCGGCTACCTTAGTTTAGGAATTTCGGGCACCGCAGGTTTGTCCCGCTCGCGACGGTGAGCTTCCACCAAACGCATCCGGCTCATGATCGCCATCGTCATCTTGTATCTGGGACTTTGCCTTGATCTGCCTGGCGGCTCTTCACATGATCGATGAAGGCGCGCAGTTTCGGCATGACTTGCCGGCGGCTTGGATAGTACAGAAACACGCCTGGTATCACCGGCGCTAACGGCTTCAGCACTTCTACCAGTTTTCCGGTTCGCAGTCCTTCGGCGACCATCGGCTCAGGTAACTGGGCAAGGCCTATACCTTCCATTGCCGCACCCAGCATGGTGGGGAAATCATGGGCGATGAAAGGGCCGCTTACGGCGATCTCGATCGCATTGCCGCCGTTGTTGAATGACCATAGCGCGAGCGCGCCGCTGGATTTGCGCCACCGCAAGCATGCGTGTTGCCGCAGATCGTCGGTGTGCTCCGGCCGGCTGCGCGCCGCGAAGTAGGCTGGGCTGCCGACAACGACGAAACGAAGCGGCGGCGTCAACGGCACGGCGACCATGTCCGCCTCGACGAACTGACCCAGCCGGATACCGGCATCGAACCCTTCAGTTGCAAGGTCGACCAGATCGCTGCTTGCGGCGATCTCCACTTCGACCTCGGGATAAGCCTGGTGGAACGATGCGATCAGAGGATCGAGCAGCAGTGGCACCACCGCACGCGGCACCGAAAGACGCAGCAATCCGCTGGGCCGCTGGCCGAGGCCACGCGCAACGTCGCTGGCGGCGACGAGTTCCTCGAACGCAGGCTTTGCGCGCGAAAGAAACTGTTCGCCTGCTTCGGTCAGGCCGACGCTACGCGTGGTGCGTATGAAGAGCACTGCGCCAATGCGCTCTTCCAGCACACGCACCGCCTGACTGATCGCCGACGGCGTCACGCCGAGTTCCGCGGCTGCCCTGCGAAAACTGCGATGCCGGGCAACGCACAAGAACGCCTCCACGCCATCGAGCGCGCCCTGCCTGACTGTGAAGATCTGCTTCATAGCCCGTCAACATTGTGATGAATAGTCGCTCGCGAGAGACGATGGTACACCTATGCCTGTGGGCAAAGAGTCGTACCGATGTGGACTCGCAAGCTCTCGACAATGCGTCAGGACCGTGGAGGAACCTTGCAATGAAGGATGCACTTGATGGCGTGCGTGATCACTATCGTGCGACAGGACTGACCGAGCGGCTGAAGGTCGCGCTCGTGGCTTTCGGACCGGAAGATCAGCCGCTCACACCCGAGCAACTGGCCGCGCTCGACCAGTTTCACACCCGTGGTATTGCTGCCACCGCCGAGCTTGCCGCGCTGGCCGGCATCACCTCTGACATGTCGGTGCTGGACATCGGGTCGGGTGTTGGCGGGCCGGCCCGTTTTCTGGCTGCAACGTACGGCTGCCGCGTGACGGGTATCGATCTCAGCGAGCCGTTCGTGGATGCCGCACGCTATCTCAGCCGGCGCACCGGGCAGAGTGAACAGGTGTCGTTCCATGCCGGCAGCGCGCTGGATCTTCCCTTCGACGACAACTGTTTCGACGCCGTGTTGCTGCAGCACGTCGCAATGAACATTGCGGACCGCCCACGGCTGTACCAGGAGATCCGGCGCGTGCTGAAGCCGGGCGGCAGATTTGCGACGTTCGACGTCGTCGCAAACGGCGGCGAGCCGCACTATCCCGTTCCCTGGGCGCGGACGCCGGCAACGAGCTTTCTCCTCACGGCCGATGAAACGCACGCGGCGATCGAACAAGCAGGTTTCAGCACGCTGGCATCGCAAGACGACACCGGGACAGCGAAGGCCTGGTTTGTGCAGTTGCGTGCGTCAGGGCCGCCGTCCTCGCTCAATCTCGGCGTGGTGATGGGGTTGGACTTCGCCCAGCTCACCACCAACCTGGGCCGAAATCTCATGGAAGGCCGACTCGGCATCTTGACAGCGGTGTTCGAGAAAGCATCCGCGAAGACTGCAAATCACCTGGAGAACCGCTGATGACCGCCGTCCGCGTCCCCGTCGATATCGTCCCGCGCGCTCCCGCGTGGCGCAGCCTGTTTTGGCTCATCCCGTCGGTGGCGCTGTGGATCGTATTGATCTATTGGCAGCCGATCATCCCGACCAGCGGCGTACCGACCACTGCTCATCAGTTGACGGTTCATGCGTTAATCGCGGTGGGTTTGTGGCTAGGCCTCGAAAGCACGGACCTGACGCCGGGCGAACGGCGTACGACCTGGCTCGCGGTCATGATCCCAGACACGCTTTGGTTCGCTGTTGTCTGGAGCGCGGCGATCAATGGCGCCTTCCGCACGGATGCCTCGCCCTTGCCGATGTTGCCGTTGGCGATCTTCGTGCCGGTGATGGTCGGCGCTCCGCTGCTGCTGTTGTCAAAGCGGGTGGGACGGGTGCTCGATGCGATGCCGGCAAGCTGGCTTGTCGCTCTGCAGCTTTACCGGATATTCGGCAGTTGGGCGCTCGCTGCGTGGCTGCACGGGTTGCTGCCGGGCGTGTTCGCGTTACCGGCGGGAATCGGCGATGTGCTGACCGGTCTGCTTGCCGTGCCGGTGGCAATTGCTGTGGCCAGCGGTGCAGAACAAGGGCGGAAGGCGGCGATCGCCTGGAACGTGTTCGGCCTCGCCGACTTCGCCGTCGCGATTACCTTGGGGATGATCACTTCGCCCGGTCCATTCCAGTTGATCGTTCCAGCCGTGCCAAGCATCGGCGCCGGCGCTTATCCAGATGTGCTGACTCCTGCGTTCGTAGTGCCAGGGTCGATCCTGCTGCATGCACTGTCGCTGCGCCAACTGATGCGGCGACGCGCAGGCTGATCTGCATGACGCCCTTCAATGCGCCCGACGACACTTCGTGCCGGTCATTATTCCGCCGGGTGTCGTCAGTTTCGGACGTCTCAGACCGGGCTCGTGTCGGCGCTTGCCACGCAAGCGCATTCACAATGGAGTTTCTTTGCTAAGGGGAGCTGATTACTGACGGACGGAGTTGTCCGGTCACTCACAGATCGACTGCGAAGAGAAAAGCGGATCACACCAGCAAAGTAACGCCTGCCCAGACAATCAGCACGACGCCCAGCACGCGGCCGACTCGCTCTCCGCCGGGCAGGATTTTTTCCACGAATACGATCAGCGCCAGCGCGGCGATCCAGATGAGATTCATGATGCCGCCGACGAACAGCAATGCCATTAGCAGCCAACAACAGCCCACGCAGTAAATTCCATGACGCATTCCGAGCAGGAAGCTGCCTGCAACGCCAGGGCGCCAGTGCGCAGTGAGAAAGTTGACAGGTGAACGGCACTGCGCGAGGCAGGCGCGCTTAATCCGCGAGAACTGGTAGAGGCCCGCCGAGGCCAGAACAATCGCGGAAAGCGGAGCGCTCCTCGACCACAGCATCATTTCCGAAATGAGGCCGGTCGGTTGCAGCAGCTCCTGGAGCGATGCCGCGCAGATTGAGAAGGCCAGCCATGCGGTCAGGTAACCGGCCAGCAGAAACATCGACGGGACGGCCGAACTGGACTCGGTGGACGCGTGGTGCCGCAACACGCGTCGATATAACAGGATCAGCGGCGCCGCGCTGGGTGTCATCATTGCGATCATCATCACCCACCACATCAGGATCACGGTGGGCAACGACAGATCCATTCCCCCGCCGCCGTCTGCCAGTCGATGAGGGAACAGCGCGACGGCCGTCATCTCCAGCGCGGACATGCCGATTCCCGCGCCGGTCCACACGTAGGCCCACGAAAACGCGACAACGGCAACAATGCCGAGCGCGGTGATCACGCGCTCGCGCCCCACGGCAATTTCGAAGCTGCTCATGCCGCGGCGCGATGCCGGATCGGTCCTTTGTTATTCAGGTGAAGTTGCGCGAACTGCGCATAAGTCCCCTTGAGATCCAGTGCGATGTTTCCCTGCGAGCGGCTCGTGCCGGAGCCGATCTCGGCAAGTTCGTATTCGAACCCGTGAGGCAGGTCGATCCGGACGCGGTGCTCGTCGCCCGTTACTGGATTGCGAATCGGTTCGCCGACGACGTCGAATACGCCCTCGACATGAACCCGGCCGCGCCTGGCGTCGACATCGACGTCGAAGTCGATTTTCGTAAAGACCGGGTCGAATGCATGCTCGACCGTCGATGCAAAAACGGCGAACATCGTCGCGAACGGTTCGGTGTCCTGCCCCGTCATGATTTTCAGAATGGCTTCTCGTTGCGCGGGGCTAGCTCGTTCGTCGACGATCGGCTGGCACTTGCCCTTACCTTCGTGGATCGGCCCGGGCCACTGAAACACGACCGCAAGCTTGACGCCGTCTAGCGGCACGTCGCCGTAATAACCGTTGCTGATCGAGATGGCGCCCATTGCTTCGCAGAAGCCGTTGTTCGGCAGGGCGTTGAACTGGCAGGGGCAGCCGTATGAGCAATTGCAATTGACGAGTTCGGTGCCTTGAATTTCCCAGGGAGTCATGGTCGTCCTCCTTGTGCCCCGCGACGGGTCACGTGGCTCGAATCTAGTGTATGCAGGGGAAAAGGAAAGTTAAAGCCTGGGCTGAGGTGCGCGGTCTGTAAGTTGCTGCCGGCAACCGTTGTGCTCGACCGGTAGCGCAGCAAGTGATCCGTGCCGGACTCGGACAGCCAGACTTCTCCCGGGCGGCCCATCATCTGGCGTACGTTCGCATGTGAGCGAGGCAGCGCAAACGTCTCGAATCGTTCCGTTTGCGGGTCGAAGCGCACGAGCGCGTTAGCGCTCCATTCGCTGAGCCAGACGATGTCCTTGTCGTCGACGAATATTGCATACACATGCGGATCGGCGCCCGGCAGTTTCCATTCGCGCCACCGACGCGCCGCCGGGTCGAACACTCCCACCTTTCCCGCGTTCCACTCGCTGATCCAGACGCGACCTTTCGAATCGGACCATGCGCGGCGCGCTCCCTGTTCCGGTGTCGGCGGCTCGATGACTTGAGCCGTGCCGCTCACCGGGTCGATGCGGCCAAGGTAGTTGCCGGCCAGTGAAGCGAAGTACACGCTGCCGTCGGGGGTGACACAGATTCCATAGGCACCCGGCCCGCGCGGTGCATCGAACACGCGCATTTTGCCGGTTGCCGGGTCTAGCTCACCGTAGATTCCGCCTTGTCCTGTAAACCACAGATGCCCGCGTTTGTCGAAAACGGCGGTGTTCAGGTTGGCGTTCTGTCGGTCTTTGGGCAATGGGAAGCGCGTGACAGCGAGTGTCTTCGAATCGACACGTACGATCGCGTTCAACCCGCCATCGGTGATCCATGCGGCTCCGTCCGGACCGACGATCACGCCATGCGGCGCCGATCCGTTGCCGAGCGCAATCCGTTCCGTCTTGCCGCTGCGCGGGTCCAGCCTTCCGACCGCGCCTTGCCCCTGCGCGGTGTACCAGACGGCACCGCCAGGCTCTGGCGCGACATCGTGGGGTGCGCTACCGGACGGCACGGCAAACGAGTCGAACGAAGGGGACTGAGCCTGTACCGAAGCTGTGACTAACATCGCGCCAGCGAGTACCGACGCAAAGTATTGCGAGAAACGGAGCGCGTAGATTTTCTTCGCCGGTGCTCGCGCCGATGCGTTTGCGATGTGAATCACGTTTGCCTCCGTAACCAGAGTTGGCTTGCACATGCACGCCATGTTTATTGTGGCACTTACCGGAAGAATTCTCGGGTTCGTCACAGACGATGCGTGTGCAGACATTGGATTGCGGCACGCGCAATGACGCGACACGCGATGACAAAAACCGACCCGCCGCACACGTAAGGTGCACTGATCGACGAGACCTTTCCGGCGCTTCGACGAACGTAGATCTGGCTGGCGTTTGCGTCATACACACGTCATCAACTGGACACACGACCCATTGCGACGCATTCAACGTGGACAGTTTGATCCGTCCTTTGTAATTACGCACACACCTCTCGGCGACATCGGTCCCCGCAAGTACAAGAGAAAGCATCGGCCCGGCGCGCAACTTTGGCGTCGACGTTCGATGCCAGCGAACTGCTGCGTAAAGGTACGCTGCGATTGGCATGGGAAGCGCGAGGAGATGGCACGAAAATACACGTCGCGTCCGGCTCGCATCGCTTTCGTCTGGAATATCCATTGCTGCCCTAAACGACGTCTGTGCGAATCGACCAGCTGATCCGATGGAGAAAACCCTCCGCGGCTGGTTGCGTAGCATTGGGACGACGTCAAAGACGCTGGGAACCACGCGGTCGAACGGCCTGGCAACGCACAGGTATTCGAAACCGGTACGACGCCCGGGGGCATAAGCGGAGGGTCATGTGGTAGCGCTGCCCGCTCCGACTCACGACTTCCATCAATCGAGGGAGCAGGGTCGGGCAGGCTTGCGCGTAACCGGAGCAACCTGATGAAAGCTGTTGTCTATCGAGGGCCGCGCGATGTCAGCGTGGAGAACGTGCCCGATCCAAAAATCGAGCGTCCGACTGATGTGATCGTGCAGATCAGAAGCACCAATATCTGCGGTTCGGATCTGCATATGTTCGAAGGCAGGACCGACTTTGAAAAGGGGAGGGTTTTCGGGCATGAGAATCTCGGCCAGGTCACGGAAGTGGGGCAGGCCGTTGAACGTTTGAAAGTCGGTGACTGGGTGTGCATGCCGTTCAATATCAGCTGTGGGCATTGCAGGAATTGCGAAAAGGGATTGACCGCATTCTGCCTTGCTGCCAATCCTGAGCCCGGCATGGCAGGCGCTGCCTTCGGCTTCGCCGACATGGGACCCTATCAGGGCGGACAGGCGGAATACCTGCGCGTTCCTTGGGCCGATTTCAACTGCCTGAAGCTGCCTCCTGATGCCGAGGAAAAGCAGAACGACTATGTGATGGTGGCCGATATCTTCCCGACCGGATGGCATTGCACCGAGCTCGCCGGAATGAGGCCGGGCGATGCAGTCGTCATCTATGGCTCGGGTCCAGTCGGGCTGATGGCCGCGCATGCAGCGATGGTCAAGGGCGCCTGCAATGTGATGGTGGTCGATCGTCATCCCGACCGGCTCCGTTTGGCGGAATCAATCGGTGCAGTCGCCATCGACGATTCGAAGTGCAATCCAGTCGAGCGGATCAAGGAGCTCACTCATGGGCTGGGTGCCGATGTCGGCTGCGAGTGCGTCGGCTATCAATGCCATGATCCCGCCGGAAAGGAGGTTCCGAATCTGACCATGAATAATCTCGTCCAGTCGGTGAAGTTCACCGGCGGTATCGGTGTGGTCGGGGTATTCACACCGCAGGATCCCGGCGCACCCGATGACCTGGCCAAGAAGGGGCAGATTGCGTTCGACTGGGGAATGTGCTGGTTCAAGGGCCAGCATATCGCCACTGGGCAGTGCAACGTCAAAGCCTACAACCGCCAGTTGCGCGATCTGATTCATGCGGGTAGGGCGAAACCCTCTTTCATCGTTTCACACGAGCTCGAACTGAGCAGGGCGGCTGAGGCCTACCAGCACTTCGACTCGCGCGACCACGGTTGGACGAAAGTAGTCCTGAAGCCAGCGGGATGAGCGCGTTTTCTCATCAGTGAGTGCATGGCGGAGACCTGCATGCAAGCCGGGTTCGACGAAGGTCCAACCGGCCCGGTTTGCGCAGGTCGATCGCAGCCCGACCCGCGATTCGCGCGAGGAGCACGACTGCGCATTCGCGCGGCCACGCCTAATCATTTTCTTGTAGTGTGTTTGGGTTTGCGGTGCCAGAACAGTGTCTCTGTGCGTTCCCATCACAATCTGTTTTTGACTATTCAGATCCATCTACGCACTGCCGTAAACCCTGAGAGTAAGCGCCCGACCGCAGACCGCAACAGTGCCCGACACGATGCGCACGGTACGGTACCCACTCCTTCTCTCAGACTTGCATGAAACTCGCATTCAAGCTCCCCCTCGGTTTTGCCGCGGCACTCTTCCTGATGTTCGCCGGCGCGATGTACGGCCTGTACTCGATGCATCGCTCGCTTGGCGAGTACGACGAGCTTGTGCGCATACACGTCGCGAATGAGCGAATGGCCGCGAATATCCTTGTGAACTTCAAACTGCAAGTTCAGGAATGGAAAGACGTGCTGTTGCGTGGCAAGGACCCCGCGAAACTCGACAAGGGCTGGGCCGCCTTTGAAAAACAGGAACGCCTTGTCGACGAAGAAACGAAAGTGTTGCTTTCAGCGCTTGATGAACCTGGAACGCGTGCGTTGGTCGAGCGGTTTGGCAACGCGCATACAAGCATGGGCAACGGCTATCGCAAAGGACTGGAAGCGTTCAAGGCGAACGATTTCGAGCCGACAGTCGGGGACCGGGCCGTCGCCGGCGTCGATCGCGAACCGGCGCATTTGCTCGGTGAAGTGGTCGAGCAAATCGCGACGAAGACAGCGGCGATGTCGGCGCAAGCCGACCAAGACGCGCGTCGGGCCGGCGCAATCAGTCTGGTGTTGATGATGGGGGCCTTCGCCGCGGGATTGAGCGGTGCGATGCTGTTCAGCCGCTCAATCACGCGACCGCTTGCCACTGCGGTAGAGGTAGCGCGCACCGTTGCGCAGGGCGACCTCACTTCGAAGATAGATGTAGATCGCTCGGACGAACTCGGCGCTTTGCTGAGAGCACTCGCCGACATGCAATCCAGCTTGCTAAGCGTCGTGAGTACGGTGCGTCACAACGCGGACGGCGTTGCGATGGCGAGTTCGGAAATCGCGGCAGGCAATCTGAGTTTGTCCGCACGTACGGAAGAGCAGGCCGCCTCATTGGAGCAAACGGCCGCCAGTATGGAAGAACTGACAAGCACGGTGCGCCAGAATGCCGGGAACGCGGGACTCGCGTCGTCGCTTGCTGAAAAGGCATCTGACACTGCGAGCTCCGGCGGCACCG
This sequence comes from Paraburkholderia sp. SIMBA_053, assembly GCF_046534895.1. Taxonomy (NCBI): domain Bacteria; kingdom Pseudomonadati; phylum Pseudomonadota; class Betaproteobacteria; order Burkholderiales; family Burkholderiaceae; genus Paraburkholderia; species Paraburkholderia sp. SIMBA_053. The sequence goes on along the minus strand of NZ_JAWRXU010000001.1, from coordinate 1,245,228 downwards.
TGATGCTGAGCGTGGTCAGGACTATGGAAGGTATCAGCGAGAGCTCGTCGGAAGTGAGCGAGATCATCGCGGTCATCGAGGGTATTGCTTTTCAGACAAACATTCTGGCACTCAACGCGGCCGTTGAGGCGGCCCGCGCCGGCGAACAAGGGCGAGGTTTCGCAGTTGTCGCTGGCGAAGTGCGTGCGCTCGCTCAGCGAAGCGCGGCTGCCGCGAAGGAAGTAAAAGCATTGATCAGCCAGTCATCGCAGCGCGTGGCGGCGGGCGCTGAGCTTGTGCACAACGCTGGTGGAATCATCGACGACATCGTGCACTCAGTGCATCAGGTAAAGACAGTCATTGCTGACATCTCGGCCGCGTCGAGCGAGCAGAGTACCGGTATCGAACAGGTTAACCACGCCGTCGTACAGATGGACCAGGTGACCCAACAGAACGCTGCACTGGTCGAACAGGCGTCGGCGGCGGCTCAGGCGATGTCAGAGCAGGCGCGGTCTCTGCGCGACGCCGTCGCGGTGTTCCGCACGAACCATGCACCGCAGTTCGCTGCGCTCGTCTAGTGCGTACGAGGAAGGCCGGCGGCGCGGCGAACTACGGCCGACGCTGCCACCCCGGGCAAGTTTTATGAGTGGTGACTTCGTCGGCGCGCCTGGCGCGGCGAAAGACATACCCGGCGCCAAGCAGGTGAAGTCATCTTGAGCCGTATCCATTGATCCCCTGCATCTAGAGATGGCGGGCAATCCGTCAGCGACCGGCACGCGGCACTACGCCATCTGATATCGCCACCCGGCCCTGTGCTGGCGCTCGCGCGACACTCCTGCCATTCGCACACTGATTGCCAATGATCGGCCAGAACGGCCGTTCGACACTAGGGCCAACCTCCGGCCCCAAAACCGCACAGCCAACGCTCTCCCGCCTTTCCTCGGAAGAAAGGCGATTCTTCGTCTCTCGTCCCCCTTACAGCAAAATTCATACTATTCGCCGCAAACGCAGCAGTTCTCACATCTCAGGCCGATATAGAAAGTAGGAATTGCAGCCTGCAACACAGTGACCGGAAATAATTTCTGATTTCCTCCCTTCTTGAGGTCTGCGCCTAGTGCGTAGCGCAACGAAGGTCAATGTCAGCATCGCCAGGTCTTACGCGCTGAAGCAGGCCAAATCCGCAGTGGAGTTTGGGAAGCGATGTTCTTGATCGTTAGCAGCCCGAACGAAATTCAAAGCTATTTATCGATTGAGAAAATCACCATGGTTAAGCGGCGTCAATTTATTGGAGGGCTCGTTGCCCTCGGCGGAAGTTGTGTTCTTAGCGCCTGCGGCGGAGGTGGAGGTGAGGACAGCGAGGTTGCCGCGCGCACTGCGAGCGGCAATTCCGCCGCGCGTGCCACGGCGCGCACCACCGCCTCGCCTTCGGCAAACGGCACGGCCATGCCGCCCGCCAGCTCCATCATCGACAGCGCGGGCGCGGTCTGGACCATTACGGGCGGCGTGCTTTATAAGAACGGTGTAGTAGCGGGGAACAACTATAACGTTGCGCTCGCCATGTACTACACCGGAGCCGTCTACGCCGAAAACACATCCGGCGAGTTTTACCAATGGAACGGTACGGGCTGGATCAGGTGCGCCGATCCTCGGCTGACCGGCGGCACTTCGGCAGACGGCACCACGATGCCGTCCGCGCCTTACATCATCGACAGTACGGGCGCAAAGTGGACCCTGGTGAACGGCGTCGCGTATAAGAACGGCGTGGTGGCGGGAACGAACTACAACGTATCTCTCGCGCTGTGGTACGGCGGCAAAATCTACCTGCGCAATACCAGCGGTCAGTTCTATGTCAACGCTGAGGTCAAGGCTCAATGGCTCGCCTGCTCGGACCCGCGCGTCACTACCGCACCGGCCCCGGGTTCGTTCTACGGCATGAACGGTCACCACGACTACCTGTACACGCCCGCGCAACTCGTCACTATTCTCAAGACGATGGGCTGCACAATCTATCGTGTCGGCTGCACGGCGGACTCATCGCAACTCGGCCCAGTGACCGACATCGCGCGGACATTCCAGACGGCAGGGCTTCAGGTCTTCGCGTTGATCCAGCAAGGGATGTACGCCAACGACGGCACTCTCTATGCAAGCGAGTCGGCGGCTTACAACGCGGGCTTCAGTTCCGGCGCGACGGTAGCTCGCGCACTCATGCCATACGGCGTGACGATGTACGAATGCGGCAACGAACTGACCCGTGACAGAGCGATCATTCTCGACGACACCAACGCCGGCACCAAGGCTGCCGACTTCAACAACACCAACTGGCCGCTTCTGCGCGGCGTCTTGCGCGGCATGATAGACGGCGTGAAGTCAGTACAGCCATCGGCGAAATGCGGCGTCAATTTTTGCGTGAATGATATCGGCGCATCCGATGCATTGTGGGAAGGCAATCAGCCCGACAGCAGCACGGGTTACCCCAAGGTTCGTTGGGACATCACCACCTGGCATAACTACGAAGTTTATGGCGACATCTTCGCGATTCCCGCCGACGGCCAGAGTCCGGGGTTCGATCTGCCGACCTACTGCAAAGCGCGTTATGGCGTGCCGTTCATCATCAGCGAGTGGAACACGGGTCCGGAGCGGACGCAGGCCTATCGGGCAAATTACATCACGAGCCAGTTGAGCGAGTTCTATTCCGCGAGAAAGACTCACAGCATCCAGTCGGTCATGTTGTATGTGCTCGATAGCGGAAACGATACGTACGGCATCATGCTCGACGGTACGCCCATCACTCCGTCGTATAGCGCGTTCACCGGCTTTATAAAAAGCAATCCGGACGTGTGAGCGGGATCGACATTTAACGGATCAGCGCCGCTCGTTATCCTGCAATGCGCTTGAAACTGGCGTAGTAATCGTCGGTGTAATAGCAGTCGCTGGTTTGCTTGCGCGGTCCACCGCATACGATCCGGCGCGGCCCGCGATCCGTCGAGCCCGGGGTGCGAACCGTGTATGTGTGGTAGTAACCGCGCGGATGCTTGGGCAGCAAAAGCGCGCTGTTACGAAACAGCACACCGTCGTCCGCAAACGGGAAGGGACCGCCCGCTGCGATCAGCCGCAGTGTCTCGGCTGCTTCCCCCGGCAACTGCGCCTTGGTGACGGTGCCCAGTGCGCCCGTCGCCTGCGCGCCTGATGCGGTGAGTGTACCGCTCGCGCCCTGCGCTGGCTGAGCCGGTGATTGGCTCGCGGATGCGCTCGATGCCTCAGTGACGTTTTGCGAACCGCCCTTGCCGCATCCGCCGAGGATCGCGCTCATGGCGACGATGCATGAGAAAGCCCACGCGCTTTTCACGAAACGATCCTCCCTCGTTGACCAGCACTCGACGACCAGGACAGATGTAAAGGTATCGCTAATGGCGGAGCGAATCAACGTTCGACCGGAAGTCGGCATTCGGCACGCGACAACCATGCCCCCGCCATAAAGCGCCTTCAATTGTCAGTGGCCGGTTCGCGCCGGGCGCTCCTGCGCAGAATATCGGCGGGTACACCATACGTCCGCACGAACGCGCGGCGCATACGTTCGCGGTCCGCGAAACCTGTTTCCTGCGCCACCACGTTAATGGTGTGGCGGCCTTGCTCGATCATGAATCTGGCTGCTTCGAGGCGTAATTGTTCGACAGCTTTGGCGGGCGACTGACCGGTCTCGGTGGCGAAGGCGCGGCTGAACTGGCGCGGGCTGAGGTTTGCGACATTCGCAAGTTCCTCGATGGTGAGTGGATTGCGCAGGTTGCGGCGAATATGCGCGAGGACCAATTCGATCCGATCGGATTTCGGCGTCATGTCGAGCAGTGCTGAATGCTGCATCTGGCCACCCAATCGCCGCTGATTCATGACGAGAAGTCTGGCAACCATTTTTGCGGCGTCCGGGCCGAGGTCGTTGTCGAGCAAAGCCAGGGCGAGGTCGATCCCCGCCGTCATTCCCGCCGAAGTCCACAGTGGACCGTCGTTGACAAATATCCGGTCTTCTTCCGTGCGGACATTCGGGAAGCGCGCCCTGAATTCGGACGCGTGTGCCCAATGCATGGTTGCGCGTCTGCCATCCAGAAGTCCTGCCTCGCCGAGGACAAATGCCCCGCTGCAGATCGAGGCTACTCGTCTCGATGCTCTCGCTGCCTCTTTCACGAACGCAACCACGGGAGCATCGGCAGCGGGCATTTTCATTTCAGTAATAGAGCCCACGATGACCGTGTCGAATGCCGGATCGCCGAACGCTTCGGTTTCCAACGTCATACCGCCCGAAGATACAACCGGACCACCGTGTTCGGACAGCAGATGGACCTCGTAGCACGGGCCTCTCGGCGGCATGTTCGCGATCTCGAACACCGTAAGAGCCGCGAGGCTCAACATCTGAAATCTTCTTGGCACTACAAAGCCAATCCGGTGCATATCTGATTCCGCCGTACGCAGTATGAACGTGGTGTGAACGAACGCCGTCTGGGTCGAATTCCCCGATGGCGGACCTGTGAATCCAGATAGCCAGCTTACTGCGGTCGGGCCACGAATGTCTTGAATGGTGGCAACAACGACATGGATCGTAATGGCTCGCGACGTTAAGGTTCAAGCACTTCTCTTAATCGCATCGCAGCTAGCCAAAGGAACATCATCATGTCGAAAATCGTCCGCGCCGCAGCAGTCCAGATCGCGCCTGTCCTGTATAGCCGGGAAGGCACTGTCGACAAAGTCGTCAAAAAGATTCTCGAACTCGGCAAGCAGGGCGTCCAGTTCGCGACGTTCCCCGAAACCGTCGTTCCCTATTATCCGTACTTCTCGTTCATCGAATCGCCTTTTGCAATGGGCGCCGAGCATTACAAGCTGCTCGAACAGGCGGTGACCGTTCCGTCGGATACGATTCGCGCAATCGGCGAAGCGGCGCGCCAGGCCGGAATGGTCGTATCGATTGGCGTCAACGAACGCGACGGCGGCACGATCTACAACACGCAACTATTGTTCGACGCCGACGGCACGCTCGTGCAGCGGCGTCGCAAGCTCTCGCCGACCTACCACGAGCGAATGGTATGGGGAATGGGTGACGGCTCAGGCCTGCGTGCAGTTGATACCGCTGTGGGCCGGGTTGGTCAACTGGCGTGCTGGGAGCACTACAACCCGCTCGCGCGTTATGCGCTGATGGCCGACGGAGAGCAAATCCATTCGGCGATGTATCCGGGTTCGTTCGCCGGCGATCTTTTCTCAGAGCAGATCTCCGTGAACATCCGCCAGCACGCGCTGGAGGCGGGAGCCTTTGTGGTCAATGCGACCGCCTGGCTGACGCCCGAACAGCAACAGCAGATTCTGCACGATACCAATACAACCCAGATCGGCCCGATCTCGAGCGGCTGTTTCACCGCCATCGTTTCACCGGAGGGCGAGTACATGGGTGGCGCGCCGCTGCGTGAAGGAGAGGGCGAGATCATCGCCGATCTGGATTTCTGGCAGATCGACAAGCGCAAACGGATGATGGACTCGCGCGGTCATTACAGCCGTCCCGACGTGCTTGGGCTCGTAATCGATCGGACACCGAAGTTTCATGTCATCGAGCGCTCGGTGCGTGCAGCGGGAGAAGAGCCAGCCAGCGACCTGGAAGAGATCGCGTGAACCGCGTGTGCAATCGCGCAATACCGTCGTCGAATCCGCATCTCGCGAGTGCGATGCGCGAGACGCTTGTGAGTCAACCTGGCCACTTCGAGCCATCAACGCAGGAGTAAGCAAAAATGGACTTCAACGATGTCATGCTGGAGCGCAACGCCGACTTCGCAAACACCACGTTTGCGCCCGATCTGAAGATGATGCCGTCGACGGGAACGGTGGTGGTCGGCTGTGTCGATCCTCGCGTCGATCCCGCCAATGTATTGGGTTTGAAGCAGGGTGAGGCGGCCGTCATTCGCAATGTCGGTGGTCGGGTGAACAAACCGTTGCTTGAAACGCTTGCAGTGCTGAGCGTCGTCGCGAAAGCTGCAGGACGCCCGGACGGTGCGCGCAATCTCGTCCTGCTGCAACACACCGATTGCGGAATTATCGGCTGCTACAAGCACGCGCCCGCCTTGCTCGCGAAGCATCTCGATGTCGAGACGGACGCGCTCGATAAGCTCGCTGTCACGGAGCCATACGAGGCGGTGGCGCTCGATGTCGCCGCACTGCGCGCGAACAGCAACCTTCCCGATAACCTGATCGTGTCGGGACTGGTTTACGACGTCAAGACAGGCCTCGTCAAGGTCGTGGTTCCGCCTTCACCTCTGCGTGAGACGGCAGGCTGAAAGCCGCCTGGACGAAAGAGCCGGCACTTCGCCGAGCGAAGCGCGTCGCGCACGTGTTCACATTCCAATCTGGAGTATGAGATGAAGCATGATGTTTATCTGATTACGGGCGCTACCGGTGCAACGGGCGGTGCCGCTATCGAGGAGCTTTTGTCGAGCGGCGCACACGTGCGCGCACTGGTCCATCGCGACGACGAGCGCGCCGCATCGTTACGCACGAGCGACGTTGAAGTTGTTGTGGGCGATCTGCTCGACAGTCATGCGGTTCAGGCAGCGCTACGCGACGTGACAGGTGCCTATTTCGTGTACCCCATCATGCAACCGCAACTCGTCGATGCGACTGCGTATTTTGCTCACGCGGCGAAGCTTGCAGGGGTGCGCTCGATCGTCAATATGTCGCAGATTTCCGCGAGCGCCGACGCAAGGAGCCATGCATCGCTTGCGCACTGGTATGGCGAGCGAATATTCGATTGGTCCGGTGTTCCCGTTACTCATCTGCGGCCGACACTCTTCATGGAATGGCTGAGTTACGGATTTCAGCGCTCGGAGATCGCGAACCATAACGTGCTGCGCGTTCCCGCCGGTAGCGGCCGTCACGCACCGATCGCCGCCGCCGATCAGGGACGTGTGATTGCTCGCATCCTGCTAAACCTTGAGTCTCACGCGGGCAAGACATATCCGTTGTTCGGCGCGGAGGAACTGGATCACGATCAAATGGCGAGAATAGTCGGCGATGCGCTCGATCGCCCAATGCGTTATGAAGCAGAGAGCCTCGAATCGTTCGAGACGCGTCTCAACCAGTTTGGGTTGCCGCCGTATTTCATCCAGCACATTACGTCGGTGTATCGCGGCTATCAGGCGGGCGAGTTCGCCGGCACTAACGATCTGGTCGAACAGATAACGGGCCAAAAGCCGATTTCCGTCCACGATTACGTCATTGCTAACCGTGAGGCTTTCCAGCCGGGAACGCAACGTTAAGCGCCGCTGAGATGTTCGTTCGACGGTCGCCGCGGTTAAGGCGCCCGTGTGCGCCAGACTCGCGGACGAGTCCGGCGCAACGAAACCGAATCAAACGGCCAACCGCATCAGATCTTCGGATGCTGATCGCGCACGGGGCTCACGGATTCGAGCAATGACGCGATATGGAGGATGGTGGACTCCGCCTGCCAGCTGCCGACGATCTGCACATTGATAGGCAGTGCGTCCTTGCTCGTGCCGAATCGCATCGAAATGCCGGGCAAACCGGTCACGTTGAGCGGAACCGTTGCGCCCTGCAGATACCTGGCGTCGACGGTCTCACCGTTGATCGTGAACGTGTCGACGCCATGTTTGTGGGCAGGGATCGGCAGGACGTGGGTAATCAACGCGTCGTATCTCGTGAAGTATTCGGCGTAGCCGTCCCGCAGACGCTCGGCGGCCTGTTCGGCGTCGATATAGTCCTTCATGGACGTGTCAGGCAACGCGAGCATTGTTCTCGCCATCTTGTACAGTTCGTCCTGACCGTGGCCCGCCGTGGCTTCCGCGAACGCGGGCTTCATCTCCATAACGTGCAGGCGGTTGAACACATCCAGAGCGAAGTCACGTTCCAGCGCGGGAATACTGACGGGCTCGACGATGCAGCCCACGCTCCTGAGCGCTTCCGCCGCCGACTGCACAGTCGCGGCGACTTCGGGATCGACCGGTCCGAAGCCCGGCCCAACCATCCAGCCCACTCTCAACGGTCGATCATGCGAACGCACGACTCCGGCATCGAATTGCACGGTGCCGCTCGCAAAAGCGTCCTGCCCGTCGGGGCCCGCCAACTGCGAGAAGGCGAGTGCAAGGTCGCGGATGCTACGCGCCATGGGACCTACATGCCAGAAGCGGCGCGGTGCCCGCGGCCAGATGCCGGTCATTGGTACTCGCCCGTGCGTTGCCTTGAGCGAGACGATGCCGGTCTGCGCGGCCGGCCCACGCACCGAGATGGCGAGATCAGTGCCGAGTCCCAACGGCGACATACCTGCTGCAATGGCCGCCGATTCGCCGCCGCTTGATCCACCGGGTGTCCGGTCAAGGTCCCACGGATTGTTCGACCGACCGCTAAGCAGGTTGTCGCTCTCAATCCAATAAGAGAATTCGGGCAGATTGGTTTTTGCGAGGAGAATGCCGCCTGCCTTTTTCAGCCGCGGAACGCTCACTGCGTCGGCGTCAGGCACGCGCCCTTTGAAAATAGGCGAGCCGCGCTGCGTCGGCACACCGGCTGTGTCGATCGAGTCTTTGGCAGTGAAGGGCACACCGTGAAGCGGCCCGAGCGTTTGTCCGGATAGCACAGCCGCTTCGGCGGCTTTTGCGGCCTTTATTGCATCGTCTGCGACCGTAACAATGGCGTTGATCTTGGGATCGATCGCTTCAATCCGGTCAAGGTGCGCCTGCATGACTTCAACCGGGGAGATTTCGCGCTTGCGGATCAGTTCTGCCAGTCGCGTTGCATCCTGAAAAAAGATTTCCGAGCTCATAACTTCCTCTATCAGTGGTTGATTCAATGATGTGACTGACGTCCTACCTAACGTTCGATAGGCTGACGCCGCGTTAAAAAAGCCGACGGCTAGTCGGCCTCGAGTCGTTATACCTAACGTTTGTTAGATTGGACTTTAGGCGCTACAATCCGCGCAGTCAACAGTTTTTTTGCGGAGATTTGCCATGAAGAATCAGGCCGCCGGAAGTTCGAGCGACAGAATTGTCGTCGCGGCTACAAGAATGGCGCAGGCTCACGGGTACAGCGGACTGAACATTCGCGACCTTGCGCAGGACGTGGGGATCAAGGCTGCAAGCATCTACCATCACTTCGCAAGCAAGGCCGACCTCGCTGCGGCCGTTGCGAAGCGTTACTGGGAAGATTCCGCGGCGGTGCTGGAAGCGCTTGCGACCGAGTCGGCGGATCCGCTTGTTAGCCTGCGTCGATATCCGGAAACGTTTCGCAAGTCGCTCGAGAGCGACAACCGCATGTGCCTGAGCAGCTTCATGGCCGCAGAGTATGACGATCTCCCCGAAGGAGTGAAAAAGGAGGTTCAGGCCTTTGCAGACGTGAATGTCGCATGGCTGGAAAAAAATCTTCGAGAGGCGAAGATCGTCGACGCACAGCGGGCCCGCCAACGCGCCTGCGCCATCTATGCCGCAGTCGCCGGTGCGCAGCTCATGGCGCGTGGTCGCGCAGACATCGCGCTGTTTGACACGCTCATGGATAGTTATAGGCAGGCCGGGTTGTTGCCGAGCTGACGCTTTACCTCGGCGCGTCTAGACCCCAATGGCAGAATGCAGGCTGCCGGGAGCGAGCGGCGTCTGCATTTCCGTGCCATAACGTCGCCTGAGGACCCGCCCCATTATTGCCGTACGCAATGCGGCTATTAAAGCCATTGCATTGCCAGCATGTACGCGGAGCCGTATCTTCGTTTGCGTTCAAGGAGACGCATATGAAGATCGCATTTCTAGGGGCCGGAGCGCTGGGTTGCGCAATCGGCTCCGCGCTGACCGAAGGCGGCCATGAGACGTGGCTCGTCGACCGGTCCGCCGAGCACGTCGAAGCCATGTCCCGCGACGGTCTGCAAGTCGACGACGAGCGCGGCACGCGCCAGGTCAAGGTCCGGGCGACGATGAATCCGGCAGAAGCCGGTCCCGTCGACCTCGTTATCGTGCTGGTCAAGTCCTTTCACACCGATCAGGCGATGCGCGGCGCGCTCGCTCTCGTCGGTCCGGAAACGGTCGTGCTGTCGTTGCAGAACGGTCTCGGCCACGAAGACGTGTTGAGCGAGATCGTCGGACGCGAGCGCGTGCTCGCCGGCAAGACGTATGTCGGCGGCGTCCTGCGAGGGCCTGGCCATATCCAGGCCGGCGTGACGGGCAAGCTCACGATCATCGGAGAACTCGACGGCCGCATCACGGGCCGTGCGCAAGAAATCGCGGATGTGTTCAACGCCGCCGGTCTGACGACCACGGTCAGCGACAACATTCTCGGCACGATGTGGGACAAGCTGCTCATCAACGTCGCGACGGGCGCGATCACGGGCATCACGCAGCTCACCTATGGCCAGCTCTACGATGAACCTGTTCTGAAAGCGACGTCGCTCGCAGCCGTCGAAGAAGCAATGGCAGCGGCCCGGGCCGCCGGCATCACGCTTTCCATCACGAATGCCGAAGACGCCTGGAACATGGCCGCCGAAGGTCTTCCGCCCGCATTCAAGACATCGATGCTGCAAAGCCTCGAAAAGTCTTCCATCACCGAAATCGACTTTATCAACGGCGCGGTCGTGCGCTGGGGCGAGCGCCTCAACGTGCCGACTCCGGTGAACTCGACGCTCGTCGCCTGCATCAAGGGCATCGAACGGGCGATGACGGACCGCCAGAAACAAGGGGCCGCAGCATGAGCGCGACGAGAGCCTATCTGGAACACGTCGCCATCTGGGTGAAGGACATTCACTGGCACATCGGTTTCTTCGAAAATGTGCTCGGCATGACGATGCGAGAAGTCGACGGCACGCGCGAAGAGCCGCGTCAGTACTGGACGCTGGGCGGCCTGCAGTTCATCAGCGCGCCACAGCATGAGGGCCCCGAGGGACGGCTCGCGCATCTCGGCGTCATGTGCGAAGACCTCGAAGCCGCGCTTGCCGCCGCGCAAGCGTTCGGCGTCACAGAAATGCCGCAAGGCCGCAACTGGCTGCGTCTGCCCGACGGCCTCGCTGTCGAACTCATTCAGGCTAAACCTGCTACGTGCGTTGCGCAGGCGCTGGCGATCAACCCACGCGCGGAGGCGTGAGCATGAGCACCACTACCATCATTGAAAAATACTGGGACGATGCGCGGGAAGGCGACGAGTGCGTGAGCCCCAGCTATACCGTCACGAAAGAACGCATCCTCGCATACGCCGATCTCACAGGCGATCACACGCCGGTACATGTCGACGAGGAATACGCCAATGCGAGCCATTTCGGTTCGATCGTCGCGCATGGTCTGTTCGGATTGTCGATTGCCGACGGCCTGAAGACGCAAAGCGACTATCGCTTTCTGCCTGGCATGTCTCTCGGCTGGACGTGGGACTTTTTGCTGCCGATCAAGGCTAACGACGTACTGCATGTGAAGTTCCGCGTCGGCTCGATGCGCGCGAGCAAGAGCCGTCCGGACTGGGGCATCGTCGTGTTGCCGTCGGAGTTGATCAACCAGAACGGCGAAGTCGTTCAACGCGGCGAACATCGTCTGATGATCCCGCGCCGTCCGGGAGCGAAATGATGCAGGCGCGTCCACTCGAAGGTATCCGCGTTGTCGACTACAGCCACTTTCTCGCCGGTCCCTATGTCGGCCGATGCCTTGCGGCGCTCGGCGCGGAAGTCATCAAGGTCGAGCGTCCCGGCAGCGGCGACGCAGGCCGTCAGCACGCCACCGTCCTCGACGACCAGCAAAGCGCCTACTTCCTGCAGCTCAACATGGGCAAGCGCGGCGTGAGCGTCAACATGAAAGATCCGCGCGGCAAGGCGTTCATGCAGCGTCTGTGCGATTCCGCCGACGTGTTCATCGAGAACTACCGGCCGGGCGCGCTGGACAAGCTCGGGCTCGGATACGCCGCGTTGTCCGAGCGCAATCCGGGACTCGTCTACTGCTCGATTTCCGCGTATGGACATACCGGACCGGATGCGCATCGCGCGGGCTTCGGCCTGATTGCGGAAGCGAAGAGCGGCATCATGCAGATGATCGGCAACCCCGGTGAGCCGCCGCCGCTCATGCGTATTTCGCTCGGCGACATGTACACCGGCATTCATGCGGTCGCGGCTGTCAACGCCGCGCTGCTCGGCCGGGTGAAGAGCGGACGCGGCCAGCACATCGACATGGCGCTGTATGACGCACTATTTTCGATGCATGAATATGCGGTGCAGTGCTACACGATGCAAGGCGTGGTGCCGGAGCAAACGGGTCACGACATGCCGACATCGACGTTGTACGGCGTGTTTCGCGCGGCCGACGGCGATCTCGTCATCGCGGCGCAAGTGGACGATTCGTGGAGGCGCTTCGCCACACTCGTCGAGCAACACGGCGGTCCGGCTGGCTTCGGCAACGACGAGCGCTTCCATAGTCTGAACGGACGGAATGCGAATCGCGAGGCCATTCTCGCAGTCGTTCAACCGTGGGTAGCCGAGCGGCCTGTCGCGGAAGTGCTGGCCTTGCTCGACAGCGTCGATGTGCCGAGCGCGAAGGTTCAGCGCATCGATGAAGTTGTCGCCGATCCGCAGATCGTCGCCCGTGGCATGGTGATCGAGCAGGACCATCCGCGCTTCGGAAAACTGCGTCTGCCGAACCTTCCGTTCCGCTTCTCCGACTGCGATACGTCGATACGCGAAGTCGGCCCCGATCTCGGGCAGCACAACGAGGAAGTGGCTCAGTCGCTGGGCTTCAGCGCGGCAGAGATCGACGCGATGCAGACCGATGGCGTGCTCTTCTCGAAGCCGGGTGCGCAATGAGCGATCGATACGCGGTAATCGGCAATCCGATTGGACATACGAAATCGCCGCTGATCCACGGTCTTTTCGCAGAAGAGACCGGACAGGACATGACGTATGACGCCATCGAAGGGCCGCTGGAGCCGGCCAATGCCTTCGACGATACGGTGAGAACTTTCATCGCTGCGGGCGGCAAGGGCATGAACGTCACTGCGCCGTTCAAGCTACAGGCATTCGCCATGGCCGACGAGCGCAGCGAAAGGGCTGCCCTCGCGGGGGCCGTCAACGCGATGAAGTTCGAGAACGGGCGCATCGTGGCGGAGAACTTCGACGGCGTCGGACTCGTGCGTGACATTGAAATCAACCTGCATCAGCCGATGGCGGGCAAGCGCGTGCTGGTCCTGGGCGCGGGCGGAGCGGTGCGCGGCGCGCTGCTGCCGTTCATCGCGGCGCGGCCTGCACGACTCGTCATTGCTAACCGGCACGTGGACAAGGCGAAGGCGCTCGTCGAACAGGTTGCGGCTGACGCAACACTCGTCGCGTGCGGCTATGCGGAGCTTGAATCGATGGGACAGTTCGACCTCGTCGTCAACGCGACGTCCGCGAGCCTGACCGGGCAGCGGCCGCCTGTTCCGCCGAGCGTCTTCAGCGCGAGCGGCACGGCGTATGAACTCGCGTACGGGAAGGGTCTTACGCCGTTCCTGCGGCTAGCGCGTCACGCGGGCGTGCAAGGTGTCGCGGATGGCGTCGGCATGCTGGTCGAACAGGCCGCCGAAGCGTTCGCATGGTGGCGAGGTGTTCGTCCGCGCACGCACGCGATTATCGACCAACTGACCGTTCCGCTGGATTGACGCGACGAGAAAACGCCGCGTGCAAAGCGAGACATATGACGGAGTTTCGTTATCGCGAGTAGGCTGTGGCTTATAACCGGTCGTCGCGTTCGCTATCGTGTTCAATCTGATCTCGATGTGGGCGATTCACGCCGGCTCGGAAGACATGGAGAGTGATATGAAGAAAACGCGTATCGCCGTAGCGGGTGCCGGCTATATCGGTCTCGAGCATATTCGTGTCGTCCGGGAAAACGCGACTTGTGTCCTGTCGGCGGTGGTCGATCCGTCGGACGCCGCGGCCGACATTGCCGCGAAAGCACATGTGCCGCATTACCGCTCGCTCGATGAACTCTTCAGACAAGATCGTCCGGACGGTGTGGTTCTTGCAACGCCGAACACGCTTCACCTGGAACACGCGCGCTTGAGCATGCAGGCAGGTGTGCCGATGCTGCTGGAGAAGCCGATAGCGTCCACGGTGGACGAGGCAGAAGCACTCGTTGCCGATGCCGACCGCTATGGCGCAAGCGTGCTGATCGGTCATCACCGCGCGCACAGTCCGATCATGGCGCGCGCAAAGGCGATCATCGACGAAGGCAGGCTCGGCTCGATAGTCGCGGTTATGGGCAGCGCAATGTTCTTCAAGCCCGATCAGTATTTCGAGGACGCGCCATGGCGCAAGGAACCGGGCGCAGGCCCGATTCTGCTCAACATGATTCACGACATCCACAACCTGCGGATGCTATGCGGCGACATCGTGGCGGTCCAGGCGTTTTCGTCAAACGTGACGCGCGGCTATGCAGTCGAGGATACCGTCGCCGTCAATCTACGTTTCGCGAGCGGCGCACTGGGCACGTTCCTGTTATCGGATACGGCCGCCAGCGCGCGCAGTTGGGAACAGACCTCGCAAGAAAACAAGGCCTACGCGTCCTACGCTGACGAAGACTGTTATGTGATCGCCGGCACGTTTGGATCATTGTCGATTCCGACCATGCGCCTCAAGACCTACGGGAAAGCTGAGGATCGATCCTGGTGGAAGCCGTTCGATGTCGGCATGGAGGCCGTGATGCGCGACGATCCTCTCAAGTATCAGATGGAACACTTCGGGCAAGTCGTGCGAGGCGAGGCGAAACCCATCGTTACCGCGCGCGACGGCCTGCAAAATCTGCGCATTACCGAAGCGGTCGTGATGGCAGCGAAAACCGGCGCCGTTGTTGAAACGACGCCAGTCTAAACATCGTATGGATAACTCATGAAAACTTTCCTCATGCTGCACGGCATTAATCACAACATGTTCGGCAAGCGCGATCCGGTTCAATACGGAACTGCCACGCTCGCCGACATCGATGCTCAACTTCAGGCGCTGGCCACGGAGCTTGGCGTCACGGTGGAGAGCTACCAGACCAACAGCGAAGGGGACATGTGTGCGCGGATCCATCAGGCTTTCGTCGATAAAGTCGATGGCGTGCTGATCAATGCCGGTGCATGGACGCACTATAGCTATGGCATTCGGGACGCGCTCGCCATCCTGACCGTACCCATCGTCGAGATACATATGTCGAACATTCACGCCCGCGAAGCCTTTCGCCACCATTCGGTGTTCGCCGAAATCGTGAAGGGACAGATTTGCGGCTTTGGTATAGACAGCTACTCGCTCGGACTGCGGGCGGCAGTGTCGGCTGCCGCCTGATAGCTGATGCGCCGGGCGAGGCGCGGGGTGCAAGTTACAGGAATATGCGCTTAAGCATAATTCAATGAATACAATGGCGACATTACATTCGACAATATCGCCATGAATAGCCCCGAGCTACCTGATCTCAAGCTACTGCAGCTCTTCGACCTGCTGTACGACGTGCGGAGCGTCACGCGTGCTGCCGAGCAGCTTGGGCAGAGTCAGCCCACGGTCAGCATCTGGCTGGGGCGTCTACGGGAACACCTGCAGGACCCGCTGTTCGTCCGTACACCAGGCGGGATGACGCCGACGCCGCAGGCGGATGCGCTGATCGGACCGTGCAGGCAGATACTGGAGTCGCTTCGCCGGTTTTCGGCGTGGGAGATATCGTTCGACCCGAACACGGCAAAGCGCCGGTTTCGCATCTGCATGACGGATGCGAGTCACATCACGCTGCTTCCCAGGATGCTGGCACATGTGCGCGCCCACGCGCCGGGCATTCGGCTGGAAGCCGCGAGAATCGATGGGAACACGGAGCGCGCGCTCGAATCCGGCGAAGCCGATCTGGCGATCGGGCATATACCGTGGCTCGGCAGTGGCATGTA
This sequence comes from Paraburkholderia sp. SIMBA_053, assembly GCF_046534895.1. NCBI lineage: Bacteria > Pseudomonadati > Pseudomonadota > Betaproteobacteria > Burkholderiales > Burkholderiaceae > Paraburkholderia > Paraburkholderia sp. SIMBA_053. Next base: position 1,229,379 of record NZ_JAWRXU010000001.1, on the reverse strand, counting down.
TCAGCAACAGCTCTATATGCAGGACTGGGTCTGTCTCGCCAATCCTGACCATCCACGTGTGCGCACCAGGCTCAGCATCAAGCAGTACTGTCGCGAGGGGCACGTGACCATTGCCGCCGGGACGGGCGCGCAATTGCTCGAGCAGGCGCTGTTGCGCGAGAACATAGAACGGGATGTTGTGCTCGAGCTTCCGGGCATGCTCGGGCTCGGCTCGATCATCAAGTCGACCGATCTGATCGCCACGTTGCCACGAAACATCGGGGAGACATTGGCAAGAGTGAACGACATTGCAGTTCACTCCTGTCCGTTCCAGGTCGATAAATTCGCAGTCCGGCAGCATTGGCATGCGAAGTACCATCACGAGGCGGGCAATCGCTGGTTGCGCTCCGTTGTGGCCGACCTGTTTTCGAGCAGGAGTTAGCTCGTGTGAGCCGGCCGATATGAAATGACCTGAGCGCCGTGCGAGCCGACACACATCGCGCTCTCAGGTCACAGAGCTCTTGCCTGCAAGACGCAGCACATCTTCCAGATCGTCGAGACCGACCGGTTTGGTCAGATGCAAATCGAAGCCTGCTGCTGCGGTCCGCGCGCGGTCTTCGCTGGTGCCGAGTCCTGTCATCGCCGCGATCACCGCGCCGGGCTCCTGCAGGGCTGCGCGAATCTGCGGTAACGCATCGAAGCCGGTGATCTTCGGCATCGAAAGATCGAGAAGGACAAGCGCTGGTTGCCACTGTTTCGCGAGCTCGACGGCAGCGGCGCCGTCGTACACTGCGCGCGATTCATGGCCGAGCACTTCTACGAGCGCGGCCATGCTGTCCGCAGAGTCGTTGTTGTCGTCGACAACGAGTACGCGCAGGTTTGCTTGTTGCGGTGCGACGGGCGGATTCTCGCGTGTCTCTTCGTCGGCAACTTCGCTTTCGTACCCCGGCAGCCATACTGTGAACGAACTGCCTTTGCCGCGTCCTGCACTACGCGCGTCGATATGCCCGCCGTGCAGATCCACAATTGCACGCGCGAGCGTGAGTCCAATGCCAAGGCCGCTTTTATCGGCCTGTTCTTCGGTCGGCGTTTCCTGCACGAACAGATTGAACATCGCATCGATCGCATCGGGCTCGATGCCGCGGCCGGGGTCGTCAATACGAATGGCGAGTAGCCGTGCTGATCGAAATACCGTCAAGTCGATTGACGCACCAATGGGACTGAACTTCGATGCGTTGTTCAACAGGTTCTGCACGACCTGCACCAGACGCGTGAGGTCGCCGTTCACGCGCATCGGCTCTTCGGGCATCGACACGTTCAATGTCTGGTTGCGCGCTGCCAGAAGCGGCGCACTGCCTTCTATGCTGAGCTGAACGACTGCCTGCAACGTGCACGGCGTAGGCGTGATGTGTACGCGGCCGAGCGTCACGCGCCCGGCGTCGAGCAGATCGTCGACCAGACGGGTGAGGTGCGACAGCTGACGGTCTATAAGCTCGTGTTCTGGCAGAAATGCTTCGTGCCCCTTCGATTTGAGTTGCAGCATGCTAACGGCGTTGCGCAGTGGAGCGAGAGGATTACGCAATTCATGCCCCAGCAGGCCGAGGAACTGGCTCATACGCTGGCTTGATGCTTCGAGTTCTTCCATGCGCCGCCGCCGCGACATGTCGCGCGTGATCTTCGCAAAGCCTTGCAGCGCGCCGTTGGGATCGCGCAGCGCCGTGACGATGGTGTTGGCCCAGAAGTTCGTGCCGTTCTTGCGCACACGCCACTCTTCCATTTCGCTGCGGCCTTCGCGCGCGGCCTGGTCGAGGTCTTTCTGCGGCCTGCCCACTGACACGTCTTCGGGCGTGTAGAAAAGCGAGTGTGGCTTGCCGATTACTTCGTCGGCATGGTAGCCCATTACATGCACGGACCCGGCACTCCAGGTGGTGATGAGCCCGTCGGCGTCGAGCAACGTGATGGCGTAATCGCTGATCGCATCGACAAGCACACGAAAGCGCTTGTCGAGATCGCGCGCGTTAAAGCGCTCGGTGATGTCGCGAACGAAGTACGCGAGTTCTTTACTGCCGTCATATTGCACAGCGGCCACGGAAAGTTCTGCCGGGAATTCGCTGCCGTCGCTTCGCGCGGCAGTCAGTTCTGTGCGCGGACTGTGTCCGGGCTGCTTCCGGTCGAACTCGAAGATGTCCAACTGAGCGTACTCGGCCTTGCAGCGCTCGGGGAATAGCAGTGACAGCATGGGCTGGCCGATCACGGCGTCGCGTGAATAACCGAACGTGCGGTTCGCCGCATCGTTCCAGTCGATGATGATGCCGTTCGAGTCCGTGCAAATGAAAGCGTCATGCGTAGTGTCGAGCACGAGTCTGCGGCGGCGCAGGGAGGAAGCGAGTCTCTTGTCCGCGGCTTCGCGCAAACCGATTTCGGTACGCAGCTTTGCGATGGTGATCGCGTTTTCTTCGATCAGTGTCCGGTTCTCGGCAAATACGCGCTGATGCGCCATACCGGACGCGACGAGCGAAGTGATCCGCTCGAGAGTTTGAATGTCTTCGGCAGAGAACGCATCGTGAGTGTCGGCCATCAGCTTGACGACGCCTGCCACTTCCGCGTGGTAGGCAAGCGGCGCGACGATCATCGAAGCGGCTCCCACTCGCTCGCACGCCTGCCTGTCGACGCGAGGGTCGTTAGAAGTGTTGCGGCAATAGAGCAGCTTGTTCTCGACAGAGCACAGACCCGAGAGACTCCCCTCGCGCTTCAGGCGCAAACCGACGTGCCGCGCTATCGACCCGCTGCATGCGCGGTACACCATGTCGTCGCCGTCGACCCATTCCACTACCGATGCGTGGGCCGCGGGCACCAGATCGAGCAGCGCGTCGGTCACTACGGAAAAGAAGGTATCCAGATTCAGCTTGGTCGCCGCGATCTTCGAGTGGGCGTTAATGAGTTTGAGTAGCCGGGCGTTGGTAGAGCGCTCGGCTGCGAGTTGTACGGCGATATCGCTTTCGACTTGCGGATCTTGACTTGTGGTCATCTTCAATAACTCCATGCGAGTGTCGCTCGCGTGGCAGAGTAAAACACAGGCGATCTGAAATATTTATACACGTTTGCACGAGCAAGGTATGAGCCGAGCCGCAATTATGCTAAAGGCATGTCGTGACATGTCCACGTGCGGACTAAGGGACAATAGTAGCGGACCACTTTGATGGCAAGCCGACCGCGCGACTCCTTGCATGGTGCTGGAAGTTCGGAAAAACATGCGATCCGCACTCTCCTAAGTAGTCCTGATACGTAAATCGGATTTGTAGAGCGCACAGTGAATTACGTTGAAAGACGGGAGCGAGCGCACGAGCGCCTTGTAAGCGAGCACGCTTTCTTGCACGAGGTATTGACAATGGGAGAAAAAGCGAAATCGATGTTGATAGGCAACTTGCCGGTTTTCCATAGCGAGAATATTGCTGTCTATTGCCCGGCCGCTTGGTGCTGAGTTTGGATCTTGTTGAGGGTTACCAATGCAGTGGTTGCCGCGCTTGGGGACCGCGCCAATTCATGCACTCGCGCCCTTATCTTAACGGCACTCTGACGGCGGCGTCGAACATGGATCAGCGAACGCTCAGTCCGCTCTTTTTTCGGTACAAATTACGCGTACTTTTGTTCCATTTAGGTAAAAACAGGGTTTTTCTGGATACAAGGTAACGCGCCAGCGGACGATAGTGTGTACATGTTTAATTCGTCGGAGCAAAGCCGTGGCAGCGGGATTTCTTACTCATCAACAGATCTTCGATTCGAGCGTGGCGCATCTTATGAACCAGGGGAACGCCGCGCTGCTTCCGCGGGGCGGCGGCGCGTACCGCGGCCGTTGCGGCGGATGCCCGATCGGCGCAATGATCCGTCCGATTGATTACCGCACGTCGATGGAAGGAGTGCCGGTTCGCTATGTCCTCGCCGACGCGCTGCAGATTCCCACCTACATGGACGCAGGGGTCGCTGCACTGAAGCGCGCACTGTTGCGCGCACGCCTCAATATCTATTCGCCACAGACCGTCGAATTGTTGAGCTGTCTGCAGAACGTTCATGACGTCTTCGGCATCTGGGAATGGGATGAGCGGCTGCGCTCTATCGCGCGCAGATTCGGACTGTCGGCGAATAGCTTGCAGCGCGCTGCGTGAAGATGCGGAGCAGTTTCATGACAAGCCTCCAGCAGATCTTCACAACGGTGCGCTCGCATCTCCTCGCGCAAATGGCAGTGTCGGAAGACGACAGCGGCAGTTGTCGGTTGCGTGGGCGCGATGGCCGCCGCTGCGCGATCGGCGCGCTGATTCACGACGAGCACTACTCGCCCGCGTTGGAAGAATTCGGTATTGGGTACTACCAGGCGGGCGAGGGTGGTCCATTGCTTCACGCGTTGGCAATGTCGGGCGTCAATGCTTACGAACCACGCGTTATCGCGCTTCTGCAAGACCTGGAAGACGTCCATGATGGGGGCGACGTTGCACAGTGGCACGCACAGTTCGAGGACGTCGCGCGGCGACATCTGCACGAGCGTGCAGTCGAAACGGCAGCCTGGCCAGAGTTGGCAGAAGCCGCGTAAAGCTCGCTGCAATCGCGCCGGTCGTGCAGAGAGATCGTCATGCGCGGTTGAGGCCAATTCAGCGAAATTCACGCCTTCGGGTGGCCGTCTTAGCGCGTGATGCCAAGGGGTGCGAAATAACTGCATGCATGGTCGCTTTTGTCCGCGGGACGGCGAGGTCCGTCCAGTACTTCAGCGTACCGAAGATACTGCCGGCGGTACTTTGTCGGATCGTCCTTTCACCGTGCTCTCAATCGAGCCCACTACACGGCATTCCGGTGAGTTGCTTGATAAAGTCGGGCCCATTCATCGAGTGAGCTTGATATGCTTAGAGGAAAGCCATATTTCCTTGTATGGCATTCAGGTAATGGTCTATGCTTGAGCGACCAGACACCGACAATCCGTGTGAGATCAAGATGGCCACAGGTAGGGAAGCTACGGCGCGAGAGGCTGCAGAAGGGCAGGGTATGCGGCAGATCACCTCCGCGCCGGCAAAACTCGATGCGACAGATCGCAAACTGCTCAACCTGCTCGCAGACGATTCCACCCGAAGCTACGCCGAATTGGGAGCCCTGCTGTATCTGTCTGCGCCGGCGGTGCATGAGCGTGTCAAACGACTTAAGCGCGAAGGCGTCATCAAGAAGACAGCTTGTTCGCTCGACGGCTCTAAGCTGGGCAGGCCATTGCTTGCCTTCGTGCACGTCGACACGCCGAGTTATCTCGTCACGCGCCATCTCCTCAAGTTGAAAGAACTCCCCGATGTTGAAGAGATCCACACCGTGACGGGCGATAGTGCCATGCTGCTAAAGGTCCGTACGCGGGATACGCAGACGCTCGAGGATCTATTGGAGCGGATTCACTCTATCGAGGGTTTCACCGGCACACGAAGCTACATTGCGTTGTCTACCTATCTCGAGCGCGGGCCGAGCCCTGTCGAGTAACTTCGTGCGCGTGCTGCTTGGCACAAATGCGACATGACTGTCCAATGCGTCCTGCAGAAGCCTGCTGCTATCCATGCCACTCGGCAGTTGTAGCCAGACGAACATTCCGCTTTCCGGCCGAGTCCATTCCACACCTTCCGGCATAAACGCCTGTAGCGCGAGCAGCATATCGCGCAGTTAAGTTTGCGACGAGATCGGCTCAATTATGTGCCACCGTTTTTACGCGCGATGCGGCTTGTCGGTCCAATCGATGAATATCCATAAGCTGTTCGGCGGCGCGCCCACGGCTATGCTGTCTCTCGACCAATTCGATTAACGGTATCTGGTGGAACGCCGTTCGGAAGTTCTTATTGCCGCTTTGGCAAGGTGTCCTCTCGCATGAAGAGTGTCGGCCATATCTGCCATGAGCGAAAAAACGAATGGCATTCGAAAAAGAATCGATTCTCGCTGGCCGCCGAGCACTTTTTACTTCCGTACGGAGCTACAGATCACTTCCAGCTTAAAGCGATTAGTTTTGAGTAGCAGGTGTTGAAGACCGTTTAGCGCTTTCCGCCCGCCGTAGACATGCGGTGCTGTTTTCCTGAAGAAAGTCGAGTCCTATACTCGAACCCGGCTCGACTTCGGTCGATGAAAAAATACGGAAGGAGACGGCAATGAACAATCCGGTGATCGAAGTCGAGACAGCGCCAACTTCTGAGGTCAGCCTTGATGACAAGTATCGAAAGGAGCGGGGCTACGCGTACATGAGCGGCTCGCATGCGCTCATTCGCGTGATGATCAATCAGCGCATTCGCGACAATGACGCCGGACTGAGTACTGCCGGATTCGTTTCCGGCTATCGCGGCTCGCCGTTGGCGGGCTTCGACACCGCACTCTGGTCAGCCGAAGCTGTGCTCAAGCAGCATCAGATCAAGTTCCTTCCCGCTATCAACGAAGATCTCGCGGCGACCGCGGTGTGGGGCACCCAGCAACTAGCGCTCTTTCCGCAGGAGTCCACGGTCGAGGGTGTCTTTTCGATGTGGTACGGCAAAGGGCCGGGCGTAGATCGCAGCGGCGACGCCTTGAAGCATGGCAACGGTGCCGGCACATCGGCTCTCGGCGGTGTGCTGGTTGCGGCAGCGGACGATCACACTGCCAAGTCATCCACTTTTGGACATCAGAGCGAACAGGCATTGATTGCTGCGTTCATTCCGGTTCTCTATCCGGCGAGTGTGCAGGACTATCTCGACTTTGGTGTGCTCGGCATCGCAATGGGGCGATATTCTGGACTGTGGGTCGGATTGAAATGTGTGTCCGACGTGATCGAAACGTCCGCCGTTGCCGACGTCGATCCTCATCGCATCGACATTCGGTTGCCCGACAAAGAATTTGCCGCCGACGATGATCTTCACATCCGTTCGCCCGATGTATGGGCCGAACAGGAGCCGCGAATCGTACGCAAAAGGCTGCCTGCGGCGTTGGCGTTCTGCCGGGCGAATCGTCTCAATTCCATTCGGATCAAAGGGCCGAAATCGAAGCTGGGGATCGTGTGCGCCGGCAAGGCATACAACGACGTCATGGAGGCGCTCAGGTTACTGGGATTGAGTGACGACGATATCGAGAGAAATGGCCTGGCTGTGCTAAAAATCGGCATGGTGTGGCCTCTGGAGCCGACGATTCTCCGGGACTTCGCGGCAGGCCTCGATGAACTTCTTGTCGTCGAGGAAAAGCGTCCGATCATCGAACAGCAAATCAAGGACGAGCTCTATTCCGATGCATTGAATGGGCTTCCGCTGGTTCGCGTCTCCGGTAAGGGCAGTGGAGCGAGTGGTGGCGAATGGAATCGCTCTGGCGAAGCCTGCCTGTTGAGAAGCGACTATGAGTTGACGCCCGTGGAAGTTGCCAGCGCGATCGTCGCCCGGTTGCGAGCGCAAGCGGGCTGGACGGAAACGCGGAAGCGGGAGATCGAGGCGCGCTTAGCTGCGCTCGAGGCCGTTGGACGGGTACAGGCTGTCGCGGGCGCTATCAGAAAGCCTTTTTTCTGTTCCGGTTGTCCGCACAATACTTCTACTCGCGTCCCAGAGGGATCGCGTGCAACGGCTGGTATCGGCTGCCACTACATGGCGAGCTCGATGGACCGTCGTACCGAGTCGTACACGCATATGGGCGGTGAAGGTGTTCCTTGGGTCGCCCAGGCGCAGTTCTCTACGCGCAAACATATCTTCGCGAACATTGGCGACGGAACTTACTTCCATTCGGGTTCGCTCGCAATTCGTCAGGCGGTCGCGGCGCATGTATCGATGACCTTCAAGATACTCTATAACGACGCTGCTGCGATGACAGGCGGTCAGCCGGTCGATGGCGAATTAACCGTCGACGGCATCACGCGCCAGGTTGCCGCAGAGGGCGTGCGACGAATTGCCGTGGTCAGCGACGATATCGAACAATATCGCATACGTGGCACCACATTCGCGGCGGGGACCACCGTTCACGACCGTGCAGAACTCGACGCCGTGCAGCGCAACCTTCGTGATTACGAAGGGGTGTCAGTGCTCGTCTACGATCAAACCTGCGCTAGCGAGAAGAGGCGTCGCCGGAAGAAAGGCACTTATCCCGATCCGGCGAAGCGCGTTGCGATCAATAGCGAAGTTTGCGAAGGCTGCGGTGATTGCTCTGTCCAAAGCAATTGCCTCTCGGTCGAGCCGCTCGACACGCCGTTAGGGCGAAAGCGCCAGATCAATCAGTCGAGCTGTAATAAAGACTTCTCATGCGTGCAAGGTTTCTGCCCGAGTTTCGTCTCAGTCGAGGGTGGGGAGCTTCGATCGAGCCAAACGAAGAAATCGCCTGAAGCCACGATGGCAGACTGGCCTGAACTACCATATCCCGCTTCACCGCCAATGACCGACACCGTGGACATTTTGATCAACGGTGTCGGCGGAACAGGCGTCGTGACGATCGGCAATCTGCTCGGTATGGCGGCGCACCTGGAAGGACGTGGATGTACCGTTCTCGACATGGCAGGCCTCGCTCAGAAAGGTGGCGCTGTGTGGAGTCACGTGCGACTAGCATCGAAGCGGGAGCCCATGTACGCGTCGCGAATTCCATCGGGCTCAGCGGATGTCATCATTGGCTGCGATCTTGTCGTGACGGCGGCGCCCGACACGCTCTCGAGAATAAGAAAAGGCAAAACGCGCGTCGTTATCAATGGACAGACTTCCCCCACCTCAGCGTTTGTCGCCAACCGCGATTGGCAATTGCCTGAGGCGGAACTGAAATCGCATGTGGAGTCAGTGTGCGGTGACGACTTCGTCGACTGGGTCGACGCGCAGGATATTGCCAGACGACATTTGGGAGACACAGTATTTTCCAACGCGATCATGCTGGGTTTCGTGTGGCAGCAGGGTTTGATCCCATTGGCTCGCGAGTCGATAGAGCGCGCGATCGAACTCAACGGTCAAGCCGTCAAGAAGAACAAGCTGGCATTGCAGATCGGACGCTGGCTCGCGGTCAATCCTGCCCGCTTTGCCGCCGGTCAGGAAGTCGAATCGGTGATTGTCTGGCGCCAGAAGAAAAAGGTCGTGCTGGACGAACTGATCCAGTCGAGAGTGTCGTTGCTCGCTGCATATCAAAGCGAACGCTATGCGCGCGAGTATGAGACCTTTGTCAGTGAGATTGCGGCGCAAGTCGGATCGCACGGCAAGCGAGAGGCCTTTATCTTGGCTGTTGCCGAGGGCCTGTATAAGCTGATGGCCTATAAAGACGAGTATGAGGTAGCACGGTTGTACTCGTTGCCCGGATTCAAAAAATCCCTTGAAAACCAGTTCGAGGGAGACTTCAAGATTCGCTACTACCTTGCTCCGCCGTTGCTATCGCGCAAGAACGAGAAGGGCGAACTCATCAAGAAAGAGTTTGGGCCTTGGATCGGCCACGTTTTTCCATTGCTGGCACGACTGAAGATCTTGCGGGGAACACCATTCGACCCGTTCGGCCACACCGCGGAAAGGAGACAGGAGCGCGCGCTGGTCCGTGAGTACCGCTTGTGGATTAGAACCGCGCTAACGCATCTCGCCGATAAGCCGGACGTGTGCATCGAATTGGCAAAGCTTCCCGACTCGATTCGCGGTTACGGGCAAGTCAAAGAAAGAGCGATTGATGAAGCGATGGCAAAGCGGGATACGTTGTTGGCCGCTTTGTCGGCTCCTGCGCATCAATGGCGAGCGTCCGCATGAATAAACCAGGAGGAGGAAACGAATGAACCAGCATGTTTCCGTGCAGTGGCTCGACGGTGTCATGTCCATTAGCTTGAACCGACCTGAGAAGCGCAATGCGTTGGACGAGTCAATGTTCAGCGCGCTGGCCGACGCATTCGTCCAGGCCCGGTCCGACGACCGTGTTGCCTCCGTGCTGATCAAAGGAACGTCTGACTGTTTTTGTGCTGGGCATGATATCGGAGCTTTCGCGACGCTTTGGCCTCAGCCCGAAAATGGCGCGATCATACGGTGTATAACGGCGCTTCTCGGGCTCGATAAGCCGTTCACCGCGGCCGTGCGCGGTGCTGCGGTAGGGTTTGGCGCGACCTTGCTTCTGAGTGCCGACTACGTCGTCGCATCCCATTCCGCGACATTCTGTTTTCCCTTCGCTCGGCTAGGTATCGTCCCCGAGGCTGGCGCGAGCGCACTGCTTGCGCGACGGGTGGGAGATCTTCGTGCGCGCGACTGGCTTATGTCCGCGAGAGTGATCGGTGCAGAGGAAGCACTTTCAGCAGGATTTATATCGCGGCTGGCGGACTCTTCCGAGGTCGACGTCCTGGCGCAGGAATACGCCGCAGAAATCGCGGACAAACAGCCTCACGTCATGCGGCAAATACGGCGACTGATTGATGACGGTGCGCATCGGAGCGCAAAACAGGCAGCGTCGTTCGAACTCGAGGCGCTGAACGTTCTGATTCCAGAAGCGGCCAATCGTGTTCGCTATTCCGGTAAGCAATCTGGAGAGGTCGAATGAATAATGTCCTGATCGTCCATGCTCACCCGGAGCCGAAATCTTTCTGCACGGCCCTGGCTCACGCGGCTATCGAAGAGTTCGAAGGCCGGTCTTGCTCGGTGACGCTATCTGACCTCTATGCACAACGTTTCAATCCGGTCGCTTCAGCGAACGACTTCGAGTCGCGATCCGATCCCGACTACCTGGTCTACTCGCTGGAACAGCGCCACGGGCTGAAACAGGGCACTTTGAATGCCGAGATCGTGCGCGAAGTGGACCGGGTTCTCGCGGCCGATACAGTGGTATTCGTTTTCCCCGTCTACTGGTTCTCGACGCCGGCCATACTGAAAGGCTGGATCGACCGGGTGTTCCTATCCGGTGCGTTTTATGGCGGAAAGCGAATCTATGAGCGCGGCAGCATGGTTGGAAAGAGGGCGGTGACTGCGATTACACTGGGCGGCCGCGATCATATGTTCGGTCCACGCGCATTGCACGGCGAACTCGTGCGCGGCATGATGCGTCACTTCTTCCAAGGCACCCTTGGATATGTAGGATTCGATGTCGTCGAGCCGTTTGTGGGTTACCACGTTCCATATTGCCCGGACGCCGAGCGGGACCGCATCATGTCGGACTGGAGAGCGTATATCGCCACGCTCGATCAGCAGCCGCTTATGAAGATGCCCGATCTCTCGAAGTTCGATGATGTATTTCGTCCTTTGGAATGATGAGGTTTGCAAAGAAAGCGCTGAGTAGAGTTCGGCACGAATCAGTTCAAAAATCGCATTGGGCTATTTAAAGTCCGGGAAACGCAGTGCCTTACGCTGCGAGCCTTTTGCTCGTGGAATTTTCGCGGACTGAATCCGCGTGGCAGGGTCGGCTCGTTGAGAGAGGCTCCTTGAGGCATGTCGACCCACTTGGCGATGCCGGTAAACACTCGTTCGAGGTCGTCCGAGCGACCGTCGCACACCTGCTCATGAACGGCATGGCGCACGAGGTCGTTCTATTCGGCTGAATGCACGCCCCGGGGCCGCCTCCTCAGCGCACCTTCGCGCCGGACGTCTGCCCGAACGACGGATGCCTGCGCCGCACGTAGTACCACGCGACGATCGCGAGCGCCGTCGATACCGCGAACCAGAACTGGAAGCGCGATTCCGGGTTGAATGCCTGCGACCCGAGTACGGCGACCAGCGCAAGCAGCGCGACCCAGTTCGACACTGGATAAAACCACGCACGGAACGCAGCCGGGTCGCATTGCTCGTGCTTCGTCTGCCGGCGCATCGCGAAGTGCGCGACGATAATGAAGATCCACACGATCATGACGAACGCGCCGCTACTCTTCGCGAGCATCAGGAACAGGTCGCCGCCGCTCAGGAAGTGAATGCCGAGGATCGACACGCAAACCGCAAGGCACAGCACGAGCGCGTTCATCGGCACGCCTTTCGCGTTAGTGCGGCCGAACATCGCGGGCGCATGGCCGCGCTGGCTCAGCGAGAACAGCATGCGCGAATTGGAGAACAGGAACGAGTTCATCACCGACATGAACGACACGAAGAGTACGATCTTCATCGCAACGGCCGCGCCGGTGAAGCCCGCCATACTGAACAGCGAGACATACGGCGATTTCAGATTGGCCTTGTCGGTCCAAGGCATACACAGGATCAGGATCGACACCGAGCCGACGTAGAACACCATCACGCGTAAGATCACGCTCTTGATGGCGCGGACCACGTTCTTGCCCGGGTTCTCGGATTCACCTGCGGCCACTGCCGCGATTTCGCTGCCACCAAGCGAGAAGATCACGACCATCACGCCGGAGATCACGGGCGAAATGCCGTTGGGCATGAAGCCACCGTGGTCAGTCAGGTTCAGGAGCCCCGGCGCGGGGATGCCCGGCTGGAGGCCGAACAGGATCGACGCGCCGAGCACCATGAACACGATGATCGTTGCGACCTTCGCGAACGACAGCCAGTATTCGGCTTCGCCGAACGCGCGCACTGAATACGCGTTGGTCGCCATCAGCGCGATCAGCATGAACAGCGCGCCAGCCGGGACCGGTAGCCATGGCAGGAAGTCGTGGAGGATCGCGCCGAGCAGGATCGCCTCCACGGTGATCGTAATCATCGACTTGAACCAGTAAAGCCAGCCGACCGCGAAGCCGGCCCATTCGCCGAGATAGCTGTTCGCATACGTGGAGAACGAGCCGCTGTCAGGATTGCGGGACGCCATTTCGCCGAGCATGAACATGACCAGCGTCACCATCACGCCCCCGATCAGGTACGACAGAATCGCCGCGGGTCCGGCGGTTGCAATAATGGAGCCGGAGCCGACGAACAGGCCTGCGCCGATGACGCCGCCTAGCGCGATCATCGTGATGTGTCGTTGCTTGAGGCTCTTTTTTAATGAGTAATCCTGCATGTCTACCTCCACAGTGGATCTGGATTATTGGTGAAACGTGTTTGCACCTTGTCTTTTTGTGCTAGCGGGCCGAGATAGGCCGGATGTTAACGAGCGACGACGTGTGGGCGGAGATCCGCTTCACCGCATCAAACCTTCCTTTCCGGTTTCTTTACGACCCGGAGGATTGGACCGATGATGTGCCCGCTGCCAGTGCTGCTTCATACGCACGCTTCAGCCGCCTTGCGCCTTCCTGAATCTCCTCAACGCCGGGAGCAGCGAATGAAAGACGCAGTGATGCTGCGTCCAGCTTATCGGCGAAAAACGCCTTACCTGGGACGAAGATGACCTTATTTTCGATTGCGTGCGAGAGGAGTTCCGATGAATCGATACCTTCGATTCGCGCCCACACGAACATCCCGCCTTCGGGCTGATGAAACTGAATGGCATCGTCCAGTTGCCAGCGCAGTTCGTTGCACAGCGCGTCACACTTGCGTCGATACATCGTGGTGATGCGCGGCAGATGGCGCTCCAAAGCGCCGTCCGCCAGATACTCCGCCGCGATCGCCTGGGTCCATGGAGCGCTACACAGGTCCACCGTTTGCTTCGCGATGACGCAACGTCGCGTGATTTCAGTCGGCGCAATCGACCAGCCCACTCTCAGTCCCGGCGCGACAATCTTTGAGAGGCTTGCAAAATGAACCACCCAGTCGCGCGAACCCTCGACTTCCGCCGTCAACGCAAGAATTGATGGGACGGTGTCTCCCGAAAAACGCAGATCGCCGTATGGGTCGTCTTCAACGATAACGAACCGGTACTTGACAGCAAGCTTGAGCAACGCGATGCGTCGTTCTCGCGTGATGGTCGCGCCGGTCGGGTTCGCGAAAGTTGGCACCGTGTACAGCAGCTTCGGTCGCGGCACTGCTCCCGATTCAAGAAGCGCAGCGAGGTTGTCTACATCGAGGCCATGGCCATCTACTTGCGCCGTAACGATCTTGGCTTGTTGAAGCTTCAGAGCCTGCAACGTCGCGGGATAAGCTGGTTGTTCGGTGAGTACGACATCGCCTGGTGCGACGAGAACGCGCAACAGTAGATCCAGTCCTTGCTGGGAACCCGTCGTCACGAGCAGTTCGCCCGGACCGCAGGTTACGCCGCGACGGGCCATCAGATTTACCAGCTCACTCTTTAGCTCAGGCAGTCCGTCCGTCGGTCCGTACTGCAGACAGCGGTTCGAATTCCGGTAAGCGCGCTTTTGGGCAGATGCCAAACCGTCGACGTCAAAAAGATCGCTAGCTGGATAACCGCCTGCGAATGAAATCATCCCGGGTTCGGCAAGATACTTGAACAGCTCACGAATCGGTGAACCGGACGGGTCTTGAAAAGGGGCTGTAAACTCGTACATATCGTCGTTGGCTCGTCGCCGGTCAATTGCAGCATTTCCGCGTAGCAGGCATTGGACCGAATAATCCGATCGCAAGCGCTGTTGCTACGGCCCGATATCTATGCACGATGTAATGCGCTTCTATTACGCTCGTGTGCGCCTTGGCTCAAAAGATCCAGAGCCACGTCGACGATCATGTCTTCCTGTCCGCCAACCATCTTGCGCCGGCCGAGTTCCACGAGGATATCGACTGTTTTTAAACCATACTTGCTTGCAGCAAGTTCGGCGTGCCGCAGAAAGCTGGAGTACACGCCGGCATAGCCGAGCGCCAGCGTCTCCCGGTCAACGCGCACTGGACGATCTTGCAACGGACGCACCAGATCGTCGGCCGCGTCCATCAGGCGGTACAGGTCGCAGCCGTGATTCCAGCCCAGACGTTGCGCTGCGGCGATAAACACTTCAAGCGGTGCGTTTCCTGCGCCTGCACCCATCCCGGCAAGACTCGCGTCGATGCGATCGCAACCTTCTTCGACGGCGACCAGCGAGTTCGCGACGCCAAGGCTCAGGTTATGGTGTGCGTGCATACCGGTCTGGGTCTGCGGGTCCAATATGTCCTTGAAAGCGCGGAAACGGTCTCGGATGTCCGCCATGCCAAGTGCGCCGCCCGAATCCACGACATAGACGCAGGTCGCGCCGTAGCGCTCCATCAGCTTCGCCTGCATCGCAAGTTTCTGCGGCGTGGTCATGTGGCTCATCATCAGGAATCCGACGGAATCCATGCCGAGTTCGCGAGCAAATTCGAGATGTTGGCGGGACACGTCGGCTTCGGTGCAGTGCGTGGCGATGCGCACGACGCGTGCGCCTGCATCGTATGCGTTGCGAAGATCATGGATGGTGCCAATGCCGGGAATCAGCAGCGTCGCTATCTTCGCGGTTTTGACGCTTTCCGCCGCTGCAGCAATCCATTCGACATCACTGTGCGCACCAAAACCGTAGTTGAAACTCGACCCTTCGATGCCATCGCCGTGCGCGACCTCAATGCTGTCGACACCGGCCTCATCAAGCGCCCTCGCGATTGCCCGGACGTTGGCAATGCTGTACTGATGACGTACTGCGTGGCTGCCATCACGCAACGTTACGTCGGAGATATAGAGTTTCTTGTCGAGCGATGTCATTGAATAGGCTCCTTCTGGCCTCGGACCACGCCTGCGGCAAGGCGTCGGCGCGCCATCATGTCGCCGCACGCGAGCGCGGCCGACGTCATGATGTCGAGATTGCCCGCGTACGAGGGCAGGTAATGGGCGGCGCCTTCTACTTCAAGGAATACCGACGTCTTCAACCCGTGCTTTGCACCGAGACCCGGCACGTTCAGCGGCTTTTCCGGCGAGACGATGTCGAACTGAATCTTCTGTTTCAGGCGATAACCGGGAACATAAGCCTGCACGCTGGCAATCATCTGTGCGACGCTGTCCTCAACCGCGTTCACGTCTACCAGATCGGACAATACAAACACCGTGTCGCGCATGATCAATGGCGGCTCCGCTGGATTGAGCACGATGATTGCCTTGCCGCGAGTTGCCCCACCCAGCGTCTCGATTGCGCTACGCGTGGTCTCAGTGAATTCGTCGATGTTTGCCCGCGTGCCCGGCCCCGCAGATCTGCTCGAGATAGAGGCGACGATTTCCGCGTAGTGGACCTTCGCGACACGCGACACGGCTGCAACAATCGGAATCGTCGCCTGACCGCCGCACGTGACCATGTTCATGTTGGACGCATTTTCGGCCTCGAGATTGACTGCCGGAATCACATATGGACCAACCGCAGCCGGTGTCAGATCGATAACCTGCACGCCGTGTTTTTGCAGCACATCGTTGTGATGCTTGTGCGCACTGGCCGATGTGGCGTCGAAAACGATATCGATGTTCTTGAACACATCGAGTTTCAGCAGCCCGTCGATCCCCTCCGCTGTCGTCGCCACGCCCATCCGTTCAGCGCGCGCGAGCCCATCGGATTTCGGGTCTACACCCACCATCGCAGCCATTTCGAGGTGCTGGCTGTTGCGCATCACCTTTATCATCAGGTCGGTCCCGATGTTGCCGGGACCGATGATCGCAACTTTTACCTTTTCGTTCATATCCACTCCGAGATTTGGGGTCACGCCGCGACGTGAAATCCAACACTGCCGAGCTGCTCCATATCGACTGACGTGTACTGCCCTAGCTTGATCCACTCCGCCGGCGTAGCACCGCCCGCCATGACAATCCATCCGGCCTGAAGGGGCTCGCCAGCCTCCGCTGATAAACGGGCGGCGGCTACGAGCGAACGTAAAGGATGACCCAGCAGCGCTGCGGTGGATCCTACCTGGACGACCCGCCCGTCGATGCTTACTGTCAGCCCGAGGTTAGAAAAGTCGATCTTCGGATCGCACCAGGCGCCGATAACAAAACCGCTAGAGGACGCGTTGTCGGCAATCACTTCTGGCAGCGAGAACTTGAAATCCTTGTAGCGCGAATCGATGATCTCGATTGCCGGAGCGATCGCTTCCACCGCCGCGAGGGCTTGAGGTCCCGTGACATTCCCTTCGAGCGGCCGCTTCAGTATGAAAGCGATTTCCGGTTCGCAGCGGGCATGAATGAAGCGCGAAAGATCAATCGCTGTCCCTTCCTCGATCTGCATTGCATCGGTCAGTCGTCCCCAGATAACATCGGACAGGCCCATCTGGACCATCTTGGCCCGGCTGGTAAAACCCATCTTCACACCGACGCGGCGTTCACCGCGGTCGAGTCGACGGCGGATCGATTCGGCTTGAATACGGTATGCCTCATCAAGTGACAGACGGCCCTCGCGATCGAACCGCGTGACCTCCGTTGCGTTTAGCGCCGCATCGTCGAGCAGCTTGGCGAGTTCTGCAATGTTGCTCATGAGCGCACCTCGTTTTTTGATAGCGGTTCGAATACGGCACGCACGGACCCCAGTCCGTGGATGCGAGTTTCGAACACGTCTCCGGGAACGACGGGGACCATGGGTCCGAGGGCGCCTGACAGCACCAGGTCTCCGGCTTTCAAGGGTTGGCCTAGCGATGCCATCGTCCGGGCCAGCCAGACAACCGCATTGACAGGATTTCCCAGACAGGCGGCTCCTGCGCCGACCGATACTGGTTCGCCGCGTCGCTCCATCACCATGCCGCACAAGCGCAGGTCAAATTGAGACAATTTGCGTGGGATGGTGCCGAGCACATACGCCGACGAGGACGCGTTATCCGCAATCGTGTCGGTGATGCGAATATTCCAGTCCGCTATCCGGCTGCCGACAATCTCCAGCGCAGGCAGCGCGTACTCGATAGCGTTGAGCACGTCGACCTGAGTGGGGTTCTCCATTGTCATGTCACGTCCAATGACAAATGCGACTTCGGATTCGACCTTGGGCTGCGTGAGTATCGATGATGGAATCGGCTCTCCATCGCCATACCCCATATCGTCGAAGAGCATGCCGAAGTCGGGCTGGTCCACACCGAGCTGCCTCTGCACGGCGACCGATGTGAGGCCGATTTTGCATCCGACGACGCGGCGGCCTTCGGCCAGTCGACGCTCGGTGTTCACTCGCTGGATCGCGTATGCGTCGTCGATACTCAGTTGATCGTGCGTTTCGCGCAACGGCGCGAGGTATTTGCCGCTGCGCTGAGCAGTTGCAAGCGCAGCAGCTGCTTCCTCGATAAGGAGGGGCGTCATTTGCCGTTCTCCAGAGCGGGGGTGCCGAGTTCGTCCTTGGTACGCTCGCCTATTGCCCAGTGTGTCGAGGGCACCTCGTTTGCAAAGACTCGAATGCTGTCCAGGGGCACGCCGAGGGTTTCGTGCACGGTGCGGGCGATTGCCTTAAGGCACGCTTTGACGGCTTGGGCGTCGCGGCCCTCGACGAGCGAGATGTGGATGATTGGCATGACTCGTTTCCTGACGTGATATGAGCGAGGTCATGATGTACGATGCAAGCCATGACGGTCCAATACCGTTTGGACCCATATTGATACCGAATGGGTATCGGAGCCTGCGCAGTACGTGGAGGAAACATGGACCTGAAGCAGATGCGCTATTTCATGGCGCTGGCAGAGGAGGCGAACTTCGGACGGGCGGCGGAACGTCTGCACATGGCGCAACCACCGCTCACACGTAACATCCGTGCACTCGAACAGGAACTAGGTACGCAACTGTTCGTCCGAACCACGAAGGGCGCCGAGCTGACCGAGGCGGGGCGCGCGTTGATGGAAGAGGTGCCCAACATCCTGGCTCTTGCGCGGCGTGCGCAGGAACAGACTCAATTAGCTGGCCAGGGCTACCTGGGACGGCTCGACGTCGGCATTTTCAGTTCGGGGATTCTGAACGTCATTCCCCGGCTGCTCGCCGCGTTTCATACCGAACGGCCCGAGGTCAAAATTGGTTTGCACAATATGTCCAAGGCTGAGCAGATCAGTGCGCTGCGTGAGCGGCGCATCACGATCGGTTTCAATCGTCTCGTGCCCGACGAACCCGATATCGCGGTTGATTGGGTTCTAAGAGAACCGTTTCTGGTTGCGCTGTACGAAGGACATCGGCTGTGTGCGAAGAAGTCGGTGACGCTGCGGGATCTCGACAACGAGCGAATGATTCTTTATCCGAACGCGCCTGTGCATGGCCTCGCGCAGGAAGTGGCCGCTGCGTTTCGCGCCGAGAATGTGCAACTGCGTGTTGAGCAGGAAGTCGAGGACGTGGTGACGTGCATCGCATTGGTTGCGAGCCGTTTCGGCATTTGCGTGACCACGGAATCGGCAGTCAATCTTCGGCTGCCGGGCGTTGTGTACCGCCCGCTCAGATCGACACAGTTGCGGGAAATCGAGTTGTCCTGTCTTTATCGTCGTGGGGACAACTCCCCGATCCTGCAAGCCTTTTTAAAGTTGATACGGACTTCGCGAATCCACCGCGTTCGTGCCCAGCTTTGAGCGGCGGCCGCGAGTGATGCCGGGAGGTCGGGCAAGCGTCCGGTCGGCAGGGCAATACCTCGACGAAGCACGATCATCCGCAAGTTTGCCCAAGTCTATCCAGCATCGAGACTGGGGAAAGGAACTGCATCTCCGCGTGAGTCCGTCCGATGGTTCAGGATGCAAGCGGCCTTCGAAAGTACGGGGTTTCGACGGACCGCTTGAGCTCGTCAACCGGCAGTCGTGTCGGCGACTGTTGGCCCTGGTGACGCAGTAAGCGTGTCGCTGCCCGCATGACAAAGCGCAGCTGGCGCAAGGTCCGTTCAGCGACCGGTCGCGCCCTTCCACGCGCACGGCACGCGGTGAAAGTTGCGGTCGAAATAGATCAGGCTGTCACCGTCGCTGCGCACTCTGATCTCAGTCGTCTCCACGAACAGCACCGCATGCGAGCCGACATCCTTCGCTTCGACAATTCTTCCCTGCAAGCTCGCGAGCGCGCCGCGCAACACGGGCACGCCGTTGAGTCCTTCATACCACTCCGGCAGCTCGTCAATCGCCTCCGCACTGCGGCCGCTGCGTGATCGGGGGTTTTTCGCCTGACAGGGCGACGGCTGAATAGCCGGGCCGCATGCGCTCGTGCTGCTACGTCCTGTCAGACGTTCCAGTCAGCCGTCGCTTCGCCTGTCATTTCCGAGGCGGTCGGTCCGTGCGTTTAAATCTCGAGCCGGAGAGCAAGCTGACCAACAGTGCAGGGAACCTCACAGCAAGACGCGCAGGCAATCATGGACTCCGTAACGCCGCGCCTCAGCGGGACTTGCTGGAGTCGATGCCGAGGAAGGGAAACGCGGGTGCGCGTTGAAAGTCCTTGGAGACTTCGCCGCCGAATGTATTGCGCTGATCCTTGCCGAGGTCGAGACGTTTGACAGGCGCGCCGGCGGAGAAGTCGACCTTCTTGAGATCGACCCAGAAAGTACTCGGGGTGAGGGCCGATTCGAAGAAGTAAAGCATGCGTTTGTGATCCGCGACGGTGCGCCAACGTGTGGACGATATATTCGGCTCGCCGGGGGTAGTGATCCCGAACGGCACCGACGCGTTACGGATCACGCTAAAAACGCTGGCAAGTGCAATGGCAGGGTCTTCACTCTTAGGGATGGCGTTGACGTAGAACGAGGCGCGCGCGAACCGGTCAGCAGAGCGATTGGTGCCAGGCAGCCAGACGGTGCCTCCGATCTGTTTCCAGTATTCGTTCAGTGCAAGCTGCTCGTCGAAGGTCGGCGAGTTGGTCATCACCTGATACTGCCGACCATGATGGATGATCTGCTTACCGCCGATGTACTCGACGATGGCGCTGTCGCCAGTCGCGTCCGACATCGCGAGGTGCAGTGTGGTGAGGCGCTGTTCTCCGGGGACGTTGTCGGTGACGATTGTGAACGGCTCTTTCTCAAGCGCAGCTACGGCTTCCGAGACGGTCGCAAAGTTGTCCAGCACGTACTGCGCCCATGCGGCGATAGTGAGTCCCGGTTTCGAGTTTTTGTCGAAGGGAGGATATTGCGACTCGACAAGCCAGAGCAGTTGAGCGGCTAGCCCCTTTTCGTTCATGCCGTCGGTGGTGGAGACGTCATAACCGGTAGCCACGACGCTACCGTATTTTGCCGTCCATTTAAGAGAGTTCGGACCGGATTCACCGGTGCGGGCGATGCCACGCGGCAGGATGTAGAGATTGGTGGCGACGTCGAGCTTCCAGTCCATCGATCGGGCGGTGATAACGTCGTCGTTGTCGCCGAGATAGACGACGCGCGTGCAGGCTAGCGATGCAGCCGGATCGACAAGGAGGGTCGCTGCTGCGGCGAAACACGTCACAACTGCGGAAAAAGGGCGGCGCATGGCACTTCCTCACGCTGTGTTGGGAACTAATGCAGTTGTCGACGGGGCCGCTGCAGTCACCCGAACCAATCGCCTTATGCTTTATTCGCCAATCACCTCACGCACCGAAACCCCGCATAGACATACTGATAGTGCGGTTGAAACCAGTTTCGGAATGTCGGTCGTAACATGCACTGTGCGGTGCGCGCCGATCCGCCCTTCAGCACGTAATGCTTGCCGTCGAAGAAGTTGGCCGAATAACCCAGATAGAACGGAAACGGTTCGAACCCCGGCAATCCGTCGAACAAAGTGGAAGTCCACTCCCAGCCGTTGCCGTACTGGCCTTCAACGCCGAACTCGCTGACATTGTCCGGATAAGCGTCGACCGGACGCGGATCCCAACTGCGAAAGTCGAAGTTGCCGGAGCCCGCATGCGGCGCACCGTGTGCCGCGCGCTGCCATTGCGCTTCTGTCGGCAGCGCCTTCCCCGCCCAGCGCGCGTAGGCGTTCGCTTCCGCGTGGCTCACGTATGCCGGCCAGTCGGATGGAAGCGGTACTTCGTCGAACATGGTACGCAGCATCCATTCGCCACGTTCGCCGCTCGCCTCGCGTCGCGACCAGCACGCGGGATGCTCTATGCGCTCGGCTTCCTTCCAGGCCCAGTCTTCTTCCGTCCACCATTTCCGCTCGCGATAACCGCCGGCTTCGATGAACTCGCAAAACGCGGCGTTCGTGACCATATAGCGGTCGATCTCGAACGCAGGCACGTCCACGTGCAATTCACCGAACTCGTTGTCCCAGCCGAAGCGGCCGCTGTCGCGCGGCATGCCGATCACAGCCGGACCGGCGGGCACGCTGACCATCGGCGACAGGCTGTTCGCGCGCCCCGGACCGTGCACGACAGGCTCGCGCAAATCCGTCACCTTCTGCTCGATCGGCAATTGGTGAAGCATGTAGGCAAGCGTCTCGGCATGCATCAATCGATGCTCGATGGCCACGTTGAGCAATTGCCCGGACGCCTCGACTCGCGCGGAATCGGTAAGCGCCTGCAGTTCGCGGTCGATCTGTCGACGGGCGTTCAAACCGTATTGCCGCACGGTATCAAGCGAAGGCCAGTCGCCAGGCTGATCGGTCGGAAAACCGCCGTCTACGGGGTCGATACCGAATGCGAAAAGCTGATCGAGTTGCTCATCGAACGCGGGCAGATCGAACAGGCGCTTGTCGAACAGATTACGATCGAAAGCTTCGAGGTGTCCGATATAGAACACAATCCGGTGCCGTTCACGGATCGGTCTCTCGTACAGGAACTCAGGCTTGACGATGGAAAAGAGGGCGTCGGTAACTTGACGCGCGTCGCTCAAACGTTGAACGAGCGGATGATGTGGACCGGGGTCGCGGTTCATTTCGCCGGGTCTCCTTGCGGGGGGACGGACTAAACAAAGACTGTACCCGCTTGCAGATGCCATGCCAAGGCACGAACTCCACCGGAAAATCGTGGCAAACGACGCGGCCGCGCGGTCCGCGCCCTCGCGCCGAGCCTAAACCTGGCGCAATCCGTCCAGATCGACGATCCTAATGTGCTTGCCTTGCGTGTCGATCAGGCCGCGCTTTTGAAATCTTGACAGGGTGCGGCTCACGGTTTCGAGCGTCATGCCGAGGTAGCTGCCCATGTCTTCGCGGGTCATTCGCAGGTTGAACTCTGCCGACGAATAACCGCGTTGAGCGTTGCGCTCCGACACGTCGAGCAGAAAGGCCGCGACTCGTTCGTCCGCTGAAAGCGAGCCGAGCACCATCATCTGGGCTGCTTCGCGCACGATCTGCTCGCCCAACAGTTTGTGCAGGCGTTCCTGCATCGAGCCGATTTCGCGGCACAGTGACTTCAGCGCCGTGTAGGGAACGATGCACACCGTGCTGTCTTCGAGCGCCAGCGCGCTGCATGCGTGCCGGTCGTCGCTGATGCCGTCGAGGCCGAGCGCCTCGCCCGCAAGTCGCAATCCGGTGACCTGTTCGCGCCCGTCCCGATGCGCCATGACGGTTTTCATCGAGCCGGAACGCACCGCATAGATGTTGTCGAAACTGTCGCCGCTGCGGTACAGCGTGTCCCCGCGATGCACCGACCGCGCGGAGCAGATCAGCGTTTCGAGCTTGGACAACTCGTCGGGTGCCAACCCTTGTGGCATGCATAGCTGGCGCATCGCACAGCTGGAGCAGCGCGCGGCGCTGCGGGTGCCGGTGCGTCCAGCGGCCCGCGACGTGGCGCGGCGGCTGCGCTGCTGCGGCGGCGAACTGACGGCCGGGCCCGGCGAAGCAGCGGAGCCGGCGGCGAGGGCGGATTGTGCAGCGGTAGAGGTAAGCATGTCTGAGCCAATGTCAGGGGTAATGCACCAATTGTCCCACCGGCTCTGTCCCCTGTTTCGCGGCAAAATGACGCGCGTTCCCGCTTATGCCGTTTGAGCGTTGTCAGAGCCGACCGGCGCATAAAACCGTCCCCCCGCGTTCCGCAGACCGCATTCGCGCCTTCTCATCTTGTCGCTCCAACAGGGGCCTTTCCCGCGCCGACGCAAACGTTTGGCGAAATTTTCACTTTCTAGCGCAACCAGCTCTCAAGGTTTCCCAGAATGTGTCGTCATATTGTCTGAAGAAAGCGGCGGCAATGAGAAGGGGCGGATTACACGCGCCCGCGTCGGCGCGCGCCGGCGGTTCAAACGTCATCGAAATGAACCGCCTTGAGGCAGGGCGCACTTTTCAGGCTTAAGCAACGGCTGTTTCGCGACAACTTTTATCGTGCGGTAGGGCAAGGAATTAGACACATGAAGATTTCGAATTTGAAAATCGGGGTTAGGCTCGGCTCCGCCTTCGCGCTGATGGTCGCGCTGCTCGTCGGCACGGCTATCGTGGGTATCGAGCATCTCGAGTCCACGAACACGAAGATGGACGAGATCGTCAGTCATCGCTACACGCTCATTGCGCTCAGCAATCAGATCAAGAGCAACGGCTACAAGGCGAACGGCATTCTCAGCAATCTGCTGCTGACTACCTCGCCGGACAAGGCCAAGCAGTATATGGACGACTATGCGGCCATCCGCAAAGCCAATGCGCAAGCCTACGGGCAGCTCGAAAAGTTTCTGACGAGCGATGACACGAAGGCGTTGTTCAAGCAGCAGTTCGACGCGCGCTCGGCCTACGGGGTGAGCGTGAAAGCTTTCTTCGATCTGGTGAGCAAGAACCAGCAGCAGGAAGCGCGCGACGTCTATCAGGGCGACATGGCGCGGCTTCAGGACGCGTACTACCTGCTTGTCGACAAAATGGTCGACGTGCAGGCGGAGCGGATGGCGCACGACGTGGCCGATGCGGTTTCCGAAGCGCATCGCGCGAAAATCCAGATGATCCTGCTCGCACTGGTCGCGACGCTGATCGCAATCGCAACGGGCATCTTCATCACGCGCACCATCACGCGGCCGATCAACCGCGCGGTCAGCCTCGCGGAAGCGGTCGCGGCGGGCGACCTCACGCATCACCTGCATGTCGATACGACCGACGAAGTGGGGCGCTTGTTGACCGCGCTTGAACGCATGACCCGCAATTTGCACGGCATCGTCGCGCAAGTGCGTCAGGGCACGGACACGATCAGCCAGGCGACGCGCGAAGTGGCGAGCGGCAACATGGACCTGTCGAGCCGCACCGAGCATCAGGCGAGTTCGCTCGAAGAAACCGCGGCTGCCATGGAGCAACTTACGTCGACGGTCAAGCAGAACGCCGACAACGCCCGTGAAGCGAACCAGCTTGCGTCGAGCGCTTCGGACGTCGCAGTGAAGGGCGGCAACGCGGTGAATCAGGTCGTGAGCACGATGAGCGCGATCAACGAATCGTCGCGCAGGATCGTCGAGATCATCGGCGTGATCGACGGCATTGCATTCCAGACGAACATTCTTGCGCTCAACGCTGCGGTCGAAGCAGCGCGTGCAGGCGAGCACGGCCGCGGTTTCGCGGTGGTCGCGAGCGAAGTGCGCGGACTTGCGCAACGCAGCGCCGTCGCGGCGAAGGAAATCAAGGAACTGATCGCGGACTCGGTGAATCAGGTGGGTACCGGCGGCAAGATGGTCGAGGACGCGGGGCAGATCATCAGCGAAGTCGTCAAGAGCATTCGCCACGTGACCGAGATCGTGGCGGAGATCAGTTCCTCCAGCAAGGAACAAAGCGAAGGCATCGAGCAGATCAACCATGCGGTCACGCAAATGGACAAGGTGACGCAGGAAAATGCCGCGCTCGTCGAGCAAAGCGCCGCTGCCGCGCAAGCCTTGCAGGACCAGGCGCAACAGCTCACCGATACGGTCAGCACGTTCAAGCTGAACGGCGACACGGCGAAGCAATGGCGCGCCGCGAACGAACTGCACGCGCCTCGCACAAACGGCACGAGCGAAGCAGGCGCGTCAGGCGCGTGGCTCAACGCGCGCATGTCTCCGCAGTAGAAGTCGAGGCGGACAACGGACGGAGACACGAGCCGGTCGCACGGACCGGCTTGATAACAAATAGAAGACCGAGCGCTCTGCAAGCCTGCATCCGCAACGCGTTCCTTTCCGTTTCGCTGTCTGCCGAAGATCGCGGCCAACTGTCATGTTGCCGTGGAGGGCTTGCGCCCTGAGCATCGCAATGCGGACAGCGAAATCCGACTAACGGTTTCTTCCGCACGCTATCAAAACATGTCACACGTCTCTTCCGAATCGATTGTTCTTTCACGCTCGCCGGCCAGCGCGGTTATCGAACCGGCAGGCGACCTGTCGCCGGTAGCGCGGACGTTGCAGGTCCGGCGCTTCATCGACGCGTTCCGTCAACACGGTCATCGTCAGGCGTCGCTCGATCCGCTGCGCCTCACGCCCTTGCCCGACGTGCCCGAGCTCGACCCAGTGTTTCATGGACTGGACCCGGCGCAGCCGATTGGCGCAGAAAACCCGCTGCTGCCGCCGTCGGCGGCGGTGCATGAACTGGAGCGCCAACTGAGGCGCGTCTATTGCGGCGCGATCGGCCTCGATCTGACCGGCATTCGCGATCCGCAGCGTCGTGCGCGTTTATCCGCAATGCTCAAGTCGGAACAGCTTGCGCCGTTGCCAGGCCGCGAACAGCGTCGCGCTCTGTTGCGCCGCCTGATCTCCGCCGAAATGTGGGAGCGTCATGTGGCGGCGGTTTTCGAGCATGCGAAGCGCTTCTCACTCGAAGGTTGCGAAAGTCTCGTGCCGCTTCTCGAAGCAATTGTCGATCAGGCTGCCGCTCAAGGCGTTCAGCAGGTATTCGCGGGCATGCCGCATCGGGGGCGCCTCAATGTGCTCGTCAACGTGATGGGCTTCGATCCGGCGAAGCTCGTCGATTGCCTCGATCCGAATTCCGCTGTCGCGGCCACGCAGCGCGATCTGCCTTATCACCTCGGCGGCAGCACCGTCAGACAGACGCCCCATGGCGACACTGCGATTTTCCTTGCGCACAATCCGTCGCATCTGCAAAGCGTGTATCCGGTTGTGAGCGGAATGGCGCGTGCATACCAGGACGAACATCGCGGCTTTGGATGCCTGCCGGTGGTCGTGCATGGCGACGCGGCGTTCGCGGGCCAGGGCATCGTGATGGAAACGTTGAACATGACGCGTAAGGACGGTTACGCGTTGGGCGGCACGGTCCACGTCATCGTGAACAATCAGATCGGCTTCACTACGCCGAACCGGATGGACACCGAAGGCCATTCCTATTGCACGGACGTCGCGCGAATGATCGACGCGCCCGTGATCCGCGTGAACGCAGACCGTCCCGACGAGGTCCTGCGCGCCGCGAAGCTCGCATTGCAGTACCGGATGGAGTATGAAGCCGACGTCGTCATCGATCTGATCGGATATCGGCGCCTCGGTCATTCGGAACACGATATTCCTGCTCTGACGCAACCGTCGCAGCAGGCGGCAATCTCGGCGCATCAGACCGTCACCGAGCTTTATCACGCGGCCATCGGTGAGGAGACACCACTCGAGATGTTGCGCGCCGATGCATTGAAGGACCTTCTGACGCCGCCCACGCAAACGTTGTCGCAGCAACGCGCCGACCGGACGAGCGGTGCCGGACCCGCGCACCCCGCGAAACCGGCCAGGCGCACGAAGCGCACGCGGCCGTTGTCGCTCGCCCGCTTGCAGTCGCTGACTGCAGCGTTGACTCGCACGCCGCCGGGGTTGCGTCTACATGACTTCGTGCGCGACATCACGGCGAAGTGGCAGCGGAGCGTGGAAGCGGAAACCGCGACGGTCGACTGGTGTTTCGCGGAAAACCTCGCGTATGCAAGTCTGCTCGACGACGGGCACAGTGTGCGCATCTCCGGCATGGACGTGGGCCGCGGCACCTTCATGCATCGGCATGCGGTGTGGCACTCGCAAGGCGCAATTTCGGGCGCGGCTTCCGGCGCAACTGAGCCTTATGTGCCGCTGCAAAATCTGGGCGTGCATCAGGGCGAGTTCGACATCATCAATTCACCGCTGACCGAGGAGGCCGTGCTGGGTTTCGAGTACGGCTACAGCGTTCAGTCCACGTCGCACCTTGCTATCTGGGAAGCGCAGTTCGGCGACTTCGTGAACGGCGCGCAAGTGATCATCGATCAATATATCGCCGCGGGCGAGTACAAGTGGGATCAACCGTCCGGTCTGACGATGCTGCTGCCGCATGGTCATGAAGGCGTCGGTCCCGAGCATTCCAGTGCGTATCTCAGCCGCTTCCTGCAACTGTGCGCAGGCGGAAACATGAAGGTCGTGATGCCGTCGACGTCGTCGCAGTGGTTCCATATGCTGCGAGAACAGGCGCTGAGCGTCGAGCCGAAGCCGCTTGTCGTGATGTCGCCGAAGGGGCAGCTTCATGCCAATGCGCATTCGCATGCGCCGCTCGGCGAATTGATCGACGGTGCGTTTGCTCCGGTGCTGCAGGACAGTGGTGCTGCGTTGCCTGCAGACGTGACGCGCGTCGTACTGTGCAGCGGCAAGTTCTTCTACGACCTGCAGGCGGCGCGCGATGCTTCTCGCGAGACGCAGACTGCGCTCGTCCGGATAGAACAGCTGTACCCGTTTCCGACGAGCGAGCTTGCGCTTGCACTCGCCGCTTACCCGAATCTTGCGGAGGTGGTGTGGGCCCAGGAAGAGGAAAAGAAGCATGGCGCATGGCACTTCGTGCGCGATGACATAGAGGGAGCGGTTCCGGCGAACTGCCGCGTGTTCGACGTGTGCCGGCGCGAGAGTCCGTCGGGCGCGGATTCGTCGATACGCGCGCATCGCGTAGAACAGCAGCGCCTGGTGGCAGCCGCATTGGCGCGCGCCTGAAGTTGCGCCGTCAAGCAGTTTGCCCACCGGGTTGCAATTGAGTTGCTATTGTTAACAGCAACAGGCGAGGTGCTCGCGCGCGGCAATCAGTATGCTGCGACGCGACCGCTTCGCCATTTCCCGCTTCGCATGCATGTTGCGGCGCGTAAGCCGATTGGCGCGAATTGAGGAGCGCGTTGGCATGCGCGTTGCGACGCAGGTTGTCGAAGCGATAGGACAATTGCACATGGCAACCGTACTGCTGGTAGATGACGACGCCGAGGCGTTGGACGCATGGAGCGCGATTTGCTCCGCCGAGGGCTACGAAGTAAAAACTGCGCTGGACGGTAAGTCGGCGCTAGCTCAGTTCATGGCTTCGCCCGTCGATGTCGTGGTTGCCGACTGGCGCATGCCGACCATGTCGGGCAGTGAACTATGTCACCGCTTGCGCACACTGCCCGGGCTGGCCGACGTCGCTTTCATACTCGTTTCGGGAGAGCCGAGTCCTCCCGCCTTCGTCAGCTTCGACGGGTTTCTACGCAAGCCGGTGGACGGGCCCGCGTTGCTGGCCACGATGCGGCGCCTTCTCGACGACCACGTCACCCATCGCGCATTGCAGCGAGGCGGACCGACGTAGGATCGATCGTGCACGCGGCGCGGCTTGCCTCACTTACTTGCCACTTACTCTCTGGCGTGACGCTCGCGGCATCAGTCTGGCGTTTGCGCATCGCCGGACGATTTACTCGCCGCGGACGGGATCAGCAGCACCGGCAAGCGAGCCTGGCGCACACAACGCTCCGCGACGCTGCCGAGAATCAGGCGCTGAAATCCGCGCCGACCGTGCGTGCCCATGACGAGCAAGTCGGCGTTGAAGTCGGCGGCGGCTTTCAGCACGGCCGTGGAAACGTCGTCGAGCGACGGCGCTTCGGTCACGACGATCTCTCCCTTCACACCTTGCGCGTCCATTTCGCGTGCGAGCTCCACGCCGAGTTCCTTACCTTGTTCGATGAGACTATTGCGAAGCACTGAAGGGTCATAGCCCGGCGCTTCGAAATACATTGGCGTATTTTCGACGACGTACAAGGGCTGCAAAACAGCGCCGTTGGTTCGGGCGAGCGCGAGCGCTGCTTCGAAAGCACGGCGAGAAGTCTGGCTGCCGTCTACCGCCACAAGAATGCGTGTGTACATTTCCGCTCCAGGTCAGGTTGCGAGCTTTAATGATCGTTCAGAAACGCCGCTTCAGCCAGGATGTAAATCAACCGGTTCACAAATTTTGACGTTGCTCTCGCTAGACGGCCGCCGTTTCAAGACGCGTGGGCGCTCTTTTGCCCGATGCAGCGACCCCGAAGCGCGGCGATTGCCGCCGCGGTTTGCCTTACAATCGGGATCTACTCTGACAAGCTGCTGCGCCCGGCCGATGAATGAGCGAAAAACGACGGGCTTGCCCGACAAGATCTACGGCGACATCCTGAATCGCATTCTTGAAGGTGAATACAAGGAAGGCCAGCGGCTGCCTACCGAGCATGCGCTCGCCGAACGCTTCTCGACCTCGCGACCCACGGTGCGCGAGGCATTGGCGCGGCTGCGGGCTGACGGCATCATCGTGACGCGTCATGGCTCGGGTACGACAGTCGCGCGGCGACCCGACCCGGACGTGCGGCGTTTCGCGCCGCTCGAGACGCTGTCCGACATCCGCCGCTGCTACGAGTTTCGCATTGTCACGGAGACCGGCGCGGCCGAGCACGCGGCGCTCAAAGCGGACGCCGACGACATTGCGGCGATCGAGCACGCATGGGATCAACTCGAACGGATCATCGAGACGCGCGGCATTGGCGCGTCGGACGACTTCCTGTTTCATCTCGCGGTGGCGCGCGCGTCGAAGAACCCGTTTTTCATCACGGTCATGTCGTTCATCGAAGAACAGATAGTTTTCAGCATGAATTTGTCACGCAACCTGTCGCTCGTAAAAACGGTGGAGCGGCAGCGTCTCGTGCAGGCGGAACACCGGGCGGTGCTCGACGCGATCCGCCGCAAGGACCCGCAGGCAGCGGGGCAGGCAATGCGAGCGCACCTGGAAAACGCGCTCGAACGGATGTTTGGTTCGTGAGGCAAGCGTCGCGTGGCCCGCTGCGCGCCGTCTAACCGGCCGTTGCCAACACGGCGAAGCGCGGCCGGCGGCGAGCAGCGGACCAGCGAGGTGTAGCTAAGCGGCTGCGGCGATCGGCCCGAACAACGCCGTGCGGGTCTTCGGACTCACGGCGATATCCAGCGCCACCGCGCGTTCCACACCGATCTGCAGCGGTGAGCCGAGACGGCTTATCTCGATTCCGGTCTTGCGCAACAGCCGCTCGATGGGGGTGGTGGTCACCGTCACATAGCGCGTGATGCCCATGCGGTCGGCGAAAGTGACGAGCTCATGAATTGCCTGCATCGTCACGTCGGCGAAGCCGAACGACTTTTCCTCGCCGCTCGTGTCGATCGCGAAGCGGCTCAATTCCCAGATATGCCGCCCGACCGGCGCCGCAGCGCCATGCAGCAACTGAGGAAAGGTGTCCTTCAGCATGTTCGGTCCCTCGGTCGGCATCAGACGCCAACAGCCACGCACGCGCCGGTCGTCGGCCTGGATCAGCATGTAATGCGGTCCCAGCGCATCGTAGCCGTCGATTTCCATGCCCGCTATGGTCGGAATATCCCATCCGAGCCGTCCGTGAAACACCCGTGCCCGCAGGCGATACATCTCGTTGATGTCTTCGTTGTCGAACTCTTGACGCATTCCAATCCGGATCGCTGTTTGCATGACGTTCTCCTGAACGTGTTGGGGAAACCAATACGCAGGAAAACTTATGCATTCTGAATCGTTCCGCTACCTATCTACCTGGATAGGTGTGCATGCTTATCGGATATCGGAGAATTTGAGACAGGAAACAGCACTCAACCGACGGGACACAAAAATGGAACATCTCGACAATCACTGGCAACCGCAAACCGGTCTACAAACGCGCTCGGCGGAGCCGTCCACAGCGGTAGATCGGGTGTTGATCATTGCGTACCGCAAAAAGAAGAAAGAAAGCCAGCGCCGCTTCTGGGCTCGCTTCGGCGTCACGCAGTCGCGCGGCAGCCGCTTTGAGTCCGGTGCGGAAATCCCGGCGCCTGTCTCGATTCTGCTGGGCCTGTACTTCACGAAAACCGTTTCCGACGCCGACCTCGGCCGGGCTGAGCGGGTGCTTCACAGCCGCGACGCGGCGGCGTTGCTCAACCCGGGTCAATAAGCCCCAGTTGTGTCGCAATCACGGCTGCTGCGCGCCGCGAATTCACGCCGAGTTTGGTCCTGATGTTCTTCATGTGGAAGTTCACCACGGCTTCCGAACAGTTCAGGATATGGGAAATTTCCCACGTGGATTTGCCGCGCGCGGTCCATTGAAGGCACTCGCGTTCGCGCGGCGTCAGCTTGGGCAACAAACTTTGCGTGTGCGCATGCAAATGGCGCTGACTGGTATCGATCACCAGGTCGCGCAATAGCACGAGATTTGGCAATACCACGTCGATATGACGCCAGAAGGTATCCGTCGGATTGGCGTCGTTCACGAAGCACATCATGCCGGCCTCCTGATTCGGGCCGTGAATCGGCAGTGTCACGCCCGCGCGCAATCCGTGGGCGCGCGCTTCTTCGTACATGGACTGCTGCGGCGCGGTCGTGAAGATTTCCGGCGACCACACTAGCGGCGACGAGCGTGTCGCGCAATGTGCGACCGTTGGGTCTATATGAACCAGGCCTTGCTCATCGTAGGTGCGGCGCCACGCCGGCGCATAGGTGCTGCGAATGTAAGCGTCTTCAAGCCGAATGGTCGGGCGCGGAAGCATTGCGATCAGAAGCCGGTCGAATCCCCAGCTCTCCGCAAGACCGGTCACCGCGCTGAACCATTCCGCTTCGTCGGCGGCCTCCAGTAGCGGTGCCATCTGCTCGATAAAATGTAGCGCCAATTTCCACTCTCTCAGACTCGCAAATAGCCTGTATGGTTATTTGCGCAGGTTTTTATGTGCGACTGCTTTAGTGCGGACAATTTATCACTAAAAAATGTTTTGCAACCTGGAGCCGTCCGCTCTATACGCGGCCTTTAACTCACGTTTAACGGAACGCGAATAAACCTGCCTGCGCATTCGCCCTTCGTCGATTTGCGTGTATCGCGAATTTCGCTGCAATCCCCAAGCAGCAGGGTGTTGAGCTTCTGCCGGTCCATTCCTCTCATATCGCATTTCGCGAATGCCAAATAAACGGGCAAAACCGCTCCATTCGCCATGCCACGTCTTTGCTTGGCCCGGCCGCTTCTGCTGCGTGAATCACCGTTTCGCACTATGCAGTTCATTCCTTCTATTGTCATACGAAAGCGTGGTGAAGCGTCTTAACATTTTGCCGCACGCGACGATCGTGGAATCGTTGCGGACCAAGTTGTTTGACAACTTTTCGAAGCAGATGCTACCGTAGACGCTACGACTTTTCGGGTGTCCGCCTTATGAACGAATCTCCGTTTGACGACCGCGAATTCTCAGCCTCGGTCATGGCCGTGCCGCCGCTGGCACGCCGCGCAGACCTTGCGCTCGACGCCGACCAGAATGCCACGCTGATCCGCCATATCGAGGCAGGCGGCGTGCGCACACTGCTCTATGGCGGCAACGCGAACATCTATCACACAGCCGTGAGCGAATATCGCGATCTGCTCGACCTGCTGGCCGATGCGGCGAGCGCCGACACGCGCGTGATCCCCGCCATGGGGCCGGACTACGGAAAGATGCTCGACCAGGCGCGCATCCTCGCGCAGACCCGCTATCGCACGGCAATGGTGCTGCCGCTCGCCGGCTTTACGACGTCAGAGGGCGTCGAAGCAGGCCTGACGCGGATTGTCGACGCGGCAGGCATCCCGCTCACGCTGTACATCAAAAGCGAAGACTATGTGGAGGTGGAGACGCTCGCGCGCCTCGTCGAGCGGGGCACGCTGCTCGCCGTGAAGTATGCGATCGTGCGCCAGAATCCCGCCGACGATCCCTACCTGCGCCGCCTGCTGCAACATGTGCCGGCGGCCAAGATCGTGTCGGGCATGGGCGAGCGGCCTGCGCTCGTGCATGTGCGCGAGTTCGGCCTCGCGGCATGGACAACCGGCTCGGGCTGTATCGCGCCTCACATGGTGACGGCCCTGCTGCACGCAGTGAAAACCGGCGACAACGACGCCGCACAACGTCTCTACGACGCATTCCTGCCGCTCGAAACCTTGCGCGACGACATCTCGCTGATCCGCGTGCTGCACGACGCGGTGACGTTCTCGAAGATCGCCGACATGGGGCCGATCTTGCCGCTGCTCAGTTCGACGCCGCCCGAACATCATGCGAAGATCGCCGGCGCGGCGCATGCGTTGCTCGCGCTCGAAAGAGAGCACGCGCGCGTCCGGACCCATTGATCCAATCAGACAGAGGCAGCATGACCGACCACAGCCGACGCTATCCCGATCCTTCCGTACGCGTGCTCGATCCGCGCTTCAAGTCGCTGACCCTTGCGTCAGCGTCCGTCGAGTGTCTGTATCAAGGCGCGCGCTGGTCGGAAGGGCCGGTCTGGTTCGGCGACGGCCGCTATCTGCTCTGGAGCGATATCCCCAACGACCGCATCTTGCGTTGGGACGAGGCGAGCGGCGCGGTCAGCACGTTCCGTCAGTCGTCGAACAATGCCAACGGCCATACGCGCGACCGGCAAGGCCGCCTCGTGAGTTGCGAACATCTGACGCGCCGTGTCACCCGCACCGAATACGACGGCTCGATTACCGTGCTCGCCGATCGCTATCGCGGCAAGCGTTTCAATTCGCCGAACGACGTCGTCGTCAAATCCGACGGTTCGATCTGGTTCAGCGATCCGACGTTCGGGATAGACGGCTTCTACGAAGGCGAGCGGCAGGAGTCGGAGCTGCCTGCCTGCGTGTACCGCATCGACGGTCAGACGGGCGAGGTGAGCGTAGTCGCCGACGACATTCTCGGACCGAATGGCCTTGCGTTTTCGCTGGA
Organism: Paraburkholderia sp. SIMBA_053; assembly: GCF_046534895.1. Taxonomy (NCBI): domain Bacteria; kingdom Pseudomonadati; phylum Pseudomonadota; class Betaproteobacteria; order Burkholderiales; family Burkholderiaceae; genus Paraburkholderia; species Paraburkholderia sp. SIMBA_053. The sequence goes on along the minus strand of NZ_JAWRXU010000001.1, from coordinate 1,194,989 downwards.
CGAGTCCGTGCTCTATATTGTCGAATCGCGAGGCGAGCCGCGCAAGATTCGCGCTTTCGACGTCGATTTAGACGGAAGCGGTGCGGCGCTGTCGAACAACCGAGTGTTGATCGACGCGGGCCCCGGCACGCCGGATGGCTTTCGCGTCGACGTCCACGGGAATTTATGGTGCGGTTGGGGCATGGGCACAGACGAACTCGACGGCGTGCGCGTCTTTACACCGCAAGGCGAGCCGATCGGCCATATTGCGCTGCCGGAGCGCTGTGCGAACGTGTGCTTCGGCGGACGTCATCGCAACCGCCTATTCATGGCGGCGAGCCACGGCCTGTACTCGCTCTATGTGAACACGCAAGGTGTACGCGGCGGCTGATCGCGTGCTTCTCCTACGGGCGGTCCGTTATAGTTGCCTGACAAGCCCTTCTACGCAGTCGCGCGGCTCGGGGTTTGCCCTCCTATACAAGCGCGCCAAATCATTGAGACCAAAGGCCTTCGGGCGAAAATGCGCGGAATGTCGGGGAAAACGCGAGCAATAGTATTTGCTTGACATCGGATGTGGCGCTTCGCTATGTTGCAGTGGTTGAACAAGACGCCCGGCGCAGTCGTCCGGCGGACTTCATACCAAGAAGCGAGGAGACGCAATGACTGTTCCGCACAGGTTGTCGCTCAGGCTGGTGTCGGTATGTCTCGCGGCGAGCGCCGCGTTCGGGTCGGCCGCCCACGCGGCTGATGCAGTCACACTCAATATCGTCGACGTCGCCGGCGATCTCCAACTTACGCGCGCCGGGTTCGAGGCGTTCAAAGCGAAGTACCCGAACCTCGTCGCGAATATCACCTACACCAACGCGCCCGCCCCGCAATTGCCCGGCAAGATCAAGGCTATGCAGGGCGCGGGCCGCTCGGACATAGATCTGGTATTGACGGGCACCGACGCCCTCGCAGCCGGCATCGAGCAGAACCTGTGGACCAAGCTGCTGCCCGACAACGCGGCGCAATTCCCCGGCGTGCTCGACAAATACGCGCCCGGCCCGCGCAAGATGCAGGATTTGGCGCAGGGCTATGGTCTTGAGGTCGCGTATATGCCGGCCGGGCCGCTACTCGAATACAACCCCGCCAAGGTCAGCGATCCGCCGAAAACGCCCGAGCAACTGCTGCAATGGTGCAAGGCTCATCCGGACAAGCTGATCTACGCGCGGCCCGCGAACTCGGGACCCGGCCGCACGTTTCTGATGGGCTTGCCCTATGTGCTGGGCGACAAGAATCCGCAAGACCCCATCAACGGCTGGGATAAGACCTGGGCGTTCCTCAAGCAGCTGAACGAATGCATTCCTTACTATCCGGGCGGCACGTCCGCGGTGATGAAAGAGCTGGGTGAAGGCACGCGCGACATGACCGTGACGGTAACGGGCTGGGACATCAATCCGCGCGCGCTCGGCATCGTGCCCGCCGATTTCCGCGTGCAGGCGTTCGACAACATGACATGGGTGAACGACGCGCACTACATGGTCGTCCCCAAAGGCGTACCGAAAGAAAAGCTGGACGTGCTCTACAAGCTGATGAACTTCATGCTCGAGCCTGCGCAGCAAGCCATGACTTACGACGACGGTTACTTCTATCCGGGGCCGGCGATCAAGGGCGTCACTGTTGAGCAGGCACCCGCGCATAGCCAGGAAGTCCTGAAGAAGTACGGGCGGCCCGAGTACGCGAAGCTGCTGGCGGAACGCCCGCACGTGTTGCCGCTCAATGCGGCTGCAATGGTGGCTGCCTTCAGGAAATGGGACACGGAAGTCGGCGCTCAAAAGACCAAATAACCGGGACCGGATAGCCGCGCCCACTCGTGCGAGTGCGATTCGCGCGTGACGCGTCACGCGCATCAGGGAACCGCCATGAAGCATCACTTCGAACAGTTGCGGCTCGACTCGGTGAGCCGCAGTTTCACGAATGCGGAAGGCCAGTCGATCGCCGCGCTCCAGGGGCTCGATCTGAACATCCGGCGCGGCGAATTCATTGCGTTGCTCGGGCCTTCGGGCTGCGGCAAGTCGACGGCGCTGAACTGCATCGCGGGTTTGCAGCCGCTGAGCGGCGGCGGCATCTGGCTCGACGACAAGCGTATCGATGTATTGCCGCCGGAAAAACGCGGCTTCGGCATGGTGTTTCAGAACTACGCGCTGTTTCCGCACATGAGCGTACTCGACAACGTCGGCTTCGGACTGAAGATGCGCGGCGTTGGCAAAAGCGAAATCATGCGGCGCGCGCGCGAGGCATTGCAACTCGTGCAACTGGTCGGCCACGAGCGCAAGCTGCCCGGGCAACTGTCGGGCGGTCAGCAACAGCGCGTGGCAATTGCGCGGGCGATCGTCATCGAGCCGCCGCTGATCCTGATGGACGAGCCGCTGTCGAATCTCGACACCAAGTTGCGCATCGAGATGCGCGCCGAAATCCGCCGCATTCATAGCCAACTCGAACGCGCGACGCTGTACGTCACGCACGATCAGGACGAAGCGCTTTCGATGGCCGACCGCATCGTCGTGATGAGAGAAGGCGTCGTGCAGCAGGTCGCCACGCCGAAAGAGGTCTATACGCGCCCGCAGAATCTGCATGTCGCGCGTTTCATGGGCTATCGCAACGTCGCTGAGTTCACGCTCGAAGGCATGCAAGGCGAAGGCGTCGCGGTGAGCGCGAACGGTGTCCGTCTGATCGGCACGCCGATGGCGGGTTTCAACGGCAAGCGTGTAAGCGTGGCGCTGCGCCCGGAGGACATGGAGCGCACGGCGCCCGGAACCGAAAATGCGTTCGACGCGTTGGTGACCGTCGTCGAATACGGCGGCAACAGTTCGCTGCTGCGCGTGAAGACCGCGTTCGGCGATCTGTGGGCACGCGTCGCGGGCGAGTTCGTCGAAGGACAACATATCAGCTTGCGTGTGCCGCCTTCGCGCACGCTTGTTTATGACGGCGAGGCGGCATGAGCACGCCCATGCCGTCGGCGCCTGTCGCGCCCGCCGCGCAGCGCGATAGCAAGGCGTGGCTGGTCACGCCGGCGTTGCTCGTCATCGTCGCGTTGTTTATCTATCCGTTTGCATACGGTCTCGCGCTGTCGTTCCGGCCGATGAACGGCGGCAGTGCATGGGCCAACTATCTGACGTTCTTCACCGACACGTCGATGTGGCCCACCATCATCGTCACGCTGAAGCTGGCCGTGCCGGCCACGCTGATCAACGTCGGCGTGTCGGTGCCCGTCGCATTCGCGTTGCGCCGGCATTCGCGGTATCAAAAGTTCGTGACCACGTTACTGGTGATTCCTGTCACGCTCGGCACGGTGCTGATCGCCGACGGCATGCTCACTTACTTCGGACCCAACGGCTGGTTTCCGCAGGCGCTGCACGGCATGCATCTCTATTCGAGCGAAGTGCGGCTCACGCATAACTTCTGGGGCGTGCTGATCTCGCTGATCGTGTCCGGATTTCCATTCGCGTTTCTGTTGACGCTGTCGTACGTGACCGGCATCGACCCGACGCTCGCGAGCGCCGCCGCGACGCTCGGCGCGAGTCCGTGGGAGCAGTTTCGTCGCATCTATTTGCCGCTGCTGGTTCCTGGTTTGACGATGGCCGCCTGCCTCTCGTTCGTGCAGGCGTTTTCGGTGTTTCCATCGGCAGTGCTGCTTGGCGCGCCCGCCGGGCCGACTCGCGTGATGTCGATTGCGGCAGCGGAGGCCGCGTTCGAAAGTTATGACTATTCGCTCGCGTCCGCGATTGCGATGGTGATGGGTTTCGTGCAATTACTGGTAGTGGCCGCGATGCTAGGGGCGCGCCGCTTCTTTTACAGCGGCCCTGCAACCGGAGGCAAAGGCTGATGACGACCGAGCGTGGCGGCGCGCCGGCTTCATGGTCCGCGTCCGAATCGAAACAGCAGGGCGACGACGCACGCGAGCCGAGGCGCGTAAAGCAGCAGCGTGCAAGCGTGCCAGGCCGCGTATGGCGCGTGATCGTGTGGGGCGCGATGGTGTTTTTCCTTGCCAACGTCGTGCTGCTGATCGCGACCGTGGCGGTCAATTCGATCGCGACCCGCTGGTTCGGCACGTTGCTTCCGCAGGGCTTCACGCTGCATTGGTATGCGCAGGCGTGGAGCGATTTCCAGCTGGCGAGCGTGCTGTGGGTGACGGTCGAGGTAGTCGGCGCGGTCGTGCTGCTGTCGGTGCTGCTCGGCGTGCCGGCAGCGTATGCGCTCGCGCGCGTGCAGTTTCGCGGCAAGCGCATTGCAATGCTGATTTTCCTCTTGCCGTTGATGGTGCCGCCGGTCACTTACGGCATTCCGATGGCGACCGCGATGTACAAGATCGGTCTGGCCGGCACGCTGAGCGGCGTGATACTTGCGAATCTCGTGCCCGCACTGCCGTTCGTGATTCTCGTGATGACGCCGTTCATCGAACAGATCGATCCGAACCTCGAAGCGGCCGCGCGGATTTTCGGCGCGAACACGTTCCGCTATTTCCGCTACGTGCTGCTGCCCCTGCTCGTGCCCGGCATGCTGGCGGCGGCGCTTCTGGTGCTGGTGCGCACCATCGGTATGTTCGAACTCACGTTCTTCACGGCGGGGCCCGGGACGCAAACGCTCGTGGTCGCCCTGTACTACGCGGTGTTCTCAACCGGCGTGCGCGCGCCGCAATCTATCGACGCCATGGCGATGATCTACATGGCGATCACGCTGGTCTGGGTGTTGATCGCGCTGCAGTTCGTGAGCCCCACCCAGATTGTCTCGCGCGTGAAGGAACAGAAGCATTGAGCGGCGCAACGCGTATCGCAAGCTGGGCGCTCAGTAGCCGACGCGATACACACGGCCCGTCTGCGCGCCTTCCACGCTGCGTAGGTACGCTTGTGCGGCGCGTTGCGCGGTGACCGGTTCGAAGCCGCGAAAGTACGGCGCATACGCGCCCATCGATTCGGTCAGCACTGTCGGACTTACGACGTTGATGCGGATACCGCGCGGCAGTTCGATCGCCGCGCCGCGCACGAACCCTTCGAGCGCGAGATTGACGGTCGTCGCATTCGCGCCCTCGCGAATCGGCTCGTCCCCCACGATGCCGCTCGTCAGCGTGAATGAGCCGCCGTCGTTCACGTAGTTCTGCGCCGCCAGCACGACATTGATCTGTCCCATGAGCTTGTCGCGCAGCCCGACCCAAAACTGTTCGATGCTCATTTGCTGGAGCGGGCCGAAATGCAGTTTGCCCGTTGTGGTGACGACGCCATCCACCTTGCCGAGTTCTCGGAAGAGCCGCTCGACGCTCGCCGGATCGGTGCTGTCCACCTGATACTGGCCGCGCGTCGCGCCTACTTCGATAACTTCATGGCGAGCCTTCAGCTCCGCAGTGACAGCCTGGCCCAGCGTGCCCGTGGCGCCAATCACGACGATCTTTTTCATCTACCGCTCCGTTGAGTTTGATGTGCCACGATTGTGCGCCGCGCCGGGTCGTACAAAAAGCCGCGACGGGGAGGAGGTCTTCGAACCGTCGGTTTCTAATCCACGCAAGGCGATAAAAAACGCGCATCGTTATTTAAACAATGCGCGCGTTGATATCCGCCGACAAATCGGCCTCTTCGCCCAGATTCAAACGCGAGTGCAAATCGGCAGATTATTTCACCCGCTGTATTTCGATCACCCGTGTAGGTCGCAAATGATTAAGGGCGTAATGGATACGGCCGCGTTCATGGCGGTTTTCGCCTGGGCGCGAATAGTCGAACAGATCATCGGTCGAATGAAGCGCCTGCGGCTCGAACATGCCTTTGTCGATCACCGTATAGCCCGGCTCGAGCGCGAGCAGCAGATGATTGCCGCCCACGCGGCTGTCGAACCCGGCCATGCCGTCGTGCGCTTCCGGCACGCTGTTGACGAGCGTCGCGTTGCTGGTCGTGATTTCGTCGACTGCTATCGGGCTCTGGCCCGCAATGCGCGCGGCTTCGTGATTCTTGCCGTCGGTGTCGACCGTGCTGTCGTGTGTCCGGTCATTGTGTGATTCGGCGGTACGCGGGCCGTTCGGGACAGTTGGCTTGCCGGCGTCTGCTGCCTTGTCGAAATGGGTGTTCATATGCATTCTCCTTTCAAGAAGTTGGGTTCAGAACTGCAAGGTCCGTTCCCTCACCAAGGCGATTGCGTGCGCGCGTCTTTCGTTTTTTTTAATGAACGCGCATTTTCTACAGAGTATGATCATACTCCGGCGAGCGGGGCGTGTTCTGCAACAGCGCTTAATCGGGTTCTCGCGAGATTCACATCGCTGTTTATCAACACCGGTGCAACGAGCGCGGGCTTACTCAAAACATTCTACGGGGCCGTCAGGGCGGGTGACACATGCACTTCGATGCTGCATTCACACATCGCGGCTATTTGTTAAATTGCGCACCGGCGCGCGCCGGCGACGGCACTTGGCAACCTTACGTCGTCATCTCGCGGTCGAGCGACGGTGAACTCGTCGCCAACCGTTTTTTCCCGACGGACCTGTGCTTTCGCGACGAGGCCGCCGCAATTGCTCATGCGCGCGACTGGGCGGTGCGCTGGATCGACGCGAGCAGTCTGACCATCTAAGCGCACCTTCGCCTTTGCCTTGCGCGCAACGCTGCGCGAGCCGCGTCAAAACGCGGTAATCTCTCGGGACACTCACTCGATACCGTGCTCCTCGCACGGCGCTGTCCCTCATGCCTAACGCGCCTACCCACAACTGGGGCCTTGAACAGATCGTCGCGGATCTGCGTGCGTCACGCGAAGAGTTGCATCGTACGCGGCATCCGCTCGGCATTCGCGAACTGCCGTCGCGCGAAGCGGTGGTCAACATCGTCGCGGGCCTGCGCGCGGCGCTATTTCCCACGCACTACGGCGCGCCGGATCTGACTGACGAAACCGTCGACTACTACGTCGGACACACGCTCGAAAGCACGCTGCGTTTGCTCGCGGAGCAGATCCGCCGCGCGCTGCGGTTTCTGCCGGAACACGCGCAAACGCCCGACACGGAACTGCGCGAGCGTGCCTTCGAGGTTGCGCGCCAGTTCGGCACGCAGTTGCCTGGCATTCGCGCGCTGCTCGTCAGCGACATTCAGGCGGCGTTCACGGGCGACCCGGCCGCGCAGCACATCACCGAAATCCTGCTCTGCTATCCCGGCGTATGGGCGATGACGCATCACCGCCTTGCACATGCGCTGCATCGTCTCGGCGTGCCGTTGCTCGCGCGCTTCATCAACGAGATCGCGCACTCGGCGACCGGCATCGACATTCACCCTGGCGCGACGATCGGTCCGAGCTTTTTCATCGACCACGGCACGGGCGTCGTGATCGGTGAAACGGCGATCATCGGTGAGCATGTGCGCGTTTATCAGGCGGTGACATTGGGCGCGAAGAGCTTTGCGGCGGATATCGACGGCGCGCTGATCAAGGGCAATGCGCGGCATCCAATCGTCGAAGACGACGTGGTGATCTACGCCGGCGCGACGATCCTCGGACGGGTAACAATTGGTCGCGGCTCGGTGATCGGCGGCAATGTGTGGCTCACGCATAGCGTCCCGCCGGGCAGCAGCGTGTCGCAAGGCAAGGTCCGCGAAGGGGAGCGGGGCGAAGAAGGGCGGCGTTGATGCGCGGGCGCGACGCGTCGCGTGGCCGCGTCCACATGCCTCGTTGCGCGATTGCAGGCGTTGAGGCGACGGTGGCGCAAACCGCGCATGCGTTTCCGCGTCATTCGCACGACCGCTTTGGGATCGGTGTGATTGTCAGTGGCGGGCATAAATCGGCGAGCGGTCGCGGCCCCGTCGAAGCGCGCGCCAACGACGCGATCATGGTGAACCCCGGCGAAGTGCATGACGGCAGTCCGCTCGATGAACGCGGCCGCGCGTGGCGCATGCTCTATTTCGAGCCTTCAATACTGGTGAGCGCGGCGGCGGAATTGAGCGGCACGGCGGCGCGCGAGATCGAACTCACGCAGCCCGTGGTGCACGACCCGCTGCTGAAACATCTTTTCGAACGATTATTCGCGGTGGCAGTAGAGGCGCCTGGCGCACCCGATGCGTTGGCGCGGGAACAGGCGTTGCTCGAACTGCTTGCGCATCTGCTTGACGCCCACGCAACCACGCAGGCGAGCAGTGAAACGCATGTTTTAGCGTTGCATCGCGCGGGGCCGATTGCACGCGCGAAAGCGCGCATCGACGACGATCCGTCAGCGCCGCTCACACTCGCCGATCTCGCCGGCGAAACCGGCATGAGCCGCTTCCAGTTGCTGCGAGCGTTTGCGCATGAAATCGGCTTGCCGCCGCACGCATACCGGATGCAGCGGCGCGTGGTGCTGGCGCGGCAATGGATAGCGCGCGGTGTGTCGCTCGCCGACGCGGCTGCCGCTGCGGGCTTTGCCGATCAGAGTCACATGACGCGCGCTTTTGTGCGCCTGCTCTGCGTCACGCCCGCGAACTACGCTGCGGCGATGCGTTGACGCGGACTCCACGCTGCGACCATACGAACGCGGGATTCACAAGCGCAGGTGCTGCCAGAGGTCTAGTCCGTGCATGCCGGGCAGTCCGACATGACGGCCGACAAACCAGGCCGCCGCCCACGAAGCCGCGACTACGATCAGGTCGCAATGTCCGCTATTCCATAGATTCAGCGAATGCCGTCCGGCGATCCACGGTACGCCGAGCGGGTTGGGCCAGTCGGCGAGCAGATGCATCAGGCCGCCGCATGCGAAGCCGAACGCGGGCGCCGCATAAATTGAATGCCCGAGCCCACGGTACGAAACGGCGAGTAGCGCGATCCAGCCAATGCCCCAATGCGTCAACGTGCGATGCGCGATCCACAGCCGGCGTGCGCGCGACCACCACGCGACTTCGAGCCAGTCCGGCGCGGTGCTTCCCGCTACGCCCGCGATAAAGCTCATCAGTACGCCGATATAAAACGCGCCGTCGTGACCGCCGCCGATGCGCGCCACAACCGCCGCGGCAATGACGCCCGCCGCGAAACCGGTTGCGTGATGTGCTTTGCTGGATGCCATCGGAATTCACGACGCAGCGCGTCGCGTGAAGAAGAGGGGCGGCTATGGTCGCAGATAGACGCGCAGAAAAATAGCCGGGACGTCGATAGAAACGTGTCGCGACATCGCGTGTCACGCATTAAACAACGGCGCATTCAACGCGGACCACGCGCGCCGGCTGCAATACTCAGGTCGCACAACGTGCGATATTGAAGCGCATTTCCGGTTCCGGCGGATCGTCGGGCGCGTTGGCCGGATGCATGACCTTGATCACGGAGCCCGCGTTCGACGGCGTCAACGTGACGAAATATGAATTGTTCGAGTCTGAGCCGACCGCGATCTCGGTCGCGCTGCCCACGCGCGACAGACGAACTCTCGACAAGCGGCTTTCCAGGCAACTGGCAATGTACGCGGGAGCACGTTGCGACGACACGTAGATCATGGGCTGCGACGCGTCGCGTGCGGAAGGCCCGTTAGAGGAACCGCAAGCCGCGAGAGTGGCGATCGCCACGGCGGCGGGAGCAAGCAGAAAAATTCGTTTCATGGTGAGGTCGTCGGCGTCCCCGAACTTTTTTGCGGGAACCTTGTGCGGGCGAAGCATAGCGCGGTCAATGCACCGAGTCATACAGCAATCAATGCAATGCGATGCTTCGCGACAAAGCCGCCTTTCACTTGCATTGAGCGCTCGCTGAAACCTCGCTGAAACCACACGCAGCGAACACCCCGATCGCGAAGAGAAATGCGGACGCCCGAGTATACCGAGCAGGCGCTCCCGCCGTCACTTTCGTTACAAGCTGAAACGTCGCGCCCACAAAAAAAACCCGCGACGTGATCGTGTCACGGGCGGGTCGGGAAGCAGCGCGAAACGGTAGGCTCGCGCTGCAAGCACTGCGTGGAGAGTTAGAAGCGGTGACGCAGGCCGACAGCGGCGGCAACCTGGTTACCCGTCGACGACGGCGCGAGCGTATTGATCGCCGCTACGTTCGAACCAAAGTTGCCGAGTTCGCCCGATGCATGCTGATACACGCCTTCAACGTAGACGTCGGTACGCTTGCTCAGCGAGTAGTCGCCTTGCAGCGAGACCGTATGCCACTTCGGATCGCCCGAGCCGTTGGAGCCCGACACTTTGCCGTCCGTGAACGTGTACGAAGCCGCGAGGCTCATTGCCGGCGTCAGCGCGTAGCGGCCGTTCACTTCGTAGTTGTCCATGTGCAGGTTGGTACCGGCGATGCCTGGCAGCGTTGCACCGCCGACGTCGATGCCGGTGATGCCGTCCAGTTGCGTATGCGTGTACACGAAGCCCGCGGTTGCCGGACCATATGTGTAGTTGATGCCCGCACCATACGTGCGCTGCAGGTTTGCCGCGATCTGCGCGGTGCCGTCGTCTTGCGAGACCGCGCCGCCCAGATTCGAGCTGCCGGACTTGTTCAGTTGCAAATATGCCGCCGCGACGCTCAACGGACCATCGTCATACGAAGCGCCCGCGCTCCATGCGCGATTGTTCGAGAACTGGCCGGCCGAATTGCTGAACCCGTACAGGCCGCCGAATTTCAGGCCCGCATAGTTCGCGCTCGTGTATTTGACCGCGTTCTTGATCGAGAACGAGTTGTCCAGGTTGTCGTTGTCGAACGGGTGGGCCGCGAGATTGTTGCCGTAGCCTGCGCCCGCTTCCGACAGCGGCGCGAGATAGTCGACCACCGAGTCGTATTGACGGCCAAGCGTGAGCGTGCCGTACTGGTCGCTCTTCAAGCCGACGAATGCCTGGCGGTTAAAGAGCGTGTTGCCTTCCGAGAACTGGCCGTTGTTCAGATTGAAGCCGCTCTCCAACGTGAAGATGGCGTGCAGACCGCCGCCCAGGTCTTCGCTGCCGCGCAAGCCGAAGTAGGTGTTCGACACCGAACCGCTACCTTGCTGCCAGTTGCTGTGGCCGCCCTGGTTGTTCGAATACACGAGGCCGGCGTCGAGTGTGCCGTACAACGTGACGCTGCTTTGTGCGTGTGCGTTGAGCGCGAATGCGCCCATGAGACCTGCTGCGATGAGGGTTCTTTTCATTTCATGACTCCAGGGACAATGCATCGAGAATCGCATTCGGGGTGGGGCCGTGGATCGCGCTGATTGCGTCGGCCACGTGCCGATCCGCTGCGAAGTGTATTCCCGCTATTCGCTTATCCAATTGCACAAATAGCGCAACACTCATTTCCAGAATCCGTAATGAACATATGCGAATGACGTAAGTGCGCAAAAATAAAGGAAAATAACAATGAACGTGATTATGGCTCCGCATTCAAGCTTATTGCATTGTTGCTGGCGCGCGACGGCTTTCAAAGTGTATTACTGCCAGAACTCTTGCTGAAGCTGCTGGCGTGAGGCCGAATTGCCGGCATTTCACGCAATAAAGTCTTCTTTGTCTGAAGCTCTATTCGACTCGTTGCAGGTTCTGATATCTGCATTGCCTTCCCATTACCTTCCATTAAAGGCCAACGTTTTATCGATTTTTATACGCGGCAAGACGCAAAATTTTTTCTATTTTTATAATGGGCTTATTAGTTCCGTTCAAATGGCGAAATGCAGTATTTCGACCGGCGAAACAACTGCCATGACTTGTCCGTTCGTCAGAGCGTGGCGGTCGGCGCGCCGGAGGCGGGTAGAATTGCATGCTCGATATGTGTTTCTAGTCCAGCGATAGTGAGTGAACCTGTAATGACCGACCCGACCCTTCCCTCGTCCGACCAAGCTGCTGATCCCACGACGGAAGGCGCGTCCGAACCCGATACCACACAGATCGAAGGTGAGCCCGAAACGCTGCACGAAGCGCGTCTTTGGCGCGACGACGGCTGGACCGCTCGCGTCATCAAGAATGAAGACGACGAAGGCTGGGCCGTCGAAATGATCAAGGACGGCGAAGCCGAGCCCGCGCTTGTCGGTCCATGGACAATGGGTCGCAACAAGAAAGACCCAAAGCCGCTCGACACGGGGGCGTTCAACACGCTCGTGAAAACCGCGTCTGAAGTGCTGCGCCGTCATGAGCAGCAACTGCGCGCGCAACTTCACAAGGAAGTACGCGTGTCGAGCGCGGACGGCAACAACGAACTCGACATCACGCTCGACATCGTGCCGGATGAAGACGAACCCTACGCGCTGCTGACAGCGCTCGACACATTCGGCGAGCAACTCGCGCAAGTGCAGGTCGCGCCTAACTTCAAGCTCAGCAAGGCGAGCGCTTCTGCGTGGGTCGAGAATGACTTCCGGCGTCCCGGCTAACACCAGTTGTTAACGTCGGTTGTTGTCGCGGCGAACATTACCAACGGCTGTCAATATACTTTCACATTCGCTTCATAGAATCCTCGCGTCATAGCGGCGCGAGCGCGAACCATGCGGTCTGAATCCGGGTCGTGCCGGCTGTGAGTTATCCACGCCACCCACAACCAGGATTACGACAACATGGCTGAGCCGTTCGACCCTTCCCGCCGCAAGGCCCTGAAACTATTCTCCGGCGTGCCGATGTTGCCGATGTTCCCGTTGGGCGGTCTCGCCACGGCTTCCATGCTGAGCGGGTGCGGCGGCAGCGACGACCTCGCTACGCCGGCCAAGCCGGTCGCCAATTTCGTGTCGGCGGCTTTCAGCGCAATGGCGGCGCCGACGCTGGCCGACCCCGCCGCAATGGCGAAAACCACGGTGGGCTCTTCGCTGACCGTACAGTTGAGCGACGGCAGCAGCCGCACGTTCAAGCTCTCATACCAGCCGTTCTTCGTTACCGGCGACATGGTGCCGAACATCAAGGGCGGGACGATTCTTGCCGGCGGCTACGTGGACATCAACAATCAGCCGATTATCGACAAATCGGTTGTGGGCAAGGAGCGTCAGTTCTACTCCGATTGCCCGGACGGCAGTTCGCTGATCCGTCTCGACAATCCGGCCGTGAAGGGCATCAAAGGCAACGCCGTGTTCGCAGTCGTGCAGTTCGAGTACGCGACGCGCGACCAGAGCCTCGTGTCGATGTACGGTCAGTTGCCGTCGCCGATCGCCGTGCTGACGCTCGACCAGGACCCAGCCACCGGCAAGCTCACGCTCGTCGGCTATCACAACGTCGATACGTCGAAGGTGCATGGCTTGTGGATCACCTGCGGCGCAAGCCTGTCGCCATGGAACACGCATTTGTCGAGCGAAGAGTACGAGCCGGACGCTGCGACTATCTCCTCCAATAGCCAGTTCAAGGGCTTCAGCCGCAACCTGTTCGGCAGCGAGACGACGGCGAATCCGTATCACTATGGCCATTTGCCCGAGGTCACCGTCAACCCGGACGGCACCGGCACGATCAAAAAGCACTATTGCCTTGGCCGCATTTCGCACGAACTGGTTCAGGTGATGCCGGACAAGCGCACCGTGCTGATGGGCGACGACGCCACCAACGGCGGGCTCTTCATGTTCGTTGCCGACCGCGAGGCCGACCTGTCGGCGGGCACGCTCTATGTCGCGAAGTGGACGCAGGTGTCGTCAAGCGGTGCGGGCGCGGCAACGCTTTCGTGGATCAACCTGGGCCATGCAACCAGCGACGAAATCGAGTCGCTCGCAAACACGCTGACCGCGGCCGACATCATGGACGTCAAGACCGCCGATCCGCTTGACACGTCGTACACGAAGATCAATTTCAACGGCACGTTCAACTGGATCCGCGTGAAGCCGGGCATGACCAAAGCCGCGACGTTCCTCGAGACGCATCGTTACGCGGCGCTCGTCGGCGGCAGCATGGGCTTCACGAAACTCGAAGGCACGACCGTCAATATCAAGGACAAGGTGCTGTATTCGGCGATGTCGCGTGTCGAAAAATCGATGGTGCGGGGCAATGCCGCGTCGACGGATGTGGCAGTCGACAAAGCCATCAGCGCGGGCGCGGTCTACGCGCTCAATATGAAAGGCGGCCAGACCGACCGCAGCGGCGGCGCGATCAATAGCAACTGGGTGCCGGTCGATATGGCGGCGCCCGCTGCGCTCGTCGGCGAAGACCTGTCAGCCGCCGACGCGCTCGGCAACACGGCGAACGCCGACCGTATCGCGAACCCGGACAACCTCAAGTTTTCGGAAAAGTTGCGAACCCTCTTCATCGGCGAAGACAGCAGCATGCACGTGAACAACTTCCTGTGGGCGTACAACGTCGACACGAAGACGCTCTCGCGCGTGCTGTCGTGTCCGGCAGGCGCGGAGTCGACGGGTCTGCACGCCGTCGACGAGATCAACGGCTGGACCTACGTGATGAGCAACTTCCAGCACGTGGGCGATTGGGAAAGCCCGTTGCACGACAAGGTCAAGGGCACGCTCGATCCGCTCGTGCGGGCCAACTATAAAGACCGCTTCGGCGCGACGGTCGGCTATCTGACGGCCGATCCGACGTCGATCAAGTTGTAATTTCGCGGGAGGCGGCGCGGATAGTGAAACGCCGCCTCAACTCCGCTTGCAGAAGATCGCCGTGATGAGCGGCGCTACGCGGTGCACGATTGCCGTGCCGCCGGTCGCCGTCACGGCGGCCCGTACCTTCGATTCGCTCCCGAACACGACCACGCCGTACGCCGAGCGTGCAACCGGCTCGCCTTCTCCAACGCGGAACATGGGATCGTCCTTCTCATACCCGACCACCGCGAAAATGTGAAATCCGAACGCGGTCAGGTCCGCCCCTTGCGCGGGAGAAAATGCGTTAATCGAGTTGCTTTCGACGCGGGTCGGCTTCGGGTCGATCAATTGATTGCCGGCAAGATCGGCGATGAATTGATGACCGCTTTCATTGCAGGCAAGCGGCGCGTCCAGCGCGGTCGCGCGAGCGGCTATCGGCATCGCGAGGGCGGCGGCAACGAGTGCGGCTATACAGAAGACGCGCGAAGCGGCAGATGGAAAAAAGCGTTTCATAGGCGAAAGGCGGCGAATTCGAGTACTGCGATGTGGTGCGCTGTAGTGCGTGCACAACGGGTCGCACGGATAAAAACAAATCCCGCGCAGAACGCGAAGACTGTCTGACATCGAGGCTATTCGCGGAGGCAGGCGCAACAGGATTCACACTTTATCGCGATTCGGCAAATCCTGCTTCATGTATGGGCAGTCGGCAAACCGTTCGCGAGTCCGATCAGGCACAAAGAAACGAACGCGAAGAAAGCAATCTTTCTCGATCCCGTATATATTTCCGGGTTATGAATTCGCGACCCCAGACTCCAATTAATGTTCCGCCGCCCCGAACCTGGGACGCGCGGTTAGCCCGCCGGCTCGTGACACCGCTTGTTAATACGCGTGTCGCGCCCAATCATCTGACCACGCTGCGTCTGCTGATCGGGGTCGCAGGCGCGCTGTGCCTCGCGCGCGGCGGTTTCGCGTGGTCCAATGCCGGCGCGATTCTGATCGTTCTGTCCAACTTCGTCGACCATACCGATGGAGAGCTCGCGCGCATCAGCGGCAAGTCAAGCCGGATCGGTCATTTTTACGACCTCGCTTGCGATGCACTCGTCACCGTCATGCTGTTTATCGGCATGGGTATGGGCATGAGCGCGTCGAATATCGGCGGGCTTACGGTTGCACCGGGTTGGTTGGGCGCGATTGCCGGCATTGCCGTCGCGCTGATTTTCTTCCTGCGCATGCGCATCGAGGAAATGGCCGGCAAGGCGGGTACGAAGCAGGCCGCCGTGGGCGGCTTCGAAACAGAAGACGTGTTGTATCTGCTGCCCATCGTCACGCTGACGAGCGTCGTGATGCCGTTCGTCGTGGCCGCCTCGATCGGCGCACCGCTCTTCGCCGTGTGGGTGATGATCGACTATTGGCGCGTCTCGCGCCGTACCGCGCAGCCGGCTGCAGCTGGCGCGGGTGCTTCTGAAACCCATCAAGTATTGGCTGGCAAATGAGTACACACGCCGAAGACGACGTGGCCGCATCGATTCACACAGAACATGCCGTGCCCGCGATGCAGGCGGCGCCCGCCGGGCCGGACGCCGACCGTGCGCTCGCGAGCCGCACGCGCACGTTCGACAATCCGCGCTTGCGCAAGGACTTCGCCGAGCAGGGCGCATTTCTCTATCTGGAAGATTTCCTCGCGCCGGAAGTCACTGCGCAACTGGTGCACAGTGCGCGTGCGCTGCTCGACGAGGTCAACCGCAACTACCTGCCGGGCCACAAGCAGGGCGGCAGCGTGAGCCGTCATACGATCGACCGTCTTGCGCCGTTCATCGCCGAACTGTATCGCTCGAAGGAACTGATCGGCTGGCTTGAACAGCTGAGCGGCGACAAGCTGCAAGTGTCGCCAGCGGACGATCCGCACGCGTACGCGCTGTATTACTACACGCGGCCAGGCGATCACATTGGCTGGCACTACGACACTTCGTACTATGACGGCCGCCGTTACACGCTTCTGCTCGGCGTAATCGACGAATCGTCCTGCCGTCTCGACTATGAATTGCACACGCGCAATCCGGATGTGCCGGATCAGCCCGGCTCGGTGCAGATTCCGCCTGGCGGCCTCGTGTTTTTCGACGGCGACAAGCTGCGTCATCGCATCACGCCGGCCGGCCCGAACGAGATGCGCGTGTCGCTCACTTTTGAATACGTCACCGATCCGAACATGCGTCCGTGGCGTCGTCTGATTTCCAACATGAAAGACGCCATTGCGTATTTCGGCTTCCGCCAGGTGTTTCGTCAAATGACTCAGGCGAAACCTCGCGACAAGGACCGCGCATGAGTCGCGCAGCCCTGATTCTGCTGTCGATCGGGACGGCGCTGTTTGTCGGCCTGCTCGCGTGGCAGGGTTTCGGTTCGGTGGTGTCGACGCTGCTCGCCGCCGGTTGGGGGCTCGCGCTCGTCGCCGCGTTTCACGTGGTGCCGCTCGCGCTCGACGCCGGCGCGATCTCGGTGCTATTGCCGCACGGCCTGGACGGCGGGCGTCACCATCTGTCGGTACGTGACGCGCTGTTCGCGCGCTGGATCGGCGAATCCGTGAACAGTCTGCTGCCGGCCGGCCAGATCGGCGGGCCGGTGGTGATGGTGCGGCAACTGTCGCAGCGCGGCATGCCGATGCGCGACGCGGCTGCGGCCATCACCGTGAGCACGACCGCCCAGGCGCTCGCGCAAATCATCTTCGCGCTCTTCGGGCTGCTGATGTTCGGCGCCTACGCGGCACATGGCGCGCTGCACGACCTGCAAACTGCCACGCTCATTGCAACGGCGGTGCTTGGCGGCATGATCGTCGGCTTTTATTATGCGCAACGGCGCGGGCTGTTCGGCCGGCTGCTCGGCGTGGCGTCGAAACTGTTCGGCAAACGCGACTGGTCCGGGCTGATGACACGCGCCGAAGCCGTCGACGCCGCCGTGCAGGCCATGTACCGCGAGCGGGCCCGCGTGGCCGCGAGCTTTGTGCTGAGTCTTGCTGGCTGGATCGTCGGTACCGTGGAAGTCTGGCTCGCGCTGCGTTTTCTCGGCCATCCGGTCGACTGGGTCGACGCGTTGCTGCTCGAAAGCGTCGGTCAGGCGATTCGTGGCGCGGCCTTCATGATTCCCGGCTCGCTCGGCGTGCAGGAAGGCGGCTACTTGCTGCTTGCGCCGCTGGTGGGTCTGCCGCCCGACGCGGCGCTCGCGTTGTCGCTGACCAAGCGCGCGCGCGAAATCCTGCTAGGCTTGCCGGGTCTGCTGGTCTTGCACTTCAGCGAACGAAGCTGGCAAAGGCGGCGCGCCCTTGGGCGCGTTCCCGCTGTCGATTAAACTCCGTATCTTTTCAAAGGACCGCGCATGCGTGCCATCATCCTCGCTGCGGGCCTCGGCCTGCGTCTCCAGCAACCGCCGGAAGCCCAGTTCCCGAAGTGCTTGTTGCAGTTCGACGGTATGAGCCTGCTCGAACGGCATCTGCAGATGCTCGAAACTGCCGGCGTAACAGAAGTCGTGCTGGCGCTCGGTTTCCAGCCCGAGTCGGTGCAGGCGGAACTGGCGCGCATCAACTGGCCGCACGAAGTTGAAACGGTGCTGAACACGCGGTACGACCTGGGCAGCGTGTTGACGGTGCACACGGTGGCCGAGGCGCTGACGCGCGGCGGCGACGTGCTGCTGATGGACGCCGACGTGCTGTACGACGAGCGCATCCTGAGCGCGCTGGTCGCGGGCGAGACGGTCAACCGTCTATTGATCGACCGCGATTTCGAAGCCGGCGACGAGCCCGTGAAGCTGTGCCTGAAAGACGGCGTGCCGGTCGAGTTGCGCAAGCAGCTGGCGGTCAATCTTGAGTACGACACCATCGGCGAGTCGGTCGGCTTTTTCCGCTTCCGTCAGGAAACGGCCGAGCGCTTTGCGCAGATCGTGGCGGGCTATATCGACAGCGGCCGGGCGAATCTGCCGCACGAAGAAGCTGTGCGCGACCTGCTGCTGGAGCGCAGCCAGGTGTTCGACACGGCCGACGTCACCGGCGCGCCGTGGATCGAAATCGACTTCCCGAACGACGTCGCCCGTGCGACCACGGAGATCTTGCCGCAGTTGCAGCCGCTCGTCAGCGCGTCGCGTTGATATCCGCTTGACGGCGAGACACTCAGCAAAAAGCCGGCTCAATGCCGGCTTTTTGTCGTTCAAGGGCTATCCAGCGCGCATCGCAACCTTCATTGCCGCTGCAATGCCATAATCGACGCTTTATATCGACGGCCTTGCCAACCGTCGCCCTGCCAATGCCTTTCGCTTTAGGCGCTTTCATTGTTCCGCTGATCGTCGCATGTGCGATGTTCATGGAAAACGTGGACGGCACGGTCATCGTGACGTCGCTGCCCGTTCTGGCGCGCGATCTCGGTCAGGACCCCATCACCCTCAAGCTGGCTGTCACCGCGTATGTGATCGGCCTCGGCGTCTTCATTCCGATCTGCGGCTGGGTTGCGGACCGCTTCGGTTCGCGCACGGTGTTTCGCACGGCCATCGGCATCTTCATGGCAGGCTCGCTGATGTGCGCGGCGTCCACCTCGCTCGGCATGTTCGTGGCCGCCCGCTTTGTGCAAGGCATTGGCGGCGCGATGATGGTGCCGGTTGGGCGCATCATCATCTTCCGTTCGGTGCCGAAATCGGACTTCATACGCGCGGTCAATTATCTGACGGTGCCCGCGCTGCTCGGGCCTGTGGTCGGGCCGCCGCTCGGAGGCTTCATCACCACGTATCTGCATTGGCGCCTGATTTTCTTCGTCAATATTCCGATTGGTCTGCTCGGCATCTGGCTCGCCAACAAGCACATCGCCAATGTGCGCGAAGCGCATCCAGGCCGGCTCGACTGGACCGGCTTCCTGTTGTCCGCGAGCGGCGCGTCGCTGTTCATGCTGGGGCTTTCGCTGGTGGGCGGCGAACTGGTGCCGAACATCGTATCGATCGGCATGTGTGCAGTGGGCGTCGTGTTGCTGGTGGGTTACGTGCTGTACGCGAATCGCGTCGAGTTGCCGGTGCTCGATCTGCGCCTTTTGCGTATTCCGAGTTTTCACGCAAGCGTGGCGGGCGGCTCGCTCTTTCGCATCGGTCTCGGCGCCGTGCCGTTCCTGTTGCCGCTCGCGTTGCAGGAAGGCCTCGGCATGACTCCGTTTCTGTCGGGTTCGATCACGTGCGCGTCCGCATTCGGTTCGATCTTCATGAAGGCGGCGACCTCGCGCATACTCGGACGCTTTGGTTTTCGCACGGTGCTGATGGTCAACGCAGGCTGCGCGGGCATTGCCATCGCGATATACGGACTGTTCTTTCCCGGCACGCCGCACTGGTTGATCTGGTGCGTCGTGCTGGTCGGCGGCTTCTTTCCGTCGCTACAGTTCACGTCGTTGAACACGTTGGCCTACGCCGATATTCCGAGCCGCGACGTGGGCCGCGCGACGAGCGTCGCAAGCGTGATCCAGCAGCTTTCACTTGGGTTGGGCGTGACGATCGCAGGCATCGTGCTGCAGATTTCGCACAACGTGCAGGGTCATTCGAGCATCGTGTTCTCGGACTTCTGGCCGGCGTTTGTCGTAGTCGGCCTGTTCTCATTTCTGTCCATTCCGATCACGGCACGCTTGCCGCACGACGCCGGCGACGAAATCGCCCGTGGCCGCCGCGGCACGGCTTGACGCAGACACGCGACTTACGTTTTTGTGTGCCGCAGCAGTGTTCCTACGGGCTACCGCTGCTTCGCAAAGAGCCTGTTCACATGTTATAAGCCCCAAGGGAACGGAAGTTATCGTCTGGTGAAACAGTCGTCTTGGGGGATATCAATGAAGTTGTTCCGCAACGCCAAATCGTCTGCTAGCGGATTCGCGCTGGCCGCACTGCTGTCTGTTTCGGTTGGATTTCTCGAGGCCACGCCGGCAGTCGCGAAGCCGCCCGCGAAAGCCCAGCCGGCTGTCCTGACCGCGTCCGCAATCGCGGTTGCCGACGAGTACAGCGCCGACGCCGCCGAACAGATCTTCAAGGAAGGCGGCAACGCCGTCGACGCCGCGGTCGCCATCGCCTTCACGCTTGCCGTGACTTATCCGGAAGCGGGCAACATCGGCGGCGGCGGTTTCATGACGCTGTACGTGGGCGGTAAGCCGTACTTCCTCGACTATCGCGAGCGCGCGCCGCTCGCGGCGACGAAGAACATGTATCTCGACGACAAGGGCGAGGTCATCAAGGGCATGAGCCTGTACGGCTACCGTGCCGTGGGCGTGCCCGGTACCGTCGACGGCATGTGGCAGGCGCAGCGCCGCTTCGGCAAGCTGAAATGGAAACAGGTACTCGCACCGGCCATCCACTATGCACGCGACGGCTTCACGGTCAGCGAGCAACTGCAGGAGCGTCGCGACGCGGCAGCGAAAGAATTCGCCGGCAAGACGAACTTCGACACCTACTTCGGCAACCTGAAGCAAGGCGTCAACTTCAAGCAACCCGATCTTGCCGCCGTTTTGCAGCGCATATCGGACCAGGGCGCGAAAGACTTCTACTCGGGCAAAACCGCCGACCTGATCGCGGAATCCATGCGCGGCCACGGCCTCATTACGAAGGCGGATCTGCAGCAGTACAAAGCCGTGTGGCGCCAGCCGATCCAGGCGGACTGGAAAGGCTACCGCGTGTACACCGCACCGCCTCCCAGCTCGGGCGGCATCGGCCTCGTGCAATTGTTGAAGATGAAGGCCGACCGCGAAGCCGACTTCAAGGACGTCCCGCTCAACTCGCCGCAATACATCCATCTGATTGCGGAAATTGAAAAGCGCGTGTTCGCCGACCGCGCGCAATATCTCGGTGACCCCGACTTCTACAAGGTGCCCGTCGCGCAATTGACCGACGACGCGTACCTCGCGAAGCGCGCCTCTGAGGTCAACCCGGAAACCCCGTCCGACACGAAGAGCGTGCAGCCCGGACTCGGCACGTCGATGCCGGAGAAAGCGGAAACCACGCATTTCTCGGTGGTCGACAAGTGGGGTAACGCAGTGTCCAACACCTACACGGTGAACGGTTACTTCGGTTCGGGCGTGGTCGCGGATCGCACGGGCATCGTGCTGAACGACGAGATGGACGACTTCTCCGCGAAGCCGGGCGTGGCCAACATGTTCGGCGTGGTGGGCAGCGACGCGAATTCGATCGAGCCCAAAAAGCGCCCGCTGTCGTCCATGAGCCCGACGATTCTCACGAAAGACGGCAAAGTCTCGCTCGTCATCGGCACGCCGGGCGGCTCGCGCATCTTCACGTCGATCTTCCAGGTGATCAACAACATCTACGACTTCAACATGCCGTTGCCGGCAGCGGTCGGCGCGATGCGTTTCCATCACCAGTTGTTGCCGCCGAATACGATTTTCTGGGAGCCGTACCAGCCGATCGACGGTGAACTCGCCAAGCAGGTCGAAGCAAAGGGCTATACGCTGAAGGCCCAGAACTTCAACGGTGACATTCAGGCCATCAAGATCAATGACGACACGCCGGAGCCCGCAGCCGACCCTCGCGGCCGTGGCGTCACGCGGATCATTCAGTAAGTGTTTTTCGAACGGTGTGGACGGCGTGTCGATCGCGATGCGCCGTTCACGAACACAAGACCTCGCGCTCGAAAGAGCCCGAGGTTTTTTTATGCGCGATCAGCTTGCCTGTTCCACCGGTGTCAGCGTCAGTTCGAGCCGCTGCGCACCCCGCAGCACCGTCACGTTGACGGGCTTGTCGATCCGCGAAGCGTCGAGTGTGCGTTGCAGCGCATCCACGTCCTGCACCGGCAGCGAGTCGATTGCGACGATGGTGTCGTCGGTGCGCAGACCGCCCGCCGCGGCAGGGCTGCCTTTCACGATTTCCATCACATGCACGGCGCTTTGCGCGCTCAAACCGAAGTAGTGCTGTACGCGGCGCGATATCGGCGTCGTCGTTCCCGCCACGCCGATATAAGCTCGCCGAACGCGGCCATGCGCGAAAATCTGCATGATGACCCACTTCGCCGTGTCGATTGCGGTGGCGAAGCAGATGGCCTGCGCGCCGGGAATGATCGCGGTGTTCACACCGATCACCTGGCCTGCCGAATTGATGAGCGGGCCACCGGAATTGCCGGGATTGAGCGCGGCGTCGGTCTGAATCACGTCGTAAATCATGCGGCCGGAATTGGAGCGCAGCGAGCGGCCGAGCGCCGATACGACACCCGTCGTCACCGTTTGCGCGAGGCCGAGCGGATTGCCGACCGCAATGGCGATCTGCCCGACGCGCAGCTTCGACGAGTCGCCGAGTTCCACATGCGGCAGCGGCTCGGGCGAGCCGATTCGCAGCACGGCCAGATCGCTGCCGGGGTCGTCGCCGACCAGATCGGCGTCGAACCTGGAGCCGTCGGCGAGCGTGACCTGGATGTGCGTCGCGCCATGCACGACGTGGCTATTGGTCAGCAGGTAGCCGTCGGGCGTGAAGATGAAGCCTGAGCCCGTGCCGCCGCGCGCGCCGCGTTCGCGCGTGGCGGTGCCCGCCAGCCGACGTTCGACGGAAATGAAGGCGACGGCCTGCTGCACGCGTTCCAGCGCGCCAATGACGGTGCGCGAATAGGCGTCGAGCAGGGCGTCGTCGGATAGAGAATTGAGGTGGTTTGGCCCGGGGGCGTCGGATGCGGCGCGCGACAGGTCATCGATGAAGCGTGGACGGCTTCCCATGGCGATGCTCCGGATAAACGGAATTGCAGATGCGGGGCGCGGCTGAGCTTTTCAAGTGCGAATCCGGCTGCGCCCGCGTGGCTCTCCTGGGCAGAGATCGACCGGAATCTGGCGTGGGCGGCCATCGCCGACGTCGAGCGAGCTTTCGGCGTGTGAGACACTGTGATGCCACCGCGAGCCGTCCGCGACCGCACGCCAAGGAGACCGCCGTCATGAACCTGCCCGCTCATCCATCCGGCGAGACCGATGCTTCGGCTTCGTCAGCTTCATCGTCCGGGGCCGAACCGGCCGAACCGCGGATCGAGTCGCTCAGCGCTATCACGCTCGCCACCGCCGACATGCGTGAAGCGGTGCGCTTCTACGAAGCCCTCGGTTTCCCACTCAAATTTGGCGGCGGGCAAGCCGAATTTACGTCGTTCGCGTTTGGCGGCACGTATCTGAACCTGATCGCCGATTCGCGTGCGCCGGTCAACTGGTGGGGCCGCGTGATCGTCTATGTCTCGGACGTCGATGCGATCTATCGCAAGGCGCTGGCAGCCGGATTCAAGCCCTCGCTCGAGCCCGCCGATGCGCCGTGGGGCGAGCGCTATTTTCACATCTCCGATCCGGACGGCCACGAGCTCAGCTTCGCAAAACCGTTGCGCTAGCGGGCGGCGTCGGCGTGAAACTCGCTATCATTAACAGGCTGCGGTAACACGGCTGACACCGGACGCACCGATAATCGGGCGCGCCCGCGTCGCTTTTGCCGCCGCGCGCCTGATCATTTTCGTCGCCAGGAGAGCCGCAATGAAAGAGCAGGATCCGAGACCTGAAGCTGAGTGGCTCGTGGAGCGGCAACGCCGTTTCGAGGAAGACCTCATCGACGCGTACGACGAGGAACTCGAGATGGAGGTCGACGACCGCATCCTCGACGGTGCGGAGAGCTTCACGCTTGAGCACCGCGAAGCACGCAAGATGTATTTTCGCGAACTGTTCCGCTTGCAGGGCGAACTGGTCAAATTGCAGGACTGGATCGTGCAGACGGGGCATCGTCTCGTGGTGATTTTCGAAGGGCGCGATGCTGCGGGCAAGGGTGGCGCGATCAAGCGCATCACGCAGCGGCTCAATCCGCGCGTATGCCGCGTTGCGGCATTGCCCGCACCGAATAACCGCGAGCGCACGCAATGGTATTTCCAGCGCTACGTGTCGCAGCTGCCCGCCGGCGGCGAGATGGTGCTGTTCGATCGCAGCTGGTACAACCGCGCGGGCGTCGAGCGCGTAATGAATTTTTGCACCGACGAAGAATACGAAGAGTTCTTTCGCTCGGTGCCCGAGTTCGAGAAGATGCTCGTGCGCAGCGGCGTGCAGATCGTCAAATACTGGTTCTCCATCACCGACGAAGAGCAGGAAATCCGCTTCCAGAACCGCATCCACGATCCGCTGAAGCAGTGGAAGCTCAGCCCAATGGACCTGGAAAGCCGGCGTCGCTGGGAGGCTTATACGCTCGCGAAAGAGGTGATGCTGCAACGCTCGCATATTCCCGAGGCGCCGTGGTGGGTCGTGCAGGCAGTGGACAAGAAGCGGGCGCGCCTGAACTGCATTCACCATCTGCTGAGCCAGGTGCCGTATCACGAGATCGAGCATCCGCGTGTCGAATTGCCGGCGCGTGTTTATCACGACGAGTACAGCCGTCAGCCCGTGCCGGCTTCGATGATCGTGCCCGAGGTGTATTGAGCGGTTCGACCGGGCCGATATCTGAAGTAGAAGAAACGAAAAAGCGCGGCATATGCCGCGCTTTTTTCGTTATGCCGGTCCATGCATGCAGATGCATGAACGACCGCGAACGGACTGCTTAAAACACGGCGCGGAAAACCCAGTACAAGCCGGCCGCGAGCGCGATAGAGGCGGGCAGGGTCAGCACCCACGCGAGCACGAGGCTGCGCACGGTCGCCCATTGCAAGCCCGAGCCGTTGGCTGCCATTGTGCCGGCCACGCCCGAAGACAGCACGTGAGTCGTGGACACGGGCAGGCCGTACATGTCGGCCGCGCCGATCGTCATCATCGCAACCAGTTCGGCCGACGCGCCCTGTCCATACGTCAGGTGTTGCTTGCCGATCTTTTCGCCGACGGTCACCACGATCCGCTTCCAGCCGACCATCGTGCCCAGGCCCAGCGCGATAGCCACAGCGACCTTCACCCACGTCGGGATGAACTTGGTGGCGTGATCGGTTTGCCCCTTGAAGTTGTTGATCGCCTTGGCGTCTTCCGGCGCAAAGGCGGGTTGCTTCGCCTTGTCCATCAGCCGAATCGCCTCCGACGCCACGTACATGTTGTTGCGCACGTTGTCGACGATGCCTTGCGGAACAGCCGCCATCGAACCGGATGTGCCGACCTGGTGCGCGATGATATCCGTGAGTTGCTTCAAGGCGGGCACCGTCGCGGGCGTCAGTTGATGCGTGCGCACATACGCTTCGACATCGGCGCGCGGATTGGCGGAAGGCGGCGCGCCGTTCGTGTAGCGCGCGAGGGCGCCCGACGTTTGCTCCGCGACCGCGACGAACGTCTGCGTCTGAGCTGGCGTCACCGCCTTGTTCAGCGCATACGCCGTCGGCACCGTGCCGATCAGGATCAGCATGATGAGGCCCATGCCTTTCTGGCCGTCGTTCGAACCGTGCGCAAACGAAACGCCGGTGCAGGTGAGGATCAGCAGACTGCGAATCCAGAACGGCGGCGGCTCTTTGCCCTTCGGTTCGGCATACAGCGCGGGAATGCGCACGACGGCTTTCAGGATCATCAGCAGCAGTCCGGCTGCGAGGAAACCTATCAGCGGCGAGAACAGCAACGACTTGCCCACGCCAAGCGCCTGGGTCCAGTCCACGCCACTCGTGCCGTTCACGCCGTGCATCAACTGATTCATCAGGCCGACGCCTATGATCGAGCCGATCAGCGTATGCGAGCTCGACGACGGCAAGCCGAAATACCAGGTCCCGAGATTCCAGATGATTGCCGCGATCAGCAGCGCGAACACCATCGCAAAGCCCGCGCTGCTGCCCACTTGCAGGATCAGCTCGACCGGCAGCAGTTGCAGGATGCCGAACGCGACCGCGCCGCTCGAGGTCAGCACGCCCAGGAAATTCCAGGCGCCGGACCACACGACCGCGAGATTCGGTGCAAGGGAATGCGTGTAGATTACGGTGGCCACGGCGTTCGCGGTGTCGTGAAAGCCGTTGACGAATTCGAATCCAAGTGCGATCAGCAGGGCGACGCCGAGCAGCAGATACGGCAGGATGGAACCCTCTCGCACGGGTTGGAGATCGCCCGCGAGCTGCACACCGCAATAGCCCACGCCGGCTACGATTACGGCGAGGAAGATCACGAGACCGAGATTGCGCCCCTTGCCACTGGCCGCGCTGGGTTGCGGGTACGAAAGTTCCGGCATGAGGTGTGCCCCTGGAGGAATGTCGGTGAATTGCCGATCCTGCGGGGCATATGTGTCTGTACGATGACATCTGCATCGGCGGACGCATATGAGCGGGCATCCACCGACATTTGGCGGGCGGCGCCTTGCCTCACGGCCCGAAGCCAGCTCTGCATAGCGCACAGGAATCGTTTTTGCTACGCTGAGGATGCGGGGTACACCTTTCGGGGGAAATTCGATGACGCGCGACAGTCGCAAGGAAAGCCGCAAGGCGGACGAAGGCGCGTCGGTCGCCGATCCGGTTGTGCAAGAGCCCACCGCGCACGCGGCGTTCGCGTCGTATGCGGCCCCGCTCGTGAACGACGCGATAGCGTTCGCGACTGCAGTACGTGAAGATCCATCGCCGGAAGCGCTGCACAAGCTGCGGGTTTCGCTCCGCCGCTTGCGGTCGTTGTGGTGGGCCTTCGCGCCGCTCCTCGAGAAGGGCGAAAACACGCGGCAGCGCGCGCTGTACAAGTATCTGGCCACTGCGGCCGGAAAAACCCGCGACTGGGACATCCTGATCGAACTGCTCGGCCAGGAAGATAGCGGTGCACGCAGCCTCGCGCCGAAGCTGGAGCAGGCGCGCGGCGATGCGCTTGCGACGAGCCGCGAAACGCTGTCGAACGCGGACGTCAAGCATCTGCTGCGCGAGGCTTTGACGAGCGCATCGACGGAAATCAACACGACGCACGAACGCGTTCCGCTGAGCAAGTTCGCGGGGAAACGGGTGGCAGCGTCGGAGCGTTCGTTGTTCAAGCGCGCGAGGCGCGCGCGCCGCGCAAAACCTTCTAATTACGCCGCTTTTCACGACGTCAGGAAAGCCGGCAAGAAGCTTCGCTATCTGCTCGAATTTTTTCAGCCGGTATTGAGCGGGAGCCACAAGCGCACGCTCAAGCGGCTCAAGCAGGTGCAAAAACGTTTCGGAACGCTAAACGATATTGTCGCGAGCGAAATGTTGCTGCGCGACAATGCGGCCTTGTTTGCCGGATCGGGCGACACCGACGCCGTGCTGCAGTGGTTGCACAAGGAGCGCAAACGCCGCATGCGTTCGGCGGCAGGACTGTTGCGCAAGCTATAGCGCGAACGCGGCCTGACACGCGGCAGGCAATGCACCCGCGCATAATTTCGAATGGCGGCCCGCACGCTCATGCGGCCCGCCTGCAATGGAGGCAACGCGCAGGTGGCAAATCGAGCGCATTTGCAGGGGCGACGCTGGCGCAGGACCTTCCGGCATGGAGCAGGCAGCGTCGCGCGTTATGTGGGCAATCGTCCGGTATTGGCGGGTGTGGCCGGTACGCTGGTCGCGGTGGCGATGGCGGCGCTCACGTTGCTGACGCTCCTTAGCGGCCGCACTGACGCGCTCGACCATGCGCGCGAAACGTCGCAGAACCTTGTGTCGATCATCTCCAGCGATCTGGAGAGGAACGTCGAAATCTATAACCTCTCGTTGCAGGCAATGGCTGATGGCGCGCAGCGTCACCTGGGCGCCGGGTTGCCTCCCGACGCGCAGCGAGCAGTGCTGTTCGACCGTGCTACGACGGCCGCGTATCTCGGCGGCGCGTATATCCTGGGCCCGCAGGGCGAGGTGATCGCTTCGCAAAGCGGCGATGTCAACCGGGACGCCCGCTTTACTGACCGCGACTATTTCATGGTCCATCGGCGCAACGCGGCCGCGGGTCTTTATCTGTCGCATCCGTTCCGCTCGCGCTTGCGCGACGGCAAGTTGTCGATCGGGCTCACACGGCGGATCAACGACGCCAATGGCAACTTTGCCGGCGTGGCGTTGCTTGCGATTCGCATCGAGTACTTCCAGCGCCTGCTCGAACGAATCAACATTGGCAAGCAGGGCTCGGTATTCATCGCGATGGACGACGGCACGCTCATCGCGCGCAAGCCGTACTCGCCGCAAGATATCGGCGCGAGCATTGCAAGGTCCCCGAGCTTCGTCCGCATGGCCGCGCACAACGCCGGTTCCTATGTTGCGCCGTCCGCGGTCGACGGTGTCGAGCGCATGTTCACCTACGCGCACGTGCCGGGCACCTCGCTGATTGCGGTTGTTGCGCCCGCCGTCGACGACGTGCTGGCGCCGTGGCGTCGTCGCGCGACGATTAGCGGCGCATTGACGCTCGCGTTCGGCGCAGTCTTCGTGGCGGTGTCGTGGCTGCTGGCGTTTGCGCTGCGCGGCAAGTTGCGCGCGCAGGCTGCGCTGACGCGCCTCGCCGCTACAGATCCGCTAACCGGGCTTAGCAACCGCCGTGTGCTCGATAACCGGCTCGACGAAGAGTGGCGTCGCGCACGGCGCACGGGCCAGCCGCTGTCGGCACTCTTTATCGACATCGATCATTTCAAGCACTTCAACGACACACACGGGCATGCAAGCGGCGATGAGGCACTGAGCGCGGTGGCCGAATGCATATCGACCGCGGTGCGCCGTTCAGTCGACGTGGTCGCGCGCTATGGCGGTGAGGAGTTTGCCGTGATACTGCCGGACACGTCGGCCGACGGAGCACTCACGGTCGCCGAAAAGATTCGCCGAAGAGTGCAGGCGCAAGACATTCTTCAAGGCGGCGACGACACAGTGGCGGTCACGGTGAGCGTCGGTTGCGCGACCTGCGTGCCCGCGCAAGGCGCAAACGCATTCGACCTGCTCGCCGCGGCCGACCGGCAGCTTTACGTGGCAAAAGCGGCGGGCCGCAATCGCGTCTCTGCCGCGCAGTCGCCCATGCGTTCGATGACTTAGCACGCGCTGCTATTGACTAGCTTGATGCACAAGAGGCGAGGTTAACCTGAACGGCGCAGCCAGCACTCATGCGCTTGCGCGGCTTCGCGGCGCGAAGCCGCGCAGTGTGACGGCGTTTCGTGCATCTCCATGTAGTCCGCCGCGCAATCCGCCAACTGACTGCGCTGGCCGGCTTGCGCCCTGCTCGTCGGCCAGCAGCAGGCCCACCGGGAAGCCGCGCCGCTGCCATGCATCCAGCCCTCCGCGAAGCGCACGAATCCGCGTATAGCCGTAGTTGCGCATGCGCACACTGATCTCGGCAGCCGTCGCGCTGTCCGGACACACGCAGTAAATCACCATGTCGTAAGCGCGCAGCGCGAAATCGATCTGTTCGGGCGAATGCGGGTCGAGGGCGAACGCGCCCGGAATCGGCGACGCTGCGTCGGGCGCCGCGCCCGGCGGACGTGCGTCGAGCACCTTAGGCGTCGGCTTGCGGGCCGCCGCGCGGCTCGACGCTTGCGGTTGCGCGCCTCCATCGGCAAGCGCCGATTGCCGGCGTGCCCGCCGCTGCAGAAAAAGGCGATAGGCGAGATACAGCAACGCGGCGCCCAGCAGCAAATCGATCACCGTGCCGCCTTGCGCTCTGACGAACTCGAACAGCATGTGCAGTTGCCGTTCCGCTGCCGCGCCGCCGAGCAGCCAGAAAGCGGCCCACGCCATTGCGCCAGTCAGGTCCCAGATCGCATAGATGCGGGCATCGACGGCCGTGGTGCCCATCAGCGGGGGCGTAATCAGCGCGAGGCCAGGGACGAACTTCGAGATCGACACCAGCGGCACGCCGAAGCGCTCGA
This sequence comes from Paraburkholderia sp. SIMBA_053, assembly GCF_046534895.1. Classification (NCBI taxonomy): domain Bacteria; kingdom Pseudomonadati; phylum Pseudomonadota; class Betaproteobacteria; order Burkholderiales; family Burkholderiaceae; genus Paraburkholderia; species Paraburkholderia sp. SIMBA_053. The sequence goes on along the minus strand of NZ_JAWRXU010000001.1, from coordinate 1,164,898 downwards.
ACATTGAGCGCGCCTGTTCGACCCGGGCATCGAGAGCGGGCAGCAGTTGACCGAGTACGCCGATCAGCCTGCGGCCGTAGAGGCGGCCGGCCGTGAACCACAGGCCGTCGCCGATCAACGCGCCGAGCACTGCGGCGCATAGCACCGGCCAGAACGACAGCGTGCCCGCCGCGATTGCGGAGCCGGCAAACAGCAACACGGGGACGGCGGGAATCGGCACGCCGAGTCGCGTCAACAGCACGTTGCCGAAGACGACCGCGCCGCTCCAAGTGGATACCGCCGACGACGGAAACTCTACCAATTGAGCGGCTCCTGGGTTCTTGTTGGGAAGTTGAAAGCGCGCCTATTGTTGCCTGGCTCGACTGCCGATGCAAAGACCGTTCCCGTCGCGCTGTGGCTTCTCCCGTCGATCAGGATACTCGATCGATCTCCCGCAGGGCCACTGCGCGACCCGCTGCAATTTCGTTCAAGACCGCCTGCCGACGCATGTCTAAGCTGCGTGCTCGTCCCTTTGCCTCGGAGATGCCGGATGAACTCACGGTACATCGGTTATATGTGCTGCGCGCTGGCGATGGTCGGCGTCGGCAGCACCGTGGTGGTGAGCAAGTCGATCGCGGCGGGATTGCCGCCGTTCAGCGCAACCGCGCTGCGCTTCGCAATCGCATTCCCGTTGTTTGTGCTGATCATGCGCTGGCGCGGCGTTCGCTGGCCGCGTCTGGACCGGCGCGACGCCGCGCTCGTGGTCGCGCAGGCCGCGGCGGGCAGCGTCGGCTATACGGTGTTGCTCATCAGCGGGATGAAACTCGCCTCCGCCGGCGATGCTGGCGTGATCGCGGGCACGTTGCCCGCGGTGTCGGCGATAGTCGCGATGCTGGCGCTGGGCGAGCGGCCGTCGCCTTCGCTGCTCGGTGCGGTCTGTCTTGCCACGGCGGGCGTGCTTGCTTGCACCGTGCATCCCGGCGAAAGCGTTGCGTCCCATCCGGGCGGTTCTTCTATCGTGGGCAACGCGCTGGTGTTCGCGGCGATTGTCTGCGAGGCGCTCTTCATTCTGCTCAATCGCAAGCTGCGCACGCCGGTTGCGCCGCTGCCGTTGTCGGCGTTGATGTGCGGCATCGGCTTCGCGGTATCGATCGTGCCCGCGTACTTTGAAAGACCCTGGAGCTTGCCGCTCGACGCCGGCGCTCTGAGCGGCGTGCTGTATTACGCGCTCGTGCCGACCGTGGCCGGCTTCGTTCTCTGGTATGAAGGCGCCGCGCGCGTGAGCGGCGCGGAGGCCGGCTTGACGACCGCGCTCGTGCCGGTCAGTGCATTGGCGTTGGCCGCGCTGCTATTGCACGAGCCAGTTAGCGCGGCGCAACTCGCAGGCGTTGCCTGTGTGCTCGGCGCCGTGATGCTCGCGACATTCGGGCAACCGCGCAGCACGCGCAAGGCGGCGTGAGCCACGCGTGGTGTCGCGCGTTCGGCAGGAAACGTGCTCTTACGTGTTGGGCACCGCGACGGCGCCGGGATTGCCGACGATCGCCAGAAACTCGCGGCGCGTGGACGGGTCCGTGCGGAACGTGCCGAGCATGCGCGACGTGACCATTGTCACGCCGGCTTTGTGCACGCCGCGCGTCGACATGCACTGATGCGCGGCTTCGAGAATGACGCCGACGCCCGCCGGTTGCAGTACGTCGTTCAACGTATCGGCGATCTGCACGGTCATCTTTTCCTGGATCTGCAGCCGCTTCGCGAATGCGTCGACGAGACGAGCGAGCTTTGAAATGCCGACGACGCGGTGCTGCGGCAGATACGCGACATGCGCGCGGCCGATGATCGGCACCATGTGATGTTCGCAATAGCTTTCGAAGCGGATGTCCTTCAGCACGATCATCTCGTCGTAGCCGTCCACCTCGGAAAACGTGCGAGCGAGGATTTCGCGCGGATCGACCTGATAGCCCGCATAGAACTCTTCGTATGAGCGCACCACGCGCGCCGGTGTGTCGAGCAGGCCCTCGCGCTGCGGATCGTCGCCGGCCCAACGCAGCAGCACGCGCACGGCTGCTTCTGCTTCTTCACGGCTCGGACGGCCGTTCGTGGCCGCCGGTGTGGTTTGTTCTGTCTTGCTGCTGGTCATCCGTCGCTCCTCCGGGATCGCGCGTCGGGCCAGGATGGAGCGCGCGGGTTCATGAGTGGGGTCATTGTTCCATGTTTTAGGCCGGATCGTGCCGATGCCCCTTCCGACGTCGCGGGGCTGACGGTTTCATTTCGGCCACTCGTCCATTGCGTCGTTGAAGAGCTGCGCGACCACGCCGCGCAGCCAGCTTCCGCGCGGATCGTTATGAAACTTGCGATGCCAGTGCTGCCGCAAATCGAAACGCGGCAGCGGCAGAGGCGGCTCGACGAGCGTGATCGACGCATGTTCCGACACATAGGCGAAGCCGATCGCATGCGGCACGGTCGCGATCAGATCCGTGCGCGCGAGGATGAACGGCAGGCTCATGAAGTGGGGCGTCTCCAGCACCGCCCGTCGCTTGATGCGCTTTTTCACCAGATATTGTTCGAGGACTTCCTGGCTGCGCCCTTCGGCGCGCACCACCGCGTGCCCCGACGCGACGAATTGCGCGAGCGTGAGCGGCGCCTTTGAAAGCGGATGACCGGCGCGCATCAGGCAAATGAAGCGGTGCGTGAAGAGCCGCTGCTGGAAAAAGTTATTACCCGACAGGTCCGGAAAGTAGCCGACGGCCAGATCGACGTCGCCCGATTCGAGACCGCGTTCGACGTGCGCCGGCGACAGCGATACGGAGCGCAGGTTCGCATGCGGCGCGCGCTCGGCGAAGAGTTGCAAAAGCCGGGGCAAAAAGACGATCTCACCGACGTCGGAAAGCGCGATCGAGAACGTATGCGTGCTCGTGTCCGGGTCGAACTCCTGCGCGTCGAGCATGCCTTTCTCGATCCGCAGAAGCGCGTCGCGCGCGGCCGGGAGAATGGCGAGCGCGCGGGGCGTGGGCTCCATACCTTTGGAAGTGCGCACGAACAGCGGGTCGTCGAAATACTCGCGCAGCCTCCCGAGTGCCGTGCTCACGCGCGGCTGGCTCACACCGAGTTGCTCAGCCGCACGGCTGACGTTGCGGGTGTCCTCCATCGCGACGAGGTAGGGAATCAGATTCAGATCGAGGTTGGTGTCCGACATGCTTTTCGGCCAGCGGCCGTAGGTGCTATTCGATATAAGGATAAAGGGTAGCCGAATAATTGCCATGCGGGATAGTGGAGTTTCGTTTGCTGGCCGAGCCGCAAGAGTGCACGCGAGGCCAACAGGCGCGCACCTCGGACGTTGGCAACCTATGATTAAGGGAAAGTCCGTGCCTTGACAATGCAGTTAAAGCGCAACCATAATCGCCGAATCGTTCGCTAAACGAATCACTGTTCACTGTGCGAACAAAACGAGCGAGCTGGCAGATGATTCGTCGCACACAGAATCGCCGCGCGGACTCAATGGAACCAGGCGGCGGAGAACGGGCGAAAGCAGCCCCAAGGTTTGCACGGCCCGCATCTGTCTGGAGACCGCCCGCGTAGGCTGCCGTCACGGCGATGCCCAGCGTGCGTAGCGCCTCACAAGGAAATTCGACATGATCAACAAGATTTTCGAGTCACTTCAGTCGGCGGTCGCCGACGTCCACGACGGCGCGACTGTCATGATCGGCGGCTTCGGCACGGCCGGCATGCCGTCGGAGCTGATCGACGCGCTGATCGAGCAAGGCGCGCGCGAACTCACCATCGTCAACAACAACGCCGGTAACGGCGACATTGGCCTTGCGGCGCTGCTCAAGGCGAAGCGTGTCCGCAAAATCATCTGCTCATTTCCGCGCCAGACGGATTCGTATGTGTTCGACGCGCTGTATCGCGCCGGCGAAATCGAACTCGAACTCGTGCCGCAGGGCAATCTAGCCGAGCGCATCCGCGCAGCGGGCGCGGGCATCGGCGGATTTTTCACGCCGACCGGCTACGGCACGAAGCTCGCTGAAGGCAAGGAAACGCGTCTGATCGACGGCAGGCACTATGTGCTCGAGTCGCCGCTGCATGCGGATTTTGCGCTTATCAAGGCGTATAAGGGCGACCGCTGGGGCAACCTCGTTTATCGTAAGACGGCTCGCAACTTCGGGCCGATCATGGCAAGTGCGGCGAAAACCGCGATCGTGCAGGTGTCGGAAGTCGTGCCGCTCGGCGCGCTCGATCCGGAAAACATTGTGACGCCGGGCATTTTCGTGCAACGCGTGATCGAAGTGCCGCAAGCGGCACATGCTCCGCTGCCCAATCCCCGCGACGCTGCCGCCTGAACCGGAGACCGACATGAAGAAACTGACCCGCGATGAAATGGCCAAGCGCGTTGCACTGGATATTCCGGAAGGCGCGTATGTGAACCTCGGTATCGGCGTGCCGACGCTGGTGGCGAACCACCTCGCAGCCGACAAGGAAATCTTCCTGCACAGCGAAAACGGCCTGCTCGGCATGGGCCCCGCGCCCGCGAAGGGCGAGGAAGACGACGAACTGATCAACGCCGGCAAGCAGCATGTCACGCTGCTGACGGGCGGCGCGTTTTTCCACCACGCCGATTCGTTTGCGATGATGCGCGGCGGTCACCTCGACTTCTGCGTGCTCGGCGCGTTCCAGGTGTCGGCGAATGGCGACCTCGCGAACTGGCACACGGGCGCACCGGACGCGATTCCTGCTGTCGGCGGCGCGATGGATCTCGCCATCGGCGCGAAACAGGTCTACGTGATGATGGAGCACCTGACCAAGCAGGGCGAAAGCAAGATCGCCGCTGAATGCACGTACCCGGTGACGGGCGTCGGTTGCGTCGATCGCATTTACACGGACCTGGCCATGATCGACGTCACCGATCAGGGCCTCGTGGTGCGCGAGATTTTCTCGGATATCGACTTCGACGCGCTGCTCAAACTCACGGGTGTGCCGCTGATCGACGGTACGCAGGACGCGCGCGCCGCGTAATCATGGCGTGGGGGCGCGCGGCGGCACGCATGCTGCCGCGCGCCCCGCGTTTCGCCGAGCAGTGCTACATTCAATAAAATCATCCGATCATCCACGTCATCATGCTCGACTCCAGCGGTCGCCTCACCGGCCTTCTTTGCGGCACGCAGCCGATGAACGACATCTGGTCGCCGCGTGCCACGCTGCAACGCATGCTCGACGTAGAAGCGGCGCTCGCGCGGGCCTCGGCAGCGCACCATGTGATTCCTGAAACGGCGGTGCCGGCAATCGAAGCAGCGTGCCACGCCGATCAACTCGACGCCGACGCGCTAGCGCGCGACGCGGCGCTCGGCGGCAATCTCGCGATTCCTCTCGTCAAGCAACTCACAGCACGCGTGAAAGCGGCTGACGCCGAAGCGTCGAAATACGTGCATTGGGGCGCGACGAGCCAGGACATCATCGACACCGCAACGGTGCTGCAGCTACGCGATACCTTCAATCTGCTCGACAGCGGTTTGCAAGCCACTTGCGACGCAATCGCAAAACTTGCGGCCACTCATCGCGCGACGCCGATGATCGGCCGCACATGGTTGCAGCAGGCGTTGCCGATCACGCTCGGCCTGAAATTCGCGCAATGGCTCGATGCGTTGTTGCGTCACCGCGAGCGGCTCGATGCGCTGCGTGCGCGCGCGCTCGTGCTGCAATTCGGTGGCGCGGCCGGCACGCTGGCGAGCCTTCGCGATGCTGCGCCGCAAGTCACGCAAGCGCTCGCACAAGAACTCGGCCTCACGGTGCCCACATTGCCGTGGCATACGCAACGCGACCGGATCGCGGAGAGCGCATCGTTCTTCGGGATGTTGATCGGCACGCTCGGAAAGATTGCGCGCGACATCTCGCTGCAAATGCAAACCGAGATCGACGAACTCGCCGAGCCTGCCGCTGCGGGCAAAGGCGGATCGTCGACGATGCCGCACAAGCGCAATCCGGTTGGCTGCGCAGCGGTTCTCACGGCGGCCACGCGTGCGCCCGGACTCGTCGCCACGGTATTCGCGGGCATGGTGCAGGAACACGAGCGCGCGCTCGGCGGCTGGCAGGCCGAATGGGACGCGCTGCCCGATCTTGCACGGCTTGCTGGCGGCGCGCTCGCCAACATCGAACAGATCGCGGCCGGACTCAACGTGAACGTGCCGCGCCTTGCCGCGAATCTCGACGTCACGCACGGGCTGATTCTCGGCGAAGCGGTCATGCTTGCGCTCGGCGACAGCATCGGCCGGATGGACGCGCATCATCTCGTGGAGCGCGCGTCGAAAGCCGCGATTCGCGACGGCCAGACGCTTTTCGATGTGCTGTCCGCAGACGCGGCCGTGACCCAGCATCTTTCGGTCGAGCGCCTGAAACAACTGCTCGACCCCGCTCAATACGTTGGCCAGGCGCACGCATATGTGGACGCCGCGCTGGCGCTTCATACCGCGCGTTCAGAGCGCGCCCCTTCCAAGGAGTAACCGGCATGCCTTACGCCGCAGTCAACGGCACGGAGCTTCACTATCGGATCGACGGCGACCGTCACGGCAATGCACCGTGGATCGTGCTGTCGAATTCGCTCGGCAGCGACCTGTCCATGTGGACGCCGCAAGTCGCGGCGCTGTCGAAGCACTTCCGCGTGTTGCGTTACGACACGCGCGGCCACGGCCATTCCGAAGCGCCGAAAGGTCCGTACACGATCGAGCAACTGAGTGGCGACGTACTGGGCCTGATGGACACGCTCAAGATCGCGCGCGCGAATTTTTGCGGCGTGTCGATGGGCGGGCTGACAGGCGTTGCGCTGGCCGCTCGTCATGCGAATCGTTTTGAGCGCGTCGTGCTCGCGAATACGGCGGCGCGAATCGGCTCGCCTGAAGTGTGGGTGCCGCGCGCCGCGCGGGCGCGCACGGAGGGCATGCTGGCGCTGTCGGACGCGGTGTTGCCGCGCTGGTTCACCGCCGATTACATCGAGCGGGAGCCGGTGGTGCTCGCCATGATTCGCGACGTATTCGTGCACACGGACAAGGAAGGTTATGCATCCAATTGCGATGCGATCGACGCCACCGATCTTCGGCCCGAAACGCACGGCATCAAGCTGCCGGTGCTCGTGATCAGCGGCACGCACGACGTCGCGGCGACGCCTGCGCAAGGACGCGAACTCGCGCAGGCGATTCCAGGCGCGCGTTACGTCGAGCTGGACGCGTCGCATATTTCCAACATCGAGAAGGCCGATGCTTTCACGAAGACAGTCATCGACTTTTTGACGGAGCCGAAATGAACGACGAAGACCGATACGAAGCAGGAATGGGCGTGCGCCGTGCAGTGTTGGGCGATGCGCACGTGGACCGCTCGCTCGCGAATCGCACTGAGCTGACTGAAGAGTTTCAGAACTTCATTACGCGTTATGCGTGGGGCGAAATCTGGACGCGCGATGGCTTGCCGCGGCACACGCGCAGCCTGCTGACCATTGCAATGATGGTTGCGTTGAATCGCAGCGAAGAACTTGCGCTGCATTTGCGCGCGGCGAAAAACAACGGCGTGACGCGTGAACAGATCAAAGAGGTGTTGCTGCAAACCGCCATTTATTGCGGTGTGCCGGCGGCCAACTCCGCGTTTCATCTCGCCGACAAACTGTTCCGCGAGGACGACGCCGCAGCGAAGCAGTGAGTTGATTAGCTGCAGTCATGCTTTAACGATACGACGCGCGCCCGATACGGCGCGCGTTTTTACATGGCGCGCCGTGCGGGCTCGGTTCCGCGACGTGCATTGGCATCGACGTCAGTCCCGGCAGCTGCATCCGGGCGCACCTGAGCTACCGAGTCGATCCGGACAGCGCGCAATACGGTGTCCTTGATAACTTCGCGCCAATGCGCGAGCGCCGCCTTGTCCATTAGCGACTCGCCGAGAAACGCGCCCAACGTGTACTGGTTCGCGTTATAGAAATAGCCGAGCGATGCGATCAGCAGATACACGTCGCGCGCCTCTACGTCGGCGCGGAAAACGCGCTGTGCCTTGCCTGCATCCAACAGCTTTTGCACCACGGAGATCGCATAGCCCGAGATCTCCTTCAGCTTCGAAGACTTCTTGGCGTGCTTGCCTTGATGCAGATTTTCGCTCGACAGCAGCGTAACGAACTCGGGGTGGTCGAGGTAGTACTGCCAGACGAACTCGACCATCTGTTCGAGGCCGTGCACCGGATCGTCCAGGTCGAGATCGAGCTTGCTCTCCGCTTCGTTGAACTGCGTGTAGATCGTTTCCAGTACTTCGATAAACAACTGTTCCTTGCTGCCGAAGTAGTAGTAGATCATTCGGTCGTGCGAGCGCGCAGCCTTCGAAATACTTTCCACGCGCCCGCTCGCATAGCCTTGCTTCGCGAACACCTTGATTGCCGCTTTCAGTATCTTGGCGCGCGTGTCTTGCGCCTGTTTCGCACGAATGCCGGTGGCTCCCGGTTTGCGAGCGGCAGTGGAACTCATGGCGGTCCAATATCTCTTTTGGCGTCGTTAAACGGTTTGCACCTTGCGACCTTGCGTCTGCTGTTCGCCAGGGCAGATACCCGTCCTCATCATACAGCGGGCCTTGCATAGTGCGAGTGCTGCGGGTGTTATGAATGCTGCGAGTACCACGGCTTCGGCGCAAACTGGAAGATCGATCCAACCCGCGCTCTTTAAATGCCGCGTTGCACCATCCGCATACGCACGGGAAACACATTGCGCAGTCTATTTTGATCGAGTAGATTTGCAAGAACTTTGGTGTAGCGGATACTACACGAACGGTAAGTGATCGCAACATGAAATTCGCGAGTCACACGAAACGTCCCTTGAAACAAGGGCTATTCGTCAGCCGGGCAGGACCGATTGTAATGTCGTCGTATGGGAACCCCACCATGACAGAACATACGAAGGTCGATTTCGGTGCGGAGCGCGTCGACGGCGAAACCGCCTCGACGCCCGGCCCCACCGTGCTCGAGAAGGCGGCGCCGCGCAGCGAGCGAATGGCGTCGAACAAGATCGAATGCAATGCCTGTCCGGTGCTGTGTCAGATATCGGAAGGCCGTACCGGCGCATGCGATCGCTATGCGAATGCAAGCGGACGGCTGATTCGCGTCGACCCGGTGGTGTTTCTTTCCCGCGCAAACGGCGCGGACTCCACGGTCGAATTCGGTGCATCGTCAGATGCTCAAAATGATCCCGTCGAACAGGCGCTTTTCGTGACCGGTGTCGGCGCATCGTCCACTTACCCCGACTACAAACCCGCGCCTTTCATCGTTGCCTCGAAGCGCGACGACGTCGACATGATCACGGTCGTCACCGAAGGCATTTTCAGCTATTGCAGCTTCAAGGTAAAAATTGACACCGACCGTTTTCTCGGTCCGGAGCAGGCCAACGTGCGCTGTCAGGGTGAGATCGTCGGGCATGTGACGACGGCCGAATACGGCTCGCAAATGTTGAGCCTCGGCGGCGTGCATCATCTGACCGGCGGCAGCAAGAAAGAAGGCCGCGTGACTTGCGACATGATGCTCGCGCTCGGCAATAAACAGGCGGTGGAGTTGAGCATAGACGGCGGCGCGAGCCTCGCGATTCGCGCCGGTGCCGCGCCGGTTGTCGACGGTGTCGAAGAGCAGCGCATGCGCGTGGGTTGCGGGTCGGCGACTATCGGTATCTTCGCTAAACAATGGTTCGGACACGCGGACGAAGTCGTCGTGGTGGACGATCACATCACCGGCGTGCTGACCGAACATCAGGCGGGGCGCTGCCTCGGTATGACACGCTCGGGCATCAGGATTCGCGGACGCAAGTCGACGCCCGGCCGCTACTTTCAGGTGGCGAATCCCGGCATTGGCTGGGGCGGCACCGACATTCAGGACCCCCTTGCGATTATCGAAGGCTTCGATCCTGCAGTTGCGAAACCCGGCATGCGCCTGCTGATGGTGTCGACCACCGGCGAACACGCGCAGTGGTACGAGCTCGATCAGGATCTCGTTCCGCGCGTGGCCGGGATGCCCGATGCGGTGCGCAGAACAGTGGAGCGGATCGGCGAAAACTGCGAGCCGTCGCTTGCAACGGTGCTGTTTCTCGGCGGCGCGGGCGGCAGTCTGCGCGCGGGTGCGACCGAGAACCCTGTTTTGCTCACGCGCGCGATCAAGCAGAAGCTCGTCAACGTGACATGCGGCGGCGCGCCGGCTTATGTGTGGCCAGGCGGCGGCATTACCGTGATGGTCGACGTATCACGCATGCCTGACCGGTCGTTCGGTACTGTACCGACGCCTGCGATTGTCGCGCCGATCGAATTCACCATGACGTACGACGCCTATCGCGATCTCGGCGGCCATCTGGATGCAGTGCGTTCATTGGAAAACGTGTTGATCAATGGTCCGGAGCATACCGAAGGCGCGCCGCTTGCGCGCCGCATGGTGGCCGCCAATCCGGACAATCCGTGGCCACCCGTCATGCCGCCAATGCTCGGCTAACCGGACTGTCACGACAACGCTATGAGCCCAACCCGCATCCGCATCGACGCAACCCGCTGGCATTGGCAGCACGGGCCGATCGATCTGATCCTCGGCGCCGACGGAGAACCCGCCGCGCTGCAAGCTGCTTTTGATGCGTGCTGGACGCGTTTCGTGGACGTATTGCCTGAACTGGTCGGTGAATTGAAAATGCTTCGGCGGTCCATCAGCGCCGACGCGTCGCCTGATGATTGCGCGCTGCAAGGCCGCGTTGCGCGCCGCATGTGGTCCGCGTGCCATCCGCACCGCGCGCGTTTTATCACGCCAATGGCGGCCGTTGCGGGCAGTGTCGCCGACGAACTGATCGCTGCATTCGCGCGTGAAGGCATCTCTCGCGCGTTCATCAACAATGGCGGCGACATAGCGTTTTATTTGACGGAAGGCAGGCAATATCGCGTCGGTGTCTTTGCGGACGTCTCGCAAGCGCTCGCGAAGGTGCAGCGCCGAGGCGGCGAAGCGCTCGACGCCAATCTCACGCTCGACGCGAACGCGCCCATTCGCGGCATTGCCACGAGCGGTTGGCGCGGCCGCAGTTTCAGTCTCGGCATCGCGGACAGTGTGACCGTGCTCGCACGCAATGCGGCAAGCGCCGACGCTGCCGCGACGATGATCGCCAACGCCGTGAATCTCGATCATGCAGGCATCGTACGTGTACCGGCTTCGTCGCTGAAGGACGACACCGACCTGGGCGACCGGCTTGTTACCGCCAACGTGCCTTCGCTGCCACAGCCGCTCGTCGATTTCGCACTTGCACGCGGCGTTGAGGCCGCGCGGAGTTTGCTCGATAGCGGGATGATTGAAGGCGCCGCATTGTTCTTGCAAGGACGAGTGCGAGTCGCCGGTATGCACGGCACGAGCGGGTTGCTTTCGCATCGCGCTCAAACAACAAGGGAGGTTCCGTGTTCGAAATACGCCGCGTGCTGACGCACGTCGAAGACATCTTCCACGAGTTCGGCCCCGCGCCCGCACAGCCGTTGCGCCGCGGTGCCATTGCCGCTGTGATGACGAACCCGTTCGCCGGCCGCTATGAAGCGAACATCGAACACGCGATGGAAGCGCTCAAGCCTATCGGCGTCGACATGGCGCAACGGCTGCTCGCGGCGATGGCGGTCCCGCATGCGTCGATCGAAGGTTATGGCAAGGGCGCGATTGTCGGCTCGCGTGGCGAACTCGAACACGGCGCGTTGTGGCATGTGCCAGGCGGCTATGCGATGCGCGAGTTGCTGGAGAAAAACGGCGTGCCGACCAACGCAATCGTGCCGTCGACGAAAAAGGTCGGCGCGCCGTCCACCGCGCTCGACGTACCGCTTACGCATGTGAATGCGAGCTACGTGCGCAGTCATTTCGACGCGATCGAAGTACGCGTGCCAGGCGCACCGTCCGCCGACGAAGTGGTGTACATCCTCGCGATGAGCACCGGTCAGCGCGTGCATGCACGCGTCGGCGGACTGGCGAAAGAGGCGATTGTGGGCAAGGACGGCCTGCGCTAAACCACGGTGAAGATTGCAACGGGCGCACGCACAATACAGAGCAACACAGAGCAACGCAGGCATGGAAACACGGAGAGCGAAATGGCAATCAGGCTTCGCAAGCTAGTCGTGCAAGTGGACGAAACACGCATTGAAATGGGCCAGAACGTCGATCCGCCGGCACGCCGTGCGGTGGCGATCGCGGTAATCGACAACCCGTATGCGGGCCGCTTCGAAGCGAAGCTTGACGCACTGATCGAGGCCGGCGAGGAACTGGGCGCGCTGCTCGGCAAGAGGTGCGTCGATGCGCTCGGCATCGAACCGGGCGACGCGCAAAGTTACGGCAAGGCAGCGATTGTCGGCGAGGCGGGCGAACTCGAACACGCCGCCGCGATTCTGCACCCGAAGCTCGGCGCGCCGTTGCGCGCAGCGGTCGAAAAGGGCGCGGCGCTCGTGCCGTCGGCGAAAAAAATGGGCACGCTCGGCACCGCGATCGACGTGCCGCTCGGCCATAAAGACGCCGCTTTCGTGCGCAGTCATTTCGACGCGATCGAGGCGCGCGTGTCGGACGCGCCGCGCGCCAACGAGATCGTGGTCGCGGTGGCCGTGACCGCGTCGGGCCGGCCGTTGCCGCGTATCGGCGGTTTGCAGGCAAGTGAAATCAAGGGCGAGGACGGTTTGCGCTGACGCTTGCGCCGGGATTTGCATGCGATTTTTTCACGGCTTCCCGCAAGGGCTTTCTTTCAGGTAGTGTGCTGCCGTTGATGCGTGCGAGCACGGTGCCGTACGCGCCGCAACGTCTGCTGTTCGAGCCTCTTGCCGTTTGGCGCGTGGATCGTCAGCAAGCTGCCGAGGGTCTCGATGCTTTCGAATTTGCTGGTACAACTGGTCAACGGACTCGCCGATGCGTCGACGCTATTTCTCGTCGCCGCCGGCTTGTCGTTGATCTTTGGCGTAACGCGCATCGTCAACTTTGCGCACGGCTCGTTCTACATGTTCGGCATCTACGTGGCCTACAGCATCGCCAGCCGTTTCGGACACACCGCGGGCGGCTTCTGGCTTTCGGTGCTGGCCGCCGCGCTGGTCGTGGCGGTGCTCGGCGCGCTCGTCGAGGTGATCGTGCTCAGGCGCATTTATCAGGCGCCTGAGCTGTTCCATCTTCTTGCCACGTTTGCACTCGTACTGATCTTTCGCGACGCCGCGTTGTGGCTATGGGGACCGGAAGATCTGTTCGGACCGCGCGCGCCGCATCTTGCGGGCGCAGTCGATTTCCTCGGCCATCCGTTGCCGACGTATGACATCGCATTGATTGTCATCGGCCCGGTGGTTTTGCTCCTGCTCTGGTATGCGTTGACGCGCACGCGTTGGGGCACGCTCGTGCGCGCGGCCACTCATGATCGCGAGATGCTTGGCGCGCTCGGCATCAATCAGGCGTGGCTGTTTACAGGCGTGTTTTTCGTCGGCGCATTTCTCGCCGGATTGGGCGGTGCGCTGCAAGGGCCGCGTATGTCGGCAAACCTCTCGCTCGATCTGGAGACGATCGGCAATGCGTTCGTGGTCGTCGTGGTCGGCGGCATGGGGTCAATTCCGGGCGCGTTCGTCGCGGCGCTGATCATCGCCGAGATCAAGGCGTTGTGCATCGGGATCGGACATGTGACGTTATTCGGCGTCGGTCTCTCGTTGAGCCGCTTTACGCTGGTTGCGGAATTCGTCGTGATGGCCGTCGTACTCGTGGTGCGGCCCTGGGGTCTGCTCGGTCGCGCGAGTGCCGCGGCGCGGGGCATGGCCGCGCCGGAAGCGCCTCTGCGTCCTGCGGGAAAGCGGCTCAAATGGCTTGCCGTGATTGCACTGCTAGTCCTGTTGCTCGCGCCGCTCACGGCGAATGCGTTCCCGTATATGCCGGTGCTGCTCGTGGAAATTCTCATCGCCGTGCTGTTCGCGACGAGTCTGCATTTCATCATGGGGCCGGGCGGCATGCATTCGTTCGGTCATGCTGCGTATTTCGGGCTAGGTGCATATGGCGCCGCGCTCTTCCTCAAGGTGTTGAATCTGCCGATGGAAGCCGCCTTGATGCTCGGACCGCTTCTGGCCGTTGCAGGCGCGCTGGTGTTCGGCTGGTTCTGCGTGCGCCTTTCCGGCGTGTACCTCGCGATGCTGACCCTCGCGTTCGCACAGATCGTGTGGTCGGTCGTCTTTCAATGGGACGATGTGACGGGCGGCAGCAACGGCATTCTCGGCTTGTGGCCGTCTAACTGGCTGTCGTCGCCGGTGGCGTTTTATTACCTGACGCTTGCGTGTGCGGTGATCGGCGTATGGCTCCTGCGCCGCATGTTGTTCTCGCCGCTCGGTTATGCAATGCGCGCGTCGCGCGATTCGGTGCTGCGCGCGGAGGCGATCGGCATCGACGTGAAGCGCGTGCAATGGGCCGCTTTCGTGATCGCGTCGCTGTTCTGCGGTCTCGCAGGGTCGTTGTATGCGTTCTCCAAGGGCACGATTTCGCCGGAGGTGATCAGCGTGAGCCGTTCCGTCGACGGCCTCGTAATGGTGCTGCTCGGCGGCTTGCAGACACTCACCGGGCCGATAGTCGGCGCGGCTGTCTTCACGTGGCTGCAGGACACCGTCGCGCGGCAGACCGATTACTGGCAAGCGCTGCTGGGCTTCACGATTCTGTTGCTGGTGATCGCGTTTCCGCAGGGCATCGTCGGCTTTATCCGCGATCGTTTTGGCGATGACACGGCCGACAACGCTGAGAAGAGCGGCCCGCAACCGTCGCAACGCACGGCGATCAAGGAGGGGCTATGAGCTTGCTGCACGTATCCGGCCTCTGCAAATCGTTCGGCGGTCTGAAAGCGGTCGACGACGTTTCGTTCACGCTCGAAGCCGGACAGCTTCTCGCATTGCTCGGGCCTAACGGCGCGGGCAAGTCCACTTGCTTCAACATGGTCAACGGACAATTATCGCCCTCGTCAGGCTCTATCCGTTTCGACGGACACGAACTCGTCGGCATGCGTCCGCGCGACATCTGGCGGCTCGGCGTGGGCCGGACATTCCAGATCGCGGCGACCTTCAATTCAATGACGGTGCTCGAAAACGTGCAGATGGCCCTCGTCTCACGCGAACGAAAAACCTTCGGCGTGTGGAGGCCCGCGGCTTCGCGCTATGCGGACGAAGCGTTCGCGCTGCTCGAACAGGTCGGCATGGCCGCCGACGCGAACCGCGCATGCGGCGTTCTCGCGTATGGCGACGTGAAGCGTGTCGAGCTGGCCATTGCACTCGCGAACAGGCCGAAGCTTCTGTTGATGGACGAGCCCACTGCAGGTATGGCGCCGAAGGAGCGCAACGAACTGATGGCGCTGACCAAGCGGCTCGTCACGGAGCAGAAAATCGGTGTGCTGTTCACCGAGCACAGCATGGACGTGGTGTTCGCTTACGCCGACCGGATGATCGTGCTCGCGCGCGGCAAGCTGATCGCCGAGGGCGACGGTGACACGATCCGCAACGACCCGCGCGTGCAGGAAGTGTATTTCGGCACCGGCAAGACGTTTCAGCCGCACGCTGCGCTGCACGACATGGCGGCTGGCCATGCTGCAAGGGGAGCGCTGCAATGAGCGAGCCGATGCTGAAAGTAGCAGGCCTCAACGCGTTTTATGGGCGCGCTCACATTCTGTTCGATGTCGGCCTGGAAGTGGGCCGCGGCGAAGTCGTCGCGTTGATGGGCCGCAACGGCGCGGGCAAATCGACCACCATGAAAGCGGTAATGGGTCTGCTGCCGCGCCGCCAGGGAGAAGTCATCTTTCGCGGCCAGAACATTGCTGCGCTCGCGCCCTACAAGATCGCTCGCATGGGCATGGGCTTCGTCCCGGAAGACCGACGTGTCTTTGCCGATCTGACAGTGATGGAGAACCTCGACACTGGCCGCCAGCCGCCGCGCGAAGGCGCGCCGCAATGGACGCCGGAAAAGCTGTTCCGTCTGTTCCCCAATCTCGGCGAAATGCCGAAACGCCCCGGCGGCCAGATGAGCGGCGGCGAGCAGCAGATGCTCACCGTATCGCGCACGTTGATGGGTAACCCGTATCTCGTGTTGCTCGATGAACCGTCCGAGGGCGTGGCACCTGTGATCGTCGAGCAGATGGCCAATATGATTCTCGAACTCAAGCGCGAAGGGCTATCCATTCTGTTATCCGAACAGAACCTGCACTTCGCGGAGCTGGTCAGCGACCGCGCGTATGTGCTCGAAAAAGGGCAGATCCGTTTTAGCGGCACGATCGGCGAACTGGCAAGTAACGAAACAGTGAGGCGCGCTTATCTGAGCGTTTGATTCGCGCGTGATTAGGACAGTCGTTGCGAAAGGAGAGGCAGATGGCAGCAGAGACGTTGACAGGCTTGTCGGGCAAGGTCGCGGTAACGAACATCGGGCTGCTGTTATCCGGCGACATCGATCAGCCGATTCTCGACGCCGACACGCTGGTGATCGACGACGGCGTGATCGTTGCCGTTGGCAAAGAGAAAGACTGCGACCTTGAAGGCGCGCGCACCACGGTGGATTGCAAGGGTACGACCGTCGCGCCCGGCCTGATCGATTCGCATGTGCATCCGGTATTCGGCGACTGGACGCCGCGCCAGAACCAGATGGGCTGGATCGAATCGAATCTGAACGGCGGCGTGACAACAATGATCTCCGCTGGGGAAGTACATTTACCTGGTCGTCCGAAAGATGTGCTCGGCGTGAAGGCGCTGGCGATCACCGCGCAGCGTTCGTTCGAAGGCATGCGCGGCGCGGGTGTCGGCGGCGGCGTCAAGGTGATGGCGGGCGCGCCGGTCATCGAGAGAGGCATGGTCGAGGAGGATTTCAAGGAGTTGTCCGAAGCGGGCGTGAAGCTGCTCGGCGAAGTCGGTCTCGGCAGCGTGAAGGCCGGTGAGGAAGCCGCGCAGATGGTTGCGTGGGCGCGCAAGTACGGCATTCAGAGCACGATTCATACGGGCGGCCCTTCGATTCCCGGCTCCGGTCTGATCGACCGCGATGTGGTACTGGAAGCCGATGCCGACGTGATCGGCCATATCAACGGCGGGCATACGTCGCTGTCTTACCGGCATGTTTGCGATTTGTGCGAGCAGTCGAGCCGTGCGCTCGAGATAGTGCACAACGGCAACGAACGCATCGCATTGCTGACGGCTCGTCATGCGGTCGAACTGAAATGTCCGCACCGCATTATTCTCGGCACCGACAGTCCCGCTGGCTCCGGCGTGCAACCGCTGGGCATTCTGCGGATGATCGCGCTCATTTCCAGTCTCGCCGATGTGCCCGCTGAAATCGCGTTCTGCTTCGCGACCGGCAATACCGCGCGTCAGAGGAACTTGCGCCAGGGCTTGATCGAAGTGGGACGTCCCGCCGACCTCGTCTTCATGGACCGCGCACAACATACGGCGGCTGACACGCTGCTCGAAAGCGTGCAGCTCGGCGACATTCCGGGCGTGGGCATGGTGATGATCGACGGTTTGATCCGTTGCAGGCGCAGTCGTAATACGCCGCCCGCGACCGAAGTGCCGGTCGTGCTGTGAGCACGCAACGTTTAGCGCGCGCGGTGTGCTCGTGAACGGGCCGGCGCCGCTCGCGCTGAAAGTGAACGGCGCGACGCATCTTGTCAGCGCCGCCGCCGACACGCCGCTGCTTTATCTGTTGCGCAACGATCTCGCGCTCAACGGTCCAAAATTCGGCTGCGGACTGGGCGAATGCGGCGCATGCACGGTGCTGCTCGACGGCGTGCCGACGCGTGCGTGCGTGACGACCGCCAAAGTGGCATTGGGCCGCGAGATCACCACGCTCGAAGGATTAGGTACACGTGCCGCGCTGCATCCAGTGCAACAGGCTTTTATCGAAGAGCAGGCTGCGCAATGCGGCTATTGCCTGAGCGGGATGATCATGACGGCGAAGGCGTTGCTCGATCGCGATCCGCATCCCAGTGTGGAAACGATCCGGCGCGAGTTGTCGCGCAACCTGTGCCGCTGCGGCACACATGTGGAGATCGTGCGTGCTGTGCAGCGCGCCGCTGAACTACTCGCGTCGCAAAAGAATGCTTCCGAAGGGGCGCGCGCATGACAGGACCGGATATCAGCGTCGACCGCCGGACCACTGTGCCGTCGCGCAAGCAGTTGTATGACGCGCAGAGCGTGCTGATCGTCATGCGCGCGCCGCAAGCGCCGGTCAAGCCGGCTGTCGGGCAACCCGGCTCGCGGTCGTCGTTTGTTCCAGGCGAGCCCGATATGTTTCTCGCCGTCCGCGACGACGGCAGCGCAATCGCTTTCAACGGCCATGTCGATCTCGGCACGGGCATCGGCACCGCGCTGGCGCAGATCGTCGCAGAAGAACTGGATCTGCCTTTGACGCGCGTGTCGGTCGTGCTTGGCCATACGAACGAAACGCCGAATCAGGGGCCGACTATTGCAAGCGCCACGATGCAGATAACCGCAGTCCCGCTGCGGCATGCGGCGGCGCAGGCGCGTCAATGGCTCCTCGCGCAGGCGGCGGCGCGCTTCGGCGTGGATGTCGAAAAGCTCGCTGTACGCGACGGCATGGTGTTCGAACAAGACGGCGACAACGCGGTAGAGAAAGCAAGACGCATCGGCTACGGCGAGTTGATCGCAGGGCAGCGAGTCGAATTGCAGCTGACTACCGACGCGCCTTTGAAGTCGCCGCACGCCTACAAGATCGTCGGTAAGAGCGCGCCGCGCGTCGACATTCCAGCGAAGGCGACGGGCGAATTGAGCTTCGTGCACGACGTGCGTGTGCCCGGCATGATGCACGGCCGCGTTGTGCGCCCGCCGCATGCGGGAATCGCGCAGGGTGATTTTGTCGGCAACAGCCTGCTGCATGTCGACGAAGAATCGATTCGCGACTTGTCCGGCATCGTCAAAGTAGTCGTCATACGCGACTTTGTAGGCATCGTGGCTGAACGTGAAGAAGTCGCGCAGCAGGCCGCGAAGCGGCTCCATGTGCAGTGGAAAGCCGCCCAACCGTTGCCGCCGCTCGAAACCAGTGAAGAAGTAGAAGCCGCATTGCGTGCAAATCCGGCGAAACGGCGCGACCTCGTGATCGACGGCGATGTCGACGCGGCGCTTTCGCAGGACGCGAGCCGCACGCTCAATCGCACCTACGTGTGGCCGTTTCAGATGCACGCGTCGATCGGCCCTTCGTGCGCCGTCGCCGATTATCGCGAGGGCGCGCTGAAAGTGTGGTCGGGTACGCAGAATCCGCATTCGCTGCGCGCCGACCTTGCATTGCTGATGTCGATGGACGAGGCGCTCATCGACATCGTGCGGATGGATGCGGCCGGCTGCTACGGTCGCAATTGCGCGGATGATGTCGCCGCCGACGCCGCTCTGCTCTCGCGCGCGACCGGCGCCCCGGTGCGCGTGCAACTGTCGCGCGAGGACGAGCATGCGTGGGAGCCGAAGGGCGCGGCGCAATTGATGGATGTGCGCGGCGCGTTGAGCGCCGAAGGCGAACTGGCGGCTTACGACTTCGCGACGCGTTATCCGTCGAATGACGCACCTACGTTGGCGCTGCTGCTGACCGGCGTGCTGTCCGCGCAGCCGCAGGTCTTCGAAATGGGCGACCGAACGGCGGTGCCCCCATACGATTATCGGTCGATGCGCGTGGTCTGCGACGACACGCCGCCCATCGTGCGTGCGTCGTGGCTGCGCGGCGTGTCCGCGTTGCCGAACACGTTCGCGCACGAGTCGTTCATCGACGAACTCGCGGCCGAAGCGGGCGTCGATCCGGTCGAATTTCGCCTGAAGCATTTGAGCGACCCCCGTGCCGTCGACCTCGTGAAGGCGGTCGCCGAGCGTGCGGACTGGCAGCCGCGAGAGCCGCGGACCGACCAGCCGCGGGAGGAGGGCGACATCGCGCGCGGCCGCGGTATTGCTTACGCACGCTATGTGCACAGCAAGTTTCCCGGCTTCGGCGCGGCGTGGTGCGCGTGGGTCGCCGACGTCGAAGTGAACCGCCGAAGCGGCGAACTCGCGGTAACGCGCGTGGTGGTCGGCCAGGACACGGGCACCATGATCAATCCCGACGGCGTGCGTCATCAGATTCACGGCAACGTGATTCAGGCGACGAGCCGCGCACTGAAAGAGCGCGTGACGTTCGACCAGAACGCGGTGACGAGTCACGAGTGGGGTGCGTACCCGATCCTCACGTTCCGTGAAGTGCCCGTGATCGACGTCGTGATGATGCCGCGCCACGGCGAGCCGCCGATGGGCGCGGGCGAGTCCGCGTCGCTGCCCGGCGCGGCGGCGATTGCGAATGCGCTGTACGACGCGACCGGCGTGCGTTTTCGCAAGCCTCCTTTCACGCCCGAAACGATCCGCGCCGCGCTCGCCGATGCGCAGGCCGAAGACGCCGCGTCGCGCCGCAAGAAGCGCTGGCGCTTGGGTTTTCTCGGCGCATTTACCGCGGGCGCTGCGGGCTGGCTCGGTGCGTCGGCGTGGGCGCCGCCGCCCATTGCGCCGATCGCACCGCCGCTTGCCAGTGCGTTCGCGCCGGACCTCGTCGCGCGCGGCAAGCTGCTGGCCTCGCTCGGCAATTGTGCGGTGTGCCATACGGCGCGCAACGGTGTGCCGAACGCCGGCGGCAAGCCGCTCGAGACACCGTTCGGCACCGTCTACAGTACGAACATCACGCCCGATGCGCAGACGGGCATCGGCTCATGGTCGCTCGAAGCGTTCGTTCGCGCGATGCGCGAAGGCATTAGCCGGGACGGCCATCGGCTGTATCCGGCGTTTCCGTACACGTCGTTCAGGAACACTTCCGACGACGACCTCAAGGCGCTCTACGCGTACCTGATGTCGCAAACGCCGGTTCGCTTCCGTCCGCCGGAAACGAAGCTGCCGTTTCCGTTCAGCGCGCGTCCGCTGATGGCCGCATGGAATGGCTTGTTCCTCGGACGCAATACGTTCGTTGCGAGCGCGACGCAAAGCGCGCAGTGGAATCGCGGCGCGTATCTCGTCAACGGTCTCGGGCATTGCAGCGCATGCCACACGCCGCGCAACGCTTTCGGCGCCGAGAAGACCGGCGCGGCGTTCATGGGCGGGGGCAGCGCGGAAGGCTGGGAAGCGCCCGCGTTGTCGTCGCTCTCTAACTCTCCTGTGCCGTGGAGCGAAGACGAACTGTTCAGCTATCTGCGCTTCGGGCACGCGCCGCTGCATGGCGTTGCGGCTGGCCCGATGGCGCCGGTCGTCGCAGATCTCGCTGCGTTGCCCGACAGCGATATTCGCGCGATGGCAAACTACCTTGCGTCGCTCAATTCCGTTGAAGCGAATGTCGATACCGCCGCGATGGCGCGTCAATACGAACACGCAAGCGTGATTACCGGCACGCCGTCCGGCGTCGGCGCACGGCTTTTCGACGGTGCATGTGCCGCCTGTCATCACACGGGCAGCGGGCCGCAACTGTTCGGCGCGCATCCGTCGCTGGCGCTCAATACGAATTTGCACAGCGCGACACCCGATAATCTGATCCGCGTGATACTCGACGGCATCGGCTCGCCTGCACGGCCCGAACTCGGTACGATGCCGGCTTACCGCGACAGTTTCAACGACGCCCAGGTCGCCGAACTCGTGACGTATCTGCGGCAGCAGTTCGCGGGCGGCAAGCCGGCCTGGCAGGACGTTGCCGCAAGCGTCGCGCGGATTCGCGCAACGCCGGTCGCCGAGTGAGCGTGCCACGCAGCGACCGGTCGACCGTTCGCTCGATCGCCGCTGCAATGCCGGACAGAAAACCAACGCATTCCCGCAATCCCTTTGATACGGAGAAACGCATGACCACGCGCGCAAGATGGATCTCTCGCCTCACGCTATCGACGGTGCTGTCGTTCGCCGCCTTCGCCGCGAACGCACAGCAGACCATCAAGATCGGCGAAATCAACAGCTACAAGGCGCAGCCGGCCTTTCTCGGTCCTTACAAGAACGGCTGGAATCTTGCACTGGAACAGATCAACGCTGGCGGAGGCGTGCTCGGCAAAAAGCTCGAAGTCGTTTCGCGCGACGACAACGGCAACCCCGGCGACACGATCCGAGTCGCGCAGGAACTGATCGCGCGGGAACAGGTGCAACTGCTGTTCGGTGGTTTCCTGTCGAACACAGGGCTCGCGCTCACCGACTTCGCGAAGCAGAAGAAGATCTTTTTCCTTGCCGCCGAACCGCTGACCGACAAGATCGTTTGGGCGGACGGCAACAAGTATACGTATCGCCTGCGTCCTTCCACGTACATGCAGGTGGCGATGCTCGTGCCCGAAGCGGCCAAGCTGAAGAAGAAGCGCTGGGCGCTGGTCTATCCGAACTACGAGTACGGACAATCGGCGGTCGCGACTTTCAAGAAACTGTTGAGCGCCGCGCAACCTGACGTGCAGTTCGTTGCCGAGCAGGCCACGCCGCTTGGCAACGTGGACGCGGGCGCGGTCACGCAGGCAATCGCCGACGCCAAGCCCGATGCTATTTTCAACGTGCTGTTCGGCGCCGATCTCGGCAAGTTCGTGCGTGAGGGCAATACGCGCGGCCTGTTCAAGGACCGCAGCGTCGTTTCGCTGCTGACGGGCGAGCCGGATTATCTCGATCCGCTGGGTGCCGAAGCGCCGGCCGGCTGGATCGTGACGGGCTACCCGTGGTATTCGATCGATACGCCGGCCAACAAGAAATTTGTCGACGCGTATCAGGCGAAGTACCACGACTATCCGCGGCTCGGCTCGGTGGTCGGTTATTCGGCGCTCATGTCGATTGCGGCCGGCATCAAAAAGGCGGGTTCCGTCGATACCGACAAGCTCGCGGCGGCTTTCAAGGGCCTTGGCGTGGAAACGCCGTTCGGGCCGATCACCTATCGCGCGCAGGACAATCAGTCGACGATGGGTGCTTACGTCGGCGTGACCGGTCTGAAGGACGGCAAAGGCGTGATGACGTCGTATCGCTATGTCGACGGCGCGAGCGTTCAGCCGTCGGACGCCGAAGTGAAGAAGCTGCGGCCCGCCGAGTAAGCTTCCTGTGGCGGCGCGAGCGTGCCGCCACACCTGCGGCGGTCCATGCCGCAGGCGTCCATCCATGCCGGCGCCGATGAGGCGTGGATGAGGCGCCGGGCCGCCGGCCGATCTTCCGGCCGACTCGCTTGAGCCGAAGGCGCTATTCCTCGGCGTCGTGCTCGGCCACGAAGCGCCTCAGATACGCCAGCACGGCTGCCTCGGCCGCGCGATGATCCGCGGTACTCTTTGAGCCGGCGTTCTCCTCGTCGCCGAACAGCGACGAAGGCGCGTCGTGCACGTCGATTTCCTGCCCCTCGCGGAAGATGCGAATCTCGTGGACGTCTTCCGCGTATTCGGCAATCCAATGCACGCCTTCAATATGCGCACCCGCGCGCACGGTGGGGATCTTCATGGATGTCTCCCGTTCGAGCCGGTCAAGTGCCAACTCTTGATGACACCATACGCCGTCGACGTGAACGGCGCGAGTCCCGGCAGCTTGAATGACGACCCCGGCACACGCATTGCTCAGCGATGAGAGCCACATTCAACCGGAGAACCGTCATGCCCGAAAAGAAAACCGTGAAGCGTGCCGAAGCCGACAAACGCGCCGGCAAGTCAGCAAGCACGCAAGCTGGAGAGTTCGTCAAGGAGCAGGTGGACAAGGTGCGCGCCGGCAAGCACGGCGTGAGGTCGCCGAAGCAGGCGATCGCCATTGGCCTCTCGGAAGCGCGTCGCGCGGGCGTGGATCTGAAGGCGCCGAAGAAAGGTGCCGCAAGCGAGGCCACGCGCAAGAAAGCCGACAAGGACAGCGCTGCGGGGCAGAAGAAGAGCACCGCTAAAACGACGGCCAGCAAGGAGTCGACGGCGAAGCGCTCACGCGCCTCCACCAATGCGCTGAAGCGCGAGAGCAAGGCAGGCGCATCGCCTTCGGCGATGTCGAAGCAGGCAAAGACCGCCGCCGCGAAGCGTCCGGCGGCGAGCCGCTCGGCGGCCGCCAAGAAGGCTGCTGCGACCAAGGGTGCAGCCGGCCGTTCGGCGGCGGCCAAGAAGGCGGCTCAGACGCGCGCGGCTCGCGCGCATCATTGAGCCGGGGTGGACCTTACTGCACGGTGGCCAGTACGTCGCCGACAGTCTTGAAGATGTGCGCGATCTGCTCTTCGTTGATGATGAGCGGCGGCGAGAACGCAAGAATGTCGCCGGTGAAGCGCACCAGCACGCCCGCTTCGAAGCATTTGACGAATGCTTCGTAAGCGC
This sequence comes from Paraburkholderia sp. SIMBA_053, assembly GCF_046534895.1. Classification (NCBI taxonomy): domain Bacteria; kingdom Pseudomonadati; phylum Pseudomonadota; class Betaproteobacteria; order Burkholderiales; family Burkholderiaceae; genus Paraburkholderia; species Paraburkholderia sp. SIMBA_053. Next base: position 1,140,668 of record NZ_JAWRXU010000001.1, on the reverse strand, counting down.
GTGCGCCGGGCGCGCCGTCGCGCGGTTCGAGTTCGATGCCCGCAATCATCCCAAGGTTGCGGATGTCTTTCACGTGCTTCGCGCCGCGCAGCGAGTGAGCGGCGGCTTCGAACGTCGGCGCAAGCGACGCGGCGCGCTCGAAGAGTCCTTCGCGGCTATAGAGGTCGAGCGTAGCGATAGCCGCGGCGACGGCCGCCGGGTGCGCCGAATACGTGTAGCCGTGGAATAGCTCGATCGCGCCTTGCGCGCCCGCGTTGACGATCGTGTCGTGCACCGTGCGGCTTGCCGCAACCGCGCCCATCGGAATCGACGCGTTGTTGATCGCCTTGGCCATTGTGATGAGGTCCGGCGTCACGCCGAAATATTCACTTGCCGTGGCCTTGCCGACGCGGCCGAAGCCGGTGATCACTTCGTCGAAAATCAGCAGGATGCCGTGCTTCGTGCAGATTTCGCGCAGCTTCTGCAGATAGCCTTGCGGCGGAATCAGCACGCCCGTCGATCCGGCGACCGGTTCCACGATCACCGCGGCAATCGTCGACGCGTCGTGCAGCGTGACGATGCGCTCCAGTTCCTCTGCGAGATGCGCGCCCCAAGCCGGCTGGCCCTTCGAGAAAGCGTTGTGTTCCAGGTTGTGCGTGTGCGGCAGGTGATCGACCGCCGGCAGCAACGCGCCGGAGAAAGTCTTGCGATTAGGCGCGATGCCGCCGACCGAAATGCCGCCGAAACCCACGCCGTGATACCCGCGCTCGCGGCCGATCAGGCGCGTGCGCTGCCCTTCGCCGCGCGAGCGGTGGTAGGCGAGCGCGATCTTCAGCGCGGTGTCGACCGATTCGGAACCCGAGTTCGTGAAGAAGATGCGGTCGAGGCCCTCGGGCATCAGCTCGGCGACCTTCGTGGCCGCTTCGAACGCGAGCGGATGGCCCATCTGGAACGTCGGCGCGAAGTCGAGCGTGGAGAGTTGCTGCGTAATCGCGGCAACGATCTCGTCGCGGCTGTGTCCCGCGTTGACGCACCATAGACCCGCGCAGCCGTCGAGCACTTCGCGGCCGTCCGTGCTGCGGTAATACATGCCTTTCGCCGACTCCAGCAGGCGCGGCGCGGCCTTGAACTGGCGGTTGGCGGTGAAGGGCATCCAGAAAGACGACAGATCGTCGATGACGGGGCGCGAAGTCATGGGTTCTCCTCGAAGTGGTTTCCCGATAGGGACTTCCGTTGGGGCGCCCCTGACGCATTTCCGTCGAGGCACCCCGAGGGCACTTCCCGTGGGCATAGCCAAAACTGTAGCGTTCGCGGTTTAATGGCGGCATAAACAGTTGACGCAGTGTCGCGCTAACTGTGTTGGTGGATTCGCGGTAACTGTGTCGACGCGCATCGCGTGAATCTAGCGCGGATCGAGCGTCGAACGGCAGGCGGCCGCGCGCCGTTTCCCCTTCATTCACTTAGTGCCTGCCCGAGGCCGCCTTTTTCGTCCTGACCATGATCGAATTGAACCTCGAGCGCGACCGGCGCGCCGCTCCGACCCTGGTCGAACAGGTTGTGCAAGGCTTCACCCGGGCGATCGAGGCTCAATCGTTACGCGCGGGCGCGTTGCTGCCCTCCGTCCGGCAACTGGCCCAGAGTCACGAACTCAGTACGTTCACGGTGACAGAAGCGTACAACCGTCTCGTGTCGATGGGGCTCGTGGTCGCCCGGCGCGGCTCCGGGTATCGCGTGGCGGCGCGCCCGTCGTCCGCGCGGCCCGCGGTGACCGACTGGCAGCCGCCGAGCCTCACCGCGACCTGGCTCCTGTCCGACGTGTTCGCCGATCATTCGGTGCCGATCAAGGCGGGCGGCGGCTGGCTGCCGAACGAGTGGATCAACGAAACGGGTCTGCAGCACGCGCTGCGTGCGATGAGCCGCGTGCCTGCGGCGCGGTTCGGCGATTACGGGCATCCATACGGGTTCGCGCCGTTGCGCGAGCGCATCGCGGAGCAGCTCGACCGGCGCGGCTTGCCGGTCGACGTGTCGAACGTGTTGCTCACGCAAGGCGCGACGCAGGGGCTCGACCTGATCGTGCGTACCTTGCTGCGCGCGGGAGATTCGGTGATCGTCGAAGATCCGGGTTATTGCAACCTGCTGCAGATTCTCAAGCTGGCGGGACTGGTCGTGCATGGCGTGCCGCGCACGCCCGCCGGTGTCGATACCGATGTACTCGAAACGCTCGTCGCGCAGCACAAGCCCAAGGCCATTTTCGTCAACACGACGCTGCAGAATCCGACCGGCGCGACCTTCGGCATGTCAGCCGCGTTTCGCTTGCTGCAGATCGCCGAGCGTCAGCGCATGTGGGTGATCGAGGACGACGTGAGCCGCGAGCTGGCGCCGTCCGGTGCGCCGCTTTTCGCCGCAATGGAAGGCTTGCAGCGCGTGCTGTATGTCAGCGGTTTTTCGAAGACGGTAACGCCGGGGCTGCGCTGCGGCTATGTGGTCGCGGAGCGCGCGGTGTTGCGTGAGCTGGCGCGCACGAAGATGGCGGTGGGGCTGACGTCGTCGGAAGCGATCGAGCGGATCGTGGACAAAGTGCTGCTCGAAGGGCGCTACGCGCGCCACGTGGAAGCCGTGAACGAGCGGCTGAAGCTCGCGCACGCAACCGTCGAGGAGCGGCTGGATTCGCTCGGGCTCGAAGTGTTTCATCGCCCGCGCGCAGGGCTTTTTTTATGGGCGCGTTTGCCGATCGACGCCGCGCGCGCCGGCGACGTGGCGACCGCCGCGCTCACGCACGGCATCTGGCTTGCGCCCGGCTCCTACTTCCGTCCCGACGACGCGCCGAGCGCATGGTTCCGCTTCAACGCCCCGTATTCAACCGACGACGCGTTGTGGCGCTTCATCGAGCAGGTTGGGCGTGGCGTGATCTAGCCGCACGCAGGTGCCCGGATGAAAAGAGTGCCCACGCGCTCACGCGCGGATGGTGTCGATCAGCTTCAGTGCGATCGGATAGAGCGAGCAGACCAGCAGCAGCGCCATTGCGATATTGAAGACGCGCAGGCGCTTCGGGTCGGACAGCACGCGGCGCATAGCGGTGCCAAAACCGGCCCACAGGCAGATGCACGGAAAGCCGATCACATAGAACAGCGCCGCCATTGCTATCGCGTTCATGCTGTAGCTCTCGCTCAAATGGATCGTGGTGGCGGCGGTCAATACCATCATCCATGCCTTCGGATTGACCCACTGGAAAGCGATGGCTTCATAGAATTTCATTGGCCTGCGCTCGCCCTGCTTTACTTTCAATTCGCCGGACGTGCCGATTTTCCACGCGAGGTAAAGCAGGTACGCAACGCTCGCGACTTCGAGCACCGTGTAGAGCACCGGGAACTGAATGAAGGCTTCGCCGAGACCGATGCCCACCGACAGCATCAACAGCACCACGCCGGCGCTAATACCCGACAGATGCGGCAACGTGCGGCGAAAACCGAAGTTGACGCCCGAAGCCAGCAGCATGGTGTTGTTCGGACCTGGCGTGATCGTTGTGACGAGCGCGAACAGGATGCCGGCTGGCAGCGCGCTGAGCGTGAAGTAAGACATGGCGGACTCCAAAGGCTGGCAGAGGACTTTGGAGCATTCTAGCGAGCGTTGCCGGTACAGTACCTGTACGGATTTGAGGATGGTGTCCGGTACAGACGCCTGCGCACTGTTGGGACCGCACGTGACTACGGTAGAACGACGCGATTTACTTCCGGCCAGAACTGGACGTTCGTAACCGGATCATGGCAGACCGCAACCCATACTTGACTGGCCATTCGATATTGCCTCGCCAGTTCGCCGAAACAGCACTAGCGCGTGCCGGCGCGCTCGTGATTGCCTGTCAGTTCCACCACGAAGTCAAGAAAAGCACGGGTCTTTGCCGGCACGTGGTGCCGGGATGCGTAGTAGACGTATAACGGATACCGTTCGTCTACCCACTCGGGAAAGAGATTGACCAACCGGCCGTCGGCAATCAGGGGCTCGGCACCGAACAGCAACATCTGCGCAATCCCGGAACCGGCGAGACATGCGTTGAGCAAGGCACCCGGATCGTTGACCGTGAGTCGTCCCTGAGTGTCGACCACAATGCGTTTCCGCTTGCGATGAAATTCCCACTGGAACGGCTTGCCTGTCTCCGGGTTGCGGAATTCAAGGCATCTGTGGCTTCGACCTTGCAGGTCCTCGGGTTTTGCTGGCCGTCCCCAGCGAGCAACGTACGAGGGCGCTGCGACCGTCACGACGCGGGTGTCGAGCAGCTTTCTCGCGATCAGGGTAGACGCTTTGGGTTCGCCGAATCGCACGGCGAGGTCGAAGCCGTCCATGACGAGGTCGCCAAGACTGTCTCGCGCGATGAACTCGATTTCGAGTTCGGGGTGTGCGTCCATGAACGCATCGAGTTGTTGCCCGAGAATGGTCCGGTAGACGACAGGATCCAGATTGATTCTCAGCTTTCCACGCACAGCGGACGCGCCGCCTGCGGCAGCGGCCGCTGCTTCCTCAAGTCCGGCGAGATGGGGCATGACCTGCTCGTAAAAGCGGCGGCCCTCTTCAGTCAGGGAGACGGAGCGCGTTGTCCGGCTGAAGAGCCGGATGTTCAACCTTTTTTCCAGCCGCGCAATCGCCCGACTGACGCCCGGCGGCGTCATTCCTATTACCTCCGACGCGGCCACAAACGTTCCCGCATCCACTACGGCGGCGAACACGCTAATGCTGCCGGAAAGCTTCTCGCTACTGGATCTCATGGTTGCTCGAGTTAATACGTTTGGCGGAGCGCAATCGACCGCGTGAAATCGAACGCTGCGCCGCGCAGCAGTGGACGTGTCCGTTGATCATGCCAAATCGGTGACGCTCTGTCACTTATCTGATGACATCCATGTCATTTTGTTTCTTTAAGTGCTTGGCCAGAATACGTCTCACCGAAACATCCGCTGGACGCTTCAACGGAAACCGCTCGCGGCGCGCGTTTTCGCCCATCACTAAAGCACTGTAATGCCGCGATTCATTCATTCGGGAAGAAACGGAAAATGGCAGTTCAAACAGATCGTCGTCGTCTTCTGAAGGGTGCGTCGAGCCTGCTGGCTCTTGCGACACTTGGTGGCGTCGCAAGCCGCGACGCGCGGGCAGTATCGCCGCGCGCGAGTGGCGACGCCGCGCTGGCCCGTCACCCGGCCTACAGTTCGATCGATCAATGCCTGCAGCGGGCAGTGGACGATGGCACGGTTGCCGGTGTTGTCGCCATGGGCGCAACCGACCGCGGACTGGTTTACGAGGGAGCGTGTGGCCGGGCGAACGCCCGCACCGGCGAGGCCATTAGTCCCGACACAGTCTTCTGGCTCCTGTCGATGACAAAGGCGATTACCGCAACCGCGTGCATGCAACTCATCGAGCAGGGCAGACTGCGGCTGGATCAACCCGCGGGCGAAATCCTGCCGCAATTAAAGTCGCCTCAAATCCTCGACGGATTCGACGTCTCCGGGCAACCCAGGCTGCGTCCCGCTCGCAATGCGATCACGGTACGCCATCTCCTCACGCATACCTCCGGATTTACGTACAGCATCTGGAGCGACAAGCTCAGCCGGTACGAGACGGTGACGGGCATGCCGGACATCGGCTATTCGATGAACGGTGCATTCGCGGCGCCGCTCGAGTTCGAGCCGGGCGAGCGCTGGGAGTACGGCATCAGCATGGACTGGGTCGGCAAACTGGTCGAGGCCGTGACCGATCAGTCGCTGGAAGTCTACTTCCGTGAGCACATCTTCGATCCGCTGAGCATGCGCGACACGGGATTTCTCATCGGTAGCGAGCAGAAGCAGCGCGTCGCCACCATGCATAGGCGTCAGGCGGACGGCTCACTCGCGCCTGAGCCGTTCGAAACCAACCAGCGCCCCGAATTTTTCATGGGCGGAGGCGGACTCTTCAGCACGCCGCGCGACTACATGGCGTTCCTGCAGATGCTGTTGAACGGCGGCACGTATCGCGGCGAACGCGTGCTACGCGCCGACACCGTCGCGACGATGTTCCGCAATCACATTGGCGATCTGCAGGTCGCGGAAATGAAGACGGCGCAGCCGTCGTGGTCGAACAGCTTCGATCAGTTTCCTGGCACCGCGCACAAGTGGGGGCTGTCGTTCGACATCAATACAGAGCAAGGACCCCACGGACGAAGCGCAGGCAGTGTGAGTTGGGCCGGATTGTTGAACACCTACTTCTGGGTGGATCCGGTCAAGCGGGTCGCCGGATCGCTCTTTACGCAGATGCTGCCCTTCTACGATGCGCGCGTAGTGGACCTCTACGGACAGTTCGAGGAGGCGTTTTACGACGGTTTGCGTCGCGCCTGAGCGATTGACCGTCGGCACATTCACCCTGCGTCAACCGATATATCCACACATGGAGAACGAGCAATGTATGCAATCACAGGAATCACCGGCAAGGTGGGCGGCGCAGTGGCCCGCGAACTGCTGGCTGCTGGTCAGCCGCTCCGCGCAGTCGTGCGCGATGCGACGCGGGCAGAGGCGTGGGCAGAGCGAGGTTGCGAGATCGCGACGGCTTTCATGGAAGACCCTTCGTCGCTCGCTGCCGCATTCGAAGGCGCGACGGGCGTATTCATCCTGCCGCCTTCGGAGTTCGATCCGGAGCCCGGGTTTCCTGAAGCGCGCACAGTGATAGAGGCTGTGTGCGCAGCACTCCTGAAGGCGCGGCCCGACAAGGTCGTTTGCCTCTCGACGATCGGCGCACAGGCCGACGAGGTCAACCTGCTCACTCAACGCACGCTGATGGAGCAGGCGCTGCGCGAGATGCCGATGCCCGTGACGTTCCTGCGGCCTGGCTGGTTCATGGAGAACGCCGCGTGGGATGTTGCGTCTGCAAGCGACAATGGCGTCATTGCCAGTTACCTGCAGCCGCTCGACAAGCCTGTGCCGATGGTCGCCACCGCGGACGTGGGCCGCGTTGCTGCCGAACTGCTTCAGCAGACGTGGCGCGGTGTGCGCGTCGTCGAGCTTGAGGGTCCACGCCGGGCGAGTCCTAACGATCTCGCAGCGGCTTTCGCCAGTGTGTTGAGTCGTCCTGTACGTGCGGAAGCCGTCGAAAGGCAGACGTGGGAAGCGCTGTTCCGCACGCAGGGCATGAAACATCCTATGCCCCGCATGCGCATGCTGGACGGCTTCAACGAAGGCTGGATCGATTTCGAAAGCAGTTCTGACGAAATCTTGCGCGGCCACGTCGAACTGGAGACCGTTCTGGGCGAGCTTGTGTCGCGTCGCACCTGACCAGAGCCGATGCGGGATGCGTGGACTCAGGGTCTTACTTTACCGATACATCACGATTTCGTTTAAACCAGGAATACACGATGGAATACAGCACGCTTGGCAGAACTGGTCTACGGGTTTCACGGCTGAGCCTGGGCGCAATGACTTTTGGAGCTGGCTCGGGCATCTGGGGCAGTATTGCCGGCTTGGACAGCGATCAGGCCGCCCGGCTCGTCGCAATGGCCGTGGAACGCGGCGTTAACCTGATCGACACGGCGGACGCCTACTCGCAGGGTCGCTCAGAAGAGGTCGTGGGCCATGTCCTGAAAGCGCTGGGGCTGGACGAAGATCGAATGCTCGTCGCGACCAAGGTTCGGCTACGCACCGGCACCGGCCAGAACGAAGTAGGATTGGGCCGCTCACACATCATGCGCTCGGTCGAGACAAGCCTGAAGAGACTGGGTCGCGATCACATCGACCTGTTCCAGTTGCATGACCGTGACGCGCTGGTTCCGCTCGACGAGACGCTTCGCGTGCTCGACGACCTCGTCACCCAGGGCAAGGTCCGCCATATTGGTGTGTGCAATTTCAGTGCAGGCGATCTCGAGCGGGCCGTCGGCATAACGTCCCGTACCGATCGAGCTCATGTCGTCAGCAATCAGGTGCACTACTCGCTGACGAGCCGCGATATCGAACACGAAATCATGCCGGTTGCAGCGACAAACAGAATCGGCCTTTTTGTCTGGAGTCCGCTCGCAGGTGGCTACCTGAGCGGCAAGTACTCGCAGAATGACCAAGCCGCCGGGCGGCGTGCGAAGCTCGACTTTCCGCCGGTCGATACAGTCAGGGCGGAGCCGATCCTCGCAGTATTGCGTGAAGTCGCCGACGAACTGGGGGCCACGCCGGCTCAAGTCTCATTAGGCTGGTTGCTCGCGCGCGAGCAGATCACTTCTGTCATCGTCGGAGCCCGCACGTGTGAGCAACTCGCAGCTAATCTCGATGCACAGAATCTCGTACTAACCTCCGAGCAGTGCGCGCGGCTCGATAAAGTATCTGAACCATCAGTGCCGTTCCCCTATTGGATGCAACGCTTCCATGACCGGGATCGCGTGTTCGGATGAGTGGCGGGACGTTGGGAGTCTTGCCTGCGCGAGGCGGTTGAATGGGGAAAGTCTGTGGCACTGTCACGCCACTACTCTCGTCCTGATCGACATGCGGCAGATAGGCCACGTACCACCGGACACACAGCACAATCAGGGAATGTAGCGTTGCTCCCTGAGTTCGGTCAGCATCTCGATGTACATCTCCTCCGAATCGATGCAATCATGGAAGCCATGTTTGCGCGCCTTTATCGTGCTAGAGATGTTGTCAAAGGTCGTTTTGAAAATCATGTCGCCAAACTTCCACGACACGATCTGGTCGTACGGGTAGTGTCGAAGGTTGTGCTTCTCGACCAGACTGTTCCACAGCTCTGCCTTGTCGGCCATCATCTGTTGTAACAGCATGGGGAACGGCTCACCGGCCGACACATCGAAAAACTGCGCCAGACGCGGCCAAACGCGAGACCATCTGAAGTAATCGCCATTCGTGATGTTGTAAATCTCGCCTCGGCATGCGTCGGTCTCGCCCGCCCAATCGACGGCGCTCGCGAGAATTCGAGTATCGGTAATCTGGTAGAGCGCGTCGAAAGCGGCGCGGGGGCCGGGAAAAGACATTGGAACGCCCAGGGCCTTCGCTAACGTTCCATAGACTGCAATCACCATCAGCAGATTCATGGGATTGCCCACGGCAACCCCTGCAACACCCTCGGGACGCAATGCAGTCCAGGACCATGATTTGCCGACTGAACGTTCCCGAAGGAAATCCTCCTGGTCGTAATAGAAGTTCGGTGGCATATGGCGCGGATCGCTCTCCTTCGCGGGCGACGGAATCGGGCCAATATGCACGCCGTATGCCTTGCCTCCCTGCATCAGCGTGACGTGCTGCAGGTTCGGCGCGTGCTTCTCCATAACCTCAACCATGTTCTTCAGCATCCGCAGATTCACCTCGACCAGTTCCGCAGGCGTCGGCTTCTCCTGGTAGGCTGCGAACACGAGATGCGTCGCTTCCGGTACTTGTGCAAGTAGCGCCTCGCAGGACTCCCTGTCCAGCAGGTCGACCGCCAAATGCCTGGCGCGCGTCGGGAAATCAGGTGCGCGTCGGGAAACGGCGACCAGGCCGACGCCCCTCGGTTCATAGTGTGCGAGTACTCCGCGTCCGATAACTCCGACCGCGCCTGCTACGACCACTGTTTTCATGTTCGTCCGCTCTCCAGAGATTCGTCAATTGAATGCCGCGCGAGAGTATCGCGGTTCGCATCCTGGCCTTCTTCGGTCAGGTCTCGACCACCTGAGCGTGGGCTTCCCCGTGCGGTGCTTTCCAGCACCATGCCGGCTCATGTCGACATCACGAAGTCAGGTAGAACGAACTGACCGAGTTCCTCAATGACATCACCCGCGGAGCGTTGGCCGTATTTCAAATTGATGATCACATGGTTCACGCCGACCTCCTCCTGCAAGCTGTGCAGCAGCGCGGTCAGGTGATATCGCCCCAGTTGATAGCCCAGGTGGATCGGCCGTGGTGGTGTCTGCGGGTTATCTGTCAGGTCGATGTATAGCGACTGAGTGAAGGGTTTGAACTGTTCACCACATTCGGCACGAACCGCCGTGCGCCAGCGCTCGACAATCAGCTGCTGAGCCTTCGGTGCGCGCGGATAGGTGATCCAGCCATGACTGTAGCGGGCGATCCACTCAAGTGTCTGGCGGCTATGGCCGGTGACGAAAAAAGGAATTTCCGCCGTGGTCGGCTTGGGAATCAAATCTGCCCCCTCAAGCCTGCCGCCGGGCCAGGTCAAAGGCACGAAACTGGTGAGCTGAACCTCGCGAAACACCTTGAGGTATTCGCGGAACAGGCTGCCGCGTTGCTCCGGGTCGACACCGAATGCTGGAAACTCTACTGGACGGTCACCGGAAGCCACGCCGAGCAGCAGGCGGCCACCACTGAGCTGATCGACACTGGTTGCGGCCTTGGCTGTGTGTAGGGGATTGCGGATTGGCAGGATGACCGACGCGGTACCCAGCGCAATCGAGCGAGTGTGTGCCGTCATAAAACCCAGGTAGACCCAGGGATCGAAGACCTGGCCCGAATCACCGAAGCTGGGATCGCGTAACGGCACGTCGCGGAACCAGAGGGCAGAGAAACCCAGCTTTTCGGCACGTTGGGCCAAGCTCACCTGGTCCAACATACTCGGCGTATCGCCGGTGAAGGCTTCGAGGGGAAAGAAAAGACCCGGGCTCAGGCGGCCTTGGCGGTAGGTGCGCTGAAAGCCAGGTTGTTGCTGATAGGGAATGGAATTCGGAGTAAACATGCTCTGGCAGATAGACGATTTCGGGGAGCTAACGCCACCAGATCAGGACACCTTGTTGAGCAGCAGGACCAAATCCCAGGCGGTAGGCATGCTGGTATCTTTGAGGTACAGGCAATTCGGGCGAAATTGCCCCTTGCGAATGCGGTGCATCAACTCAATGCCCGCTACGGTGGTGGCCGCTTTCCTGAAACGTTTGAAGCTGGGCATCGCGTTTGTTCTGGACTTTACGTTGCGATGGTCCTGCTTGATCCGGTTGTTGAGACACTGAGCATCGAACCTTCGTGTCCTCGGGCAGCAGGGCTTTGCGCGAATACTTGCACCACCACCCTTCGGGTGACGGGATTAAGTCTAGGGGGAGAGGGCCGGCGTTTCTTTCCAGTTTCTGTCAAAACGTGTCGAAATCTTGCTTCATCGCGACTTGTCTGAAGTACTGAACCGATAAGAGGGACGGTCTTCGCGGGAGCACTGCACGATGTCGTTCACGACGCTGTCTAGCCGACGCTTCGCGTGCGGGCGTGAGTGAGCAGCATTTCGAAACAACTGTGGACGCGCATGGAGGTGGCGGCGCCGGAAACCGCGCCGCCAGATGTCTACGCGCCGTACAACGCGGCGCGGCCGGTTTGCAGATAAGCCGACATCTCAACCTCCGGCACCATGCCGCCGCCCGTCGCCCAGATGACGTGTGTCGCATTGCGCATGGCTGCGTCGCCTAGAGTCATGCGCGCGCGATAGCCCTGAGCTTCTTTCGATACCCGCGCGAAGCCCGGCGCGCCCGCAAGCGCGGACGGCTCCAGCCGAATGGCCTGAGTGTCCGCCATCAGTGCGAGAAGGGCGTACAACTCGCGGTCGTCGATCGTGTAGTAGCCGTCGATCATCCGCTGCATCGCGCGGCCGACGAAGCCCGATGGGCGACCGACCGCGAGTCCGTCGGCCGCCGTCAGGTTGTCGATACCGAAGTCTTGTACTGCGAGCTTCTCGTGCAAACCGGTAAGCACGCCCATCAACATGCATGGCGAGTGCGTCGGCTCCGCGAAGACGCAATGCACCGCATCGCCGAACGCGAGCTTCAGACCGAAAGCGACGCCGCCTGGACCGCCGCCGACGCCGCATGGCAAATAGACGAAAAGCGGATGCCCGGCATCGACAGCAACGTTCGCGAGATCGAGCTGGCGTTTGAGGCGTTCGCCCGCGACTGCGTAACCCAGAAACAGTGTGGTCGAATTCTCATCGTCGACGAAGTGGCACAGCGGATCGTTCGACGCGAGACGCCGGCCGCTCTCGATCGCTTCGCCGTAATCGCCCGCATATTCGATGACCGTTACGCCGTGCGCGCGCAGGCGGTCTTTCTTCCATTGACGTGCGTCGGCGGACATGTGCACGGTAGTTGTGAAGCCGAGCGTCGCGCTCGCGATGCCGATCGACATGCCCAGGTTACCCGTCGAGCCTACCGCGATGCTGTGCTTGCGAAAGAGCGCGCGGCACGCGTCGGTGGCGAGCACGCGGTAATCGTCGCCTTCATTCAGCAGGCCGTGGCGTATCGCGAGTTGCTCAGCATGAAAGAGCACTTCATAGATGCCGCCGCGCGCCTTGATCGAACCGGAAACGGGCAGATGACTATCCTGCTTGAGTAGCAGGCGACGAGGTGCCTCGACGGCGTAGCGCCGGCTCAATGCGTCCGCGAACAAGGGCACTTCGGTCAACGGCGATTCGATGATGCCGCCCGCTTCGCGCACATCGTCGAAGGTTTGCGCGAGCAGCGGTGCGAACCGTTGCAGGCGTGCGCTCGCATCGGCGACATCGGATGCATCGAGCGGAATGTCGTCAATCGCATCGACCAGCGGCGCGACAGCCGGGTTGAACCATTCAACAGGCTGAAGCTCCATGAGCGGTCGCAAGAGCGGATAGTCGCGAAGCCACGCGTCGAGCGGCTTCCCATAAATGGAATCGATCATGTTCGGTCAGACGGCGGACGTTGAAGAAGAAGCGGAATTGTTCGAAGGAGCCGCCGCATCGAACACGGGCGGGTGTGTGACGATGGACTTGAGATCGACATTCGATGTGCGCAGTTTCGCGGCATCGGGGATCGGACGGCGTGTTTCATCGGACGACGCGAAGAGCGTTTCGAATGCGCGCGCTGCATCGAGCAACGTGAGATCGCCGCGGAACGCCCCAATCATCTGAAGCCCGAACGGCATGCCGCGATGATCGACGCCGCATGGCAACGACAAGGCCGGGTTTGTCGCGAGCGTCACCACATAGGTCAACGCGAGCCAACGATAGTAGTTTTCCAGCTCGACGCCGTTCACGGACTTCAGATACGGCTGCGTCCAGGGGAACGGCGACACGGGCGTGGTTGGCGACAGGATCAGATCGTAGCGGTCGAACAGCGTCTGGAATTGGCGGAACAGCCGCGTTTGATCTGCGTGCGCGCGCACGCAATCGGCGAGTCCCATGCCGATGCCCATTTCGTAGTTCGCACGCGGATTCGGCCCGAGCAGTTCAGGATTGGTTTCGTAGGCCTTTTGCAGGCCCGCGACGAAAGCCTCCGCGCGCAGCACGTCGAAGCAGCGATGCGCGCCTTCGAAATCGACTTCGACCGGCTCGCAAACGGCGACATGGCCGCGCAGGAATTCGATCTTGCGGCGGAACACGGCGCGGATCTCATCATCGACTTCACAGACGCCGAAGTCTTCGGTGTAGCCGATACGCAGCTTCGACAGGTCGGTGAGCGCGCGGCCGTCCATCGTGGGCGCCATTGTGAACGGATAGCCGAGCGGATCGCTGTCCGATTGCCCGACCGTCGCCGCAAGTTGCAGCCACGTGTCTTCGACGTTGCGCCCCATCGGCCCGACAACGGCAATCGGTGTCCAGCCCAGCGGCTTGCGGTCGCTTGGCACGAGTCCCGGCGATGTGCGCAATCCGACCACACCGCACTTCGCAGCAGGAATGCGCAACGAGCCGCCCGTGTCGGATCCGCTTGCAAGCGGCACCATGTCGAGTGCGAGCGCAGCCGCCGATCCGCCCGACGATCCGCCGGCGTTCAGGCGCGGATCGAACGGGTTGCCTGTTGCGCCCCAAACGGGATTGAAACTGTTCGCGCCAGCGCCCAATTCGGGCACATTCGTCTTGCCGACGACGATCGCGCCCGCCGCGCGCAAACGCCGTACGAGCGTGTTGTCGCGTGCGGGCACGTTCGCCCGATACAGCGGCGAGCCGTACGTCGTCAGAATGCCTTCGGTCTCTTCGAGATCCTTGATGGCGATCGGCAGGCCGTGCAGCGGCCCCAGCGTGGCGCTACGCGCGAACGCGGCATCGGCGGCGCGCGCTTCGAGGCGAGCGCGCTCGAAGCTCGTTGCGGTGATCGCGTTCACATACGGATTGAGCGCTTCTATGCGCGCAATGCAGGCATCCAGCAATTCAACGGCGGAGATTTCGCGCGCCTGCAAGAGCGCACGCAGCGCGACGGCGCTATGACGCGTGAGTTCGTGACGGTCGGTCATCGAGCGATCCTTTGGCAATGATACAAAGAGTGCGCTCAATGTAGACGACGAGAAATTGAGCGGCTAGTGATGTTTATCGAACGCTGACTTCACTTTTGGACAACGCTCGCCGGCGGCGTTAGTTCGTCGCTCAAGCGCTCGACGAACGACTGCAGAAGCGGCGGCAATTCGCGCCGCGCGAGCGTTTGGATTTCGATGGCGCGTTCGCTTGTCGCGAACTCGGGCACAGGCAACGCGACCAGTTCCCCCGTCGCGAGACGCGGACGCACGAAGAGTTCGCCGCTGAACGTGACCGCGTCGCTTGCGAGCGTGAAGCCGAGCAGCGTTTCTAGCGTCGCGCTGCTCAGCACGCTCTTGCAAGCTACGCCTTCGCGGCTGCAATAGATATCGATGAGCGTATGCAGCGTCGAATGAGCGCCGGGCAACGCGAGCGGATAGGCGAGCAATTCGCGAAACGAAACCTGCGGCGATGACGCGAGCGGATGCGACGCCGCAACGATCGCGAACATGGGCGAAGGCGCTGAGAACGCGACATGAATGTCCTTCGCAGGACCGAAGCTGAAGGTCAGGCCGACATCGGCTCCGGCTTCGCGGACACGCTGGGTGACGCCAGCGGCGGTATCCACCACGACTTCGAACGATGCGGGCGCGACGGTGCGGCGGAAATCGGCCATTGCGCGCGGCAGAAAAGCTGCCGCGAAACCTTCGGTGCATGCAATGCGAATCCTGCGGGCCGCCTCGCCGCGAAGCGCGTCGATTTCGAGCGAAATCTGTTCGGCGTCCAGTTGCGAGCGCCGCGCATAGGCTGCGAGCATTTCTCCTGCTTTGCTCGGCACCATGCCGCGCGATTGCCGCACAAAGAGCGGCATGCCGAGTTCGCCTTCGAGCCGCGTGATTTGCCGGCTCACCGCCGACGGCACGACGTTCAGCCGATGCGCGGCGTCGGCGATGGACCCGGTATTGACGACTTCGAGAAAGTAACGGACAGCGGCTTCCTGAAGAATGCGGGCGTTCATGCTGGATCGATGTAGTGACGCGTAGTCCGCATCATAGCGCCCGCACACTGCGATCATGCAATCAGGCTTCTTCAGCGGTTCCCAGACGGCGCGCATCGTTTTCGCTTGCGAGTCCAATCGACAGGCTCGTGACCGCCGCGAGCGCCGTTGCCGCGATCAGGAAGCCGAACACGGCGTTGTAGTTGCCCGTCATGGACACGAGCAGCCCAATGACAGCCGGCGCGACGAAACCTGCTACCTGTCCGCCGAAGTTCACCATGCCTGCGCCCGTACCGATCAACTTCTGTGGGAGGAACTTCGTGGGCAGCGCGAAGACACCCGCGAATACGAAGGACTTGAAGAAATACACGATCGATTGATATGCGATCACGCCGGTCACGGTTTCAGCCGTATACATCTCGTAGAGGAAAAAGCCGGAGATCACGCAGCACGCGGCCATCAGCCATTTCTCGCGGCCATCGAACCAGCGTGTGAGAATCCAGCCGCCGAGCGCCGTCGAAATGCTCGCGGCGACGAAGGGCAGCGGCGTCAACATGCCGACCGCTTTCAGATCGAGATGACGTTCGGTCAGCAGATACGCGGGCATCCATGCATCCAGGCCTTTGTTGACGATGCCCATGCCGAACCACGTGAGCAGGATCTTCCACATCAGCGGCATCTTGAGGAGCGCGCGCGTCGCCGCACCGTCGATGCGCGTGGCACGGCCCGACGCATCGCGCTTCTGATGCGTGTCCTTGACGGCGAACAGGTAGAACAGCGCGAACACGACGCCGGCAATGCCCGCCACGACGAACGCGTGACGCCATCCCAGGTACAGAATGAGAGGCGCGATCGCAAGCGGAGCAATAAAGCTGCCCACGTAGTTCGACGACATCAGCAATGCGGACATTTTCGGGCGATCGGCACGCGCGCACGATTCGGTGACGCCCTTCACGGCGGCGCCGGGATAACCGCCTTCGCCGAGACCAAAGATAAAGCGGATCGCGATCAGCGAGGCGAGCGACCATGCGAGACCCGTCATCAGCGTGAACAGCGACCAGA
The DNA here is from genome assembly GCF_046534895.1 of Paraburkholderia sp. SIMBA_053. Taxonomy (NCBI): domain Bacteria; kingdom Pseudomonadati; phylum Pseudomonadota; class Betaproteobacteria; order Burkholderiales; family Burkholderiaceae; genus Paraburkholderia; species Paraburkholderia sp. SIMBA_053. Next base: position 1,124,461 of record NZ_JAWRXU010000001.1, on the reverse strand, counting down.
ATGCCACCGATACGACGATGACCTTTTTGCTGCCCCAGCGATCCGCGATCCAGCCGCCGGGTATCTGCATCGCGGCGTAGCTGATATAGAAGGTGCTCATGACGACGCCGAGCGCCGCCGATCCAACGTTGAATTCCTTGCCGATGGCGACGAGCGACAGCGCAATCGCCGCGCGATCTATGTACGAAATGCAGTAGCCGAGATAGAGCAGCGCGAATACCGCGATACTGGCGCGCCTGCTTTTATTGGGGTCGATCATCGTGAGAGTCTGTCTGAGAGGAAAGATCGGGCCCGCTCCGGCTGTACCGAGCGCTCCCACTGCGACTAGTCGGACTGATGCTAGGTAGCCACAAATGCATGGGCAAGTGACATATTCCGAACGCTTGCTTTCCGAAAAATCACGCATCGCGCATTGATCGGGCACGGGAATGACAGCCATCTAAATGGGCCGGAAACGGGTTGGGATAAAGTATCGAGGCCTTGATGCCGTTATCAGATAGCGGGTAGGCAAATTACAAAAGGCACGCGGACCGGGGCCGGTCGCTACCTGATTTAATGCATGCAGAATGAGAGATGCATGGAGCGTTGATGAATATTGTTTCCGGACACCGACGCGACTGGGGAAAAGGTCAGAGCGATAACCAGACCACCGATGTCGCAAATCCAGAGGCGGACCTGACTACGTCGGTAACGACGGCAGCGCGGATCGATACACTGCTTCAAGCCTCCCGCGATCGAATGCGCGGGCGGGACTGGGCATGGTATCGCGCGGGAGACAAGCTGCGCCTTGCGGCATATTCCGGGGCCGAAACGGTCTGGCCCGACGCCCTCGCGAACGACGCGTTAGTCCCGTTTTGCGAGTCGCAAGCATTACATTGCTGGCCGACCGGAACCGGCGACAAAGCGCTGGGCTGGCTGCTCGCGCCGCTAAAGGACGCGAACGACGAAGCGCTCGCGGCATTTGCCAACACATTGGGACTGCAACTGCTTGGCGACGCGCTCGTGCGCGCGCAACACACGCAGCGCGTGCTCCACGAAATCGCGTACCTGGCAAGTTCGACCGGCGAACGTTCCGCGTTCCTGCATGCCGTTCACCAGCAGCTGGCCACAATAATCGATGCAGAGAACTTTTATCTCGCGCTGTATGAACCGGAAAGCAGACGTATCACGTATCCGTATTATGTGGATGTGATCGACGTCGACGCACTCGAATCCGAAAGCTATGACATGCTCGATCCGGATCGTTTGTCGCTGACCGCGCAGGTCCTGACGACCGGACAGCCGTTATTGATCGACGCCGCCGGAATTCAGGAGGCGGAAGCGGCAGGCCGCTTCTTTTGCGTTGGAGATCGCCCCGAATTCTGGATGGGCGCGCCGTTGAAGAACGCGTCCGACGAAGTATTCGGCATGATCGCCATGCAGGTCTATGACGTATCGCGCATATACAGCGCCGACGACCGGGCGCTGTTTCTCGTGGTCGCGCGTCATGTGGCAATGGCGCTAGACCGCATTCTTCACCGGGCGAACCTCGAAAATATCGTAGCGCGCCGGACATCGGAACTCTCGGAACTGAATGACGCACTCCGGCAGGAAGTGGCCGAGCGAAAACGCGCGGAACATCTGCAAAGTGCGCTTTTCAGTATCGCGGAGTTGTCGAGCGCGTCGGGGGACATGGTCGAGTTCTTCCGCAGCCTGCATCGCATTCTGGGCGAGCTGCTGTACGTGCACAACTTCTATATCGCACTGTATGACGAGGCGACAGCAACGGTTTCTTTCCCCTATTACGTCGATGAACTGGTTGACGAGCAGCCGGCTCCGAGGCGCTATAAACGCGGCTTCACGGAATACGTTATTGCACAGCGTCGACCGTGTCTTTTCAATCGTACCGATGCGGAGCGCCTGATCCGCGACGGCAAGGTCGAACTCGACCACGACCACCTGAATCTGCGTTCGTGGCTAGGTGTGCCGCTTTTCGAAGCGGGTAAGGTGCGAGGCATGCTCGCGGTGCAGAGCTATTCGACCGACGTACAGTACACGCCCCGTGATCAGGAGTTGCTGACGTTCGTCTCGCGTCACATCGATACGGCATTGTCGCGACGAAGCGCCGCCGATGCACTGTATGCCGCGAACCTCGAACTGGAGGCGCGCGTGCAGGAGCGCACTCGCGAACTGGATAGGGCCAACGCGCAACTGTTGCATGAGAATTTTCACGACTCGTTAACCGGGCTGCCCAATCGCAGCCATCTTCTCGAGCGGCTCGGCGCGGAATGGATCCGGCATCTGGATTCCGGAAGACGGTTGGTCGTGATGTTCCTCGATCTGGACCGCTTCAAGGTAGTCAACGACAGTCTCGGCCATCATTTCGGCGATCAGCTGCTGGTGTCGGCGGCGAAACGGCTGCGCGACTGCCTGAGCAGAACCGATATGCTCGCGCGCCTCGGGGGAGACGAGTTTGCGATCCTCTCGCCCGAAGCGTCGCTCGAAGCGGCAGTCACCATCGCCGAGCGGATATTGTCGGTGTTCGACCTGCCGTTTCATATCGACGATCACGTCGTTTTCTCGTCATGCAGCATTGGCATCGTGACCGCCGAGCATGAATTCCATAGGGAACCGGCCGACCTGTTGCGCGACGCCGACACGGCGATGTATCGCGCGAAAAACGGTGGCCGCGATAGTTACGTGGTGTTCAATCAGGAGTTGCGCCATGAGGTCTCGGACCGGATGCGGCGCGAAGGCGCATTACGAAATGCGCTTAAACGCGACGACGAACTGATCCCGTTCTTCCAGCCGATCATCTGCACGATCACAGGCCGTCTGACCTCGCTCGAAGCATTGGTACGCTGGCGGCAGGAAGATGGCCGCCTGCTCGCGCCGGGAGAATTCCTGCCGGCGATGGAAGGACTGCGGCTGATCGGCCGGCTCGATCTCTACATGCTCAATTGCGTCGCGGCAATTCTCGCGCAGCCTGCGCACGCCGGCTGGCCTCCCGTCCATGTCAACTGTTCGAGCTACAGCATGACGCGCGCGGAGTTCGCCGGCGACGTACTCGCGCTGCTGCAACAGCACGGCGTCGCACCGTCGCGCGTGCGTCTGGAACTGACTGAAGGCGCGTTGATCGCGGAGCCGGAAGTCGCCCGGCAGACGATGCAGCATCTGATCGACAACGGCGTGTCGGTGGTGCTCGACGACTTCGGCACCGGCTTTTCATCGCTCAGCTATGTGCATCAGTATCACTTCAGTGCGCTGAAAGTCGACAAATCGTTCATCGTCGGCTTGACGTCGAGTCCGCGCACGCGCGCCATCGTCCGGGCGATCGTGCGGATGGCGGAATCGCTCGGTCTGGGCGTGGTGGCCGAAGGTGTCGAAGATGCGGTCGCTTTGGCTGCATTGCGGGACATCGGCGCAACCGAGGCGCAAGGCTACTACATCGGCAGACCCATGCCGCTCGCCGAACTGGTTGAGGCATTGAGCGCGGGCAAGGCGAGGCAATGGCTCGTACCCGCTGAGCAGCAGGTCAGCTAATCGCGCCGCGATCCAGCGGACCTTGTTGAGCCTTTCCGATACGTTGCCATGACGCGTGATGTCACGGCGCACGTCGGCTACGAACGGGCCATTGCCCTCGGCGGCAGCGTATTTATTGCGTCTTCAATGCGTCGACTCGAGATGCGCGTTAACGTGTTCCCGTCGCCCCGCTGCATAGCCGAACCATGCAGACACGACGCAGATACCCGCGCACAAAGCAGCGAGACTGTAAAGCGAGCCGGTTGCATGGAGCAGCGATCCGGCGATGAACGGCCCACACGACGCGATCAGATAGCCGATGCCCTGAGCCATGCTGGAGAGTTGCGCGGCCACGTGCGAATCGTACGAGCGCAAGCCGATGACGGTGAGCGCGAGCGTGAACGCCGCGCCTTGCGAGGCGCCGAGAAGCAGCGCCCAGATCCACATGGTTGACGCAGGCGCGAAGAAACAGCCCATCAGCCCCACGCCTGTCGACAGTAACGCCCCCACATTCACCGCGCGCTGATCGCGCAGTCGCGCCAGCAGAAACGGCAGCAGTAGCGACGACGCGGCCTGCGTGACCACGCTGAGCGACAGCATGAAACCGGCATCGACCGCACTCATGCCACGCGTGCGAAGCACCGTGGGCAGCCAGCCGAACACGATATACGCCAGCGACGATTGCAAACCCATGAACAGCGTGACCTTCCACGCAAGCGGATCCCGCCACAATCCGCGAACGACTTGCGCGTGTCTTCCTGCGTGGGTCGACTTCTTCGGCAGACGCACGCCCCAGACCAGCGTGGCCAACGCGACGGGCAACGCCCACAGCGCCAGTGCCCATGCCCAGGAGTTGCCGCTCGCGCCGCCCAGCAGGTATTCGATCGCATGGGCCGCGGGGACCGTCCCGGCCGCCGCCGCGGCGGCGCCGACGCACATTGCCGCGCTGTAGACTCCGGTCATCAGCGGAACGTGGTGCGTGAAGTCGCGCTTCACTACGCCCGGCAACAACACATTCATCAAGCCGATGGCGAAGCAGGCCACAATCTGGCCGAGATACAACGCCTCCCACACGGGAAAGACGCGCAACGCAGTACCCAGCGTGAGCAGCAACAGCAGCGCGAGCAATGCGCGTTCACTGCCGAGGCGCCGCGCGAGTAGCGGCGCGAGCGGTCCGAAAAGACCGAAGCATAGTGACGGCAATGTCGTCAGCACGCTCGCGCCCGTGCGCGAAAGGTTGGTGGCCCGCACTGCTTCGAGCAGGATCGGACCCACGCTCGTGATCGGCGTGCGCAGCGAAAAAGCGATCAAAGCGAGGCTCGCCGCGAGAGCGATGCTGCGAGCGCGCGAATCGTGCGGAGCGTGCGACCCATGCGGATCGTCCGGGTTGTGCGAATTGTGCGGTGCAATGGCGCCTGCGACCGGGCGTGCGATCTTGCCGCGGTCGGCCGCCGTGGGCTCAGCATTAGCAGACGTTTTGGGGACTTTCATCGATCACTGTGTTTTATACGGGCCGGTCGAAGCAACCCTTCTTCGTCTTGCATTGTATTCGGCGAAAGCTATGTCGAGCCCGGATGCGTCGTTGCACCTATGCAATGATGAACGTCTGTCCGGTTAGTCCACATGAAAACAGTTCAGCAGATCACTTCGGCCATCGCCACGACGGATCGGAAAGGTGTTCTGCGAAGTAGTCGGACAGCGCGCTCACTTTTGCGGGTCGGGCGCGCGCCGACGGCGTGACGAAGTAAAGGCCGCCTTTCGTCAAAGACCAGTCGGTGAGGATTGCTTCCAGGCGGCCATCGGCCAGATATTCGCCAGCGATGAACTCGGGCAACTCCGCAATCGCCAGACCATCGAGCAGCGTGGGCAACAGGGCGTCGGAGTTCGTCACGCGCAGTGGACCGATCGGCATGATCGGTTCCTCCTCGCCCGCTTCGTTCGTGAAGCGCCACACATCGCTGCGCGCGCGATACGCATACGAAAGGCAGGGGCGGTCCACCAGTTCGCGTGGATGCATAGGCCGTCCCTCACGCTTCAGATAGTCCGGTGACGCGACTACGTATTGCGTTACCGCGCATATCCGTCGCGCCACCAGCGACGAATCGGGCAGTGCCGCGATGCGCAGCGCGGCGTCGAAGCCGTCAGCAACCAGGTCGACCGGCGCATCGGACAGATGCAGGTCGATCGACACCTCCGGATAAGCGCGAAAAAATGCCGGCAGCAGCGGCGCGACCCAGCGCAGCCCGAACGACATCGGCACCGCCAGACGCACGAGCCCGCGCGGCTGCACCGACATCTCGCGGGCGGCACTTTCGGCTTCCTCGGCCTGCCGGTAAATCTGGCCAGCTTTCTCGCAGATTGTCCGACCGAACTCGGTGAGCGCCAGTTGACGCGATGTGCGATTGAAAAGCCGCGCGCCCAGCCGGTCTTCCAGGCGAGCGACGCCGCGCGACACCGTCGCAACGGACACACCCACTGCGCGCGCGGCGGCCGCGAACGATCCTTCCTCAGCGACCTTCGCGAACATCGCCAGTCCCTCGAAATCAGGCAGTTTCGCCATCTCGCCTCATCATTTCATTTTTGCAACGTTAGATTGCAATCAATTCTATTTCGAAAAGATGGCCGCGTCGATATTCTCCTTACATCGCAGCACGAAACACCTCACGTACTTTCCCGACGTAGTCATCATCCACTTATCGAATTGAAGGAGAAACACCATGGCACGCAAACTCGACAACAAGATTGCACTGGTCACCGGCGCAACGAGCGGCATTGGCCTCGCCACTGCTCAACGCTTTGCAGCAGAAGGCGCGCATGTCTATATCACCGGTCGCCGTCAGGCTGAACTCGACGCCGCAGTGAACGGAATTCGCGAAGCCGGCGGCAACGTGACCGGCGTGCGCGTCGATTCTGCGAAGCTCGATGAACTCGACGCGCTGTACGCGCAGATCAAGCAGGAGAAGGGGCGTCTCGATGTGCTGTTCGCCAATGCTGGTGGCGGTTCCATGCTGCCGCTGGGCAGCATCACCGAAGAACAGTTCGACGACACCTTCGACCGCAACGTGAAGGGCGTGCTGTTCACCGTGCAAAAAGCACTGCCGCTGCTCGCACAAGGTGCGTCGGTGATCCTCACGGGTTCGACGGCTGGCAGTTCGGGCACGGCTGCATTCAGCGTCTATTCAGCTTCGAAGGCCGCGGTGCGCGCCTTCGCACGCAGCTGGATTCTCGATCTCAAGGACCGCGGCATCCGCGTCAATACGCTTAGCCCCGGCGCAACCCGCACCCCTGGCCTGCTCGACCTCGCCGGCCCGGACGCGGCGCAGCAACAAGGCTTGGCCGATTACCTGGCCGCCCAGATCCCGATGGGCCGCCTCGGCGAGCCTGCCGAGATCGCGAGCGTGGCACTGTTCCTTGCCTCCGACGACGCGAGCTTCGTGAACGGCGCCGAGCTGTTCGTCGACGGCGGCCAGCAGCAGGTCTAAACGGTCCTTGAGCACGCGAGGGCGCGTCCGGTGCAGTCTTCGACGATTGCACCGGCGCGCACACGTATGCGCGCGATCCAACTCAGGCACATCATGATCGAACATCGTCCTTTTCTGTCGCTCGATGTAATCAGTCGCGACTGGCTGGAAGCGCGGCTGCATTTCCAGTTTGGCGGGTGCGGACGCGCCGGTCATGTGCCGCTCGGCGCGCTCTACGTGTGGAACGACGACGAGTTCGCGGCGCACTCGGGCTTCGGCCTTCATGCTCACCGCGAAGTCGAGATCGTGACGTGGGTGCGCTCAGGCGCAATTACGCACGAAGACGACGCCGGCAATCGGGCACGTCTGGTCGCCGACTCCGTGCAGGCAATGAGCGCGGGTTGCGCGGTACATCACGCCGAGCGCAACGAGGAGAGTTCGCCGGCGCGGCTGTTTCAGATCTGGTTGCACCCGCGCACGCTGGGTGGCACGCCGCGTTGGGCGACGCGTGTCTGTTCGCGCGAGTGTCGCGATGGCCGCTTCGTCACGCTGGCGAGCGGCGATCCGGACGACGTGCGTGCAGGCGCGTTGTCTATCAATGCCGACGCTCGCGTGCGCATCGCGACGATACGCGAAGGCGCAACGCTGCATCACGTGTTGCGTCCGCCAGGCCACGCGTATCTGGTTACCGATCACGGCCGCCTCGACGTGGGAGAGGTTCGGCTCGCACCACGCGATGGAGTCGTGGTTACCGGCGAATCGCAGCTTACGATGACAGCGCGAGACGACACCGACATCGTGATGGTCGAACTGGTTGGGTAACGACGCCGTTGCGATGCGTCCCGATTGATGTGTCCGCAGCGATGCGAAGCGTTATCACCGTCCTACTGCGGCCTGAGGTGTGTTCCGGAAGCTGATCGCCATGCGGTTATACGTGTTCATGAGTCCGATGGCGATCGTGAGGTCGACCAGTTCGCGCTCGTCGAACACTGCACGGGCTGCCTCGTAGGCTTCGTCGGGTACGCCGGTCTGTGCAACGCGTGTGACCGATTCGGCCCACGCAAGTGCGGCACGCTCACGTTCGTCGAACAGGTTGCCGGCTTCCGCCCAGGCCTGTACGAGCGCGAGCTTTTCGACTTTCACGCCTTTTTTCAGCAGATCGCGTGTATGCATGTCGAGGCAGTACGCACAGTTGTTGATCTGCGAAACGCGAAGGTAGACCAGATCCACGAGAACAGGCGAGAGGCCGCTCTGCAGAACATAGCCGTAAACACCACCGAGGGCTTTCGCGCCCGCAGGTGCGATGTGGTTGTAGTCCAGACGCATGCTCATACTTTTACTCCTTGATGTACTGATTACTCGACCGGGGTGGTCAGGGCCTTGTCGTTGCTGTCCACCACGAACACCGCCAGCAACTTCGCCGGCTTGGTTTTGCTTGCATTGCGGCTGACACGGTGAACCGCGCCGGGCTCCTCGAAGAAGCTTTCGCCGGCGTGGTAGATCCGCTTCGGGCCGTCGTCGACTTGCGACTCGATGGCGCCCGACACGACGTATGCATAGATAAAAGCCGACTTCGCATGCTCGTGTGCGTGCGACGCTGCGGCGGGCGCATAGTCGACAACGACCGCAATCAACGACTTGCCGGGGATGTTGGGAATCGCGTGCTGGAAGTTGGGCGTGACGGTCTCAGCCGTGTCATGCGCGGTAGCCGGTACGGCAATGGAAAGAGCAATGCCTGCGGCGACAGCACCGGCGATAGATCGAATGTTCATGATGTTGCATCTCCTTGGTGTTCTCGCATTGTGGGTCCGGGCTGGACCACAAGAAAGCACCAAGAATGAACATTCTTTATGTACCATTCAGCGGGCAGCAAGCCCGCATTGCCTGTCGCCTAGCTACCCTTGCGAACCACTTCCACCAGCCGGCGACAGTGTTCGACCATCTTGCGTTCATCCAGGTTGGTCACGCTCAGCAATAAGCCCTGTGGGCCAGAAGACTGGAGATACCAAGGCGACAAAGGCGCAGGCGCCAGGCGGGATTGCAGTGCTCGCATGGCAACGTCTACGTCAGATGTAGAGCGGGGAAGCGTGGTCACGATGGCCGTGCCCGCAGCCGCATGCACTCTTATCGAGTCCGGCGCCAACTCGTTGAGACAACGAAGCAGGCTATCGCGCCGCGTGGCGTAAAGGCGCTTCATATGCCGAAGGTGCCGAAGATAGTGCCCATCGCGCAGAAACTCTGCCACGGCGTGTTGCACGAACGACCCCGGTGCCGGCATCAGGCACGCTGCGATGTCGCCAAAACGGCGAACCATTTCAACCGGGACCACCAGAAAGCCAAGTCGGAGCGCCGGGCTAATAGTCTTGCTGAAGCTGCCGATATGCAACACCCGTCCGTCTGGATCCAGCGATGCCAAGGCCGGCGCTGCGCGACCCTTCAACTGGAGCTCACTGAGGTAATCGTCTTCGATGATCCATGCGCCGTTTCGTCGAGCCCATGCGAGCAACGCTAGCCGCCTGGGGAGCGACATGGCCATTCCGAGGGGCGCCTGCTGGCCCGGTGTTACGACCGCCAGAGCGGCTTCAGCAGAACTCCGGATGCCGGCTTCCACGTCGAGTCCGTCTGCATCGACTGGAATGGCTCTCACAGTCATTCCTGCCAGATCGAGCGCGGTACGCGTGAGCGGAAAACCCGGATCTTCCAGCCATGCTTCTTTGCCTTCAACACCGAGTCCCCTGATCGCGAGGCCGAGTGCTGCCGAGAATCCCGCAGTGACGAGAACCTGTGACGGACTGCACCGCAAGCCTCGTGCTACGCCCAGATAGGCTGCAATTTCCTTCCGGAAGTCCGGATCGCCCCGCGGATCAGGGTAGCCGACCGGCGCAGCCGCAGCCCGCCGCGCCGCGCGCGTGAGTACACGCGACCATAGCTTGAAAGGAAAGGCGTCCTCGGAAGGCACACCCATTTGAAAAGCCAATGGAGCCGCGCCGAATGCGTGGAACAGATCGGGAAACGGCGGCGCTTCCGGTGACCGCGCGGGCGATGCAGGCAAGGGCGGCCGCTCGGCAACCCGGGTGCCGGCCGCTCCACAAGCGACCGCGAACTGCTCATCGATCAGACGTTCATAGGCCACACGGACCGTGCCTCGCGAGACGCCGATCTGCGCGGCCAGATCCAGCCACGATGGCAGCCGTGCGCCGGCGGCAAGCTGCCCCGTCTCTATGGCGTGTCGAATCGCGCCGTAGATTTGTGTGGACAGCGATGTGCTCGCGGAGCGATCCAGGCCAATTGGGAGCGTCGTCATAGCCTTCAATGGTACATCCAGAATCGTCAATCTTGGGTCTGTATTGTGGCCCGATAGGAGCGTAACTTCCTCCCTATACAGCCGCTCGACAGTGGCGATTTCATTGAAGTACGCAGTCGGTGCGCGAGCCAGCGACAGGCAGCAGCCGTTGCCAGGTGCCCGTAAATGCAGGACCGAATGAATGGAGAAGAGCGATGCAGACGAACGGAAAATCCAGCGTGAAGATACCTGACAGTAAATTGGCGCGTGAGGTCACCGAGCTTGTTCGGGACACGGAAGATGAATTGCTGTTTATGCACTCCGCTCGCGTGTATCTCTGGGGCGCATTGCTCGGAGAACGCAAAGGCGTGATCTTCGATCCGGAGTTGCTTTATGTCGCCGCTATGTTCCACGACATTGGCCTGACGTCGATCTATCACGAGAGCCAGCTTCGCTTCGAAGTGGATGGCGCGAACGCCGCGCGGGATTTTCTGCGAAGCCACCGCATCGCCGAGGCGGATATCGACAAGGTCTGGAATGCCGTCGCCTTGCACACGACGCCTGGCATCCCGGAACACATGCACGGAGAAATTGCCCTGTTGCAGGCAGGCGCAGGAATGGACGTAGCGGGGCGCGGCTTTGAACAGTTCACCGACGAAGAGCGCGACGCGGTGATTGCTGCGTATCCCCGAGATCCCGGTTTTGCAAACAGCATCATCGATGCTTTCTATCACGGTATGAAGCATCGCCCGGGCAGCACGTTCGGCACATTCAACGACGACTTCCTCGCCTACAAGGACCCGGAATTCGTGCGAACGAACGTTTGCAGCATCATTCTCAACTCGAATTGGGAACAGCGAACTACCCGCTAAGGGTGCATTTCTTTGCGAGAAGGAGAACATCATGAAGTCCCGCAGTACTGTCGCTGCAATTTGCGCCGCTGTTGCTCTTGCGGTTGGGGGAATGGTCCCGACCCTCGACGCGCACGCGCAAGCGCAGCCCACGTTCAATCAATCCACGGCGAATGCCGGCGACGAGGTTTCTGGCGTAAAAATCCCCGACAGCAAATTGGCGCGCGACGCAGCAAAACTCATTCGCGAATCGGAGGGCGATTTTCTGTTTCAGCATTCCACGCGTGTCTATTATTGGGCTGCCCTGGCAGGAAAGCGCAAAGGTCTCGCGTTCGACCCGGAACTTCTCTACGTTGCGTCCATGTTCCATGATTTCGGCCTGACGGCCGGCTATGGGCAAAGCCACTTGCGCTATGAAGTGGATGGCGCGAACGCGGCACGTGACTTTTTGCGAAGTCACGGCGTTTCCGAGGCCAATAGCCAGATGGTCTGGCTTGCGATTGCATTGCACACGACCAATGGAATTTCCGCAAATCTGTTCCCCATGGCCGCACTGGTTGCCGAAGGCGCCAACATGGATCTCGTGGGCGCAGGCTATGACGACTTCACAGACGCTCAGCGGAGCGCCGTCGAGGCGGCTCATCCGCATCCGCCGCAATTCGCTGAGGACTTCATGCAGGCCCTCTACGATAGCCTCAAGCATCGTCCGGAGACCACGCAGGGAACAGGTCTGGCCGATGTCATGGCCTACAAGGACCCTGGTTTCGTCCGCAGAGACTTCAGCAAGCTGATGCGCAACTCGCATTGGGCTACTGGAAAATGACCGGCGCATTGTTGGTTGCGTTGGTTGCGTTGGTTGCGTTGGTTGCGGTCGTCGCGGTGGTCGCGGCACAGTTCGACCGCGACTTCCGTCGGCCCTTGATCATCGCCGGTTCCCGGCGGGCGCGTCGTCCGGTAACCCGTTTTCACCCAGTAGATCATGCCAACAGCAGATGCCGGGAAGTTCCACAGTCTTCTGCCAGGCATGCTTCCGCGCCTTTGGGCGTTCTCTATTCGCCTGTGCCGTAACCGGCATGACGCAGAGCGCGTACTTGAGCGCGCCTGTGCGCGGGGACTCGAGCGCGCCGAGCAGTTAGAGCCCGGCACTGCGCCGCTGAGCTGGATGTTCTTTGTTATTCATTCCACGTGGATCGAGGAACTGCGCACGCGCAAGCTGCCAAGCCGTTCGATCACGGAGTGCGATAACGACTTTCCAGTTACCGTGCGCGATTCCCGTGAGCGCGATCCGGGAGACGGCCTCGATCTGATTATCGCGGCCGTCGAGCGTTTGCCGGAAGCGCAACGGATCGTGATGCTACTGGTCGCGGTTGAAGGGCTCAGCTGTTCGCAAGCGGCCAAAGTGGTCGGCGTGCCGATCGGCACCGTCATGAGCCGGCTTTTGCGCGCGCGGCAGACCATTGGGGCTCAATTTATGCAAAGCTCGACTGCCGACGCTCGGTCATTCACGCCCGGGCGAGCGACGCGATGACGCGTAACGCGGTTGCGCCAGGCGCCACCATCGCGGATAAGCAATGCCAGTATGACGGACCGCCTGGCAGCGACGCTGTACGCCGAAGCACGATGCGATTTCATGGCATCATCGTACGCACCTTCCCACCAACGCAGGAGCGTATGTCATGGCCACATATATCGTCTTCACGAAGGAAAGCACGCAGGACCAGCAGGAACTCGACATTTATCAGAGCAAGGTCGGCGCCACTTTCAAAGGCCATCCCGTCAAGATTCTCGCTGCCTATGGACCTCAACAGGTTCTGGAAGGCGAAGCGCCAGAGGGTGTCGTGATCGTTGAGTTTCCGTCCACTGCGGAAGCGCGTGCCTGGTACGACGGTCCCGAATATCAGGAAGTCGCGCAGCACCGGTTCAAAGGCGCGCGCTATCGCGCCGTTCTCGTCGAAGGCGTGTAAGAAGGGCGACGATGCCCGGCCCATTGAATTGAGCGCGACCCCGCCCGCGAATGACGCGGGCACGCGGCAATTCCTCTTCGCGGCAGGACCGGGAGTCTCCGGTTAGCGCAATATTTGAAACATTGATGTCCAGCATCGAGCTTGGAGATATCTGACAATGCAGATATATTGCTCTCCAGGCAAGGAGCAAAGATGAACCACTACACGAGCGACAATTTCACCGTGACCGAGAGCGTGGGATTCGCCATCAACAAGGCGCGCAACCTTCTGGTGACGGAGATAGACGCAGAACTCAAGGATCTCGACATCACGGCCCAGCAAATGGGTATTCTTCTGTCCATGCGTCAGGACATTGCGAGCACTCCGTTCGAACTGTCCACGTTGCTCGGTATAGACACCGGCCTGATGACGCGCATGCTCGACAAACTCGAAACGAAAGGTTTGCTTCAGCGCTCCCGCAGTCTTGAAGATCGCCGGGTCGTCAACCTGAAGCTGACGAAGAAGGGCGAAGCAGTGGCAGACCACCTGCCCGACAGGGTGCCGGTCGTGCTGAACAAGCGGCTGAAGAAATTCACCAAGGCCGAATTCCGTGAGCTGCGCCGTCTGCTGTTCAAGTTTCTCGAAGATTGAGCGAAGCGTTCGCACAAAATTTTTTGTCCATATATCTGACAGGTCAGAAAATGAGTAGACAGTTAAATCGACGAATGATCGGAACGCGAATTGCGAAATCCGGCATGACGGTGATCTTCGCGGCAGTGCTATCGGCCTGCGCAAACTATGCAGGTATCTCGAGCGAGAAGCAGCTTGCGACGCCAGATACCTATGCGACGCAGCAAAGCATTCCTGCTGACAGCGGTCAGTGGCCCGCCGTCGACTGGGCCGATCAGTTCGGCGACGCCCAACTGAAGGCGCTGTTAGAGGAAGCATTGAAAGGCAACCCGTCGATCGAACAGGCGCGCGCACGCGTTGCCGCCGCCGCTGCTTACAGCGAGACGGCGAAGGCGAGCACGATGCCGCAAGTCGGGGCGACTTACTCGTTCACGCGGCAGCAGTATTCGAGCACGGCACTCGTGCCGCCTCCGTACGGCGGGTCATGGCAATCGGAGAACAAGGGTTTGCTGTCCGCATCGTATGACCTGGATTTGTGGGGCAAGAATCGCGAAGCCCTGAAAGCCTCGCTGTCGCAGTTGCAAGCAAGCAAGGCCGATGCGGAAGTCGTCAGACTCTCGCTGACATCCGCCACGGCGCGCGCGTATAACCAGCTTGCTCGTCTCTTTGCGTTGCGCGACATCGCGCAGCAGGAAGTGACGCAGCGCGAACAGATTGACCGAATTACGGCCGGCCGGATTGCAACTGGACTCGACACGCAGGTCGAGCGCAAGACCGCGCAGGCGAACCTCGCCAGCAGCCGGGCCGCGCTGGCGTCGCTGGACGGCAGCATTCTCACCACGCGATATCAACTTGCCGCATTGCTCGGCGCAGGACCTGACCGAGGTCTTGCAATTGCTCGCCCGTCGCTGGGTATCGGCGATGAAGTGCGTCTGCCGGCCAATCTGCCCGCTGACCTCGTCAGCCGGCGCCCGGATCTGGTCGCCGCTAAATGGCGTGTCGACGCGCTCGTGCACGACGTAAAGGAGGCCAAGGCCGAGTTCTATCCCGACATCAACCTGAGTGCAGCTATCGGCCTCGACGCGTTTGGCTTCGGCCGCTTCCTCACCGCGGCGAGCCGCACGGCATCGGTGGGTCCGGCGATCCATCTGCCGATTTTCGACGGCGGTCAGTTGCGGGCGCAACTTAAAGGCCGCTATGCCGATTTCGACTACGCCGTCGCTTCATATAACCAGACGCTCGTCACCGCGCTGTCCGAAGTTGCCACTCAACTCGCGCAGATCCGTTCCACCGACGAGCAGCTCGGCGACGCGCTAGCCGCGCAGGAAGCCGCCCGCAGCGCCGATCAACTGGCGCTTGTGCAATACAAGGCGGGACTCGCGAATCAACTCACGGTATTGAACGCCGATACCACAGCGCTTCAAGCCGACGAGCAGGTCGCGAATCTGAAGATGAACCGGCGTGATCAGCAGATCGCATTGGCAGCGGCGCTGGGCGGCGGCTATTCCGACAATGCCGGTGCCGATACCGACGCCGCTCGGCAGAGTGCCGGTGCCGCGCCTGCAGTCAAACCCAATCCAGTCGTCGCCGTGCGTTGAGCGCGACGTATTTCAGATCCTGTCAGGAGTCACACAATGAGCGATAGCATCAACGCCGACCGAGCGAAGGCGGACGCAGACCAACCCCAACAAACGCAAGGCACTATGCGGCGCAAGTTGCTGCTCGCGTTGCTGGCCGCCGCGATAGTGGCAGCCGGCGCAGCGTACGGCGTGTATTACGTGACGACCGGTCAGTATCACGAGGCTACCGACGATGCATACGTCAGCGGCAATCTCGTGCAACTGACGCCGCAGGTCAGCGGCACCGTCGTTGCAGTGAACGCCGACGATACTCAGATCGTCAAGCAAGGTGTGCCGGTCGTGACGCTCGACAACGCGGATGCCAGAGACGCGCTTGCCAATGCCGAAGCAACGCTGGGGCAGACCGTGCGGCAAGTCAGCGGTCTTTATGTGAACAACGACTACTACGCGGCAACGGTCGCGCAGCGCGAGTCCGATCTCGCGCGCGCCGTCAGTGATCTGAAGCGACGTCAGGCGGTCGCGGAAACCGGCGCGGTGTCCGGCGAGGACGTGGCACACGCGCGCGATGCGGTCAGCGCCGCGCAGGCCGCGCTCGACGCCGCGCGTCAGCAGGCCGAAGCAAACCATGCGCTGACCGACCGCACGTCGATCGAACAGCATCCGAACGTTCTGGCGGCGTCTTCCAAAGTACGCGACGCCTATCTGAACTACGCGCGCAACACCTTGCCTGCTCCGGTGACCGGCTATGTGGCACGACGTTCTGTACAGGTCGGTCAACGAGTCGCGCCCGGCACGCCGTTGATGGCGATCGTCCCCCTCAACGAGGTGTGGGTCGATGCGAACTTCAAGGAAAGCCAACTCAGGCGCATGCGTATCGGCCAGCCGGTCACGCTTTCCGCCGATGTCTATGGTTCGAGCGTCAAATACCACGGCCGCGTGGTCGGCTTATCTGCGGGAACAGGCTCGGCGTTCGCCGTACTGCCCGCACAGAATGCGACCGGCAACTGGATCAAAGTCGTACAGCGTCTGCCCGCGCGTATCCAGCTCGATCAGAAGGAACTGGACGCACATCCGCTGCGGATCGGATTGTCAATGCAGGTCGAAGTCGAAACTCGCGACCAGTCGGGAACCCAACTCGGTGCCGCGGTGAATACTACCTATCGCACCGATGTGTTTGCGCAGTACGGCGCGGATGCAGATGCGGAGATCGCCCGGATCATCGCGCAGAACATGCCGATGGCGCGCACAGCCGCAACGGCTGGCGTGCAAAAGAGTGCGACGCGCAAAGCAGGCTGAATACACGACGAGTGCTTTCCATTTTTTTTGTGCAATTAGCTGACGAGTCAGATATTAGCGACCTTCAACAGGTGATGAAATGAATCAATCGACGCGACCTGCAGCGCTTCCGCCTTTGACGGGCGGCAAGCTTGTGCTCGCAACGCTTGCCGTAGCGCTGGCCACGTTCATGAATGTGCTCGACTCCTCGATTGCGAACGTGGCTATCCCGACTATCGCGGGCAACCTCGGCGTATCGGTCGATGAAGGAACATGGGTGATCACGCTCTTCGCCGCAGCCAACGCAATTTCGATTCCGTTGACGGGTTGGCTCACGCAGCGTGTCGGGCAGATCAAGCTTTTCGTCTGGGCGATATTGTTGTTCGTCATGTCTTCGTGGCTATGTGGAATAGCACCGAATCTGCCGGTTCTGCTCGCCGCGCGCATTTTGCAAGGCGCGGTAGCGGGCCCGTTGATTCCGCTTTCGCAGGCCATTCTGCTGGGCTCGTATCCGAAGGAGAAGAGTTCGCATGCGTTGGCGCTGTGGGCAATGACAGCGACTGTCGGCCCGATTGCAGGGCCTGCGCTCGGTGGCTGGATTACGGACAGCTATTCGTGGTCGTGGATCTTCTACATCAACATTCCGGTTGGGCTTTTTGCTGCGGGTGTGACATGGGCGATCTACCGCACGCGCGAGTCCCCAACGAAGCGTTCGTCGATCGACAAGATCGGGCTGATCTCGTTGATCGCGTGGGTCGCTTCGCTGCAGATCATGCTCGACAAGGGTAAGGACCTCGACTGGTTCAATTCCCCGGTAATCGTGGCGTTGACTGTGTTTGCAGGGATCAGCTTTGCATTCTTCGTGATCTGGGAGCTGACCGAGAAGAACCCGGTCATCGATCTGAGGCTGTTCGGCGGCCGCAATTTTCTTGGCGGCACCGTTGCGATTTCGGTTGCGTATGCGGTGTTTTTCTCCAACCTCGTCTTGCTGCCGCAGTGGATGCAGGGTTACCTGAACTACCGGTCCGTCGATGCAGGTCTCGCCACGGCGCCGCTCGGGATATTCGCCGTGATCCTTGCCCCTGTGATGGCGAAGATCATGCCGCGCTCGGATGCGCGCGTTCTCGCAACGTTGGCCTTTGTCGGCTTTGCGGGCGTGTTTTTCATGCGTTCGCACTACACGACCGGCGTGGATACCTGGACGCTCGTATTGCCCACCTTGTTGCAGGGCATACCGACCGCATTGTTCTTCGTGCCGCTGACCGCCATCATTCTTTCCGGCCTCGCGCCTGAGAAGATTCCTGCCGCCGCGGGCTTGTCGAATTTCGTGCGGGTGTTTGCGGGCGCAGTGGGAACGTCTCTTGCCGCAACCGGCTGGAACGATCGCACCATCTTGCATCACGCGAGACTGGCTGAGCAGACGGGCGTCACCAACCCTGTTTTCACTACGGCACTGGATTCGGCGCAAGCTGCTTTGGGAGGAAGCCGGTCTCAAGCGATGGCTTTCTTCGAACACTCGATGAACACCCAAGCCGCCATGCTTGGACTCAACGACATTTTTTGGTTGTCGGCTGTGATCTTCGTACTGATCATTCCGTTGATCTGGGTGACGAAGCCGGGCAAGACGAATGCCGCGGCGGCCGCTGCAGCGGGGCACTAGGAACTGGCACGCCCACGCGCCATTCGTCGTGCCTAAGTCGACGAACTTCCCGCCAGGCAGTTTTGTCCAAATAACGTAGGCTGGAGTTGATCATGAAGCCCTTCTACGTTGCCGCTACTGCCGTTATTGCCGTCGCCACTATGCTGTTGGCCGGCTGTTCGTCGGCGTGGCCGCCGCCCGGCGAGCCAGTCGCCTCACACGTTTCGGCTACCACCGAAACTCGCACCTCGTCCGCTTATCAGGGCGCAAAGCCAGCCACGGCAGCCGCGCCGGTCGCAAGGCCGCCGGCGCTGAGCGTCGGTGTCACCGATCCCGGCACGCAGTTGATTCTTCCCTGGTTTCTGGCTGACATCGTCAATGCGGTCAATACGCGTCAGTCGTTCGGCGACTTGATGCACACGATGAAAAACGGGCTTTGATCTGCGGTTGGTCCGTCGCGTTGTCTCGCTGCTCGCAGGCGATTCCGGAGTTTCCGCGCACCACTTGTTCTCATACAGCGACGTGGCCGCGGCAGCGCATTACCTTCCGTCAAACGATAGCGACGCCGCATTCCTTGAACGCCCCGCGCAATCCCAATTGCGGGTACGCGCTCTCCAACGTGCGTAAATCGGCCCGCATTTCCTCGACGATCCAGTCGCGCACGTTCGCGACGATGGGCCGCAAAGGCCGGTTCGCGGGCGACACCAGACAGCAGCGCCTATTGGTCACGAGGATTTCTTCTTCAGCGGGGACGAGTGCGCGTTGCGACAGCCAGTGCGACACCACGTTCAGCCAGCCAAGCGCGATGCCCTGGCCGAGCAGTGCCGCCTGCACGACGATCGCGTAGTCGTTGAAGCTGAGCATGCTCGCCACGCGCCGGCCGTGCTGCTCGAACGCTCCGAAACGGTGGTGCCAGCCGCGCTCTTCGTCGTCCATCACGATGACCGTGTCGCCGTGCTCACGGCCGGCGTCTGTGAGCGACGTTTCCTGATAGCGTGGATTGCACACGGGCAACAGGGTTTCGGGCATAACCAGCACGCTGTTTTCGTCGATGTCGCCGGCGTGCATGAAGCGCATGCCCAGATCGACATCGACAAGCGGTCCACCAATGCGCCCGGAAATGAGCTGAAACCGCAGATCGATTGACGGGAACGCTTCGTTCAGGCGGCTCATGCGCGGCATCAGCCAGTGCGTCGTAAATCCCGTGGATACCGACAGCGTGACCGATTCCACGCCCGTAGCACGCGCTTCTATTTCACGTATCGCGCTTTCTATGCCGTTGAATCCTTCGGAGATCTTGGTGTACAGAATCCGCCCGCTTTCGGTGAGTTCAATGCCGCCGCGCACGCGCTCGAAGAGGCGCACTCCAATGTGATCTTCCATGCGGGCGAGCATACGGCTCACGGCAGGCTGGCTCACATAGAGTTCTTGCGCGGCACGCGTGAAGTTGCCGCAACGAGCGGCAGCCTCGAAGACGAACAGCGCATTCGCGCTCGGCAGTTTTTTGCGTAGATTCGGCATGACTTGATGTTATGCCCGATCCAACAATTTGGGAATTGCCGCCAAAAAGTTTGACACCTATATTTTCCCTAATGCAGGCCCTTCAGCGAGAGCAAACGCAATGGACGCACGAGCGAAAACAGGAGTCTCCATCCGGTCGGCAGCGAAGCGCTATGGACCCGTAATCGCGTTGGACGACGTCTCGCTCGACATCGAGCCAGGCGAGTTCGTGTCGCTGCTCGGACCGTCCGGGTCGGGCAAGACGACGCTGCTCGGCATCCTCGGCGGCTTTGTTCAGCCGAGTTCCGGCTCGGTGTGGGTCGGCGAGCGGGACATTACATTTGCGCCGCCGCACAAACGCAACATTGGCATCGTGTTCCAGAACTACGCGCTTTTTCCGCACATGACGGTGGGCGAGAACGTCGCGTTCCCGCTGCGCGCGCGCCGCGATCCGAAAGCGGGGTGGGCGGCGAAAGTGGCCGACGCGCTCGC
The DNA here is from genome assembly GCF_046534895.1 of Paraburkholderia sp. SIMBA_053. Classification (NCBI taxonomy): domain Bacteria; kingdom Pseudomonadati; phylum Pseudomonadota; class Betaproteobacteria; order Burkholderiales; family Burkholderiaceae; genus Paraburkholderia; species Paraburkholderia sp. SIMBA_053. The sequence goes on along the minus strand of NZ_JAWRXU010000001.1, from coordinate 1,104,306 downwards.
GATGGTCGAACTGAGCGGCTATGAATCCCGCGGCATCAGCCAGCTTTCCGGCGGTCAACGTCAACGCGTCGCGCTTGCAAGAGCAATGGTCTTCGAGCCGCAACTGATCCTGATGGACGAGCCGCTTTCCGCGCTCGACAAGCAGCTGCGCGAAACGATGCAGATCGAGTTGCGGCGTCTGCATCGCAAGCTCGGCGCGACGATTGTCTACGTGACGCATGACCAGCGCGAAGCGCTGACCATGAGCGATCGCGTGGCCGTATTGAAGAACGGCAAGCTCGTGCAGATCGATACACCCGAGCGTCTTTATGACCGGCCTTGCGACGCGTTCGTCGCGAGCTTTATAGGCGAGGCGACGCTGCTCGATGTGCGCCGCGCAGGCGACGACGCCGTACGCCTCGGCGACGCGGTGTTGCGAACCGCGCACCCGTTGCCGCGCGGCGAGCGTTTGCTGCTTGCCGTGCAGACAGAAAAGCTCGTGATCGACGCCCGTCCGGCAGAGCCTGCCGCCAACCGGCTCTCGTGCCGCGTGACCGAAGTGCTGTACCAGGGAGAAAGCCTGCGCGTGTTCGCGACACTGGCTGACGGCACCTCGATCAGTCTGCGCCAGCCCGGCAATCACAACGCACGGAGCCGCATTCCGTCACCGGGCGAACAGATGACCGTTGTGCTCGATCCGCAGGACACGATCGTCGTGCCCGCCTGACTCTCCCCGCCCGCCCGGGCATACGTCTTACGAATTTAACGCAACCCGCAAAAGGATGATGCAATGAAGCTCACCGATTTCAAGGTCCTGACGTTCGACGTCGTCGGCACGCTGATCAACTTCGAACAGGGCGTGCTTACGTCCGTGCGGCGCCTTGGCGGCGCGGCGGCGAAAGATCTCACCGACGACCAGATCTTCGAGCCGTATATGCGCGGACGCGCGAAGTATCCGGGTCGTTCGAGCCACGAAATGGCGAACGTGTATCTGTATCTTGCCGGCGAGTTGGGCCTGCCCGACGACGCGCAATCCGCGGCGGCCTTCCAGCGCGACGTGCTGGAGTGGCCCGCGTTCGAAGACTCGGTCGAGGCCCTGAAGCGCCTGCGCAAACATTATCGCCTCGTCGCGATGACCAACGCGGACCGCGTCGCGTTGTCGGCCTACGCACATACCCTGGGCGACCCTTTCGACGACACCGTGTGCTGTGACGAAACGGGCGTCGCGAAACCTGACCCGCAGTTCTTTGCCTATAACCGCGGACGTCAGGCGGCATTCGGCTTCAAGTTCAACGAGATCCTTCACACCGCGCAGAGCCAGTATCACGACATCGGCATCGCGACGAAGCTGGGTTACTCGACCTGCTGGATCGAGCGACGCCAGGGCATGAAGGGTTTCGGCGCGACGCCGGTGCCCGAAGCCGTCACCGCGCCCACGTTCAAATTCGCAACGCTCGGCGCGCTCGCTGACGCGGTCGAAGCCGAAGCGCGCGCTGCTTAAGCCATGCTCGCGCCCGCCCTCCACAACGATTCGCAGCGGCCGCAGCCCGACTCGCTATGGCGGGCGATGGCCGCCCGCTCAGCGCAACGGCAGCCGCCCGTGAGCACGGGCGCGCCGCTCGCGCGCGATCTGGCGGTCGACGTGGCCGTGATCGGCGCGGGTTATTCGGGCCTGTCGGCCGCGTACGCGCTGCAAAAGCGCGGCGTCGATTGCGCCGTGTTCGATGCGAACCCGGTCGGTTGGGGCGCGAGCGGGCGCAACGGCGGGGTGGTGTCGTCGAAGTTCCGTTTGTCGTTTCCGCAGATCGACAAGCTGCACGGATTGGATACCGCGAAGCGCATGCACCGGCTCGCGCACGACGGCGTGCGAGTGGTCGAATCGTTCGTCGACGAGTTCAAGCTCGAACGAGCGCACTTCGAGCACACAGGCAGCCTGCGTTGCGCGCACACCGACCGCGCGTTCGCCGCGATCTGTGCGGAAGCCGACTGGGTGCGGACGCAGTTGGGCGACACGTCGATGACAGTGCAGTCGCCCGAAGAAGTGAGGCGCGAGACAGGATCGAGCGAGTTTGTGGGCGGCGTATTGAGCGCGGATGCAGGCACGATTTTGCCGCTCGAATACGTGTACGGGCTCGCGCGAGGCCTCACTGCGCGCGGCGTGCCGATTTACGAAGCCACGCCGGTTGTCGAAATGACGCGTTCGCAAGGCGGGCCTGCCGGCGTCGTGCTGCGAACGCCCGGCGGCACGGTGCGCGCGAGACAAGTCATTGTCGCGACCAACGCGTACTCCGATCTCACGTCCGCGACCGCTGCCTATCAGCGTGAACTCGTGCCGTTTCGCAGCGCGATGATTGCGACGGAACGCCTGCCCGCCGAACTCGATAATCGGCTCATGACGCAGCGCCGCAGCTATACGGAAACGCGGCGCATGATGAAGTGGTTTCGCAAGGTCGACGGCCGTATGCTGTTCGGCGGGCGCGACGCGTTCGGCAAGGAAGGCCAGGCGACCGGCTTCGACGCGTTGCAACGCGCGATGGTCGCGCTATTTCCCGATCTCGCGGATCTGCGTATCGAATATCAGTGGTCCGGCTATGTCGGCATGACGTTCAATGCGTTGCCGCATGTTGGCCGCAGCGACGACGCCACGACCTTTTGTCTGGGGTATAACGGAGCGGGCGTCGCGATGGCGAGCCTGCTTGGCCAGCATGCCGCAGCACTCGCACTCGGCGAGACGCCTGAGCTCGCGTTGCTCGGCCAGCAAGGCTTGCGGCCCGTGCCGTTCCATTCGCTGCGCGCGCCCGGCGTTCGCGTCGTTGCCGCGTGGTACCAGTTTCTCGACGCCGTGGGTGCATGATGACGACAGCCAAACGGATTCTCCAGGACCCCGCCCTGATGCAAACAGTTGCCACGGACCCGTCGGTGCGCCACCAGCAACGCGAAGACCGCGCGATGCTGCTGCTGCTCGCGCCCGCATTGTTCGTCGTGGTCGTGCTCCTGGTGGTGCCGCTTGCATGGCTGTCGTGGCAGTCCATCTGGCATGACGGCGGCTTTACGCTTGTCAATTACCGGCGCATTTTCACGGGCACCTATCTCGACACGTTCCTCATGACGTTCAAACTCAGCGTCATCGTGACGGGCGTGACGTTGCTGCTGGGCTATCCGGTTGCGTACTTTGCGGCGTCGGTATCGCCGCGATGGAGTGCGCTGATACTCGGCATGGTGATCCTGCCGTTCTGGACCAGCGTGCTCGTGCGTACTTATGCGTGGCTCGTGCTGCTGCAGCGCACCGGCCTCATCAACAAGGCGCTGCTTGCGACGGGTCTTGTCGATCGTCCGGTGCAACTTGCGTATAACCAGTTCGGCACCATTCTCGCGATGGTGCACATTCTGCTGCCTTTCATGGTGCTGCCGCTGTATTCGGCGATGCAGAAAATCCCCGCTAATCTTTCGCAGGCCGGCGCCAGTCTCGGCGGCTCGCCGCTGCACGTGTTCTGGCGCGTGTTCCTGCCGCTATCGATGAGCGGCGTCGTGGCAGGCGCGACGCTGGTATTCGTACTGTGCCTCGGTTTTTACATCACGCCCGAACTGATGGGCGGGGGCAAGTCCATCATGGTGTCGATGGTGGTGAGTCGCAACGTCGAGATTTATAACAGTTGGGGCGCTGCGAGCGCGGTCAGTGTCGTGCTGCTGCTCTGCGTGTTCGCGATTTTCTATGCCGCGAGCCGCGTGATTCCCCTGGAAAAGACCCTGGGCGCGAAATGAACAAGATCCCGTTCGGCAGAGTCGTGCTCGGCGTACTCGTCGTGCTGATTCTCGTGTTTCTAATGCTGCCGGTGCTGATCGTCGTGCCGCTGTCGTTCTCCGACACGCGCTTCATGACGTTCCCGCCGCCCGCCTATTCGTTGCGCTGGTATCACGCGTTCTTCGACAATCCCGCGTGGATCGACGCGGCTCGCACGACGCTCGTGGCGTCCGTATGCGCAGCGGTGCTCGCGACGCCGCTCGGCATCGCCGCGGCCTATGCGATCCAGCACGGCACGCACTGGTCGATGCGCTATCTGCGCACGCTGCTCATGTTGCCGCTGATGGTGCCGATCATCATCGTCGCGGTGGGCGTGTTTTTCGTATTCACGCAGGCCGGTTATGTGAATACGCTGGGCGGCCTGATCGTCGCCGATACGATGCTCGGCCTGCCCTATGTGCTGATTTCTGTGGGCGCCGATTTGCGCACGTTCGACCGCACGCAGGAGATGGTCGCGCGCAGCCTCGGAATGAATCGCCTGCGCAGCTTTCTTGCGGTGACGCTTCCGCAGATCAAGGCGAGCGTGATTTCGGGTGCGGTGTTCGTCTTCATTCAGGCGCTCGACGAAACAGTGGTTGCATTGTTCATCTCGGGCGGCACGAACCAGACGCTCACGCGCCGCATGTTCGTCACGCTGCGCGACGAGATCGATCCCACCATCGCCGCGATCAGTACGATGCTGACCGCGTTGACGTTGTGTCTCGTGATGATCGTCGTCGTGAGCCGCCGTTCTTCGGCGGCGCGGGCGTGATGTCTTTGAACTCTCTCTATGGGAAGCGGATGTCGAACGCACTGAAGTTTTATATCGACGGCGCCTGGGTCGAGCCGTCGGGCACCGCACGTCTGCCCGTGGTCGATCCTTGCACGGAAGAAGTCTTCGCTGAAGTCGCGCTAGGCAATGCAGACGATGTCGAGCGCGCCGTGGCCGCCGCGAAGCGCGCGTTCGAGTCGTTCTCGCAGATCGGGCCTACCGGGCGGATCGCGCTGATCCGCCGGATACTCGACGCCTATATGGCGCGCTACGACGACATGGCCGACATCATCTCGCGCGAGATTGGCGCGCCGAAAGCGCTTTCGCATGCGTGGCAGGCCGCGCTCGGCAAGCGTCACCTCGAAGAACTGCTCCGAACGTGCGAGACGTTCGCATGGCAGCGCAAGAAAGGGACGACGCTCGTCAATCATGAGCCGGTCGGCGTGGTCGCGTTGATCACGCCATGGAACTGGCCGATCAATCAGATAGTCTGCAAGGTTGCTCCCGCGATCGCGGCCGGCTGCACGATGGCGCTCAAGCCGAGCGAAGTGTCGCCGCTCAACGCCGTGCTGTTTGCCGAGATTCTCGACGCAGCCGGTGTGCCGCCCGGCGTGTTCAATCTCGTGAATGGCGATGGCCCGACTGTCGGCGCCGCGCTGTGCAGCCATCCGGACGTCGACATGGTGTCGTTCACAGGATCGACGCGGGCGGGCGTCGAAATCGCAAAGCTCGCCGCACCGTCCGTCAAGCGGGTGCATCAGGAGCTGGGCGGGAAGTCGGCGAACATTCTTCTCGACGATGTCGACTTCGAAGCGGCTGTGACGTCGGGCGTGAACTCGTGCTTCAGCAACAGCGGCCAGTCGTGCAACGCGCCGACGCGCATGCTCGTGCCGGCAGCGCGGCACGAAGAGGCCGTGCGCATTGCACAGCGCGCGGCGGCCGCGCATCGCGTGGGTCCCGCGGACGACGAAACGACGACGATGGGCCCGGTCGTCAGCCACGTGCAATATGCTCGCGTGCAACGGCTGATCGAAAAGGGCGTCGAGGAAGGCGCGCAACTGGCGGCGGGAGGCCCCGGGCGGCCCGACGGTTTGATGCGCGGCTACTACGTGCGGCCCACGGTGTTCGCGAACGTGGACCCGTCGATGACGATTGCGCGCGAGGAAATCTTCGGTCCCGTTCTCGCGATCATCCCGTATCGCGACGACGAAGATGCCATTGCAATCGCGAACGATACGCCATTCGGCCTCGCTGCCTACGTGCAGTCGGCGGACCTGGCGCGCGCCCGGCGTGTGGCGTTCCGTCTGCGCGCGGGCAGCGTCTATGTGAATTATCCGTCGTGGGACCCAGGCTCGCCGTTCGGCGGCTACAAGCAGTCAGGCAACGGCCGCGAGTACGGCGAGTGGGGCCTCGAGGCGTTTCTCGAAGTGAAGGGTATCGTCGGCTACGGCGATTAGGAGCCACTCGAACGGCCGCGCAGCAGGTCGGCAATGCGCTCGGCGATCATGATGGTTGGCACGTTCGTGTTGGCGCACGGAATCGACGGCATCAACGACGCGTCGCACACGTATAGATGTTCGACGCCGTAGACTGCGCCGCGCGCATCGGCGACAGCGAGCGGATCGTCGGCGGCGCCCATGCGGCAGGTCCCCGACGGATGCCAGGTGCCGCCCACGGAGCGCGTGACGAACTGCGTGAGCGCGGTGTCGTCGGCGAGCAGTTCGTTCAGCGTCACCCCTTGAGTCACCACGCGCCGCACGAGCGACGCCCGTAACGGGCCGGCGATATCGAGCAGCAAGCTCAGCGCGCCGCGCTGCAACGCGTTCCATGCGCCTGGCACTGCAACGGCTGCGACCCGCGGTGAATAGCTCGACGGGAATACTGTGCCGAGATGCGCGGCCATCGGCGGCGCGGACAGAGTGTGTGCGCCCAACCGCAGCGCGAGCTTCAGCCGTTCGAGATCGCGCGCATCGGACAGCATGGCGAAGTCGACCTCGGGTTCGTCGAACGCGCTCGACGATTTCAGTTTCAATCGTCCACGCGAATACGATTTGTTGACCCAGAAAAACATCGTGCCGAGACGGTAGCCGACCGAGTGCCAGCCCGAGCGCGACAGTATTGCGCCGTGCATGTCGCCCGGCACGGTGCCGGGCAAGCCCGACGAAAAGCGCACGATTGCCTGTTCGTGATGCTCGTGACGAAAGGGCGTGCGTGCCGCGCGAGGCAGATAGGCGGACACCGCAATAGACGGATGCTCCATCAGATTGCGGCCCACGCCTTCGCGATGTGCGAGCACGTCGATGCCCAGTGCGGCAAGCTCGTCAGCGGGACCGATACCGCTTCTCAGCAACAGCGCCGGCGAGTGAATGGCACCGGAGCACACGATCACGCAGCCGGCCCGAATGTCGTGATGCGTACCGTCCGGCCGGATCATGCGTGCGCCGACCGCACGCCGTCCGTCGAACAGAATGCGTTCGGCGGTCTCGTGGGTGCAAACGGCGAGGTTGGATCGCGCGCGCACGGCTTCGTCCAGATAGCAAACGGACGTGGGTATGCGTTCGCCGCCCGCGCTTACTGCGATCGACCCGATGAAGGTGCCGTCTTCCCACGCGCCGTTCTGATCGGCGCGCAACGGATAATCATGTTTCAACGTATCGAGCACGGCTTTCACGAACGGCGAGATGCGCGGCCACGCAGTGCGCTGAATGCGCAGCGGGCCGCTCGCGCCGTGCAGGGCGCTGATACTGACGTCGCTGGAATTGCCGAAATCGTGGTCCGTTTCGAGCTTGCGAAAGTAGGGTAGACACGTTTGCCAGTTCCAGCCCTGCGCGCCGAGTGCTTGCCATTCGTCGTAATCGGCGGGCGCGCCGCGGTTGGCCATTAATGCGTTGATCGCGGAGCCGCCACCGAGCAGCCGCGCCTGTTCATAGCGGCGCAATGCGGCAGGCGCGCTCATGCGCGCTTTCAATTGCTGCCAGATGTTCGTGCTGTCGAGGTAGGCGCGACCGGGATAGCGGCTGCGAATGTCGGCTGGCATTGTCGCCTGCGAGATGTCGCGACCCGCTTCGACGAGGCACACGGTCTTGCCGGCGTCTTCGGAAAGACGCGCAGCGAGCACGCAGCCCGCCGATCCGCCGCCAAGAATCAGATAATCGATCACGTTGGATAGATAAAGACTGTGGGGCTCGTGGCTGTAAATGCGATCGGTGCGATCCATGCGATGAATGCGCTGGATGCAATGAGCGCCGCAAGATACAAAACGCCCGCGATGAACCGTGTTCCCGCGGGCGCTTCAATCGTATGGGCGAGGAGTGCGCGAGCTATTGCATGAACTTCAGCCACCGCGCTTTTGCCTGGATGCCTGCATCCGACGCCCACCAATCTTCAGACATCAGTGCCTGTTTCGCGGCGTTCTCTGGCGAGCTTGGCAATTCGCTTGCGCGCTTGGCCGTGATCTTGCCGGTCTTGAACGCCGCGGGGTTCCCTGGACCGTAGTCGATGTAAAGCGGCAGGTTGGCCTGCAACTCGGGTGACATTGCAGCGTTCAGGAAGCGCATCGCGTCGGTCAGGTTCGGCGCATTCTTCAGCACGCACAACTGCGTGTTTTGCAGAATGCCGTCGTTGAATGTGAAATCGACATCGGAATTGTCCTTGCGCACAGCGCTCGCGCGGCCGTTCCAGATCATCGTCATGTCGACCTCGCCGTCGTGCAGCAATTGCGCGGACTGCCCACCGGAAGTCCACCACACGGTGATGTCGGGCTTGATCTGTTGCAGCTTCCTGAACGCGCGGTCGACGTCGAGCGGATACAGCTTGTCGCGCGGCACGCCGTCGGCGAGCAGGGCGGCTTCCAGTACCGTTTGCGGATCGTTGCGCAAGGCTCGGGTGCCTGGGAACGCCTTCACGTTCCAGAAATCGGCCCAGCTTTGCGGTGCCTTTTTCAGCGTTTTCTTGTTGTAGCCGATCACAGTCGAATAGAACTCATACGCGACCGAATACGGCGTGCGGTACTTTTCCGGCATCGCGGCAGCGTTGGGGATCTTCGAGAAGTCGAGCTTCTCGAGCAACCCCTCGCGGCCGCCGCGCAGACAGTTGGAGGTGGGCGTGTCCACTACGTCCCAGATCGGCTTGCCGGTAGCGGCCTGAGCCTTGATCTGCGGCCACGCGTCGGGAATGCTGTCCTGGTTGATGGTGATGCCCAGTTCCTTCGCAGCGGGGTCGAGAATCGCTTTGGTCTGGGCTTCCTGATACGTGCCGCCTTGCGACACGAAGGTGATTTTTCCTGCGGCGAGAGCAGGCGCCATGCTCATTGCGCTCAACACAAGAGTCATGGCAAACGGGCGCAACCTTGGCATGCTTATCACGACTTCTCCTCGATACGGTTGAAGCGAAAGACATCATCCAGGTCGGCGCGAATGCGCCTGCGGCTTGCGGCCGGAGGGGCAAATAGCGCTGGCTTGACTGGAAATATAGTGAGTCAATTTGACCGGGGCAACGCCGCAATTGTTGGAGCGGCCATGACATGGCGTTATGTCTGCCGGCGTCGCTTGCGGCGCATCAGCCGTCTAACTGTTTTCGCCGCGCGTGTCGATTCGCGACATCACATTCGCGACGATCCTGTCGCAGCGCGCGCCGGCGAACCCGAACAGTTCGCTCCCTGCGAGGTCGATGTCTCGCGCCAGTGATTCGCGCAGCAGGCTTTTCGCACGGAAATGCCTGCTACGCACAGTGGCTTCGGCAATGTCGAGGCATTGCGCGGTTTCCTCGACGCTCAGCTCTTCCACTGAACGGAGGACGAATACCGTGCGGAACGATTCTGGCAGCTCGTCGAGTTTGCGCTCGATCAGCGCACGCATTTCCGCGCGCGCCACGGCGCGGTCGGGGGATTCGGAGTCGGACGGATGCATGGCTTCGAGATCGAGGTCGGCAGTGTTCGAACTGACTATCGGAAAGACATTCTCGCGGCGCGCATGACGGCGCAGCCGGCCGTAGCACTCGTTGAGCACGAGGCGCGAAAGCCAGGTCGACAACGCGGAGTCGCCGCGAAACTGGCTCAGCGAACGATACGCGCGGAGGTACGCGTCCTGCAGGGCGTCTTCGGCTTCAGCGTCGTCGCGCAGCGTGGCGCGCGCGAGCCGGTAAAGCCGTCGATTATGGAGGCGCATCAACAACTCGAATGCGGGCCGATCCCCAGCGACGATGCGCCGTACGATCGCGAGATCGTCGTCGGCGCCGGATATCGACGGCACGGTGGCTGTCTCGGTCATTGCTAGCGGGCTCTCATCGAACGGTCAGTGCACCGTGCATGGTCGGGTGAAACGTGCATCCGTAGGGAAAAATGCCGGCCTTGCCCGGCTCGTACGACCATGATGCGCTCGCGGCAATGCTGCGCGAATCGAATGCACGAGTCTCGGCCGTCGCGGTATGGGGAAAGATGTCCTTGTTGATCCATACAACGCGGTCTCCTCGCTTCACGGTCAAATCCGGCGGATTGAATTGCATGTTCTCAATCGCGACCACATATGTCTTCGGCGCCGCAATCGCGTTTGCCGCAAGCAATGCCAGCATCGCGCAAGCGAGCGCCGTACATCCCCAAACGGCGGCGCCCCGCGCACACCGCCGCTTAACCACTGCTTTTCTCCAGCGACGCCTGCAGATGCTTCGCATGCTCGAGATGCGCGACGAAGGCGGGCCGGACCTTTGCGAGCAGCGCTTTCAGCTCTTCGTTCTTTGCGCTCGGAATCAGCGTTTTATCGAGCGCATCAAGCACGTTTTCATGGTAGGTCACTTCATGATCGATGTACGCGCGATCGAAGGCCGAGCCTTTCAGCTTCTTCAGAGCCGCGAGATTTGCATCGCCGCCTTGCTTCAGGCTTTGGCTCGTGCCGTTGTCCTCGGGCGTCACATTCAGCTTGTGCACGAGATCGCTGGCTGATTGATTGACCGCGCTGTGATCGGTGACCATCTGTTGCGCGAACGCCTTGACGTCGCTCGACTTCGAGCGCGACTCGGCGAGCTTGCCCGCGTCGATATCGACCTGATTGGCCGTGACGACAATCGCCGCGATCTGCGGATCGGTCGGACCGGCGCTTTGAGCCCAGCTAGCGAGACTGACGAGCGCCAGCGCGCCTAGCCAGTGAGGATGGATCAGTTTCATGCAGATTCTCCCGTTCGACCAACGTTTCGTTGCATACGACGTTGGATGTCACGACGGAGAATCCTGTTCCCAGTTCCCAGACGAGCGTATGCCGTCAGTGGCCGTGGCGCTCGCCGGCCGCCACCGGTGTCTGCTTCGACTGCCGGCTCAGCATCAGCGTGACGACAGCCGACAGAGCCAGCGTTGCGCCGACCACATAGAGGCCGGCCGAGTAGCCACCCGTTACGTTCTTGAGCCACCCGATCGCGAACGGACCGACGAATCCGCCGAGATTGCCGATCGAGTTGATCATGGCGATTCCTGCGGCCGCGCCGGCGCCCGACAGGAACATGCTCGGCATTGCCCACAGCGGCGCCTTCGCCGCGCTGATGCCGACGTTTACGATGACGAGGGCGAGCACGATCATCAGTGCTGTTGAGGCGTTACCTGCGAACACAAAGCCAAGGCAGGCCAGCGCGCACGGAATGACGACGTGCCACGTGCGCTCTTCGGTACGGTCCGAATGCCTCGCCCACAGGATCATTGCGACCACGGCGGCGATGCTGGGGATGCCGGCGAGCAGGCCCGTTTCGAACGAGCCGAAGCCGTACTGCTTGATGATTAACGGCGCCCATAGGCCGAGCGTGTACAAGCCCGCGGAGGTCCCGAAGTAGATCAGCGCCAGAGCGAGAACACGTGGATCGCGCAGTGCTCTCATTGCACCGGCCGTGTGGCCCGCGTGCGACTGGCGCGCGTCGGCTTCCGTCTTCAGTTTCGCGATCAGCCAGTCGCGCTCTTCCGGCGCAAGCCATTGCGCCTTCGACGGCGTGTCGGTCAGATACTTCAGCACGAAGAAGCCGAGTACGACGGCGGGCAGCGCTTCCAGGATGTAGAGCATCTGCCAGTCCGCGAAACCGGCTATCGATGGAAGCTTCATGATCGCGCCGGAAATCGGCGAGCCGATGGCGGTGGAAATCGGCGCGGCCGCCATGAACCATGCAGCGGCGACCGCGCGCTGACGCGTCGGAAACCACAAGCTCAGATACAGGATGATGCCGGGAAAGAAGCCCGCTTCGGCCACGCCCAGCAGAAAGCGCAGCGCATAGAAGCTGTTGGGTCCGACGACGAACGCGGAAGCCAGCGAGACGATGCCCCAGGACACCATGACGCGCGCAATCCAGCGGCGCGCGCCGACCTTGTGAAGAATCAGGTTCGACGGAACCTCGAACAGAAAGTAGCCGATGAAGAAGAGACCGCCGCCGAATCCGAATGCAGTCGGCGACAGACCGATGGCCTTGTTCATGGTCAGCGCGGCAAAACCCACGTTGACGCGGTCCAGAAAACTCACGAAGTACAGCAGCATTACAAACGGGATGATCCGCAGCATGAGCTTGCGGGACACCCGGCTTTCGAGGTCGGTCATCATTGTCTCCTCCTTGGAGGCGTGGGCTGTGCTCGCTTGCAAACGCAGCGCAGCGCCGCGCGCGCCGCAGCCGTCGGATGCGGCTGTTGGGCGGCTGTTGGGCGGCTGTCGTTAGGCGCTCGTGAAGCGCTTGCGGCGCGCGTTACACGGCGCGAACTGTGGTCGCGTGATCCAGACTTACGCGGCGTTGGCAGCGGGCGCTGCGGCCCGCTCGATGAACGCGCAGACGGCAGCGGTCACCTGCGCGGTAGTCGCCGTTCCGCCGAGGTCGCCGGTATGCAGCGACTTGTCGGCGGTGACGGCTTCCACTGCCTGCATCACGCGGTTTGCGGCATCGAGTTCGCCGAGATGTTCCAGCAGCATCACGACCGACCAGAAGGTGCCGACCGGATTGGCGAGACCCTTGCCCATGATGTCGAACGCGGAGCCGTGGATGGGTTCGAACATCGACGGAAAGCGGCGTTCCGGGTCGATGTTGCCGGTCGGCGCAATGCCGAGGCTGCCGGCGAGCGCGGCGGCGAGATCGCTGAGAATGTCCGCGTGCAGATTGGTGGCGACGATCGTATCGAGGCTCGCCGGACGATTGATCATGCGGGCCGTGGACGCATCCACCAGTTCCTTGTCCCATGTGACGTCGGGGAATTCCTTCGAGACCTGTAGCGCGATCTCGTCCCACATCACCATTGCGTGACGTTGCGCATTGCTTTTCGTAATCACCGTCAGCAGTTTGCGCGGACGCGACTGTGCGAGGCGGAAGGCGAAACGCATGATGCGCTCGACGCCGGCACGCGTCATGATCGACACGTCGGTGGCAGCTTCAATCGGGTGGCCCTGATGAACCCGGCCGCCCACGCCGGAATATTCGCCTTCCGAGTTCTCGCGCACGATCACCCAGTTCAGGTCTTCGGGCTTGCAGCGTTTCAACGGTGCGTCGATGCCGGGCAGGATGCGGGTCGGGCGCACGTTTGCGTACTGGTCGAAACCCTGGCAGATCTTCAGACGAAGTCCCCACAACGTTATGTGGTCCGCAATGTCCGGGTCGCCCGCCGAGCCGAACAGGATAGCGTCCTTGCCGCGAATCGCGTCGAGCCCATCCGCCGGCATCATCACGCCATGCTTGCGGTAATAGTCGCCGCCCCAGTCGAAGTTCTCGAATTCGAACGCGAACGACTTCGTGGTTCTGGCGAGCGCTTCGAGGACTTGCGCGCCTGCCGGCACGACTTCCTTGCCGATGCCGTCGCCGGGAATGGTTGCGATGCGATAGGTTTGCATGTCTCCGGTCCTTCAGATGTTGTAGATGTGAGTGACTCTATCGATATCTGGACGCAAAAACCGGTGCTAGACTCAAAGCATCTTTAACTCTAATTCACAAGTGACGCTGATGCGCGACACCGTCCAGCCGGCCGATTTGAGCTTTTTCTCTACGCTCGCCGCGTCCGGCAGCCTGAGCGCGGCGGCACGTGAGCTGGGGCTGACCGCAGCGGCCGTGAGCAAGCGGCTCACGCAGATGGAGAGCCGTGCCGGCGTGGCGCTCGTCAATCGCACCACTCGCCGGATGATGCTCACGCCCGAAGGCGAGTTGTATTTGCAGCATGCGCGCAGGATTCTCGACGAGATCGACGAACTCGCGGAGTTGCTCGGTTCGGCGAAGAAGAGTCCGAAAGGGCTGCTGCGCGTCAATGCGACGCTCGGGTTCGGGCGCAGCCACGTGGCGCCTGCTATCTCGCGTTTTGTCGCGAAGTATCCGCAGGTGTCGGTGCAGCTTCAGCTATCGGTCACGCCGCCGCCGCTCACAGACGATACATTCGACGTCTGTATCCGTTTTGGCGAGCCGCCCGATACGCGGGTCGTCGCGCGCCGCCTCGCAGGCAACCGGCGTCTGCTGTGCGCGGCGCCTTCGTATATCGCCTCGCACGGCTTGCCGATGACGCCGCACGATCTGACGCGGCACAACTGTATCGGCATTCGCCAGGGCGACGAAGCGTATGGCGTGTGGCGACTGACGTCGGGCAAGGGGGCGTCGCGCAAGACGGAAGCGGTGCGGATCAAGGGCACGCTGACCACCAACGACGGCGAGATCGCGGTGAAATGGGCGCTCGAAGGGCACGGCATTCTGCTGCGCGCGGAGTGGGACATCAAACAGTATCTGGCCGATGGCTCGCTCGTTGTGGTGCTGCCCGATCACGAGACGCCGAACGCGGATATCTTCGCCGTGTATTCGCAGCGGCATCAGATGTCGAACCGCATTCGCGCGTTTGTCGACTTCATAGCTCACGACTTGCAGGACGGAGCGGTTGGTTAATGAGGCTTCGACTATATTGATTCAATGCGTAGCTACCGGATGGAGGCGCAGCATGAGCGTGCAGCTAAACCATACTATTGTCTGGTGCCGGGACAAGCAGGCGTCGACACAGTTTCTGGGGGACATTCTCGGCCTTCCCGCTCCGATTCCGTTCGGGGAAATGCTGGTCGTGCAAATGGCTAATGACGTGTCGCTTGATTTCTATGAAAGCGATGATCCGATCGCCATGCAGCACTACGCATTTCTAATCAGCGAAGAAGAATTCGAGCGGGCGTTCGCGCGCATACGCGAGCGGGGGCTCGAATACTGGGCCGATCCCGGCAAACGGCGCGCTGGAGAAACGTACACGCACAACGGTGGCCGCGGACTTTATTTCGACGACCTCGATGGTCACTTTCTCGAGTTGATGACGCGGCCTTACAAGGTTGGCGCATAGGTTCTCTCGTAGCGTGGGTTAGATCGGCGACTGTTCTTCTCACTGCATCGGCATTGCCGGCATTGACTGCATTGCCGGTTGGCCGTCGACCGACGCGTTCTGCTGGGCCGCATGCATCGCGGCAACTTTTCGTTCTGCTTCCTGAATGCCGGCCGGATAGTTGGGGTCGTCGCCGACAGACGGGTTATATCCGGCGGCTTCGAGTTCTTCGAGTTCATGCATGACTTCAGCACGCGTAAGTTGATGCGAGCCGGGGGAGGGCGATGCTTGTGCGTGCGCCCATGTCGATGTGATCATCAACGCGGTGCTCGCCACCATCGTGATGAATGAGCGCGATACTGCGCGGTCTGCATACGTGCGTTTCATGGCAGTGCTCCTGGATTAAGAGCGTATCGACCGAACCCGGTTTGAGTTCGTTTTGACGTGCTCTGCATCGGTTAACCGGTGTAGCGGTAACTTATTCCCGGCTGCGAACGCCAATAACTCCGCCAGCTTAAGCAAGCGTTAACCTCGGGCGTTTAAATTGGCGTGCTTAATGCAGCTACGAAAAAAGGAGTGACTGATGAAAGACAGCGCCATGAACTTTGCAGACCAGGCCGTCAGCAAAGTGCCGCAAGTGACGTTGGGCTTCTGGGTGATCAAGGTCGCGGCCACCACGCTGGGTGAAACGGGCGGAGACTGGGTGTCGATGTCGCTGAAGCTCGGTTACCTGATTGGCTCGGCGATCTTCTTCGTATTCTTCGTCGCGCTCGTCTCCGCGCAGATCAAGGCGCGCGACTTCCATCCGTTCCTTTATTGGGCGACCATCATCGCGACCACGACGCTTGGCACGACAATGGCCGACTTCGCGGATAGATCGCTCGGCATCGGTTACCCCGGAGGCGTCGCGTTAGTCGTCGCACTGCTAGCGGCGAGTCTCGCCGCCTGGTATCGCTCGCAAGGCACGGTGTCAGTGGAAAGTATCGTCACGGCTAAAGCGGAGTGGTTTTACTGGGTCACCATCCTGTTCTCGCAAACGCTCGGCACCGCTCTTGGTGACTGGGTCGCGGGCGAAGATCGCGGCGGACTCGGCGTGGGTTACGAATACGGAGCAATGATTTTCGGCGCGGGCTTGCTCGTGGTGGCCGCCCTGTATTTCTGGTCGCGCGTGTCTCGCACGGCGCTTTTCTGGGCAGCGTTCATTCTGACGCGTCCCCTCGGCGCGACGCTTGGGGATCTACTCGACAAGCCTGTCGCGGAGGGCGGGTTGCACGTGAGCCGCTTATACGCGTCGGTGATTCTGCTCGTGTTTATCGTCGCCTGTATCGTGCTTCTGCCGCAGCGCCCCGCGAGACGTGCACCTGCTGTATAACGATGCGTCGATGCGTCGATGTGTCGATGCGAGGCGAACTGGAACGCCTCATGGCCATTCACTCGGATGGCAGCGAGCGCTACTCAACCTCGCTGTCGTCCGTGTCGGCAATTTGAGCACTCTGTTCATGACTCATGGCGGCACTCGCGAGCGCCGTTACGGTTGCCGGTGCCCGCTCCTTGCGCTCGCTGTAGCGGTCGGTCAGGTAATCGGAACGGTCGCGTACGAGCAGCGTGAACTTGAAGAGTTCTTCCATGACATCGACCACCCGATCGTAGTACGAGGACGGCTTCATCCGTCCGTTCTCGTCGAACTCCTGAAATGCCTTGGCGACCGAGCTCTGGTTCGGGATCGTCACCATGCGCATCCAGCGGCCCAGTAGGCGCAGCGCGTTGACTGCATTGAACGACTGCGAGCCGCCGGACACTTGCATGACTGCCAGCGTGCGCCCTTGTGTGGGACGGACGCTGCCGGAATCGAGCGGCAACCAGTCGATCTGATTCTTGAAAACGCCTGTGAGCGCGCCGTGACGCTCCGGGCTGCACCACACCTGACCCTCCGACCATATCGATAGTGCGCGCAGTTCCGCGACCTTCGGGTGGTCCGGCGGGACACTATCGGCAAGCGGAAGGCCGTGCGGATCGAACACCTTTGTCTCCGCGCCGAACTGCTGAAGAATCCGCTCTGCTTCCAGCGTCAGCAACCTGCTGTACGACGTTGGCCTGAGTGAGCCGTATAGAAGAAGAATGCGCGGCGGGTGTTGCGATAGCGCGCGTGGCTCGAGCTTCGTGAGATCGGGTATGTCGAGATGAAGAGGGCTGATGTTCGGCAGATCGGTCGGCATGGGCTATGGCGCTTAAAGGGTGATGGCACGCGAAAGCAGGACGGCGCTCGACGGACACAAGTCGGTAGCCTGACGTGTGGCCAGGATCGATGCGGGGGCCGCGTCGCGGCTGACCCGCTTGAAGCCGGACTTCTCGAAGAACGCCGATTCATTCGTGGTGAGCAGCCACCCGGTGCGGGCGCCCGCATCGAAAGCTTCGCGCAACAGAACGGCGAGCACGTTACGGCCGATGCCTTTGCCCCGCTGATCGGACACAACGACAAGCGACCGGATCAGTACATCGCGTGCGTATTGCTCGAATCCGCCATAACCAAGATGGACACCTGCCAGCGTCGAGAAGGTGAAGAACGAGCGGCCAGGCTCGCTCAGATCGTTGACGGGAAGTTCCGCATCGCGCAGTGCCTGCACAAACTCAGCGTTGTCACCTGCGATGCGCCGGGCCACGATAAAAGGCGCGCCTTCTTCCTTCAGAATTTCGCGGTCGGGCATGCTTGCAAGGAGGCCGGCCGCTGCATCGGAAGGGCGGCACAAGCGTGTGCCTTGCGGCGTCACGACGATCGG
This sequence comes from Paraburkholderia sp. SIMBA_053, assembly GCF_046534895.1. Lineage (NCBI taxonomy): Bacteria > Pseudomonadati > Pseudomonadota > Betaproteobacteria > Burkholderiales > Burkholderiaceae > Paraburkholderia > Paraburkholderia sp. SIMBA_053. Next base: position 1,086,721 of record NZ_JAWRXU010000001.1, on the reverse strand, counting down.
CCGGTTGATCAGAATCGGATGGGCGAGCATAGCGTCGACGAGTTCTGCGTCGCTCACTGCCGGATCGTCGAGTCCGAGTTCCTTGTATGGCGTGCCCTTCGTGCGCAGCATGTCCCGGACCGCCATTCCGCTGTCGGCTATCAGGTGTTCGAGCGTTGCGCGATCAGGCGGATTGTGCAGATACTCGATCACGAGCGGGTTTTCACCGGCTTCGCGCAGCAGCGCGAGCACGTTGCGTGACGTGCCGCAGTCGGGGTTGTGATAGATGGTCACGCGCATCGTTTGTCCTCAATATGTTCGGGTTTCGTACCAATGTTGCGTCCGGTTCACGACGCCGACGACCAGCAGCATGACGGGCACTTCGATGAGTACACCGACTACGGTGGCGAGTGCTGCGCCCGACTGGAATCCAAACACGCTGATGGCGGTTGCCACTGCCAGTTCGAAGAAGTTGCTCGCACCGATCAGGCTCGACGGACCGGCTACGCAGTGCGCGACACCGAGCTTGCGGTTGAGCAGATAGGCGAGGCCCGAGTTCAGCAACACCTGGATCAGGATCGGTACGGCCAGCATCACGATCACCAGCGGCTCGCTGACAATGGCCTGCCCCTGGAACGCGAATAACAGCACGAGCGTTGCGAGCAGCGCGCAGATCGAATAGGGGCCTAGTCGGGCGACCATGTGTTGAAAGCGCGCATCGCCATGCCGAAGCAGCCGGCGGCGCACGATCTGCGCAATGACAACAGGGATGATGATGTAAAGCCCCACTGAAGCGATAAGCGTGTCCCACGGGACTGCAATCGCGGACAGGCCGAGCAGCAGTGCAACGATTGGTGCAAAAGCGACGATCATGATGGCGTCGTTCAGTGCGACCTGCGAGAGCGTGAAGTACGGATCGCCCTTGCAAAGCTGCGACCAGACAAACACCATTGCCGTGCACGGCGCGGCGGCGAGCAGGATAAGTCCTGCGATGTAGCTGTCCAGCTGGCCCGACGGCAACCATGCGGCAAAGACATGGCGCACGAAGACCCAGCCGAGCAGCGCCATCGACAACGGTTTCACAAGCCAGTTGACGAACAGCGTGACACCGATGCCGCGCCAGTGCTCCTTCACCTGCGCCATCGCACCGAAGTCGATCTTGATGAGCATCGGCACGATCATGACCCAGATCAGCACGCCGACCGGAATGTTGACGTGCGCCACTTCCATGCGGGCAATTGCCTGAAACACCAGCGGTAGCCAATGCCCGAGCGCGATGCCTGTAACGATGCAAAGCGCGACCCACACCGTCAGATACCGCTCGAAGAAACCGATGCGAGGCGCCTGTGAATGACGTGCCGTTTGCTCGAGACTGCTCATGGGTGAATCCGTAATGGAATAGTGGCGGCTGCTGAGATGCGCTGCAAGATGGCGACGTTGGCAAAGTTCATGTCGCCGCTCCTTTACACTGCGGCGCGACTCCAACTCCACAGCCCGCACCCGCACAACAGTTCTCGGTGAGAAAACCGACGAGTCCGCTCATCGCGTCGAAGTTGGCCGAGTAATAGATAAAGCGCCCTTCCTGCTGACCTGTAACCAGCCCGGCGTGCGAAAGGTCTTTCAGATGGAATGACAGGCTCGACGGTGACAGTCCGACCTGCTGCGCAATGTCCCCTGCCGCCATGCCTTCGGGACCAGCTACCACCAGCGCCCGGAAAATGGCGAGTCGCGATTCATGAGCCAGCGCGCCGAGCGCGCGTACAACGAGGTTCGAGTCCATCGCAGCATGATAGGGCTGTCGATTCGATAATTCAAGTATTCTTGAAATGATAGGCGTGCGGACGCGGCTGAACGAATCGATATTGGTTGGCTTTGTACTGCGAGGGGAAGCGAAAACAGTAAGACGCCAGCGGCGCCGGCGTCTTACTGAGAGGAATAACTGCGTGATTGCGTAATGTCCAGCTGCAACGCCGGGCAATCGACTCCGCTACAACTTGTGGAACTGGTTCGAAAGCAGCGGCGTTTCAACACAGAGCGCCGGCGAGGCGCTGAGGCCTGCGCCGGCACGATTGCGCTTTAGAACTTGTGACGCACGCCCACGCGGAATGCCAACTGGTTGTCCGCACCCGTGCCCGACGTGTTGAAGTAGCTCGTGCTCGAACCGATCTGCGCCTGCAGATCCTGCGTGCCGTTGCGGCCCGCTGCGATCTGATAGATGCCCAGTGCGTACACGTCGGTGCGCTTGCTCAACGCATAGTCGACGCTCAGGTCGACCTGGTTCCAGTGACCGCGATTCGCGTTGCTCAGGTGCATGTACGTGTAGCCCGCGCCTGCCGTCAGTGCCGGCGTGAACGCGTACTTCGCGCCCGCTTCATACGCGGCGAAAGTCGTCGCACCGCCCGTGACCGTCTCGAGGCGCGTGTTCGTGTACAACGCCCACAGCGTCGCTGCGGCGATCGTGTAGCGGCCGCCCACGCCGAACGTGCGCAGATCGCGGATGTTGCCCGTCGTCACGTTTGCGATGGTCGTCGAGAATGCCGGCGTTGCCTGGCTCGGGTAGCGGATATCGGTGTATGCCGCGCCCACGCCGAACGGACCGTTAGCGTAGTTCAGGCCGAAGCTGTAAGCGCGCGACGAACCTGCGACCGGTGCTGCGGCCGTGCCCGTTGCGGGCGCGCCGGCGAATGCGCCAGCCTGGTTCGAGAAGCCATACATCGCGCCGAAGGTCAGGCCCGAAAAATTCGCGCTGCTGAACTTGACCGAGTTGTTGATACGGCTCGACGTCAACTGGTCGACGTCGTTGATGTGGTAAGCGTAGTTGCCCGCGACCGTTTGACCGCCGGTCGAGTAGCTGCCGCCGAGATAGTCGGTCGAGAACGAGTACTGGCGGCCGAACGTCAGCGAGCCGACATTGTTCTGCGACAGACCGACATACGCCTGACGGCCGAACAACGCGCCGCCCTGGCCGAGCGTGCCGTTACCGCTGTTGAAACCGTTTTCCAGCACGAACAGCGCCTTCAGGCCGCCACCCAGATCTTCGGTGCCGCGCAGGCCCCAACGGCTGCCTTGCGCCACGCCGTCGTCGTACTTGAAGAGATTGTCGTGACCGGTGGCGGTCTTCGAGTTGTTCACATAGCTGATACCGGCATCGATCACGCCATACAGCGTGACGCTGCTTTGTGCGTGTGCGACGCTGGCGAAGACTGCGAGGGTAGCGGCGGTCAATAGTTTTTTGTTCAAAGCGTTCTCCGATTAAAAATTAAGCGATCGCAATGCGATGCTCTTCGGCAAGGTCGTGCGACGGGCTGAAATTTAAGGGAACGCTGAGTAAGGTATGTGACAGACGCATTGATTTTGAAATCTGTCGCGCGCAAGCGACAGTCATGGCGATCTCGCGCATAAGCTTCTTCGCGCCCGTTCATATAAGCGTGTGAAAAACGATTGGTTTCGGGCGGCCGCTGCTGCATGCGACGATGCGCGCCTGTCAATCAAACCGCTTATGGGGAAACGCATGCAACGCCGCAATATCATCAGAAATGTGCTCGCGCTGGCCGGTGTCGCCGCTCTCTCGCTCACGACAACGTTTGCGCATGCAGACGGCCCGCAGCTCAAGGTCGGCACGATGAGCGGACCCGATGCACAGATCTGGTCGGTCGTGACGAAAGTGGCGGCGCGCGAGGGGCTCAACGTCAAGGTGATCGAGTTCAACGACTACGTGCAGCCGAATGCTGCGCTAGACGCCGGAGATCTCGACGCTAACGGTTTCCAACACCAGCCGTTTCTCGATAGCCAGATCAAACAGCGCGGCTACAAGATCGCTAATGTCGGCCTGACGTATGTGTCGCCAATGGGCTTTTATTCGAAGAAGTTCAAGTCGCTGAAGGACTTGCCCGAAGGGGCGAAAGTGGGCATCCAGAACGATCCGTCCAATGGCAACCGCGCATTGCTCCTGCTCCAGAAGTACGGGGTCATCAAACTGAAGCCGGGCGTCGGCACGAACGGCGTCAATGCGACTCCGCTCGACGTGGCTGAGAATCACAAGAAAATCCGGCTCGTGGAACTCGACGCCGCGCAATTGCCGCGCGCGCTCGATGACCTCGACGCGGCGTCGATCAATACCGACTATGCAGTAAAGGCAGGCTTGCAGCCCACCAAAGACGCGATTGCAATCGAAGACCTCAAGGGGCCTTACGCAAACCTCATCGCCGTGCGCGAGAAGGACCGCAATCAGCCTTGGGTGAAGAAACTGGTCGCGGCTTACGAGTCCGATGAAGTGCGCAAGTACATCGACACGCAGTTCAAAGGCGCGATCATCCCCGCGTTTTAAAGGACTCTTCCTTGCGTGTTGCGTGCCTCGCCGGCAGTGACTGGAACAGGAGCAGTAGCAATAAAAGCGAGGGCGCCTTCAGTGCGCCCTCGCTTTAGCGTCAAGCCGCGAATCAGTTGCTCAACAGCGAGCCGCTTCGAAACGCGGTCGCGCCGGCAATGCGCGCGAATTCGAGGCCGGCCGTGGCGAAACGCGTCAGATGCCGCGCATAGAGCACGCCGGCAACGTTGCTTTTGAGCGTCACGACGCGGTCAGTCAACGGATCGACGATGTCCGCGATTTCATGGCCCACGTCGACCCAGGTGCCCACTTCGCAGCGATACACCAGCACGCCGCTGATCGGCGCGACAATCGGCTCGGCGCCTGCGAGCGGCGTCGCAGCGAACTCGAGCGGCGGCAGCGGCGCGGCGGTGCCTTCGATGACGCCACGCGAGGTCAGATATTCGACGATCGCCTGCGCGTCGCGCTCCGCATACTCGTAAGACACTTCTCGCTGCCCGCGCAATTCGATCGTGACCGAAATCGAGCCGTTCGGAATCGGAAAACGCTCGCCGAAACGGCCACGCAAATCCGACCAGCAGAAGCTGTGAATTTCATCGAACGGATTGCCCACCGAATTAAGCGCAAGCAGCGACGCCTTTGCGTCGAGATAACGCGCGAGCGGCTCGACTTCGGGCCACAGGTCGGGGTTCGTGTACAGGTGCATGGCGGCTTCCCAGTCGCAATGCAGATCGAGCACGACGTCGGCGTCGTACGAAAGCTTTTGCAGCGCGAGACGTTGCGATTCGAGCTCGGTGGCCGGCGTCTGCGCGTCGAGCGCCTCGCGCATCGCGGTGCGGATCGCCGTGCGATTGGCGTCGATGTTATCCGTGAGGCGCCCTTCGATTACCGGTGCGACGAGTGCCGACAGATCATGGAAGTTACGGTTGAAGTTCTGCGCGGTGTTGGTTTCGAAGCGTCCGGTCAGGTGGCCGAGAAAGTGCTGGTTCAGGCCGATGGGATTGGCCACCGGCACGATGACCACTTCGCCGCGCAGCTTGCCGGCTGCTTCGAGTGCCGCAAGCTTGCGACGAAGTTCCCACGAGACGAGCATGCCCGGCAATTCGTCGGCATGCAGCGACGACTGGATGTAGATCTTCTGCCCGCCGCTGCGACCGTAATGGAAACTGGTCAGGTTGCGGGCGGTACCGAGCGTCGGGGCAATCAGCGGATGGGATTGGGTTTGCATGGTTGTCGAATTCGCGGGAAAGTGCGGCGCGCCGCTATCTCGTTGATTTGAGGGGAAAAGCCTGGATGACGCCAGCTGCCCGGCGCCATATCGATCGCACGATCTTAGCCGATACGGCGCGGGGCGTGGTCGTGGCGGCTTCAAAAACGAAACGGGCCCCGCGCATGGCGGGGCCCGTTTTTTCGAGCCGTTCAGCGCGCCGCTAGACGCGCGAGGCGGCCCTGGCTGACACAAGCCGGCCTATTAGCTGCCGTACACGTCGAAGTCGAAGTACTTCTTCTCGAGCTTCTTGTACGTGCCGTCCTTGATGATGTCGGCGATCGCCTTGTCGACCTTCGCCTTCAGATCCGTGTCTTCCTTGCGCATGCCGATGCCCGCGCCGTTGCCGAGGATCTTCGGATCGTCGAGGTTCTTGCCGACGAAGTCGAAGCCGGCGCCGCGCGGCGTCTTCAGGAAGCCGATTTCAGCTTGCACCGCATCTTGCAGCGCTGCGTCCAGACGGCCCGACAGCAAGTCGGCATACACCTGGTCCTGGTTCTGATACGGCACGACCTTCGCACCCTTCGGTTCCCAGTAGGTCTTCGCGTAGGTTTCCTGGATCGTGCCCTGTTCGACGCCGACCGTCTTGCCCTTCAGCGACTCAGCCGTCGGCAGGATGCCCGAACCCTTCTTTGCGACGAGGCGCGTCGGCGTATTGAACAGTTTCGACGAGAACGCGACCTGTTCGGCGCGTTGCGGCGTCATGGACATCGACGACAGCACGCCGTCGAACTTCTTCGCCTTCAGGGCCGGAATCATGCCGTCGAAGTCGTTTTCGACCCACACGCATTTGGCTTTCAGGCGCGCGCAGATTTCATTGCCGAGGTCGATGTCGAAGCCAACGAGCTTGCCGTCGGAGCCTTTGGACTCGAACGGGGGGTAGCTGGCATCGACGCCAAAACGGATGGTGGACCAATCTTTAGCGTGTGCGCCAATCGAGACGGTGGCAAGCAGAGCAACCGTCAAAGCCGCTAGCAGTTTTTTCACTGTTTTACTCCTCGGTGTAGTTCAAATACTCCCGCACGCGGTTGTGCCGCTGCGGGAAACCCGGCGCGACTCACGACCGGGCCTGGGTTGAAGCCGCCAGCCGGGGCGGCCAGCAGCGCGCGCCAAGCTTATCAGTTCAAAAATGTTGGGTAGTTAGTGAAATACCGGATGGCGCATGAGCGATGCCTTGGCAGTAGAGGTGCCCGGAGGAGCGCATTGTCGCGCGACGATGCGGGCGGCATCGAATGGCCGGCTGTCGGCGCATGTCGTAATAACGTCGTAACCCGGTCGTAATGCGAATCGTTAAATAGATTTAGCAATCACGCGTTCATTTAATTCGTCGAATTAATTAAAGAACGTTAAGCGCCTGCCGTTATCACGCGATGAATGCCCGTCGTGTCCCGCCGAGGGTCAGTTATTTCCAGGCATTGACGCGGTAATGAGACCAAAAACATATTGCTTGGGGCTATCATCGTTGCTCCTCGCGCTTCCACGCAGCGCACAGAGCAGTTCTGGTCAGAGGAAACGTCTCCAGTATTGATTCGCGAGTCATTTACGCGGGCTTCTGCTCGCGGGAACTGCCTTCTGCAAAACGGTGTTGCATATGCACATGATTTCGACGGCAGATGGAGTGCGCTGTTTTACGCAGCCCGGTCAGCAGCGAATTGCGCTTGCGTCCTCGCGCGCGCCATTAGCGCGTAGCGGGCGCGCGGTTTTCTTGCGACTCGTTGTGGGCGCGTTTCTCAGTTTCGGGCTGCTGTCGAGCGCGTCGGCCGAGGTCGCGAAAAAAGTCTTGCATGTGCTTGCGTGGCCCGGGTACGCCGATGCCGACGTCGTGAGGAACTTCGAGTTGCGTTACGACGTAAAAGTGGAAGTGACGCTCGTGGATTCCGACGAAGCGCTATGGGCCCAGCTGCATGCGAGGAACGCGCCGCGCTTCGACGTGCTCGCGGCGAACACCGCGGAAATCCAGCGCTATACGCACGCAAATCTGCTGGCGCCGCTCGATCTGCAAAGTCTGCCCAATACCGCAAGACAACTGCCGCGTTTTCAGGCGCGCTCGGCGATTGAAGGAATCATGTCGGACGGCAAGGTGTATGCGATTCCGTTTACCTATTCGTCGATGGGCCTCATTTACGATCGCAAGCAGGTCGCAGTCGCGCCGCGCTCGATGCGTGAACTGTGGAACCCGCGATACCGCGGCAAGGTGCTGGACTTCAATAGTGCGCAGCACAATTTCTCGTTCACGGCGCTCGCGTTGGGTTATCCCGATCCGTTCAATCTGAACGCCACGCAGATGCGCGCGATTGCGCACAAGCTCGTCGATCTGCGCCGCAACCTGCTGACCTATTACACGCTGCCTGAAGAGGCGACCGCGTTTTTCATCCAGCATAACGTTGCGCTGATGTTCGGCAACTACGGCACGCAGCAACTGGAATTACTGCGCCGCGCCGGCGCCGACGTGGGCTACGTGATTCCCGACGAAGGCGTGCTGGCCTGGCTCGATTGCTGGTCGATGACGCGTGCAGCCGCTGATCCGGCGCTCGCGCTCGCATGGATCAATTACATGCTCGAACCGGACGTGAGCCGGTTACTGACACAGCGGCAAGGACTCGCGAACACATTGACCGATCCGGCTGCGCATAGCGATAGCGCTCGCATCGTGTGGATCGGTCCGGTCGAAAACATTCAACGGCGCGAGGACCTGTGGATCAGAATCGTCTCCGGTGACCGCTCGGAGCGCTTCTGATGATCCGCCCCGGCCTCACCTTCAAGCTGTCTATTCTGCTCGCCTGCATTGGCGTGCTGGCATCGGGCGCGACCGGTTATTACGCGTATCACGCGAACCGCGCGATGCTCGTGAAGGAAGCCGGCCACAGTTTGCTGACGTCCACGGAATTGCTGGGTCAGCGTTTTTCCGCCTCCATCGACGACGTGGGCGCCGACGCACTCGTGCTCGCGAGCTTGCCTTCGTCGGCCGAGGTTCTGGCGACCGGCGACGGGTCTGCGGCGAGCGCGTCGCGCGAACGGCTCGCGCAGGTGTACTCGAGCTTCATGATCCATCACGCCGAATACCTGCAGATCCGGCTTATCAGCCGCGCGCATCACGGCCTCGAAATCATTCGCTTTGACCGCGACGCCGATGGACTGATGCGCGTGGACGGCGGCGATCTGCAGGAGAAAGGGCAGTTCCCGTATGTGTTCGAGCCACTCACATTTTCGCCCGGACGCATTTACACGTCGCCGATTGCCGTCAATCATGAGTACGGCGCTCACGCGGCGCAGGGTAAACCGACGTTGCGGGTCGGCACGCCCGTCGCGAACGCGCAAGGCTCGGTGATCGGCGTCGTCGTGATCGATATCAATCTCGCCGATTTGCTCAAACGCCTGCAAAGCGATTTGCCAAGCGACTATGAGGTCTATCTCGCCAACGAATGGGGTGACTTTCTGGTTCATCCCGATGCGTCGAAAACGTTCGGCTTCGATAACGGCCGCCGCGTGCTGATGCAGGATAGCTTTGCCGTCACCAAGCCGCTTTTCGAGCAGAAGGAAAGCGAAGTACTCGTGAATGGTCTCGCGCGACCGCGTCAGGCGGAGGGGCAAGTACTCGCCTTCGTGCGCCGGCCGTTCGGCGCGTCCGAGGGCAATCGCTTCATCGTGATCGGGCTTGGCAAGCCGCTTGAAGACGTGTTGTCGGGCGCGCAACTGCTGGGCGGCAGCATCATTCGCATGGTGTTGATCTTCAGCGCGCTCGCACTGCTTCTCGCAATTCTTTTTGCACGTGCGCTAACCAAGCCGTTGCATATCCTCGCGTATGCGGCCACGCATCTTTTCGCCGAACACGCGATGGAGACATTGCCCGTCAAACGCACGGACGAGATCGGCATACTCGCGCGCTGCTTCGATCGTTTGCGCCGCGAGATCAGATCGCAGATGGACGCGCTGCATGTAAAACAGCGCGAACTCGTGCATCTCGCCACTCACGACGTGCTCACCGGACTGCCGAACCGCATGCTGTTCATGGAGAAGCTCGAGCGTGCTATCGACGACGCGACGCGCCGCCGCGAAGGACTCGCGGTGTTGTTCGTGGACCTCGACCGCTTCAAGCAGATCAACGACCAGTTCGGCCATTCGGTCGGCGACAAGGTGCTCGTTGCGGTGGCGCTGCGGCTCAAGCAAGTGCTTCATTCGGCGGATGTCGTCGCGCGTCTCGGCGGCGACGAATTCATCGTGCTGATCGAGGGACCGCGCTCGGCGGAGGCGGCGCCGGGCATCGCCTCACGCATCATGACCACGCTCAACGAAGAGATCGTGATGGACGGCCAGGGCATGACGGTGGGCGCGAGCATCGGCATCAGCCAGTTCCCCGACGACAGCGGCACGGCGGAGGAACTGCTGCTGAACGCTGACGCCGCGATGTATGCGGCGAAATCGGGGGGACGTTGCGCATATCTGCGTTATCGCGACGTGCTCGAGGCACGCCGGCGCAAGCAGGCGGACCAGACCGAAGCCGTGCACTTGCAAGCCGGCGAAAATGCGACCGAGTGACACGAGGCCGAGCCCACGGCCTGGCTGACATATGAAATGCGGCGCGTTATTGCAATGCCGCTACCGCTGCGCGTGCGCCATTGTCTTGCAGCAACTGCAACGCATGAAGCAACGCCGCTCTGAACGCGGGCTGCGCGGCCAACTCCGCGGTGAATATTTCGCGCACGCCGAGCAGCGCATCCATCAGCGCCCGAGGATCGCCATTCGCAGATGCCGCGAGCGCCTTCAAATTTTCGGCGAGCGGGTCGCTGATGTCGTAGCGCGAACCGTCGTCTGCATAACCGCGCAAGAACGTCATCCATCCCGCGACCGCTAGTGCGAGGCGCGTGAACGGCTGCCCCGCGTCGATTCTCGCGGCGATGGTTCCAAGGAGGCGCGGCGGAATCTTCTGGCTGCCGTCCATCGCAATCTGCGCGCAGCGGTGCTTGAGCGCCGGGTTCGCATAGCGCGCGAGCAGTGCATCGCGATAGTTGGCGACATCGAATGACGCCGGCATGTTCAGCGTCGGCGCGATTTCTTCGGTCATCATCGCGTGGATGAGATTGCGCATGGCGGGGTCGGCGATCGCCTCGTCGATCGTGGCGAAGCCGCCAAGCATCGACAGATAGGCGAGGGTGGAATGCGTGCCGTTGAGCATGCGCAGCTTCGCCAGTTCGAACGGCGTGACGTCGTCGACGAGTTGTGCGCCCACCGCATGCCACGCCGGACGTCCCGCCGGAAAACGATCTTCGATCACCCATTGCCGGAACGGCTCGCAAGGCACGGGCGCGGCGTCACGATAGCCGAGCGCCGCTGCCACGGTGGCGTGCTCGGAGTCGGTCGTGGCCGGCACGATGCGATCGACCATGGTCGACGGGAACGCAACTTCCACTGCGATCCAGTCAGCGAGTGCCGGATCGAACTCGCGTGCAAAAGAACATACCACCTGGCGCAGAGCGGCGCCGTTGTGCGCGAGGTTGTCGCACGACAGCACTGTGAAGGGTTCTCTCGCTGCATCGCGGCGCTGGCGCAACGCGGCAACCAGAATGCCAGGCACGCTGCGTGGTGCGTGCGGATGCGATAGGTCGTGTACGACGGCGGGATTGTCGAGTGCGACATCGCCCGTCTTCGCATTGCGGCAATAGCCTTTTTCCGTGACCGTCAACGAAACGATCCGCACGGACGGATCAGCGAGCCGCTCGAACAATGCGTCGTGGTCGTGCGGCATTGCAAGCACTTCGCGCAATGCGCGCACAACCGTGACCTTTGCACCCTCGGGTCCACGTTCGACGACGCTGTACACACCTTCCTGCTCCATCAGCGCATTGCGCTTCGCCACGTCGCCTTGCAGCGTGACGCCGCAGATGCCCCAGTCGCCGCCTTCGGCGAGCATGGCTTCTTCCGTATAAAGCGCCTGATGCGCGCGATGAAAATTGCCGATGCCGAGATGCACGATGCCGATGGACGGCTCGCGCCACGCAGCATGCCCCGGTGACAACACGTGCCGACTCAGGGCGGACAACGCATGACGGGTAAGGCGAGGCAATGAAGCTGGCGTGCTCATGGTGTGAAGTCCCAATGACGTGACAGGCTTGAAACGCCGTGAATCAGCGGGAAAACCCTGATTTGACGTGTAAATATACTTGTATGGTAGCATCGTTCAAACGATTCGAGGCAAGCAGGCTGAAGCCGGATATGCAGTCGCATGCTTCGTTGAAAGCGCCATGACACCGCAGCCGTGAATTCAGTGTCAAGCTCGCGTTCGGTGTCACGCCAGACCTGATTGAAGCAAGGAAGGAAACATGAAAATCGTTCGCGCCGATGTGATCGTCACGTGCCCCGGCCGCAACTTCGTCACGCTCAAGATCGTCACCGATGAAGGCGTGCACGGTATCGGCGACGCCACGCTCAACGGTCGCGAACTGGCGGTTGCCTCGTATCTGAAAGATCACGTTTGTCCGCTACTGATCGGCCGCGACCCGGGCCGTATCGAAGACACCTGGCAGTATCTGTACAAAGGCGCGTACTGGCGCCGCGGTCCAGTCACGATGACGGCCATCGCCGCGGTCGACATGGCGCTATGGGACATTCTCGGCAAGGTCACGGGGATGCCGCTGTACAAGCTGCTCGGCGGGGCATCGCGCGAAGGCGTGATGGTGTACGGACACGCCACGGGTCGGGACATTCCAGAAGCGCTCGACCGTTACGCCGAGCACATCGAGGCCGGCTATCAGGCGATTCGCATCCAATGCGGTGTGCCGAACATGCGCTCGGTATATGGCGTATCGAAAGGCAGCGGCATGTACGAGCCGGCGACGAAGGGCGCTGTTGAAGAGCAAAGCTGGTCGTCGGAAAAGTATCTCGACTTCGTGCCGAAACTCTTCGAAGCGGTGCGCGACAAGTTCGGCTTCGACACGCATCTGCTGCACGACGTGCACCATCGCCTGACGCCGATCGAGGCGGCGCGCCTTGGCAAATCCGTTGAGCCGTATCGTCTGTTCTGGATGGAAGACCCCACGCCCGCCGAGAACCAGGCCGGCTTCCGGCTGATACGTGAGCATACGGTCACGCCCATTGCGGTCGGCGAAGTGTTCAACAGTATCTGGGACTGCAAGCAGTTGATCGAGGAGCAACTGATCGACTATATCCGCGCGACGTTGACGCACGCGGGCGGCATTACGCATCTTCGGCGCATTGCCGATTTTGCTTCGCTCTACCAGGTGCGCACGGGCTGTCATGGGCCGTCGGATCTCTCGCCGGTCTGCATGGGTGCGGCGCTGCATTTCGACCTGTGGGTGCCGAACTTCGGCGTGCAGGAATATATGGGCTTTCCCGAAGAGGCGCTCGAAGTGTTCCCTCATGCATGGCGCTTCGACCACGGCATGATGCATCCGGGCGATGCACCGGGTCATGGAGTCGACATCGACGAAGCCGCCGCTGCGCGGTTCCCCTACGATCCGGCTTATTTGCCCGTTGCACGTCTCGAGGACGGCACGCTATGGAACTGGTGACCAACGAGTGATGCAGCGCCGTCGCTGAGGTCTTATTTACCCCGCCTTTTTGCCGCGCTTAATCGAATTAATCGAATTCGCGCATCTGTCATACCGGAGTCCACCATGCTTGCAGCCGTGCTTCACGAACCCAAACTGATTCGCATCGACGAAGTCGATCCGCCGGAGCCGGGCCCCGGTCAGGTGCGAGTGCGCGTTCGCGCCGGCGGTATTTGCGGCTCCGATCTCTCGTATTACTTCAAGGGCAAGAGCGGCGATTTCGCGGTGCGCGAGCCGTTCGTGCTCGGGCACGAAGTGGCGGGCGAAATCGATTCGCTAGGTGAAGGCGTGAGCGTCGATGCACGCCTCGTGCCGGGTCAGCGCGTCGCCGTGAACCCAGGGCTCGCATGCGGAACATGCAAGTACTGTACGGTAGGGATGCCTAATCATTGTCTGAACATACGCTTCATGGGCAGCGCGTCCACGTTTCCTCACACGCAGGGCATGTTCCGCCAGTACATTGTCGTGGCGGCGCGCCAGTGCATTCCGGTCGCGAACAGCGTCGACTTCGCGCAGGCGTCGATGGCCGAGCCGCTCGCCGTCGCGCTGCATGCGGTGAAACGGGCAGGCTCGCTGGTCGGCGCAAGCGTGCTGTTGATCGGCTGCGGCCCGATCGGCTGCATCCTGCTTTCGGTGGCGCGGCGTGCAGGCGCACATCGGGTCGTCGCCGTCGATCTGTCGAGCCGGGCTTTGCAGGTTGCCGCTCAACTGGGCGCGGACCAGACGGTCAATGCCGCCGACAGCGCGACGATCGAGCAATGGTCTGCACAGCGCGGCACGTTCGACGTGGTGATCGAAGCGTCCGGCAGTCCCGCGGGACTCGAAACGGCTTTGCGGTCAGCGCGTGCGGGCGGCACGGTAATCCAGGTCGGCAATTTGCCTGCTGGACAGTCGCCGGTTGCGGCCAATCTTGTGATGTCGAAGGAGCTTCGCTATCAAGGTTCGTTTCGCTTCACCGACGAATATGCGATTGCCGCCGATGAAATCGCATCGGGCAAGGTCGACCTGCGTCCGCTAATGACGCACGCATTTGCGATGAGCGATGCAAACCAGGCATTCGAGGTCGCTCTGGACCGCTCGCAGTCCATGAAAGTACATCTGAATTTCGACTGAACCCGCACGCCCGCAGGCGCGTTGCAGACACGTTCCTCGATGGGCGCAACACATTCACAAGCCGTTCCAACGCCCGTCAAGAGGCGCAATGAAGGAGACATCGCATGATAAAGAGTCAACGCTGGTTTGTTGTCGCACTGCTCTTTCTGGCGGGCGTTATCAATTATCTCGACCGCTCGGCACTATCTATCGCCGCGCCGCTCATTCAGAAAGACCTGAACTTTTCGCACGCGCAAATGGGCGTTGTGTTCAGCAGTTTCTTCGTGGGCTATGCGTTGTTCAATTTCGTTGGCGGCGTGCTGTCGGACAAGGTCGGCGCGAAACGCGTGTTCGGCACTGCAATGGGCGTCTGGTCTTTGTTCTGCGGCGCCACGGCGCTCGCGACCGGCATCGGTTCGCTGATCGTGTTGCGTGTGCTGTTCGGCATGGGCGAGGGGCCGTTCAGCTCGTCGAACAGCAAGATGGTCAACAACTGGTTTCCTCGCAAGGAAGTGGCGAGCGCGATCGGCGTGATCAGTTCCGGCACGCCGCTCGGCGGCGCGCTGGCGGGCCCGGTGGTGGGTTTCATGGCGGTTCAGTTCGGCTGGCGTTGGGCGTTCGTCGCGATCATGTTACTCGGGCTGCTATGGCTCGTCTTTTGGGCCGCGACCACGACCGAGCATCCGCAACAGAATCCGCGCGTCACAAGCGACGAGATGCAATTGATTCTCGCCGGCCAGGCCGATGAACACGCGCTCGCGCATTCCGCCGACGGCTCGAAGCTCGGCCTCGGTCACTTTCTGCGCAAGCCGATTATTCTCGCAACTGCCTTTGCCTTCTTCTCGTACAACTACGTGCTGTTTTTCTTTCTCTCGTGGTTTCCTACCTATCTGACCGAGGCGCACCACCTGAGCCTGCATGACATGAGCATCGCCACGGTGATTCCATGGGTGCTCGGCAGCATCGGCCTCGCGGCCGGCGGCTTTATCTCTGACCTGATTCTGCGTTTGACGGGCAAGCCGCTGTTGTCGCGCAAGATCGTACTGGGGACATGTCTTGGCGCGGCGGCGGTGTGCGTTGCACTGGCGGGCCGCGTCGCCAGCACGGAAAGCGCGGTTGCGCTGATGTCGGTGTCCATCTTCTTCCTGTATGTGACGGGCGCCGTTTATTGGGCCGTCATTCAGGACACGGTTCCGCGTGAACACGTGGGCGGCGTCGGCGGCTTCGTGCATCTGCTGGCGAATCTTGCGGGCGTGATCGGGCCGGCTGTCACCGGCTTCATCGTTCAGGCGACCCACGGCGCGTATGGCAGCGCATTCGTGCTGGCGGGAGGGATCGCGGTACTCGGCGCGGTGTGCTCCCTCGTGTGGATTCGCGAGCCGCGCGCAAGCACGCTGGCGGTCGAACGTGCATGGTAGTATGGTGCACAGCTTCGCAGGGTGCATCACCGTGCATTTAGTAACGGCCAGGCACCGATGCGCCGAGGCAGCCATCCACTCGATGCTCTTTCGTAGTTTGCAAAATGTCGACCAGGAATCTCTCCGCCAGCAAGCCGCCCATTGGAGCGAACGCCACGCTCGCTGAACCCCGTGCGCGGCGTCGTGCGGGCGCGCAGGCTGGCGTGCATGTCCCACTGCCAGATCTAACCGAGAACGTATCGTTCGATTCGCACGAGCCCATCGGCAAGCAGATCTTCCGCGCTTTGCGACAGGCCATTTTCGTCGGCCAGATGGTACCCGGCACGCCGCTCTCGGAGAAGGAAGTGTCGGACATGTTCCAGGTGTCGCGGCAACCAGTGCGCGAGGCATTCATCAAACTGGTCGAAGCGGGCGTGCTGCAGGTCCTGCCGCAACGCGGCACCTTCGTGAAGCGCATCTCTCCGCGCCAGGTGCGCGAAGGGCGCTTTATCCGCGAAGCGATCGAGACGGCGGTAGTGCGCAAAGCAGCAGTGTCGATTACCGATGAGCAATTGCAGGCGCTCGCCGACAATCTGCGCGAACAGAAGCTCGCGGCAAAATCGAATGACACGGCCGCGTTCCTCGCGCTCGACGAAGCGTTCCACTACGCGATTTCGCAGGCGATAGACTGCACTGCCGCGTGGGAAACCATTCAGGACATCAAGGCGCAAATGGATCGCGTGCGCTACTTGAGTTTGCCGGACGTGTCGCCCCTCGATCTGCTGATCAAGCAACACGCGAAGATCCTGGCCGGTTTGCGCGCACACGATCCCATCGCCGCCGAAGACGCCATGCGCAGCCACCTGCGTGAAATCCTCGTGTCGCTCGGTCCCATCGCCGCGCGTAACCCCGCCTGGTTCGAGACCGACGAACCGGAGCGCGTGCCGCTTTCCACGTGAAAACGTCGCGCTGAGCGGGTCCCGCAAAGCGTCGCGTTGTGGCAAAGTGTGCCGTTTCAATGCCACGAGGTGAGGGGCCAATGACAGGTCGCCTGGTCTATGTGATGGGGCCGTCCGGCGCGGGTAAAGACGCGTTGCTGGGTTTCGCTCGCAAGCGCCTTGCGGGCGAGCCGATTCTCTTCGCGCATCGTTACATTACGCGGCCAAGCGGCAACGGCGAAGAACATATCGCGTTAAGCGTCGAGGAATTCGCCGCTCGTTCATTGCTGGGTCTCTTCGCGCTCGAATGGTCCAGTCATTCGCTGCGCTATGGCGTGGGTATCGAACTCGACGCATGGCTCGCGCGCGGTTGCACGGTAGTCGTCAATGGCTCGCGCCAGTACTTGCATCATGCGCTTGCGCGCTATCCTCGTACCGAAGTCGTGCATGTGGACGCTGCGCCTCATATTCTCGAAGCGCGTCTCGGTGCGCGGGCGCGGGAATCGGCGGAGCAAGTAGCCGCGCGGCTCGCACGGCACGCTCCTTTTTCTTTGCCCGACGGCGTTCGCTGCAAATCAATCGACAATTCAGGCGAGCTGGAAGAGGCCGGTCAGGCGCTGATCGCATTCCTCGAGGCTAAAGCCGGGCTATAGTTCTCGCCTTCGCTGCGTCAGCGGTAAGCAGGCGGCAGTCTTACTGCTGCCTTGGCATCCGCTTTCATACAGCTTCACTTCACGGAGTCTCTTGCAAATGAGCGAAAGCGCGCGTTACACCGAAGTAGCCGATCTGATCCCTGCCGCCGAAAGCCTGCGCGAAATTCGCCATCACATTCATCACCATCCCGAACTTGCCTACGAGGAGTTGCAAACCGGCGCGCTCGTCGCCGGGAAGCTCGAGGAATGGGGCTGGCAGGTCACGCGCGGTGTCGGTCAAACCGGTGTGGTCGGCACGCTCAAAGTAGGCGACGGCAAGCGCAGCATCGGCATTCGCGCCGACATGGACGCGCTGCCGATCATCGAGCAAACCGGTCTGCCTTACGCGAGCGGCACGCACGGCAAGATGCATGCGTGCGGCCACGACGGCCACACGACAATCCTGCTCGGTGCCGCGCAACGTCTCGCCGCCACGCGCAATTTCTCGGGCACGGTGCACTTGTACTTTCAGCCGGCCGAAGAAAGCGGCATCGACAGCGGCGCGAAGAAAATGATCGAAGACGGCCTGTTCGAGCGCTTTCCATGCGACGCCGTGTTCGGTCTGCACAATCATCCAGGCGCGGAACCGGGCGTGCTGCTGTTCCGCAAGGGGCCGTTCATGTCGGCGGGCGACAAGGCGATCATCACGGTAGAAGGCGTGGGCGGCCACGCGGCGCGCCCGCATCTGACGGTCGATCCGGTGGTGGTGGCGGCAAGCATCGTCATGGCGTTGCAGACCATCGTTGCGCGTAACGTCGATCCGTCGCAACCTGCGGTCGTGACAGTCGGCTCGATGCATGCGGGTACGGCAAACAACGTGATCGCGAGCACGGCGAGGCTCGAACTGAGCGTGCGTTCGTTCAGCCCTGAAGTGCGTGCGTTGCTTAAAAAGCGCATTACCGAACTCGCGCAAACGCAGGCCGCGAGTTATGGCGGCAAGGCCGTCGTCGAATATATCGAAGGTTATCCGGTCGTCGTTAATTCGGATGACGAAACAGATTTCGCGGTAGAAGTGGCGCGCGAACTGGTAGGCGACGACAAGGTCGTTGCGCAGACCGACATACTGATGGGTAGCGAGGACTTCGCTTTCATGCTGCAGAAGCGGCCGGGCACGTTTCTACGCATCGGCAACGGAGTGGGCGAGGACGGCTGCATGGTGCACAACCCGCATTACGACTTCAACGATCAGAACCTGCCGGTTGGTGCGGCATTCTGGACGCGGCTGGTGGAGCGGTACCTCACCCGCTGACCACAGTTGCGGGCGCGGGGCGTGAACATTCGAACAGCGGTGGCAAAACTGCCGCTGATTCAACCACGCCTTGCCACCATCTCCGATACGGTTTGCGCAGCCTGCTGCAGCGGCTCGAGAAACGCCTTGACCATCTGCCTGGCCGAATTGCGTTGCGCGTTGCCGCTGATATTCATTGCCGCGATCACGCGTCCCTGCCGATTGCGGATAGGCGCCGACAGCGAAATCAAACCGCCTTCCAGTTCCTGATCGACAATCGCCCATCCTTGGCGGCGCACCTGCGCGATCAGTTTCTTCAGCTCTTCTTTGTCCGTTACCGTGCGCGGCGTGTGGGCGTAAAGCGGCGACGAATTCAGCGTGGTTTCGAGCGTCTCGTCGTCGAGTGCGGAGAGCAGCACGCGGCCCATCGACGTGCAATACGCCGGCAGGCGGCTGCCGATCGACAGGTTGATCGTCATTATCTTGTGAGTCGGCACGCGCAACACGTAGACGATCTCCGTGCGGTCTAGCACGGCCGCCGAGCAGCTTTCGTGCACCTGTGCGGACAATTCTTCCATGACTGGCTCAGCCAGATTCCAGAACGGCATCGACGTCAGGTACGCGAACCCGAGGTCGAGAATTTTCGGCGTCAGCCGAAACAGGCGGCCCTCGGCTTCGACGTAGCCGAGCGTCTGCAATGTCAGCAGGATGCGCCGCGCACCCGCGCGCGTGAGGCCCGTGGCAGCGGCGACGTCGGTAAGCGTCTGCTCGGGGCGCGTCGCGTCGAACGCGCGAATCACCGCGAGGCCGCGCGCAAACGACTGCACGTACGAGTCGCCCGGTTTGTCCGGGGCCGGTTCGGCGCTGGCGGAAACGTCGGGGGACGGCGGCGGGGCTTTGCTCATGGACCTGGAAATGTGTGCGAAACGTGCGTTCGTAAGGCTTGGATACCGTCCGCGGTGACTCGATGGTCGCGACGGTGCGCAAAGGCGTGACGATAGCTTAAGCCTTCTGTTTCGCCAACTTCACGGGTCTTCGGACAAAAAACCCAGGGTTTGCGTGGATGTAACCGGCATCGAAAATTTGTATGATGACCCGATGACATGACAATCGAGAGATTCGATGTTCGACAAGATTCCAGCCCGCGCATTGAGCGACACCGTCGCGCAGCAGCTTCTCAAGCAGATCGACAAGGGCACCTTCGCACGCGGCGGCAAGCTGCCCACCGAGGCCGTGCTCGCGCAGCAATTCGGCGTGAGCCGCACGGTGATCCGCGAGGCGATTTCGCGGCTGAAGAACGAAGGTGTGGTCGAGCCGCGCCAGGGCAGCGGCGTCTTCATCGCGGCGCACGGCGCGATCCGGCCGCTGCGTATCGACTACGCCGAAGCGGTCGAGCCGGGGTCGGTCGTACAGATTCTCGCGCTGCGGCGGGCGATTGAAGCGGAAGTCGCATCCGAGGCCGCGATGCGTCGCACCGACGCCGACATGATGTCCATCGACGCGGCCCTCGCGAAGATCGACGAAGCCGTCGCGGAAGGCGAGGACGGCGTGACCGAAGACGTCGCGTTTCATCGCGCGATTGCGGGAGCAACCGGCAATCCGTATTTCCTCAAGACGCTGACGTTCCTGAATCAGTATCTCGAAGCCGGCACGGTTGTCACGCGCCGCAACGAAGCACTGCGCGAAGACTTCTCGCGTCAGGTGCGCGAAGAGCACGCGGCCATTGCAGCCGCAATTCGTGCCGGCGATCCCATGGCCGCGCGCAACGCGGCGCAAACGCACATGTACAACGCGGCAAGGCGGCTCGCGGAAGCGGGCATTCGCTGATGCCGAGATACGCCGGCGAGTGTTGCGAAGTCGGCGCACGCGATGCAATTCCCACAAGCGCGTAACAGATTCCATAGAGGTGCAGCATGTCCAGAAATGTCGGTGTCATCGGTCTCGGTGCAATGGGTTTGGGCGTCGCGCGTTCGTTGCTGCGTGCGGGCTTGCGGGTCCACGCGTGCGATCTGCGCAGCGAAGTCCTGCAGGCGTTCGTGAAAGAAGGCGGCGTGGGATGTGCGTCGCCAGCCGAACTCGGTGCGCAATGTGACGTGGTCATCACACTGGTCGTGAACGCCGCGCAAACCGAGGCGGTGTTGTTCGGCGAGCAGGGCGCGGTCGCGGCGATGAAGCCGGGCGGCGTCGTGATCGCGAGCGCGACGGTCGCGCCCGACTTCGCAATCGAACTTGGCAAGCGCATCGAGGCAGCAGGTTTGCAGATGCTCGATGCGCCGGTCTCGGGCGGGGCGGCGCGCGCCGCATCGGGCGAGATGACGATGATGACGTCCGGTCCCGCCGCCGCTTACGCGGCCTGTGAGGACGTGCTTGCCACGATGGCGGGCAAGGTTTATCGCCTGGGCTCCGCGCATGGCGCGGGATCGAAGGTCAAGATCATCAACCAGTTGCTGGCCGGCGTGCATATCGCCGTGGCCGCGGAGGCGATGGCGCTCGGCCTGCGCGAAGGCGTCGATCCGGACGCACTTTACGACGTGATCACGCACAGCGCCGGCAATTCGTGGATGTTCGAGAACCGCGTACCGCACATACTCAACGGCGATTACACGCCGCTGTCGGCCGTCGACATCTTCGTCAAGGATCTCGGCCTCGTGCTCGATACCGCGCGCCGTTCGAAATTTCCGCTGCCGCTATCGGCGGCGGCGCATCAGATGTTCATGATGGCGTCCACAGCCGGTCACGGCGGCGAAGACGACTCCGCGGTCATCAAGATTTTCCCCGGCATCGACGTGCCGGCGGCAAAGTGAACAGGAGCGCGTCATGACCGCTACGACACAACGCGCGCTGCTCGGCTGTATCGCCGACGATTTCACCGGCGCAACCGACCTCGCCAACATGCTGGTGCGCGGCGGAATGCGCACGGTGCAAACCATCGGCGTGCCGGAGAAGGGAGAAACGATCGAAGCCGACGCGCTCGTGGTCGCGCTGAAGTCGCGCACGATCCCCGCAGCTGACGCAGTCGCGCAATCGCTTGCCGCCCTCGACTGGCTGCGCGCCCAGGGCTGCCGCCAGTTCGTTTTCAAATATTGCTCGACCTTCGATTCGACTGACGCAGGCAACATTGGGCCGGTGACGGATGCGTTGCTGGATGCGCTATCCGCGCAAGGTTCTGCCAGTGCTTTCACGATTGCCTGCCCCGCGTTCCCCGAGAACGGCCGCACCATTTTTCGCGGTCATCTCTTTGTGGGCGATACGTTGCTCAACGAGTCGGGCATGGAGAACCATCCGCTCACGCCGATGCGCGACGCCAACCTCGTGCGCGTGTTGCAACGTCAGACGCAATCGAAAGTTGGGCTCGTGCGTTACGACGCGGTGGCCCAAGGTGTATCGGCCGTGCGCGAATCGTTCGACGCATTGCGTAACCAGGGCGTGCGCATGGCAATTGCCGACGCGGTCTCCGACGCCGACCTATACGTGCTTGGCGAAGCGTGCGCCGATCTGACATTGATCACAGGCGGCTCCGGTATTGCGTTGGGCTTGCCGGGTAACTTCCGTCGCGCGGGCCTGCTCGATTCGCAAGCTGATGCCGCGCAACTGCCCCACGTCGAAGGAACGTCCGCAGTGCTCGCCGGCAGCGCGTCGAAAGCGACCAATGCGCAAGTCGCCGCCTGGCGCGAAACACGGCCTGCGTTTCGCATCGACCCGCTTGCTGCTGCGCGCGGCGAAGCGGTTGTCGAACAGGCGCTGGCCTTCGCGCAAACATATCTCGACAAAGCCGAGCCCATGCTCATCTACGCGACCGCCACGCCCGACGAAGTGAAAGCGGTGCAACGCGAACTCGGTGTGGACCGGGCAGGACATCTGGTCGAATCGACGTTGGCGGCGATTGCCCGCGGCTTGCACGAGCGCGGTGTGCACAAGTTCGTCGTGGCGGGCGGCGAGACCTCGGGCGCGGTCGTGCAGGCGCTGAATGTCCGCACGTTGCGCATCGGCGCGCAGATCGATCCCGGCGTTCCGGCGACGGCAACCGTGGGCGCGCAACCGCTCGCGCTGGCACTGAAATCCGGCAACTTCGGCACGACGGATTTCTTCGAAAAAGCGCTGCGTCATCTGAACGGAGCCGCGCAATGAGCAACGCGCCCGCAGTCCACGCCACGAACGAAGCGCGCGTACGCGAGGAAATATGCGTGACTGGCGCGAGTCTTTATCAACGAGGCTATACGGTCGGCAGCGCAGGCAACATCAGCGCGCGGCTCGATGACGGCTGGCTGATCACGCCGACCGATGCGTGCCTCGGTCGGCTCGATCCGGCCGACATCGCCAAGGTCGACTTCGACGGCAATGCGGTGTCGGGCGGCAAGCCGTCGAAAACGCTCGCGCTGCATCGCGGCATCTATGCGCGCAACGGCGAAACGCGCGGCATCGTGCATACGCATTCGACGCATCTGGTCGCACTGACGCTCGCGGGCGTGTGGAGTGAGGCCGACGTACTGCCGCCGATCACGCCGTACTACGTGATGAAAGTGGGCCACGTGCCGCTGATTGGTTACCGCCGGCCCGGCGATCCGCAAGTGGCCGCGCAGATCGCCGCGCTCGCCGATAGCGTTCGCGCGGTGCTGCTCGAGCGTCTAGGCCCAGTGGTCTGGGAACGTTCGGTCGCGCATGCGTCATATGCACTTGAAGAACTCGAAGAGACCGCGCGTTTGTGGCTCATGACAAATCCTCGACCGGCGCCGCTCGACGAAGCGTCGCTCGAAGAACTGCGCAGCGCGTTCGGCGCGCGCTGGTAGCAACCGCTCACATCAATCAGATCGCCCAAGGCGACGCGTTATACAACCATCCCAGGAGACATTGCATGAGTTCGTATCAGGCCGTATCCAGCCAGCCGTTCGCGGCGGCCGCGGGTCAACCCGGCGCCGCGGAAGTCGAGCGTACATATAAGAAAGTGTTCTGGCGCATCGTGCCATTCTTGATGCTTTGCTACGTGGTCGCGTATCTGGATCGCGTGAACGTCGGCTTTGCAAAGCTGCAAATGTCGCAAGACCTCGCGTTCAGCGAAACGGTATTCGGCCTCGGTGCAGGCGTGTTCTTTATCGGCTACTTCCTGTTTGAATTGCCGAGCAACATTCTGATGCACAAGCTCGGCGCGCGCATCTGGATCGCACGGATCATGATTACCTGGGGTGTCATGTCAGCGCTATTCGTGTTCGTGAAGACGCCGACCCAGTTCTACATCCTGCGCTTTCTACTTGGTCTCGCCGAAGCAGGTTTTTATCCGGGCGTGATCCTGTATCTGACTTACTGGTTTCCGTCGCATCGGCGTGCAAAGATCATTGCGGTGTTCATGTCGGCGATTCCGGTGTCGGGCATCTTCGGCAATCCGCTGTCAGGCTGGATCATGCAGGCGTTCCATCACAGCTCGGGTCTCCAGGGCTGGCAATGGATGTTCCTGATCGAAGCAATTCCGGCGGTGGCGATCGGTATCGCCACGATCCTGTATCTCGACAACGGAATTGCGAGCGCAAAGTGGCTGAGCGAAAGCGAAAAGCGCCTGTTGACCGATGAAATCGCCGCATCGCAGCCGAAGGAAAAAGCAAACGCTCATTCGCTGCGCGCGGTGTTTCGCGATCCGCGTACATGGTGGATGTCGCTCATCTACTTCGCGTTCGTCACCGGGCAATACGGCCTGACGTTCTGGATGCCGACGCTCGTCAAATCCACGGGCGTGAGCGGCGCATTCAACATCGGTCTGCTGAGCGCGATTCCGTTTGTCTGCGCGATCGTCGTGATGAATCTGATGGGACATAGCGCGGACAAGCGCCGTGAGCGCCGCTGGCATCTGATCGTGCCGGCGTTGTTCGGCGCCGTGGGCTTCACGGTCGCGGCTTCGTTCGCGAGCAACACGGTGGTGTCCATCGCGTTTCTGTCGCTCGCCGCTGCCGGCGTGCTGACTTGCGCGCCGCTCTTCTGGTCGCTGCCGACGGCATTCATGTCGGGCGCGACCGCAGCGGCCGGCATCGCGATCATCAATTCGATCGGTAATCTCGCGGGTTTCGCGAGTCCCTACATGATCGGCTATCTGAAGGATCTCACGCACAGCACGCAGACCGGCATGTATGTGCTGGCCGGCATGCTGGTGATCGGCGCGATCGCTACGTGGCTCACGCCGGCCAGACTGGTCAATCGCTAAAAGCGCCGCGCGGCGCCTACGTTGCTGCTCCAGCTTCGGTTGCCGCGCGCTGAACACAGCTTCAAAGGAGTTGCCGCCATGCCTCGCTTCGCCGCCAATCTGTCGATGATGTACAACGAGCACGCTTTTCTGGACCGTTTCGCTGCTGCCGCAAAAGACGGTTTCAAAGCGGTCGAGTTTCTGTTTCCGTACGATTTTCGCGCCGCGGAGATCAAGGCGCGGCTCGACGCCAACGGTCTGACACAAGCGCTCTTCAACGCGCCGCCGGGCGACTGGGCGAGCGGCGAGCGCGGCATCGCAACGCTGCCCGGACGTGAAGACGAGTTCCGCCGCAGCATCGAAACGGCTCTCGACTACGCGCGTGTCATCGGCAACCGCAAGCTACATGTGATGGCGGGCCTGATCGGCGCAGATCAGCCGCGGGAGCGGCATCGCGAGGTGTATCTGCAAAACCTCGCGTACGCCGCGAAGGCCGCGCAAACCGAGGGCATCATGATTGTGATCGAACCGATCAATACACGCGACATGCCGGGCTTTTTCCTGAACCGGCAGGACGAGGCGCAAGCAATCTGTGCGGAAGTCGGCGAGCCGAATCTCAAGGTGCAGTTCGACTGTTACCACTGCCAGATCGTGGAAGGCGATCTCGCGGTGAAGCTCAAGCGCGATCACGCGGGCATCGGTCACATTCAGGTTGCAGGTGTACCGGAGCGGCACGAGCCGGATACGGGCGAGATCAATTATCCGTATCTCTTCGACGTCATCGACTCACTCGGCTACGACGGCTACATCGGCTGCGAATACCGGCCGCGCGCCGCGACTTCCGCGGGACTCGGCTGGCTCAAACCGTATCTGAACGCCGCTTGATCACAATATAACGAGGACACTAGCCAATCATGAAAGTACTGATAACCGGCGGCGCGGGATTTCTCGGCCAACGCCTTGCGCGCGAACTGCTCTCGCGCGGTTCGTTGAGCGACGCGCAAGGCGCGCCGCAAGCGATCACCGAACTCGTCTTGCTCGACGTCGTGCAAGCGAACGATTTCGGCGACAGCCGCGTGCGCACCGAAGTGGGCGATATCGCGGAGCGCAGCGTGCTCGAGCGTGCAATCGACAGCAACACCGCGGCGATCTTTCACCTTGCCGCGATCGTGAGCGGTCAGGCGGAAGCCGACTTCGATCTCGGCATGCGCATCAATCTCGACGCGTCGCGGCTGCTACTCGACGTTTCCCGCGAACGCGGACACCGGCCGCGCGTGGTGTTCACGAGTTCGGTCGCGGTGTACGGCGGCGACTTGCCCGACATCGTGCAGAACGATACTGCGCTGAATCCCCAATCGTCGTACGGCGCGCAAAAGGCAATTGCCGAGTTGCTCCTCAACGACTATTCGCGGCGCGGTTTCGTCGACGGACGCGTGCTGCGGCTGCCCACGATCAGCGTGCGGCCCGGCAAGCCGAATGCGGCGGCGTCGTCATTTGCGAGCGGCATCATCCGCGAGCCGTTGAACGGCGAAGAGGCTGTGTGCCCCGTCAACGGCGCCACGCGGCTGTGGCTGCTGTCGCCGCGCAAAGCGATCGAGTGCCTGATCGCCGGGCTCGAACTCGATGCCGCCGCGCTGGGCAATCAACGAGTGCTGAATCTGCCGGGCATCTCCGTGAGCGTCGACGAGATGGTGGCGGCGCTGCGCGAAGTGGCTGGCGACGAGGTCGCGAAGCGGATCGTCTGGCAGCCGGACGCGCGCATCGAAAAAATTGTCGGTAGCTGGCCGGGACGTTGGGACACATCGCGCGCCGAACAACTGGGCCTGCGCGGCGAGCAGACCTTTGCCGACGTGATCCGCGCCTATATCGCGGACGAGGGCGTGAAGGTTCGCTGAAGTTTCGCTGAAGGTCCATTAGAAGGTCACTAAAGCGCCCGCCGGACCTCGCGTTGCGGCCCCGCAGCGCGGCGGCGGCGCGGGCGCATCAATTGTCAGACGCTTGCCCGGCGCGGCTGACGCCTCTCACGTATTCCCTGATGACGGGCGGAGCGCGCTTGACAGCGTTTCCGCCACGCGCCTATTATCGAGCCTTGTTGTTCGATATATGACCGTATGTTCGCACAAAGAACAAAACGGCTGGCAACTCGAACGCATCGTTCACCATCCTGCGCTAAGCTGAATTCACGCGACGGCTGCCCGGCAGCCGCCCGGCCGATGCTCGACGCATCCGCCCGCGCCACGCATTCATGCTGACGGCACGGCGCGCGCAGCACATCACTGGAGACATGACATGACCGAAGCATTCCTGTGCGACGCGATTCGCACCCCCATCGGCCGCTATGCGGGCTCGCTGTCGTCGGTTCGCGCAGACGATCTGGGCGCGGTGCCGCTGAAGGCGCTGATGGAGCGCAACAAGAACGTCGACTGGAGCGTCATCGACGACGTCATCTACGGCTGCGCGAATCAGGCTGGCGAAGACAACCGCAACGTAGCGCGCATGTCGCTGCTGCTCGCAGGGCTGCCTAAAGACGTGCCGGGCTCGACCGTGAACCGCCTGTGCGGCTCCGGCATGGACGCGGTCGGGATCGCCGCGCGCGCAATCAAGTCCGGCGAGGCCGCGTTGATGGTGGCAGGCGGCGTCGAGAGCATGAGCCGCGCACCGTTTGTCATGGGCAAGGCAACGAGCGCGTTTTCGCGCCAGGCAGACATCTACGACACGACCATCGGCTGGCGTTTCGTCAATCCGTTGATGAAGCAGATGTACGGCGTCGACTCGATGCCGGAGACCGGCGAAAACGTCGCGACCGACTACAACATCAGCCGCGCCGATCAGGATGCGTTCGCACTTCGCAGTCAGCAGAAAGCCGCGCGCGCGCAGAAGGACGGCACGCTTGCGCAGGAAATCGTCGGCGTGACGATCGCCCAGAAGAAGGGTGATCCGATCACCGTGTCGCAAGACGAGCATCCGCGTGAGACGAGCCTGGAAACGCTCGCGAAACTGAAGGGCGTGGTGCGCCCGGACGGCACGGTAACGGCAGGCAACGCATCGGGCGTCAACGACGGCGCAGCGGCGCTGCTGCTGGCCAACGAAGAGACGGCCAAGCGGTTCGGCCTCACGCCGCGAGCCCGCGTTCTCGGCATCGCGACGGCGGGTGTCGCGCCGCGCATAATGGGCATGGGCCCGGCGCCCGCCGCACAAAAATTGATGGCGCGCCTGAACATGACCATCGATCAGTTCGACGTGATCGAGTTGAACGAGGCGTTTGCTTCTCAAGGTATTGCGGTGCTGCGCACGCTCGGCGTGGCAGACGACGACGCACGCGTGAACCCGAACGGCGGCGCAATCGCGCTGGGTCATCCGCTCGGCATGAGCGGCGCGCGCCTCGTGACGACCGCGATGTACCAGCTGCAACGCACGCAGGGACGCTTCGCACTGTGCACGATGTGTATCGGCGTGGGGCAGGGCATCGCAATCGCAATCGAACGCGTGTGATGGTCTAGCGCGCGTGCGTGCGTGCGCGTGTGTGCGTATGTGGCGCTTCGCGTTACCAAACAGCCTCTTCGCTGCCGCGAAGAGGCTGTTTCTTTTTGCGTCGCGCGTTTGCAAGCGTCGTACCGCCTCGCAATTGAAGCTTCCTGTAAGGCATGTACAATCGTTGCGCTACATCTTTAGTCAAGCGTCCTGAATATTTCCCATTGGACATTATGCGAAATGGGCAACATAGCCGGGACGATTTTTCAAGGAGAGCGTAAATGAATGCAGCGACGATAGGAGCAGCATTGACGGCAGCGGTGCTCGCCGCGGCTCAGCCGGCGTGGGCGCAAGAGCCCTTGGCGAGCGCCGCGCAAGGTGTCGTCAGTGCCGTGCAGCCTGTGCATATGAAGGCCACCATCGTGGGCATCGATCCTGGCAGCCGCTCGCTCACGCTGCAGGGGGCGAACGGCAACGTTGTGATCGTGCTCGTGGGCCAGCAAGTCGCCGGTTTCGAAAAACTGAAGGTGGGCGACCACGTGGATGCGCTGTATAAAAACGCGCTGCTGGTCAAGGCCGAGCGAGTGACAGGAAAAGGCAAGGGCATTCGTGAACGCGTCGATACGCAGGTCTACACACCTGCGTCGGGCGGCTTCGAATCGGCGCGTCAGGTCGAAGTGCTTGCCACCGTGCAAAAGATCGATCGCAAGCGGCGCCTTGTCACTCTGCGCGGCGCGTATCAGACCCAAACGCTCGAAGTCGGTCCGCAAGTCGATCTTGCAGACGTGAAGGTGGGCGACACGATTCACGCGGTATTCGTTTCGGCCGCAGCTGTACAAGTTACGCCGCAAGACGCAGCGCAAAGCACGCCTCAATGAAGCGTATGTCGTTGCGCGGCGCGAGGGCCTTCAGGCCATCGCGCCGTTGTTTTTTCAGGCTCGTGCTGCGCATGCAGCGAGTTCACGCGACATGCGCGGAGCCTGACAACGCATTTCAGCGCGGGCTCGGCGGCCCCAGGCTCAAACCGGCGAGCCGGCCGAGCCAGCGCGCGAGAATGCCTTTCGCGGGCAGCGCGGAGCTCAGCGAGACATGCGCTGTTCGTTCGCCGTCAGCGCTGAGCCATATGCGTTCGCCGCGCTGCAGGGTGAACGTTTGACCCGGCGCGATCCAGTGATCGTACGGAGAACTGATGCGGGTCAGCCAAAGGCGCGCCCCCTTCACCGTAAGCGTGCTGTCCGCCTCGATACGCCATGTCAGCGTGGCGCCTGGCACGACCGGGAAATGCACGACCACCTTCGGTAGACGCTCGTCCTGGTAATACGCATAACGATGTGCGTCGTCTTCCATGCACTGCGGGCTTGCCTGATCCATCTTGCTCTCCGGTTTGGAGCCGGCCGACAGAGGCGCCCACAAAACAAAAGGCCCCTTCCGTTACCGGCGGGGCCTTGGGGTCTTGCTTTGCAGATTCAGACTGCTAACGCAAACATGCTCCCATAGGCCAGCCGATGATGGCTCGCTTCGGGTGATTAATCGCTACGGCGATGGAGATGTGCGTCAACATGAACTGAGTGTGCCGTTTTGCCGCACACGTTGTCAACGGAAATCGGCCGCTATTTCCCGTAGCCACACTGCAGCCGCCTCGTCGCCTGGTCGCCCGGATAGCCATGCGGCACGATGCGTTTTCGCCGATGCAAAGTATGTCGGCGTATGTCACCGCCTCTGCAAAATGCTCGCGAAGCCTTGCCCAGAGGGCTTCTTTCGCGCTGAAACAGCGTGACATATCTTCACTGCTGACTGCCACGGCGCGTCCTCCTATAGTCCGTTCATCGCCACACAGCGCAGCAGCAGCAGTCGCACGACGTGGCCTGATTCCACGAAGGACATACCCGTGAAAACTCATTCGTTCGCAGTCCCGGTCAGCGGCGCTTCATCTGCGGCCGTCACTTCTTTTTCGCCTTCCGCTCGCCGCACACTGCGCAAGCTCGCGCTGACTGCGACAACGGCAATGCTCGCACTGGGCAGCGCGTCGGCATTCGCGTGGTCGCAGCACGGAACCGCCTACACGTCGCGCGGCGTCTATAGCGAAGGCCACTATGGCTCGTGCGGCGGCGGCAGCTGCTCGCATGCTGGCGGTGTCGTCGGACCTTATGGCGGTGCTGCGACCAACACCGGCACGGTCACCCGCAATTCGCCCGGTCAGTTTTCGAATTCGGGCACTGCGACGGGCCGCTACGGAAACTCGGTGCAGCACTCTGGCGACACCAGTTGCGCGGGCGGCACGTGTTCGCACACGGGCGCGCTCACCGGACCGGATGGCAAGACGGCGACCACCTCCGGCGAAGTAACGAAGACGGGCGCTGGGCAGTACTCGTCGTCGGGATCGGTGACGCGCTCCAACGGCGATACGGTAGATCACTCGGCGTCGACCAGCTGCGCCGGTTCTTCATGCTCGCGTTCGGGAACGGTCACTGGATCGGATGGAAACACGGTCGCACATTCCGGCACGGCGACGAGGGTAGCGCCCGGCGTAGTGACGACGTCCACCAGCGTGACCGGCACGCACGGCAATACGGTGAGTTCGAGTGGAACCGTGGTGAGCACGGGCGTTGTGGCGACGGGCGGCACGACGGTCGTCGTCGCGCCGAAACCGGTGGTGTATCCGCCGCCGGCCGTCGTCGTTGCACCCAAGCCGGTTGTCTATGTCGCGCCGCCGCCGCCCGCGCCCGCTGTCGTAGTGGCGCCGCCGCCCGTGGTTTATGCACCGCCGCCTGCGCCGGCTGTCGTCGTGACACCGAAGCCCGTGGTGTATGCACCGCCGCCGCCCCCGCCGGCTGTCGCGATCGCGCCGAAGCCCGTTGCTTATGTCGCTCCGCCAGTGGTCTATGCGCCGCCGCCGGTTGTCTACGTAGCGCCGCGCCGCGTTTATCTTGCGCCCGCGCCGCGTCCGGCAGTCTGGGTGCCGGGCCATTGGGTCGGCAATGTGTATGTACCGGCGCACTGGGCGTGAAGAGCGAACGCCATGCCATTAAGAATGCGCTTTACTCTAGCCAGCCGCGCCCGTCGGCCGAGCCGCGTCAAAGTCACACGAAGGATGCCGCCGGGCAGCGCGAACGCAGACGAGCAACGTGTTGCCGCGTCACGCCGGCGGCGCTTGCAGGTCTCGGATGCATCCACGGTTCGCAAAGCAAGCGTATGGGCGACGATCATCGTGGCGACCGCGCTGGTGATCGCCGTGCAGAGGTTCATGGCAAATCCGGAGTTGCCGCGCGAACTTCCTGAACTCGTTCCGTCTGCGGATTGCCCCGCGCGCTACGCCGCCTTGCTCGATCTAGCGGAACTGGCGCGCCGCGACGGGACATCTTCAGAGGTTGTGATGCATGGGTTGAACAACGGCGATGGCGCAATGAGCGCATGCCCGCGCATGACCAGCAGCGCAGCGACACGATGATCGCTGTCTGCCGCGTCTGCTGTTACGCCTCTTCTTCCGGTTCCGCGAGCGTCAACGGAAAGCGGATCGTGAAGGTGGTGCCCACGCCTTCGCGTGACGCGAAGTCGATGTGCCCGTCGAGCACGCGGCACAGTTCCTTGACGATGGCGAGACCCAACCCGGTGCCGGGAATTTCCTCGCCGGCGGCGCGTTCGAATTCGGCAAACACCCGGTCGGCATCGGCGGGCGCGATGCCCACGCCGGTGTCCGACACGCGGATCGACCAGTGCTGCGGACCGGCCGTCAGGAAGTACAGCTCGACCTGACCCGACTTGGTGTATTTGGTCGCATTGGTGAGCAGGTTGACGGCGATCTGCTTGATCTTCAGTCGGTTCGACGTGACGGCGGGCAGCGCCGGATCGAACGCCGCGCGCAGCGTCAGCCCCTTCTCTTCGATGGACGGCCGCGACGACGCCACAAGCTCCTCGTAGAGTTCATGCAGATCGACCTGTTCGAGCGTGAGCGGCGTACCGTCGCCGAGAATGACCGAGTACTCGACCATCTGCTCGACAAGCGCCTTCATGTCCGCCGCCTGCCGGTTCGCTAGCTGCAACGCGGTGTCGGCCTTGGCGGGTACGCGAGCGATTAGCTGCAGCGCCATTGAGAACGAATTCAGGAAGTTGCGCAAATCGTGCACGACACTGCGCGTGATGTGCATGCGCGACTCGTACAACTCGCTGACGAGCCCCTGTTTCAGCGTCAATTCGTGATTGGCGCGCTCCAGCCGACCGGTGTATTCGTCGATCTTGCGGTCGCGTTCGCTGACCACTTCCTTGATCGACGCAAGCGTGACCATGCTCAGCGCTTCTGCAATCAGGCGGCGCGCGCGCTTTTCGTGGCTGCGGGTGAATCCGTTGTCGCGCGTCGCGTACTCGTCGAGTACATCGGCGAGAACCAGGTGGAACAGATCCAGTTCGCGCACCAGTTCTTCGATCCGGTAGCCTTGACGCCAGCGCACTATGCCGTGCTTGCGCGCGTCGCGTTCGATCTCCGTTTCGACGTGTTCCAGATCGTCGACCTCCAGCGCCGCGCACAGGCCGTCGAGAATTTCGGGGAGGTGATCGGCGAGTTGCTGATACGTGAGCTTATCGGCTTCCACCAGATCGACGTCGCCAAAAACTGCGTTCATCCATTGTTCGGTCAAACGAACCCGCTCGGCGCGAACGAATTCGGCGAAGTTGCGCAGGGGGCTAACGCGTGTGTCGTTCTTCATGGTGCGGTGGATCTGAGTTCGAAAATGTGCGTGCGCTCCGGTGGCGGCAGCCCATTATCACAGCAAATCGCCCGCGCGGCGTCGAATTTGCGGCCCCGTCCACTCAACCGTTGCGGTCCTTCAAAAAATCGACGAACGCACGTAAGGGCGCGGGCACGTGACGGTGTCCGGGATAGTAGAGAAAGGGCCCCGAGAAGCTTTGCCACCAAGGTTCGAGAACAGGCTGCAATGCGCCGCTGTCGAGGTGCGGCTTCAGCATGTCTTCGAACAGGTGAATTACGCCCACGCCCGCGAGCGCTGCGCTGATCACGAGGTCGAGCGCTGCGCCGGGACGCACGAGCAACGGTCCCGACGGATTCAGTTGCACCACTTCGTCGTCGCGCTCGAAGATCCACGTCGGCGTCGCGCCGCCGGCAAACTGGACGCGCAGGCAAGCATGCTTAAGGAGGTCGCGCGGATGCTGCGGGCGTCCGCGTGCCTCCAAATACTCCGGCGCGGCGGCGGTGGCGACGCGTTCCACGCGCGGGCCGATCGGCACCGCGATCATGTCCTGCTCGAGCCGCTCGTCGTAACGGATGCCCGCGTCGCAGCCAATGGAAAGCACGTCGACAAAGCCGTCTTCGACGACCACTTCCACCCGTATGTCCGGATAGGCCTTTAGAAACGGCGCTATCACACCGGGCAATCCCATGCGCGCCGCGCTCGCCGGCACGTTCAGTTTGAGCGTGCCGCTCGGCCGGTCGCGAAACACGTTGAGCACGTCGAGCGCCGCTTCCATTTCGCTGAAGAGCGGCGTCAGTTTTTCGAGCAGACGCAGGCCGGCTTCGGTGGGCGCGACACTGCGGGTCGTACGGTTCAACAGGCGCAGACCGAGCTTCGTTTCGAGGCGGCGCACGGCAATGCTCAAGCTCGACGCGGAAACGCCGCTCGTGCGCGCGGCGTCGCGGAAGCCGCCCGCGCGCGCGACTGAAATGAAAGCGGTGAGGTCGTTTAGTTCCATGTCACTGTTCACAAAATTGAACAACCCGTGCACGTTAGCCCGCTTTATTAAACGGTGCAATCCCCGCCATACTGGGCTCACCTACAAAGACAGGAGAGCACCATGACAAACCTCGATATGACAAAGACATTTTTGCTCGGCGGCCGCGAGGTGCGACGCATGGGCTATGGCGCGATGCAACTCGCGGGACCCGGCGTGTTCGGGCCGCCGAAAGACCGCGACGCCGCAATCGCCGTGCTGCGTGAAGCGGTGGCTAGCGGCGTCAATCACATCGACACCAGCAATTTTTACGGCCCGCATATCACCAACCAGCTGATTCGCGAGGCGCTGCATCCGTATGCCGACGATCTCGTGATCGTCACGAAGCTCGGCGCGGTACGGGACAGCGACGGCGGTTGGCTGCCGGCGCAGGAGCCGGAGGATCTCGAGCGTGGCGTACACGACAATCTGCGCAACCTGGGGCTCGACGCGCTCGAAGTGGTGAATATGCGGATGATGGGCGACGTACACGCGCCGAGCGAAGGATCGGTCGAAAAGCAGATCACCGCGCTCGCCGAACTTCAACAGCGCGGCCTGATCCGGCATATCGGCCTGAGCAACGCCACGCCGGCGCAGATTGCCGAAGCACAGCGCATCGTTAACATCGTCTGCGTGCAGAACCACTACAACCTGGTGCACCGCGCCGACGACGCGCTGATCGACGAACTGGCGGCCAAGGGCATTGCTTATGTACCGTTCTTTCCTTTAGGCGGCTTTACGCCGATCCAGTCGTCCGCGCTGACCGACATCGCGGCAACGATCGGCGCAACGCCAATGCAAGTGGCGCTCGCATGGCTGCTGCAGCGCGCGCCCAATATCCTGCTGATCCCGGGCACGTCGTCCGTCGGGCATTTGCGCGAGAACCTGCACGCCGCACAAATCGAGCTGAACGACGAAATACTCGCGAAACTGGATGCCATTGGCCGCGCCAACGCTTAACGCAACGTGTCAACGTCACGTGTTAAGGCCGCGTCGCTTCAAACGGAATCTGCAATATGCGCTCGCAGCCACTGGTGAGCCGGATCCCGATGCGACCGTTCGTGCCACAGCATCGCCATTTCGTAGCCCGGCACCTCGACGGGCGGCTGGACCACGCATAGTGCAGCGTTGTCGCGGACCAGCCGCTCGGGCACCATCGCCACGAGGTCGGTGTGGGCAAGCGCGGAAATCATGAACAGAAAGTGCGGCACCGAGAGCACGACTCTGCGCGAGAGGCCGGCTTTGGCGAGCGCTTCGTCGGTCGCGCCGGCGAATCCGCCGCCGTCGGGCGACACGATCACGTGCTCGAACTTCGAGAATTGCGCGAGTGTCGGCCGCCGTTTCAGGCGCGGGTGACCGGCGCGGCCGGCGAGCACGTAACGCTCGGCGAACAGCACTCTTCGTCGCAAACCGGCGGGCGCTCCTTCGCTCGTGTGAAAGCCGAGGTCGATCTCGCCCTGTTCGGCCTGTCTCGCGATGCGGGGCGGCGCCGCCTCCACTATGGCGAGCCGTGTGCCTGGCGCCGCCGCGCGCAGGCCCAGCAACGCCGGCAAGACGATGGTCGATTCCGCGTAGTCCGTCGCGGCAACGCGCCAGGTGTGGGCAGCCTGCGCCGGGTCGAACGGACGCGCGGGCGCCACGGCTTGCTCTAATGCCTCCAGCGCTTGCCGCAACGGCTCGCGCAGCGCCTCGGCACGGGCCGTCGCACGCATGCCGCGCGGGCCAGGCAGCAGCAGGGGATCGCCCAGCAGATCGCGAAGCTTGGCCAGATGCACGCTCACGGAAGGTTGCGAAAAATTCAGCCGCTCAGCCGCGCGCGTGACGTTCAGCTCTGCCAGCAAAACGTCGAGCGTCACGAGAAGGTTCAGGTCCAGCTTGCGGAGATTATTCACGATAATACCTGTCATATCAGCAATTCATTTCTAATATACCGCGGCGACGCCTATTGTGTGTTCTTCCAGACATGAAAGAGGCAAGCGCAAATGAACGTTCTCATTGTTTATGCTCATCCAGAGCCACGGTCGCTGAATGGATCGCTGAAGGAGTTTTCCGTCAAGCGCCTGCGCGACGCGGGGCACGCTGTTCAGGTTTCCGATCTGTATGCGATGAACTGGAAGGCGGCGCTGGATGCAGGCGATAGCGTCGCTCACACAACCGGCGATCGCTTCGATCCTTCACGCGCGTCGAAATATGCGTTCGAAAACGGACTGCAAAGCGCGGACATCGCAGCGGAGCAGGCAAAGCTCAAATGGGCAGACGCGGTGATTCTGCAATTTCCGCTGTGGTGGTTTTCAATGCCCGCGATCATGAAGGGCTGGGTAGAGCGGGTCTACGCATACGGCTTGGCATACGGCGTGGGCGAGCACTCGGACGCGCGCTGGGGCGACCGCTACGGCGAGGGAAACTTCGCCGGGAAACGCGCGATGCTCGTAGTCACGACGGGCGGATGGGAATCGCACTATAGTCCGCGCGGCATCAACGGTCCGATCGACGACCTGTTGTTCCCGATCCAGCACGGCATACTGTATTACCCCGGCTTCGATGTACTGCCGCCGTTCGTGGTGCATCGCACGAGCCGCATCGACGAACAGAAATATGTCGAAGTGCGCAACGCGCTCGGCGAGCGCCTCGACAATCTCTGGAACACGGCGCCGATATCCTTCCGCGCGCAGAACGGCGGCGATTATCGGATTCCTGAGCTTACGTTGAAGGACGACATTGCGCCCGGTCGCGAGGGCTTCGGTGTCCACGTCAAATAGTTGCATTGCGCACGCATGCTTCGAAAGCATGCGCTGCGCATCGCGTGATACCAATCTTAGGGTTTACTGAAATTTGGCTGTAAGTCGCCGTTGCTAGAGTCGTCGCTGGATATTGCCGCCCCGTATGGCTTGCGTCGTTGGTATGCCCGCTGGGTTCCCGGACACATAGAAAGGGAGAGCGACAACATGAGTAAGGCGCGTCTTTGCTGGCTGATCGTGATGATGCTTGTCGCCGCTCCGGCGTGGGCCTTTCAGTCCCGTGTCGTGACGATTCCGAGCGCGGCCATGCACAAGTCGCTGGAAGCGACAGTCGTACTGCCCGACAGCTATGGGCGCGGCAACGCGGCTGACCGCTTTCCGGTCGTCTATCTGTTGCACGGCTCGGGCGGCGACTACACCGACTGGACCGCCAATTCGCCCATCGGCAAACTCGCCGACCATTACCACGTGATACTCGTGATGCCTGATGGCGGCCGCGAAAGCTGGTATATCGACAGTCCGGTCGACTCGCGCAGCCGTTACACGACTTACGTCGGTACCGAGGTTGTGGCGTACATCGACATGCATTTCCGCACCATTGCAACGAAAGAAGGGCGCGCGATCACCGGCTTGAGCATGGGCGGGTTCGGCGCGCTTCACATTGCGCTGGATCGGCCAGACGAGTTCGGGGCGGCGGGAAGCATGAGCGGCGCGGTGGATCCGCGCGGTTGCGAAGATGAACCGGGCATCGACCAGGTGTTCGGCGATCCTGCGAGGCATGCGGACTTCTGGAACGACGAGCCTATCGTCGAGCATGCGCGCAGCTTTGCGAGCGCGCATATTGCGCTGATGATCGACTGCGGAATGAACGATTCACTCGTGCAGTCGAACCGGATGCTGCATGCGCGGCTCATCGAACTGGGCGTGCCGCATCATTATGCGGAGCGGCCGGGCGGCCACACGTGGAAGTACTGGGCCAACGCGGTGCAGTATCAGGTGCAGTTCTTTGCAACTACCTTCAGGCGCAACGGCGGTACCACGATAGCCTGACGCTCATGCTTCGTGCCGCGTGTTTGCTCTAATTTTGCTTCGGTAACCGAACTAATGTTTTAGTTGCTTCAATCGATGCCGTGAAACACTGCATCATCGGGGCCGAGGTATGCGGGCGGACGCCATGCAGCGTCGCGCATGGAGTGCTGCACCAGTTTTTCGACGCCGAGCAGCACCGCAAAGATCGCCATCCGCACTGGAATGCCGTTATCGGTTTGCCGGAAAATGGCGAGCCGCGAGTCGTGATTGAGGTCGACGCTCAGATCGTTCGCTCCCGGCCGGCTGTCGCGCGGAAGCGGGTGCATGATGAGCGTATCGCTGCCGCACACGCTGTCTACCAAGGCCTGGTTGATCTGGAAGTCGGGCGTGTAGCCTTCGAACGATTCGTCGGTAAAGCGCTCTTTCTGAATGCGCGTGGCGTACACCACGTCGGCGCCGCGCAGTCCGGTTGGCAGATCGTGAGTCTGCTCGATCACATGCCCGTTACGCGAAATCTGCTCGATGATATAGCCCGGCATTTCCAGCATGGGCGGCGAAATCAGCGTGAACTTGATGCCGCGATATAGAGCCAGCAGCTTGACCAGCGAATGCACGGTGCGCCCGTATTTGAGGTCGCCGACGAGCGCGATGTGCGCCCCGTCGACGATCTTGCCGAGCCGCGAGAACTCGCGCTGAATGGTGTAGAGGTCGAGCAGCGCCTGGCTCGGATGTTCGCCGGGGCCGTCGCCGCCGTTGATCACAGGCACATTGGTCGCGCGCGCAAATTCGGCCACCGAGCCTTGCTCGGGGTGACGGATCACGAGTGCGTCGACGTAGCCGCTCATCACGCGGCTCGTGTCGTAGATCGACTCGCCCTTGGCCATGGAAGAGAACGTGAAGCCGGTGGTGTCGCACACCGAACCGCCGAGCCGGCAGAATGCCGCGCCGAAACTCACGCGAGTCCGCGTACTTGCCTCGAAGAACAGATTGCCGAGTACCGCGCCTTCGAGCACCCGCGAGATTTTGCGGCGCCGTGCGATGGGCTGCATGATGTCCGCGACGCGAAACAACGCCTCCACCGAGTCGCGCGAGAACTGGTCGACCGACAGCAACTGTGGCTTGCCTTCCCACAGCATCTGGCTCTCGAGCGACTGCGAATCTACGCTTTGCGTATATCTTTCGCCCGGCTCCCCATGCACGACGATTTCCGACACGAAGCGCTCGACGATCTCCGGCATGGCCCGCGATTCCTGGGAGTCGTCGGGCAACAACCACGTGTCCAGCGCCCGGCGGGAGACGCCGATGCGGCCCGCGAAGGTCTCGCGGGTCATGTTCAGGCGGCGCATGGCGTCGCGGAGAAAGGCTTGTTGCGGGACGCTCATGAAGGCACCTGTCGGAAAATGGCTGCGCCGGATATACGCGGTGCGTATATTAGTTCGCTTGTTGTAGAAGTCAAGCCATTTTGTCGGTAGGCGGGATTGGCTTGGTCTAGCGCGCGGTTTGTTGGCCAGGAAGGGGCGGGATTGCGTGGACTATCTGGAATCGGCAGCGACAGCTGGCAACACCAGCCGCTGTGGCGTGAGCGTTGGGTGGGCGGCTGGCGGTTCACGACCTGAAGAGACAGTCAATCCGCTCTATAGCTGTCAACGAGTATCACCATATCGGTGCTAATTCGCTCCACAAAGCACCGAAGACCCAGTCAGTTTTTTTTGGTTGTTCCCGACCTTTTGCGCCGATCAAGACGAGCGGGAGGCATTATGTCGAGTGCCCTCCACAACATCGGATGGACATTGATGGACGAGCTTTTTTTATAATGCCCCTCTGAAATGCCTCGATCATCGAGATGCGACCAGCTAACGCTCGAAGTTGCCTCTGGTTTTATCCCTATAATTGAAGTCGTGTACAGCACCTTCAAGATTTGAATAATGCACGCGTTTGCGGTTTTTTCATTGTTTAAATACTCTCTCGCAATTTTTCCCACTGGATCAGTCTCTGGGATTTCTGACCAGTGTTCTTGGATGCATTCCTGAAGCTGCTCCTCGGTGATCTCTGAGTATCTGAAGTGGGATTGCCGCCCTCTGAGCAACTCAGTACAAGCCGCAAGCGATGCATAGTGACTACTCCACTCATCCCGAAGCGAGCGCAGTCTGCCAGTTGAATATTTTCGTTCGGCGTCTTGCACGGTCGATGGAGGTACATACTCCTTTCCCTCGCACAATTCAATGCACTCGTTAACAAACGCAATCACGTCGCGTGGTCTTAGCAAGGTTCGGGTTAGCAGATATTCGAGTGCGGATTCTCCGCGCACGTCGCCACGAAAAACGTCATCGAACATAACTTTCTTCTGCGTGTACTGCTCACGAATTAATTTATCAACCCTTAGGTCGATCAATTGCTTGAGCTGCGCCTTACTCCAACGCAACCGTAGTATCAGTCCAGAAAATTTCTCTTCCTGAAAACCGGCATCACGTGTTTCCTCGAAAACCGATTGGAGCAGATCCTCCCTAATTGCGATCACCGTCTTAACGGCGCGAATCCGCTGGAAAGCCCGCACCGTCTCAATCAATGCGCGAATCAGTTTGTAACGAATTCGATCATCAACCCACGACTCGTCGAGCCGATCGATAACTAGATAGAATCGATTTTTAGGATCAGTAAAAATTTCATCCGCTAGAAGTGTGATTATTTCACCCAACTCCCGAACTTGATTTTCATTGACCACTGATTGTGCTTTGTGAAGAACCTCCGCTTTGACTTCGTCAGTGAGACTGCGCCCACCCGAAGCGTTTAACGTCACGCCATGAGCCTTCACATCTATCGCAGCAGATAGCTTCCTCTCAAGTTTCGACGTAAACTCTTTAACTCGTGTCTCGGTATCTTGCCAAAATTGATCGTTCCATTGCCTCAAATATTCGACAGCTCTTTTCTTTGCTGGGTCTCTGGAAAATAAATCTCTGAACTGTTCGAGAAAGCTCCATGGGTCGTCTCGGGATATACGATACCGTTTGCACAATAGTTCGACCACGAACACGTGCCGCCAAAGCAACTGGTAGAACAAGTCAAGCTTTACACCAGCGGATTCGAAAAACTGGATTACATCGGAGTTTGCAACGTAACTTAGCGACAACGCTTCTGCGCGAATCTCGATCGCATTTGATTGACTAGCAAGAAGTCGGCCGAGTAGGGCGCTTTTCCCTGCACCGACGCGACCAACAACGATTCTCTTCGGATCATCACAGTCTAGCAATGCCCCGAGATCGCCAGTGTCGAAAAAGCAATCGCGCAAAAATCTTTCGTCCGACTCGGCGTCCATCGCTCCGACCGAGCTATTCCTGCGAAATACGTAACGCATAGCGGCCCGTCCTAGTTTTTGTAGTGGTCTTTGATACTAATTCTAAGCTGAAGCGTGTCTTGCCCGATACGCACGCGAATGCTGACCTGGCGGCTCGCCAAATATGGGGTTCCCAAGTTGGTGCTTACGCGCGTTGATTGTCGACCATCTGGGCGGTCGTGTCGAATGTCTCGAACTGGCCGCACACAGCCTTTCACCAACCGGCGCAACGCAGGCCCTCTCAAACTCCGGCAAATCCAATGAATTCGCATCACAAATCCGGCGAGTCCAGTTTATGGGTTCTGAGTCACCAACCTATCCCGTTTCCCTGCAATTTTGAGCCGCGCTTTCCCAATCCGCCGCGGCCCCGGTTACACTGCGCTTCATGCGCCTTCGCCAAACACTCCGACTCTGCTCGTCGACCGCAACCCAGTCCGCTTTCGCAAGCGTTGCGAATGCGCACGCGCGCCGTTCGCTCCTTGCCTCGCAGAACGGCGAGCAGTCGAGCCGTGAGTTCAGCGTTAAAGCCAAAAAACAGCCGCTCATCTGACCGGAGCACGCTGTTCCGTCAGATGCGACGGAACGGCGGATCAAGCGCTTCAGCGGTCCTTTCTGTCTTTCTCCTTCGCATGCTGCCGGAATCGATACGGTCGCTCATCGACGTAAGAGGAAACACATGTCCATTTTTTCGGGTATCTGGGTTCCACTCATCACGCCTTTCGCCGACGCCGCGGTCGATCACGCCGCCCTGCGTGCGCTCGTGCGCCGCTATGCCGACGCGGGCATAGCCGGGATTGTCGCGTTAGGCACGACCGGAGAGCCGGCTGCGCTCAGCGCAGCCGAGCAGGACGCCGTGCTCGCAACGATCCTCGACGCGGCACAAGCGGGCGGCGCGCGTGCCGACGCAAGCACCGATGCCAAGCCGGCAATGCCCGTGGTCGTCGGCGTATCCGGCAATAACACGCAGAGCATGCGCGAGCGCATCGCGCAGTTGAATTCGCTGCCGATTGCCGGCGTGCTGATGGCCGCGCCTTATTACATCAGGCCGTCGCAGGCAGGCATCGTCGGACACTTCACGGCGCTTGCCGATGCGAGCGAAAAGCCAGTCGTGCTCTACGACATTCCGTATCGAACCGGTGTGCGGCTCGAACTCGACACGCTGATGACGCTCGCCGCGCATCCGCGCATTCAGGCGGTAAAAGATTGCGCGGGCTCGCTCGACACCACACTCGCGCTGATTCGCGACGGTCGTTTGCAAGTGCTTGCAGGCGAAGACATGCAGATGTTCAACACAATGTGCCTTGGCGGCAGCGGAGCGATTGCCGCATCAGCGCATGTGCAGCCCGAGCGGTTCGTCGCGCTGTATCGCGCGCTTGCGGCCGGCGCGCTGGAGGAAGCGCGTCACATTTTCCACACGCTCGCGCCGCTGATCGACGCGCTGTTCGCGGAACCGAATCCCGCGCCGGTCAAAGCGATGCTCGCTTCGCAAGGCCTGATACGCGACGAACTTCGCCTGCCGATGACGCGCGCGAGCGAAAAACTGGTGGAGCGCCTCGCCGCATTGGAAACAGCCTGAGCGAAGCGGGCCGCCGCGGACCGCGTATTTGAGATGCTTCTTGCGGCGGCAAGGCGATAATCGGCGCCCTCTATCGATTACCGCCGCCGGCATCTGCCCGGTCGATGCCGAATGCAGTCAGTTGAGTTCGCCCGTTTCATGCCCGCTTCACATACGACGCTAGCGCGCGCTGCGCTGGGCCATGCGCGCATTGCGCTTAGTTCGCGGCGGGGCACGCGCTGATGTCGTCCGTGTATCGCGCACGCACTCGGCTCGCTAGCGGTTCCGTCGGCCTCGTCACTCGCCGGTTCGCGTTGACGCGCGCGCTCGGCGCCGCCGGTGCGGCGGCGGTTCTTGCGCTAGTTGCGGGTATTGCGATCGGCGTGCGCTGGTCCGCGCGCGATGCGTCTGGAATGCAGACCGCGAACCGCATCGAGCGCGATTATGCGATCGACCAGCTCGGTAAGCTCAATGCGTCAATGGCGCAGATCGAGCCGCGCATCGCGCGTCTCAGCGCGCAAGTCGGTGCGTTGCGGGGCTTCGAAGCGCGTCTGAATACACCGCGCTCGGCGCCGGTTGCGCAGGGCGCGCCGGTTCCTGCATCGCCCGCTTCGGGCGGCGATGGCGACGCAACCGATAGCGAAGGCGAGGGCGGTCCGTCTCTGCCGCCGCGTCGGTGTAGCAGCGTCATGCGGCATCTGGGTGCCCGCGCGGATGCAAAAGACACCGGCGAGCAGATCGATTGCATGGCCGCCACGCTGCGTGCACTCGAACAGCAGACCGCCGCGCACGCGATGGCCTATGCTGCGTTTCCCGGCCGCATGCCCGCCGACGGCGCGCGTTTCGGTTCGCCGTTCGGCAACCGCGTCGATCCCTTCACGCATCGGCTGAGTTTTCATCCGGGTCTCGACCTGGTCGCCAGAACCGGCGTGCCGATACTGGCCGCGGCAGGCGGCCGCGTGGTCCTCGCGGGAGAGAAGTCCGGCTATGGCAACGCGGTCGAAATAGATCATGGCAACGGACTCATGACGCGCTATGGCCACGCGTCGCGCATCGTCGTGCATGTCGGCGATCTGGTGCTGCCGCGCCAATATATTGCCGACGTCGGATCGACCGGACGCTCGACGGGTCCGCATCTGCACTTCGAAGTGCTGGTCAACGGCGCGCCCGTCGATCCCGCGGCCTATCTCGCGCTTTTCGCCCCTGCATCTCATGGCTGATCCCATTCTTTCCCGCCATGTCGACGCTCTGACGCGTCGCGCTTACACGCTTGCGCCGGTCCGCTCTGTGCGTTTCCGTATCGCCGTATGGGCGCTGGTTTGCACGCTCAGTGCGCTCGCCGGCGGAGCGGGCGTGGTCATCGGCGAGACGCGCGGCAGCGGTAGGCCGCTCACTCAATGCCCCCCGGCTTCCGACGATCAGCGCGCAGAGCAGATCGAGCTGGCCCGCGCGCGCCTTGCTTTAGCGCAGGAGTCGGCGGCGCGCGCAGCAGTGCAGAAAACGGCCGATAACGCCGCTGCCGACGTCGCGCGGCTCAACGAAGAATTGCAGTTCCTGCGCGGCCAGAAGAGAAGCGCGCCGCCCACGCAGACGCTCGGGCAGACCGCGGCGTCTCGCCGCTAGGCGCCGCTAGACACCACTAGAAGCCGGCGCGGCATCGACATGATCCACGCGACACACCTCTACATTTCCGGAGTACTTATGTTCAGCAAGAAAAAAGCCGCGGGCATCCAGCAAACGAAGCTTGCCACACTGATCGCGCACGACGTGCGCATCGCGGGCGATCTTCAGTTTACCGACGGACTGCGCCTCGACGGTCACGTGAAGGGCAACGTCAGCGGCGAGCCCGGCGGCCAGACGCTGCTCGTGCTGAGCGACCGGGGATCGATTGAAGGCAATGTGCACGGCTACGACGTGATGATCAACGGCAAGATAGTCGGCGACGTGATTGCCGATCATTTCGTCGAGTTGCAGGTCAATGCGCATGTGACGGGCAACATCTACTATCAGCAATTGCGCATGGATTGCGGCGCGACGGTGGACGGCAAGCTCACTCGGCACGACGTCGCTCACGCGCCGGCATCGCTTACCTCGATAACCGACGTCGCGCGCGACTGAATCTGATCTCATCAAAGCAGCAACAGGCGTTCGCCGGTTGCGCCGTTAGCAGACCTCCGCCGTCACCGCGGTTCCCCGCAGGAAATCGCCGAAGTCGTCCGCCGTCAGCGGCTTGCCGAGCAGGAAGCCTTGCATCTCGTCGCACCGCATCGCCTTGAGCATGTGCAGTTGCGTCTCGGTTTCGACGCCTTCGGCCACCACATCCATTTCGAGCGAATGCGCGAGTGCGATGATCGCCGAGACGATCGCGCTGCCTTCGGCGCCGTGCGCATCGAGACCGTTGGTGAAGAAGCGGTCGATTTTCAGTTGCTTCACGCGAAACCGTTGCAGATACGCGAGGCTGGAATAGCCGG
This sequence comes from Paraburkholderia sp. SIMBA_053, assembly GCF_046534895.1. NCBI lineage: Bacteria > Pseudomonadati > Pseudomonadota > Betaproteobacteria > Burkholderiales > Burkholderiaceae > Paraburkholderia > Paraburkholderia sp. SIMBA_053. Next base: position 1,041,757 of record NZ_JAWRXU010000001.1, on the reverse strand, counting down.
TGCCGAAATCGTCGATTGCGATTTCGAAGCCGCTTGCCTGGAATTCCCGAAGCATGTCGATGGTTCGCGCCGCGTCATGCATTGCCACCGTTTCGGTGATCTCGAACATGATCTGTTCGCATCTGACGCCCTCTGCCTTCACGATATCGAGCATGGTCGGCACGAGATCCGCCTGCAATAGCTGGCGCGGTGACAGATTGATCGCCACCTTGACCGGCGGCAGGCCTTGCGCGGCCCAGCGGCGAATCTGCCGGCACGCCTCGCGCAGTACCCAGTAGCCGATCTGCACGATCTGCCCGGAGCGCTCTGCAATCGGAATGAATTCGAGCGGAGCAAGCGTGCCCAGTTGCGGATGATGCAAACGGATCAGCGCTTCAGCACCCGCAAGCGACTCGCTCTTGCCGTCGAATTTGGGCTGGAAGTGCAGTGTGAAATGACGCTCCGCCAACGCCTCGCGCAACGCGTTCTGGATCTGCAGCGTGCGGGTCGCGGCTTCGTTCATGCTGCGTTCGAAGAAGCGGTAGGTGCTGCGGCCGGCGCGCTTCGCTTCGTACATTGCGGCGTCCGCATGCTTGAGTAGCGTGTCGACCGTGTCGCCGTCCTCGGGAAACAATGCAATGCCGATGCTCGGCATCACCTGAAGCGGTTGCGAGTCGGCCCATGTATCGCGCCGCATGCGCTCGAGCACGCCTTCGGCGAGCGCGGCCGCGTCGTTGCGCGAAGCCAGGTTCTCCGACAGCACCACGAATTCGTCGCCGCCGAGGCGCGCGACGGTGTCGCCGGCGCGCACGCAAACCAGCAGGCGTTGCGCGAACGCGGACAGTACCTGGTCGCCGGCCGAGTGGCCGAGCGAGTCGTTGATCGTCTTGAAACCGTCCAGATCCATGAAGAGGATCGCGAAGAGCGAACGTTGCCGGCGCGAGGCATGAATCGCTCGCTCGATGCGATCGGTCAGCGTGGCGCGGTTCGGCAGTCCGGTCAGCGTGTCGAGCGTGGCGAGACGCAGAATCTGCCCGTTGAGTTTCGACACCGCGCCGACGAGGAAGCTCGTGCGCGCATCGAAACGCGACAGCAGCAACGTGACGATCAGTATCGCGAACGTGAACAGGATCACCGAAGTGGCGAGCCATGCGGCATTCACGCCGGCCGCCGCGCCGCAGATCGCGTCTGGCGCGAACTCGGCGGCGGCCATGCCGGCGTAATGCATGCCGCTGATCGCGATGCCCATTACGAGGGCCGCGCCGAAGCGCTTGCGCAGCACGTGTCGTGCGTCGTCGTTACTGAGCGCGCGCGCCATCCACAGCGCGGCCGTCGAAGCACCCACGGCAATCGCGAGCGAAGCAGCGAACCACGCCGGCCGATAGCCGATGCCGGGCGACATGCGCAAAGCAGCCATACCGCTGTAGTGCATGCCTGCGATGCCTGCGCCCATGAAGGCGCCGCCTGCCAGCAGTCGCGTGGCTGTAATTCGAACCTGAGTGGTGAGGCACAGAGCGAGATACGACGCGCCCATAGCCAGTGCGAGTGAATAGGCCGTGTCCGCGAAATCGTAGCCGAGCGGAATGGGCAGCGAAAATGCCAGCATGGCCACGAAGTGCATCGACCAGATGCCGACGCCGAGCGCCGCCGCGCCGCCCATGCGCCAGACGTGCCGCAACCGCGGCGACGCCAGCACGAAGATGCGTCCTGTGAGATCGAGTGCCGTGTACGACGCGAGCGTCGCCACGACAAACGACATTGCCACTAGCCAAGGGTTGTATGAGCTCTGCATGTAAAGTCCAACCGCAACGGAAAAGCGGCTGAACCTGTTATCGACACATCGGGACGTTTATTTAATTATTTTCAATGTGTTAGTGACGGTGTCGTGCTCTGGCCGCGAGGCTTCCGGCCGGAAAGCCAGTCGCCTCGCGAGTGCCTGTCAGACGGTTTTCCCCGCAGCGGCCGGGAACGGCAAGTCGTAAAGCCGTTTGCCCGTGGCTGCAAAAATCGCGTTGGCAACCGCCGGCCCGACCGGCGCGACACCGGGCTCGCCAACGCCCGTCGGTGCTTCGCCCGACTGCACGATATGCACCTCGACCTTCGGCATTTCGGCGATTCGCAGCACCTGATAAGAGTCGAAATTGTTCTGCTCGACCTTGCCGTCTTTCAACGTAATCGCGCTGTGCAACGCCGCGCCGAGGCCAAAACCGATCCCGCCTTCCATCTGCGCCGCGATCACGTCCGGATTGATCGGCGTGCCGCAATCCACCGCACAGACAACGCGCTCCACTTTCACGTTGCCGTCCTGATCGACGGAAACCTCGGCCACTTGCGCGACGAACGTCTTGAACGCTTCGGCGACGGCGATGCCGCGCCCGCGGCCCTTAGGCAACGGTTTGGCGGGGTCCCAGCCGGCTTTCTGCGCGGCGAGTTCGAGCACGGCACGCATGCGCGGTTCGTGCGCGAGCAGATCGCGGCGGAAAGCGAACGGGTCCTTGCCTGCGGCGTGCGCGGCTTCGTCGATGAATGCCTCGACCGCAAATGCCGTATGCGAGCTGCCGACCACGCGCCACCACAGAACCGGCACACCGGTCTGGGTGGTCGTCAGTTCGACCGAGATGTTCGGGATCGCGTAGGCCAGGTTGGCGGCGCCCTCGACCGATGTCGCGTCGATCCCGTTTTTCACCATGACGCTCGCGAACGGCGTGTCGCCGAGGATCGACTGGCCGACGATCCGGTGCCGCCAGCCGACGAGCTTGCCGTCCGCCGTCAGCCCTGCGTCGAGCTTGTGGAAATACATGGGCCGATACAGGCCGCCGTGGATGTCGTCTTCGCGGGTCCATTGCAGCTTGACCGGCGTGCCGTTCGCGCCCAGCGCCCGAGCGATCGACACGGCCTCGACGATATAGTCCGAGCGCGTATTCGCACGCCGGCCGAAGCTGCCGCCCGCATACAGCGTGTGAATCTTCACCTGCTGCGGATCGAGCCCTGCCGTGCGCGCGGCATTCGCCTGGTCGACGGTCTGGAACTGATCGCCGGCCCAGATCTCACAGCTGTTGGCCGTGAGCTTGACGACGGCGTCGAGCGGCTCCATCGGCGCGTGAGCGAGATACGGGAACGAGTACGATGCGGAGATTTTCTTCGCCGCGCCCGAGAGTGCCTGCTCCGCGTTGCCGTCCTTGCGGGCGGATGCGCCCGGCTGCTCGGCGAGCCGCCGGTATTCGGCCATGATGGCGTCCGAGCTGCGCTTTTCCGCCTTCGACTCGTCCCATTCGACCTTCAGCGCATCGCGGCCCTGTTTCGCCGCCCAGAAGCCCTTTGCGACCACCGCGACGCCGGCCGGCACCTGCACGACCGACACGACGCCGGGCACTGCTTTGGCCGCCGATGCATCGAACGACTTGACCGTCGCGCCGAAGAGCGGCGGACGCTGCAGCAGCGCGACCAGCATGCCGGGAAACGTGACGTCGAGCGTGAACTGCGCGGTGCCGTCGGTTTTCGGCGGCACGTCGACGCGCGGCAACTGATGGCCGATCAAACGGAAATCTTTCGGCGATTTGAGCGCGACCTTCTGCGGCACTGGCAGCCGTGCAGCCGCCGACGCGAGCGAGCCGTAGGTTGCGCTGCGGTTCGTGGCCGCGTGATGCACGCTGCCGTCGCGCGTCACGAGGTCCGTTGCGGGCACCTGCCATTGCGCCGCCGCGGCCGAGACCAGCATTGCGCGCGCTTTCGCTCCCGCTTCGCGCAGTTGCATCCACGAGTTCGCCATGGCCGAGCTGCCGCCCGTGCCCTGCATCGTGCCGAAGGCCAGATTCGCGTAGCGCTTGGCGTCGGCGGGCGCGCTTTCGACACGTACGTCCTGCCAGTTCGCGTCCAGTTCCTCGGCGACGATCGTCGCGATACCGGTGTACGCGCCCTGGCCCATCTCGACGTGCTTCGCGATGACGGTCACGCTGTTGTCCGGCGCGACCCGCAGAAAGGCGTTGGGTGCAAACGTCGCGTCGGGCATGGTGGCAGCGAGCGCGCGGCGGCCCATGCCGGCCCACTCGAAGCCGATAGTGAGGCCGATGTTCGCGCCGACGGCAGCCACGGCGCCGGCTGCTTTGAGGAACGTCCGGCGCGACGGGCGCACTGCGTCGGTGAGATCAGATCCGGTCGTCATGGTCAGGCCTTCAGGGTAGCGGCGGCTTCGTGGATGGCCGCGCGTATGCGGGAGTAAGTTGCGCAGCGGCACAGATTGCCGTTCATCGCAGCGTCGATGTCCGCGTCGGTGGGCGTGGCATTGTGTTCGAGCAAGGCTGTGGCCGACATGATCTGTCCGGACTGACAGTATCCGCACTGCGGCACCTGCAACTTGACCCATGCGGCCTGGATCGCCTTCGCAGGCGGGCTTTCGATACCTTCAATGGTCGTGATGCGCTTGCCCGCCACGGCGGCGAGCGGCAGCACGCACGAACGCGTGGCCTCGCCTTCGAGATGAACCGTGCAGGCGCCGCATTGCGCCATGCCGCAGCCGAACTTGGTGCCGTGCAGGCCGGCGTTCTCGCGAATGGCCCAGAGGAGCGGCGTGGTGGGATCGGCGTCGAGCGTGACGTTCTTGCCGTTCAGGACAAACGATGTGGACATGGAACCTCTCCGTGGGGAAAGCCCGAACTTGGCGCCGGGTCTACGCGGCAGTGTGAACGACGGCTGCGCGTTCTGCTTACACAATCCTGCAAAAATATTGAACAATTCTGCAAATCCAACGAGCCGGAGGTGGCAGTCCGGCAGCGGTTGAGTATGCTCGCTTCCGTCAACGGAGTTCAATGCACATGAATCTGGCTTCTTCCGGGATGGACCCCTCGGCGTCGCGCGAAGCGGCACGCCGCGAACTGGCTGCGCTCGTCAGCCGGTTCGCTCCAGTCGACGGCGCGCATCAGACGGCGATTCCCTCGCTCGCTTTTTACCGGTACTCGGCGCCCGCCGATCTCGGCTGCGGCGTGACGAATTCCGCGTTCGTGTTCGCGGCCCAAGGGGCCAAGCGGGTCGTGGTCGCGGGCCAGGCTTACGACTACGATCATCTGCATTGCCTCGTGACGTCCGTCGATCTGCCGATGACGTCGCAGGTCACGCGAGCGTCGTCCGAAGCGCCTTATTTATGCGTGAAGCTCACGCTCGATCCGCAGGCCATCGCGGAACTGGCGACGCAGTTGTGTCTGCCGGAACCGGGGGCCGTGTCGGCGGGCGAGGGCATCGCGGTGGGCTCGCTGTCGGCACCGGTTTTCGACGCGGCGCTGCGGCTCGTGCGATTGCTCGATACTCCGGATGACATTCCGGTTCTCGCGCCGCTCATCGAAAAGGAACTGCTCTACCGGTTGATGACGAGCGAGCAGGGCAAGCGGCTCAGGCACATTGCCGTGAATGGGAGTCAGACCTACCGGATCGCGCGCGCGATCGAGTGGATCCAGAATCACTACTCCGAGATCTTGCGGGTCGAGATGCTGGCGCAAGAGGTGAACATGAGCGTGTCGTCGTTCCATCATCACTTCAAGAACGTCACGACGCTGAGTCCGCTGCAGTATCAGAAGCAACTGCGGCTTCACGAAGCCCGAAAGCTGCTGCTTGGACAGAAGGGAGATGTCGGGTCGGTGGCTGTCAGGGTCGGGTATGACAGCCCTTCGCAGTTCAGCCGCGAATATAGCCGGCTGTTCGGGGCGCCTCCGCTTCGCGATGTCGTGCAGTTGAGGCGCCGCAACGGCGTGGGATATGGGGAGTAGTTTCTTGGGCTTGCCGGCTCATATTGAGCCCTTCAACTCGAAGATGCTGTCGATCTCGACGGGGATGCCCATTGGCAACGTGTGCACGCCAAGAGCGCTTCGCGCAGGCAGCTTGCTCTGGCCGAACAACGTCAGCAGAAGGTCGCTCGCGCCATTGGCCACTTGGGGATGCTGCGTGAACGATTGTTCAGCACGCACGTAGACAGTCAGCCGGCTGCATCTGTCTACGTTGTCGAGCCCGCACGCCTGATCGACGCAGGCGAGGATCATCAGCATTGTCAGACGCGCCGCGTGCTGTGCCCTTTCGACAGACATGTCGCCGCCGACAATGCCGACCATCGGCTTGCCATCCTCGAACGGACCGAGACCGGAGACGTAGAGCTGATTGCCTGAAACGGATACCGTTCGATAGGAGCCGAGGGGGTTGATCGGCGGCGGCAACTGGAGCCCCAACTGCGCGAGGCGTTCGGATACGTTCATGTGTGGCTCACGGTAATGTGGAATGACGATAGAGGCGACTACAAGTTGCGCTTCGCCTGTTCGTCGAACCTCAGGCTACAGCTCGCCTCGTCCTTTGAACACCTGCAGCCCGTCATTTATTCCCGCTCATGTTCAACCATTCGGTCGGTGGTGCGGATTGGGAGATCGCACTCCCGGATTCGAGGGCACGCAGTCGCCGCTACGCGGCGATGCGGCCATTCGATTAAGGCTGATCAACCGCCGTCGGCCGAGACGCGCGCCGATTCGCTTATTAATGCGCCGCTATAGGTGTTCTCGCTCGCCGGACTCGCGTGACGAGCCGCATGCGCGCGGCGCATCGGCTTCAGCACCAGGAGCGCGAGCAGCGCGGAGGCTGCCGCCATGCCGGACGCCAGCATGAAGACGGCATGCCAGCTGCCGGTTGCCGCCGTAATGACGCTGGTGAACGGCACGAGCAGCGCAGCCGTGCCTTTTGCCGTATAGAGCAGGCCCGCATTCGTAGCCGCGAACTTTGGTCCATACGTATCGCCGCACGTGGCGGGGAACAGGCTGTAGATCTCGCCCCACGCGAAGAACACGATACCGGTCAGCACGACGAACGCCACCGGGCTCTGGCCGTATTTCGACAGCGCCAGAATGCCGACCGCTTCGATCGCGAATGCGATGAACATCGTATTTTCCCGGCCGATGCGATCCGAGATCCAGCCGAAGAACGGCCGCGTCAAACCGTTCAGCACGCGATCGATCGTTAATGCGAACGTCAACGCAGGCAGCGTCAACCCGAGCAACGAAACTGGAGAGTCGTGCAGGCCGAAGTCCTTTGCGATCGGTCCGAGTTGCGCGGTGGCCATCAGGCCGCCCGCAGCCATCATCACGAACATCAGGTACATGACCCAGAACACCGGCGAGCTGACCACTTCGCGCGGCGTGGCGTTGTAGACCACGCGTTTGATCGTGCTTTTTGCGGTGGCGAGCAGACTGGCCGGCGGCGCGAGCAAGGCAAGCCCGAGCAGGACGACGATGATGCCCTGGCCGAGGCCGAACGACAGGAAGGTCGCTTCGTACCCGCTGCTCTTGATCATGTTGGAGATCGGAATGACGGTGGCCGCGGACCCCGCACCGAAACCGGCTGCCGTGATCCCCGCTGCAAGGCCGCGACGAGTGGGAAACCACTTGAGCGCGTTGCCCACGCAAGTGCCGTAGACCGCGCCCGCGCCGACGCCGCCTATCGCCGCCGCGATGTAGAGCAAGGGCAGCGACGACGCCATCGAGTTAAGCACCCACGCAATTCCGCATAGCAGACCGCCCCCGACTACGACCGGACGCGGCCCGTACTTGTCGACCAGATAACCTTCAACGGGCACCAGCCACGTTTCGGTGACAACGAAGATAGTGAACGCGACCTGAATCGCCGCGCGACCCCATTGATATTTTTCGTTGATCGGATTGACGAACAAGGTCCAGCCGTACTGCATGTTGGCGATCATTGCCATGCAGATCACACCGAATACGAGTTGCACCCACGGTGACGCTATCCACGACGACGCTCCTTCCTGATGATCCGTTTTCATCACTGTCTCCTTTGGCATGCCTTGTCTTTTGATTGCGGTAGGTGGCACCGCGACCGACCTTTAGACGTCGTGAAAGCGTTGGTCGAACCCATACAGTATGTGATATATCAAGTAAGTCAAGCGAAAGAAACACTAGTCTCGTAACGCGACTTTCCTGATATGAAAGGCAAATGAAGGAGTTGTGGCGACTCATGCGTATGAGTCAAAAAAAGCCCGCCGGCAAGGCCGGCGGGCAGAGGGCATGCGGCAAGACAAGGCTGTTCGCCGCACTCCTGCTTTTATAGATGAAAGTTTTCTGTAATGTTAGTTTTTTGTTTGTAGGGATTTCGATAATGCGCGACGCTCGCCGGACGCGGTAGAAAGCTCGGTGCAAACGCGTCCATCTGCGAGGCGCGAGGCACTGCGCCACGCGCGCGGAGTATCGTGGTCGATGCACGCGCCGCACTCCGGAGACCCGCCATGAACGAAGCTCAACGACTCGCCGCCTTGCGTATCGTCCTGATCGTCGTAGGTCTGATCGCCCTGTTCGCGTTCGGGCCGCTCATGATCCTGTGGCCGTCCGGTTGGGCCTGGCATAGCGGTCACTCCGACTATCCGCTGATGATGGTCGGCATCTACGCGACGCTCGGCGTGTTCCTGCTGAGGGCGTCGCGCGATCCGCTCAAGCATCTGAGCCTGATCTGGTTCACGGTATGGTCGAGCGTCGTGCACGGCGCAATCATGGCCGTGCAGTCTTTTGGCGTTGAGATGGACGGAGCGCGCCATCTCGGCCATCTGGCGGGCGATGTCCCCGCGCTGTTCATTGTCGCCGCAGTGCTCGCTGTGTTGACGCCGCGCGGCGACAAAGCGCGCGCGCTGCTGGTTTGATACTGTAGCCGTTCATGTAGCCGCTTATGTAGCCACTCACCGCGCTACACGCGACGCCACCCCGACATCACAACGACTGCGCCGAGAACGTATCGCACTGGCGGACATCGCCCGTCGTGAGGCCGCGTCGCAGCCACCGCTGCCGCTGCTCACTGGTGCCGTGCGTGAACGCCTCGGGCACGACGCGTCCCTGCGATTGCCGCTGCAACCGGTCGTCGCCGATCGCGCCTGCTGCGGTCAGCCCCTGCTCGAAGTCGCCCGGTTCCATCAGCTTCGCATTCAACTGCTGCGCGACCGCTGCCCACACGCCGGCAAAACAATCCGCCTGCAATTCGAGCCGCACGGACAGCGCATTGGCGCGCGTCGGCGACATGCGCGCACGCGCCGCTTCGTACTTGTCCGAGATACCCACCACGTTCTGTATGTGATGCCCGACCTCGTGCGCGATGACATACGCCTGCGCGAAGTCGCCGCCCGCGCCGAAGCGCTCGCGCAGCTCGCGGTAAAACGACAGGTCGATATAAACGGTGCGGTCAGGCGGACAGTAGAACGGCCCCATTGCGGACTGTCCTGTGCCGCATGCCGTGGGCGTGGCGTCGCTGAAGAGCACGAGCTTCGGCGCCGGATAGTCCTGATTCAACTGCGTGCGAAAGATATGCTGCCAGGTACGTTCGGTGTTGCCGAGCACGCGGCGCACGAAGTGACTGCCGGCATCTTCGGCGGGCGGTGCGTTCGTCGTCGCACTGCGCTGCGGCGCGTTGCCTTGCAGTACTTGCGCACCGTTGATAATCGTCATCGGATTGATGCCGAAGAAGTACGACGCGGCCAGTGCGATCACAATCGTCCCAATGCCGATGCCGCCGCCCATCCGCATGCCTCCGCCTCGCCGGTCTTCGACGTTCTGGCTTTCTACTTCATCATCGAGGCGCATGTGCTTTCTCCATTGTGTCGCGCGACAAGCCGTGACGTTTCGCGGTCCGTGCTCGCGAGGAAGCAGTAAGCATACCCGCTGGGCGTTTCTGTGAGCGGTCGCGTACGCAGGAAACCGGGCGTGTTTGTTCGTGCGCAGTGGTTGTCAAACTTCTGACGTGGGGAGCGCGGTTTTCACCTGCCGCCGGCCGCCGTTTGTTCCGGTAATGCCATTTTCAGCACACCCGGTCAGCCCGCCTTGCTGAGCACGAACTGCATGACGTCGGTGCGGCCCTCGTCGAAACCTGCTTCGCAGTAGGCCAGATACAGCCGCCATGTGCGCATGAACACTTCGTCGAAGCCCAAGGTGCGGATCGTGTCGACCTCCGCTTCGAACGCAAGACGCCAGCGGCGCAAAGTCTCCGCGTAGTCGCGACCGAATGACAACGATGCGTGCGCTGCGAAATGGTTGCGCTGCGCCGCGTCGATGAAACGCTGCGGGCTCGGCAACATTCCGCCCGGAAAAACGAACTCGCGAATGAAATCGCTGCTTGAGCGATACGCGGCAAAGTGCTCGTCGCCGATCGTGATGGTTTGCACCAGCGCTCGAGCCGCCGGCCGCAAACAGTCATGCAACGTTCGAAAGTACATGGGCCAGAATTTTTCGCCGACCGCCTCGAACATTTCGATCGACACGATGCCATCGTACTGGCCGCTCAGCGTGCGGTAGTCGCGCAGTTCGAGGTGCACGCGCTCGCTCAAACCAGCCTCGCTTACACGCTGTTTTGCGAACTGCAGTTGCGCCGACGAGATTGTCACGCCATGAACATGAATTCCCTGGCGTGCTGCAAACATCGCAAAACCGCCCCAGCCGCAGCCGATTTCCAGAACATGCATGCCGGCGCGCAATTCGAGTGTATCGACGATGCGCTGATATTTGGCCTGCTGCGCCGCTTCGAGCGTCCGCTCGAAATGGCCGTCGAATAGACCACTGGAGTAGGTGAAGGTCGGGTCGAGCCAGCGCGCGTAGAACGCATTGCCGAGGTCGTAATGCGCGTGAATATTGCGCCGGCTTCCCGCGCGGGTGTTGCGCCTCAGCCGATGCCTGAGTCCATACCAGAGTTGGGCAAGCCAGTTGCCATACACAGTGCGCTGCAAAGCATTCTGATTGCGGATCGCTATTCGCAGTAGCGTGACGAGGTCGGGCGTATCCACCCAGAACGCGCGCCAGGCATCCGCGAAGCCGATGTCGCCTTTGCGCAGGATCGCGCCGCATGCCCGCCAATCGCGAAGTTCGAGCCGGGCGCGCGGCGAGCCATGGGGATCGCCGAAGGTGCGCTGCTGGCCATCGGGTGTAACGACGACCAGATGTCCGGCCTGAATCCGTTCGAGCAAGGACAGGAATAGACGCGCCGACGGCGGCGTGGCCTCGTCACCGCAAACGGTTCTCGAAAGCGCCATAAATGAAACTCCTCATTCGGACGAAATGGACTGTGCAGCGCAAGACGGTTTCGCAGTCACGACTGCGTCGATGACTTGTCAGCGACGGGATCAGGCACAGGACGCTTGCCATGAAACGGCACTTTCTTCATGGCCAGACGCAGCGCCTGCCAATGAATGCGGAAGACCACGCCGAGGCACAGGAACGGCTGACGCGCGAGCGCGGTTAGCGCGCCTGTGCCTGTTAGCGGAACGAGCGCTCCATGCAGCGCCGTGCGAATCAGGAGTCCCTGTGCGTCGTGGTAATCGATCGAGATCGATGTGTTGCCGCGCGTCTCGCCGACACGAAACACGTAGCCGCCCTCGACACGGCAAAACGGCGACACGTGCAGCACCTTCTTGCAGCGCAGAACGGTGGAGCGGGTGATCGCCTCACGATCAGGCGCATGCAGCAGATAACAGTGGCGCTCGCCAAACGTGTTGCGCACCTCAGCGAGCAACGCTCGCAGGCCGCCATCGCGGTCGTGGCAAAACCAGAATGCGATCGGGTTGAACGCATAGCCGAACACGCGCGGGAATGCTTGCAGCCAGATACGGCCATCCGCTTCGTGCAGGCCGGCGGCACGTAGTTGCGCCCGCATCCATATTGCGAGATCGCTGCCGTCGCATGGACCGTGGTCACGGCGGCGCAAGCTGAGCGGCCGGTGACGATCGACACCGAACCACCCATTGCCGATCGAGTGGAGCCGATCGAGGTCGACGCGCACATAGAACGCTGGATAAACGAAGCGATGACGCTTTGGCCGCAGACGCTCGTGCATGATCCTGCAGTTGAGCAGCCAGGCGGATGGCTCCTGTATAGCGGCGGCGCTCGCGCTGCCATCGGCGGTGCCGGGCTTCACAGCTTTGCCCATGCAGGAGACGAGTCGAAATCGGCGGCCACGCGCAGCGCGGATTTCAGACCGTCCTCGTGAAATCCATAACCGGTCCATGCACCGGCGAACCACGTGCGTCGCTTGCCCTGCAGCATCGGCAGACGTTGCTGCGCGTCGATCGCGCCGAGATCGAGAAGCGGGTGATCGTAGACAAAACGCCGTAACTCAGTACCCGGCGCAGGCGGGGTCAGCGGGTTCAGAGTCACGATGAGCGGCGTCGTAAAAGGCAAGCGCTGAAGCTGGTTGACGAGGTAACTCACACACACTGGCTGCGTACCGTCGTGGCAGCGGCTGCCCAGGTAATTCCACGCCGACCAGACGCGCTGACGCCGCGGCAGCAGACTCGTGTCCGTGTGCAACACCGCCACGTTGGGCCGGTAAGCGATTGCACCGAGCATGCGTCGCTCGTCGGCATCGGCGTCTTCCAGCATGTGCAGCGTGGTCGGCGCGTGCGTTGCAAGCACCGCTGCGTCGAAGTGCTGCGTGCCATCGTCGGTGAATACGTCGACGCCCTGGTCGCCGCGCCGGATTCCTCGCACCGAGGTTCTGAGCCGCACGTCGTCAAGCGTTGCGGCAATCCGCTGCACGTAACTTCGGCCTCCACCGATCACCGACTTCCACTGCGGCCTGCGGTTCACCTGAAGCAGCGCGTGGTTCAGACAGAAGCGCAGGAACGTGCTGGCGGGAAAAGCGAGGATGTCGGCGGTTGCGCTCGACCAGATCGCCGCGGCCATCGGCAGTAGATAGTGACGCTGAAACGCATGGCCGTAGCCGCCCATTGTCAGCAGTTCGCCCATCGACACGCGTGTTGCTGTGGCGATTTCCAGGTTGCGCTCCGCGCTGCCGTTGAAGCGAAATACATCGCGCAGCATGCCGATAAAGGTCGGCGAGAACATGTTGCGCCGCTGAGCGAATAGCGTATTCAGATTGGTGCCCGCCCATTCGAGGCGGCCCTTGTCGAGCGAAACGGAAAAGCTCATGTCGCTCGCATGCGACTTCACGCCCAGTTCCGCGAACAGCGCGATCAGGTTCGGATAGGTGCGATCGTTGAAGACGAGAAAGCCGGTATCGACGGGATGACTGTGCCCATCGAGCCTGACATCGACGGTATTGGTGTGACCGCCAAGGTAGCCTGCGGATTCGAACAGCGTCACCCGATGGTTGCGCGCGAGCAGATAGGCGCTCGCAAGGCCGGCAATACCCGCACCTATGACCGCCACGCGTGAGCCTCGCGTCAATGGGACGGTCCTGCTGGCCTGACTCATGTGCGCATCTCCCGATCATGGGACGCGCGTGGCTATTGGAAGTTAAAGGGGAGTGCGCGTCCTCGGGCAGAGTTACGAACGACAAGCGAAACCGGATGCAGCATGTGTGCCGGATTCGATGAAAGCACGCGGTGAGTCGGGATTTGCGTCATGCAAGGCGTCCAACCGACCCGCTCAGTCGTAGATAGGGATTCACGACACGAGAGCAGGAGGTCCCTTCATGCTTGATACGCGGCCTTCGTTGACTGGCAGGTCAGGTGTCGGGCCGACTGTCAGCCCAACCGTCAGTCCACCGCGACCGCGGCTGTCGATGCTATATTGCGCGAGGTTAATCCGTGAGGGCGATGCACGCCACTACCCGCGCATGAATGATGAGTCGAATAGCGCAGACAACGACGAACCGGTCTCGCCTACGCAGGCAGACCCGGACGGACGCGGCAATGACGCGCAGCGACGGGCGCACCTGAACGGATTGCTGCAGGCCACGGCGCACGGCAATCAAGCTGCATTCGCCGAGTTGTACCGTCTCGCTTCGAGCCGGGTGTTCGCGGTCATCTTGCGCATGACACACGACCGCGCCGAAGCCGAAGATCTCTTACAGGACGTTTTCACTGCCGCCTGGCAACGTGCCGATGTGTTCGATCCCGCGCGCGGCGGCGCGATGACGTGGCTGGTGACGCTGGCGCGCAACCGCACGATCGACCGCTTGCGTCAGCACCGCGAGGCACCGCTCGATAACGAGTCCGCGGAGGAAATCGTCGACGAAGGACTCACGCCGGTGGCGCTTGCCGAGGCGAGCGAAGAGCGCGTGCGACTCGAGCGCTGCATGGAGCAGCTTGGACCGCAGCAGCGGGGCGCGGTCCGCGAGGCGTTCTTCAGCGGCATTACTTATAGCGAGCTGGCTGCTCATCTGAGCGTGCCACTCGGCACATTAAAAAGCTGGATCAGGCGCAGCCTGATGCAGCTCAAGACCTGCCTCGAGCGATGAATACGCCCGCAGAAAACGAATCCGAACTGCGCTGCGCAGAATATGCGTTGGGCGTCCTCGACGCCGACGAACGCCGCGCGCTCGAAGACGCCGTGGCCACTGACCCCGTGCTTGCGTCGACCCTTGCGCGATGGCAGAACCGGTTTGCGCCGCTTGCCGAAGACCTGCGCTCCGTGGCCGTACCTGAGCGCGTGTGGACTCGCATCCAGCGCGATCTCGGTTTCCTGCCGGCGCGGTCGTCGGCCTTGGACACCGCGCGCGGGCAGGGCTGGTGGAATAACCTGGGCCTGTGGCGCTTCGTCGGTATCGGAGCGAGCCTCGCGACACTCGCGCTCGTCGCGGTGAACCTGGTCTCGCTGCGCGAGGCGCCGCGTCCCGCGAACGTCGCCGTCAATCCGGTGCAGGGCTATATGGTCGCGACGATCGCACGCCCAGATGGTGTCGCCCACTGGACAGCGACGGTCGATCTGCTGCGTCGCGAGATGGTCGTGGTGCCGGCCGTCAAGCCGACGTTCGCCGCAGACCGGGCAACCGAACTGTGGCTCATTCCGCCAGGCGACAAACCAATCTCGCTCGGTGTGTTTCCGGCTGATGCACCGGCGCGCATGACGCTTGCCGACGCCGTCGTTGCGCAACTGAGCGCACGCGCGGTGCTGGCCGTCTCGCTCGAACCGCTGGGCGGTTCGCAGACGGGGCAGCCTACCGGGCCGGTCGTTGCCACGGGTCAGGTCCGCTCGGGCGTCTGATAAGAAGAGAGCGGCGCGTTGCATCCGTTTGACCGCGGCATCCGTAGATTCCGTTATTCGTCGCTTCGGAATTCTGCATGCCAGTTGCCGCCACCCTTGCGCTCGCATTCGCGGGCCTCGTCATAACGTTTGTCGGTGTCTGGGTCGTTCAGTTGCGTACGCGCAATGCGGGGATGATCGATCCGGTCTGGGCGGGCACGCTTGGCGGTGTCGCGGTTTTTGTCGCGGCAGCCGGGCCCGGCGCGTCGCTGAATCGCGCCGTGGTTGCAGTCAGCGGAGGCGCGTGGGGACTTCGGCTCGCGATGCATCTTTGGCGCCGTAACAGCGGACACGCCGAAGACGCCCGTTACGCGGCGCTACGCGAGCGCTGGGGCGCTGCCGCCCCGCGCAACATGCTGGCGTTCTTCCTGCTGCAAGCGGTGATCTCGATGGTGCTGTCCATTGCATTCCTGGTGCCTTCGTACAGCGAGGCGATACCCTCGTTCGGGTTTATCGTCGCGGCACTTGTAATCGGCTTGACGGCGCTCGCAGGCGAGGCTGCCGCCGACCGCCAACTTCGGCGCTTCGTCGCCGATCCGGGCAATCGCGGCCGCGTCTGCACTGTCGGCTGGTGGCGCTACTCGCGACATCCGAACTACTTCTTCGAATGCCTGCATTGGTGCGCCTATGCGGCGTGGTCGATCAGCCTGCCTTGGGGTTGGGCGACGCTCGTGCCGCCCTGCGCGATGGCCTGGCTGCTCATGAAGGTATCGGGTGTGCCGATGCTCGAAGCGCGACTCGTCCAGACCCGCACCGGCTACCGCGAATACATGACGACGACAAGCGCGTTGATCCCGTGGCCGCCACGCGCGGGCGCCCGCGTACACGGTAACGATCTGGATTCGGACGACCGACACTCGAAGAGGAACTGAGATCATGACCTTTACCGTCACGCCCACGCCCACGCCTGCGTCCCGAGGCGTCGAACCGGCATCCGGCAGACCGGCCGCGAGCGCCTATGACCCGAACTGGACGATTCGCTGGTGCGAGCGCGGCTGGCTGCCGGACTTCGCGATTCGCGCCGGCATGCGGGCGCTGATGGCGAGGCGGCTCGCCGATGAACATGCAAACGACGGAGAGCGCCGTGGCGAGGCACTCGAACTGCTCATCGACGATCTGCGCGCAAAGCCGATCGCGATTGAAACGCAGGCGGCCAACGCGCAGCACTACGAAATCCCCGGCGAGTTCTTCGAGGCGCATCTGGGCCCGCGTCTCAAGTACTCCTGCGGCTATTATCCAAGGGGCAATGAAACGCTATCCGAAGCCGAAGATTCTATGCTGGCGCTGTACGCTCAGCGCGCAGGTATCGAGGACGGGCAGTCCATTCTCGACCTCGGGTGCGGCTGGGGCGCGTTATCGCTGTGGCTCGCACAGCGGTATCCGCGTGTACGGATCGTCGGGCTTTCGAATTCGCATGGGCAGCGCGCGTTTATCGAGCGTCGCGCGACCGAGCGCGGACTTTCCAATTTGCGCGTGGTGACGGGCGACGTCACGACCTTCGAGTTTGCACCGGGCGACGCGGGCTTTGACCGCGTCGTTTCCGTCGAGATGTTCGAGCACATGAAGCACTATGGCTTGCTGCTCGCGAAGATCGCGCGATGGCTGCGTGACGATGGGCAGCTTTTCGTTCACATCTTCGCGCACCGGCTGCTCGCATATTCTTTCGATGTGCGCGACGGCAGCGACTGGATGTCGCGCCATTTCTTCTCCGGCGGCACGATGCCTTCCGCAAACCTGTTGCTGCGTTTTCAGGACGATTTCTGCGTGACGCGTCAGTGGTGGATTGACGGCACGCATTACGAACGGACCGCCAATCAGTGGCTGGCTTCTCTCGATGCTGCGCGCGAGCGCGTGTTGCCACTTCTCGCGGGAAGCGGCAATGCGCACCTGGCGTTCCAGCGCTGGCGCATGTTCTATATGGCCGTCGCGGAACTGTTCGGCTATGCGCACGGACAGGAATGGGGCGTCGCGCATTATGTGCTGCGTAAGAGGGGTGAAGGAGCTTCATCCTTTTAGCGCAATGCTTTTCCAGACTGTGCCGGATTCCGGGCACGTCGCGCCCGTGCACAGCTCCATGTAGCCGTAGGTCTGCGGCTTTTTCTGGTTCTGTTCCTCGCGCTTTTTCTTGCGCATCGCGGGCGTGAGATAGGGGTAGTCGCGAGTGATGGTAATTTGATCGAGCCGTGCCTTCCTCGACAGATCATCGGGCGCGGGGTCTATGAAGAAGAATTCGACATCAACGGGAAACCGGCCGTGTTCGCCCGCATTCGCCCGGTAGCGATAACGATGCTCCCGCGCAAAGGGCGGCAGACTGTGGCCGATGTCGTTGCTTTCCTTCCTCAGCCCGTCCGCGTCTACCCAGTAGTTTGCAAGATCAAGGCGCTGTTCCAGCAGGCGGCGACTAACTCCGGCAAGGGCGTTATGGAATGCCAGTTCAAAGTAGGCGGGCACCGCTTGCACGCGCGTCCTGTCGTCAGAATTGTCGAGCGGGTCGGTCCAGGTTGTCAGTTCCACCGTCGCATCAGGAAAAGCGCGGTTCCGGAAGGAGTACCCTATTCCAGCTTCCCCAGGGACAAAGTGTTCCGCCGATTTGAGGTTCCCCAGATCGGGATCGTCGGGATTGATCGGCCTGTCATCCCGCATCACTTCCATGACCTTATCAAGCAGTCGGAGTAGCGCCCGTTCCTGCGACGGCGCAATGTCGTCACTCATTTCAGTGCGCTCCGATTGACTGGATGACGTGGGCGTAGGCGCTTGTGCATGTGCCTGGGTTACGCAACTGAGAACGGCCAATCCAGCAATACTGGACCACTTCACCACACAAGAATGCATCCTGTTCATGTAGAAAACCCGTATACGTGGAAGACGAGTCGCCTTCTCTTATCCCTTCAGCGCAATGCCCTTCCAGACGGTGCCGGTTTCCTCATTGATACTGCATAGCCAGAACCACTGGCCGGGAACCATCGGACATGAGCCCCCCTGTTCCAGCGACACGGTGCGCACAGCGTCAAACTTCTGCCCGCGTTCGAACCGCATCACGTCAGTCGGGCCGTCCTTTGTCCAGCCTTCCCATACGCCGGATTCCGGGCATGGCGCGTCAGTACACAGGTTCATGTACCCGTACGTCTGCCGCTTTTTCTGGTTCTGTTCCTCGCGCTTTTTCTTGCGCATCGCGGGCGTGAGATAGGGGTAGGCACGAACGATAGTGATCTTTATAAGCAGGACCTTACTGGAGAGATCATTGGGCAAAGCGTCCGAGAAGAAGAATTCGACATCGACGGGAAACCGGCCGTGCTCGCCATCATTCGCCCGGTAGCGGTAAGTGTGCAACAGGGTAGCGGGCGGCACACTATGGCCGAGGTCGTTTCCTTCCTCCCTCCGCCCGTCCGCGTCTACCCGGTAGTTGGCCAAATCGAGACGCTGTTCAAGCAGGCGGCGATTGATGCCTGCAGGAGGGTGTTGGAACCATAGATTGAAGTAGGCGGGCACCGCTTGCACGCGCGTCCTGTCGTCGGAATAATCAAGCGGATCAGTCCATGTAGTCAAATCCACTGTTGCGTCAGGAAAGGCATTGTCTCGGAACGTGTAAGTTTTTCCCGCCTCCGCAAGCTTGAAAAATGCGGCCGATTCAAGCTCCCCAAAAGCAGGGTCGTCCGGTTCGAGCGGCCTGTCATCCCGCATAACTTCCATGACCTTATCAAGCAGTCGGAGTAGCGCCCGTTCCTGCGACGGCGTAATGTCGTCACTCATTTCAGCGCGCTCCAATTGACTGGATGACGTGGGCGTAGACACTTGTGCATGTGCCTGGGTTACGCAACTGAGAACGGCCAGTCCAGCAATACTGGACCACTTCACCACACAAGAATGCATCCTGTTCATGTAGATAACTCGCATACGTGACTGCCATTACTCGGGCCTGCTCAGGTGTGACGTTTCTCACCTTGCAGACCTCAGCTTCAACCTTGTCTAGATCAACCTCAATGAATTTCCAGTACCCAACTCCCTTCATCTGGGTAATAACCCAGTAGTAATAGAACATCAGCATCGCGTGAATGCCTGCGCGGGCGAGACTGTCATTCGGGAATGGTGTGGCACAGGCTAGCCTGAACATTTCTTCGCCGGCGAGTTGCCGGAAACACTCCCGCATACCGGAGAATTCCCTGTAATCGTCGGGGAATGCGCTGAGCAGCGCCATCTGCCAGAATAGCTGCTGGCAGTGCCGCGCTTCGTGATAAATCGTGTCAGCGAAACCAATCAGCGTGACGTTCGTTTCTAGATCGCCCTTAACGCTCCTGATAATTTCATCAATGTCCCATCTCGACAGGCAGAGCGTCCACAACCCGGCTGTAAAAACCCCACGTGCAGCATTTGGAAAGTTATATTGCGGTGCGTTTTTCGCGGACACAATCACGATGTCGGGCATTGCACCGCCTTGCTTCGCGACCCTCTCCGGCAATCCAAACGGCCCCGCTTGCAACGCATTCCAGATCGGCCCCTGGACCGCAGGCACGATGACTGCCGCCAACTCCTTATCCGTCTTTCCCGCGAGACTCGCCCACTCGATTCTGCAAAGACTCTCCTTCACAGCGGCCGTGTAGCTCTTTGCAACCGGATACTCGATATCGCTCCGATACTGCAACGCCGGCGGCGTATCTGCGGCCTTCGCATTCCTGAGCAGGTGACAGGTCCGCAAACCCCAGTTCATCGGATCAGACCCAACGAACACAGGCGGCTTGCCATCCCCAGTCAGCCCTTCTCCCGGCGTTTCGGCTGACTTGCCGCCCACCTTCGTCGTGCGCTTTTCCGGCATCTCCACCGTTTAAGGTGTGGGCAGACTGTCATCGCGCCACACCGTTGTCGTGCTCGCCGATATGACCTTATCCGGTTCGCTTTGCGACATGAGTTCCACAAGGCCGAACGAGACAGCGTTGCTCGTCGCCACCTGCATCTCGCCGCGCCCGTTCGTCACGCCCTCGATCACCTGACCGTCATCCAGCGTGATCCGGTATGGCTGGCCACCGAGGATGAACCCGCCGCCGTCCTCAACCAGAACATGATGCGCAGCCAGCCGCCCCGGGTTCTCCTGCGTCACTGGCAACATGACCGGCGCAGCCTGCGGATCGTCTGTCGCGTGGCTCGCTGCGTGAACGAGGTAATGCCCGTTCGTGTGAACTGTGACGCCTTGCGGCGTCAACCGCAGCAGGGTTCCGCCCGCGTTGATTTCAATACCCTTCAGCGCGGCCAGCCGCAGCCATCCGTTCTGGCTGGTCACCGTCACGTCCTCCCGCGCGATTGCCTGGAGTGCATCGGTACGCGCTTCGAGGTGTATGCGTCCGGTCGCGGCGATCATTGTTATCGACTTGCCGGCATAAAATGCAATCGCTTCGCGCACGGAAGCAAACAGCGATTTAAGCGCAGCAATCGCGACATTACCGCCCGCCGTCAATGCCGTATGTTTCCCGCTGACGATATGCGTGTTGTCCTGCGCCGCCGTGTGCAGATTCGCCGCGCTGGACACTGCAATGTCAGGCTGCCCGAACTCGGGAAAGTCATGAGCACCGTCCGATGCTCTGCCACGTAGCGCGGCGTTTGCATCGCTGAGCGCCTTCGCAACGTCCCGTTGCGCCCCTGTGGCTTGCTGGGCGCCGTGCTGCTGTGCAGACAGCGCAAGTTCTTCGTGGATGCTGCGCGCCTCAGTCAGCCGGGCATGTGTCTCGTCCATGTCCTTGACCTTGCCCGCTGCCCCCGAGCGCCCCCATGAAGTGAATAGCAATCCCATCGAAGCGCGCAGAACGCCCCAGCGATCACTACGCAATTCGAAGCCTTCGCCGCGCGCGTCCTGTCGTCCCTTGTTACCGTCGATCCGCGTGATGTGCCCCAGGCTAAGACTCGACTTGGCGTGGTCGCTCGCAAGTTGAGCCTGAAGTTTTCCTGCTGTATCGTCCAGCGCCAGGTGGTTCGACTGCGCGCCGTGGTCAAGGCTCTTGCTTCGTATGCCGCTTAAGGCAGCGTTCGCGGGCAGTTCCCACGGTGGCGTATTGAAACGGTCAGCGACGAAGCCCGCCACAACGGGCCGGTCCGGGTCGCCGTGAATGTGTGAAATCACGACCATCTGCCCGGCACGTCCCGGCGTCACAACGCCGAGTTCGCTCCCTTGCCATTGCGTGACGACCCGAACCCAGATCGACGTTGCGCCGTCGAACCGGGCCTCGCGGTCCCAGTCAAACTGTATTAACAGGCGGTTCCGGCTGTCGATCCACATTTCCCGGCCTTGGGGCGCGACGATCACCGCATACTCGTAACCCTCGACGCGCGGTTTCGGCGTCAGTTGCGGCAGGCGGTAATACTCGCCAACCGGGTGGAGTTCGAACTCTGCCTTTACCGCATAGGTGCGCCACGCGCTCGTTGACGTGCCGACTTCGCTTATATCCAGTTCGCAGGCGAGCACCAGATACTCGCGGTGTGCGCTGTCCTGCGGATAATTGACAAGCCTGAATGTGCGACCCGGCTGCAGCCCCCGCAAACGACCCGTGCCCGTCGCACGCAATCCCTTGCAGCGCGCTGCTTCCACCTTCACGCGCGCCAGATACTGGCCTTCCTCCCTCGCGTCGTGGGGGTAGGACGATGGGAACGTATCGGGCTGCGCGAACTCGGCCGGCGCGTAAATTTCGATGTTCGGGTCGGCTGTGCCGCCAGCCGCTTCGTATGTGTGCCGGTTCGGCGCATTGGACCGGCGCAGACGTGGCCGCATGTAGTCATGGTCATTGACGCACGCCTTCCCCGCCGTCACGGTATGCGTTACGGCCAGGCTGCTGATGTGTTCCTCGTCAATCCGGCCACCCGTGTGAAAACGCAGTGCCTCATAGGCAATGCCGTGCCGGTGGAACCCGCCTGACGTGTCGGAAACGACGAGAGTATGCCGGTCCTTCGCGTGTTCGAACCAGAACACCAGACCCCACTCTTCCATGAGTCGGAGTGCGAAATTCCAGTCCGACTCCCACGCCTGCCGCACCATATCGCGCATCGGGTAGCGACGCATGCCGTTCCACGGGCCGCCAATCCGCCAGTCGACCGAGCCCAGATATCGCCCGAACACCTTTTGCAGAATATCCACGACAGTGCCGCTAAAAATTCGAGAGTCGGAATTCTGAGTAGCCCGCCACATGAAAGGCCGCAATACGAACTCATAAACGGCCGCTCGATCTTCCACACACTGAATGCGCGCCGAGACGATTTCACCGTTGATGTAACGGACATCGGCACCGATGTTCGAACGCCCGATGTCGCCCGGCTGGCCCGCTATAAACGTGCCAATGCCTGAAATTTCGATTGCAACAGTGCCGTCAGTGCCGACAATCTGCGTCAGATCGATCTGCGTCGCATCAGTGGCGTTTAGCAGAAGAGCAGCTTGGCTTTCCGCGACGACCACATACTCAAACAGTTCTCCCACCGCTTCACGCCCGCGCACACTACGCACGGCGAGCATCGGCTCGCGCACCTCATTGCGGGCGCTGGCAATGCCGACTATTTCAGGAAGGGCGTGTCCGCTGAACGTGATACTTCGCGTGTTGACATGCCAGATCATAAGTTCGTCATGCCCGGATGAGTGTGGCTCCGCATGCAGTCCTGTCGCCAATGAGCGCGACGCGGCGACCTGCATGCGTGGTTCTGCCGGTAGCGATAATTGGCCAGGCGCCGCCGCAGTCCGGGCACTTCACGAGGTGTCCGTCCAGTGCGACGCCCACGCCGAGATGTGTGAGGTTTGACGCTGCCTCGATGACTTCGCCGCCGTGGTCCGTCGAGTCGCCAAGGCGGCCCATTTCTCTACCGGTTGTTGCATCCTTCATCCGCGATTCCTGTTTCTATCAAGTGACCGACAGTCGAAAGCGGCGTGTCCTGCCGTGTCGAGGTGGTTGTCTTACTGGACAGAGCCCGTTTAAGACACGCGCAGCCGCGATCGTCGGCTCATGCCGCAATGATGTTGGACGTAGTGGCGGACCGCGACTATCAGACGAGGATTAAATAGGGGCGGTACATATGCGCGTGGCATATTCCGTTGGGGAATGTGGTTCGAACGCCGCTCGCGGCTCAGCGTTTAATGCCTTTGATGAGAGACGATGGCGTCAAGATATCTTCGATAGGCTCGCATCCGTGGGACCGCTCGCCTGAGCGTATTGCGCTGACGCGTGACAACGGTTCGCACATCGAAGAGTTCTGGTGTGGGACAGAGGCGGATCGTCGCTCGCCGAGCGCCTCAGGAAGGCGCTAGAACGCGCGTCCATGAACACTGGAGTAGGGCAGTTGAAGGCGACGATAAGCCTGGGTGCCGCGAGCCTGCTGGATGCCGCGTCGCTGCTGCAAGAGTTGTTAGCACGACGATGTTTAACTATCGTCCTTGCCCCTCCCGCTGACGGTCTCTGATGCGTAAGACCAGACACTTGCGTGCGAGGAGCCTTGGTGTTTCCCAGAAAGCGGGAAGGCCGCCGATGCGTGACAAGCGACGACGTTCCACGCCTACTCACTGTCCGGTCTTGACCGACTCTCCATTGCCGTCAGGCGACATGCTTTGCTTGTCCTTATCGGACCTTTTCGGCTGATTTGCCATGTCACCGGGAACGCGGTTCCATGGACTCGAGACGGGCTCGCTGTGATAAGTCATGCCTGCAGTCGCTGCTCCATGAGATCCACCGCTGCCGTTGCCGCCATTGCCATTGCCGCCTGCCTGAGCAAAAGCAGCGTTGCACGCGCACACCGTGGCGATAGTGATGCTGCCCCAGACCAGGTTTTGCCTCAACTTTTCCATGATTTCTCTCCATTGAAACCCGGCGCGGGCGGTGCCAGCGTCTGAGCCTTTTGTGCCGCTACGAAACGCCCGGTTGCCACGCGGCGAGGTGCAACCAGGTGCGCGTCGACGAACAACGCCTTGTCTTCCGGCTTTAGGACTGTATCGACGAGGTCGGCCGGCAACGCGGCCCCATGACGGATATACGGTCAGACCTCCGCTCTGGATGCGCGGTGTTATCGCGGGCGTGTCAGAGCTTGCTGTGCAGGAGGTCGCGACGACACCAGGCGTTATGCGTTCCCCTGCTAAGCATAGTTAAAACGCTCGCTTATCCGTGCGATCCGTCGTTGCTACGATCGCAGTTTGATCGTATTGACCTCGTCGGAATTTCGAGCCGTGACACTTTCTATCTTTCGATTTCTCGCCCGCGTGGCGTTGAGCACGTTGCTAGCCGTCGGCGCAGCCCAGGCGCAAACCACAGGGAGTGGTCCGGCTCCGCTGAAGTTGCGGATCGGCTATCAGAAGTCTTCGACGCTCATTACCATCCTGAAAGCGCGCGGCTCGCTCGAGCAGGCACTGGCGCCGTTGGGCGTGAGCATTAGCTGGAACGAGTTTGCGAGCGGCCTGCCGTTGACAGAGGCGCTCAATGCCGACGCGGTCGACTTCAGCGCCGACGTTGCCGACACGGTTCCGGTGTTCGCGCAGGCGGCTCGCGCGCGCTTCGTATATGTCGCACAAGAAGCGCCGTCGCCAGGCGCGCAGGCGATCATCGTGAAGCGCAACGGCCCCGTGCGCACGCTCGCCGACCTGAAAGGCCGGCGCATCGCGGTGACCAAGGCCGCCGGCAGCCATTACCTGCTTCTCGCCGCGCTCGCCAAGGCGGGCCTCGCACCCGCCGACGTGCGCATCAGCTATCTCACGCCCGCCGACGGACGCGCCGCATTCGAGCGCGGCAGCGTGGACGCGTGGGTCACCTGGGATCCATATGTCGCGTCTGTCGATCAGGCACCGGACGTACGCATCCTCGCCAACGGGGCCGGCCTTGCCTCGTATCAGCGGTACTACCTCGCGTCGAGTAGCTTTGCCGCAGCCCACCCGGAGGTGATCAGCACCGTGTTCGCGCAGTTGTCGTCGGCGGGAGCCTGGGTGCGCAGCCATCCCGACGATGCAGCAAAGCTGCTCGCGCCCATCTGGGGATTGGATGCTGCGACGATCGAGCGCGCGAACGCACGCCGCAGTTACGCGGTGCGCGCAGTGGAAACGCAAAACTTCGGTGAACAGCAAAAGATCGCCGACACGTTCTACCGGGCGGGGCTTCTGCCGGCGCCCGTGGAGACATCCGCTGCGCTGCGTTGGAATTTTGTCGCGAAGCGCGCGGAGGTGGCGGGGGTGGCGCTTACTGCCCGTTGAATTGAGCTGTCACATTAGAAGCGGGCGTGGCCCGTAAAATCCTGCTCCAGACATAGCGGTGACCTCGCACGGTCAGAAGCCGTGCTCTCCTGAATTGCAAGCAACGTAATGCGAAAGGCAGGTCTTGGCAGTCGATAAGCACATTGCAAGGCTCCACCATCGCGCCGCATTTCCGCTAACGCGCGACTGACAATGCATCGGGCATGCGTTGAAACGGCATGCCAGCACCGCTCCAGACAAACCCTGATTGCTGCGTCAAAGAGGCCCCTGATATTGTTCGCGAGCGCTGTGTGGAAGCGCTTCCACTTGCGCCTGCGCGGATGTCAACGCAGTCGCTCCTCGTATCTCGCCGTACCCGGTTCACTCAACTCAGCCGAGCATTCGCTTGCATGGAGAATCCGTGGCACACGACGCACTTTCCTCTCATTCGTCCGCCGATCCGTTTACGCCTGCCACCGACTCGGCACTGTGGCGCAAGAACTTTTTGTTGGGTGCAGCCACCGCTTCGTATCAGATCGAAGGCGCCGTCAACGAAGACGGCCGCCTGCCATCCATCTGGGACACTTTCTGCGCGACGCCCGGCAAAGTGCTCGCCGGCGACAGCGGCGCCGTGGCATGCGATCACTATCATCGCTGGGAATCCGACGTTGATATGCTCGTTGGCCTTGGCCTCGAAGGCTACCGCTTGTCGATTGCGTGGCCGCGTGTGATGGACGCCAACGGCGCGCCGAATCGCAAGGGGCTCGACTTCTACAAGCGCCTGCTGACGCGTCTGAAAGAGAAGGGCATTACCACCTTCGTGACGCTTTATCACTGGGACTTGCCGCAGCATCTGGAAGATCGCGGCGGCTGGCTCAATCGCGAAACCGCATACCGTTTCGCGGATTACGCGGATCTGATGAGCCGCGAGCTGGCCGGCACCGTCGATGCATGGGCGACGCTCAACGAGCCGTGGTGTTCCGCATATCTCGGCTATGGCAACGGCCATCATGCGCCCGGTCTCGCCAACGGACGCTTCGCCACGCAGGCAATGCACCACCTGCTGCTTGCGCATGGGCTCGCGTTGCCTGTGCTGCGCGAGAACGATCCCTCTTCGCAAAAGGGCATCGTCGCGAATGTCGGGCGCGGCACGTCCAACAGCGACAGTGCCGAGGACCAGCGCGCCGCGCAACTGTTCGAGATCCAGCACAATGCGTGGATTCTCGATCCGTTGCTGAAAGGTGCTTATCCTGAGGCGCTTTTCGAATTGTGGCCGGGCACCGAGCCGTTGATACTCGGCGGTGACATGCAGATCATTTCCGCACCGCTCGATTTTCTCGGCATCAACTATTACTTCCGCACCAATGTCGCGAGCGACGGCGCACATGGCTTCACGGAAGTGCCGCTCGAAGGCGTCGAGCGTACGCAGATGGGATGGGAAGTGTATCCGGACGGCTTGCGCGATCTGCTGATTGGCTTCAACCGCGAGTATGCGAACCTGCCACCGGTGTACATCACCGAGAACGGCATGGCCTCCGACGACACGGTGATCGACGGACGCGTGAACGACACTCAGCGCATTTCGTTTCTGAAGCGCCATCTTGCGGCGGTGGACGAAGCGATCAAGGCCGGCGTCGATATACGCGGCTATTTCCTGTGGTCGCTGATGGACAACTTCGAGTGGGCATTCGGCTATGAGCGCCGTTTCGGTATCGTACACGTCGATTACGTCACGCAGAAACGCACGATGAAGCGCAGCGCTGAACTGGTGTCGCAATTCCTCGAGGAGCGCAAAGAGAGAAGCCAACGCGCGTAAGAGGGAACGAGAAAGCAAAGAGCAACGATAGAGCAACGAAGAAGAAACAGAAGCCGATTTGCATGTCGACCTGAAACACGGGCGCGAGCCTTTGGAGGAGACGGGATGAACAGCAGAAAAACGGTCTTGCGAGCCATGGTTGCGGCATTGGCGATGCATGGAGTGCTCGCTTATGCGGAGCCTTTGAAAGCCAACGTCATTCACTGGTGGACGTCGGGCGGCGAGTCCGCCGCGATCCGCCAGTTCGCCGATGCCTATAACAAGGCCGGCGGTCAGTGGATCGACAACGCAGTTGCAGGCGCGGATCAGGCGCGCTCCACCGCGATCAACCGTATCGTCGGCGGCGATCCGCCCACGGCGGCGCAGTTCAATACGTCGAAACAGTTTCATGATCTGATCGATCAGGGGCTGCTCAACAACGTCGACGACGTCGCCGCGAAAGAGAACTGGAGCGGCGTGTTCCCGCAGTCGATACTCGACAGTATCAAGGTGAAAGGGCACTACTATGCGGCGCCCGTCGACATTCACATGCCGGCCTGGTTTTTCTACTCGAAACCCGCGTTTCAGAAAGCCGGCATTACCGCCGAGCCGCAAAGCTACGACGAGTTCATCGCCGATCTCGGCAAGCTGAAAGCCGCGGGCGTGATTCCGCTCGCATTCGGCGGTCAGCCGTGGCAGGAAAAAATCACTTTCGATGCCGTGCTCGCCGACGTCGGCGGCCCCGATCTATATCTGAAGGTGTATCGCGACCACGACGCGAATGCGGTGAAATCCGACGCGTTCAAAAAGGTGTTGATTGCATTCAAGCGCTTGCACGATTTCGTCGATGCCGGTTCTCCGGGCCGCAACTGGAACGATGCGACTGCACTTGTCATTTCCGGCAAGGCCGGTGTGCAGATCATGGGCGACTGGGCGAAGGGCGAATTCTCGGCGGCGAAGCAGAGCGCGGGCAAGGAATTTGGCTGCTTTCCAGGCTTCGGCCCGCATTCGCCATACCTCGTCGCAGGCGACGTATTCGTGTTTCCAAAGAGCGATAACGCCAGCACTGTAAAAGCACAAAACCTTCTTGCCACGGTGATGACCTCGCCGCCTGCGCAGGTCGCATTCAGCGCGAAGAAAGGCTCGATTCCGATTCGCCCCGATGTGGATGCGGGCAGTCTCGACATTTGCGCGAAGGAGGGCATTGCAATCATGAAGGACAAGTCGCGTCAGCTGCCGAATCCGGAAATGCTGCTTTCACCCGATACGCAAGGCGCTTTGATCGACGTCGTCACCAACTTCTGGAACAAGAGCCAGTCGGTCGACGACGCACAGAAAGCGTTTGCCGGCGCGTTGAAGAGCTAGGCGCAATATGCACGCGCTCAAGCTGCATGCGTCGCGGCCCGGATCCGCGTCCGGGGCCGGGTCCGGGTCGCCGAAAAAGCCCTTGAAAAAGCCGCTAAAGAAGCGTTTTTCGATTGCGGCATGGCTCGCACTGCTGCCGATGATCCTGACCGTCGTGTTCGCCTATCTAGGCACGATGGTCTGGACCGCGCGTGTTTCGCTTAGCAATTCGCGCACGTTTCCATCGGGCGACTTCGCGGGGTTGACGCAATACGTGAGGCTCTTCAACAACGCCCGGTGGTTGTTGTCGCTGCAAAACATCGTGATTTACGGTGCATGTTTCATTGTCGCGTGCATGGTGATCGGTTTGCTGCTCGCCATCTTTATCGATCAGCGTGTCGTCGCTGAAGGTGCATTGCGCACCGTGTTTCTGTATCCGTATGCGATGTCGTTCGTGGCTACGGGCCTTGTCTGGCAGTGGATTCTGAATCCGGAGCTCGGCGCGCAGGCAGTGCTGCACAAGCTCGGTTTCGTTCATGCACGCTTCGACTGGATCGTCGATCAGGACTGGGCGATCTACACGATTGTCATTGCCACCGTATGGCAGGCGTCGGGTCTCGTGATGGCGTTGCTGCTGGCGGGCTTGCGCGGAATAGACGACGAACTGTGGAAGGCCGCGCGTATCGACGGCATTCCGCGCTGGCGGGTCTATGCGAGCATCGTCGTGCCCATGCTCGGACCGTCGATCTCCACCGCGTTCGTGCTGCTCTTCGTGATGGTCGTCAAGCTCTACGACGCCGTCGTGGCGATGACCCAAGGCGGCCCCGGTACCGCGAGCGAGGTGCCGGCGAAGTTCATCATGGACTACCTGTTTGGCCGCGCGAACATCGGCCTCGCGTCGGCGGCTTCGATCGTTCTGCTCGCAACCGTGCTCGCGATTCTCACGCCGTTCTTCTATGCCCGCAGCCGCGCGGCGTTGCGCAAGGAGGTGTGATGAACACCCTCAGTTCTCCGCTGAAAAGCGCCGCGCCGCATAGCGCGTCAAAGCGGCGCCGCCGTACGGCATTCACACCGGCGCGCGTCGGCGTCTATCTGTTTCTACTCAGCGCGGCACTATTTTTTCTGCTACCGCTCTACGTGATGCTAGTCACGTCCTTCAAACCGATGAGCGAGATCCGCCTCGGCAATCTGCTCGCTCTCCCAGCGCATTTCACGCTACATGCGTGGAGCGCCGCGTGGGAGTCGGCGTGTACGGGGCTCGATTGCAATGGCATTCAGGTCGGCTTCTGGAACTCCGTGCGTATCGTCGTGCCGAGCACCGTGTTCTCTATTGCGATTGGCGCGGTGAACGGTTACGCGCTGTCTTTCTGGCGTCCGCGCGGCGCAGGCGTGCTGTTCGGCGTGTTGTTGATGGGCGCATTCATCCCTGTGCAAGTGATGGTCTATCCGCTCGTGCGAGTGCTTGCGAGCGTGCATCTGTTCAGTTCGCTGCCGGGTATCGTCGTGATTCATACGATCTTCGGCATGCCCGTGATGACGTTGCTGTTCCGAAACTACTACGCGTCGATTCCGCAAGAACTTTTCAAGGCGGCGCGCATCGACGGCGGCGGTTTCTGGCGTATCTTTGTTCAGCTGATGCTGCCTATGTCCACACCGATCATTGTGGTGGCGGTCATCATGCAGGTGACGGGCATCTGGAACGACTTCATTCTCGGCCTCGTGTTCGCCGGCACGAAGAATCTGCCGATGACCGTGCAACTGAACAACATCATCAATACGACGACCGGCGAGCGGCTTTATAACGTCAACATGGCGGCGACGATCCTGACTTCGCTGGTGCCGCTTGCTGTGTACTTCATTTCGGGCCGCTGGTTTGTCCGCGGCATTGCGTCCGGTGCGGTCAAAGGATAAAGCGATGACCTACGTGGTTAAACAGGCGAACACCCTCGCAAGTCCACTGACAGGCGCGGCTGACATGACAGAGTCCGCGGACACGGCACGAACAGACAACATGCCTGGCGTCGCAGACGCCGCCGACACCGCGCACGCGGCGAACGTTGCGGTGCGCAATCTGACCATCCGGCTCGGTGGCAACACGGTGATCGAAAATCTCGATCTCGACGTGCAACCCGGCGAATTCGTCGTGCTTCTCGGGCCTTCGGGCTGCGGCAAGTCCACGTTGCTGCACAGTATTGCCGGGCTGATCGACGTGACCGACGGCAGCATTGAAATCGCCGGCGAAGACATGACGTGGGCCGATCCGAAAGATCGGCGCATTGCACTCGTATTCCAGTCATACGCGTTGTATCCGACGATGAGCGTGGAGCGCAATCTGTCGTTTGCGTTGCGCATCAACGGTACGCCGAAGGCAGAGATCGCGCGGCGTGTGGCGCGTGCCGCCGAGATGCTGCAACTCGGCCCGCTGCTCAAACGCAAGCCGGCGCAACTGTCGGGCGGCCAAAGGCAACGCGTGGCGATCGGCCGCGCGATCGTGCGCGAAGCCGACGTGTTTTTATTCGACGAGCCGCTGTCGAATCTCGACGCCAAACTGCGGACCGAGCTGCGCCGCGAGTTGAAGCAATTGCACCAGCGTCTCGGCGCAACGATGATCTACGTGACGCACGACCAGGTCGAAGCGATGACGCTCGCCACGCGGATGGCCGTGATGCGAGGCGGCGCGATCCAGCAGTTCGGCACACCTGCCGAGGTCTATGCGCGGCCAGCCAATCTCTTTGTCGCGACGTTTCTCGGCACGCCCGCGATGAACCTGGTCAACGGCACGCTGGAGCAGCGCGACGGCGCGCTGCATTTCTGCACGGAGCAGTGGCGGCTCGACGTGTCGAACTACGCGTTCGTCGATCGATTCGGCGAGTCACAGCCGCAATCACAACTGCAATCGCCACCCCGCCGATGCGTGCTAGGTGTTCGCGCAGAAGACGTGCGCATTGGTCCGACGCAGGGCGAAGGCGCGGGAGAGCACGCGAAAATTTCACTCGTTGAGCCGATGGGCAACCACCGCGTCGTCTGGCTCGACTATCATGGTGTGCAGATCGCGTCGATCGATCAAAGCAAGACGCCGGTAATGCCCGGCGATACGCTGGCGTTCTCGCTCGACAGCACACATGTCTCGCTCTTCGACGCGGCGAGCGGCGCGCGGTTGTAGCGCGCCGGTGTGAGGGTCGTTGAAAACGGCAAGGTGTGACGGAGAACCGTGTGGCAACACTGAAAGATGTCGCGGCGCTGGCTGGTGTGGGCATGTCGACCGCGTCGCGCGTTATATCCGGTAAGGGCCCGGTCTCAGCCGACGCCGCGTCGCGCGTGCGGGCTGCAATCGAGCAGTTGAACTTCCGTCCGTCGTCCATCGGCCGCGCGATGGCCACGCAGTCGCTCGGCATGATCGGTATTTTCGTGCCGACGTTTTTCGGTTCCTATTACGGCACCATCCTCAAACAGACCGATACTGAGTTGCGCGCCGTGCGCCGGCATGTGGTGGTTGCAACCGGCTGCGGAGAAGTGTCGCCGCGCGAGCAGGCTATCGAGGCGGTGCGTTTTCTGATTGGCCGCGATTGCGACGGCGTCGTGGTGATCAGCCATGATCTGCATGATGAAGACCTGATCATGCTGCATCGAATGCATCCGAAAATGGTGTTCCTCAATCGAGCGTTCGACCAGGTCCCGGAGGCGTCGTTTTGCGCGGATCATCGGTACGGCGGGGAACTGGCGGCGCGCACGCTGCTTGAGCACGGGCACCGCGATATCGCCGTGATTTCCGGGCCTTTTACGGCTTCTGACAACCTGACGCGGCTCGAAGGCTTCTTCGCGGAACTCGAACGCGCCGGCATTTCGCGCAGCGACGTGACCTTGATCGAATCAGACTTCTCGCCGGAAGGCGGCTACGCTGCCGCGCAGAAACTGCTCGATTCGAAGCGGCGCTACACGGGTCTATTCTGCGCGAACGACACAATGGCGGTCAGCGCGCTCGCGCGTTTTCACGAAGCCGGCATTTCGGTGCCGGAGGAATTATCGGTGATCGGTTACGACGACGACTATTCCGCCGCTTATACGGCGCCCGGCCTCACGTCGGTGCACATTCCAACCGCCGAACTGACGCAAAACGCGGTGCGCTGGCTTCTCAACCAGTGTTATCGAACGACGTGGGAGATATTCCGCGAGTTTCCGGTGAGCGTCACAATGCGCGAGTCGGTGGGGCCGGCGCCGGGCGCCAAGCCCGCTTCGATTAGTGCGTCGTGCTTCGGCGGCGCTTGATCGTCTCTTCCGGAAGGCCGCCGGCAGCCCTTGTTGAGCGTTAGGCGCCGCTGCGCAGCGCTTCTTCATGGCGCTGGCGCGCCTCTTCTTCGAGCCGCGTGTCCTCGAGTTCCTGCAGCACCGCTTCCAGATCGACCGGCGTCGTATCGGCTTCGACGTGACCCGTCAACTGCGCATCCACGTGCAACGCGCCGGCTTCATAAAGCGACCAGATTTCCTTGCCGTAGTTCGTTTTCAGCAACGCCGGCGCGAACTGGCCGAAATACGTGGCGAGGTTGTTCACGTCGCGTTCCAGCATCGCGGGCGCTTCCAGGTTGCCGGCGGCGTCTACCGCTTGCGGCAGGTCGATGATCACGGGGCCGTCGGCGGCAAGCAGAATGTTGTATTCGGACAGATCGCCGTGAATCATGCCGGCACACAGCATACGCACGACCTGATTGACGAGCAGTGCATGCAGTTCAAGCGCGCGCGCCTCGCTCATATCGACATCGTTCAGACGCGGCGCCACATTGCCATCCGCGTCGGTCACGAGTTCCATCAGCAATACGCCGTCGGTGCAAATGAAGGGTTGCGGCACGCGCACGCCGGCGTTCGCCAACTGGAAAAGCGCACTGACCTCGGCGTTCTGCCAGGCCTGTTCCTGCACTTCGCGGCCGTAGCGGCTGCCTTTTTCCATCGCGCGTTGCTGACGGCTGTTCTTGACCTTGCGACCTTCGCGATACGAGGCAGCCTGACGAAAACTGCGCTGTTTGACATCCTTATAGACCTTCGCGCAGCGCGTGGAGTCGCCGCTGCGCACCACGTACACGGTGGCTTCCTTACCGCTCATCAATTGGGATATGACTTCGTCGATCAGGCCTTCTTCGACTAGCGGGAGCAAACGTTTCGGCGTTTTCATGCGACCGCCCGGAAGTGGCGGCAAGCGTGGCAGCCGTGCGCGGCGGGAGGCGGGGAGAAGTGGTGCGGGATTCGAGTCATGCCGGATTATAAACGCTGCGCTCGCGCGGCTCTTTATTGACGCGAGCCGCTGCTGCCACACGTTTCAGCACGATTCGCGGATGCCCGCGTCAAAAACACCTTCCTCGCGCACTGAGCTGGAATGTCGGCTCTCCTTGCGACGCGGTAGTCGCGACAACGTTTGCGCGAGCCCACTAACACCGCCGGCATCTGCTCCGACGAAACGCTTTGCACTTTTAGCCGCTATTTCACGGGCTAAAACGCGCCGCGGCCTCGCACTGGTGTAATAGTCCGCAACAGTGCTGTGCGGTTTTCGCGCATTGTCTCCGCGAGCTTATCGCGTAGACTCGTGAGCAACGAAAACTGGTTACGGGGTGTGAGATGTTGGCGGTTTTCTTTATCGCCTGTCCGATCTGCATTGCGGCGCTGTTCGGTTTCGCGCGGCATGTCGATCCGCGCACGGGTCACTTCAAACGTTGATTCTCAACGCTGCGATTTTCGCCGACACCGGCAGGTAAATGCCGTTGCCGGCGTTCAGTTGTGGCCGCTCCTGTCTGCGGGCCTTGCCTTCAGGTACCGAATCGCGGCACGATGCGCGATAACCTGAGTTTGGGGCGGCATCGCGTATGCAAGACTTTCTGGGGAATCTGGCGACACGCGCAGGCGTGCTCAAGGGCGTGCTTCCATTGAGCCGCGCGGCGGCGTTGCGCGATGCGCTGGCGGGCGTGCAACTCGCGTCGATGGACATCCCACAGGTGCTCGGCTACGCGCGCATTGCTGGCATGCCTGCTGTTACCGGCCTTTACACCGTCTTTCTGCCGCTTATCGCGTTTGCCTTCTTCGGTGCATCGCGGCATCTAGTCGTCGCAGCGGATTCAGCCACCGCCACCATCTTCGCGAGCCGCCTGTCGACCATGGCGCCGGTTTCGAGCGTGGAATACGCGTCGCTCGCCGCAATGGTCGCATTGCTCACCGCTGCCTTGTTGTTCGTCGCGCGCATCTTCAAACTGGGCTTTCTAGCCGACTTCCTGTCGCGCACTGTGCTCGTAGGCTTTCTTGCCGGAGTCGGCGTTCAAGTGGGCATTGCGATGCTGGGCGACATGCTCGGCCTGACAGGACACGCGGCGCGCAGTGTGGATCAGCTTGTTCTCGTCGCGCGTGACTGGGCGCGACTCGATGTTCCGACGTTTGCGATTTCCGTGCTGGTCGTCGTGGCGGTTCTACTCTTCAAACGTGTCTGGCCGCGTTTGCCGGTGCCGTTGATTGCGGTCGTGGCCGGAATCGCCGCGAGCGATATGTACGGCTTCGCCGCGCGCGGCATCGCAGTGCTCGGCCCGGTTGCCGGAGGCTTGCCGCCGCTGCGCATGCCGTCGGTGACGTGGGAGCAGATGCTCGATCTCGTGCCGGTCGCCGCGTCGTGTTTCGTGATGATCGTCGCGCAAAGCGCCGCGGCGAGCCGCGTGTTCGCCGAGCGTCACCGCGAAGCGACCGACACGAATGCCGACCTGCTCGGCATCGCCGCGGCCAACGCAGCCGCTGCGTTTTCCGGAGCGTTCGTGGTGAACGGCAGTCCGACGCAGACCGCGATGGCCGATCGGGCAGGCACGCGCAGCCAGTTCGCGCAGATCGTATTCGCGGCCGTCGTAGTAGTTGTTCTGCTGTTTTTCAGCCGGTTCTTGCAGTATCTGCCGCGCTGCATTCTGGCAAGCATCGTATTTACGATCGCGGTCGGGCTGATCGACCTGAAGACCTTGCTCGCGATTCGCCGCGAGAGTCCGGGTGAGTTCGCGCTCGCGGTGTTCACGGCCGCAGCCGTGGTACTGATCGGCGTGGAACACGGCATTCTGGTGGCGGTCGCGTTGTCGTTATTGCGCCATGTGCGTCACAGCTACCGTCCGCATACGATGATTCTCGCGCCCGGCGACGACGGCGTCTGGGTGCCGGTGCCCGCGATTCCGGGCTCACAGACTGCGCCGGGTTTGATCGTTTATCGCTTCGGCGCCGACCTGTTCTATGCGAATGACCACTTTTTCGTCGACGACGCCCGGCGTCTGATCGACCACGCGCCGAGCACGGTGCGCTGGTTCGTGGTGGATGCGAGCGCGATCACCGACCTCGATTATTCGGCGTCGCGCTCCGTGGGCGAGCTATGCGCGCTGCTGAAACGAAGTGGCATCAACGTGATTTTCGCTCGTGTGAACCCCTATTTACGCTCGGATATGGACCGGCACGGTATCACGCCGATCATCGACGGAAGCTGTATTTTCGGCACGTTGCACGAAGCACTGCGCGCGGCAGGCGTGGACCAGCCCGTGGCGAAATGAACGCGTTAGCTTTTCGACGTCAGCATCTTCAGGCCCGCAATGCCGAACATGATCGCAAGAGAGCCGTCCAGCCAGCGCCGGATCGCAACGTAGACGCGCCGCGCGGATGCCGTTGAAAACAGCAGCGCATAACTGCTGAACACGGACGCGCCAATGCACATGCAGCCGAGCACGATTGGCGCGATGTGCGACGTACCGCCCGCTGGCGACATGGCAAGCGACACGATAGACATCCACACGAGAACGGCCTTCGGATTGGTCAGATGCAGCAGCAGGCCACGCAGATAGAGCCGCGTGAGAGGCTCGTTGCGGCGAGCCTCGCTCGCGGGCATTGCACGGGGAGCGAAGGCTGAGCGCGCCGATTTAACGCCTAACCACAGCAGATAAATGCCACCGGCGACCTTGATCGCGGCGAGGCATTCGGAGCATGTAGCAAGTACCGCCGACAAGCCGAGTGAAGCCAGCAACGCCCAGAAGAACGATCCCGACACCACGCCCAACGCGAAGGTGAGCGCCGAGCGGCGCCCTGCGCTCATAGCGAGAGACATGATCGCCAGATTGCTCGGGCCGGGGCTTGCCGTGCCGACGAAGTAGGCGCTATAGGCGATCAGGACATCGGCGGTGAGAAAAGCAGTAGGCGTCATGGGCTGCGGCTCAGGGGCGGACAGTGGGAACGACGATTCTGCGCGCTGAAGCATGCAGCGCACAGATACAGTTGAACGCGCGTCGATCGGCACACTCGTGCGCAACTCTTCATCTACGCCGCGTTTTTATTGGTTCGCCGCCGTGCCGATGCACTCGGCGAGCGCACCCGCCACAGCCTGCCGGCTATGCCGCGGACGCTGTACGAGGCCGATCTCGCGGTGAAACGTAGCCTCTTCGAGCGATAGGGCGACCACGCCGGCGGGCCACTTGCCGAGGCCCGCAGTGTCAGGGATCAAAGCGACGCCGATGCCGCGCGCGACCAGTTGCACGATAGCCTGCAATTCGTCGAGTTCCAGCACGTCTTGTACATTCAGCCGCGAGCGCCGCAGAAAGCGGTCGACCAGGCGCCCGCCGAACGAGGTGCGGTCGTAGCGGATAAACGGCTCGCTTTTCAACAACTCGCGCCACGATCGCTTGCCGCGCGCAAGCGCTTTCGGTACGAGCAGCACGAACGGTTCAGTGACGAGCGTGCGCCATTCCAGTTCCGAGGGCAGTGCAAACGGCGGCTTGATGATGACGGCCAGATCCAGTTCGCCCGAGTCCACCTGCCCGAGCAGATTGAGCGATACGCCGGGCACGACGCGAATTCGCCAGCCGGGACGGTCCACCCTGAAGTGCGACAGTGCATCCGCGAGAAATGACACTTGCGCCGACGCAATGGCGCCTATCCGCAGCATGCCGCTCTCCGCTGCGACCGCGCCCCGTTCGGACAGACGTGCGTAGAGCGTCATCATTTCTTCGGCGAGCGCGAGCGTTTCGCGTCCCGCATCGTTAAGCGTGGCCGAGCGGCCCGTGCGGTCGAACAGCGCGAAGCCAAGCTCTTCTTCGAGCCGCTGCATCTGCGCGCTGACGGCCGACTGCGTGAGCCCGATGCGAGCCCCCGCGCCGGAAAAGGTGCCGTACTGGCTCACGGCAATGAAAGTCTTGAGTTCGGAAAGCATGCTTCGATTGATCGATTCTGGTGTTGGTCAGATCAAATATATATCGTTTTTCACCAATTTTAATTGTGGTTAAGCTAATGGCGACTCAGGCAACTCGCGCATGCGGGTTGCTCAGGCAGGTTGCCGTCGAAATCATCAACCGTAATACCCACTCAACCAGCGAGCCTCACATCATGAGCGTTGCCGACACCGTCTTGCCGCCGTTTCACCTGGCGTTTCCTGTTCATAGTCTCGCCGCTGCGCGCGAGTTTTATGGCGAATTGCTCGGCTGCCCCGAAGGACGCAGTTCCGAGCAATGGGTCGATTTCAATTTTTACGGGCATCAGATAGTCGCGCATCTCGCGCCGGAGGAAGTGGGCCACCGCCAGACCAGCAAGGTGGACGGCGACGCCGTGCCGGTGCGCCACTTCGGCGCCGTGCTTTCAATGGAGCAATGGCAGGCCGCCGCGGACAAGCTGCAGAAAGCGGGCATCGACTTCATCATCGAGCCGCATGTGCGTTTCAAGGGCGAGGTCGGCGAACAGGCGACCATGTTCTTTCTCGATCCGTCGGGCAACGCGCTCGAATTCAAGGCGTTCGCCGACATGTCGTCGCTGTTCGCGAAGTGAAGGTATCAGAAAAAGCGTAGGCTGACTGAAATATGACGGCGGCCGGCCCTAACGGACGGCCGTCCGTCCTTCGCTTTTCCTTACGGTTAGCTTCCTGACATTCTCGCCATTTTCGCGTCATGCAGGTGTTGGTGCTAGCGATCTAGCATAAGCGCCAGTTCCCCATCCTTACCTGCTCCCGGCAGTTACCTGCACTTTACTCAGGCGCGTTTCATGTGGATTGTCAACGTTGCGCTTAAGCGGCCGTACACGTTCATCGTGATGGCCATTCTGATCGTGCTGGCGACGCCTTTCGTGCTGTTCACCACGCCGGTCGACGTGCTCCCGGAAATCAACATTCCGGTAGTCAGCATCATCTGGACGTACAACGGCTTGTCCGCCGAGGACATGGCCCACCGGATCGCCTCGGTCAACGAACGCAGTTTGACCACCACCGTCAACGACATCGAGCATATCGAGTCGCAATCGCTCGCGGGTATCACGATCCTGAAGGTGTTTCTGCAGCCGACCGCGAACATACAGACCGCGATTGCGCAGACGGTGGCCGTTGAACAGGCGCAGCTCAAGCAGATGCCGCCGGGCGCCACGCCGCCGCTGGTGATCAGTTATTCGGCCTCCAGCATTCCGGTGATTCAACTGGGCCTGTCGAGCACCAAGCTCTCCGAGCAACAGCTCAACGATACCGCGCTGAACTTCCTGCGGCCGCAGCTGGTGACGATCCCCGGCGCGGCCGTGCCGTATCCGTATGGCGGCAAATCGCGGCTGATCTCCGTCGACCTCAATACACGCGCGTTGCTCTCCAAAGGTCTAACGCCGCTGGACGTGGTCAGCGCGTTCAACGCGCAAAACCTGATTCTGCCCACCGGCACGGCGAAGATCGGACCGAAGGAATACACGATCAACATGAACGGCTCGCCGGCCACGCTCGAAGGGCTCAACGATATTCCGGTGCGCACGGTCAACGGCGCGACGACCTATCTGCGCGAAGTCGCTCACGTGCGCGACGGCTTTTCGCCGCAAACCAATATTGTTCGTGAGAACGGCCATCGCGGCGTGTTGATGTCGGTGCTAAAAAACGGCAGTGCGTCGACGCTCTCTATCGTCAACACGCTGCATGGCTTGCTGCCGGCCGCGCGCGCGGCGCTTCCGCCGGATCTGAAGATCACCGCGCTGTTCGACCAGTCCGTGTTCGTGAAGGCGGCAGTGCAGGGCGTAGTCCGCGAGGCGGTGGTAGCCGCGGCGCTGACCGCCGCGATGATTCTGCTTTTTCTCGGCAACTGGCGCAGCACCTGCATCATCGCAATTTCGATTCCGTTGTCGATCCTGTCGTCGCTGATCGCTTTGCATGCGCTCGGGCAGACCATCAACATCATGACGCTCGGCGGCCTCGCGCTCGCGGTGGGTATCCTCGTCGACGATGCGACCGTAACGATCGAGAACATCGAACGGCATCTGCATATGGGCACCAACCTGCATGATGCGATTCTGGAAGGCGCAGGCGAAATCGCCATTCCGGCACTCGTATCGACGCTATGTATCTGCATCGTCTTCGTGCCCATGTTCTTTCTGACAGGCGTGGCGCGCTACCTGTTCGTGCCGCTCGCCGAAGCGGTGGTCTTCGCGATGCTCGCGTCGTACGTTCTGTCGCGCACGCTCGTGCCCACGCTGGCCATGCTGCTGATGGGCCACGCGCACAAGCCGAAGTCCGATACGAAGCCGAGTTTGTTCGCACGTCTTTATCGCCGCTTCGATAACGGCTTCGAGCGCATGCGGGCTGCCTACATTGTGATTCTCAGCAGTCTGCTCGTGCGCCGCGCCCGCTTCGGCAGCATTTTTCTGGGCTTTTGCGTGGTGTCGATGGGGCTCGCATTCGTGCTGGGCGAAGACTTCTTCCCGAGTGTCGACGCGGGCAATATCCGCTTGCACATGCGCGCGCCGACGGGCACACGGATCGAGGAAACCGCACGTCTCGCCGACGAAGTCGAGAAGGTGATCCGCGAAGTCGTGCCCGAGAAAGAACTCGGCACGATCCTTGACAACCTTGGTTTGCCGTACAGCGGTATCAACCTTTCGTACAGCAATGCGGGGACGATCGGCACGCTCGACGGCGAAATACAGATCGCGTTGAAAGAAGGTCACGAGCCGACGCAACTCTATGTGGACAAGCTGCGCGCCATGCTGCCGCAACGTTTTCCGGGCGTGGAATTTTTCTTCCAGCCGGCGGACATCGTCACCCAGATTCTCAACTTCGGGCTTCCGGCGGCCGTGGATATACAGATCGCCGGCGCGGATCAACAGGGCAACTTCGACGTCGCGCGCAAGCTGCTCAAACAGGTGCGCATGATTCCAGGCACTGTCGACACGCACATCCAGCAGAAACTCGACGAGCCTGCCATCAACCTGCAAATGGACCGCACCCGTTTGCAGCAACTCAATCTGACGGCCAGCAATGTCGCGCAAAACGTGCTGATTTCTCTATCGGGAAGTTCGCAGACGTCGCCGGGCTTCTGGTACAACGACCGCAATGGGGTCGAGTACAACGTTGCAGTGCAAACGCCGCAGTACAGCATTTCCTCGATCGACGACCTGTTGCGCACGCCAGTGTCGGCCTCCGCAACGGGGCCGACGCAACTGCTCGGCAACCTCGTGCGCGTGCAGCCGCAAAACCAGTTCGCGGTAGTCACCCACTACAACATCAGGCCGGTCATCGACCTTTACGTGAGCGTCGATAAACGCGACCTGGGCAGCGTCGCGGAT
Organism: Paraburkholderia sp. SIMBA_053; assembly: GCF_046534895.1. Classification (NCBI taxonomy): domain Bacteria; kingdom Pseudomonadati; phylum Pseudomonadota; class Betaproteobacteria; order Burkholderiales; family Burkholderiaceae; genus Paraburkholderia; species Paraburkholderia sp. SIMBA_053. Next base: position 1,000,914 of record NZ_JAWRXU010000001.1, on the reverse strand, counting down.
CAGGTGGACAAGCTCGTCGAACAGGCGCGCGCGTCGCTTCCGCGCGGCAGCCAGATCACCGTGCGCGGCCAGGTACAGACGATGCGCAGTTCCTATTTCGGGCTCGGCCTCGGCGTGGCGATGGCGATCGTGCTCGTGTACCTGCTGATCGTCGTGAATTTCCAGTCGTGGGTCGATCCTCTCATTATCGTGAGCGCTTTGCCTGCGGCTCTCGCCGGCATTGTTTGGATGCTGTTCCTGACCGGCACGCATCTGAGCGTGCCGGCGCTCACGGGCGCGATCATGACGATGGGCGTCGCCACGGCCAACAGTATTCTGATGGTTGCGTTCGCGCGTCAGCGGCTTTCCGCCGGCGCGCCACCGCTGACTGCGGCGCTCGAAGCGGGAGCGAGCCGCATCCGCCCGGTGCTGATGACCGCGTTCGCAATGATCATCGGCATGATTCCGATGGCGCTCGGTCTCGGCGAAGGCGCCGAGCAGAACGCGCCGCTCGGCCGCGCGGTGATCGGCGGATTGCTGTTTGCGACGGTGTCCACGCTGTTTTTCGTGCCGCTGGTGTTCGCTGGCATTCATACGCGCCTCGCGCGTCGCCATCGCAACGATCACGAAGAGAGTGGCAACGACGGCGCCGGACAACCGGCCTGAAGTCGAACAGGCACGAACAGACACATTGCCGAAACGTGAAGAAAACGGCTACCCAGGCTAACGGAGCTAGCTAACCGAGATGGCTAACTGAGATGACCGAAAAAACTCATGCATCGCTGGCGATTCCGTCGCGAGAGACCGAAGGCGGCCATGCACTGCCGCCGCGCAATCGCGAATGGAAGCGCGCGAAGATCGCCATCTGGATCGTGCTCGCATTGCTCGCATTGGGAGCCTTGCGCACCGTAATTGCAAACCTCATGCAAAACCGCACCGTCGAGCAAACGACGAAGCAGAACGCCACGCAATACGTGACCGTGACGAGCCCAACGCGGGCCGAAGGCGGTGGCAGCACCACGTTGCCGGGCACGTTGCGCGGCAGTGTCGAATCGCCGATCTTTGCGCGCTCGACCGGCTATCTGCTGCGCTGGTACGCCGACATCGGCACGCGCGTCAAGCAGGGGCAGTTGCTCGCCGAACTCGATACGCCGGAAGTCGATCAGGAACTCGCGCAGGCACTCGCGCAACGCCAGCAAACCAGTTCGAGTCTTGCGCTTGCGAAAAGCTCGCTCGAACGCTGGCAACAATTGCGTCAGCGCGATGCGGTCTCGCAACAGGAGCTCGACGAACGGCAGAGCACGTACACGCAGGACGTGGCGAACCTGGCCGCCGCCGACGCCAACGTGCAGCGCTTGCGCCAGCTCGAATCGTTCAAGCGGATCGTCGCGCCGTTTGCGGGCGTGGTCACGCAACGCAACGTCGACGTAGGCGATCTGATCGATGCCGGTAGCGGTACGAGCCGGGCGCTGTTCGCGCTTGCGCAGTCGGACCCGCTGCGGGTTTATGTGCAACTGCCGCAGGCGTATGCGCAGAACGTCGCGGTCGGGCAGAACGTGGTGGTCACGCAGGCTGAACTTCCCGGCCAGCAGTTTCATGGGACCGTCACGCATATCTCGGGCGCGATCGACGTGCCGACTCGCTCGTTGCAAGTCGAAGTGACATTGCCGAATCCCGACAGCAAGCTGCGTCCGGGCGCTTATGTGCAAGTGGCCCTGCCGTCGGCTGCCCGCGCGCAATGGATGGTGCCTGGCAACGCATTGCTGTTTCGCGCCGAGGGCCCGCGGGTTGCAGTCGTCGACGCGCAAGGCATTGTGCAGTTGCGCAAGATCGTGATTGCGCAGGATCTCGGACAGACGCTCGAAATAGAAAGCGGGATCGACGGAAACGACAGAGTGATCATCAACCCGAGTGATTCGATCGCGGACGGCGATCATGTCCAGATCGCGCAACCGCAGAAGAACACGAAGGGGGCGTCGTGAAACTCACGCGCGGCGGCAGGGGCGTCGTCAGGGTTGCCGCGGCGGTCGGTGCGGCTGCCAGTGCGGCCATGCTCGCCGCGTGCACGGTCGGTCCGGATTACAAGCGGCCGCAGGCAGAGGTGCCGCCCGAATGGAAGACCGATTCGTACTGGCGTGTCGCGGCTCCGTCGCATGCGCCGATGGACCCTGACTGGTGGAACGTCTATCGCGACTCCACGCTCGCCACGCTGGAAACGCAGGCACTCGCACAGAATCAGACGCTGGTGGCCGCGAGCGCGCACTATGCTCAGGCGAAGGCGACGCTAGCGAATACGCGTGCGCAGCAGGTTCCCGAAGTGGACCTCGCCGCAACGGCGTCACGCTTCCGGATTTCTCGCGACAGACCGCGCACGAACTACGGCGTGCCGACCACGTCGACGGTGCAGAACAATCTGCAGATCGGTCCCACGATCAGCTACGACACCGATCTCTTTGGCCGCATACGCCGCCAGGTGGAAGGCGCGACGGCGTCCGCCGAGCAATCTGCAGACGACCTCGCCAACGCGCGGCTCGTGCTCACAACCGAGGTGGCGAGCGACTACTTCTCATTGCGAGAGCTCGACACCGAAATCGACGTGCTGAACCAATCGGTCACGCTGCAGCAGAAAGCACTCGATTATGTGAACTCCGAACATGAGCTCGGCGCCGTGTCGGGGCTCGACGTCTTGCAGCAAAAGTCGCTGCTCGACACGACACGGGTACAGGCGCAGTTGCTGCTGAACCAGCGCGCGCAGTTCGAGCACGCGCTCGCGGCGCTCGTCGGCGTGCCCGCGCCTCAATTCGCAATCGAACCGAAGGTACTGAACTTCCAGGTGCCGGCGATTGCGCTCGGCGTGCCGAGCGACGTTTTGCAACGGCGGCCCGACATTGCCTCGGCTGAGCGCGCAATGGCAGCGGCCAATGCGCAGATCGGCGTTGCCAAGGCGGCGTTTTTTCCGAGCCTCACGCTGACGCCGGGCATCGGCTGGGAAAGCACGCAGTTCGCGAGCTTGCTGAGCGCGCCCACGTTGATGTGGACGCTCGGGGCGGCAGCGAGCCAGGTTCTGTTCGACGGCGGGCGGCGCGCGGCCAACGTGCAGTTCGCAAGCGAAGGTTATAAAGCGACCGAGGCCGACTATCGGCAAACGGTGCTCAACGCATTCCAGCAGGTGCAGGACGGCATTACGGGTCTCGCCGTGCTCGACGGCGCGGCGAAGCAATCGGAGCAAGCGGTCGCCGATTCGCAACGTCTGCTTGCGCTTGCCAACGACCGTTATTCGGGCGGCCTCGTTGCGTATCTGGATGTCATCACCGCACAGCAGTCGTTGCTCAACAGCAAGCGTCAGGACGCGCAGATTCGCGGCCAGCAGATGACGCTTTCGGTCTCGCTCGTCAAGGCGCTGGGCGGCGGCTGGGACGCGAGCACGGGACCGGCGAGCGGCGAATCGAGGGTTGGACAACAGGACGTGCAGCCGGAGGGCGCCGGGCCCGTCCAGACGCGTGCAGCTGCGCAGTGAGGCGGCATAGTGCACGGGAAGCAATACGAGGCGTTTCGTATAATGCAGACACTAGGGGACGCGCATGAAATTGCTGATTGTTGAAGACGAGCACAAGGTGGTGGACTACCTGCGCTCCGGCTTGACAGAGCAGGGCTGGGTCGTGGACGTCGCGCTCGATGGCGAAGAGGGCATGCATCTGGCCACCGAGTTCGATTACGACGTGATCGTGCTCGACGTCATGCTGCCGAAACGCGACGGCTTCAGCGTGCTGAAGGCGCTGCGCATGCGCAAGTCGACGCCTGTCATCATGCTGACGGCACGCGATCATGTGAACGACCGCGTGCGCGGTCTGCGCGAAGGCGCCGACGACTATCTGACCAAGCCATTCTCATTCCTCGAACTCGTCGAGCGTTTGCACGCGTTGGCGCGCCGTACGCGCTCGCAGGAATCCACGCTCATTTCAGTCGGCGATCTGTTCGTCGACCTGATCGGAAGGCGCGCGACGCGAGAGGGCGTGCGTCTCGATCTCACCGCGAAAGAATTCCAGTTGCTAAGCGTTTTGGCCCGCAGGCAAGGCGATATTCTGTCGAAGACCGCGATCACTGAACTCGTCTGGGATGTCAACTTCGATAGTCATACTAACGTCGTGGAAACGGCGATCAAGCGATTGCGCGCGAAGCTCGACGGCCCGTTTTCTTCCAAACTGCTGCATACCGTGCGCGGCATGGGCTATGTACTCGAAGTGCGCGAAGAGGCGGAACAGCTATGAACCGTTCAATAGCACGGCGCCTCGCACTGATGTTCGCGCTCGTCGCGCTGTTCGTATTTACGCTCGTCGGCGCGGGGCTGTTTGCGGTGTTGCGCTCGCAACTCGAGAACCACTTGCGCGAGTCGCTCGACGACCGTGCCCAGATCGCGCGGCTCATCTGCAATCACGGGCTGACTCCTGAAAAATGGCGCATGTCGCGCGAGAAGCTCACCGACATGACGCCTCATGACCGCAGCACCGTATATGCGGTAACGAGCATCGAGCCGTCCTACAACTATGGCAAGCCCATCGAGGGTTCGACCGTGAAGACCTGGCCCGGCGGCTACGCGCGCGTGAGGCCGGTGGGTGGCGGTGAAGACATGCTCACCACTACGGTGTCCATTCCCGGCTATTCGACGCGGCCCCCCATGCAGTTGCAGGTTGCATCGAGCTATTCGCCGAACATTCGCACGATGCGCGTGTTCGGTTTCGCGCTTGCGGCGCTGTCGGCGCTTGGCAGCCTCGCGGTGCTGCTGCTCAGTTATTCGGTGACGCGCATCGGCCTCGCACCGTTGACGCGTCTCACCCGCGACGCGTCCGCCGTCAGTCCGAACAATCGCTCGCAACGGCTGAATACCACGTCGTTGCCGCATGAATTGAATGACCTTGCTAATTCTTTTAACGGCGCGCTTGAACGCCTCGACGGTGCGTACTGCCGCCTCGAATCGTTCAATGCGGACGTCGCGCACGAATTGCGTACACCTGTCACGATCCTGATCGGGCAGACGGAAGTGGCGTTGACACGCAACCGCTCCGTGGACGATTTGCGTCATACGCTGCAGTCGAATCTCGAGGAATTCGAACGCATGCGCGCGATCATCAACGACATGCTGTTCCTCGCGCGAGCCGATCAGGGCGAGCGCGCAACGGGCCTGGTAGAAGTATCGCTCGCGGCTGAAGTTGCGCACACGCTGGAGTTTCTGGAAATTCCACTTGAAGAAGCTCGCGTGCATGCGCGCTTGCATGGCGACGCCGCAGCGCATGTGAACCGCTCGCTGTTCGGTCGCGCCTGCACGAATCTGTTGATGAACGCGATCCAGCATTGCCAGCCCGGTGCGCAGATCAACGTGCGCATTGTGCGGGACGGGCAACAGGTGCGCATTGAAGTTGCCAATCCCGGCGAGCCGATCGAGCCCGGCGTGCTCGAACATCTGTTCGACCGGTTTTATCGTGCTGAAGCGTCGCGGACCAATAGCCGCGAGAATCACGGCCTGGGTCTCGCAATCGTTAAGGCGATTGCGGAGATGCATGGCGGCAGCGTGTCGGTGCAAAGCGCGAACGGCGTCAATACGTTTGCATTTTCGATTGCTGCTTCGCTTGCGGACAGCATCACGCTGTCAGTACGTTCGAATGCGGCGAAACTGCCGGGGAATGTTGTCGGAAATGGTCCGGCGAACGCAAACACGCCACCGGCACCGGCACCGGCACCGGCTTCATATTCGTCACTGGTAAAAGGAAAGTCCGCCTGAACGGGTTGCCACCGCTTCGGCGCGCCGTGTCACGCTGCATGCAACTGAACGCACGAACTAGAAATCAAGCGTGAACTGAGCCGGCTCGTCACGCGGAACCTGTCCGGCGGGTTGCAGGTTGCCGGCCTTGACTCCGAGCAGCCTGATGGATTTAACGAGCTCCACTCTCTTCAGGCAGTCGGTTGCCGCGCGACGCAACGCTTCCGCATTGGCAATGGGTTCGGGAAGCGTGATGTCGCGCGTGACTGTTTTGAAGTCGTTGAAGCGAAGCTTGATGCCGATCTTCTTCGCCAGATAGCCTTTTCTCTGCAGATCGGCTGCCACCTGTTCGCACAGACGGGTGAATGCGGCGCCCAGTTCCTGCCGATGCCGTACGGCATGAAGGTCCCGTTCGAATGTGGTCTCGCGGCTCATCGAGACCGGTTCGCTGTATGTCACCACGGGCCTCTCGTCAAGACCGTGGGACACTCTGCGAAGCCATGCACCGTAGCTTCGGCCGAAGTGCTCTATGAGCCAGGACTCGTCGCGCTTAGCGATTCCGCCGATGGTCGTTATTCCCAACGACGCAAGTTTCGCGCTGGCCTTGGGGCCAATACCGTTGATCTTATTCGCGGCCATTGGCCAGATCCTGGACTGCACGTCTTCGAACTTCAGGATCGTGATGCCGTCGGGTTTTTGCATATCGGAGCACAGCTTTGCAAGCAGCTTGTTGGGTGCGATTCCCACGGAGCACGTGAGATTCGTTGCTTCCAACACCGCCGACTTCAGCTTGCGCGCTACTTCCTCTGAACTGCCGCTCGTGAGCGAGACGTCTGCGTACACTTCGTCGATACCGACGTCTTCTATGCTCGAAGTGACCGACCGCACTGCATCTTTGAACAGTCGCGAATACGTTCGGTAGAGGTCGAAGTTCACCGGAAGGATAATCGCATCCGGCGCTAGCCGGGCGGCCTTCATGGTGGGCATGCCGGAGTGAACTCCGAACGCGCGCGCTTCGTAGGTGGCGGTCGTCAAGACGCCTCTGCCTACGTAGTCGCGTAAGCGCGAAAATTCGCGTGTGCCGTCCGGGTTGGTTCGCGGCGCGTCCGTGCGACGACCGGCGACCACCATGGCCTTGCCTCGTAGTTCTGGATACTGCGACAGTTCACAAGACGCAAAGAATGCGTCCATGTCGATGTGGGCTATGCGCCGTTCATCTGGCATGCCGTGTTTGCTCGATAGTGGCGTTCGGTGGTGCCGCCCGGGCCTAAGGGGCGCTCGTCCGCACTTCAGAAAGGAGCGTGCGGACGAAGGTACATGCGTTTGACGGGTATTTTACCGGGACTGTACGTTTGTACAGTATTTTTTGTCAGGGTTTCTGGAATCCGGTCTGCGGATTTGTCGGGAAGGAAGCCGGGGCGCCGACAATGTGCTCGCGTTGGCGGATGCGCGCAGCAAATTCAGACGCAATATAGCTATGAGCCGTATGGTGCGACGATGCAGACGGGGCTGGCCGATCCGAACATGCAGCAGTACACAGGACGGGAGAATGACGGGACCGGGTTGTATTACTACCGGAATCGGTATTACAGTCCAGGCGCAGCGCGATTCATCAGTGAAGACCCAATCGGTTACGCGAGTGCGCAGACGAATGCGTATGCTTATGTAGATGGGGATCCGGTTCAGTTCACGGATCCGTTTGGTGAGTCCAAACTCATGCCCGTTACGGGTGGGCCGCATGGCGGGTTTATCGTTCATCCTTTCAAACCCAACGTGAATTACTACGATTCGAATGGTGACTTGTCGGCTCAGTATCATGGTGACCATTCTCACGATGGGATGAGGCCGCACGGTCATAACGCCGGGCCGAATTTTGACCGCGACGAAGGGCTTCCGCTTTGTCCGATCCCTTGAAAATGGATTTTGATTTGGGCGTTGGCGCGCGATCAATGCTGTCGCCGCCCTTGTCAGAAGGTCGTCATGACGATCGCAATCTTGATGATTCGACGGGTGCAAACACCGTTGCGGAATGGGGCCAAATAATGTGTGAAGTAGATGACTATGGGTGGGGCGAGGTAGGCAACTCCATCTTGCTCAAGAAGCTATTCGGATACTGGCCGGCTTTCCACGATGCACATGTGCTGTCTATCAAGATGGGGTACGGAAAACGTGATGCCCGAGAGGTAGATGTCGCAATCGAATTGCGACATTGGGGCCAGGATGACCCAAACTGGGTTGCACGTGGACCAGACTGCGTCATTACGCTGACCCTACTTGAGGTAAAGATCGCAGACGTATCTATGGACGCTTTCGTTCAAGATAACTCCGTAGGTGACGTTTGCTTCACGAGGACAGACGACAACCTATTGCTTTTTGAACTTGATCCTAATAGTGGCGCCAGCGTTTTCATTGCGTGTACGTCTGCCGAGATTACTCGAATAGAGCCGTATTGCGCGCCAATTTCTTCGAGTACGACGTGACCGCCAACGTGTAGTTGGCGCGGGGGCGACACAGTATCGTTTGTTTACTCGCTCCGGCCTTCGCGAACCACCCTGACGCCAAGCCCGTCTGGGTCGCTGCGCACATCCAGAAGGGCGATTGCGACGACCCGCGACCACCTTGAGCACGCTACCCCGCCTTCAGATGCCGCGCAAGGGAAGCCCGCAGCACTGCCGCGCCTCATCTGGCGGCGAATACCGACACCCCGCCGTTGACGAACCCGTTTGCCGCGCAACCCGGACATCCCGCCGGCGATGTCGCGGAAGAATATGGAACGAAAATGAGCCCGGTCGCCGGGTCGATTGCAACCGAATGCGCGTTATTGCCCGTGTTAAGACGGGCGACGACACTGCGACTGCCCGCGTCGACGATGGTCAACACGGGCGTGCATGGCGACGCGGCCGAGCAGGCGCCGTTCGTCGACGCATTGCCAGAAGACGTCCACCGGCTCGCTGCGTTGTAGTAGCGATTGGTGGGCGCATCATATTCAAGCTGATCGCCGCCGCCGGCGTTCAGGGAGGCCACGAGTGCACCGCTCGAACGGTTGAAGATCTGCATGAGCAACGGAGCGCCAGTCGTACCTTCGCGACACCCGACCGCAATATCGTTGCCGGGGCCCAGTGCCAGCCCTGTGGGATCGCAATTGCCTTCCGGGTACATCGCTACGCCCGCAAGCGACGTGTAGTTTTGACTGCCACCGGTCGGAATTGCTCGAATGGACGCTCCCGGCAATTTCACCAGTTCGCCGTGAGGATTCGCTGTGCTGCCGTCAACGTTCACGTAGAAGTTGTCGCTGGCGGCGTCGTACCGGCACGCTTCGAGGCCCGCGGTGGGCTTGCCTGAGAGATCCGTGAACGTCACCTTGGCGACGACGGTCTGCGTGGACGTGTTGATGAAGGTGGCGAACGGGGGCGTCTCTTCCGGGCTGGAGATCATAAAGATGCCATGCGTGGGATCCAGACAACCTTCATCTGCGCGAACGCCCGTCGTGCTAACCGTGATTTTGTTCGTCACGGCGCCAACAGCGGGATCAACCACCTTCACAGAGTTCACGTCGCCCACGTAGATAAAGTTGCCGACAGCCGTCGCGCCGTCCGGACCCGCCTGCGAATTCGGCCCGGGGCCAAGCCCGGTGAACGCGAGAGGCCCGCTTCCCTGAATGGCTTTGACGAAGGTCTTCGACGGTATGTCGATCTGATCCAGAGATGCGTTATTCCTGTCGGTGAAATAGTATCGGCTACCCGAGACGACGCCGATGTCGAATGAGAAGTTTACGCCTGCCTTGATGTTGGGGACCGCGATGTCCGATACATGGTGCGGGCCGCTAATGCTGAGTTCGTCCCCGCCACAACCCGCAATCGCAATAGCCGCACACGCCACCAATGCATTCGCCAACAGGTGCTTCGGCATCGTACACCTCCCATCATCGTCGTTGGAGTGGACCTATCTCAACGGCGCGCCGGAAGAGATAGTAGACGTTGCTATAGCTTATGCATTCCCGTAAGCAGTTGTCCTTATCGTTTTCCCAGGTAGGCGGTACTGTGCTTAAGATTCCCATAAGGTTTGATATTTACCTGTGCATACCTGACGCTTGAATGCCATCTGGAATCAGAAAACCATGGCTGCTCGCTATGAGTGAATATGCGCGCTACCTGGAAAATTCGTTTTGGTTTTCAATGTGCCAGCGCGCGCCCGCATTTGAAACGGAGCGCTTATTGGATACTTTGCAATTAGACAATTGGTCGTATAACCTTTCCCGTGCCTCGTCCATCCGGAAACACGATGACCGATCTGCACGTCGCTCCTCGCCCATCAGATCACGACGGCCCGCTGCTCGTCGATTTCGCGCTGCAGGGCGGTGGCTCGCATGGAGCCTTCACGTGGGGCGTCCTTGACCGAATGCTCGAAGAATCCCGGTTGCAGATCGACGGTGTATCGGGTACGTCGGCGGGGGCAATGAACGCAGCGGTGCTTGTCAGCGGCTTCGAGCATGACGGCCCGGCCGGCGCGCGCAAGGCGCTCGAACACTTCTGGCGGCAAGTGTCGGATGCGGCCATTTTCAGTCCCTTCCAACGTAGTGCGCTCGACAGGCTCACCGGCCGCTGGACGCTCGATCATTCCCCACTCTTTCTTGCGATGGAAACCATCTCGCGGCTCGTTTCGCCGTACGATCTCAATCCGACCTCGTTCAATCCGCTGCGCAACATTCTGGCAAAGACTATCGATTTCGACTCGGTACGCGCCTCGCGTATAAAGCTTTTTGTTACGGCGACGCATGTGCGTACCGGTCAGGGCCGCGTCTTTCGCAATGCTGATCTGAATCCCGATGTGCTTCTTGCATCGGCGTGCCTGCCGACAATGTTCAAAGCCGTGAATATCGACGGCGAAGAGTACTGGGACGGCGGCTACGCAGGCAATCCGACAATCACGCCGCTCATCCGTGAAACGGATTCGACAGATACCTTGTTAGTGCAGGTTAATCCCGTCGAACGTCCTGACGTGCCGCGTTCGGCACGCGACATCATCAGCCGGCTCAACGAGGTCGCATTCAACGCGCCCTTGCTGAAGGAGTTGCGCATGATCGCACTGCTGCACAAAGTCGCCGACCCGGGCAGCGACGAAGGCCGCCGTTGGGCAACCATGCGTATGCACCGGATCGCGAGTCCGGTCATGACGTCGCTTGGCTATTCGTCGAAACTCAATGCCGAATGGCGCTTTCTCACTATGCTGCGCGACGAAGGGCGACGCGCCGCGCAGGTGTTTCTCGACGAACATGGCGGTGCGCTCGGCGAGCGTTCGTCACTCGACCTGGATGGGCTCCTCGAAGGAATGATCCAATGAGCGATCCCGTGTTGTCGTCCACTGCGCTGGGCCTCGGGCTCGTGGGTATGTTGGTGAGCCTCGGGTTGTTGATCTGGTTCGCATATCGCGGCTGGAGCGTACTGCTGCTCGCGCCGATTGCAGCGATGCTGGCCGCCCTGGTGTCGGGCGAGCCCGTGCTCGCGCACTGGACACAGACCTTCATGTCGAGCGCCGCGCGTTTTCTGGCGCAGTTCTTTCCATTGTTCCTGCTCGGCGCACTGTTCGGCAAGTTGATGGAAGACAGCGGTTCGGTCAATGCGATCGCACAGTTCATGACCGACAAGCTTGGACCGCGCCGCGCAATCCTCGCCGTAGTAATCGGCGGTGCGGTTGTGACGTATGGCGGCGTGAGCCTTTTCGTCGCTTTCTTTGTGCTGGCGCCGATGGCGCAGGCGCTGTTCCGTGCGGCGAACATTCCGCGCCGCTTGATGCCCGCTGCAATCGCGCTCGGCACATCGACATTTACGATGTCAGCGCTGCCGGGCACGCCTGCGATCCAGAATGCGATACCGATGCCGTTCTTCGGCACGACACCGTTCGCGGCGCCAGGGCTTGGCGTTATCGCGAGTGTTGTAATGATTGGATTTGGCCTGTGGTGGCTTTCGCGTCAGGAGGGCGCGGCACGGCGCGCGGGTGAGGGGTTCGGCGAGGCGCCGGACGCGTCGCCGAGTGCGCGGGAATCGAGCCTGGTGCGCGAACGTGCGACTGTCTCGCAGTCGTTCGATCCGGCCGAAATCGAACGCGGCCGCGTCAGCGAGCGACTGCCGCCGATCGGCATCGCGATTGCGCCGCTCGTCGTCGTGGTGTGCGCAAACTTTGCAATGAACATCTTCGTGTTCCGACATTACGATGCGTCGTATCTCGCCGAAGCACGTTGGGGCGGGACGACGCTGTCTGCTGTAAGCGGCGTGTGGAGCGTGTCAGTGGCGCTGGCGCTCGCCGTGGTGGTGCTCATCAGCATGAACGGCTCGCGGCTTGGAACGCTGAGAGAGAGCGTCGATGCGGGCGCAAATGCTTCTGTATTGCCCATTTTGAGTGTTGGTAGTCTTGTAGGATACGGCGCGGTAATCGCGGCACTGCCGGCGTTCGAGTTGGTGCGGGCGTGGGTACTCGGCATCGGCGGCGGGCCACTGGTGTCGCTTGCCGTCGCGGCGAATCTGCTCGCGGCACTGACGGGCTCCGCGTCGGGCGGCTTGACCATTGCACTCGATGCGCTCGGCGGCACCTATCTCCAACTGGCTGCGCAACATCACATCGATCCGGCGCTGCTGCATCGAGTCGCAGTCATGTCGTCGGGCACGCTGGATAGCCTGCCGCACAACGGCGCTGTGGTAACGCTGTTGTCGGTATGCGGTACGACTCATAAACAAAGCTATCGGGATATGTTGATGGTCGGAGTGGTTGGCGCGCTGGTGGCGCTGGCTGTGGTGATTGTGTTGGGATCGTTCGCCGGAAGTTTTTGAGTTCTTTTGTGTCCGCGACGGTTATTGCTTTGGTTTCTCGCGCGCAAGGTTCGCCAGTGGCGGAACGACGCGAACTGAGCGTTGCCGGTGCGCGCGAGGTGCGCAACGTGCAGAACTCGCTCGCCGGCTCGCAGGCATCCGCGGAACTGTAATCGCCTGGTGCATGTAGACAGGCCTTACATCTGCACGGGCATCTGCACATCGTTCAATGATTGACTGGCTCTGACGATGGCGCGAGACAGCCGTGCCACCTCGTTGAAATGCTCGATCATGTCATTCGCCAGACGGAAAATGACTGCACCTTCCTGACTCTGTAGTTGAAGCTCGGACATCATGTACTGTCGCGCAGTGTCGGCCAACACTTCAATCTCGGGCTTTGCATTGAGAATGCGTGTCACGACTTCCGCTTCCGGATGCGCGATCGCCCTCACGGCAAGCGCGAAATGTTCAATCACAGCCGTGACGAATCGCGAGGTTGCGGCGTTGCGTAACCGGGCAATGTCGGCGCCCTGCGCGAGCCGGCGCTCGCTCAGCGCAAGCATGCTGGTAGTGGCAACCTCGCGGATAGCGTCGAGGCAGGTTGCGATACGCGCCAGGTCTACCAATTGCCTCCCTTCGTCACCGGTATGTGTCGCATCCGACAATCCGCCGACATACGTGAGAATGGCCGTGCACAGAGTATCGGCGGCTTTGTCATCGTCCAGCAGCGTGCCGGCAGTCTGCGTGCTGCCGTCGACGACGAGCGTTGCACTACGATTGACCAGATTCTCGACCTGCTTGCCGAGGGAAACCAGTTCCAGCTGCACGCGGCTAATTGCTAGCGCCGGCATTTCGACCAAGGTGTCATCGAGATAGCGCGGCACGCCTGGATCATGCCAGCCCTTTTGTTTCGACGGGGCAAGCCGTTGTGCAAGCTTGCCGATGGGGCCCGTGAACCATATCAGGAAGGCGGTGGAGAACACGCTGAACACAGTATGCGCATTAGCTGCCTGACGCGGCGTTTCTGCTGCGAGGCGGGCAGCGCCTGTCAATTCGGGTGCGGATGGGGAAATCTGCCGAATGAAGTCCGCATACTGCGGGATCACGAAAGCGAGTAACAGCACGCCGAGCAGATTGAAGAGCAGGTGGACGATACCTACTTGTGCGGCTTCCGCTGATTTACCAATCGACGCCAGCAGCGCCGTGCCGCATGTGCCGACGTTAGCACCCAGAATCAGCGCGATGCCGGATTCAAGTGGAATCAATCCCTGGCTGCCTAGCGCAATCACGATCGCCAGCGTGGCAGCAGAGCTTTGCACGATCGCCGTAAACACCGCGCCAATCACGATACCGACCAATGGACTGCGCATGTCCTGCATGGCAGCGATGAATGGCTCGTAATTGCGCAGGGGGTGCGTGGCATTGCCCATGAACTCGATGCCGAGAAACAGCAGGCCGAGGCCAAGCAGAACGCCGCCGAGTTCGCGCACCAGTTCGCGCCTGGAGAAACCGTACAGCAAAAAACCGCCCGCGAGCAGGAATGGCGTAATCGCCGAGATATTGAACGCGATGATCTGCGCAGTCAGCGTCGAGCCGATATTGGCGCCCATGACCACTGGAATCGACTGCTGCAACGTCATGAGCCCGGCGGATACAAATCCAACCAGGAGTACGGTGGTAATGGTCGATGAATTTAGCAGCGCCGTGATGCCCGCGCCGGCGAGCACGCCGCGAAACCGGTTGGCCGTCAGCGTGCCGAGCAGCGCCTGCAAACGAGAACCGGCGATGGCCTTCAGCCCTCCCGTCATGAGTTCCAGTCCGAACAGGAACAGAGCAAGGCCGCCGACGAGCAAGCCAACGACTTCGATCAGGTTCAGATTGGCACCGGGCTGCATGGCGATGCGGACCCCTCAAATTGGAATCATTCCCCAATTGTACGAGGTTCTGTCACCGAGACCAGTAATGGAGCCGCCGCTTGAACGGCGGGATGGCGGCAACCTGATTACTTGTCCTTCGGCGCAGTCAACGGATCACGGATCCCACACGCGTTCCTGATGAACATCAGCGCTCGCTCGCAACCGGGTATCAAGAGAACCAGTCGAAGTCGAATCATGATCACCATTAGCATTGCAGAGAGCGTTGTCTCACCAATCACCCGGGCGAAAGCGAGTCCAACGGCGCCGTAGTGGGGAGCGAGCACAAGCGCGAGGATTATGTTCACGAACGCGGATGCGATTCCGACTGTGGCAAGCAGGCGATCCTTCTTCCGCGGCAAAAACACGTAACCGGCGATGAACTCGTTGAATGCAGCAAACGGGAACATCAAAGCAAAGATTTGAAGTATGTGAGCGCTGTGGGCGAAAGAATCACCGAGTATGAGAGGCAATACCAGAGGGGACAGGGTAAGCGCGGCGCAACATACTAGTAATCCGTATCCGATAAGCAGCATTGCGCCGCGCCGCGTTGTCTGGTTCGCGCCTTCCTTGTCGCCGTGGGCGAGTTGGCGCGTGATGGTAGGAATGAACACTTGAGCCGCCGGCCCCATCAATCCAAGGCTCAATGCTGCGAAACGTTCTGCCGCGCCGAAATAGCCCACCTGGGCGGGCGTAGATAGCAGCGTCAAAAGATAAGTGGATGAAGCTGTCAAAACCCTCGACGCGGAAGAGTAGATGAACAGCATCGTTGATTTCCGTATCAGGGAAATGGTGCCTGTCCATCGGAGGCGTGGCCACCCCAGTTGTGAGATTGCGAGCCCATAAGAAATAACCGAGGACGCTACACCTGAGATGAGTAGACTCGCGACGACCCATACTGCGTCGCGAGGGCCTCTTACGATTGTCAGCACCAGAACCAGGCTCAACGCGAAACCGAAGACTTCGATGATGATGGGCGTTCGAAACTGGTGACGGCCCTGAAAAAGCCAACCGAGGTTGGCCCCGGACACAATTCCCAACAGCGTGGCCATCACACCGATTAGAGGTGTCTGGGACAGTACAGGAGAGCACATGGTGGCGATGAGCCCGGCGCACCCACCCACGATTGCATGCACCAGACGCGCGCTCAAGTGCAAAGAAAGAATCTCATTACATTCTTCGGTCGTTTGGGCTTTCGATATGTCCCGCATGCCGACGGGCTCGAAGCCATAGGCGACCAGCATCCAGATCACGCTCATCAGCGACATGGACGCCAGCACGCGGCTGTATCCGTCAACGCCGAGCGTCCTGCTGTAAAAAGGTACGACGATGATGAGGTACAGATATCTCAACACATAGCCGCCGTACACGAACCCAACGGTACGGATGCTCTTTCGTCTATCCATTCTGCTTCTCCGGCTGGAGGGTACCTTCTCAGCGCAACACAGCGCGACGGCGGACCTGACGGGTTACTGCCTGTAGCAGGAAGCTAACAACGGGCCGCACGTCTGCTTGTTTTGGTCCGCGCCGTTGACATCGTTGAATCGCGGAAGTACTGCTGCGCTGCATGGACTCCGTTGGCCCGGCTTTGTGAGCTAGATGCTGGTGGGGCCGGAAGTGCCGCGCTGAAACCACGCGAAGGCTGTCTGAACGCGCGCAACCGCCTCCAGATGTCCCTTCTCTGCACGGTGCATGCCCACGACAGCCTGGCTGTGTCTCGGCATTATTACCGCATACCTGGACGCATGGGGCGGCACTATCGGGCCATCGCCCGGGTACGCAACCATCTTGCCACGCCAAGACTTCCCAGCATTAACCCGGCTCCGAGAGCGGGCACCGCCCGGACTACGCTGGCCTCGGGCCATTCTGAAATCAAGGGTTTTCCATCTTTGGCGCCCAGCCTCGACATCCACTTGCGGGCGCTGAGTGGCAGGGGCGGCGCGACCTCCTCGAACACTCTGTGCAACTGATCGCTCGCATGAGGAAAGGAGCCTAATGCGCTCGCCTCACTACGGGTGGGTGAGCCTATTACGAGTCTGGTTACGATGGCGGCTCCCTGCGTGATCCCTTGCAAAGAATCAAGTATGTCGATATCGGCCTCGCTGAGAACGGCCAGTACGTCATCGACATACGCATTGATCACATTGTGTTGAAGTCTCAAGCCCCACGCCATGGCCTGCGGATTGTCCTGAGTAAGGAGCTCTGCGTAAACGATGCCATCGTCTCCTCGTTTATAACCCGTCGTCGTGCCGTGGTCCGCTGCGCAAAGGGCCTCAAATATTGGTCCTCGGACAAAGGGCCGTAGAGGCGCCGCGAAGGGTTCGCTCAGATAGTCGTCGAGACTACCGCAGTTTTCCGGGCGACGATGAAGCCCAAAGTAAAAGCCCGATAGACGCCGACTGAAACCGGCTTCGCGGGTGGACGCCACCATTGCCAGCGACCGCTGTAGATTCCCCCGCCATCCAATATCGACGACACCGACGTTCCCGTCGGCGAGGAATCCCTTTTGTTCCAGATAGTCGAGAAGCAGTTGTCGAGCAGAAGAGGCGGTCGCATTGATGAGATTCACCACCTCGTCGTCCGCCTGCATATGCTGCATTAGTTGCTTCAGATCAGAGGCGCTCAGCGGCGCATCAGGGGAGCTAATGTGAAGACGTTGCTGCAAGCCGGCGATGGCCGGATGCCCGATATCCACGTCGAATTTTTCCAATATGTCAGAAAGAGAACTTCCCGGCGTAAAGCCGAAATGACTCAGATCTCCATCGGACACGTTGACGAGTGCGGGTAAGTGGAGCGATTGCCGCGATACGTGCAGATAGTGCAGCTCGATCGGAATGCCATATAGCGCCACGATCTTCTTTGCAATGGACATGAGGATCTGGCCGTCACGCGCCAGAAAAAACAGCTTATCGACTTTCCTGCTTTGGGCCTGTTTCAGAATCCACACAACGAACGCGAGGAGCAACGGGCCCATGAAGCCCGCCGATATTTCGGCAATCGACTGATCGTGGCTAGTAATAGCCGTAAAACGCAGCCGGGCGGTACGCGCGCTGCCCGACAGCGCAGATCCGAGCAGGTGCGGCTCAATCGCACCCTTGCCGAGTTCGCGCTCCAGGCGACTAGGTGCCCCGCGGAAGAACGGTGCTACGCGAGCGCCTGCACGCCACGCCTGGAAGACATCGGAAAATACGCTGTCGCCAACGTGCAGATGGCTCTTGCTACTGCCCTTTGCAAGCGGAAAGAGGGATCCTGTCCTTTTTGCGCGGCCCCTCTCGCATGAAACGAAAAGTTCACCCTCGCTGATATACACGCCGCAACTGCTCAACATCGTTTCCAGGTCCCGATGGGAAAAGTAGATGTCCGAAATAATTGCCGTTCTGCCGAGTGACGCAAAACGATTGAGAGTCTCAACCATACCGGCGATGGGTCGCATCAAACGCTTCTCGAGCTCGACTTCAATGGCCTGCGCTGTTTCCAGTAAATCGTGCGACAAGCCCGACGACGCTGCGATGGCCGCGTAGATGTCGTCGAGCGTCACTTCACGTTCAACTCCTGCCTTGCGGGCCCTGAACTCCGCTGCTTGCCGGATTTTCAGCCATTCACCGGGCTCGATGAGCGAGCCAAATTCGCGTTGCAGTCGATACCCCGTTAGCAGGAACATGTCGGATGGCCGCTGCAAAGGCCTCGTTATCAGGGTGTCGAAGGCGTCGAAAGAGACCAGGCCATTCCCGGTCCATATTCGCCGCGCATCGACCTCCTCCAAGGGAGGCTTGGCCGAGAAGAGCCGATGGATGCCCGCTGACACGAATCGTTGATTGATGACCCGTTCGAGCACAAGGTTCGTAGCATTCATCAGTGTCTTCCACCCTTCAGAAAGGAAATGGTTTTCGCCAACACCGCTTTCCTGTCGGCTACTCGATGTCGTCTTCTGGAACTTGAAACGTTGGAGGCAGCGTCAAAGGAGAGCTTACGCGGTGCACGACTGCCGTTGTCGCGTCGCTCGGTTCATAGGCCAAATGTTCTAGCGCGGCGCTTGCTCCGGGATATGAGGAGGGAAAGCCGTTTGTTGAAGAACTGCATAACGCAACTGAGAACTCCCGGGTGATCGATCACGTGTCTAACGGCGGTCACGAAACGCTTTTCACGAATCGCTTCGGTCACATCGACCCAGTGAAGAGACGCCTTGAGAGACCGATGCCGGCGCGCACACGCGGCGGCCAAACGTGCAGAGAGTGTGTGCGATGCGCGGAAACGTGCATTTGCGTCAAGCATGCCTCGTAGCGTCTGCCGGTCCGCTGACTTGTCAGAGGAGAGCGAACCACCACGGCGCCGGTAGCGGTAACCCATTGCCGGATAGACAATTATTCTTGCATCGTGCTTGGCCAGTAAGCGCAACAGGATATCGAAGTCTTCTCCGGAACGAAGCCGCTCTTCATACCGAAGTCCAGTCAGGAGCTCGGCATTGATCATAGGCTTAAGATACGCCAGGCGTGGCGCTTTGATCAAAGAGACGGCATCGAAACTTTTGAAGCTTTCAAGGCCCAGCAGGGAATGTCCGGTGAGCGAGCCCTCCTCGTCCACGATAAGTAAATCGTCCGCTACGATGCCTGCACCAGAACTCTCCGCGCGCTGCAGCAGCGATTCGAGGCGTCCTTCCGCGAGGACGTCATCACTGTCCAAAAACGTAATCCAGTGTCCTCGTGCGCATTCCAGCGCACGATTACGAACAGTGGACGGCCCCGCGTTGAACGATGCGGTCAGAAGCTTGATTCGGGAATCGTTATCGGCAAAGGCGCGAACGATTTCCACGCTAGCGTCAGTTGACGCGTCATCCGCGACGATCAGTTCCCAGTCTTCAAGGCTCTGTCTCTGGACCGACTGAATGGCTTCGCCGATCCAGCGTTCACCGTTGAAGTTCGCCATGACGACAGTGACAGATGGAGCCGCTGCATCCGTCATCCGTGTGACGGGTTTATCTGTCTGCGCGCGATCGTCCACAGATCGCGCCAAGGAGAGGTCTTCGCCCGCCATGTATTCGTTGCTGGACAGGCCGACGGTTGACTGTGACTGGTGATGAGGCATATCAGCGCCGTTCGAAGTTAGACAAGCTTAGTGAACGTCAGAGGAGGGCTTGGGTTCGAGCCTTCGTCATGCGCGAATCTTGCATAACGAGGGAACACCGTCCTTCTTCCTAACGGGCGGCGCTGGACCGGGCCAGGGGATTGCAGATGTAGCGAACCGCGTAGTCTGCGACAGGGGAGTATGGAAACAGACACAAACTGGATAGCGCGAGTGTCCCCAACTTCTTCTTCAGGCTCCAGAAAGGGTTCGCCACAATGGCATGCAGATACCGGTGCGAATCTCTTAGCATCCAACGCCAACGGGTCGTCAACGGAGCATGGTAGACGCTCGAATAGAAATGAGCTCGTTCGTATGCGAAATCGTGGAAGTCGGCCGGCAGTTGCATTCCCATGCGACACCAGGCCAGTTCCCGAAGGGTCACCCAGCGGGACGGGAAGGCCTTCGGGGCCTTTTCCTGCTGATCAGAGTTAGCAAACAATGCGTCTCTCCCTGCGCTTGCATATACGCGGTATCCGCCGAGTGACACCGGGATACTCGATACAGGTCCAACTAGAGCCGACCCATAAATTGCATAGAAATCTGCGCCATACCGGTCCTTGATCGTTTCGGGAACGGGAAAGATCTTTCTAAGAGCACTGACGCTGTAGGCGTTTCCAGACGCCGGCGGTGACGGATAGAGCCACCCATCGAGCAGAAGCTTTCGGCAATCGCCATCGATTCGAGAATGAGGCACATAAGCGCCCATCTGCTTGCTGGTGTGATCGATCACGTCTAGCTGAAACTGCACTTTTGCAAGATTTCCGTTCTCGAAGCGCTGCATCACTTCGGACACGGCGCCCTGATAAAGGACGTCGTCAGCATCGAGGAACAGCACGTAATCGGTTCTGGCGAGATGCAGCCCCAAATTGTAGGCAGACACCTGGCCACCGTTGTTCTTGAAGACGGAGCTAACGCGACCGCCATAGCCTTCAATGATTGCGCGCGAGCCGTCTGTTGATCCGTCGTCGATCACTATGACGTAAGTGCTCATGTAGTCCTGTGCAAGCGCCGAATCGATTGCCTCCGCCAGGAACTGTTCGTAATTGTGATTGCAGATGATGACTGTCATGTCCTTCATGATGTGTCACGCGCGAAGGTAAGGAGGGATCTGACGGCCTGCGACCGCTTTCATATGAACCGTCGGCGGATTAGCGTGCTGGCAATGTTTTTCGGCGCGAGCAACGTGGCAATGCTCCAACCGGCGATAAGACAGCGGAAAGCAGGGCGCTCGAAACTTGCGCGAAAAGGAATGGAAAGGGCGTCGCGCAGGGCTCTAATTCTGCTGTCGCCGGGCAAGGGATGCTGTCGCGGTGTGAGCCGTAAAGAGGCAACGCGCAATTGCAACAAGTGAGGCGCACAAAAAAGAGTGCTGAGCGGCGGTGCCGGCCGGCCGGTCATCGCACAGGCCTTGCAGGCAGCGCTGTGACGCTTGAGCGCACGCGCGATCTCTCGTCCGAAGTTGCTCGTGCTCGCGCTCATGGCGCTGTCATTCGCGCCGTGCATGCGATAGAGCACCAAGGGCGCAGCGATCGTTTCTACATCGCCGAGGTAGGGGGCCATGGCGATGCACGTTGAGTCCGTGAACGAATCGTAACTCGCATCCAGTGGAAAGATCTTTTCCAGAAAACTCCGTGCGTAGGCATTTCCCGATCCGGGCGGCGTAGGGTATTCGGACGTTTCATAAGCCCAGTGGCGGATCGCTTCCGAAGATAGTCCGGGCGGAATCTTCGGAATCACATTTCGAATCTTTGGAATCGCATTCTCGTTCTGTATGCGACGGCCCTGCGCGTCGACGCGCTCCATCAGCACCTGTACCTTGCTCAGGCCGGTCCGCCATACTGAAGCAATGGCGCGCAACGCACCGGGCATTAGCACGTCGTCCGCATCGAGGAATATGACGACGTCGCCTGTACTTCTCGCGAAGCCTACGTTGTTGGCGTCCCGCTGCCCGCCGTTCTTTTTAAAGATCGCCGTGATTTTTTCACCAAACGAGTGAATGACGTCGGCCGAGTTGTCGGTCGATCCGTCGTCCACAACGATGATTTCCAGCCGGTCCCAATCTTGCGTCAAGGCGC
The DNA here is from genome assembly GCF_046534895.1 of Paraburkholderia sp. SIMBA_053. Classification (NCBI taxonomy): domain Bacteria; kingdom Pseudomonadati; phylum Pseudomonadota; class Betaproteobacteria; order Burkholderiales; family Burkholderiaceae; genus Paraburkholderia; species Paraburkholderia sp. SIMBA_053. The sequence goes on along the minus strand of NZ_JAWRXU010000001.1, from coordinate 979,268 downwards.
TTTCAATAGCCTGTCGAAGAAAATGCCCATAGTTGTAGTTGGCGATGACGATCGAGAAAAAGAGGCCCTTTTTAGCCATAGATCCGCTCCGTCCTGCGTTCATCGACTGCCTCCGGCTTCTCAAATGAATCAAGCGTCCTGAACCTGCGAGATGCGCCGCACCGACCAGCGCTATGGGCCAACCCGATTGATGTCGCCGCTCAAACTGACGCGGCCACCGGTGCCGCGTGTGGCACCCTGGATGCAACTATTTAAGAACAAAGGTTTCGGAGTATGCGATTGCGGCCTAAAATCGGGCGATAAAGGCGCAAAAAGTTGAAACGGCGGGGGTTTCGGCAGAGGATAAGTACTGCTTTTCAATCGCAAAACGCGAATTGCAAATGCCGCGCGGTAACGCGAATCTCGTATCTATTTGCTACTTGCTTCTTGAGATTCGGACACCGATATTGCTAACCGATCACTCAAAGGCAGTTACGTCAGACGACTAATCGTTAGATCTGCGCCGGGCAACGGCACGACGGTAGCCACCTGGATTGATTTACGGGCTTCATAGAAGGCAGAGCATCGGAGAGTGAAAATCGATCACGCAGCGGCGAATGTCACATTCGCGCAAGAAAGAATCAGCAGCTAGTGTTTCGGTTTAATTGACGACGATCGGCCGCGCGTGCGAGCTGACACTTGGAGCTAATCGATGAAGGTTGCTTTTTACAAGGGAACGCGTCCCGGCCTGGCCGGAAAATTAAACCGCCTGATCCGGTGGTGGACAAACAGTCCCTATTCGCATTGCGAACTCGTCGTCGCTCCAATCATCGACGCGCATTTGTGCGCATCGTCGTCGTTCGAGGATGGGAGCGTGCGCTTCATCACTACGAAGCTCGATCCGGCGCGATGGGATGTTGTCGGAGTCGCGGCCGATCCGGTGACGGAGCGGGCTGCGGTGGAGTGGTTCAACGATCATTTCGGCGAACCGTACGACTTCGCACCTGTCTTCGCTTTCCTGCGGCGCGGCGGCCGCCATCGAGGTCGCTGGCACTGTTCGGAGTCGATCGGGGCAGCGCTGGGTATGCCGGAGTCCTGGCGGTTCGATCCCGCTACGCTGCACGCTGCGCTGTCTTCCGATTCGGTGCAGTCGCCGCCCGACGACATGCCGCCACTGGTGTCGGCGTGATTTCGGGCGAGTCTCACTGACTGATGGTTGGTCTTCGTTGCGAAGCCGGTAGGGAAAACTGGAAAGATTCGGTGGCGCGAACCTCGATCGATCCTGTCGGAGAGCTTCGCCGTCCGCCTTTAATCTCTCCGCGCGCGCGTTCCGCACCAATCAATCTCAACGACATACTTCGCTGTCCAAATCAATGTGTTAATCGGACTTTGCACGTATGTCGGCGTGGCGAACCAGTTCCTCCCATCCAGCCATCGTCATCTCAGCGACGGCTTGGAGTTCTGCTCTTTCGGCGCCGTCCCGCGCTCGGATCGCCATACCGCTTTGAACTGTTTGCAGGAACCTCGCGAGTTTCGCTATATCAAGGGATCCCGGCAAGTCACCCTCAGCAACGGCCTTTTCCAGGCGCGACATGAGCACATCAAACGCTCCACCTCGCGTGGCCCGCATCAAGTCGTCAAGCTCGGCATGGCCATCGCTTCCGACGGTGGCCAGTGTGACCATGCAGCCGTGTGGCAGACCGCAATCTGCCCCGGTCATCGCCATGGCTGAGTCCCACAGATAGGCAAACGCCGCTTCGCGTGCGGTAACAGCCTGGCGAAACCTTCCCAGGACCAGATGCTCGTAGGTCGCCGAGTAAAGCCGCATCGCTTCGGCATATAGCTCGTCTTTCGATCCGAAAGCGGCATAGAGGCTGGTCGAGCCGACGCCGAGCGCGTTGGTCAGGTCTGCAATTGAGGTCGCCTCATAACCCTTGATCCAGAAAAGCCTCATGGCTTGCGCCAGTGCTGCTTCACGATCGAAAGCGCGTGGCCTGCCGCGGCCACGAGGTGGGCGTGCAATGGTCATGGAAGTTTTCTCTGGTTTTTTCTGCATCGATCACTACATAAATATCTTGACTGTCCGTGCCGCCGATCCTACCATTTGTGCATCGATCACTACATAAAAGGCGGACAATGAACAACAATCTAGTCGGAAAACGGGCATTGGTCACCGGCGGCTCGCGGGGCATCGGTGCCGCGATTGCACTGGCGCTTGCAGAAGAGGGCGCGGACGTTGCGGTAACGTTTCAGAACTCAGCCGAGCGGGCGCAGGCAGTTGTGGCCTCGATCGAGAAACTGGGCCGCCGCGGTGTCGGGATCAAAGCCGACAGTGCCGATCCGTCCGCCATCAGGCGATCGGTCGATGAGGCCGTCGGCGCGCTGGGTGGGCTCGACATTCTCGTCAACAACGCTGCCATCGCTCGCTACAACACGATCGCCGACTTCGACCTGGCGGACATCGACGCTCTCCTTGCGGTCAACGTCCGCGGTCCCATTCTCGCGACGCAGGCAGCCATCCCTCATCTCAAAGCGGGCGGTCGCATAATTACGATCGGCTCCGCCGGAGCTGATCGCATCGTGGGTTCACCGGGAACGGTCTACTACATGACCAAGTCCGCGCTGCAGTCGTTCACACGGGGGCTGGCTCAGGAGTTGGGCCCGAAGGACATCACTGCCAATCTGGTTCAACCGGGCTCGACTGATACCGAAATGAACCCGGCTAACGGCGAGAGCGCGGAATTCCAGCGCAGCCTTACGCCGTTGGGACGCTTCGCCGCACCGGCTGACATCTCCGCGGCCGTCACTTTTCTTGCAAGCCCGGCGGCAAGGCATGTCACTGGAACAATTCTCACGATCGACGGGGGCTTGCTGACTTAGGTCGGTAGTGCGGTTTGGTTATGACGCGAAGAAGGCGTGGAAATGGCCGATACCGGGCGGTTTGTGGGCTCAAACGCGGCTCATAAACCGTTGATGTGTGCTTGTTGCCTGGCCGCTGACCGGGCGTCATGGGCATTCACGATTCGAGGCTCTCGGCAGACATGAGTCTTCCTGTGAGTCCCTTTCCTCGTTGTCGTGCAGTTGCCGGTTAAGTAGATCAGGGATCTACGAGGTCTCACCACCAAGGCGAGGAAAACAAGATCCATTTCACACACGCTGACTTCCCTCTGAACTGGTCAACAGATCGATGGGACGTTGATTGTCCAACATCGGCACTTCGCTATACAGCCATCGGATCGCATCTGACTTCAGGCAACCCCAAAGAGCCGTGGCAATGGTGTGGTCCGCAACCAACCTCATCAGTTCGTCGGTGATGCTGTTCACCTTCCACGCTGGGGCCAATGCTTTGACAAACCCGTCCCAACCGTTAAGCTCCGGATTCACTTGCCTCCTGCAGTCCATGAATTCAGCTCCTTGGTTGTAATTGTCGGCAATCTACCCGAGATGCTCGACTGACGGAGAGTGGCCGATTGCCAAACACCGCGCGTGAACGCACGCATCCCCAGCGACTTCGGCCCCAGCTTTCGGACCCGACCGAACTCGGCCGCCCGCATGGGGCGCGGGCCGACTGCTCTCAGTACACATCAAAGCAGACGTAGTAGTGGCAAGCCTCGCCCTAATGTCTCCTTAGCCATCCTGCTTGGCGTGCAGTGTCGTCACAATGGTCCGTTTAATTCCGGGCCAATCCAAGCGGTGCCCGATCTTCGGCAAAAACGCCACGTACCTTTGTTTAGCGATGCATTCTTCGAGAAGCGCGCGCCCTTGACCTCCTAGAATGCCATTTGGTGCACGGGCAATTGTCGTACATACAAGCTTGCGGTTGGCATTGAAGCGGAATTCGTCATCCGAGGCGTAAGCGGCCAACTCCTCGAAAGAGAACTACATATCCAAAGGAGCGATCATGCAGCAACTGGTGAGACACCCATTTGTCCTCTTTGTCATCTCTTTCGTGCTGATGTCGATTGCGGCCCGGCTGGGTAGCCGCACTCTGCGCTCGCGGATACAAATCGACGAAGACACGCGTGATGACTTCAAGATCGTTCAGTCCGCAACGCTGACTCTGCTCGCGCTGGTCATCGGATTTAGTCTGTCCATGGCAGTGGGCCGCTATGACCAGCGAAAAAACCTCGAAGAGGAAGAAGCCAACGCGATCGGAACTGAGTTCGTCCGCGCTGAACTGCTGGCGGACGCCGAGGCGGCCGTGGTCCGCTCGCTCCTCGTGCAGTATCTCGCATTGCGTGTCGAGTTTTACCAGACCCGCGACCTTCAACGTGTCCAGCAAATCGATGCCGCGACCGCGGACCTGCAGGCCAAACTGTGGACTGCAGCCAAGGCCGGCGCCGTTAAACAGCCGAGCCCACTTAGCGCGCTAGCCATCGCGGGCATGAACGATGTAATCAACACACAAGGCTACACGCAGGCGGCATGGTGGAATCGAATCCCTGTAGCCGCATGGATATTAATGATCGTCATTGGCCTGTTCAGCAATCTGCTAGTGGGCTATGGCGTCAAAAATGCAAACGCCAAAAACCGCTTCCTCGTGATTATGCCTTTGACAGTGTCTCTCTCGTTTCTGTTGATCGCAGATATCGATAGTCCGCGCAACGGCATCATTCGGATTGTGCCGCAAAACCTCATTAGCACCGCGCAATCACTCCCGAAACCGTAGTGCCCGGAAACAGGACTATTGGACCCGAACGCATGTCAGTTAGCTGCAACGTCAAGTCGGATACCAGACCGTCCGACCGCCTGACAATGGCCGGTTTTTCGACGTTCAAACGCCTATGTACTGGAGTCGACAAATGAACGCTGATGGCCGGTTTTCTGCCTGACGGCGATTGGCCGCACGCGACCCACAAGCGACGGTCGTCGCTCTCAACAACGGACCTTCGCAAAGCGCAATGCGATTTTCTGGCTTAACGTCCCTGGCTCGCTCGCATGATGCCGAGGAGGCTTCAACTGCGGACCGCCACTGTAACCACGACGAGAGCCGAGAAGATCAGCGCCGGGGCGAGATGCCGGAACGGCTCCCTATTTCGTAGCAACGTGAAGAGCGCGCCGGTCATGATCGCACCGGCCAGCGCTAATCCCAGGACTCTGGTTTGTTGTCGAGAAAGAAGTGCTGCACTGAGCAACTCGAGAGCGCCACAAAACAACCGGAACCATGCCGGGTAACCCCAGCGTGCAAAGTCGCGCTTCACCGTGCCGAGCCCTGCGAGATTGACCACTCCAGCAATCGCAAACAGGACCGCTACAGCCGTCGCGAGAATCGATTGGAAAGATACCGTGGTGAGCACCATTGTCATGCTCCGGTGCTTTGCTGCAAGTTCTTCTGTGAAGAAAGGTCCGCAATCAAACCGGGGCCGCAGGGCTCCCACCCAAGAACCCGCCGGGCGTGCTGACCACTTACCGACTGGTCTAGCGCCAGTGCGTCGGCAAATGGTCCAAGCGATTTGCGAGCGTCGTCGAGCGCCCAGAATTCGACGCGGTTGGCGCCGATCGAGGCTCGAATCGCTTCGCCTATTTCGGCAACGGCAACGGCATCTTCCGCGACAACGTTCAAGATCTGTCCCGTGACTCGATCGTCCCCGCTTGCCGCCCGCTCCACCGCGCTCAGATAACCTGTGGCGAGATCATCGACATGCACGGCGGGCCAGTGATTACGACCATCCCCGACGACTCTTACACTGCCGGTCTGGCGGACCATGCCGGCAAGCATGCCGAAGACGCCGCCGCCGAAACCGTGCACCATCGCCGGCCGGAGGATCACTGCAGCAACCGAGCGGCGTGCTGCCAGCATCTGCACGTGTTGCTCAACTGCGGGACGCCAGGCGACGAGTGGTGTCGGGTTCAACGCCGTTGATTCGGTCGCGGCCACGCCCTCCGTGTTGCCGTAGACCCATGTGCCCGATGCATAGACGAACGACGCACCCGGATGCAAATGTGCAAGCATCGCATCAACCGCGGCCTTGTCAGCCGCAGCGGCGGAAGCATCGTTTGTCGACGCCATGTGCATCACGCCATGCGCGGCACCGGCAATTGCAGCGAAAGACTGAGGCTCGTGCAGGTCACCGCGATGCAGTTTCACGCCGAGACCTGCTAGCGCGCTGGCGGCCACCGATGTGTCGTTGCGCACCAGCGCCGTCACATGATGGCCCAGACTGATCGCCTTTCGCGCGACCGCCTGCCCGATGTAGCCCGTACCACCTGTAATAAATAGTTCCATAGCGTTTTCCTCGATGGGTTGCCTGCGAAGTTGACCGACCACGAAAACGAGACTAATGAGTCTCGTTTGTTGTCAGTGTGAACGAGACTGGTCAGTCTTGTCAACTGCACGGTGATCTGCTATTTATCGGACATGAGCACGAACCCTTCCCCTGACCTAAGCCCGCTGCAGCGCCGAAAGCGGTCCGCCATTCTCGACGGCGCGAAAACCGTTTTTTTAAGCCAAGGCTTCAGCCTGGCAACGATGGACGACGTCGCCGCGGCCGCGGGCGTCGGCAAACAGACGGTCTACCGCCACTTCAAGTCCAAAGAAGCGCTCTTCGTTGGTCTGGTGAGTTCGATGTGCGCTAAGGTGGGTGAACTTCTAGTCAGTGCTCTGGACGAGCAATCCGATGGATCACCGGAAGTCGAGTTGCACGAGTTGGGATGGGCGTTGGCACGAAGCCTTATCGAACCGGATTATCTAAGGCTTTACCGGGCCATCGTGGCTGAGGCCGAGCGCCTTCCCGAGCTCGGCCGGGTGTTTTACGAAAATGGTGCGAAGGTCGTGCGCGTCTTCTCCGCAAGAATTCTGCGAAAGCGGTTCGATGAATCGACTGCTGCATTGAGGGCGGCGACATTCGTGCAGTTGGTGCTCGGCGACGCGTATCTTGAACTGTCCATTGGCTACACGGTACCCGATGTTGAAGCGCGCTTTGCGCTGCAGATCGAGGAGGCGGTGTCGGCCGCACTTCGGTAAGGAATGCCCATAAAGATGTCGAGCAACCGCATGCGAGACACAACCGCCTGTAGCTCGATGATCGGGACGTTGCCCTCTTCATAGTGACTTTATAGTCAAGGTACACAACCAGCCCGAAACAAACATCCGCTCCTCTAGCCACAGGCTCCTCTAAAAGCCGCTCATCCTCGCTTGCTTACCACCTTGGCGGATAGAGGCATGAGTGAATCGCGACGCGAAGAGCCGCTGGCAGAGCGGATGCAGCGCCCGGGTTGTTGACGATGCGAGCGGCGACGGCGAATGGCCGCTCATGGCCGCCCGGAAACGAAGTTCGACAGCCTGACTATCAATCGGCGCTTATCCCGAGCAAGTCGGGATTATCGTCACGTCCGTCACCGGAACCAACTTGACGTGTTGGTCTTGTTGGGTGATTTGTGCGATTTGGATAGCGGCCTTTTCGCCACGCGGACCATCCGGATAGGTTGTCAGTACCTCGTAGTCCGCGCCAGCCCTCGGCGTGAAAACGACTTCCTGATACGACTGCGCATAGATGTTGTTACCGACGAAAACGCGAAAGCGTAGTGCGAGGGGATGTCCCGCGGCGACGCGTGTCTCCGCATACGATTGCTCGGGATACTCACCGGTGACAGGCATCCCAAGCCGGCGCGGCCCAGAAAACCGGATCAGCGTCGTGATGTTGGGGTCATACGACATGTCCATGATGGGTTGGATCGTCGGATCGGACGGCAGGAAACAGTCGCTGCTCTGCACTTCAAATATGCGCTGCGTCCCTGGAGCCTCAAACCGGAAGCTGATTCTCGAATTCGGCACATCCGCAGATGTCGTTGGCTGACCCGCGCAACCGCTTATAAGACCAATTCCCGCCGTAAAAATGGGAAGCAAGAAAGTCGACCATTCGCGCGAGCACTTCATTCCGACCTCGATAGAGTCACATCAATATTGCCGCTATACGCGAACGGTATTGCGAACCGATTCCCATTGGCTGAGCTAACAATGAGTCGCTTTGCCCGGGCATCGCCCGAATACACGATCAAATAGACGGCGCGCGCCGGAACGGCAAACATGGCTTCACCATAGATTCCCTGCCAGGTTGCTGCTGCCAATAGCAACGACGCGTCACGAGGCGAGTCGATGATATGAAAGTCCGCATCCAGGAACATTGCATTGGGTTTGACGAACGTTGCAACAGGTAGCACGCTCGAAGAGAGCCACGTTCTTATTCTCAGCGACGACTGAGGCACCTGGTCCGGAAGTCGAAACGCGGCGAATACACCGTTCCCTTCCGGGAAGCGTAAAACGGGTGAACTGGCCGCGTCGAAATGCACTGAGCGCACCTCGCCGATCTGCAGCGTCTCTGTCGGGATGCTTGCTAGCGATTTACAGCAAATGCGGGAATCGGACAAGGGCTCAGCGACAACAGGCGGTCGCGCACAGCCACTCGCTAGAAGAATCGAACCGATTAAGCTTACATATTTTAGACGTGACAACATGTTTGTTGGACTATTCGTTGTCGGAACGAGGCGGCCATGGAACGACCTCATCGCACTTAGCCGACGACAGTACCCGACCCGTCATGCCTGACGATAGTCGTTCATCGCTCGGCTGTATCTTCAACCGTTTTTAACCAGAGAGCCTCCGGTCGCCAATGAATATCGGCGTATTCGCCAGCTTTCTTGAGTCGATTTCAGAAATATTTCTGGTCCGACGCAGGCTGAGTCACTTTACGACTGGAATTTCAACGTGATCGTGCCGACGACAGAAGTGTGCCGTTGTTGCCGGGTTCCTCGATGGAGTACATGCCATTGGCTCCGGATAACCGCCCTTCAACTATCTTAGTTGGCATGTTTGATCGTCTGGAGGTGGCGTCGAAAGGCATTCGGGATTCCGTCCGAATAGATGTACCCTCCGCAATCTGTGGATTGTCGACGATCCAGGCACCCATCTCGAACGGCCGAAAATGGCCGACATTCGCCCGATACATTGATCCGATGCTGACTTTCGTCGCCCGTTACCATTGACAGAAAGCTAACCGTTGCACCTGGTGGTGTCGTGGAAGGGTTAGCTTTCGCGTTCTTGCAGCAGTAGCGCCTGGCGGATAGCTGCAGAGATCGCTATAACGTCGCTACGCACCGGGGAAGCATTCCAGATCACCAGCCAGCCAATCAGACAAACTACTCCTGACCATAACGACAGGAATGCGATGTATTGCAGCGGATCAAGCAGGTCCGGTCCCGGAGTAATCGCTCGGCGAATACCTCCAAGCACTCCGCCGCACAGCATGACGCCGAGGAAGAGCAAGGATATTGCCGCAAAAATGCGGCTGACTGTGGAGGACTTGAACGTTCCAACGAGTGACGACCCCCCGGCGCTTATTAGCAAACGCCCCTGAAACCGCGTGCCATTTCCACGCCTAACGTCATGCGCGACCTGCAACACGATATTGTCTGCACTGACTGCCTCGACCACGCAGAGCCGTCCCGCGCGCCAACTGCTGAGTTCCTGCAGCTGGGCAAGTGCGTTCGCTCTAGTCAAGGAACTTTCAAAACACGCTGGCTTCCCCTTGAATACCATTGAAATGACTACCCTTGAGTTACGCACGCATGGCTCCGCGGTTTTGGGCGACCGCGCACCCTAACAGTTATGCATGGATTGTTGACGATTTACGCATCGGCGTCGAGCCGCCAGAATTGGCCGCACTTCGTTCCATGACCAGGCTCGCCGCTCGTCCCCGACCCGCGTACTGGAGCGACTGCGCATAATCGACCCGTTACGGCCGATCATCCTTCCGGAAAGCGGGCGGCCCCTCCCTTATTCTTTCCTTCGTTATCTCAGTCATTCTCTTTGTAGCTGTCTTTCGCTTTCTTATAGCTGTTGTCAAAGGGCTTTATCTTCAGCAACGCGGCACGGCTTGTCATACCGCCGACAAGAGCAATTCCAAAGCCGAGAAGCAAGACGGTTTTCGCTGCTACTGGATACAGATTGCATTCAAGTGCTATCGCCCCCAATCCAGTGCCAACGAGGATAAGTAGCAATCGCAGCCACGACGGGAAATTCCCGTCCTCTATTAATTTAACTTTCACTGTCCTCGCTACGTGCTGTGCCACGAATATGTGCGTGGCAATTGTTGACGATTTTGGCCCGGATGTCGAAGGTCTGGTGATGGCCGCACTGCGTCCCAAGCCTGAGAGATTCAGCTTTCTTGTTAGCGGACAGTCGTGAGGATCAATTTGCGTGTCCGTTCAGAAGTCCGCCGATGGGGAGCTTGAACCGGCGGTAAAGCTGGGCGTTGTCAAAAATCTGTCCAGGCCTCAGAGCCGTTGAACGCACACCCTTCTTGTTCGCCAATCGCATCCAGAATTGAAGGCCATTCGATGCGGGGATGGTAGATGTATCGCGACAAAACCAAGTATCTGGAATGTCTCACGTCTATAACCGTCGTCAGCCTTTCGAATTTCTTTTCCATCCAACTGAAAGCAATGAAGTCCGAGCAATTGGACATCGCGAACATGCAGCCCCACGCATAGCCGGGAAAGCGATGCCCGGCGATATCAACGACGTGATATGAATCTCCATGCGGAGGTTCACCTTCATATCGCAGTGTCATCGCATAGCTTTGATCGGGCGGAATCAGCACATAGCCGCCCATGCCTGCCCAATGGCAGAGATTATCCACCGTAAATTGGATCTCGCAAGATTCCATCCGGATGCTTTCCGTCGCAAATGAAGGTTTTCCCCGGATTGTCGACGATTCCTGCCAGTGTGTCGAACGGCCGCTCATGGCCGCTACAGGCGCCCTGGTTGAGCCAGCTTCGCGAAGCGCACAAATCCTGACCACATTAATTTAGCAACATCGCGCACTCGGAAACGCGCAGGCAAACCAATCCGGCGACCTTTCAGATTTACACCGCCACCTGCAGCCAGCGATATCCACTCCACATCCACCCGCGCGTAGTCACAACGCCGCCGCTCCCATGGGCACAACGCTTGCGCACTTCCCCAGATGCTTACCGGAGGACCAGAAAATGAGCAAGCGGGATGTACCAGGAGTCGGGCCCTATGGCGGCCCGGCTGGCGGCTGGGGAGCGTTGCAGGCAGTGGCTCGCGCCGTGCGCCAGCAGATGGGTGTGGCGCGCGAGGCGACGATGCTGTTGAAGGTTAATCAACCGGCCGGTTTCGATTGCCCAGGGTGCGCATGGCCGGACCCGCGCAGCACGTCGTCGTTCGAGTTCTGTGAAAACGGGGCGAAGGCTGTGTCCTGGGAAGCAACGAGCAAACGTACGACACCCGATTTTTTCGCACGGCATTCACTCAGCGAACTGTGGCATTGGAGCGACTTCGCGCTTGAGGACGAGGGACGGCTGACTCATCCAATGCGCTACGACGCTGCCACCGACCGTTACGTGCCGATCGAGTGGGACGAGGCGTTCGCACGTATCGGCGCCGCGCTGCGCGCCTTACCCGATCCGAACATGGCGGAGTTTTACACGTCCGGCAGGGCCTCGAACGAGGCGGCGTTTCTGTTCCAGCTGCTCGCGCGCCGGTTCGGCACGAACAACTTCCCCGATTGTTCGAACATGTGCCACGAGCCCACGAGTGTGGGTCTTCCCGAATCGATCGGCGTCGGCAAGGGTACGGTCACTCTCGCCGACTTCGATCATTGCGACGCGATATTCTGCATCGGACACAATCCCGGCACCAACCATCCGCGTATGCTCGCGACGCTGCGCGCCGCCGCGCGGCGCGGGGCGAAAATCGTGGCGCTCAATCCGTTGCGCGAACGCGGACTGGAGCGTTTCACTTCGCCACAAGACGCTATGGAAATGGCGACCGGGCGTTCTACGCCCATTGCCACCGACTATGTGCAACTCAAGATCGGCGGCGACGTCGCGGTCCTGAAAGGGATGATGAAAACGCTGCTCGACATGGACCGCGAGAACCGCGGTAACGGAGGCGAGGGCGTAGTGGATCGCGCGTTCATCGACGAACACACGACCGGGTTCGACGAACTGGTGCGCGATCTGGAAGCCACGCCGTGGGACCAGATCGTGTCGACGTCGGGCGTTGCGCGCGACGAGATCGAAAAGCTTGCGCGCATTTATGCGGAGTCGCGCGCCGTGATCGTATGTTATGGCATGGGCATCACTCAGCATTGCAGCGGGACCGCGAACGTCCAGCAGATTGCGAATCTGTTACTCATGCGAGGAAACATTGGACGCGATGGCGCAGGCATCTGTCCGCTGCGCGGCCATTCCAACGTGCAAGGCGATCGCACGGTGGGCATCACCGAAGTGCCGCCGCCTGCGTTCCTCGATTCGCTCAAGCGCGTGTTCGGCTTCGAGCCTCCGCGCGAGCACGGGCACGGCGCGATCGCCGCGATGCAGTCCATGCGCGACGAGCGCGCGAAGGCGCTGATCTGTCTGGGCGGCAATCTGCCTGTCGCGATGTCGGACCCCGGCGTCTGCTTCGACGCGATCCGCAAGCTCGACCTGGCTGTGCATATCGCCACGAAGCTGAACCGCTCGCATCTGCTGGCCGCAAAAGAGACGCTGTTGCTGCCGTGTCTCGGGCGCACCGAACTGGATGTCCAGGCAAGCGGGCCTCAATCTGTCACGGTCGAAGACTCCATGTCGATGGTGCATGCGTCGCAAGGATCGCTGCCGCCAGCGTCGGAGCATCTGCGTTCGGAACCGGCGATCGTCGCGGGCATTGCCAAAGCATCGCTCGACGATCCGACGCTCGACTGGGATGGCTGGGTCGCGGACTACAGCCGCATTCGCGACCTGATCGAAGCGGTCTTTCCGCAATTCGAGCATTACAACGAGCGCATACGCGAACCGGGCGGCTTCCGGCTTTACAACGCCGCGTCTGCGCGCCGCTGGGACACGCCCGACGGCCGCGCGCGTTTCATCGCCCATAGCGGCGTCATGGAAGATCCGCGCGTGAATCGCAGCGACGCGCTACTGCTCGCCACGATACGCAGCCACGATCAATACAACACGACCATTTACGGCTACAACGACCGCTATCGGGGCATATCGGGTCGTCGCGATGTGATTTTCGTCAACGAGCAGGATCTCGACTCGCGCGGTCTGCAGCATGGCGATCTCGTCGATGTCGAAGCGATCGAAGACACCGTGAGCCTCGGCGGATCGCGCCGTCTGTGCGGGCTGACGGCGGTCGCTTACGACATTCCCCGCGGATCGATGGCCGCCTACTATCCCGAGGCGAACGGGCTCATCGCATTACACGACTGCGACGCGCGTAGCGGGACGCCGTCGTACAAGTCGGTGCCCGTGCTGCTCTCGCTCAGCACGGGAGATTGCTTGCCGGACGACCAGGCGTCGACGTGGCAGCAAGGCGACGTTCGCAACGACCGCACAGGAGCGGCCATCGCAGGCGAGACTCCCCATCGTCCGAACGATGGAGCGATGCCGACGTGATTAGTAGTGACTGCTACTGATGTCGTGCGCGGCATGTCGATTGCGCAGCCAGGTCCCATCAACTTGATGAACGGAGAGTCGCAATGAGCAAGGATCTCAAACCGAAGGATCGCGTCAGCTGGAACACACCGCAGGGCGAGACGCACGGGCACGTCACACGCGTCATTACTGAGCGCGCGAAGGTCGAGGGACATGTCGTTGCGGCATCGCCGTCCAGTCCGTCGTATGAAGTGGAGAGCGAGAAGAGCGGCAAGCGCGCGGTTCATAAAGGCGAGGCGTTGCGCAAGTCGCGTGGCTAGCGCGCACGCCCGGTATAAAACTTCCCGAGCGCCAGCGGCCGAAGGCGGTTGGCGGTCTTGTCCACATCGCATCGTCTGTGCATTTTTTGCGTCAGGCGTGCGGCTTCTCTGACGCAACTAACGGTCTGTCGCGCTTGCCGTCGCCGAAGTTGGTCGACCTCTTGCGCAAGTTGAACCAGGAAACGGCATGCTTGCATCGGAATTCCCGCCCGGACGTGCCGGTGACAAGCGCGTACGCAATTTTTGCGCGTGCGGGACGCTCACTATCCAGGCAACGGGACAAGTGACCGACGCCTGAAACGCCGTGATCTGGCACGCGGAAATTTTGCTCTCACGCGCGTCTTTTGCACTCTTTGCCCACCCCGATGCAAGGGCCGCGAAAGGGCCAAAGAGTCAACACGGAGGCAACGACAATCGTCCGACATGACCACACAACGAACCGCATTATTTGAAGGATAATGTCTGCCTTTTTGTCCCGTTGAGGTGGCCGTGAGCGACCAGACATCATCCGACGCAAAACGTGCAACAGTGTGTGTGGCTCATGATTTCCTTCATGGCGGCGGCGAAATGGGTGCGCTGTTGCGCGCGCATAACTGGAGCGCCACGCCTCTAGGCGAACCGGAAACGTGGCCACAAAGCTTGCGGTCCGCGTTGAGCATTTGTCTGGAAGCCAACTTCCCCATCGCCATCTACTGGGGACCCGAACTGGCGCTGCTCTACAACGATGCGTGGAGTTCGATTCCCGGCAAGAAGCACCCTGGTGCCTTGGGTCGGCCGGGCAGGGAAGTGTGGCCCGAGATCTGGGACACGATCGGTCCGCTATTCCATCAAGTGCAGGAGACCGGAGCCGGGGTTTGGCAGCATGACCAATTGCTTCCCATGCACCGCCATGGATACACCGAAGAGTGCTATTTCAATTTCACGTTCAGCCCGATCCGGGGTGAAGGTGGACAGGTAGAAGGAATCTTCAATGCCGTCCTCGAAACGACGTCCTCGGTTCTGGCAGAGCGGCGTGAGCGTGCGCTGCGCGAACTTGCCGAGGCCCTGGCGGCGAGGCGCGATGAGCTAGAGGTATTTGCAGTCGCGGCGACGCTGCTCGCCACGAAAAGCGTCGATGTGCCATTCAGTCTGCTTTACCGGATCGACGACCAGGCACAGCAGGCGCACCTGATGGGACTCACCGGCGTCGACCGGGACAGTGCGGCTGCGCCGACGGTGATCGACCTTGGCGACGCCGACACGCCGTGGCCTCTGGCCAGCGTGCTGCGCACAGGGCAGAAACGTCTCGTGGAAGATCTTGCCGAACGTTTCACGACGCCGCTCCCAGGCGGTCCGTGGCCCGAGCCGTGTACTCAGGCGCTCATCCTTCCGATTCAGGCGACGGCGCACCCGGGAACGGTTGCCGCCATTCTTGTCGCGGGGATAAGCCCACGCGGCGCCGCCGACGACGACTACCAGGCCTTCCTTGAGCGAGCCGCCTCACATATCGCGACCAGCCTGGCGAGCGCTCGCGCCTACGAGGAAGAACGGCGACGTGCCGAAGCGTTGGCCGAGATCGATCGCGCAAAGACGACGTTTTTTTCCAACGTCAGTCATGAGTTCCGTACGCCTCTGACCCTGATGCTAGGGCCGATAGAAGAGTTGCTCGCCGATCCGGAGCAACTTGGCGAAGAAGGCCTCCGGCAAATTCAGCTCGCCCATCGCAACGGCCTGCGGCTCCTGAAACTCGTCAATTCCCTGCTGGATTTTTCGCGTATCGAGGCAGGTCGCCTGAAGGCCAGCTTTCAAGCCACGGATCTTGCGCAACTGACCACGGACCTCGCCAGCAATTTCCGCTCGGCCATGGAGCGTGCGGGGCTGACCCTGACCGTCAATTGCGAGACGCTCACGCAGCCGGTCTATGTCGACCGTGACATGTGGGAAAAAATCGTTCTGAACCTGCTCTCCAACGCGTTCAAGTTCACGTTCGAAGGCGGGGTATCGGTCGAATTGAGGCAGCGCGACACGGCTGAACTGGTCGTTCGCGACACCGGGACCGGTATTCCCGAGGCGGAGCTGCCACGGATCTTCGAGCGGTTTCACCGTATCGAGGGAGCCCGCGGTCGCTCATTCGAGGGCAGCGGCATTGGTCTCGCGCTCGTCGAGGAACTCGTCAGGCTGCATGGCGGCACCGTTCGCGTAGAAAGCGAGATCGGCAAAGGTACGGTATTCACCGTTGCGATTCCTTTTGGCGCGAAGCACCTGGCGACTCCGCTGATCGAGCATGAAGGACCGGTCGGCTCGAGCGCCTTACGTGTCGAGGCCTACGTCGGCGAGGCTGAGCGCTGGTTGCCGGACGCGGAGGCGCCTCACGAGACTTCTGATAGAGAAAGAATTGGCGAGTCCGTTACGGCTGCGGCGCGGCCGGCTACCGATGGCGCCCACATTCTTCTGGCCGACGACAACGCCGACATGCGGGCCTACGTGCAACGTCTGCTAGGCGGTTCTCATCACGTGGAAGTCGTCGCGGATGGGCAGGCTGCACTGGAGACGATTCGCCGTCGCCGTCCCGACCTTCTGCTCACCGACATCATGATGCCGAGGCTCGATGGCTTTGGCTTGATACGTTCCATCCGCGGCGACGCGACGCTGAAGGACCTGCCCATCATCGCGTTGTCGGCGCGTGCGGGGGAGGAGGCGAGCCTCGATGGCTTGGCTGCCGGCGCCGACGACTACCTCGTCAAACCATTTTCCGCGCGCGAACTCGTCGCCCGCGTCGACTCGGCGCTGGCCATGGCGACACTTCGCAGGCAGATGAGCCACGCTCTGCGCGACGAGGCCAACCTGCTCGAGGTCCTCAATAAAATCGGCGCGACGATCGCGGCCGAACTGGATCTGGACCAGGCGGTGCAGGTCGTCACCGATGCCGCGAAAGAACTCACGGGCGCCGCTTTTGGAGCGTTTTTCTACAATGTGCTCGACGAGCGTGGCGAGCGCTATACGCTCTATTCGATCTCGGGCGTGCCGCGCGAAGCATTTTCGAAATTTCCAATGCCGCGCAACACGAAGGTGTTCGCGCCTACGTTCAACGGCGAGGCTATCGTGCGCTCCGCCGACATCAAGCGGGACCCGCGCTACGGCAATAGCGCGCCGTATTTCGGCATGCCTGAAGGGCATCTGCCCGTGTGCAGTTATCTGGCGGCTCCGGTCGTGTCGCGCTCCGGCGAAGTGCTGGGCGGGCTCTTCTTCGGTCATCCCGAACCGGATGTATTTACCGAGCGCGCCGAGCGTCTGCTGCTCGGCGTCGCGGCCCAGGCGGCGATCGCCATCGACAATGCACGGTTGTATCAGGCGGCTCAGACTGAGATCGCGCAACGAACGTTGACCGAGCAGGCTTTGCGTGAAAGCGAGGAACGGCAGCTACGCCTGAACGAGACGCTGGAAGCGAAGGTCGTCGAAAGGACGTTGGAACTGCAGGCCGCGAACGAACAGCTACTTACCGCGGCCGAGGAGCGTGAGCGCGTCGAAGAGGCGCTGCGCCACGCACAGAAAATGGAAGCGATCGGCAAACTGACCGGTGGCGTCGCTCATGATTTCAACAACCTGCTGCAGGTGATAGCGGGCAACCTCCAGTTGCTGGCGAGAGATATCAATGGTCATGAAGCCGGGGAAAGACGCTTGCGTAACGCGCTGGCCGGGGTCACGCGCGGCTCGAAGCTTGCCTCGCAATTGCTCGCTTTCGGGCGACGCCAGCCGATGCGGCCCAAGGTGGTCAACCTTGGCCGGTTCGTCCGCGATATGGACGATATGCTGCGTCGCGCTCTGGGCGAGGAAATAGAGATCGAAACCGTCATTTCCGGCGGTCTTTGGAACACCATGGTCGATCCGAGCCAGGTGGAGAACGCGTTGCTCAATCTCGCCATCAACGCGCGCGACGCAATGAAAGGCCGTGGCAAGTTGACGATCGAGGCTGGCAATGCGTCGCTCGATGCCGTCTATGCCGCGGCCCACCCCGACGTCCGGCCAGGCCAGTACGTGATGCTTGCCGTCACCGACACGGGCTCTGGAATGTCGGGAGAAGTCATGGAGCATGCGTTCGAACCGTTCTTCACCACGAAGCCGGAAGGGCAGGGAACCGGCCTTGGCCTGAGCATGGTGTGGGGCGTCGTCAAGCAGTCGGAAGGCCACATAAAAATCTACAGTGAGGTGGGCGAAGGCACCACCATCCGTATCTACTTGCCGCGGTCCCGCCAGGAGGAGGACCGCACGCCAGAGGCTGAAACTGCACCGGCGGTCGGGGGAACGGAAACTATCCTGGTCGTGGAAGATGACGAAGACGTGCGCAATACGGTCGTCGATATGCTCACGGACCTCGGATACAGGGTGCTGAAAGCGCGAGATGCGCAAAGCGGATGGGCCATCATAGAAAGCGGCGTGCCGATCGATCTGCTCTTCACCGATGTGGTGATGCCTGGCCCGCTACGGAGTCCCGAACTCGCTCGAAAGGCGAGGGAGCGGTTGCCGGACATTGCAGTGCTTTTCACGTCGGGCTATACGGAAAACGCGATCGTGCATGGCGGCCGCCTCGATGAAGGCATCGAGTTGCTGAGTAAGCCGTACACCCGGGAGGCTTTGGCACGAAGGCTCCGTCACGTGTTGGCAAATCAACGGCAACTGAACAGCCAGCGTCCGGCCCCGGCGGTCCGTGCGCGGCCTGCCCGTGAACGGCCTGTCATCGAAGTTGCGTCCCCCGCGCTGCGGGTGCTGCTGGTCGAGGACGAGGAATTGATCCTGATGTCCACCGGAGACATGCTCGAAAGTCTGGGGCACCGGGTGTTCACCGCGGCAAGTGGCGAACAGGCGCTGCCGATTCTGGACGCCCATCCTGTAGACGTGCTGGTCGTGGACCTGGGCTTGCCCGGTATGTCGGGCAGCGAGCTTGCAGTTCAGGCGCGCAAGAAGTACCCGAAGCTGCATGTCGTGATTGCATCGGGCAATCCAGACCCGAGCGTGTTGAGCAACGAATGGCTTGCCGGGGCGGTAGTTCTGGCCAAACCCTATGACGAGCAAGGCTTGACGCGAGCCATCAGGGGAAAACAGTAGCAGTAGCAGCGGCAGGAGCTGGCGCCATTGTTGTATGCGCGGGCGTCGCGAGCTGCACGGCGACGTGAGTTACCTACGCGGCAGTGTCGCCAGGTTCAGTCGCCGGTTACCGGGTTCTCGTTTGCAGCAACTCGCGCACGGAGTTCAGTGCGCCGTCGGCGATCTTGCCCGAATCGATCTTGTAGGTGCCTTGACGCAACTCGGCCTTGATCGACTCGACCTTCGCGGTGTCGATATCCGGGTCACTGAACGAGCGCAGCGCGGACATTGACGTAAGACTCACCTCGGCATTCTGCGCACCGGAAGTGCCGGCGGGGTTTACGGATTCGATCGCGCCATTCGTGTCGCTGTTGTTCGTTGCGCGCTGCGTAGTGTTGCGCGGCGCCGCGAGCGGGTAGTTGCTGGGTTCAATCTTCATGGTGTGTGTCCCTCACTTGTTAAGTTCTTTAACGGTATGGCGTTTGAAATCTTCACCCTGACGCGGCGAGCCTGGCCGCGCGCGAGCTGTTCCGATGGGTGAAAACCATTGCCGGGCGGGGACTTCGGCCGATTGAAACAAAGTGCAACAATTTGTGAGCAATCCCACATAAGGGCTCGAACGTACTTGGGAGAGCGTCCCGGACGCTGGTGACAAAGCGGCGCGCGCGCAGTTTTGGAGCGCGCCTGACCTAAGCCGGCACTCCGTTTGCCGAACACCGCTTCACGAGCGCGCGAAGCGCTGACGGCGTGTTACCCGCGGATGGGTGGCGGCGCCTGCACAATCGGAGCCGCCGCCGCGAAAAGATCCGCGCGGCTGCCGGTGCGGGGCGGATAGATCCGCTCAGTGTTGATGACCCGTTTGACGTTCTTCGCCTGCTGACCCTGTGCGGCGAGCCTGCGCTCCCAGCCTTCCGTATAGACCGCGCCCCAAGCGCCAAGGTCGAGAATGGTCGTGTACCAGTCGATGTCGAGCGGCAGCATCGGCAGACCGAGCAGATCGCAGACGACGTTGTGCCCCGCGAAACGCCCCATCGGTCTGCTGTGCTGGCAGGACATGACGGATTCATGCTTGCCGTCTTCGAACAGCGCGCGCGCCACGTCGCCGGCTGCGAAGACGTCGGAGACACCTTTTACGCGCAGCGTTTCGTCGACCGGTACCCGCCCGAGCGCATCGCGCTCGACAGGAATGCAGCGCGTCAACGGACTCGCATGCATGCCGCCACACCAGATAATCGTCGATGCATCGACGCGCTTGCCGCCTGCGAGCGTCATCCCCGTGTCGTCGATCTGCTCGATCTCGACATCGGTCATCATCTCGACGCCGAGTTGCGTCAATGCCTGCTCGATGACCGGTTGCGCACCGCCCATCGCCATCGCGATCCGTGGCGCACGCTCGATCAGCATGACGCGAACCTCACTCTCACGCAGGCGCTCACCGCTCGCGGCCAGGAGGTCGCGCACACGATGCGGCAACTCGGAGGCGACTTCCACGCCCGTGAGGCCTGAGCCGATAACAACGAAGGTCAGACTTCCAGCAGCGTGTGAATGCACCATTTTCAGAAGCCGTCGTTCGAGGCGTTCGGCGCCTTCGTATGTATCGACGTTGAATGCATGGTCCGCGAGCCCACCAATCGGCGCGTCGACAAGGCGGCTTCCCGAGGCCAGCACGAGCTTGTCGAAAGTCAGCGGCGTAGTGCGTCCGCGGACGCTCAACGTGACCTGTTTGCCGGCGACATCGATGTCCGTAACTGCGCCCTGGATCCATTGCACGCCGACGGGGCCGAGCACATCGCTCAGCGGTACGAGCGTCGCCGCGAGATCCGCTTCGTAGTTGCGCACCCGGATGCTGTGATGCGCGTGCGGGTTGATCATGACGACTTCGACCTGATTGCTCGCGCCTTGCTCATCGAGCTTGCGGGCCGCACCGATGGCGCTCCACAACCCAGCAAAGCCGCCGCCGATCACGACGATCCGTTTCATGGCCGCTCCTGTTCAGAGGTGTGTGCGCGGCCAATCTGCCCGACGTGCGGCGCGGCAACGCGGAGGAGATGCGCAAAACGCGACGGGACACGAAGCAAGGCTTGAAGACGAGGCGCAGCCCGTTGCGTGCAAACCTACCGTAGTTGATATGGTAGGACAACGAAACGCAAAGGCGAAGAACGTGGCCGAGCGGCGGCGACTATTCGCGACTCCATGCAAATGCGATCCGCGCTTCTCGTGCTTTTAGCGGTTCTCGCGGTTGCCGAATCATGGACTCGTGATTGTTTGTTTGATTTGAGTCTGCAGGTCCACCAACGGTGTCGCGGTCACTGTGGCGGCGACGCTTTCGGATTGGGGCAATAACCCGGCGAACGCAGCAATTCCAGTCGCGCATACCGCAACGAATGCGATAGCGCCAATGACGACGATTGCGTTGCCATACGTCGGTTTCGATTGCACTGAGTTTGCAAAGAGCCGCATCATGACTGTCTCCTGGTGGCGCAGCTACCGTTTGCAACTAGTGTGCCGACAACGCTTCGAAACCTCTGACGCGCCTGCGAAGCCCGCTGGTAAAGCAACGAACGACCAGAGCGGTTCCGCAGCAGCGGCCCGTTGTTGGACTCGATCGAACATGGCGAGGTGTTGTTGCGCGCCAAAAACCAACACAACCGTTCACTGTGCTCGGTCAGAGGCGACAGGGCCGCCCCGGCAACCATCGCCGGTTAAAACGTGGCGAAGAATCGCTTTGCGGTTTTCCGCGTGAGGGAGGTCGAATAATCACTAACGAATCGTCATCGCACGCGCTATAACGTAGTTGCAGGGCGACTATTCGTGTCGAGGGGTCCACAAAATCCATCGGCATTGCCAATGCGCACGCCAACTTGCGTCCCTGTCTCGGCCGGGCGCACTGCACTTCGTATCTTCCCAACTTTCCTGGATCACGGTCTCGGGCGATTCGACCCGCAGGCCGCAGGCGCGTTTCCCGAATCCGAAAATCGCGTGTTGGTTTTCGAGTTCGCCGCGCGAATAACGAAACGGCATGTATGGATAATCCAACGCGGATCAGGAGGCAATATGAAACTAGGACGGATGGTTGGATCGGTTGCTGGGCTGCTTTTGATCGCCGGGCTGGCGCATTCGCAAGGCACGCCCCAGGCGCCTCAGGCCGCTCCGCAAGACAGCGGTCAGGTGCAGGTTTCCAACCCAAGTGCGGGGATGGAAGCGTACGGTGGCACCTCCGATACGATGGTACAAAGCGGCTCGAAACATGCCCGGCCGTGCAGAGTGAACCCGCAATGCAACATCTTCTTTGGCGGAAGCTGACAATACACTGACGGCGCGCGAGCAAACGGTGAGACACCAGGTGCTCGCGCAAAACCATGGCCGACGAGGCTGGCCGCAATGGCTCAGTCCTGTTTCACGTCTATGTTCTGGGGCCCCCGATATTGGAGGTCTCTCGACTTACCCGATGCGAACCATTCCAACCGCAGCAGGCCCGCGAGTCCGCCATGGCCTTGCAGCGAGGCATTGTTCGGTCTGCAGCAATTGTGATTTCACCCTATGGGTATAGAAAAAGGATAGGCGCCGTCTACACTGACTCTTGTCAACGGCGCGTGTCTCACCGATTCGCGCTGCCTCAGAATCGCATCGGAGAGTCATCATGAAAAACAAACTTCTTGCAGCTGTGCTCGTCGCCGTCACTACTTCGTTTGCCGCTCCTGTGTTTGCCAGCGGCTATGGTCCTGCGCCTTCTTACCGCCCGTCAGTGGGGGCGCCTGCTTCGCAACGGGGCCCAAGTGCCCAAACGGTTGCAGCGGAACGCAACAGTGCGGCCGGTTCGGTCAATGATTCGTATGGCGGCGTAGCTGCGTCCTCTTCGGAATCCGGCGGCCGTCAAAGCGCCGACTCTGTCGGCCATGTGTACTCGGGCCATTAATCTGCAAGCCGTCTGCTAAGCGAAGCTGTCACGAGGTGTCGAAATGTTGAAAATTATCGAAGGTGCATTGTTTGTCGGCGCGCTGATGCTGTATCTGGTACCCGCAATGATCGCCGACGCCAGAGAACGCGAGGACGCGTTCGCGGTGACCATGGTGAACATTCTGCTGGGATGGACGGTTATCGGTTGGTTCGCAGCGTTGGTATGGGCGAGGCATCCCGTCAGTAACCGGCAACTGAAGCAGTTCGCGAGACGGGCGCAACGCGCGGTCGCACGAGTCACGATCGATGCAATCGTCGCGCGGGCGAGCGGTCGCGCCAGTTCGATACCCATGTTCAATCCTCGCCTGGTACCGGTTGTCGCGCGCATTGCCGCAAGCACTAATCGCCGCGAAAGGCACTAACGATTGCGGCGGATCTGCATCGTCCGCCGAATTCTTTCGAAGCCGAACGGCGGTCCGACTGCTGCCGGATTTCGTGTCAGCAAGGAGCCCGCTAGTGCGGTAGGCGGGCATTGCGTCGACTCTAATTATTTCGAGCGCCATCACGGCGATCATACTGACGCCGGATTCAAAAGCGTTCGCCCGAAGCGGCGTCGACGAAGCTGGCAACGAGCCCTACAGCGGCGCCTCGACCTCCAGTCACGCAGCTGACGCCTCTAGCCAGTCGCCCGGTAGCGCATCGGTTTTGGGTAGACGCCGCAAATGCGAGCCGCTGAACGATCACTTGACTCGCGGCAATCCCTGCTCGGCCAAAAATCTGATTCTAGCCATCACTCCACAGTTTCGAGCGTAGGACCTTCGTCCGATATGCTCGCGCCGCCTTCGCTCGCAACAATTTGAGGAAGGGCTCCGCGCAAAGACGGGACAGCGAGCACTCATCAGCGATGGGAGAAGTTCATGAATAGTCAGATCAGATGTGCGTTGATTTGCGCGCTGATATCCGGGCTCATGGGCTGCGTGCAACCTCATCAGCAGGTGGAAGCCGGCGCGGATCAGTCGACGGCGATTGCGCGGCTCGGCCCGCCCAAGGAGACCTACAAGCTGCCGGATGGCGGCCAGCGCCTGATGTGGCCGACGCAACCGATGGGCACCACGACGACCGTCGCGGATATCGACGCGTCCGGCAAAGTGGTGAGCATGCGTCAGGTGCTGCAGGAGAGCGAGTTCTATCGCGCGGAGGTCGGCAAGTGGACGCGCGACGATGTGCTCATCAACTTCGGGCGCCCGTTCGAAACCGCGCGCTTTCAGAGAATGCAGCGCGACGTGTGGTCGTATCGCTATCTGGAGAACAATATTAATCACATGATCTTCCACTTCTATTTCGACGACGCAGGCATATTGCGGCAAACGCAGAAGGCACCCGATCCTATGTACGACAACACGCGACGCGGACGGTTTTAGGCGTCGATCGACTCGCGGCTCGCGAAGTCAAGCTGCGGGAGATCGGTCCAAAGTCCTATTGCCGCGGCTGCGCGCGGCGGCGATAGTCGTTCTGGACGGGCTATGACCAGCGTTGCCGGCGTCGCCGCGCGCGGCACACCGACTGTCGCAATGCACGGGAGGAATCGTGGAGCGTACGCACGAGAAGTATCAACGGCTTATCGCGTTTTGCCAAAGCCAGCCGCCGCTAACGACTGCCGTGGCGCATCCATGCGATCGCGCATCGCTCGAAGGCGCCGTGGAGGCGGCGCAGATGGGGCTGATTGCGCCGCTTCTCGTAGGACCGCGCGAGCGCATTGGCGCCGTCGCCGAAGAATGCGGGCTGCAGATAGCCGGCTATCCGCTGATCGACGTGCCGCACAGTCACGCGGCGGCGGCGAAAGCCGTCGAACTGGTGCGCGAAGGCAAGGCCGAGGCGATCATGAAGGGCAGCCTTCACACCGACGAGTTGATGGCCGCCGTCGTCCACCGCGAGGGCGGCTTGCGCACCGAACGGCGTGTGAGCCACTGCTTCGTGATGGACGTGCCGGGGCACGCAAACGCGCTGATCATCACCGATGCCGCGATCAACATAGCACCGACGCTCGCGGAGAAAGCCGACATACTGCAAAACGCGATTGATCTCGGCCATGCGCTTCGCGTAGACGAAGTGCGGGTCGCGATTCTCTCGGCAATGGAGATCGTGAACCCGAAGGTTCCGTCGACGATCGAAGCCGCGGCGCTCTGCAAGATGGTCGATCGTCATCAGATCACAGGGGCGCTCGTCGACGGGCCGCTCGCGCTCGACAATGCAATCGACCTCGAAGCGGCGCGCATGAAGAAGATCGATTCGCCGGTTGCGGGGCGCGCCAATGTTCTAATGGTGCCCAATCTCGAAGCCGGCAACATGCTGGCAAAAAGCCTTTCGTTTCTGGCCGGCGCGGACGCGGCGGGCATCGTTCTCGGCGCGCGCGTGCCGATCATCCTGACGAGCCGCGCCGATTCGATTATCACGCGGCTCGCGTCGTGCGCGGTCGCGGCGCTGGTGGCGAGCAAGGGCCGCGAAGATCGGCTCGTGGTGTAGATCATGGCCGACGTCATCCTGGTACTCAACGCTGGATCGTCGAGCATCAAGTTCAGCGCCTTCGATGCGCAAACCGCCGAGCTCGCCTGTGTGCTGCGAGGTCAGATCGACGGGCTGTTCAGTTCACCGCACTTCGCTGCCTTCGATGCGGCCGGCGCGCAGGCCGGCTCTCATGCATGGGGCGACGGCGCGAGCCTGGACCACGCCGGGGCGATCGCGCATATCGCCGACTTCTTGCGCGGACATCGCGAAGGCCATCGCCTCGCGGCGGTCGGGCATCGCGTCGTGCACGGCGGCGCGCGTTTCGTCGCACCGGTGCTCGTCGATGCCAGCGTGCTCGCGGAACTGCACACGCTGACGCCGCTTGCGCCGCTGCATCAGCCACATAACCTGAAACCGATCGCAATCATCGCGGAGCGCAATCCGGCGATGCCGCAAATCGCCTGTTTCGACACAGCCTTTCACGCGACGCAACCCGAACAGGCGAAGGCCTTCGCGCTGCCCGCTGCAGTTATCGAACGCGGTGTACGCCGATATGGCTTTCACGGACTGTCGTATGAGTACATCGCCAGCAGGCTGCCGGAGATCTCGCCGGCAGCCGCGGCCGGCCGCACGGTGGTCGCGCATCTCGGCAATGGGGCGAGCCTGTGTGCGCTGTCGGCATGCCGCAGTGTCGCGACCACGATGGGTTTCACGGCGCTCGACGGCCTGATGATGGGTACGCGCTCGGGGAACCTCGACCCTGGCGTGATCCTGTATCTGCTCAACGAACTGAACATGACCACGCGCGAAGTGGAAAACCTGCTGTACTCGCAGTCTGGTTTGCTCGGCGTTTCCGGCATTTCCGGCGACATGCGCGTGCTGCTCGCGAGCGACGATCCTCGTGCCCGCTTCGCCGTCGAACTGTATGTGTATCGGATCTGCCGCGAGCTTGGCTCGCTGATCGCGGCGCTCAAGGGCATCGATGCATTGGTGTTCACGGCAGGCATCGGAGAGCATGCGACGCAGGTTCGGCAGCGTATCGGCGAATACGCGCAGTGGTGCGGTATCGACATCGACTCCGACGCAAATCAGGCGAACGACTCGTGCATCAGTACACCCACTAGTCGGGTCGGCGTGTGGATCGTCCCGACCAACGAGGAACTGATGATCGCCCGTCACACTCGCGCCCTGATCGGCAGCTGAGTGCACGAGAAGCACGCAAGAGAAACGCGCACGAGAAGAAGAGGCCGTATATCGAGTCACTGGGCGGCAGGCTTCGCAGCGTCGATCTTCATGCCGCTCTGCGTGTTCATGGAGAAAAGACCGGATGTATTTTGAAACGTATCGCGAGCCCTGCGCCTGTCGCTATTGCGGAGAGAGAGATGCTGCGGCTGACTGTATGGTTCACGCTCCTCATCTCGTTGAGCGCGAATGCGGCGGTTCATCTGGACTTCCACGATGAGTCGCCGGATGCTGCTGCAGCCGGGTCGGCTTCGCGCCAACGCGGCGCTGTCGATATCGATGAAATCCTGCGGCAGTACGGGATCAACCAGGGTTCGACCAAAGCCCGCATCATCTTCGAGTGGTTCGACAAGGTAGCGCGCGACCCCGTTATCGGTGCCCGTGTGCCAGGCGGCGCACCGGCGCTCGTTCATGTGCTGCTCGATCCGGAACAGCGTGAAGCCATGATGTCGAGTGGCCTTGCACGTCTCACGCCGGCCGACCGATCGCGCTACCTGGTGCTGCTCACCCGTGTGCTCGACGAACTGGTCCCGGTCAATTGTTTTGGGCTCGTCGACATCGTAACGATAATGAACCGCGTCACGATCGCGCAGATGTCCGACGCGCAAGCGGAGCTATACCTCGATCTTGTCTACAAGATCATGGTGAGCAGCGGTTCGGCGGCGCCGGTACGCGTGCCGACGCGGGAAGAATACGCGGCAGCGTCCGAGGCAATGTCTCGCGCCGTGGTCATCGAACTAGGCGGCGATCCAGCCAATGTCGATCGGTATATGGCATATACAGCGAATCCTTCCACTGCAACCCCGGCCGATGTCTGCTGGATGACAAGAGTGACGCTGCATGCTCTCGCGAGAATGCCGGCTCCCGAGCGCGATGTCATGCTACTGCCAGTATTCATCGGACCGCCTGCGGCATCGCTGGCGGATCCCGACGATCAACGACCCGCGCAGATGCCTTTTCCGGCTTCGGCCAGCCCGCCGGGCACGACGATGCCGTGATGGAACGTCTGAACAAGTAGGTGCTGTACGGCGGCGATATTCCCGCCACGTCGGCGCATTTTGTCTATTCTGAATTCGACATGTGCCCCGCCGACCTTGGGTGCTCGAATAAGCAAGGCAAACGTCATACGCCGCACGAGGCGTGTGTTTCGGAACCAGGAAGCAATGGCCCAACATACAGGAGTGTGCAATGTGCGTTCTGTACGCTGTGTGCTGGTTCGTACTGGGCGCGGACAGACTTACAGTCGATCGGACGATGCATGTACTGCGGCTCCATTGGCGACGCCGGGCGTCGTTGGCATGTGCAGCCATAGCCTTCAGCGTTTTGCCTTGCCTTTCGTTTGCTCAGGACCTTCCGGGCCGCTCGTCGGGACCGGCTGTGGTTGGGGGTAATGTGAAACAGCACGCGGACGCCGTGCTCGCCGTCATGAGTTATACGACTGTTCCGGACGTCACGACCAGTAACCTGGCGGTTAATAGCGGCACTACCGGCAATCCCAGCTTCGGCCAGACACAGCTTGGCGGCGGGTTCACGTTGAGCCGGTCGTTTCCTTTGTACATGGAGGGCACGCTCGCCTACAGTCGCTACGATCCGGTGTTCGTCGCGTCGGACGGCTCGGCACAGCGTCCAGTGCCGACAAAATGGAATACGTTCAGCGGCACGGTCGGCATCGGCTGGGATTTTCGGATCACGAATGAACTGGTGTTTCGTCCGATCCTTAACGGAACGCTAGGCCGCGTTTCCAGCGATCTGAAGGTCGGGCAAACGATCTTCAATCGCGCCACCGATGCCAACCTCCAGTTTCTCGACAACGGTTCGCTGGACGCGTATGGCTACGGCGGCTCGCTGATGCTCGACTATGAGCGCTACCGTGACAACTACGAAATCGACGCTGAGTTGCGGGCCACGGACATTTATCTGCGCAGCTTCGGCGGTTCTTCCCAGGCAGTGCAGGGTTCCGCCATGGCGCAGCAAGTCAGCCTGTGGACCCGCTGGCGCGCGCCTACCGGATGGCATGCGTTGGACCGGCCAGTCCGCTATGTGCTCGAAGCGGCTTACTCACATTATTTCGGCGAAAGCGCGGGTGTGCTGGGGTTCAACGACCTCACCTCGTTGGGCGTCGGCCTCGAACTCGACAGCAGCCGGTATCCGGTCATCATCACCAGGACGCGCGCGGTAGTGCGATATGTGTTCGGACACAATGTGCATGGCGTGTCGTTCGGATTTGCGGTGAGCTTCTAGTTCGCCTGCGGCGTGCGGCGGCGGCTGATTACCGGCAAGGACAGTATCTAACTCGCGGCGACCCAATATGCCGTTCGTCATACCGATCGGAAAAGGAGATGCTGATGCGTGCCCACCGCTGTCTGCCTGTGTTCGTTTTTCCCTTGCTGCTTGTCGGCTGCAATACGCCGCCGATTCCTCCAGGCAAGTCGGTCGATATTCCGACTGCCCTCGAACAGGTCCTCGACGGATTGTGCAACTTCAGGAAGCAGGAGGCGGCGCGCAAGCGGGACGGGGACGTCGATATCGACACCGTCACCGTCACCGTGCAGCTTGACCTGACGATCGATGGTTCACGCAATCCGCCTGTCGCGGTCGCGCCGGATATCCAGTTCATTCCGACCGTCAGTTACGGACAGATGATTACGGCGAACAGAGGAAGCACGCTCACCATTGCGCTCAAACACAAGGGCACAGGCAGTTGGGGCACTGGCGACTGCAATGCTTCCAAATGAGAACAGCCGGAGTGGAAACCGTGGTTCAAGTGGCGGCGTGGGAACGCGTGCGCGTTGCCACGCTTTGAAGGGCCTGCCGCATTGGATGACAGCATCGCGACGCGACTCAAGCCTGGCCGCGACTATCGACTAGAAGCGATAAGTCACGCCGATCTGAAGGACCGGATAGATTTTGTAGCGCTCCACCGTATTGCTGATTTTCTGTTCCTGCTCGTCGATGTTTGCCTGAGTCGTGAACATCGAGTAAATGGCGGGCACGTTGTAGTGCGTGCGCGGACGGCCGTAGGCAACGCCCAGATCGAACGTCAGGCCGAAGCCCTTGGAAACCGGCTTATGTCCATAGCCGATCCCGACATACGGCATTACCCGCGGCAGCGTGACCGTGGCCGAAGGCGCGGCGCCCACGGCCGGCACGTAGTCGTCGCCGATTTTGTAGTTGCCGTCCGCATTGGGCACGGCGTGAGCCGAAAGCTCGTTGTCGTTGATCAATGCGCCCGCCGTCAGGCGAAAACCGCTTGATTGGAACGGGAACACGTCGAGATAAAGACCGCCTTGTAGCAGCTTGAGATGGCCGTCGTATTTGTTCTGGTCAACGTTGACCGAATGCGAGAAGCCAAGACCTTCGAATTCCGCATGCACGCCAGCCCATGAATTGAGCGGCAAAGCCGCGCCGATGCCCGCGCCGAGCGTACCGCCGTGTACATAAATCTCCTGCGCGTGCGCCGTGCTTCCGAAGACCGCCAATGCGGCCATCGCGGCGAGAGCCGCATTCTTTACCTGCCGTTTCACCTGTCCCACCACTTGTCTCCCGACACGAACCAATTGCATGGCGAGGACTTTACGATTCCATCGCGAGGTTCAAATGAATGAACAGCGGGGGATTGTGGCGGCTCTTCGCGCTCAAGTATGGCGCTTTGCCGGAAGCGGAAATAATGCCCCGTAACTTGTTCCGAACCGGCGATTAAAGCGCGTTGCCTTGACGGATTAACCCCGTTTTAAAGGGCTATTCGGCAAATGAAACGAGCGGGCGCGCTTCGATAATCAACTCATTGAAGCCTTTCAAATCTGGAGTAGTGATGTCTGTTTCGAAAACGTTCCGCTCATCTGGTGCCGCGGTTGCGGTCGCCGTTGCCGCAGCCGCCGTTCTCGGCGCATGCGGCGGCGGCTCGGGCGGCAGCAGTGGCGGCAGTAACGTGCTGAAGTTGTCGTCGGCGGTGCAGAGCGAGCACGTCGCAAGGTATGCGGGCGCGTTCGGCATGTTGTCGGGCCCTGGCGTCGCGGCGATCTATACGTCGGTCGTGCAATCGCTGCTGACGGGCGTGACGGCGGGCGCGGGCAACACCATGACCTCGTGTCCGGCGAGCGGCTCGATCAGCGTCCTCGCACAGGGTGCGGGTGTGAGCGGACTGCAAAGCGGCGAGACGGCGACGGTCGGTTTCAATCAATGCGTAGGGCAGGTGAAGGCGCCCGGCGTGTCGGACAGCGCGTCGATTACCGGCACCGTCAGCGTGCAGATTCAGAACGTGCACGGCATTGTCGGCAACGCATCGAACGACTGGTCGTACAGCGCGATCGAAACGGCCAATGCGTTGACACTGGTGTCGTCGAACGGCAAGACCGTTGTCAACGGCACGGTCAGCTACACGATGAGCTACAACGCGGCAACCGGCATCACGACGACGACCGCGAGCAGCCCAACGGTGACGCTCGATCGCAACCAGACGGCCGGCTCCGGCAGCATCAGCGGAAAGATCACGATCACGTCGCTGACGTATTCGCGCGTGCATGGCGCCGATCCGGTCACCGATACACTCGCGACCAGCGGTGACATCAGCGTGAACGCCGCCGACGCGACGATCGCGTTCGCCGTGTCCACGCCCACGCCCGTCAAGGTCAACGGCGGCAAGGTCACCGCCGGCGTGATCCAGTTGGCGACGAGCGACACAGTGGAGACCATCACGCCGAAAGACGAGTCGAGCGTGACCATCACGGTCACGTCGAACGGAAAAACGGGGACTTACGCTGAGACCGTGGACGACTTCCGCTCGCTCGCGGGCGCCTGAGCGAAAGCGCGGCTGAATGCGCGCGCTGCGAGCGCGCGCGCGGGCAGGCGCGTGGCCGCGCCCGCCGTGACTTTACTGCTTGATGCCTTCGGCCTGAATGTGCAGCGTGGTCTGCATCTTGAAGCCGTAGGTCTTGCCGAAGTCGACGCCGAAGTCATCGCGATTGAATGTTGCGGTCGATTCGGTACCGCAAACTTCGCGCTTGAGCATCGGGTTCACGAAGCACTTGAACGACTCAATCTTCAGATTGACCGGCTTGGTCACGCCATGCATGGTCAGCGTGCCGATCACTTCAACAGGCTTGTCGCCGTCGAAGCGGATTTGCGTGCCCTTGTAGGTTGCGGTCGGGTACTTCGCAACGTCGAAGAACTTGTCGGTGACCAGTTCGGAATCGAGCTTGTCATTGCCGATATCCACCGAGCTCATGTCGATCGTCACGTCGACCGTGCCCGTCTTTGCCGCGCGGTCGAGCACAACGGTGCCGCTGCTCTTCTTGAACTTGCCGCGCCAGATCGACACGCCGCCGAAGTGATCGGTTTCGAAGCTCGGGGACGTGTGGGTCGGATCGAGCTGGTAAGTGTCGGCGGCCATTGCGTTGAACGACAATGCGGCGGCGAGAGCGCCGGCGGCGATCAAAAATTGTTTCTTCAAGATGTTCTCCAGGTTTCGAAAAGTGCTATGAGGCTTGCGGTTTTACTTCGGTTTTTTTAATCACTTCTTCGAAGCGACGAGGTGAAATTTGATGACGACTTCGTCGGCTACGACCGACGTGTCCTTCCATTCGCCAGTGCCGACGTCGAACTGGGAGCGTTTGATCGGCAGCGAGCCGTCGAACGTCTGCGTCGGGCCCTGGCTTGCAATCGTGACGGGCACCACCACGGTCTGCGATTTGCCCTTGATGGTCAGCTTGCCGGTGATCTTGTACTGATTGCCGCCCGCCGGTGCGATCGCGCTGGAAACAAACGTTGCGGCCGGATACGTGGCGCTGTCGAACCATTCCTTGCCTTGCGCCTGCTTGTTGTAGTCGTCCGCGCCGAGGTCGTAGCTGCCGGTGTCGATCGACACGTTCGCGCTTCCTGCGGTCGGCTTCGCCGGATCGAACGACAGTTGCGCCGAAAACTTTCTGAACTTGCCGTCGACAGGCACGTTCATCTGCTTCGTCGTGGCAATGACGGTGCTTTTGCTCGTGTCGACGTCGGCATGCGCGAGGCCGGCACCGAAGAGAGAAAGGGCGGCGACGCCGGCGAGAATGGAGTGATGGAGTGTGTTTTTCATGGTGATACGCATCCTATCGAACCCGTGCGCGTTCATTGCGCACAGTGAAGAATTTGATTGCCAACAGGCTGTAGCGAATGGGCGCCGATGAGTGTCACTTGAGGAACGGAATCATCCGTGCGAGCAGGCCGTCGCGGTCGACAAACTGGTGCTTCAGCGCCGCCAGCACGTGCATGGCGACCAGCGCGAGCAACGTGTAATTGAGCAGCACATGCAAAGTGCGCAGCGTCGCCTTCAGCGCCTGATCCGGGCCAATGAAGGTCGGCAGCGGCACGATGCCGAGATACACCACCTGAATGCCCGCCGCCGAACTGTAGAGGTAGCCCGACACCGGAATCGCCAGCATCAGCAGATACAGCAGGCCGTGGACGGCGTGCGCCGCCGCCTTTTGCCACGCGGGCGTTGCGCTATCCAGAGCCGGTGCGCGATGCGTCGCTCGCCACAAAACGCGCGCCACGGCGAGCATCAATACGGTGACGCCGATCCATTTGTGCCATGAGAAATACTTGAGCTTCGTCGGCGTGAAGCCGGGAATGTCCGTCATGATCCAGCCCAGATAAAAGCCGCCGACGATCAGCACGGCGATCAGCCAGTGCAGTGCGATTGCGGCGCCGTGGTAACGGCCTGTATCAGTGTGGCGGGATATGTCGTTCATACGCGTCGGTTATGCATGGTGGCAGTGAGTGCGAATAGTAGGCAGGTCAATGGAGACTGAATAGGCGGGGGCGCGAGAACACATTGTTGTACTGGTGACGGTAATGCGTGCTGGCTCGCGACTTGCAACGTCGGGCGAGGCAAGCGGAGCCGGGGCCGAGTTGGGGTATCCTGCGCACCGGGCCTTGCCCACGTACAACCATCCATTCAGGGCTTTCGTTGTGACTTCGATTTTCCTTTCATGGGGTATTGCCGCCTTTGCGACGGCCGGCGTGATCGCCCGTCCCTTCAAATGGCCGGAAGCGGTGTGGGCGGTGGCCGGCGCGCTGCTGCTGGTCTCGCTCGGCCTGTTGCCGTTGCATCTCGCGGTCGAAGCCGTGGGCAAGGGCACTGACGTCTATCTGTTCCTGTCCGGCATGATGCTGCTTTCCGAGGTGGGACGCCGGGAAGGGCTGTTCGACTGGGTCGCGGTGCTTGCCGTGAACCATGCGCAAGGTTCGCCGCGCAAGCTTTTCATGCTGGTCTATCTGGTCGGCGTGGTGATTACCGCCTTTCTGTCGAACGACGCCACCGCGGTCGTTCTCACGCCGGCTGTGTTCGCCGCCGCGAAGAAGGCGAAGACGGACCCGCTGCCGTTACTGTTCGTGTGCGCGTTCATTGCAAACGCAGCCAGCTTCGTGCTGCCGATCTCCAATCCGGCCAATATCGTGCTGTATGGTAATCACACGCCCGCGCTCGTGCCGTGGTTGATGCGCTTCGCGTTGCCGTCGCTGCTGTCGATCGTCGCCACGTATGTGCTGCTGCGCTGGACCCAACGCAAGGCGCTCGCAGGCAGCTGCGAGGCGAATCTCGAGCCGCTTCAGCTTTCGTCGAGCGGACGGGTGGCGCTCGCCGGCATCGCTGTGACCGCCGTCGTGCTGCTGGCGGTATCGGCGTTCGACATTCAGTTGGGGCTGCCCACCGCGATACTCGGCGCGGCGACCGCGCTCGTCGTGCTGATCCAGGAGCGCAAATCGCCGCTGCCGATGATCCGCGAAATTTCGTGGAGCGTGCTGCCGCTCGTGGCCGCGCTGTTCATTCTCGTCGAAATGCTCGATTACACCGGTGTGATCAGCACGCTGGCAGAGCTAACGCGTTCGGCGGCCGCGCACAACGAAATGACAACCGCCGGCTGGGCCGGCAGCGCCATCGCGATCGGCAGCAATCTGATGAACAATCTGCCGGCCGGGCTGATCGCCAGTTCCACGGTGATGCAGGCGCATAGCCCGGAGCGCGTGATCGACGCACTGCTGATCGGCGTCGACCTCGGACCCAACATGTCGATCACCGGTTCGCTTGCGACGATTCTCTGGCTCAACGCAATTCGTCGCGAAGGCGAGGACGTGAGCTTCGTGAAGTTTCTGAAGGTCGGCGTCGTGGTCATGCTGCCCGCGCTGGTGCTCGCGCTCGGCGCGCGGATTCTGATCGGCTGACGCACGGCTTGCCGCGAGGGCCTGTGAAGGCCGCCGCGGCGAGCCACGAGTGCCGCCGCATTTGCGGCGCCGAGCCGCCCGCGCAACTGAACGTGCTCAGCGATGGCCGTTTATTTCAGGCGCGATGGCCGCGTGATTGAGCAGCGCAACCAGCGACATCCCGCCCACGGTATTGCCCACGAGCGTCGGCACGAGAAAACGGAAGAAATAGTCGTGCAGGCTCGCGTCGCCGCTCAGGAACGCATAAGCAACCTCCGTCGATCCGGCGATGATGTGCGAGAGATGGCTGACGGCGACCACATAGGTGATCAGCAGCACGGTCAACAGACGCCCGGACCGCGCGCTCGGCAACAGCCACACCATCAGTGCGATCAGCCAGCCCGCGAAGACCGCCTTTACCATGGTCGGCAGCATGTGTTCCGAGCCGACTGCCGCACGCGATACCTCGCCGAGTGCATCCACCACCGCAGGCGAGAAGACATCGGGAATGCGTAGCATCGCCGCGAAGATCCATGTGCTGATGAGGTTGAAGACGAGCACCACGGCCCATAGACGCATCGCTTTAAGCAATGTGCGTGGATCGCGCCGCGTCAATACGGGCAGCACCACGGTCAGCGTGCTCTCGGTAAAAAGCTGCTGCCGTCCCATGATGACCAGCACGAAACCGATCGAATAACCGAAGCTCGACACCAGATGGCGCCATGGCGTGTCCGGCAACCCCGCATCGAGCACGGCTTGTGTGAGAAACGAAAATCCCATGGACAGACCGGCGGCGAGCGATGACCAGATCAACGCGCCGATGGTCCGCTCGAGCGCGGCTTCGCCCTCTTCGCGGACGATCTCATGCAGCACGAGCGCGTGCGGGGCGGTGTGATGCGCCGCCTGATCCTGCTCGCCCTCGTTCAGATGAGGCGAGTCTGCGCCGGCGTCCTGCGCGCGTGGCGCGCTGTCGCCGGCTGCTGCATCGGGTGCTTTGTGTTTCGGTTCCCTGGTCGCCTCGGTCATGAACGGACGTCCTTCGAGCGCATGCCAGGCGCTTCGCAGACGGCTTCTTCGGAATCCCGCAATGCGCCGAGCACGGCTTCGAGACGTGCCAGCCGGGCTCGTTGCACCGGCACCAGCGCCGCACGCGACAGGAGGCGCACGCGGTTTTCCCAATACGAAAGAGGAATGCGGTCATTGACCGAAATCCGCCCCAACACGAGTTCGAGATGGGCGATCTCGCTGTCCAGGTTCGGGTAGTTCATCGACGTGGTCCGGGAAAAAGAGGTGAACGGTAAATCTGCTCCGGCACTACCTGTGTGGGTGAGCAAGTAGTGTTCCCCAATTCCTCAGGACAACGGGAATTCACCAGGCGTTCTTGCAGTCCGCATGTCGTATGCTCAAGCACGCGCCACTGCCGCTATCGGCCCGTTCCATCACGGAGCGGCGCGAGATCAGAATTACGCAAATCGTCGCCTGACGGTAGCACTCGTTCATTTCATTCGATGTCACGCCGCGCCTGTCGCCGCGCGAGGCAATGGACAGCTGTGGCCGTCGATACGTCACTACAGACGGCCACAAACGGCAATGAGCAGCGATAAACGGCGGCAACAGGGCGGCACTCCGCCATGCGCCCCGGCGCTTCCCAAGGCGCCCCGGCGCTTCATGACATTAATCGACATAACTCTGCAATTGCTTTGGGGCGTGGGTTCCACAAGAATTCGGCCTGTCATTGGACGGATCGCGGCATAAGCAGGCGACGCTCGGTGGCTTATCGAAGGAGTCAGTCATGAAAAAATTGCTCGCCGCCGTCCTGCTGTGCTGCGCGTCCACCGTCACGTTCGCTCAGGCCGCGCCGCAAGGCGGTAATCCGCAGCGCATGGAGCGCATGGTTGCGCAGTTGCAAACGCGTTTTGCGAACGCCAATACCACGCACGACGGCAAGCTGACGAAAGAGCAGGCCGCGGCCGGCATGCCGATGGTCGCTAGTCACTTCGACGAGATCGACACGCAGAAGCTCGGCTACGTCACGTTGCCGGAGATCGAGGCGTATATGCGCGAACGCGGTGCAGCGCATTAAGTGGGGCACTGCGCGGTGCACTGAGCGGCGCGCCTTGCAGCGAAACCACACGATGCTGGCGCCGCGCGCTTGTCGCAACTGTCATGAACCCCTCCCTCAACCATTGACGCCCGATTCACGCGATGAAACCTGCCACGTCAAGCCGTTTGCGTCTTGTAAGCGCATCGATCGTCGTGTCGATGGGCGTGGCGTTGAGCGGTTGCATCAGCGTTGGCCCGGACTTCAGGGAGCCCGACGTCACGCTGGAAAACCAGTGGCTGGAGAGCTTGCCGCCTGCCGCGCAGAGCACGCCCGCCGGCGAGGCCGCGTGGTGGAAAGCGTTCAACGACCCGGTGCTGAGCGCGCTCGAACAACGCGCTTATGAGCGCAACCTGTCGCTGCAGGTCGCGGGGCTGCATATCTTCAAGGCGCGGGCGCAGCTTGCGATCAGCGGGGAAAATCTCCTGCCGCAATCGGGCAGCGCGTCGGTTGGCGCGAGCCATATCAACACGAGCGGGGTCGGGCCCATACCGCCGGCTCATTTGTGGGCCGAGCATCTGCACGTGAACGCCGGTTGGGAGATCGATTTCTGGGGGAAATACCGCCGGCAGATCGAATCGGATCGCGCGCAATTGCGCGTGTCGGAGGCGGCGTACGACAACGCGCTGGTGTCGATGTTCGCCGACGTCGCCAACGCATATATCGATCTGCGCGCGTTGGAGCAACGCATCGCCGTAGCGCGGCAGAACCTCAAGTCCGTCCAGGATAGCCTGACGCTCACGCAGGCGCGCTATAAACGCGGCGCGTCGAGTCAGCTCGACGTCGAGCAGGCCGCCACGCTGGTAGCCGAAACCGAGGCGCAGATTCCGCCGCTCATCAAGGCGCGTGTGCAGGATCGCGACACGCTCGCGGTGCTGCTCGCCGATCCGCCGGACGCCGTCGACGCGCAACTGAAAGGCAGCAGTGCGATCCCCGTGCCGCCGACGCAGATCGACGTAGGCATTCCCGCCGATCTATTACGGCGCCGTCCCGACGTGCGCCAGGCCGCACTCAACGCGGCGGCGCAGTCGGCGCTGATCGGCGCGGCGAAGGCGAAGCTGTACCCGTCGTTATCGCTGACGGGACTGTTCGGCTTGTCATCCGGCGAACAGCATGGCATTGGACTAACGCAATGGGGCGGCAAGACGATCGGCCTTTTCTCGGCGGGCATTTCTCTGCCCATTCTCGACCGGGCGCAACTTCAGAACGCGGTGCGAATCCAGGATGCGGCATTCCAGGAAGCGGTGCTCGACTACCAGAACACCGTGCTGCAGGCGCAAAAAGAAGTGGAAGACGCGATTGCCGCGCTTCGCACATCGCTCGATGCGCTGGCGGCGTCGTCGCGCGCTTCTGACGCATCGCAGCGCGCATTGCGGCTTGCCAACATTCAATATCGCTCCGGCTCCGTGACTTACGACTCGGTGCTGGACGCTTCACGCTCGGCGTTGCGCGACGGCGATTCGCTCGCGCAGAACCAGGGGATTGCGGCGCTTGCGGCGGTGTCGCTGTATCGCGCGCTTGGCGGAGGATGGGAAGTCGCGCAAGGTCAGCAGGTGGTCAGCGAGCGGATCGCCGAAGAGATGGCGCGGCGCACGGATTGGGGGCGTCTGTTGAACCCGCCTGCCGATTCCGCGCTGGCGCGTGCGAGCGCGAACTCGCCGCCGGGCAGTAAATAACGAAGCGGGGAATAACGACATGGCCAATCGAAGAGCAGTGGGCGAGGGCGCAGCGAATGCCCGCGTGCCGGCAGAGCCGCGACGTCCAGCGTTTCACGCCGCGTTGTACCGTCCGTTGCGCGCCTTGCCTCGCGTTGCCCTGCTGACGACATTGAGCGTGGCGTTGAGCGCGGCATTGAGCGGTTGCCACGACGGCAATGCGCCGGCTGCACAGGCCGCGCAGTTGCCGCAAGTCAGCGTCATGCACCCCGAGTCGCGCGAAGTGCGCGAGCAACTCGATCTGACCGGCAGCGTCGCACCGTCGGCAACCGTCACGCTGGTCGCGCGCGTTCAAGGCGTACTGAAGGAAATCGGCTTCACCGACGGCGCCAATGTAAAGCAAGGGCAACTGCTGTTTCGCATCGAACCGGATACGTATCGCGCGCAACTCGTCTACGACCAGGCCTCGCTCGATAACGCCGACCAGGAACTGAAGCGCCAGAAGGAGCTCACGTCAGACAACGCGACTTCGGAGTCGTCGCTGCAAAAGGCACAGACCACCCGCGACCAGGCGCTTGCGAAGCGGGACATGTCGCGCATCAACCTCGGCTACACGGAAATACGCGCGCCGTTCGCGGGCCGCATCGGCGCGCGCGCGTTCGATGTCGGCAATGTGGTGGGCGGATCGGATTCGACGAAACTCGCCACGCTGGATCGCATCCAGCCGGTATATGTGAACTTCACGTTGAACGAGCGCGACGCGAACCGCATCGGCCTCTTTACGCGAGCGCCGCGCACCGTGCGAGTCAATCTGATCGGCGCCAAGCCGGAGCAAGGTGAGGACGCCGCGCTGGAATTCGTCGATACGCGAGTCGATCCGGCGAGCGGCGCGATCAAGTTGCGCGCTGATATCATCAATCGCGACACGCATCTGATCCCGGGCATGTCGGTCGAGGTGCATATTCCGGTAAGTGAGCCGCAGAAGGTGCTGCTCGTGCCGGATACTGCGTTGCTGCGCGAGCAGGCCGGCGCATCGGTGCTGGTCGTGAATGCCGGCGGCGTGATCGAGAAGCGCGGCGTCACGACCGG
The DNA here is from genome assembly GCF_046534895.1 of Paraburkholderia sp. SIMBA_053. Taxonomy (NCBI): domain Bacteria; kingdom Pseudomonadati; phylum Pseudomonadota; class Betaproteobacteria; order Burkholderiales; family Burkholderiaceae; genus Paraburkholderia; species Paraburkholderia sp. SIMBA_053. The sequence continues at coordinate 939,858 of NZ_JAWRXU010000001.1, read as the reverse complement.
CAGCCTGTATGGTTCGCTGCGCGCGATCAAAAGCGGCCTCGGTCCGGCAGACAGGGTCGTGACGGGCGGGGGGCTCGCCGTTGCGCCGGGCGTCAAGGTGCAAACAGTCGATGCCGTAGCGCAGGGCCGTTCATGATCCGCTTTTTCGTCGAGCGCCCCGTATTCGCCAATGTGATTGCGTTGATCGCGATGCTGCTCGGCGCGGTCGCGCTCATCAATCTGCCCATCGCGCAATATCCGCCGATCACGCCGCCTACCGTGCAGGTGGTCGCGCACTTTCCGGGCGCAAGCGCGACGACGGTGATCGACCGCGTTGCGTTGCCCATCGAAGCACAGGTCAACGGCGTGGAGAACGCGCTGTACATGCAGTCGACGAGTACGAACGACGGCACTTACACGCTCACCGTCACGTTCGCCGTGGGCACCGACGTCGACAAGGCGCAGGTGCTCGTGCAGAACCGTGTGTCGGCCGCCACCGCGCAACTGCCGCAAGCAGTTCAGCAGCAGGGCGTGACCGTGAGGAAGCGCTCCACCGCCATTTTGCAGTTGTACACGCTGCAATCGCCGAACCCAAAATACGATTCGCTTTTTCTCAGCAACTACGCGGTCATTTATCTGCGCGATACGCTTGCGCGTTTGCCGGGCGTCGGCGACGTCACCGTGTTCGGCACCGGCCAGTACAGCATGCGGGTCTGGCTCGATCCGCAAAAGTTGAGCGAGCGCAATCTGAGCGCGGCCGACGTAATGCAGGCCATACAGAGCCAGAGCAAGGACGTAAGCGCGGGTCAGCTCGGCTCGGAGCCCAACGCGGGAGGCCGGGCGTTCCAGCTCACCGTGACGATGCGTGGCGTGCTTTCCGATCCGCATGAATTCGACGACATCATCGTGAAGGCGGATTCGAGCGACGGCGGCCATTTCGTGCGCATTCGCGATGTCGGACGCACGGAGCTCGGCTCGTCGAGCTACGGACAGTTCTTCAATCTCGACGGCAAGCCCGCTGCCGGAATCGCGATCTATCAGTTACCCGAAGCAAATGCGCTCGAGGTCGGCAATGCGGTAAAGGAGACCATGGCGCGTCTCGCGAAAGATATGCCGCAAGGCGTCACCTATCAATTGCCCTTCGATACGACGACCTTCGTGCGGCAATCCGTGATCGACGTTTACAAGACTCTCTTCGAGGCGGCGTTGCTCGTGCTCGCGGTGATCCTGCTGTTTCTGCAGAACTGGCGTGCGATGCTCGTGCCTGCCACGACGATCCCCGTCACGATTGTCGGCACGTTTGGCGCCATCTATATGATGGGTTTTTCCATCAACCTGCTGACGCTGTTCGCGATCGTTCTTGCGATAGGCATTGTGGTGGACGATGCAATCGTCGTCGTCGAAGGCATTACGCAGCATATCGAACAGGGCAAGACGCCGAAGCAGGCCGCCATCGACGCCATGCATGAACTGCTCGGCCCGATCATCGGCATTACGCTCGTGCTGGTGTCGGTGTTCCTGCCTTCGGCGTTTCTTGGCGGCGTCACGGGCCAGATGTACCGGCAGTTTGCGCTCGTGGTGGTTGCGACCACGATCATCAGCGCGATCAATGCGGTGACGCTCAAGCCGGTGCAGAGCGTGCGCTGGTTGCGGCACCAGCGGCCCGGCAAACCGAACGTGGTGTACCGCGTGTTCGACAGGGCCTATGCGCGCGTGGAGAACGGCTACGTCAAGGTGGTTTCGTGGTTCGTCGCGCGCTGCAAGCTCGCGCTCGTTATCGCGCTTGCGCTGGGCGCGGCATCGGCGTTCCTGCTGACGCGCGTGCCGACCAGTTTCATTCCGCTCGAAGATCAGGGATACATGCTGATCGCCGCACAACTCGCCGACGCGGCGTCGCTCGGACGAACGCGCGAGGCCAGCACACAGATCGAGAAGCGGATCGGTGCGATTCCCGGCGTGAATCACGTGGTGTCGATCGGCGGTATTTCGCCGCTGGATAACAACGCGTCGTTGCCGAACTCCGCGCTGATCTACGTCACGCTCGACGACTGGAGCAAGCGCGGCAAGGGCGAGGACCTCCGCTCGCTGTATCTGCGCATGAACAGGGAACTGGCAAAGGTGCCCGACGTGCGTTCGGTTGTCATCGTGCCGCCGCCGATCCAGGGGCTCGGCAACAGCGGCGGCGTGCAGATGCAGGTAATGCTCACCGACGGCTCGCAGAACTATCGGCGGCTGCAAAGCGCGACCGATGCGCTGATTGCGAGCGTGTCGAAACGTCCGGAACTGCAACGCGTGTTCAGTCCGTTTCGCGCCTCGGTGCCGAGCGTCGAACTGACGCTCGACCGCACGAAGGCGGAATCGCTGCAAGTGCCGGTCGGCAATGTATTCGATCTGCTGCAAGATTATGTGGGCTCGGCCTACGTCAATCAGTTCACTGCCTTCAATCACACGTTCCCCGTATTCGTGCAGGCGGACGGCGCGTTTCGCCGCGAGGCCGACGACATTCGCCGCTTGCAGATTCGCAGCAATAGCGGACATATGGTCGAGTTGGGCACGTTCATCGACGCGCACACGAGCGTCGGTCCGGCGGTCGCGACGCTTTATAACCTTGCGCCGGCGGCGGCCATCAACGGTAACCCGGCTAGCGGCTACAGCACCGGGGACGCGATCCGGGCCTTCGAGCAGGAAGCCGCGCGCATCCTGCCGGCCGGCATCGGCTATGAATGGACGGCGATGTCGTACCAGGAAAAGCTGGTTGGCAACTCTGCTTACTGGGTCTTCGCAGTGGGTGTACTGCTCGTGTTTTGCGTGCTCGCCGCGCAATATGAGAGCTGGCTGTTGCCGATCGCGGTCGTGCTCGCGGTGCCGCTTGCGCTGCTGGGCACGGCCGGCACGCTCGCAATACTCGGCGCCGCGAATAACCTGTACACGCAGATTGGCCTCGTTCTGCTGATCGCGCTGTCGGCGAAGAACGCGATTCTGATCGTCGAGTTCGCCCGGCATTTGCGTATGCAAGGCGTGGGCATTGCAGAAGCCGCCGTCGAAGCGGCGCGCCTGCGTTTTCGGCCCATCATGATGACGTCGTTCGCGTTCATTCTCGGCGTCGTCCCGCTCGTGGTAGCTACCGGCGCCAGTGCGAGCGCGCGCCGCTCGCTCGGTATCGCGGTGTTCTCCGGTATGCTGGCTTCAACGTGCATTGCCGTGCTGTTCATTCCGTCGTTCTACGTGTTATTGCAGCGCATTGCCGAACGCCAGGCCGCGCGCAAAACACGAAACGACGCCTGAAACGAGGAGCTTTCGCATGGATCGCCCCGCTAAAATCATCGTGCTCGACGACGAAGTCGAACTGCGCAACATGCTGCAGCGTTTCTTGCGCGGGCAGGGCTTCGACGTCAGAGTCGCGGAAGACGGCAAACGGCTCGACCGCTATCTCGAGCGCGAGCCGTTCGATCTGCTGGTATTGGATCTGATGATCGGCGAAGAGGACGGGCTCGCGATCTGTGCGCGTTTGCGCGAGCAAGGGCAGACGTTGCCGATTCTGATGCTGACCGCGAAGGGCGATCCGCTCGACAGGGTGCTGGGTCTCGAAACCGGCGCCGACGACTATCTTGCGAAGCCTTTTCTTCCGCGCGAACTGGTGGCGCGAATCAATGCACTGCTGCGTCGTCAGAAAATGGCTTCGGGCGAAGTGACGGTCACGTCGCAACGCGTGCGCTTCGGCGAATTTGTGCTCGATGTCGGCAAACAGCAACTCATGCGCGGCGACGCGCCGCTGGAAATCCACTCGGCGCAGATGCTGCTGCTGGTTGCGCTCGCGTCGTCGCCGAACCGGCCGGTAAGCCGCGACAATCTGCTCGCTCGCGCGCGAGGGCGCGATCACGATGCGCTCGACCGCAGCATCGACGTGCAGGTGCTGCGCCTGCGGCAGATCGTCGAGAACGATCCGTCCAAGCCGCGCTTCATCAAGACAGTGTGGGGCGTCGGCTACATGCTGATCGCGGACGTCGATTCATGAGCCGTCCACTATTGCAACGGGTGCTGCCGCGGACACTGCTCGCGCGCAATATTGCATTGTTGATCGCGCTCGTCGTATTGAGCCAGGTGTGCTCGCTCGGCGTGCTGCTGCATTATGTGCAGCGGCCTCGCGTGGAGCGCGCGGCCGCTGTGTTCGCCACCTATGTGACGACGCTCGACAACCTGCTGCAAAGCACGCCGCGCGCCGCGCGCGATGCGCTGGCTGCGCGTCTTGACGCGCGTGCACGGCTTCCCGGCAGTGCGCTGGCGGAGCCGCCGTCGAGTGTCTTGCGCGGATATCGCAACTATCAGCGCAAGGTGTTTCTCGAGAGTCTGCGTGAACATCTTCCGGCCGACATGGAGGCGCGCTGGCAGACCGAAGGAGGCCAACGCCTCTGGATTCGCATGCATGCGCCCGCCGATGGACCGGGCGGCGCGGCTTCGGCAGCCGTCGCCTCGGGCGCCGCCGCGTCCGAGGCCAACACATCCGCTGCACCGTATTGGATTGCACTGCCGATTCCCGAAGACGCCCAGGGCAATGGGCTCGATGCGGCCATTCTGCTGTCGCTCGGCCTTGCCGCGCTGGCGGCGTTGACAGGCTACGCGATTCAGCTTCACCTGAACCGGCCGCTTCAGGAGTTGACGCGCGCGGCGCAGCGCCTGAGCGACGGCGACGCGCCGCCGCCGTTGCCGACCACCGGCCCTTTGGAAATTGCCGCCGTCAGCAGCGCTTTCAATCAGATGACGCACGCGTTGCAACAAGCGGAAGCGACCCGAGCGCTGATGTTGGCCGGCATCTCGCACGACATCCGCACGCCGCTCACCAAGCTCCGCCTTTCGATGGCCATGGCGATGCCGGAGAGCAGCGACAGCAGTTTCGTGGTGGCGGCGGAGTCCTACCTCGACCAGATCGAAACCATCTTGCAGCAGTTCATGGACTACGCAGGCAGCGGCGAGCGGGAGCCAGCCGAACCCGGCGATCTGAACGCGTTGATCGAGCGGCTTGCAGGCGACTTCGCGGGACTCGGGCATGAGTTCGAACTGTCGCTCGCACGCTTGCCGCTGATTCCCTATCGGCCGGTGAGCATGATGCGGCTCCTGATGAATCTGATGCAGAACGCAATCGTGTACGGCGGGAGCGGACTGGCGGTGCGTAGCTGGGCGACCGACGAGTCGGTGTATGTCGCAGTGGGCGACCGCGGCAAGGGGTTATCGGCGGAAGAACTCGAGCAGTTGAAGGCGCCCTTCCAACGCGGCAGGAACGCGCGAGCGCATAGCGGCGGCACGGGGCTTGGGCTCGCGATTGTCGAGCGGATCGCGCGGCTGCACGGTGGCAGGGTGGAGTTTCACGCGCGCGAGGGCGGCGGCCTCGAGGTGTGGGTGGTGGTGCCGGGTGGGGCGGGGTAGCGACCCGCTGCCCGCTCTTCTATTACTCGCGGTCGAGCCACGCATCCAGTCCCACCCGGAACGCGACGCCCGCGATTACCGGCACCGTCAGCATCAGAATGATGCCGAAGTTGGGGATTGCATCGCCATAGGCGATCGGCTGATACAGCACCACACCCGAGACTATCGCGAAGACGAGCACGCCGACGGCTACCATCAGAAGATTGCGCGCCGTGATGGACAACTCTTTGCGCCTCGCCTTGGTCGGGCTTGGGCTCGCAGCGGGGGCTGGGTCGTGTTGGGAAGGCATGATGGCTCTCGTGACAAAAAGCGGCGGAAGGTCAAGCGCCCATGCGACAGGAAAGCAGGCGCGCGCCCGGCATCATACCAGGGCGCGTATGCGCTGCGCGCTTCGCGCCGCGTGCGGCTTCATCGATATAAACCAATATATGCCGCATTCCGGCTTGCGGTGCGAAAAGCGCACGCCGCGCCTGGATGCACGCGGCGTCACCAGGCGGCTTCGATTGGATCGAGCCACTGCGCAAGCTCGCGCCGCAGCTGGGCGAGGTCGAGCGGTTTGCCGAGCATCCGCGCGCCGGGAATGCTGTCGCCGATCGGCGCATGCGCGCCGTAGCCGGACACCAGCAGCACTTGCACGTCCGGCTGTGCGCGCAGGACCGCGCGCGCGAGATTGTCGCCCGACATGCCAGGTAGTGTGATGTCGGTGCACAGAATGTCGTAGCGTTGCGCCGGCACGAGCGGCAGCGCTTCTTCCGCGCTCCCCACCGACGTGCAGTCGAGACCCAGCGCGCCGAGCAGGCTGCTCAGCGCCTCGCGCGAATCGGCGTCGTCCTCGACGAGTAGCACGTGAGCCGGCGAGCGCGCCGGCGCAGCTTCGGGCGCGACGTTTTGACGAGCTTCAAGCCCACGCGCGGCGCCGTCCGGCGTGCAGACGCGCGGCGTCTCGGCGCTCGACGGATCGTAGGCCACGGGCGGCACGCACGCAGCGATCTGCCGGTCGGTCATCTTGCCGACATGCGTTGCACCGGCAACCGGCCCTGCCGACGGGCGCAGCACACTTCGCACCTTGCGCGCGAGATCGTCGCGTCGATACGGTTTCGACAGCAACGTAATGCCGGCATCGAGTTTGCCGTGATGGACGATCTCGTCGCGCGTATAACCGGACGTGAACAAGGTCGGCACCGCGGGCGAGCGCGCCGCGGCACGGCGCGCCAGTTCGACGCTTTTGATCTTGCCCGGCATCACCACATCGGTGAACAACAGGTCGATCGGCATGTCGCTGTGGATGAATTCGAGCGCCGCATCGCCACTGGATGCAGTCAGCACCTTGTAGCCGAGTTGCGCGAGCATTTCGACAGCGGTCAGACGCACGTCCGCATCGTCTTCGACAACGAGGATCGTTTCGCCGCCGCCTACCGGCGTGGCGGTCTGATCGACGGTTTCGGGAGTTTCGGGCTCGCAGCAGCGCGGGAAGTACAGCGACACGGTCGTACCCTGTCCCACCTCGCTTTCAATCAGCGTATGGCCGCCGCTTTGCCGGACGAAGCCGAACACCATACTGAGGCCGAGGCCCGTTCCATGACCGTTCGGCTTGGTCGTGAAGAACGGTTCGAACGCGTGTTCAAGCACCTCTGGCCGCATGCCTGCGCCGGTATCGGTGATGGAGAACACGACGTATTCGCCCGACGACAGCTCCGCGTGGTCGTTGCAAAACGCGGCATCCAGCACACGATTCGCGGCACGGACAGTGAGCGTGCCGTCGGCTTTCATCGCGTCGCGTCCGTTGATCGCGAGATTGAGCAGCGCGTTTTCGAGCTGGTTCCGATCGGCCTGCACGTTCCACAGATCGTCGCTCAATACCGTTTTGATCGTGATGGTCTCGCCGAGCGCGCGATGCAGCATCTCGCTCATGCCCGCGAGCAGCCGGCGCGGATTGAGCACCGTCGGCGAAAGCGGCTGGCGGCGCGCGAACGCCAGCAGATGCGCGGCCAGTTTCGCGCCGCGCTTCACGGCATCGGTCGCCGCCGACAAACGGCGCAGCGTTGCGGGATTATCCCCGGCGTCGGCGGCCATCATTTGCAGATTGCCGTTGATCACTTGCAACACGTTGTTGAAATCGTGCGCGACGCCGCCCGTCAGGCTGCCGATCGCTTCCATCTTTTGCGCCTGGCGTAACTGTTCCTCTGCGAAGGCGCGTGCGGCGACCGCATCGGCAACGCGCTGTTCAAGCGTCTCCGTCAACTGGCGCAGCGACTGCTCGGCGATCTTACGTTCGTGGATGTCGATCAGCACGGCGGGAAACCGGGTGGGCACGCCGTTATCGTCGAACTCGCACTGGCCGTTCGCTTGCACCCACACGTAGTCGCCATTGGGGCGGCGAATCCGGTACTCGGCGCGAAACGGTTTTCCGCCGGACAGCGCCTTGAAGGTCAGATGTTGGAGCAGCGATTGATCGTCCGGATGGATCATTTTTGTCGCCGCGCGGTGATCGACGCCCCGAGCGGCTTCGTCCACCGACAACGAAAAAGTGCGGGCAAAGCGCTCGTCGCCAGTGATCTTTTGGGTGCGCATATCGACGACGCACGTGCCGAGCACGGCGCCCGTATTCAGCGCGAGTTGCAGGCGTTCGTTCGTCTCGTGCAACTCGGCTTCGGCGCGTTGCCGCCAGCGTTCGGTCAACACACGCCCCGTCGTCTCGACAACGATGGCGAGTACGCCCGCAGGCGCGCCGCTGTCGTCTGCAACGGGGCTGTAGTACAGATCCATCCACACGTCCTCGGGCTTACCTTCACGCAGCAGCACGAGTTCCTTGTCGCGATACGACAGCGTGCCGCCGGCAAGGCACGTATTCATGACGTGACGATTGAAGTCGGCGACCTCGGGCCAGCCTGTCTCGACGGGACAGCCCAGCAGGTATGGATGGCGTCCGCCCGCGAAAACCGCGTAGGCGTCGTTGTAAATCATGTGGCCGGCTTTCCCCCACAGCAGCATGAGCGGCACAGGCGAGGCAAGCAGCAGCTGCACGGTTGCGGTCAGGCTGCGAGGCCAGTCCGGGATCGCGCCGACGTCGGTTGCGGACCAGTCGAATTCGCTGATGCGCCGCGCCATCTCGCCGCCCCAACCAGGACAGCCGTGATCTTGTGCCGGAAATGGCATGCTGCGCTCCACAGAGGGTCACATGGATGAGTGGGCCTCCAGTCTGCCGGTTCACATAGCTCGCGTAAAGGCTTCGTATGGCGCCGGCACGCTTTAGCCTTCGGTCGCCCTATGCTCTCGCAAGTTTTACCTGCGCACTGTGCGCAAGCGCATCCGGAAGCGGAAAGAAGCGCCGATGCCCATACGTTGGAGAGAACCTCAGAACGTATTCTCCGGCGGCGGTTTATATCTCGCATGAGTAACCGTTAAAGCCTCATGTGCCCTTACAGAATGCTTCACACGATAGGCGCGATTCCTGCTGAAGGTCGTTGCTTGCGCACGCGACAATGCGCGCGACAAGCGCTGGCGAGGACACGTGCCGCGCCGGCTTCGAATATCGATAAGAGCGGACCGTACAAATGGCGAAGAAGCCCGTCACAACAAACAAGCTGTCCAAACCGCTCAGCAAGCGGGCGAAGAAGCTCCCCGAAGCCGAAGCGCGCCAGCCGCTTCTGACCGCGCGCCGCAACGCGAGAATGGCGCGCTCCGCGCATGCGTATGTGCGAGGCAGCACGAACAGATTTTATGAGTGGCTCGACGGAATCGAAGGGCACGCGCTACCCGAAGGTCCCGCTGTGTGGATCTGCGGCGATTGCCATACGGGCAATCTCGGGCCCGTCGCCGATGCGAATGGCCGCGTCGAGATCCAGATTCGCGATCTCGATCAGACGGTGATCGGCAATCCCGCGCACGACCTCATCCGGCTCGGGCTGTCGCTCGCGACGGCAGCGCGCGGCTCCGACCTGCCAGGCGTGACGATCGTTCAGATGATGGAGGCGCTGGCCGACGGCTATGAACGCGCCTTCGACGAAAGCGCGGGTGAGGCGGACATTCACGCGGAGAAACCGGAGGCGGTGCGCGTCGTGATGAAGGAAGCGGTGCGGCGTTCATGGCGCCATCTTGCCGAAGAGCGTATCGAAGATAGCGAGCCGACTATTCCGCTCGGTTCCCGTTTCTGGCCGCTTGCCAAAAACGAGCGGCGCGAGATCGACGAGCTGTTCAGTAAAACGTCAGTTGCCGCACTCGCGACTGCATTGCGTGGCGCAGGCGACGAGGCGGACGTCGAAGTGCTCGACGCCGCCTACTGGGTCAAGGGCTGCAGTTCGCTCGGACGGCTGCGCTACGCGGTGCTGCTCGACATCGACGGCGCTGCAGTGGACGGCGACGATCTGTGCCTGATCGACATCAAGGAGGCAGCGCCCGCTGCGGCGCCTCGCTATGCGGGCGTGAGAATGCCACGCGATAACGCGGAGCGGGTGGTGGAGGGCGCGCGGCATCTGTCGCCTTCGCTCGGCGACCGGATGAGATCGGCGCGCCTTGCGGATCGCGCGGTGGTGATACGCGAGTTGCTGCCGCAGGACATGAAGCTGACTATCGAGCAACTCACTCGCGACGAAGCGACGAAGGCGGCGCGTTTTCTTGCGCTGGTGGTGGGCAAGGCGCACGCGCGGCAGATGCATCTTGCCGAACGCAAGGCATGGCTCGCCGAGTTGCGCAAGAACCGTTCGAAGACACTCGACGCACCGGGCTGGCTCTGGAAAAGCATCGTGCAACTGGTGAGCAGTCACGCCGCCGGATACCTCGAGCATTGCCGCAAATACGCAACCGGCTCCGACGCGGCCTGAAACGGCCGTGACGGCGGTCCAGCGAATCGGGCCGCCGCCGGAATCAGACGCGCGAGCCCGATCAAACGTGCGCTAGTTGGACAGCGACAGATACGGCGAACTGAGCGGTGTGGGCGGGAACGGCTGCAGGCCTGTCTGCCTCGTAAAGCTGTAGCGAACGTAGACTGCGGCAAGCCACTCGCGATATTGATAAGCATTGCCGAGCGAAGCCGTTGCGCCGAAGGCCAGTTGCGGCGCGAGTTGGTATTCGCCTACAGCGCTCAGCGAATACGACACGCCGGTTTTGCTTTGCCCCGGGTATTGAGCGCCGCTATCGACACTGCTGCCGATTAGCGCCGCCTGACCCGCAGCCGCCGCTTGCAACGAGCCCGAGCTGCCGAGCGGGAAGTAGTTCGATGCATCCTGCCGGTAATGCTGCACGCCAATTGATCCCTTCAGGTCATACGTGAAGGCGCCGTTGCGGCCAGTCCATTCGATCGGCAGATTCAGGATCACGTACTGTTGCGGACTGAAGTAGCCGCCCTGGCCATACGTGAAGTACGACAGGTTCTTGTCGTAGCCCATCAGCGTCGTGTTCACACCGATGGTGAACGTCTGGTCGGCGTCCTTGAAGAGGCGCGTGTAGATGCCGCCGCCGCCCTTCCAGGCGGTATTCGTCACGACGTTGTGTCCATCGTAGTACTGGAACGCCGCATTCACGTACAGACCGCTGGTGCCGTCGTCCCACGCAAGGCTCGCGAGGCCGCCGGTCGATGTGACGCCGCCCCATTCGAGGCCGGACGCAGCATCGCGCGTGCCGGCGTACGACAAGAGACTGTCGGTGACCGCGCGCCGCGCGACGGCGAGCGAATAGGAGACCTTGTCGGTGATGCCGCCGTTGTACTGCGCGCCGCCTACTATGTTCGTCTCGCGAAAGCCGATGGGCGTCACGCCGATATCGCCGCTCAGCTTGCGGCTTTCGTAGCCGACTGAAAGGCCCACGCCGCTCGCCGTCTGGCTGCCGTAATTGTTGGTGCCCGCAACGGCCGCCGCTGCCGACGTGCTGTTCGACAGCCCCGCGCCGAAACGCGCGAGCGTCGACACGTTGCCTGCCGCGGTGCCGGCATCCAGCGTGACGGGAGTTGCCGTCACCACGACATGGCCGTTGCCTGCCTTGATGCGGCCTTGGATCGGCGCTTCGATGTCGGTGAGCGTGGACAAGCCGTCCTCGCCGCTGCGGTTGCGAAACACAATGCCGCCCGAGACCGTGCTCGCCTGCTCGCGATTGACCTGCGCCAGTTCCTCGGCTACGCCGAGGGTCTGCGCATTGGCGACGTTTGGCTGCGCGTAGTTCGCGCCATTGCCGCCGCTGCCGTTCATGCCCGGCTGTTGCGGGTAATACGCTTGCGCATAGCCGCTCGGCGGCTGCGGAATGTAAGGCTGTTGCTGCCCGTAATAGCCCTGATTGCCCTGATTGCCATAGGCCTGCTGCTGCGGCGGATAAGGTTGATACGGCTGCTGGCCATAACCCTGCTGCTGCGGATACGACTGATAAGGCTGTTGCGCGTAGCCTTGCGGTTGCTGCTGTTGCGGATAAGCTTGTTGTCCGTAATACGGTTGCTGTTGCTGTGCATAACCGGCTGCGTTGCGGCTGTTCTTCGACGCGTTTTGCTTTTTGCTCGCGGTGCGTTTGCCGTTCGCTGCGGCTGCGGTTGTCGAGCCATACGGCTGCGGCTGCATCGCCCCGGCGTTGGCCTGCGCCTCGCGCGCGGCGGGCGACATGGGCCAGGGCGTCGGCGCATAGCCATCGGGCGTGCCGTATTGCTGCTGCGGATACGGCGCCTGCTGCGCGTAAGCCGGGTTGTATTGCTGCTGCATCGGCTGCATCGGAGCCTGCGTCGGCATCTGCGGCTGGGCGGCCTGGCCGTTCTGCCCAGGGTAAGGCTGCAACGGTGCGCCGGACTGGCTCGAGCCGTAGCTGTCCTCGCCGTAGCCGCCAGCGTCGGCCCCCTGACGAGGCGCGTTATACGGCAGCGCGGCGGGCGCGCTGTTCGGCGTGTAGGGCTGCGCGGGTGCCGCGTAAGGTGCGACGTACGGCGCGGGCTGCATGGGCGGCGGATAGTTCGGCACGGTCTGTGTCGGCAAGGAAGACTGCGAGTACGGAAGGGAAGCTCGCGCGGCGTTCGAAGAAGCATTGAAGCCGGGCGCTGCGTTATCGGCGTCGGTCGGCGCGAGCGTCGCGGTTTTTCCCTCGAAAGGATTGGTGCCGGGCAACGGCGTCGCGCCGATACGGCGCATCGCCGCTTCCCAGCCGCGCGGCACGTTGCTCGCCGCGGTATTGCGCGGCGCATTCGCCATCAGCGGTGTGTTGGCGGCGACCAGTGAGCGCTGCAGATAGGTCGACGCGAGCGACAGCTTGCCTTCCGACCGATACATGCGGCCAACGGTGGCAAGCACGCCTGGGTCGTTGGGCGCCGCATTCAAGGCCTGCGACGCGAGCGATTCGGCGTAGCTGAACTGCTTTGCACCAGACGCGGCGGAAATCGCCGCCTGCAGCAGATTGAGGTCGTCGGGCTTGCGCCGCAATGCGACGCGATAGCTTTCGAGCGCGTTGCGGTCGTCGCCCGCCGACGCATACAGGCGGCCCAAGGCGGCCTGCAGATCTGGATTGTCGGGCATCGCCGCGAGCCACGGCGCGATCACGTCGTAGGCGCTGGCGAGGTCGCCACGCTGGCGCACGGCGTCGCATTGTTTGATGACGATGCCGAGATTCAGATTGGCGAAGTCGGTGCGCTGCTGAGGCGTCAATTGCATCGACGACAGACGGCGCATCACCATGCCGAGCTCTGCTTGCTGCTGCGTGGCCGACAGAATGCCCGCGTATTGCAGCAGCAGATCGGTATTGCCGGGTGCCGCGTTCATCGCGCCGCGCACCAGACTCAGCGCGCGGTTCGGATCGCCGGCCTGCTGGTAGGCCGCCGCGATGACGCCGATCAGTTCAGGACTGTTCCCCGCCACCGGCTCGGCTGCATGCAAGGTTGCGAGCGCCTGTTGAGTCTGACCGCTGCGCGCCATGCGCGTGGCGAGATCGGCTTGCTGATGCACCCACAGCCGATGCTGCAACGCCGCCATCGCGTCGGTGCGTTGCGCGGCGGGAATGCGTTCGAGTTGGGCGAGACCGGCTGACCAGTCCTGCGTTTCCGCCGACAGCAGCGCGCTCGCATACAGCGCATCGGTCATGTCAGGATGCGCGGCGAGCAGGCCGTCCATCATGCTGCGCGCGTTCGCGACCGCGCCCTGGCGCACATAGATACGCGCGAGGTCCAGACGCAGCCACGGGTCGTCGGGCGTGTTGAGCAGCGCGTCTTCGAAGAGACTGCGTGCGCTGCCCAGGTCGCCGTGCGCTTCGGCCGCGCGCGCTTGAGCCGCCTGCGCTTCTCCACGCAGACGATTGATGCCGCCAGCCTTCGACTGCTGTTCCGTGTTCAGTCGATTGGCGAACTGCAACGCTTCGTCGCCGCGACCTTGGGCGGCCAATGCGCCGACGAGTCCGCGAATGGCGTCGGGGTTGTCTGCCTGGCGGCGCAGCGCCATCCGGTATGCCTGTTCGGCGCCGGCCGCGTCACGGTTCGCAAGCAGCATTTCACCGAGCAGCACTTGGGCGGTGACATCTGAAGGATTCATCGCAATGGCGCGTTCGAACAGCGACTTCGCCTTCGCGAACTCGCCGTTGCTGCGCGCGCCGATTGCGTCGCTCGTGTAGGTCCAGTACGTCGCGCTATCCAGCGCGGTTTTCCAGCGAGCCGGGTTGCCGTTGCGCGACGCGCGCTCCAGATAGTTGCGCGCTTCGGCGAAGTGCTCCTGCTTGAGCGCGGCGATGCCCATGCCGCCAAGCGCGTCGGTGTCGTTCGGACTGGTGGCCAACACCGACGAAAATTTCGCGCGCGCCGTGGCCGCGTCGTTGCGATCGAGTGCGGCGAAGCCCTCGGCGACGGTGCGCCCGCGTGCGTCGACGGAGGCGTTTTCCTGCGCGCGCTCACGTGCTGCCTTGTCCTGCTGCACCATCGAATCGAAGCGCGCCTTGACCGCGGCGTCGTCGTTCGCGCTTTGCAAATACGCCTGGTACAGCGCGGCGTCCGACGGCCGCGCGTCGAGCCAGAGCAGTGCCTGCCGCCAGCTCTTTTTCGCCGCCGCGCCCACCGTGCTGTCGCCGGCAAGCTTTTGCAGCCGCGCGATACCGTCCCGGCGCGTGACGTCGCGATAGGTCAGATGCTGAGCGTAGGCGAGCGCGTAACGCGGATCGTCCGGATTATCACGCGCGAGTTGTTCGAGTCCGCGACGCGCCTGATCCCAGCCTTGCGGCGTAGCCGACAGCGCCTGGTAGTACTCGAGCTGCAATGCCGGCGTGGCGGGCTTGCCGCTCAACGCGCGCTGATACTCCTGCACCGCGCTCGCGCTCTGGCCGCTTTGCGCGAGCCGCCGCGCGTCGTTCACGGTCTGGTCGCGCAGGCTCGATTCACCGAGCCGCCGACCGAGTTCATCGAGGCTCGGGTAGTTCGGCGCCACCGCCTTCAGTCGCGACAGATACTGCTGTGCGCCCGCGCCGTCCTTGCGGTCGGCGAGCACCATGCCCATTCCGAACAACGCGTCGGGCTGTTTCGGGTCGATGCGCAACACCTTCAGCCAGGCCTGCTCCGCGAGGTCGCCGCGTTGATGCGATTGCCAGTACTTGCCCTGATCGATCAGCACGCCCATTGGATCTTTCGACCCTGCTGCCGGCGCCTGAGCCAACGCGTCGGGTGCGGCCGCCGCGAGGCAGCAGGCGAGCGGGAGGCTCAGCGCGAAGCGCATTGACAACGCGAGGGCGCTCAATCGCATGCGGTTCTCCAGCTGGGCACGAGGCGTCCGCTTTCGTCGAAGCGATAGCGTCCGTCGATGAAACCCGTGCCGAACAGGCCCAGCACCCTGTCGTAGTAAACGGGCTCGCGGCCAGGCACGCTGGCGTCGAGCGCCGCCAGATGCGTGCGCGCGAGGCCGAGGCCGTGCGCGTCGCCGAGCGCCTTGAAGTACGGCGCGAGCGCGGCCCAGTAGCTGAGCGGGCCTTCGCCGCTCGCCGAGCCGTTGGTCGACGACACCTTCTCCGGTGGGAAGCCGTTTTGCTGGACCTTTGCGCGCACGCCGCCGAGCGCGGCGAGCCACGGCTTCGCAAGCGGATCGGCAGGAGACGCCATGCCCGCCCACAGATAGACGCGGATCGCGTCGTAGCTGCCGGTGTCGCCGTTTTTCGGGTCGACCACGAACTGGCCGTTTTGCCATGCCGCCCAGTCGGGCGCGAAGCCTTGCGGCGCTGTTGTCTTGACGAACTTGTAGGCGCTGTCGGCGAGCTTCGCCCACGGACCGTTCGGCACTTCATGGGCAAGCGCGCGCAGCACGGGCAGCGGCAGATAGCTCGGATTGAGGCGCGTCACGCCGCCGCTTTTGAAACCTTCGGGCCCGGGCAGCAGCATCGGACCGACGCCAGGCAGGTTCGTCATCTCGTCACGCGCGATGCGCGCCGCGAGCGCCTGGCCAAGCTGCGTGTAGCTCGCGTCATGCCACAGGCGCCCGGCCTGCAGCAGATCGTAGGCGATCCACAAGTCGGAGTCCGACGCGGAATTCGGATCGAGCACGCCGTAAGAGCCGTCCGCTTTCCTGCCCCATTGCCACGACGGCAAGCGCAGGTTTTGCGGATCGAACTGATTGGCCGCGAGGTTGGTGCGCGTCCAGTTCAGCAGCCGGTCGAACGTGGCGCGGTCGTTCGCAACGAGTGCGAAGAAGAGGCCATACGACTGGCCTTCGGAGGTGGTTTGCTGGGTAGGCGTGGAGTAATCGATCACGCGACCGTCGGCTTGCACGAAGCGCTCGACGAAAGTTCGATAGCCAGTCCAGTCGCCGCACGCGCCGGGCGCGGCTGCATTCTGCGCGACCTTCAGCACGTTCGCGCACGCCGCCGATGCCGCGACGCCCAGCGCCAGCGAGACGGCCAATTTCACACCTTGTTTTCTGTTGATTCGAACCCGCATGTCAGTCCTGTTAGTCCTTCAAACGGCGCGCCGCGACCGAGCGCAGCATCCGGTAGAACAGCGCCGCGATGATCAGCGCCGCGAGCACGCCGCCCAGCATCAGCAACAACGGATGCGACGAGAGCGCCCAGCGCAGATACTCCTGCGGCGATAAATGGCCGACATAGTACGCATCGCCGTTCGACGTGATCGTGACCGTGCGGCCGTGGATCACGGCCATTGCGCCTTGAATCTCCGGCAGCACGTCGGCGTCGAGCAGGGCGGCCGACAGATCGGCGTCCGACTGCCCGGCCGCGCTCACGAGAGCCACCGCGCTGCGGGTCTTTTTCAGCGGCGATTCGAAGCCGGTCAGGAGCGCGTCGCCGTTCGAGCTGACGAGCGTGAGGTCGGCGCGCGCGGGCAGGCGCTCGACGCCGCGCTCGCCATGCCACCAGTCCTCGAGTTTGAAGACGATGTCGGACAGCTGGAACGTGCGCGAGTCGCCGTCGCTCGAAAACGGCATCGACTTGGCCCAGCGTTGAAGTAGCGGTTGCTTGCCGGGCGCGCCGAAAATCAGCAGGTCCTTGTCGGCGTATTTGTCGACGTCGTCGGCGGTGCCCACTGTCACGCCCGCGACCGGATAGCCGGTCGACGCGCCCATGCGTCCCATGGTCAGCAGGTAGAGGCTGTAGTCGCTCGAGTCGGCGTCGTTCGGCAGGATCACCGCCGTTTCCGACAGATCCGCCATGCGCGTGAACGGAAAGCCGCTGTTCGCGAACGCCGCGAGATCGGGCAACGCCATGTAGTGGGGAAACGACGACAGGTCGATTGTCGAATTTGGATCGACCGCGCCGATCACATTCTCAAGGAGTCGCCCATGACATTCGCCGGTATTCGGAATGTCATAGTAAAAGTGCAGGCGCAGTTGCGCGCGCGGGGTCAGCAGCAGCGGCGGAATATGCAGCGTGCGGCGCGCCTCGGCGGTCTTGTCCGGCAGCACGCGCGCGAAATAATGGCTCAGGTCGAATACCGAACTGGACTCGGCCGGAATGGGCAGCGCCTGCACGAAGCCGCTGTTCACGCTGACGTTCAGTGACGAGCGGTCGCGCTGCGGACGCACCGTGTAGCGGTAGCGCAGGTCGATCGGCGCGCCCTTGGTATGCCACATGAACAGGTCGGGCGGTACGCGCAGATTCACATGGACCGCGTCGGCGTCGTAGCCCGACACGGTCAGGTCGCGCGCGTCGGCAAGCTCGCCAAAGCGAACCGGTCGATGGGTCGGCAGCCAGTTGGGCGCGTCGTAGGGCGCGCGCTTCGCGAGTTCGGTGAGCCGCGTAATCGTCACACTTTGTCCGGTCAGCGTGTTCTGTCCGATACCGAGCGCCCGCGCGGCGATCTTCAGTTCGGCGTCGGTGCGTCCGAGAACCAGCAGCAGCTTGCCGCGCGCCGGCGCTTCACGGTCGACCACGGCGATGGTCGGGCCGGAGATAGCTGGAGTCGTGACGCCGGCGGGGCGCTGGTCGTCGGTGGCGAACACGACGGCGTTGCCCGACAGCGGCACGTTGTCCTGCTGCGCCGGGAACAGCGCACCGCGATAGCCGGCGAGCGCGCCGAACCACGAGGCCACGATGCCGCCTGCCTCGAGCGTGCCGGCTGTCGGCTTCTGCGGGAATACGAACGGCAGTTCGAGGCGCCGCACGTCGCGTCGGTCGAAGAACGGTTGCGGCAGGGCCGCGAGATCCGGCTTGCTGGCGAGCGACGCGTACGTCAGATCCAGCGAGCTTGCATTGCTGACGGTGGCCCATAGCGACGAGTTCGCCGGGTCCTCGCAACTCGCCGTGTAATGCCCGATCAACTGCACGTTCAGGTGATTGAATTCGCTGACGAAGCGCGGATCGAGCGACACGTCGCGCGCGACCAGCATGCCGGCCTGGTCGCGCGGCACGGGCAGCGTTGCCGCGACTTCGCCATTTACCAGCACCTTGAGTTGCGAGATGTTCGGCAGCAGGGCGGGCGAGTAGCTGTAAATCAGATGCAGGATCGCGCCCGTTACCACCTCGTCGCCGCGCACGGAGAACGCGACGCCGTTCTGGCCGTCGGTGCCGCGCAACTGCAGCGGATCGAGCGCGCCCAGGTCGGCGAACGTGAGCGTCTGGCGACGGCCGCCCGGCACCAGCGTGCCCGGTTCGGCGGTGGTCGGCGTCTTGACGCCCAGCGCTTTGACCGCCGACGCGGCGAGCGCCGGCGTAGGCGTCGCCAATGGCGCTTGCGCGATCATCGCCGGGTCGTAGGGTACGGCGGGGCTCGGCGCGGGGCCGTTGCCCGTGCCGGTTGCATGTGTTGCCGTGT
Organism: Paraburkholderia sp. SIMBA_053; assembly: GCF_046534895.1. Classification (NCBI taxonomy): domain Bacteria; kingdom Pseudomonadati; phylum Pseudomonadota; class Betaproteobacteria; order Burkholderiales; family Burkholderiaceae; genus Paraburkholderia; species Paraburkholderia sp. SIMBA_053. The sequence goes on along the minus strand of NZ_JAWRXU010000001.1, from coordinate 921,269 downwards.
TCCCAGCCGCCGCTGCGGGCGGCGTAGCCTGCGCTCGAAGCGCGGCTTGCGCGCGCGGCGCGGCGGTGTCGGCTGCGTTGGCTGAGTTGGCCGTGTCTGCCTTTCCGACGGTGCCCGACGCCGCAGCGGCCGCTTCGGCCACCGACGCGAGCGGCGCGCCCAATGCGGTCTGCAACGCGAGCCAGCACGCGACGCCGCGCGTCAGCCGTGAAGAGCGAGGGCGCTGCGCGTCGCGGCGCTGCAAGTTTGTGTCACTGTGCGACTCGTAACGCTGCTGATTCGAGCGTTCGATGCTTCCCTTCGCCATCCAGTTGCGCATAGATCAGTCTTTGGTTTTTAGCTTCTTGACGTCCACCGGACGGCTTTTCATCGAGCTTCGCAGGTCGTTGTAGAGGTGCTCGAAGAGGCCTGCGATGCCGCGCACGCCCACCGTCAGCACGTGCGAGAGCCCGCGCAGCGGCGTGTCCTGCTGGCGCCCCTCGGCCCAGCCGGTCCAGGCGTCGGCGCGTGCAAACGTGGTCTTGACGAACTCGTATTCCTGCTCGCGCGTCATCGCGGAAAAGCGCAGGCCCACCCGGCCCGGCGCCGTGAAGCCGACCGTGGCGGGGAACGCGTATTCCTCGTCGCCGCGAAAGAGCGACACGGTGACGCGCTCGTGCATCGGCACCTGAATGGCCGCGGGCAACGCGACACCTACGCCGCCTTCCGAGTAGTCAATGGTCTTGCAGGCGAGCGTGCGGCCCGTGGAGAACTTGAGCATGACCGGCATTTCCATCGCCACGCGATGCACCGCGCGAATCTGCCGGCGCTCGCTCGCGGCAGCCACGCTCGCGCCGAGAATCAGCATGTTGTACGTGGTCCAGCCGAGGTTCAGCACGGTGGTCTGCACGATGCTGCGGGTATGCCAGTTCAGATAGATATGCACGATGCCCACGCAGAAACCGATCAGGTTCAGCAGCAGCAGGAACAGATACGGTCGCGAGATCGCCCAGTCGAAATAGTTCTTCTCGATCTGGCCGCCCTTAGCCGTCACGTTGAACTTGCCGAGCTTCGGGTTGATGAGCGCGAGCAAGGTGGGCGCGGTGATATACGACGCCAGCACCGATTCATAGACCTCGGCCCAGAACGAATGGCGGAACGAGCGCTGCATGCGCGAATTGGTAATGCTCGCGTGCATCATGTGCGGCAATGCGTAGATGGCGATGGTGCTCGCGGCGGCTTCGATCACATGCGCGCCGAAGAACAGATACGACAGCGGCGCGGTGAGAAACACGAGACGCGGGATGCCGTAGAAGAAGTGCATCATCGCGTTCAGATAGCAAAGCCGCTGGCCGAACTTCAGGCCCTTGCCCGTGAGCGGATTATCGATCCGGAAGATCTGCGTCATGCCGCGCGCCCAGCGAATCCGCTGGCCGATGTGACCCGACAGGCTTTCGGTCGCGAGCCCCGCGGCTTGCGGAATCGCCAGATACGCTGTGGTGTAGCCGAGACGGTGCAGCTTCAGCGCGGTGTGAGCGTCTTCAGTGACGGTCTCTACCGCGATGCCGCCGATCTCCTCGACCATGGTCCGGCGCAGCAGTGCGCACGAACCGCAGAAGAAGGTGGCGTTCCACAGATCGTTGCCGTCCTGCACGAGCCCATAGAACAGTTCGCCTTCGTTCGGCACTTTGCGGAACGTGCCGAGGTTGCGCTCGAACGGGTCGGCGGAGAAAAAGTGGTGCGGCGTTTGCAGCATCGACAGCAGCTTGTCGCGCAGGAACCAGCCAAGGCCGATCTGCAGGAACGAGCGCGTCGGAATGTGATCGCAATCGAAAATGGCGAGGTATTCGCCCTTGGTGATCTTCAACGCTTCGTTGATGTTGCCGGCCTTTGCGTGGCGGTTGTGCGTACGGATCGTCCAGTTGACGCCGACTTCCTCGCAGAACGCCTTGAACTCGGGACGGCGGCCGTCGTCCAGCACGTGGATGGACAGTTTTTCGGCCGGATAGTCGAGCGCGAGCGCTGCGTAGATGGTCGGCTTGACCACCGAAAGCGGCTCGTTATAAGTGGGAATGAAGACGTCGACGGTAGGCCAGTCGCTGCGCGAGGCGGGCAGCGGCATCGGCTTGCGTTTGAGCGGCCATGCGGTCTGAAAGTAGCCGAGCAGCAGCACGAGCGTCGAATAGACTTCCGCCGACACGAGCAGCAGACCCCACGCGGCGTCGAGCGGATGCTCCCAATAAGTTGTCGAGGTCAGCCGCCAGTACATATAGCGACCCGACGTCACCACTGAGAGCATGATCATCACCATCGTCGCGTAACGGCCTTGCAGGCGTCGAAACAGCAGCGCGGTGACGAAGCAGCAGGTGGCGAACGTGAGTTGCTCGTAGAAAGCGAGCGGCACCGTGAAAACGAAGTACAGCATCACCAGTGCGAACAGCGTGACGAGACCGGTGACGATGCGGCTATTCCAGAAACGTGCGTCGACAAAGCGTTCGAACCGCGACGGTTCGCTCGCTTCAATGCCTTCGGGATGAGTCGTGCTCATGCGACATTCCTTGGCGAGACAGCGATCGCGTCGACCGCCGACATCAGCCACGTGCCGCACGCGCGGAAGTCGGCGGCGGCCTGGCTAAGCGGATCGTAGTGGATGAGCGTGGTGTCGCAGGCGAGTGCTTCGCTCACGCCTTCGTCGAGATGGATCACGCCGGGAAAGAGTTTCTCGCCGAGCATCTGGCGCAGAACCTTGAGTACGTCTTTGGTCAGTTGGCGCGACTGGTCGATCTGATTGACCACATAGCCCACGCCGCCGAACTCGGCGCGCGGCGCAGCGTAGGTGTCGATCAGCCGCTCCATCTGCGGAATCGCCGCGTAAGAAGCGGCGTCGGCCAGCACCACGTTCAGCGCGAAAGTGGCCGCGCACAAGGCGGCGCGCACGTACGCGGACGAACCCGGCGGTGTGTCCACGACCACGACGTCGGATGCCTCGAGCCTCAAGCTGCGCAACGCATGCGCGAGCCACAGCGGGTCCTGGTCGACATGCGCCTCGAAGCGGCGGCGGTCGTCTTCCAGTACCGCGCCGTAGGGCAGCACGGTGACGCCGTCCACGCCGTCGAACATGACCGACTGCCATGCGTCGCCGGTCAGCGTGGCACGCGAGATGCCGTCGATGCTGTCGAGCGGCACGCCGAAGTGCAGGCGCAGCGCATTCTGCGGATCGAGGTCGAGCGCGATCACACGCCGGCCGCTCGCGGCGAGCACCGAAGCGAGGTTCGCGGCGAGGGTCGTCTTGCCGACGCCGCCCTTGGCGGACACTACCGCGATGACTTTCATGAGCGACGCGGGCGGTTGACGAGCCACGATCCGGACTCGGCGGGTTCGGCGCTGACTGCCGACGCCGCGGCTGCGCGCGGCGTGCCGCGCAGGCGGTCGAACAGCGATTGCAGCGGCACCGCTTGCGTGGCGGGCGCGGCCGCGTGGAGCGGCGCGGTCTCCGCTTGTGAGCTAAACAGTTTGCCGAGGATCGACGTCGGTTGGGATGCTGCCATGGACGTTGGCGCAGACATGAAGGGCTGCGTGCGGGCCGAGGCGGGGGCAGGCGCGGGCGCGGCGTGGGGCGTGCGGGCGGCGCCCGGACCGGAACGGACAGGCGCCGGCGCTTGCGCCCATGCCGGAGCGGCCGCAGACGTTCGCGCCGATGCCGCGGGCGGATTGCTCGCAGCAGCGATGGCCGGCGCACTCTGCATGAAGGGCAGGATCGGCGGGATCGGCGGGATCGGCGGCACGGAGGAAACGGGCGCGAGCGGCGCGATAGATGCGATCCTGACAGGAGGGACGACGGCAGCCACCGGCTCGGCCTGTCTCGTTGCCGGTGGAACCGGAGACGAAACCGGCATCGACGCAGCATCAGCCGCCTTCGAAGCCGTTGCCTGCGTGAGCTCGCCATGCGTTTCGGGCGCACCGAAGCGCGATGCGCCGCGCGGCGCGGCCGGCGTTGCCGCAGCCACGACAACCGGCGGAATGTCGCGCCGATGCGAGCGCGTGAAAAGCGGTGCCTTTGCGCGCGTCACCGAGGCCGCGTCTTTCGGCGTGGCCGGGTCCTGACGCTCGACGGCGAGCGCGGCGGCCTCATCGGCCACCGGTTGAGGTCTTGCTTGTGCGCGCTGCCCGATTGGGGGAATCAGCGGCTGCTTGAGATCGAGCGTCACCAGCAACGGCCAGCGCGTGCGCGCCGAATGCGCCTCGTTCTCGCGCCCAATCTCCTGGTACGCGTTGGCGTCGCCGCCGAAGTGATCGAATAATTTTTCGATGTCGCTTGATGAACTCATGTTGCCGCCATTCATTTAGTACTTTACGTTGCCCGGTCCTTACTTCCGGTCGCGGCGCGAAACCAGTGCCCAACCTGACTGCCCGTTGCTGATTGCGCACCGGTCCTGCGCGCAGCTCGGCCCTGGCCTGTTACGGCTTTCACGCTGCATGACGGCCGAGACGGAACTCGAGCGCCGTGTCTTGCGAATACTCGCTGGTTTGTGCGACTGACAAGCCCTGCGCGCCAAGCGCGCTCAACCAGGTCTGATACGCGCCTTCCAGAAATGCCGGGGTCCACGCGAGCGCATCGTTGCCGAACGCCGGCAGCGGCGCGCAGTAGTGAACGATGCGTAGCGACTCGGAGTCGTCGGCGAGTTCGACATATCCCCAATCGATTTCCTGCCAACGCTCGTTCAGGGTCCGCTCGAGGTCGGTGGTCGAGTCGCAGGCAGGCAGCGGATGGGCCGCGGCAAAACGAGTTCCCACGCGGTGCATCAGTTGACGCAATTCATCGCGGCCGATCTGCGCCTCGAACTCCGAGGCCAAGGCGCAAAGCAAGCCCCGCCATTGCGGTGACATCTGGCGTTCGAGCAGGTAATCGAGGATTGGAACCATGTTTTCTGGAAAATGGCCGTCGATGCCAACTGGCTAAAAAGGACCGCGACGACCGGGTGCAGGGACAGTGCTCGCATGACTCGCGCAAGGCCGCGTAGGTTAGTTTTACCGCTTTCACCAGGCGCTTCCGCACACTTTGAAGCAGTCTACTTAAGACATTAACTTTTAGCCACTTTCGGTCACCTGGCCGATACGTGCGAACCCTATGCTGCATACAGAAGGACCACGAAGCATTACAACTTCTGCCATGAGTCTGTGGCTCGGAAACGACTGTTGCGCTCACAACTTCCAGGTGTATTAACGGCCACTTTGTTCAACGCATTGAGGATCTTCGCCTTCCTTTTTCTACCGACGTGCATTTCCGCAAATGAGTTATTTCCCGTCGGAATTAATTTCCGGCCGGGAGTATGATCGCCGAGCCCCGAGCATTGCGGATTCAGCGCGCGGGCGCGGCCCAGTCACTGCGTCGCGCGGTCTGAGCGAGCGCCCGCGTATTTATTGCCGGATATTTTTGGAAAGGCTCAACATTCGTCAGAGGTTTGCCGATATACATGGATAGAGTGACCGGACCTGCCCTGTAGCCCATCCTTATGCTCCTCACTTCGACGCAGCACTCATCCGATGCCAGTCTGCGCGAGCGCTTTCACCGGCGCTCGCTCGAACATCAGCGTCCGCTGTCGACCGTGACAATGGCGTTCACCGTCGTTGCGTTCCTCTCTCTCGTCGCGGCGCGCGCGTTTGTCGGCGGACCGGCGGCGCCGCTTGCGTATCGCCTTGGCTATGCGCTAGTGCTGGCTTTGCTGGTGCTGGCCATCCCGCGTGCGAAGTCGACGTGGACCTTCGGGGCAATCGGCGTCGCGTTTTCGCTCGCGCTCGTCGGCGGACTCGCGCTGAATGTTGTGGGCTTGCAACAGCCGCTGCTGTGGACGCTGCCGGCGATGGTCGTGATACCGGTTTGCGCCGCGCCGCTCTGGCTCACGCCGACGCATTTCTTTGTCGGCAGCGCGCTCTTCTATGCGGCAGCGATCCCGCTGCTGCCTGGCGCGCCGCGCACGGCCGACGTCGACGTCGTCATGTGGATGTGGATCGCGGCGATCGGCTTGCCGACCTCGGTCGTGTTTCATTTCGGCTTCTACCGGTTCCGGCGGAATCACTTCCTGCTGGAGGACCAGTTGGCTCAACTGGCGGCCACCGATCCATTGACCGGTCTGCAAAACCGCCGCGCGTTCGTCGCCCAGGCGGAGCGGCGGCTCGCGGACGTGGCGCAGGGCGGAGAGGTCAGCGCGATCTTTCTGGACATCGACAACTTCAAGTCGTTGAACGACCGGTTCGGTCATGGGGTGGGCGACCTTGCGTTGCGCGAGGTCGCGCAGGTGCTGCTCGACGGAACCGGGGGCACGGACAGCGTGAGCCGGATCGGCGGCGAAGAATTTGCCATATTGCTATGCGACGGACTGGCCGGCGCGCTGCGCCTCGCCGAGCGGCTGCGCGGCGCAATTGCCGAGATTGAGCGCCCGGACGGCAATCTGACTGCCAGTTTCGGCGTGGCCGAACACCGCAGCGGCGAAAGCATCATGGTGCTGCTCGACCGCGCCGATGAAGCGTTGCTGCGCGCCAAGCATTCGGGCAGGAATCGCGTGTGCTCGGAGCGTCCGCTGCCGCAGGCACCGCTGCAGTCGCTGATCGAAGACGCCTGCGGTGGGGCGGGCTCGGCGGGCGCGTCGAGCTCGCGGCATCGATGGGAAGACTATTACCTGACCTCTCATTTTCAGCCGCTTTTCAGCTTGTCGCATCAGAAGCAGGTCGGCTTCGAGGCGCTGCTGCGGGGTGAGCTGGACGACGGCACGCTGCTGCCGCCCGCGGCGCTGTTCGCGCCCAAGCCCTCCAACGACGAAGGCGTGCTCGACCGCGCGAGCCATGCCGTGCACCTTGCCAACGCACGTGCGTCACTGCCCGCGGACGGCTGGCTGTTTCTCAACATTCTGCCGGCCACGTTCGTCGCCGACGGTTATGCGGATGACCTCGCCGCCATCGTGCGAAGGGTGGGACTCGCGCCGCAACAGGTGATTCTCGAAATTCTCGAGTCGCACGGCGGCAGTGTCGGCGAGATGTCGCGCGCGGCGGCGCTGTATCGCGAACACGGTTTCCTGATTGCTGTCGACGACTTTGGAGCCGGCCAGTCGAACCTCGACCGGCTGCTGCGCATCCGTCCGGATATCGTCAAGCTCGACGGCGAACTGATACGCGCGACGAGCCACGGCACCGAACAGCCGATCTTGCCGAAGCTCGTGTCGCTGTTGCATCAGGCCGGCATGCTGGTGGTAGTGGAAGGTGTGGAAACGACCGAGGAGCTGATTCTCGCCGTCGAATCGAACGTGGACTTCGCGCAAGGTTATCTGCTTGGGCGGCCGGCAGCGCAGATCGTTTCGCCTGGCTCCGTGCATCTACGAATTGACGATGCGTTCGACATGATCGCGCAGGGCCGCGCGCATCAGCATGCGTTGTTCGAATCCGTGGTCGAGCCGTACCGCGTGGCGTTGCGCGAGGCCGCGGACGCGTTGCATGCCGGCGTAGCCATGGATCGCGCGTTCTCTTCTCTGGCGACGTTCGAGCGTTGTGTCAGCTGCTTCATCCTCGACGCTTCCGGACGCCAGCTCGGTCCCGAAGTGCCGGGGCCGGCGTGGAGCATGGAAGGCGCTTCGCTGCATCCGGTGGCGAATCCGCGAGACGCACGCTGGGATCATCGGCCGTACTATCGCAATGCAGTGCTGTTGCCGGGTGTCGCGATCGCCAGCAATCCATATCTTTCGCTAGCGAGCGGCAGGCCGTGCATCGCAGTGACCCTCGCTGCGCAGTTCGCGGACGAGCGTTCGGTGATCGGCGTCGAACTCGACTGGTCGGCGCAGGGTTTGCCCTGGCCGGCGCGGGAATGACGGCACCCAAGCGGCGCCGTGCGACGACCGTTCACCGCAATCCAGCGAGCCCCGCTGCATCGCGCCCCGCCGAGCCCTTATTCGGCGATTGAGAAGCGCGCCGGACGGCTTTGTGTCGACTTCCTGGGGCGCTCGACGCGCGCCGTGGCGCCGCGGATGAACAGCACCGCGCAGAACGCAACCATTGCCCAGATGCAGAGAATTACCGTCAAAGCGCTCATTTCTTGTCTCGAAGATTGGAAACCGCGGTTATTGCTGTCGGCCTTGTTTTATTGAGGGCCGGTCAGTGCATCGTGGGCTGGTCGGCCCCGCCGGAAACAAGCTCGTCGATCAGACGCGTGGTCAGACCCAGTTGCTGTTCCAGCGACGCGCGCGCTGCCTGTGCCGCTGCATCGTCGCCGCGCGCCGCAGCATTGTACGTCTGCGTCGCGAGGTGCAACACATTCTGCGAAGCAATGTGCAGGCCGTGCATGGTTTGCGCATCGGCGTCGGGCGCAGGGTTGGTCCATTCGGCCGTTGCCGGCTCGAGCGAGTTTTCGTCGAACGGGCGATTCTGGCGATGACGGGAAGACATCTGAAGCTCCTGACGCAATTGGCACGACGTCAGTGTGCGCTGGGTGGCCGAGCTTCAATTGGTCGAATAGAAGGCGGTTTTGAAGCCAATCCCCGGCGATGGGCAAATGCGCGCATTTCGTATGGAGAAAACGGTTTCACGCGGACCTTGCGTCAACGCATGCCCGCAAGCTCGCATTCGTGCCATTCCAGGCGGCTTGCAACGAGGCTGCAGATCGCCATCAGGCATAGTCGATAAACAGATTGGATGGACTTGCAGGCCGCTTTAGGTGCTGTGCCGGCGGCATCGAAAACTACAATGAGAGCCGCCTATTAGCGATGGAGACTCGCGATGCAAAGCCGCACCCAGACCCGCATTCCCTGCATGATGATTCGCGGCGGCACGTCCAAAGGCGCGTTTTTCATGGCGTCCGACTTGCCCGCCGATCCCGCCGAACGCGACCGTGTGCTGCTCGCGGTGATGGGCTCGCCCGATCCGCGGCAGATCGACGGCATCGGCGGCGCGGACCCGCTGACCAGCAAGGTCGCGATCATCTCTCCATCGTCGCGCGAGGACGCCGACGTCGACTATCTGTTCGCGCAAGTCGTCGTCAACGAGGCGCGCGTCGATTTCGGCCAGAACTGCGGCAACATTCTCGCGGGCGTCGGGCCGTATGCGATTGAACGCGGACTCGTCAACGCTGAAGACGGCAGCACGCGCGTGGCGATTCACATGGTCAACACCGGGCAGATCGCGGTTGCAACGGTCCGCACACCGGGCTGTCGCGTGACGTATGAAGGTGACGCGCGCATCGACGGCGTGCCGGGCGGCGCCGCGCCGATTCCGCTCGAGTTCCGGGATACAGCCGGCTCGACGTGCGGCGCGCTGCTCCCGACGGGACGACTCAAGGACACCGTGGAAGGCGTCGAACTGACGTGCATCGACAACGGCATGCCGCTCGTGCTGATGCGAGCGCGCGACCTGCAACGCACCGGTTACGAAACGCGCGAAGAACTCGACGCAGACGACGAGCTGAAGGCGCGCATCGAAAAAATCCGGCTTGCCGTGGGCCCGATGATGAACCTTGGCGACGTCAGCGCCCGAACGGTGCCGAAGATGTGCCTCGTCGCGGAGCCGCGCAACGGCGGCACCATTTCCACGCGCAGTTTCATTCCGCACCGCTGCCATGCATCGATTGGCGTGCTCGGCGCAGTGAGTGTGGCGACGGCGGCGGTGCTGCCCGGCACGGTGTGCGACGGCATTGCGAAAGTGGAACTCGAACGCGCACGCAAGCGGGTTTCCGTCGAGCATCCGACCGGCGAGTTCACTGTCGAACTCACGCTCGGCGGCGATCCCGAGCGACCCGAAGTGCTGAGCGCGGCGTTGCTGCGCACCGCGCGCTGGCTGTTCGACGGTGTGGTCGGCATTCCTTCCTCGGTATGGGAGCCGCAGGTCTAGCGACTGATATCGCCGCGGTCCTCGCTGCTGGTCGTTAGCGGACCATCAGCGGGCAGTCGCCGCAAGCCGCCGCTAACTTGCCGCGACGCTGACTGTGCGCGTGAGCTCGACCACCGACAGACGAATTGCGTCGATCAGCGCCCGAGCCGCCGGCGAGGGTGTACCTGCCGCGCGCATCGTCAGCCCGATCTCGCGCCGCGTGTTGTGCAGCGGCACCTTGAGCACTGCGAGTTGCCCCGCTTGCACCTCGTAGTGCAACTGCTGCGCGGATAGCGCCGCCACCATGTCGGTGCCGAGCAGCAGGCCGCGAATCACGGCGAGGTCTGCGGTTTCGACCGTGGGCAGTGGCGGTTTGATTTTCATCCGCTTGAACTGGGCTTCGAACAGCGCTCGCGCGGGCGCGTGACTGCGTGGCAGGATCCACTGCGCGTCGCGCAGATCCGCGATGTTCGGCTCATGAGCGCGCGTAAGCGGATGATCGCGCCGCACGAGAAGCACCATGTCTTCCGACATCAAGCGCTCGTTCTTCAGGCCGCTCGTCGAGTCGTTCTCGCGCAGCGCGCCGAGAATGAAGTCGATGTCGCCCGCTCTCAAGCCCGCGACCAGCGCTTCATACGCGCTTTCGTCGGTGACTACCCGCACGCCCGGATTGTCCGCGCTCAATTTCGCGATCGCTTTGGGAAGGATCAGCGTGCGCCCGAGCGGCAGCGCGCCGACCGTTACCGCGCCCCGGATATTGCCGCGCAGGGCCGCGATATCGTCGGGCACGTGGCGCAATTCGTTCAACGCGCGCCGCACATGCAGCAGAAACGTTTCACCTTCGGCGGTGAGCAGAATGCCGCGCGGGCTCCGGTGAAAGAGGCTCAGTCCCGAGCCGCTTTCGAGCACACGAACCGCGGTGCTGACGGCGGGCTGACTGATACCGAACGTTTTGGCCGCGCTCGGCATATGACGGTGCCGTGCAAGCGCGACGAAAATCTGCAGCCGCCGTGTGTTCAGCAGATAGGCCGGCAGTGCGCCTTCAGCAGCAGGGCGGCGGCGTGCCTGCCGCGCAGCGCACCATTGTGCGAGTTCTTCGAGTTCTACGAATATCCGTTCGCAGCGAAGCAGCACCGCCCGGCCAACGGGGGTGGGCAGCATGCCCGAAGGACCGCGATCGAATAGCGGTTCTCCAACTGCCGACTCGAGTTCCTGAACCGAGCGCGTCACCGCCGATTGCGCGCGAAACAGCGCGGCGGCCGCACGCGTTGCACTGCCCATATCCGCGACAAGGCGGAAGGCGCGCAGTTGCGCGAGATTGAGCAGGTCCTTGCTGCTTGCGGGCGCCGTGGTCTTCGCAGGCGCTTTGCCAGGCGCGTCGTTTCTGACGGCAACGAGCGATGCGTCGCGCGTCATGCGGCGCCCGCGATCAGATGCAATGCCGGCAGCGACAGATTCAGACTTTCCTTCGATATGTGCGTGTGCTCTTTCATCAACGCTTCGACGCGCGCGCCTTCGCCTTTCTTCAACGCGTCCACGATTGCGTGGTGCTGTCGGTGCGCATACATCAGCATCATGAATTGACGCTCGCGTGCGGCTTCGTCGAATGCGATGGTGGAGGGCGAGACGAACGGAATCTTGTCGTTCAGACTCAACGCTGCACTAACCGCCGTGTTCTGCGCTGCCTCGATGATGAGCGAGTGGAAGCGTCCGTTCATCGCTGCATAGCGCACGTCGTCGCCGGGTTGAAGGTTGCCGTTGCGAAAGATGTCGTCGCCTTCGCGCAGGCAATCGTCGAGCGCGGCGGCAAGTGCAACGTCCACGCCGCTCTCGGCGACCGCACGCGCGGCGAGACCTTCGAGCACGCCGCGCACGTCGATTGCGTTCAGTACGTCGCGTACGCTGAAGCGGCGGACTATATAGCCGCGCGCGCCCGAGCGGTCGAGCAGTCCTTCGGAAGACAGCACACTGAGTGCATAGCGCAGCGGCGTACGTGATACACCGAGCGATTGCGCGAGTTGCGCTTCGACGAGGCGTTGGCCCGGCGACAGTTCTCCTGCCAGGATCTTCTCGCGTAAGGTCTGAACAATAGCCTGCTGTGTCGTTTCGTTCATCGTCATCTGCTCATTGGACGTCGTCCAGTATAGCCACGCAAAACGCGCGGCACCACGGTAGAGACACACCTTGCGAGTTGGTTTCAGAGGCATCTATTTTGTTTATGGCTGCCTGTCACCAAAATTCGTTGGAAAATGCGGCGTACAGGGAATTGGGATACAAAACGCTCCAAGCGGAGGAAGGCTTTCAGGGCTGATAGAAGGCGCATACAGCCTGCATTATGGCTTGATATAGGCACTCATTGACCCCATAACGTTGGTTTACCCGTACTTCCTAAAAAGCCGCGCAACTCTTATCTTGGTATCCCAAGTGGAATGCGAGAAGGTGTTCAGCCTTCCTGCAACGTATCCGATTGGCCCGCAGTAATTGCGCAGCACGAAGCGACGGAAGACAAACGAAATGGCAAGGATCATTGGTGGTATCGGCACCTCGCATGTGCCGACTATCGGCATGGCGTACGACAAGGGTAAGCAGAACGACCCGGCATGGGCGCCGCTCTTCAAGGGCTACGAGCCGGTTGCGAACTGGCTCGCCGAGCGTAAGCCGGACGCTATGGTGATGTTCTACAACGACCACGCGAACAGCTTCTTCTTCGACTGTTACCCGACCTTCGCTCTGGGCGTCTCGGGCAATCATGAATTCGCGGACGAGGGTGCGGGCAAGCGTCCTCTTCCGGATATCGCGGGTCATCCCGATCTTGCGATCCACATTGCCGAGCAACTGGTCAACGACGAGTTCGACCTCACCATTTTTCAGGACCGTCCGCTCGATCACGGCTGCAATTCGCCTCTCTCGTTGATGCTGCCTCATGCCGGCGGCTGGCCGCTTGCGCTGGTGCCCGTGCAGGTCAACGTGCTGCAGTATCCGCTACCGACCGCGAACCGCTGCTATCGCCTTGGCCAGGCATTGCGCCGCGCGATCGAATCGTTTGAAGAAGATCTCGACGTGGTAGTGGTCGGTACGGGCGGTCTTTCGCATCAGGTGCACGGCGAGCGCAGCGGCTTTAACAACACCGAGTGGGACATGGAGTTCCTCGACCTGATCGTTCATGAACCGCAACGTCTTGCCGCGATGAAGCATGTCGATTACGTGCGCCTCGGCGGCGCGGAAAGCGTCGAAACGATCATGTGGCTCGCCATGCGCGGTGCGCTCGGTTCAAAGGTCCGCGAGCTGCATCGCAATTACTACCTTGCAACGAGCACGGCAATGGCCGTGACGATTTACGAAGACGAGGTGGCGCAATGAATCCGCAACTGATCGGTGTCGAAGAACTGACGGGCACGTATCCGTTCGATATCCGCCAGAGCATCAAGGCGATGCGCCTGAACCGCTTCTTCTGGCAGATGCGCGAAGCGGCGGCGCGCTCACTGTGGCTCGAAAATCGTCAGGCGGCGTATGACAAGGCAGGTCTCACGCCGCAGGAACGCACGCTGGTCGACAACGCCGACTGGATCGGCCTGATCCGCTACGGCGTGTGCTTCTTCGTGCTCGAGAAATTCGCGCGCGTGGTGAAGATCACCAACCTGGGCATGTACGCAAGCATGCGTGGCGAAACCCTCGAAGCGTTTTTAAAGACGCGCAACGTGCCCGACGCCGTTTAGCGCGCAGCACCTGAGCCGCGCGCTGGCGGCTTCTTCATTTCGATGCAAGAACAAAACCCGGCTTCCACGGAAAGCCGGGACGGGAAACTATTTTCTTCGGAGACATGCATGAAATCTGCAGATTCAGTCGACATCAAGGCGTTTATCGACGCACGAAAGGTGTCGCCCTACCAATGGCTCGTGCTCGTTCTGTGTTTTCTGATCGTCATGATGGACGGCCTGGACACGGCCGTGATGGGCTTCGTTGCGCCCGTCATCATGCATGACTGGAATGTGAGCCGCACCGCGTTCGGTCCGGTGATGAGCGCTGCCATGGTCGGCCTCGCGGTCGGCGCGTTGGCTGCGGGCCCTGTTGCCGATCGCATTGGACGCAAGAAGGTGCTCATTGCTTCGGTGTTCTGCTTCGGCTTGTTCAGCCTGATTTGCGCATTTGCCGAGACGCCTGTGCAACTCGTCGCGCTACGTTTTCTCACGGGCCTCGGCCTTGGCGCCGCCATGCCGAATTCGACCACGCTGCTCTCCGAATATGTGCCGTCGCGCAATCGCTCGCTGCTGCTCACGATCATGTTCACGGGCTTCAATTTCGGCTCCGGCGCGGGCGGCTTCGTCGCGGCTTCGTTGATTCCGCACTACGGCTGGCGCGCGGTGTTCATGTTCGGCGGAATTCTGCCGATTGTGAGCGTGCCGCTGCTGCTGTGGCTGCTGCCTGAATCCGCGCGTCTGATGCTGGTGCGCAAACTACCCACTCAACGTATTGCGGCGACGCTCGGGCGCGTATGCGGCCACGAATTCAGCAGCGACGTGCGCTTTACGGCGCCTGAACCGGTGGTCGCCGCCAAGGCGCCCGTGCGGATGCTGTTCGCAGACGGCTACGCATTCAGCACGCTGATGCTGTGGCTTACCTATTTCATGGGACTGCTGATCATTTATCTGCTGACCGGCTGGCTGCCGACGCTGATCAAGGACGCCGGTTTGCCCGTCGAACGCGCGGCCGCGATCACCGGCATGTTCCAGTTGGGCGGCACTGTCGGCGCGGTGGCGGTGGGCTTCGCGATGGACCGTCTGGACCGCAACGGCGTGATCGGTGCGGCCTACCTGCTGGGCGGCGTATTCATCTTTGCGCTCGGCATGGGCACGCTCAAGTCCAGCCTGCTGCCGGTTCTCGTCACGTGTGCCGGGTTCTTCATGAGCGGCGCGCAGACCGGCTTGAATGCACTGGCGCCGAGCTGCTATCCGACGCGGGCACGGGCGACGGGCGTGAGCTGGATGCTCGGGTTCGGGCGCCTCGGCGGGATTCTGGGTTCGCTCGTGGGCGGTGCGCTGCTGTCGCTCGGGTTCAGTTTCCAGGTAGTGTTCTCGGTGCTGGCTGTCCCCGCCATCATCGCGGCCGTTGCAATCGTGATGAACCGGCTTGCGCTGCGCTTCATCAGCAGCCCGGTTGCCGACGCATAAGGCCTGAACCTGGAGCTTTGCGAAGGCTTGCAGCAGGCCGCCGTTTCCGGCCGTGCTGCATCGCTCAGGCCCGGCGCGGCGTGGGCATCTAATTCACCGTTTTCCATTGCTGGCCCAAACCTGTTGCCGTGCGAGAAGCCGGGCTGCGTTGTTAGCCCGGCTTTTCTTTTTAGCGGAACAGTAATTGCTCCCTCGTTGCACGAAATCGCCCGGCGGTAAAAATCCGCCACGCGAATTCTTCCACGAAAACAGCAAGCAGCTAACAAAGGGAGACGATCATGACGACCAGGCCAACCAATCCGCCCGATGCAGGCCGCCGCAAGGTTCTTGCCGCGCTGGCAGGCTCAATAGCACTGTCGGCGTGCGGAGGAGGCGGCGGAGGCGGTAACAGCGGCGGCTCCGGAGGAACGCCAGCCGTCGGCACGATTCCTCCCGGCCGCGCAAATCTGCCGCGTCCCGCGCTACCCGATCCGGCCACCTCGGGCATCGACCACGTGGTGCTCGTCACCATGGAAAATCGCTCTTTCGACCATCTGCTAGGCTGGGTGCCCAATGCGGAAACTGCACAGAGCGGTCGAAATTTCAAAGATGCATTTGGCGAAACTCACACGCCGTTCTCGCTCCCCTCGAATGCCGCCTATGGTTTCCAGGCCTGCTCGTTCGCCGACCCCAATCACTCATATGACGCCGGACGCGTTCATCTTGCCAATGGCGCAATGAACGGCTTCCTGCTCACGCCCAACACAAGCCTTACGCGCGGCGACCTGTTGCCGATCGGTTATTTCCAGGCGGCAGACCTCGACTTCTATCGCGGCGCGGTACCGCAGTACACCGTCTGCGACTATTACATGAGCGGCATTCTCGCCGACACTTATCCGAACCGCGTCTATCTGCACAGCGGCGAAACAGACCGCTTATCGGACACGCTCGCCACGTCGACGCTGCCAACGATCTGGGATCGCCTGGACGCGAAAAACGTCTCGTCCACCTACTACTTCCACGACGTGCCGTTTACCGCGCTCTACGGCACGCGTTACGTGGGCCGCTCGAAGCTCTTTGCCAACTTTCTCTCCGACGCAGCCGCGGGCACGTTGCCGTCGTTCTGCATGGTCGAGCCGAGCTTTGGCGGCGAGGCGCAGGGCACGTCGAACGACGACCATCCTCATGCCGACGTGCGCAACGGCCAGGTGCTGCTCGGCCAGATCTACGATGCGCTACGCACCAGCCCCAACTGGAGCAGGACGCTGATGATCATCGTGTATGACGAGTGGGGCGGCTTCATGGAGCATGTCGCGCCGCCCGTCAAGCCGGTGTCCGCCGCCGAGGCCGCGCTCGGCAACGACGGCCGGCTCGGTTTTCGCGTGCCCTGCATGCTGCTCGGACCGCGTGTGCGTGCCAACTACGTGTCGCGTTATCCGTTCGACCCGAGTTCCATTCACCAGTTGCTCGCATGGCGCTTCGGTCTGGACCCACTCGGCGTGCGCGCGAGCGATTCGACAACCTTCAACCTGGCCTATGCGCTCGACTTTACCGACGCCGCGCGCACCGACGCACCGGCGATCGCGGTGACGCAAGGCACCTTTGGCTCTGCCTGCTCGAATCTATCGACGGCGACTTCGGGCGCGAGCGGCATCGAGCAACTCGACAAGAGCCAGACCGTGCCGAACACGGCGATCAGTGCGCCAGGTGGCCGTTTTGCCGAGTTGCGAACCAAAGCGGACGCGCTCGGCTTTCCGGCGCCGCAGTAAGCCTGAATGATATGGCTTGCCCGACTTTACGCTGCTGGCACCGCGTCAGAACAACTGTTTCTGGCCGGACGTCAGCCGCGTAAAGTCGTCGCGCAGCAGCGGCAAGATTGCGTCTGCAACAGGTTGCAATTGACGCGTCAGATAGTGCTCGTAGTCGATGGCAGAGCGTAGCGTTTCGAGCGGCTCGGGTCCGGCGATCGTCATGACGTAGCTGATCCAGCCGCCGTTCTGATATTGCAGCGGACGTCCTTGCCGGCGGTTGAATTCGTCGGCGACACGCGCTGCGCGCACGTGAGGCGGCACGTTGCGCTCATAGTCGCCAAGCGGCCTGCGCAGGCGCTTGCGATAGACGAGCTGATCGTCGAGCTTGCCTGCGAGCGTATCGCGCACATAGTCACGCACGTAGTCCTGATAAGGCTGCTGTGTGAAGATGCGCCGATAGAGCTCCTGCTGAAACTGCTGCGCGAGCGGAGTCCAGTCCGTTCGCACCGTTTCGAGTCCTTTGTAGACGATCTCTTCGCTGCCGTCCGGCAAAACAGTAAGCCCCGCATAGCGCTTCTTGCTGCCTTCTTCGGCGCCCCGAATGGTCGGCATGAAGAACCGCCGGTAATGCCGCTCGAACTGCAGTTCGAGTGCGCTCTCCAGCCCGAAACGCTGTTGCAGATTCTGCCGCCACCATGCGTTGATGTGGTCGACAAGCGTTCGTCCAATGCGGCTCGCTTCTTCTTCGCCGTGCGCGTGCTTGAGCCAGACGAAGGTCGAATCCGTATCGCCGTAGATGACTTCATAACCTTCGGCCTGAATCAGCTCGCGCGTGCGGTGCATGATCTCGTGACCGCGCATCGTGATCGACGACGCAAGCCGCGGGTCGAAAAAGCGGCAACCTGTCGAGCCGAGCACGCCGTAAAACGCATTCATGATGATCTTCAGTGCTTGCGAGAGCGGCTTGTTCTGCTCGCGCTTCGCTGTTTCGCGGCCTTGCCAGACCTGGCTCACAATCGACGGCAGGCAATGGCGCGTGCGAGAGAAGCGGGCGCCGAGAAAGCCCGGCACCGATTGATCGTCGGCGGGATTCAGCATGCCTTCTACCAATCCGACCGGGTCGATCAGAAACGTACGAATGATCGACGGGTACAGGCTCTTGTAATCGAGCACCAGTACCGAATCGTAAAGTCCAGGGCGCGAGTCCATGACGAATCCGCCGGGACTTG
This sequence comes from Paraburkholderia sp. SIMBA_053, assembly GCF_046534895.1. NCBI lineage: Bacteria > Pseudomonadati > Pseudomonadota > Betaproteobacteria > Burkholderiales > Burkholderiaceae > Paraburkholderia > Paraburkholderia sp. SIMBA_053. Next base: position 903,317 of record NZ_JAWRXU010000001.1, on the reverse strand, counting down.
CTGCGCCCGCCACGTCGCCGAGATTAGGTGCGACATAGCCTTGCCGATGCATTCGCGGCATATACAAATGCGTGAACGCCGCAACCGAACCGCCGCTGCGGTCGGCAGGCAGGCCGGTTACGGTGGCGCGTTCCAGCAGAAACGGCAGCAGTTCTGTCCTAGCGAAAATGCGCGTGACGAGCTCGCAATCCTTCAGGTTGTACCGGGCGAGTGCCGGCTTGTCTTCGTCGAAGCGGCGCTGGATCTCATCCATGCGCTGATAAGGATTGTCGATAGCTTTGCCTTCGCCGAGCACCGCGCGCGAAACGTGTTCGAGACTAAACGACGGGAAGCTCCACGTCGCGGAGCGTAACGCCTCTATGCCGTCGATGATTAGCCGCCCGGCCGCGCCCGCAAAATAATGGTTCTGCTTGAGGCCATGTTCGCGCCATTCCATCGCGGCGCCGCCACGTCCAAGCCGAAGCGGCACGCGGTATTGTTCGGCATGCTGCTGGAGTACACGCAAATCGAACTGCACGAGATTCCACCCGATGATCGCATCGGGATCATGTCGCTCCATCCACGTGTTCAACTTTTCGAGCAACTGTGCGCGCGTTTCGCAGTATTCGAGGTCGAAGTCGAGTTCACTTGCGTCGCCGTTCGGCGGCCCGAGCATATACACCTGACGCTGCCCGCAACCTTCGAGTGCAATCGAATAGAGTTCGGCGTGGACGCTCGTTTCAATATCGAGCGACACGAGTTTCAATGAAGGACGATAGTCCGCTGCCGGTTTCAACTCGCCATTCACGAGCGCGCCGTCGCGTGCATGATCACCGCTGAACACGACCGGCGCGGTGATGAAACGCTCCATCATGTAGCGCTCGGGCGGAAAGATGTCGGCTTCATAGACGTCGACGCCGCCTTGCTTCAGGCGCTTTTCAAAGCCGGTCAACTGACGATATTGCGGACAATACAGTCCCATCACGGGCCGATGATGAAAGTCGCGCAGTTCGAGTGAACGAAGATCGAGCGGCGCTTCGCGACGCAGAATGGTTTCGGCGCGCTCGCGCTGTTCAGCCGGAATGAATGCAACCGATGTTTGATGGCGCAGACGGATATGACGAGGCCCGCCGTCCGTTGCCAGCCAGAAATCGACTTCGGTGCCGGCGGGTGTGTCCCGCCAGTGCCGCGTCAAGATGAAACCCTGTTCAAGCTCAGTCAAACTCACCACCCCGGAAACAGCGCGTTATCGCCCGATGCGATTTTACCGCCCTGTGTATGCAGCGCGCTTCGCCCCTGTGTCACCGAGCATGCAGCCGCGCGTCGCAGCCGGTATGATGCTTTCGCAGCGTTTCGTTCGGCGCGGTTATGCGCCGGTCAGATCTTCTAAAAAGGGAGTAAATAGAATGACTTTGGGCAAACTTCTGGTGGCTGTCGCGGTAGCTGCAACGAGCTTCGGCGCGCAGGCGCAAGTCGCCGGCACGCAACCCCTGAGTGTCACCGTCGAGCAGTCCAATGCGCTGCTGAACGGCTGGAGCGTGAAGAAGAGCATTCTTGGCAAGGCTGTGTACAACGACCAGAACGAGAAGATCGGCTCGATCCGCGATCTGGTGGTCGCACCGGACGGCTCGCTTTCAGCAGCAATCGTCGCTGCGGGCGGTTTCCTTGGCGTTGCGTCGCATGACGTAGCGGTGCCTATCGCAGCACTCGACATTCGCTCGGGCAATTTCTATCTGGCCGGCGCGACGAAGGCAGCCTTGAAGGCAACGCCGGAATTCCAGTACAACAAGGTCCAGGCGCCGGCGAAGCCGAAGAAGCTGTCGACACAGTGATGCAGGTGGCGGCGGATTCGCGGGCTCTACGAGAGGTCCGGCTTGAGGCGCGCGATTTGCCGCCTGATTTGTGAGTTGATCCGTCGCCCCACGCAGATCTGATTTGCAGGCCGGACATAGCCGGCCTGCACCCAACTCACGCTTCCAGTGCGAGCGTAGCGAACGTGCCCAGCCAGTGCTCGCCCATGTAATCTCCCGCCACGTGAGGCAGTGCGCTTTGCAAATGCCGCTCGGCCGAATCGAACAGCACTGCGCGCCTTATGTCTTGCGCCGGTAACGCGCGGGCCAGCGAGCGTTGACACCATGCACGGCTCAGATTGAGGCCGTCGAGGTGAGCAATCTTGCCGTCGGTGCGATCAGTGACGGTAACCGGTTCAAACAGCGTCGTGGGCTTTTTCGCACCCAGATCGGGAAGAAAGCGGCCGAACCAGTCGACGAACTGAGCGGGCGGCAACACACGCCGCATCAACTCGGCTTCCATCAGCGAAGGGGACAGAAACTCGTCGCCCGCGGGCTCCCATGCCTGGCACCCCACGTCGTGCAAAAACCAGCGCTCCGCGGTACTGACGATCAGCGCTTCGAGCTGGCTATGTGACGTTTGCCGCGCGAAATCCAGTGTGAGTGCAAGCGCGAACGCCATGTTGAAGTGCGTGCCGACACGTAACGGATAGGTGGCCTTGGGAAGGAACGTCTGGAAGCGTTCGACGAAAACTTCGGTCAGCGGCGCGAACGTTTTCGCCCACCGCGCAGCATCCGAGAGCTTCAACGAATGCAACTGTGCGCTGAGCGCGAGCAGCCATGCCCAGCCATACGGCCGCTCGAAGCCAAGGTTGTGCGGCAAGTCCAGATAAGCGCGCTCGCCGGCCACGTTTGCCGCGGTGAAATGCTCGTCGACCACAGCGACGATACGTGCTGCCTCCGGCAGGTCCGGAAAGCGCTCTATTAGATGAAGAACCAGCCAGTAGCCGTGCACGCACGAGTGCCAGTCATAGCTGCCATAAAAGATCGGATGCAATGCACGAGGGCTTTTGACGTCTTCGGGGCCGGCAAGCGAATGCGTGAGTTTGTTCGGATATTCGCGCGTGAGGTGGGCGAGCGCAAGGTTGGCGAATTTCGAAGCGAATTCGCGAGTGAGCAGGGCAGTCATTAGCAGTTCCTCGAAGGCGGAATACGAACAGGCTACTAGTATCGTATTGGCGGCTGACAATAGCAAAGCGGCAAGCGTCGCGCGCTGCCAGATGCGCTCCGGGCAATTCCGTCGCTACGGCCGGATTGGCGCGATGTTGGCGTTTGCGGCCGCGAACAGAAGGCAATTGCAGTTAAAGCGGCGCTTAAATTTTCGAATGCTGACCGGGAGGGGCGAGAGCCGAAAAAGACAGACGAGCGGTGTTCCTTTCGAGTTCTTTGCGCCGCTCTTTTGCTCCATATGCGCGTGCTATGGTCGCTTTCCAGAACAAGCAATGCGTTGATCACACGAAGATGGAGCAGTTCTTTATGCGGCGTACTAGTGCCGTGAATTTCCTGCTGGCGCGCCGGCGCATGTGCCTCGACAAGATTGCGGCCGCAACCAGCGACGACGTGCCACGCCAACGCGAAGTGGAATTTCTCGAGCGCCTGGTACTCGACGTTCGCGCGGGCCGGCTCAGTACATTTGAATTGACCCACGCAAAAGCGGTTGCCGTGGTGATTACGGATTAGCGATTTAAAGTACTGCAAGCTTATGGCGAAGACGTCCCCCTTTTCTACCTGCTGCGTACCGCACTGTAGAGGGGCAATGCCCGCTCTTCGAGCATTGCAATCGCCTGAACCGCCAGTTGCGACAACGTATGCTTACTGCTCGTCGCAATAGCAAGGCGGCTGAATAATGTCGGCTCGGTAATCCGTGTGACGCTAAAGCGCCGTTTGAGCGCGTCGCTCACGGTTGCGTTGAGCGGCAGCACTGCGTAGCCGATGCCTTCGCTGACCAGATCGAGAATCGACGACACCGCATCCACCTCCAGTTCGATGTTGAGCCTTACCCCTTGCTCGGCAGCGACTGATTCGAGCATGCGCCGGATTGCGTGCATACGCCCGGGAATTACCAGCGGATAACGCGGAATATCGCGCAACGCGATTGCATCCACCGGCTCGCGTGCGGATTCGGCTTGCGCTTCGCTGTTATCAGCACCGATCAGAAAGAGTTCTTCGGTGAATACGGTGCGTTTGTCGATCAGCGGTGTATCGAACGTGTCGTAAAGAACTGCCACATCGACACGACCCATCATCAGCCATTCGATCAGATAGGTCGACAGACCTTCTGCAACGGAAATGGTCGCGCCGGGAAACGACGTACGAAAGCTGCGCACCAGTTCGTTGGTCGCCACTTTCGCGAAGCTCGGCGTAATGCCAATGCAAAAATGCCCGCCGACGGTACCGCGCAACTCGTCCAGATCTTGCGACGCGCGCTGGACCTGCGAGAGGATCCCTTTCGAATGAGCGAGCATTCGCTGACCTGCCGGCGTGAGAGCGACGCCGCGGCCATTTCGCTCAAGCAGCGTATGGCGCAATTCCACTTCGAGTTGTCGCACGAGCCTGCTCAGCGCAGGCTGGTTGGTGTCGAGCGTAATGGCGGCGCGGGTAAAGCTGCCGAGTTCGGCCACATGCACAAACGCTTCCAGCTGCTTGAGGTCCATGGCGGGAGGTATGTGAATTTCACATATCAGCTAGTTTGGTATAGCGATTGTATCGAGCGACGCTCCCCGCGACAATCGGCTTACTTCAGCTTACCTGGCAGCTCATTTGCCAGCTTATCTGCCAGCTCATTTGCCAGCTCATTTGCCAGTCACTTGCCAGCTTACATAGAGAGCCGCGCCGCGCGGCCACCCAGATAGAGACGACGCTTCCATGAAATCCTGTTTGCCGCCCGATCCCCATCCTGTCCGGCCCGCACAGCAATTGCCCGCCAACGCCTGCGACGCGCATTGCCATGTGTTCGGTCCCGCCGAAGTTTTTCCGTATGCGCCCGATCGCAGCTATACGCCGCCCGATGCGCCTTTCGATCAATTGGTCGCGTTGCATGATTTTCTCGGCCTGAGCCGCGGTGTGATCGTGCAGGCGAGCTGTCACGGCACCGACAACACCGCGATGCTCGATGCGATAGCGCGTGGCAACGGCCGTTATCGCGGTGTCGCGATAGTCGACGGCGATGTGACCGACGCACAACTCGCCGACCTCGACGCACGCGGCGTGCGGGGCGTGCGCTTCAACTTCGTCGCGCATCTTGGCGGCGCGCCGGATCTCGACGTGTTCGACCGGGTACTGCAGCGGATCGAGCGGCTGGGCTGGCATGTCGTGCTGCATCTGGATGCGCAGGATATCCTGCAGTACGCCGAGCGGATCGAGCGTATCAAGGTGCCGTTCGTGATCGACCACATGGGTCGCGTGCGCGCCGAAGCAGGCCTCGATCAACAGCCGTTCCGGCAACTGCTCGAACTGATGCGCAATCCGCTCGCATGGGTCAAAGTCTGCGGTTCCGAGCGCGTGTCTGCAGGCCGCCGGCCTTTCGACGATGCGATTCCGTTCGCCCAAACGCTGATCGAAGCCGCGCCGGACCGTGTGCTGTGGGGCACGGACTGGCCTCATCCGAACATCAGCAAGGACATGCCGAACGACGGCGAACTGGTCGATCTGCTATTACGCTTCTGCCCGGACGAGGCATTGCGTGAAAAACTGCTGGTGACGAATCCCGCGCGGCTTTACGGCTTCGACGTGTAGTTGCAGCCGCAATCATGTCCTGAACTGCCGCGTGAGACGGCAGGCATGCGGAAGGCGACATTTATCGACTTTCCGCTCATCAATTTCGATGGAGACGAAGATGACTAGAACTGATTCCCGGGTTTGCCGATTCGGAGCCGCTTCATGAGCGAGAGTGCCGTCATGACCTCGTCCGCGCCGGGCGCGAAGAAGCCGTTTTACAGAACGCTGTATTTCCACGTGTTTGCCGCGATCGTTATCGGCGTGCTGCTCGGGCATTTCGCGCCGTCGCTCGCCGTGAAAATGAAGCCGCTCGGTGACGCATTCATCAAGCTCATCAAGATGGTCATTGGCCCGATCATCTTCTGTACTGTGGTGACCGGCATTGCCGGAATGGGCGACATGAAGAAGGTGGGGCGAGTCGGCGGCAAGGCGCTGCTGTACTTCGAGATCGTGTCGACGCTCTCGCTCGTGATAGGTCTTGTAGCAGGGCACATCTTTCACCCGGGCAGTGGCTTTAATCTGGATCCGGCCACCATCGACACAAAAGCTCTGGCCGGTTACACGACTGCTGCACATCAGCAGAATACAGTCGAGTTTCTGATGCACATCATTCCCGACACCGTCACGGGCGCCTTCGCGTCGGGCAACGTGCTGCAGATCCTGCTGATCTCAGTGCTGTTCGGCGCGGCGCTTGCAGCGACCGGAGAGCGCGGGCGCCCGCTGATTGCAATGATCGATTACTTTGCCCATACGTTTTTCGGCATCGTTCACATCATCATGAAGGTGGCGGCAATCGGCGCATTCGGCTCCATTGCGTTCACGATCGGCACCTACGGAATCGGCGCGGTTGTGCCGCTGCTGAAGCTGATCGGCGCGTTCTATGCGACGCTCGCCGTATTTGTGATCGTCGTGCTCGGTGCAATTTCGCGGCTGCTGGGTTTCAGCATTTTTCGTTTCATGAGCTATATCCGCGAAGAGATTCTGGTCGTGCTCGGCACGAGTTCTTCTGAGGCCGCGCTTCCGCAAATGCTCGAAAAAATCGAGCGCCTCGGCTGCTCGAAATCGGTCGTTGGACTCGTTATTCCGGCGGGCTATTCGTTCAATCTCGACGGCACGAACATCTACCTGACGATGGCGGTGCTTTTCATTGCCCAGGCGTTCAACATCGAACTCAGCTTGACGCAACAGTTGACGCTCGTGGGCGTGGCGATGCTGACGTCGAAAGGCGCAAGTGGTGTGGCCGGTGCCGCGTTCGTGATGCTCACTTCCACGCTGCTGGTTTTCCCGCTGATTCCAGTGTCCGGCATGGTGCTGATTCTCGGTATTCACCGTTTCATGGGTACAGGTCTCGCGATTGCGAACACGATCGGCAACGGCGTTGCCACGCTCGTCGTGTCCGCGTGGGAGCACGAACTCGACCGTTCGAAGCTGAATGCAGGCATGTCGCGTCGACGGGCGGATTGACCGCATGCTTTGACCACCTAGCCGCTGCAAAACAATAGAGATCGTTCTGGTTGCGTGCGCCTACGCGCACGCAACAGGGGCAGCTTGCGCTCAAAAAATACAAACTGGTCTGGAGACATAATCCATGTGCACAACAACAAACGGCATGCGCCACGGGGCACGCTTTAAAGCAACATGCATTGCATCGGCGCTGCTCGCGTTAGTGAGCGGCACAGCGAACGCCGATTCTTCGCAAGCCGCGGCAGGCGCTGCGTCGTTATCGACTTCGTCGGTTCAGATGTACGGCTTGATCGGCATGTATATCGACAGCGCGAAAGTCAGTACGGCCCGCGCAAGCACGGTGCAAATGGGCGGTGGCGGAATGACCACGTCGTTCTGGGGCATCCGCGGCCGTGAAGATATAGGCGGCGGTAACGCGGTGATCTTCAGCCTCGAAAGTTTTTTCCGTCCGAACACCGGACAGATGGGACGCAATACGACCGACGGGCTCTTTTCGCGCAACGCCTACGTTGGACTCACCGGCGCATACGGTACGTTCAAGTTCGGCGAGCAAACTAATCCAACGTACATCAACCAGCAATTCGTCAACCCGTTCGGCTCTTCCGTGGTCTTCTCGCCATTGATCGTGCAGTCGTATACGGCGAGCTACAACAATACGGTGATCGGCGACACCGTCTGGCAAAACGCAATCGAGTACGTATCGCCGAATTACGGCGGACTGACGGGCACGGCGATTTATAGCGTAAGCAGCACGACGGGCCATCAGGGGCGCGACAACGTCGGCCTGCATTTGACGTATGCGAATGGACCGCTGACTGCGGTGTTTTCTGCGCAGCGCGTGCGGACGGCGGCGGTCGCGCCGTCAACGGGACAGTATCTTTACCTCGCCGGCGCCGCGTACGACGCGAAGTTCATGAAGGTCTACGGCGCCGCGCAAATGACCAGCAACAACAACGTCGAAACTGGCTCGCATACTTATGAACTGGGTGTTTCCGTTCCGCTCACGCCGTCCAACGTGATTCTCGCCGAGTGGGCGCGCACCAAACACAGCGCGCCGAGAGACCGCAGCGATGTGCGCAACACGGGGAGTCTGGCCTACGAATATATTCTTTCTAAACGCACCTACGTGTACACGGTGTATTCGTACGACAAGCTCACGGCCAATCCTTCCGGCAGCACGTATGGCGTGGGCATCCAGCATACCTTCTGAAAAGGCTGCGGAAGTTCGTTGAATGGACCTCCGTACGCTGCCTCAGGAGTTCGCCCGCCCCGCGCGGTTGCATGAGAACACGCGTGCGAATGAACGCGCGAGAAAGCCCTGCGATGGCTGCGGCGCCTTAACCGGCTCAACGACATTGCGCCACCAACGCTCGCCTCGATGCGGCGCGGCGAGATCTAACAGCTGGCCCATGCGCGGGGTGGAAAGCGCGATGCCACGCGCGGCGGCAAGCCCGAGCACCCGTTCGAATGGTTCGTACCATTTGTGCATCGCCAGATCGAACGTGCCGTTATGAATCGGCACAAGCAACTGGCCGCGCAGGTCGATATGCGCCTGTACGGTGTCTTCGGGCTGCATGTGGACGTAAGGCCATTGCGCGTCGTACGCGCCCGTTTCGACGAGCGTCACGTTGAATGGACCCAGGCGTTCGCCGATGGTCCTGAAGCCGTCGAAGTAGCCGGTGTCGCCGCTGAAAAATACGCGCAGATCTTCGTCGACGATGACCCACGACGCCCACAGCGTGCTGTTGCCGTCGAACAGGCTGCGTCCCGAGAAATGCTGGGCCGGCGTCGCCGTGAATGCGATGCCGTCAATTTCAACGCTTTGCCACCAGTCGAGCTGGCGCACCTTGCTCGCGTCAATGCCCCAGTCGATCAGCCGGTCGCCCACGCCGAGCGGCGTGACGAACACCTTCGTCGTAGCGGCCAGCGCGCGCACCGTTTCCCGATCCAGGTGATCGTAGTGATCGTGCGAAAGAATCACGCCGGCAAGCGGCGGCAAATCGGCAAGCGCGATGGGCGGCGCATGGAAACGCTTCGGGCCGAGACGCTGGAACGGCGATGCACGTTCGGCGAACACCGGATCGGTCAGCCAGAATCGGCCGCGCAGCTTCAGCAGCACCGTTGAATGACCGAGCCGGTACAGGCTGCGGTCGGGCGCTGTATCGAGTTGCTCTTGCGTCAACGTGTCGACAGGCAGTGCGCCGGCCGGAACGGTTCCCTGCGGCTTGTTCAGCAGCACATTCCACGCAATGCGCACGGTTTTGCCGAATCCTTCGACGGGACGCGGCTTGACGTTGCGAAAACGCTCGCCGTCGTGCTGCGGCGACAACCCGGAAAGCTCGCGCCCGCGCTTCGCAGCGGTGAAACCGAGAACACGGCCGATCGAATCGATGAGCGCTGTCATGTGTGACGTCCTGACGTGGAAAGTAGACTGGGTAGTGTAATTTATAATCTCGAAAAGTAAACCACTCGGTGTAAAATTTCCGGATGGACCCGAGCCTCACTCATCAACGCCTGACCGACCGCAAGCGCGTCGCCGTGGTTTCCGCGGCTATCGAAGAATTCCTCGCGGCTGGCTTCGACGCGACCAGCATGGATCGCATCGCCGCGCGCGCAAACGTCTCGAAGCGGACCGTCTACAACCATTTCCCCAGCAAGGAAGCGCTCTTCGCGGAGATATTGCGGCAGTTGTGGGACGCGAGCCATTCGGGTGAGGCGTTCGCTTATCGGGCGGCAGCGCCTTTGCGCGAGCAACTGATCGAACTGTTGATGCGCAAGCTCAGGCTGATGAACGACGAGGCCTTCGTGGCGCTGGCGCGCGTAGCTATCGCCGCCGGCATCCATTCTCCGGAACGCGCGCGCGATATGGTGGCGCGCCTCGGCGAACGCGAGGAAGACCTGACTGTGTGGATCCGCGCGGCAGCCGCCGACAAACGTCTGCGGATTTCAGACCCCGTGTTTGCCGCGCATCAGTTGCAGGGTCTCGTGAAAGCATTCGCTTTCTGGCCGCAGGTGACAATGGGACAGCCGCCGCTTGACAGTGCCGAACAGCAGGCAATCGCGGACTCAACGGCCGATATGTTCCTCGCGCGCTATGCGTGAATGCCGATCCTGTTGAGGAATGCGTTTCGGGCGTCCTGAAACAGCGTCTTCAACTTCTCACAACGGGCGCAAGTCATGCATGTGTGACTGATATGCGTGGCCGTCTCTTCCCTGAACTGCGAACTCCTAAGCAATGTGACGGCCTGTGCGAGCATGCGCGGGCAGTCGTGCGGTGAAACCAATGGATGCGGCGACGCGCATGGCACTTGAACGCTGCCCGTTTTTTACATGTGATTGCAAGTTGTACCAGGGCAGCAAACGGCCGCGTTTTATCACCGTGTCGCGTTCGCATGCGGATCGTGGGTCAGGTTCTCTTGCGTTCGCGCTTGCAGTGACCGACGCCCGCACATTTCATCAAAGTGGTTGCGCTTTTTGCCGACGATGAAACGTGCGACGCGCCCGACCCGTGAGGAGAGGATGATGGAACCAGTGCTGAGAAAGGTAATGACCGCCGTGTTGATCGCGGCGCTGGCAGGCGGCACCGTGGGGTGCAAGCGCTCGGGCTCGAACGATACGGCCGGAACCGCGGGCACAGGCGGGCCGGCGGCCATGAGCAGCGGCACGGCGGCACCCATGGGCGGTGCATCGGCCGCGAGCCAGTAAGCCCGCACCGCAAGCGTTCGCTTCGCAATATCGCGGCATTTCCGCGCGACCCATTTGCAATGGGCCGGCGTGTGGCCCGTCGCGCATTGCATCGCTCCGATGCCACGCGGTCATGCGTCTGGGAGAAGCGGCGCGCGCTCTGCGTCTCCGGCAGGGTCATACGGCACGACGCGTTCGTGCTCGTCCGGCTGATTGCGGGCGACTATCGCTCTTGCTGCGACTGTGTCGTCAAGATTGAACGGCTGATGCGGCATGCCCGGAGGAATAAAAAGGAAATCGCCGGCTTCGGTAATGACCGACTCGCGCAAACCGGGACCGTAGCGGGTTTCGACTCGTCCTTCGAGCATGTAAATCGCCGTTTCATAGTCGGCGTGACAATGCGGTTCCGCATGCCCGCCGGGCGGCACGACGACCATGTACATCGACAAACCTGTTGCCCCAGCCGTGCCTCGCGAAATGCCGACAAAATACGGCAAGCGCTGGCTTGTCGTGATCGCCTCGTCCGGGCGAACCCTGACGACGGTTTGCTGTGCGTCGTGCAAAACGTTTGACATGGCGGCTCCTTGGCAACAGCGGGAAGGTTCGTCGTGGTCCGCGTTGTGAAGTGAAGTCTACGCGATAGATGCGTTGCTTTCGAACCTGAAGCTGAGCGCTGTCAGGTTCGCGATGCGCGTTTCTGCCTGCTGCGCGGTATGGCTTTCGCGCTCAGCATGTCCTTGTCTCGCGCCAAAGCCGCGCGCAAACGCGGCACCGCGAAATCAATGAAACTGCGCGTTTTCAGCGGCAATTTTCCTTGCCCCGCATGCATGATGCTCACGGGTATGGGTTCCGGTTCGAAGCTGCGCAGCACCAGTTTCAGCTTGCCTTCGTCGACGGCTCGCGCCGCCTGATACGACAGCACGTTGGTCACACCGACACCCGCCATGGCGGCGTCGATGGCCGCCTCCGCTGTATTCACCGAGAGCCGCGCGTGAATCGGAACGGCTTCGTGCGGGCCGCTGCTCGTGGCGAAGTTCCACACGTCGCCCAAAGGCAGCGAATCGAAATTCACGCACGAAAAGCGCATCAGATCGGCGGGTGTTTCAGGCTCGCCCGCCTGCGCGAGGTAGTGCGGACTCGCGCAAGCCACGCGGGTCACTGTGCCGACCTGCGTCGCGACCATGCTGCTGTCGGGAAGCTTGCCGATGCGCAGCGCAACGTCGATATGGTCGTCCAGCAGATGCAGGTTGCGGTCGGCGAGCACGAGCCGCACCGCTATCTCCCCAAACGTCGCGAGAAAATCACTGACGATGGGCAGCATATGCAGCCGCCCGAATACGATGGGTGCCGTCACGACGAGTTCGCCGCGCGGCGTGCTGTACTCGCCCGCCGCGGCGCTTTCCGCTTCGCTGACCTGCTCGAGAATCTGCTTGCACGCGGCGAGGTACGTTACGCCCGCTTCGGTCAGCGTGAGCTTGCGGGTCGAGCGTACAAGGAGACGCGCGTTCAGATGCGCCTCCAGTTCAGCGACTTTGCGGCTGACGGTGGGCAGCGGTATACGCAGCTTGCGGCTCGCCGCGGAGAAACTGCCGGTCTCAGCCGCGGCTACCAGAATCGACATTGCTTCAAGACGGTCCATGAATCCGCGCGCTCATCGAATATGAATCGATGGAAAATACCGGATTGCAGCTACTTCTGGAAGAGCGTGGGCGCGGTTATGCGAAACGGGCTGCTCGCGCTGCGCCCATGCTAATGCGCGCGAGCGCTACAATCGTCATGACATAAAGCACTATAACGGAGACACAGCATGGCCAATCTTCAGCCAATCAGCCGCTACCCGGTGCCCGATCCGAGCGAATGGCCCGACGACATCAGCGCACGCATTCTCGAAGTACAGCAAAAAGCCGGGTTCGTGCCCAATGTATTTCTGACGCTTGCGCATCGGCCCGATGAGTTTCGTGCGTTCTTTGCGTATCACGATGCATTGATGCTGAGAGAGGGCGGGCTCACCAAAGGCGAACGCGAGATGATCGTGGTCGCCACCAGCGCGGTGAACGATTGCCTCTATTGTGTGGTTGCGCACGGCGCGATTCTGCGCATTTACGAAAAGGCGCCGCTGCTCGCGGATCAGGTTGCCGTGAACCACCGCAAGGCAGACATTACCGCGCGGCAGAAAGCCATGCTCGACTTCGCGTTGAAGGTATGCCGCGAATCGGGCAGCGTCGACGATGCCGACTTCCAGACGTTGCGAGAACACGGATTCACGGACGAAGACATCTGGGACATTGCCGCGATTACAGCGTTTTTCGGCTTGTCGAACCGCATGGCCAATGTCATTTCAATGCGCCCCAACGACGAGTTCTACCTGATGGGGCGCGTGCCGAAAGCCGCTTCCGAGTCACCGCAGAATTCACCGCAGAAATAGACCTCGAACTGCTTATGCAGTGCTCATGCGCTCGCCGGTTCTGAACGCAGTGCGGGCGTGTGCAGCGCAGTGTCGTCAATCGGAAAGTGCAGCAGTGCGGCGACAAGACCGCTTGCTACGGTCGCTTGCCACAGCAGCGAGTACGAGCCTGTCAGGTCGAAGACCACGCCGCCCAGCCACGCGCCGAGAAACGATCCGATCTGATGGCTCAGAAAGCAGAGGCCGAACAGACTCCCGAGATGGCGTGTACCGAATACTTTCGCAACGAGGCCGCTCGTCAGCGGAACAGTGCCGAGCCAGGTGAGGCCCATGACGGCCGCAAATACGACTACGGTCAGCGCACTTTTCGGTAGCAGAAAGAATGCGCCGATCGTCACGCTGCGAATCAGGTAGAGCCAGCCAAGCACGTAATGCTGCCGGAACCGGCCGCCTAACCAGCCGCAAGCCCAACTGCCGATCATGTTGAACAAGCCGATCAACGCAAGGGCGGTCGCGCCGAGTCCGAGGGGCATGTGGCATAGCGACAGATAGCCGGGCAAATGCGTGGCGATGAACGCAAGCTGAAATCCACAGGTAAAGAACCCGAGTGTGAGCAACCGGTATCCGCGATGCTGCGCGGCTTGAGCAAGCACGTTGCGTAGCGGCGCGAGCGGCGGCTCGGAAAGCGGTGTTCCGGTTCGTGCGCGCCGGTCCAGTACGATGCCGAGCGGAGCCACCATCAGCATCAGGAAAGCCAGTACGAATAGCGACGTGGCAATGCCCGCGTTGAGCCTGATCCCCTGAACGAGCGGGACCATCAGTACCTGCCCGGCGGACCCTCCTGCGCTGACCAGGCCCATCGCCATGCTGCGCTTTTCCGCCGATGCCACCCGGCCGACCGCCGGCAACACGACGCCGAACGTGGTGCAGCTCACGCCAATGCCCACCAGCAAGCCCATGCCGACGATCAACATCGGCCCGCTCGGCGCGACGGCCGCGAGGCCGAGGCCCGCCGCGAAAGTCGTCGCGCCGAATGCGACCACCGGCGCGGAACCATAGCGGTCCGCTGCCGCGCCGGCGAACGGTTGCGCGAAGCCCCACACCAGATTGTGCAGCGCAATTGCGAACGCGATCAGCGTGACGGGCAAACCTCGATCGAAAGAAAACGGCCCTATGAATAGCCCGAACGTTTGCCGGATCCCCATTGCCGCGCTGAGAATGAGCGCGGCGGCGAGAATGACGAGTGTCGTGTGATTGAACGCGGGCGCGATGCGTTTGCTGTTGGCGGTCGACATGGTTCTGATCTCCTTCGACACAATGGTCGCAGCGAGCGTCGCAAGCAGCAAAAGAAAAGTTTTTGACGACAGGTGAGCGCCGTTCACCTGTGCGATTGACTGGGGGCGCCGATCGGCGAGATCCGGTGAGTATCAATAGCCTTTATTGCGGTGCGTGCGCGCTAACGCTTAAGTCGCACGAAGACTGCCCGGCCTCTGCGAGCATCCATTGCCTGAAGTCGAGTAGTTCCGGCCGACGTTGCGCGTCCTCCGCGCTGACGAGCCAGTAGGCGGTGGACGAAGCGATCGTACTGGAAGCCGCCTCGACGAGCGCGCCGCTTACGAGGTCGCGATCCACCAACGGCCGGCGGCCGAGCGCAACGCCGAGCCCCATGCTTGCAGCTTCAAAGGCGAGCTGGATCGTGTCGACATGCAAGCCGTCGCTGGGATCGACGCCTTCCATGCCGGTGGTTTCGAGCCACGTCTGCCAGTCTTCGCTCGCGGCGTTCACGTGAATCAACGTGGCCTTGCCCAACAGCGGCGTGCCGTGCGTGTCGCGAAGCGACTCCAGATAGGCGGGGCTGCATACAGGAACGAGTTGCTCTCCAAAGAGCCGGGTCCACGCCGTGCCTGCGACGGGCGCGCGGCTCATGCGGACCGCGAAATCGAATCCGTCCACAGGAAAGCCGACCTGGCGGTGCGATGTATCGACAGTCACATTCACGTGTGGCCAGCGTGCCCTGAAATTCTGCAGGCGCGGCAGCAACCAGCGGGACGCAAAGGTCGGGGCGCAACTCAGCGCGATGGGGCGGTTCGCGCGATAGTTCGGCAGACGCTGGGTGCCGATAGCAATCAGCGAAAACGCTTCTGAAACGTATGACAGATAGTCCGCGCCGCTGGCAGTGAGCGAAATTCCGCGAGGCTCGCGCACGAAGAGTTCAACGCCTAGCGTTTGCTCCAGACCGACGATCCCGTGACTGACCGCACTCGGCGTGACATTCAGTTCCGAGGCGGCGAGCTTGAAACTTTGATGCCTGCCGGCCGCTTCAAAAAAGCGAAGCGCTGGCAAAGGCGGTAGACGAAGCGGCATGTTTTGCATCTCCCCTGGCGGCGCAGCGCGGGCAGGGCCACGTGGCTGCTGTTTCGCGACAGCATACCGCGTCGCGCCGGTCACAACGCGTACGGTTTCGTTGCGGTGCGCAAAGGCTTGCGCAAATGCGGTGTGGAAAATGCAATGTGGAAATGTTCTCGCCGGCTGTCGATTCGCCGTCGCTTCGATCGTCGTGTATATGGGTGGCGGGGCGCGGAGCGCACGCTACGCATTGGTCCTTTTCCTCGACAGGGAGATTGCACATGACCGAATTGAACGAAGCAGCACCGGCCCTCAAGCCGGCCCGCGAACTGGCGGACTCGCCGCGGCGCTTTCCTGGCGAAAGCGCGGAATATCGCCGCGCGCGCAACGATCTGCTCGCCGAAGAAATAGAGCTGCGCCGTCATATCGAACGTGTTGCCGCGCAGCGTCGCGCGTTGCCGCCGGGCGGCATCGTACCGGAAGACTATCGTTTTGAAGGCGAGAGCGGCTCCGTTACGCTATCCGACATGTTCGGCAGGCACGATACGCTCGTCACGTATAACTGGATGTTCGGGCCCGGACGCGAACGACCTTGCCCGATGTGTACGTCGCTTCTGAGCGCCTACGACGGCGAAATGCCCGACATGCTGCAACGTGTCGCGTTCGCGGTGATCGGCCGCTCGCCGATAGAGAAGCTCGCCGCCTTCGCGAAAGAGCGAGGCTGGCGTCATTTGCAGCTGTATTCGTCGGCAGGCAATACATTCAATCGCGACTATGCGGGCGAAGATCCGGATGGCGACGACGTTCCCGCGTTCAACGTATTCACGCGGTCCGGCGGTACGGTACGGCACTTCTGGGCAGCGGAGATGGGTCCGTGGACGGCCGACCCCGGGCAGGACCCGCGCGGCGCACCCGACGTGATGCCTCTTTGGACCGTGCTCGACATGACGCCCGGCGGTCGGGGCAGCGACTGGTACCCGAAACTCGAGTACAACACCGCGCTGCGTTAGCTCGGGTTGCGCTGCGCCGCGCGGCGTCCTTTTGCGACCGTTGCGATTACGCGGCCCCGTCTTCCACGTGGCGTTGCTCCCGTGCTGCCTGCAAATAGCCCGAGACCGCGCCCGACCGCATGGGCCGGCTGAACAGGTAGCCTTGCACTGCGCGAGCGCCCAGTGCCTTGACTACTTCCGCCTGTGACGACGTTTCGAGTCCTTCAACCACGCATTCGAGTCCGAGGTTCTTGCATAGGTCGAGCACCGATTTGACGATCTTCTTTGACGCGCTGTTCGAATCCACGTCGGTCATGAAACTGCGGTCGATCTTGATCGAATCGAAGGGCAGACGGTGCACGTAACTCAGGCTCGAATAGCCGGTGCCGAAGTCGTCGAGAGAAACGCGGCAGCCGGCCTGCTTGATCATCGTGAGGGCGGAGCGTGCTTGCTCGAAATCGCGAGTGAGCGCAGTTTCGGTGATCTCGAACGACACGCGATGTGGCGGCACGCCGCTTGCCGCGACAATGTCGATCAGGCGGCGCGCGCGTGCGGACGTCGAAATGTCGATTGCAGAGAGATTGAACGACAGATAGAGCTCGCTCGGCCAATGCGGCACCTCGGCGAGCGCCTTGTGTAGCAGCACCTCGGTGATGCGCAGAATGATCTCGGTCCGTTCCGCGATCCGGATGAACTCTTCCGGCTTGACAGCGCCGAGTCTTGGGTTGTGCCACCGCCCCAGTGCTTCGAGACCGATGGTTCGCATCGTGACGACATCGGAAATCGGCTGAAACTCCAGAAAGAGTTCCGACTCCAGTTCGGCGTGACGCAGCTCCTGCGTAACCAGGCTCGAACGACGGATACGTGTTTCGTGCTCAGTCGAGAAGATCACAGCCGTGCCGCGCCGGCTTTCCTTGCCGACATAAAGCGCCGCGTCCGCGCGCTCGAATACCTGGGTAACGGTTTTGCCCGCATCCGGGAACGCGGCCCAGCCGATCGTGCCCGACAGTTCCGCAATATTGCCTGCCACACGATACGGTTGACTCAGCGAGTCGCAAATGCGCTGGCCCAGTTCGAATAGCGTTTCATTCGACTGCGTGTGTTGGGCCAGCACGCCGAATTCGTCGCCGCCAAGCCGTGCGAAGAAGATGCCGGGCTCGGCCAGCGCGAGCAGCCGCAAGCCGACTTCCTGCAACACGAGGTCGCCGCTTGCGTGACCGTAGATGTCGTTGACCTGCTTGAAGCCGTCCAGATCGATGAGGCCGACGTTGAAGCCGCCGCCGGTGGCAAGTGCCTGCTCGGACAACGCCCGAAGCGAAGCGAAAAAGCTGCGGCGGTTGGGCAGGTCGGTCAGGCTGTCGATGCTCGCAAGGCGAAAGTTCTCGTCGCTGAGCCTTTGAGTTTTCTCCTGACTCGCCTGCAATTCGCGCTGCGCATATACGACGCCGGAGAATGTCCGGTGATACAGCTCGATGATAAAAGCGAGTGCAAGTCCGACGAGCGTCATGTCGATCGCCATCGCGATGAACACCGGTGACCCCGTGAAGACGAGAAACGTCGAAAAACTTAGGATCACTATGGACAGGAGCAGCAGGGCGGCCACGCGCAAGTGCATCAGGCAGAACACGCAGCCGACCACGGTAGTCGCCATGTAGAACGCAACCTGCGCCTGCTCGTACGGAGTGCCATACGGCAGCAGCATCAGCGACCAGGTGGTAAAGGCAATGCCGAATGAGCTCGAGAGCCAGACGAGCTTGCGTACCTCGGGCACGGCTTTTTCATGCGTCAGCACGCGATGCCGCGCGCGCCACCACCGTATGCATCGCACGACGCACAACGTGCACAGCGCGCCCGGCGCGTAGATCGAAAGCCATGCCGGCGCACTATGCACGTGCGTGACCGTGACCGCCAGCGTATTGACGAACAGGATGAAGTAAAGAAGCGGAATCTGGCGGCCGACCGCCTGGAGCTGCGAACGCACGAGATCGGGGTCTGTGTCCGCCCCGGAAAATGCCTGCCTCAAAGTGGCTAGTCCAACCATTCCTGTCCCTTAACGTTTGCGCCGCATACGCAGCCTGGTATATCGGCACATACTGATCAGACCTTGAGTGCGCTTGAGTGCGCTTGAGTGCGATTGGGTGCGCCGGATGCATCGGATGCATCGGATGCATCGGATGCATCGGATGCGTCGTCCAGCATTCACCGTGGTCCGGTAATTAAGACCTGCACCACCTTAGGCGGCAGGCGCTTCGGGCTCCGTGTGGGTAACTTTGACCTTGAGGCGGCCTTCAAAGCTTGGGACAGGACAGTACTTGCAATGGTCCGAGGGTGGTGCCCGGTTCGCCTTGCGCGGCCGGATTACCTTGCGGAGGAGTGGATATGAGGCGCACTGCATTGTCGCCGGCATTCGCCAGCACATATTTTTCGGCGCCGTTTTCCGCTTGCCAGTAAGCGCGAAACACGCCGTTTTCGCCGAATACGAGCAGCTTGCCGTGCACTGTTTTTGCGCCGCTGATCAGGTCGACGGGTTCGCCGTCGCGCACCCGGAACGGCTGGAGCGAGGTCGAATTCGTCGTTCCCGCCAGCGTCGCGCAGCTGTTTTCTTCGGCTGAGACGGTCGTGCATAAGAGCGCGCCGACGAGTGCACATGTTGCTATATGGCGAAAATTCATTTTTTTCTTTCTCCCAATTGCAAACTCAAAACCCGCTCGGCGCTGCCCGAATCACGGTAGCCGATGGAGTACTCCGCCAAAGCAAAAACTTGTCCACGACCCTTTTGCGTCGCGCTAAAGCACTGAAATTGCAACGGATTGTGATACGCGATCGATGCCGGCCAAGCGGGCAATACACGTAAGCACGCGATTCTTAGGGCACTTTGCAGCACAAATTCGTCAAATCGGCTGTGGGCGGGTGATACAAGGCTTACACGCAGGGTTTGCGCGAAAGCGCGCCTATGCGTTAGTGTGTCGGTCCCGGCGCGACAGATGTAGCGCCGGTTCCATGATTACCATACGGGAAGTGCTATGAACAAACAGGAACTGATTGATGCAGTCGCCGCAGCCACGGGCGAAAGCAAAGCGGCCACCGGCCAAACCATCGACGCTATCGTTGAAGCGGTGACCAAAGCCGTTGTTGGTGGCGATACGGTGCAACTGGTCGGTTTCGGTTCTTTCTCGACCGGCGCGCGCGCAGCACGCGTGGGCCGCAATCCGTCGACGGGCGCCGAGATCCAGATCGCTGCTGCCAAGACGGTGAAGTTCACCGCAGGCAAGGCGTTCAAGGAAGCCGTCAACGCGTCGTAATGCAACGCGCTTCACGCCGGAGCATCCGCAATGCGCTGTCACGGCGCGGCGCGAGCGATGCCTCGGGTGTGAGGAATCACGCGCTGCCCAGCCCCGGTAGGACGAATCCATCGGCGGATGGCGCGGCGCGTGTGCCTGCTTGCTGCATGCAGTTATCACGCGTGTCCGCGATCAGCTCGCGCGGCGCTTGCGTGTCGCGTCGGCAAGTGTATCGAGCACCGGTTCGGTTTGCGCCCAGCTTACGCAAGCATCTGTAATCGACACGCCGTAACGCAACGGCTCTCCCGCCTTCAGATCCTGACGGCCTTCTTCCAGATGACTTTCAAGCATGACGCCGATAATGCGGCGCTCCTGCGCAGAAAGTTGTTGCGCTACGTCCTGCACCACGTCCAGTTGACGCAAATGCGATTTGCCGGAATTCGCGTGCGAGCAGTCGATCATCACCTGTTCGCGCAGACCCGCTGATTTGAGTGCGGCACAGCTCGCGGCGACCGACGCGCTGTCGTAGTTCGGCCCTTTTTTGCCGCCGCGCAGAATCACATGGGCGTCGTCGTTGCCGCGCGTTTCGAAGATGGCTGCCATGCCCATCTTGGTCATGCCCATGAACGCGTGGCTGGCACGCGCGGCCACGATCGCGTCAGCGGCGATCTGTACACCGCCGTCTGTGCCGTTCTTGAAACCGATCGGACAACTAAGCCCCGAAGCGAGTTGACGATGACTCTGGCTTTCCGTTGTACGTGCACCGATTGCGCCCCACGCGATCAGATCGGCAATGTATTGCGGACTGAGCAGATCGAGGAATTCGGTGGCGGTAGGTAAGCCCAGGCCGTTGATGTCGAGCAGCAATTGCCGCGCGCGACGCAGGCCTTCGTTGATACGGAAACTGCCGTCCAGACGCGGATCGTTGATATAGCCTTTCCAGCCCACCGTAGTGCGCGGCTTTTCGAAGTACACGCGCATCACGATCAGCAGGTCGTCTTTGTACGCATCGGCCGCAGCCTTCAGCTTGTGTGCGTATTCGATCGCCTGGTCATGGTCGTGGATCGAGCAGGGCCCGACGATCATCACCAGCCGGTCGTCGCGTTCGTGCAGGACGTCTGCGATTTCCGCGCGTGTCTTTTCCACGAGCGATTGCACGGTGGCGGGCACGGGCAATTCGTCCTGCAATAGCGCAGGGGAAATCAGCGGGCGGACCGCGCCGATGCGAACGTCGTCAATGCGCGTAGTGTCCTGCGTGGCGTCGGCCGAGCCGACTTCCCGGTCGTGCAGAGGATTGTCGATGGCGCTCAAGGTATTCTCCCGGACTTTCGATGTGAGGTGGCCTCGCGGCCTTGAATGTAGTGTCGTTGCGTGTGGTTCGCTGCCGGGATTATGACACTCGCATGCCGCCGCCGAAACGGCGCCGCTCAAAGCCGCTCGATCAACGCCATCGCAGCGGCCGGATTGCGTTCCTTGAAGCCACTAATCACGTAGAGATAAACATCGCGCGGAACCGCTTTTGCGGACGGCTCGGCGCACGTTTCCAGATCGGCGGGCGTCGTGCCCGCAGCCAGTTGCCGAGCACGTTCGACCCATGCGTCGAGTGCTTTCGTCGCGTAGCCCTTCGCCTGTTTATCGGTCGTACCCATGATGCGGGCGTAGACGAACGGCGCGGTGATATCCGCGATCTGCGGGTACTCGCTGTCGCCGGCCAGCACGACTGCGACCTTATATTTACGCGCAAGCGAGATGAATTCAGGTGTCTTGAAGCTGTCGTTGCGCACTTCGATTGCATGCCTGAGCTTTATGCCTTCGATGCTCGCCGGCAGCAGTTTGAGGAAGGCCTCGAAATCTTCGCTGTCGAACTTCTTGGTCGGCGCGAATTGCCAGTTGATGGGCCCGAGCTTCTGTTTGAGAAGCAGCACGCCGCTTGCGAAGAAACGTTCGATAGTCTCGCCGGCCTCTGCGAGTACTTTGCGGTTGGTCGAGTAACGCGGCGCCTTCAGCGAAAAGACGAAGTCGTCCGGCGTTTCCTGATACCACTTTTCATAGCTCGCCGGCTTTTGCAAACCGTAAAAGGTGCCGTTGATTTCGATTGAACTGAGATGCCGGCTCGCGTACTCGAGTTCGCGGCTTTGCGTGAGATCTTCAGGGTAGAAGGTGCCGCGCCACGGCGCATAGGTCCAGCCTCCTATGCCGATCCTGACGTTGCCGGCCTTCGCAGCTTTCGTAGTCTTTGCGCTCGTTGAAGATTTTGCGGCTTTCGCGGGCTTGAGATCTGCCACCTGGTGTTCTCCTTTTGGCTGCGCTTTATCTACCGTGAGACCGGTAGATTAGCGTCTTTTTCGCCGCCAGACAGAACTCGCGAGAACTACGAATAGTAGGGGAAACAGAAACCGAAACGCCAGAAGCTATTCGCCGCTTGCCGGATCGGCGTTGCGCGCAGTGGCCTCACGCGTGGCTTCCTCGAAACGACGGTTTGCTTCCGCCACTTCCGCCCTGAACTGTTGCAACGCATTCACCGCGAGATCGGGCGGTGTCAACGCGGCCCACAGGACGTCGATCAACTGATCCGCGGTTGCTTCGATGTCGGTGTGCCGGTTCGCGAGCGTCGCGTCCCACAACACATGTTCCATTGGCCCGAACACCATGGAGCGCAACAGGCGCAAAGGCATGTCCGCGCGAATCTGGCCGCTTTCCTGGCCTTGAGCGAGGACGCGCATTAGCGGTGCGGTATAGCGGCGCTGCAACTCGGTCAGCGCCTCGCTCAACTCATGATGACGCGCGCGTCCTTCCGACAACACCAGCGCGCAGAGGTCGGTGCCGTTCACGAGCATCAGCCGCAAATGCGTCCGCACGATAAACGCGAATTGCTGGCGCACCGAGCCGTCGCGCGGCAGTCCGGATTCGATTGCGTCGATGATCTCGTCGTACCAGTCGCCGATAACGCGCGCGCACAACTCGCGCTTGCCGCGAAAGTAGCTGAAGACGGTCGCCTCGGAAACGCCCAGGCGTTGGGCGATCTCGGCGGTCGTGGCGCGCTCGTAGCCCTTCTCGGAGAACACGTCGCGGCCCGCCTGAAGAATCTCTTTGACCCGCTGCTGCGACTTGCGCCCGGCCGGCTGGCGGCGCGATGCGGGCAATTCGGCCTTGAGAGCAACCGTCATATGAGTCGAAGTCAATTTACTGGAATGGTTCGGCTGAAAACGCCGCTTTGAGTCCATGCTATCACAGCATCAGCGGCCATGAACCGATTCGATGAGTTTCTGAGTGAGACTCAGAAATACCTATTGACGCTTACGGAAATCTAGCGTGAAATGCGTCTTGAACGTCGCGCGCCTCAGGTATGGCGAGAGACGCGGCCCAGCAGGCGGCCGCCGTCCGCCAGGCCGCGATCGAATTCGCCGGCATCGTTGTCCGGCCGCCAATGAACTCTGGAGACACCGCAATGAGCAACCTGCCCGGATTGCAATTCCCGCTCGGCGAAGAAATCGAAATGCTGCGTGACAGCATCGCGGGATTCGCTGCGAAAGAAATCGCGCCGCGCGCGGCTGAGATCGATCGCACGGACCAGTTCCCGATGGACCTGTGGCGCAAATTCGGCGATCTCGGCGTGCTCGGCATGACGGTCTCGGAGGAATATGGCGGTGCCAACATGGGCTACACCGCGCACATGGTCGCAATGGAGGAGATCTCGCGCGCGTCCGCTTCGGTCGGTCTTTCATACGGCGCGCATTCGAATCTGTGCGTGAACCAGATTCATCGCAACGGCACCGAGGCGCAAAAGCAGAAGTACTTGCCGAAACTCGTGTCGGGCGAACACGTCGGCGCGCTTGCAATGAGCGAGCCCAATGCGGGTTCGGACGTGGTCAGCATGAAGCTGCGCGCCGACAGGAAGGGCGACCGCTATGTGCTGAACGGCACGAAAATGTGGATTACCAACGGCCCGGACTGCGATACGCTGGTCGTCTACGCGAAGACCGATGTCGAAGCGAATTCGCGTGGCATTACCGCGTTTATCGTTGAGAAAGGCATGAAGGGTTTCTCGGTTGCGCAAAAGCTCGACAAGCTCGGCATGCGCGGCTCGCACACGGGCGAGCTCGTCTTTCAGGACGTGGAAGTGCCTGAGGAAAACATTCTCGGACAATTGAACGGCGGCGTGAAAGTACTCATGAGCGGCCTCGACTACGAGCGTGCGGTGCTCGCGGGCGGCCCCACGGGCATCATGGTCGCGGTGATGGATGCGGTCGTGCCGTACATTCACGACCGCAAGCAGTTCGGTCAATCGATCGGCGAATTCCAGCTGATTCAAGGCAAGGTTGCCGATCTCTACACCACACTGCAGGCGTGCCGCGCGTATCTCTACGCGGTTGGCCGTCAACTGGACACGCTCGGCACCGGCCACGTGCGCCAGGTCCGCAAGGATTGCGCGGGCGTGATCCTCTACACGGCCGAAAAAGCGACATGGATGGCGGGCGAAGCGATCCAGATTCTCGGCGGCAACGGCTATATCAACGAGTATCCGGTTGGGCGTTTGTGGCGCGACGCGAAGCTGTATGAAATCGGCGCGGGCACGAGCGAAATCCGCCGCATGCTGATTGGCCGCGAGCTGTTTGCCGAGACTGCGTAAGCGTTCACGCGCCAACTTCCAAACAAGCGGCATGAGATCGCAGTAAGCGCTAAAGCGCCGACTCCGATTCTCCGATCGACACAGGAGAAGCCACGCAATGCCGATCATCGAATCCAAGCTGAACCCGCGCTCCGACGACTTCCGCGCGAACGCGGCTGCGCTCGAGGCGCTGGTCGCCGATCTTCGTGCGAAGGTCGAACAGCTCGCGCTGGGCGGCGGGCAGGCCGCACGCGAAAAGCACACAGGGCGCGGAAAATTGCTGCCGCGCGAGCGCATCGAAAAGCTGCTCGATCCGGGCACCCCGTTTCTGGAGTTCTCGCAACTCGCAGCCTACGGCATGTATAACGACGACGCGCCGGGCGCCGGCGTGATCACCGGTATCGGACGGATTGCGGGCCACGAGTGCGTGATCGTCTGCAACGATGCGACGGTCAAAGGCGGCACGTACTATCCGGTCACGGTCAAGAAGCACGTGCGTGCGCAGGAAATCGCGGCGGAAAACCACTTGCCGTGCGTGTATCTCGTCGACTCGGGCGGCGCGAACCTGCCGAATCAGGACGACGTGTTTCCCGACCGCGACCACTTTGGCCGCATCTTCTACAACCAGGCGAATCTGTCCGCAGCGGGTATTCCGCAGATTGCGGTGGTAATGGGCTCCTGCACCGCAGGCGGCGCCTATGTCCCGGCCATGAGCGATGAATCGATCATCGTGAAGAACCAGGGGACCATCTTTCTCGGCGGTCCGCCGCTCGTGAAAGCCGCAACCGGCGAAGTGGTCAGCGCGGAAGACCTCGGCGGCGGCGACGTGCATACACGTCTGTCCGGCGTGGTCGATCATCTCGCGCAAAACGACGCACATGCATTGGCGATTGCGCGCAGCATCGTCGGCAATCTGAACCGCACGAAGCACGTGGCGCTCATGTTGCAGGAGCCGAAGCCGCCGCGCTACGACGTGAAAAGCATGTACGGCGTGATTCCGGTGGATACGAGAAAGCCGTTCGATATTCGCGAGGTGATCGCGCGCATTGTCGACGACTCTGCATTCGACGAATTCAAGGCACGTTACGGCACCACGCTTGTGTGCGGCTTCGCGCATATCTGGGGCCATCCGGTCGGCATCATTGCAAACAACGGCATTCTGTTTTCCGAGTCCGCGCTGAAGGGCACGCACTTTATCGAACTGTGCTGCCAGCGCAAGATTCCACTCGTATTTCTGCAGAACATCACAGGCTTCATGGTGGGCCGCAAGTACGAGAACGAAGGCATCGCACGTAACGGCGCAAAGATGGTGACGGCGGTGGCCACGGCGAAAGTGCCGAAGTTCACGGTGATCATTGGCGGCTCTTTCGGCGCGGGCAATTACGGCATGTGCGGTCGCGCGTTCTCGCCGCGTTTTCTGTGGATGTGGCCGAACGCGCGTATTTCGGTAATGGGCGGCGAACAGGCGGCGTCGGTCCTGGCTACGGTCAGGCGCGACGGTATCGAAGGCAGAGGCGGCTCATGGAGCGCCGACGAAGAAGAGGCCTTCAAACAGCCGATTCGCGAGCAATACGAGCATCAGGGCCATCCGTACTATGCGAGCGCGCGTCTTTGGGACGACGGCGTCATCGACCCGGCGCAAACACGCGACGTGCTCGGTCTCGGTCTGTCGGCTGCGATGAATGCGCCGATCGAAGATACGCGCTTCGGCGTGTTCCGGATGTGACGCAGCACGACGCATGGGAGCCGACACGATGCACTATGAAACACTGAATGTCGAATTCGCCGGGCACGTTGCAACCGTTACGCTGAATCGTCCGGACGTGCGCAACGCGTTCAACGAAACGATGATCGCCGAACTGACATCGGCCTTCACGGCATTGGACACGCGCGACGACGTGCGCGCGGTCGTGCTCGCCGCAAACGGCAAGGCTTTTTGCGCGGGCGCCGATCTGAACTGGATGAAGAAGATGGCCGCCTACTCCGACGAGGAGAACCGCGCCGACGCGATGCTGCTCGCGAACATGCTGTCGTCCATCTATCGTTGCAGCAAGCCGGTAATCGCCCGTGTAAATGGCGACGCCTATGCGGGCGGCATGGGACTCATCTCGGCGTGCGACATCGTTGTGGCGGTGGAAAGCGCTCGCTTCTGCCTGTCGGAAGCGCGGCTAGGGCTCATTCCGGCGACTATCGCGCCCTACGTGGTTCGCGCGTTGGGCGAGCAGGCGTCGCGCCGTTATTTCATCACCGCCGAGCAGTTCGACTGCGCGACGGCGCTGCGCCTCGGGTTCGTCGGCGAAGCGGTCAGCGCCGGCCAACTGGATGCCGCCGTGCAGCAGATCGCGCAAACGCTGTGCGCGAACGGTCCGCAAGCGGTGCGCAATTGCAAGCGGCTCGTGCAGGACATGGCGGGCCGCGAGTTGAACGATGCACTGATCGAAGATACCGCCGCGCGCATCGCGCGCACGCGAGCCGGCGCGGAAGGCCGCGAAGGCGTCGCGTCGTTCCTTGAAAAGCGCACGCCTGCCTGGCGTGATTGAAGCGCGGCTCACTGACATTCCGAGGCGCCCGCAGGCCTTCACCAGAAGAATATCCCGAGATCGAGACAACTCATGTTCAACAAGATCCTGATTGCAAACCGGGGCGAAATCGCGTGCCGCGTCGCGGCGACCTGCAAGCGGCTCGGCATTGCGAGTGTGGCCGTTTATTCAGACGCGGACGCCGATGCAAAGCACGTCAGCGCCTGCGACGAAGCCGTGCATATCGGCGGCGCGACCGCGGCGGAAAGTTATTTGCGCGTAGCGCGCATTATCGAGGCGGCGCGCGCAACCGGCGCACAGGCCGTGCACCCCGGCTATGGCTTCCTGTCGGAGAACGAAGACTTCGCGCATGCATGCGAAGCCGCCGGCATCGTATTCATTGGACCGCCGGTCGAAGCGATCGCCGCGATGGGCTCAAAAGCGGCGGCAAAGGCGTTGATGCACGCGGCGGCGGTGCCGCTCGTTCCCGGTTATCACGGAGATGATCAGAACCCCGAAATATTGCATCGCGAGGCGGATGCGATCGGCTATCCGGTGCTGCTCAAGGCGAGTGCGGGCGGTGGCGGCAAGGGCATGCGTGTTGTCGAGCGCAGCGAAGACTTCCTCGCGGCGCTCGCTTCGTGCAAGCGCGAGGCGGCAAGCAGTTTCGGCAACGATCGAGTGCTGATCGAAAAGTATCTGACGCGGCCGCGTCACGTCGAAGTGCAGGTCTTCGCGGATCGTCACGGCGGCGCGGTTTATCTGTTCGACCGCGACTGCTCGGTGCAGCGGCGTCATCAGAAGGTACTGGAAGAAGCGCCCGCGCCGGGATTGTCCGCGCAAATCAAGCGCGAAATGGGCGAGGCCGCAGTGGCCGCCGCGCGCGCCGTGAACTACGTGGGTGCCGGTACCGTTGAATTCATCATGACGGCCACGGGCGACTTCTATTTCATGGAGATGAACACCCGCTTGCAGGTCGAGCACCCGGTGACGGAAATGATCACGGGTCAGGACCTGGTGGAATGGCAACTGCGTGTAGCCGCCGGCCAACCGCTGCCGCTAACGCAGGACCAGTTGAAGATTGACGGCCACGCAATCGAGGCGCGCATTTACGCCGAACATCCGGCGCGCGGGTTCCTGCCTTCGACCGGCACGCTCAAGCATTTGCGCATGCCTGAAGGCGTGGAATTCACGATCCATGCGGGCGCAGGTGAAAGCCGCAAGGCGCCCGTGCGCATCGACAGCGGCGTGCGCGAGGGCGATACGATCACGCCGTTCTACGATCCGATGATCGCGAAGCTGATCGTACACGGCGCGACGCGAGAAGAAGCGCTCGCGCGAATGAGCCGTGCGCTGCATGCGTGTGAGGTGGTCGGTCCGCACACCAATGTCGAGTTCCTGCAACGCATTGTCGAGAGCGAGCCGTTCGCAACGGGGGACCTCGATACGGGCCTGATCGAGCGGCATCACGAGGCGTTGTTCGCGCCTGTAAAGAAGCCGTTCAAGGAAGCGCTCGCGCTCGCGCTCGCGTGCGCCGCGCTGCTCACGCGCGAGGGCGGCACCGCGCACGGCGCGTCGCCGTGGGATGCGCTATCGCACTGGCGCCTGAACAGCGGCTTCGCACAAACGCTGGGCTGGCTCGCTATCGAAAGCAGCGGGGAAACCGGCAGCCCGTTCACCGTCGCTTTTGCACGCGACGGCGCGACGCAAACGCTCGAACACGACGGCGTGCGCGAAGCTTTCTCATGGTCCAGCGGCGCGGGCTTGCATGAATACCGCGCGACGATAGGCGATGCGCGCGCCACGGGCCGTGTGTTCATCGACGGCGATACGTTCCATGTGTTCTGCCTCGGTCACGCGCTGGCCTTCGAGTGGCAGAACCTGCTCGCACATGCCGCGGACGCCGAACATGGCGAAGGACGCTTGACCGCGCCGATGCCCGGCAAGGTCATCGCGGTCCTGGTCGAGCCGGGCGCGGTGGTGGAGAAAGGCACGCCGCTAATCGTGATGGAAGCGATGAAAATGGAGCACACGATCGACGCACCGGCAGCAGGCACGGTGTCTGAAGTGCTGTATGCGGTCGGCGATCAGGTGGCCGACGGTGCACAGCTTCTGGTGCTGGACGTGCAATAGGCACGATCATTTCCGGCTGCGTAAAAGCCGCAACGAAACCTCAGCCGAGGCGCGTATACCCGGCCGCGCGCGCCTCGTTTTCCAGTTGCGCAATGCGTTTATAGTCGTCGAGCGGCAACGTGGAAAAGCCCTGCAAACGCAGGCGTCTTGCGCGATCGGGCCGCAGTGCGAGCGCTTCGTTAAGCGCCTCGCGCAACGCTTCCACCGTTGCGGCGGGCACCGTGTCCGATGCGATTAAAGGCAGACCCGGCGAGGCCGCTGTCATGCCTATGCGCCTGACTCGCCGTGCGAGTTCCGGCATTTCATCGCAGACAAAAGCGAACGTCACACAATCTATCGCGGCGACATCCGCCCGGTTCTCCGCGACGGCACGCAGCGAGCCGACATGCGAACCGGTGCGGACCGCAGCGCGAAAGAACGCACCCTCGTGCGAGTGCGGCGCGACTGCATGGCGTAGCGCATTCATGCCGCTGTTCGAATCGTCCTGGTTGTAGGCGGCGCGTGCGCCTCGCAGCGACGCGAGCGTATCGAACGGCGCGTCCGAGCGCGTGACCAGCACGCTCGAGTAATGCGCGCCTTCGCAACCAGGCGCGTCGAAGCGCGGCGTGGCGATCAACTGCACCTGTTCGTGCAAGCCGTGCATCAACGGATAACCGCAGGTTTGCGACATCAACAGATTGGGCCGGCGCCAGAAGCCGTGCAATTCTTCGTCGGGTTCGACGATGCGGCACGCGGGCTTGACCATGCGCAAGACGTCGGAAAGCCATCCGCGCCACTCGGTCTCGAGCGAGGGCGTGACGTTGTACATCGGCAGGGCGGCGATCCAGGTCATGACGCGAGTCTTGCTTACCTATTTTGCTGACTAATGCGTGGTCATACTAATGCAAGATCATACGGAATTCGTCGACACCCAGCCGAACGGGCTCGCTCGGCGTGAAGGTCCACCTCTGTGCGGCCACGGTGAGAATCTCGTTTTGCGCGCCTTCGAATGCGAGCAGTAAGTCCTTCTTTCGCGCGCTTGCCGCGCCGCAAAAGGCGATCAACGCATCCGCGCTCACTTCGAAAATCTGCGCCCGGTCGTCGCGGCACACTCTGAACGCGACCGTCGCGCACTCCGTGACACAGGGCCGGAACCCTTCATCTACATAAACCGACATGGCGACCTCCTTTCGCGCGCGCGCCTGAGTTGTCAGCATGACAACCTGTAAGCCGCCGGTATGTGGGAGAGCCAGCATTCGCGGTGAAATCGGCCAGCGGTGCGGACACGTGCTGCTGAGGCCCAGGCAAAGATGATGGATACCACTCCGGCACGCGGAGTGGGACTACAACGGGTACCGATTCGCAAGCGTGGGCGCTTGCCGGTGTCCGTCGCAGGTTCTAGTGCGGAAGAAGCAGGGCAGGCAGTTTCGCAAACGAATCGATCAGCGCATCGCATTGCAACGCCTCGGGGCCATCCGGGCCGCCATACCCGTAGCTCACGATGAACACCGGCATGCCGGCGGCTCGCGCCGCGCTAACGTCGACCGGAGAATCGCCGACCAGCACGCTGCACTCCACATCTACGCCCAGCAATCGGCAAGCGTGCAACAGCGGTTCGGGATCGGGCTTCATGCGCTCGATCGAATCGCCTGCGACCAGCAGGTCGAGATGATCCGCGAGGCCTGTCATCAGCAGCAACGGCGCTGCAAGCGCCTCCGGTTTGTTGGTGACGCATGCAAGCCGGTAGCCGAGCTGTCGAAGCTCGTCGAGACCCGCGGCGACGTGCGCAAACACATGGCCATGCTTGCCATTGGTCTGCTCATAGTGCCGATGAAAAGTCGCCAGGCCGTCGCTCATACCTACTTGCCGGTCCAGCGCCGCCGCCTCGAGCGTGCGTCGAACGAGGTTCGGAACACCTTTGCCGATAAAGCCGCTGACCGTGTCGAATGGCAACGGCGCCCGACCGAAGTCGGCGAGCATGCGGCTCGCCGCTTCGACGATATCCGGCGCGGTGTGAACCATCGTGCCGTCGAGGTCGATCAGCACGGCACGTGTTCGCGCTTGCGGCGATAAAACAGGTTGCGCGCTCATACGGCAGCGGCCTCGTTCAACGCATTGCGGTGCCAGCGGCGCAA
This sequence comes from Paraburkholderia sp. SIMBA_053, assembly GCF_046534895.1. Taxonomy (NCBI): domain Bacteria; kingdom Pseudomonadati; phylum Pseudomonadota; class Betaproteobacteria; order Burkholderiales; family Burkholderiaceae; genus Paraburkholderia; species Paraburkholderia sp. SIMBA_053. The sequence continues at coordinate 872,228 of NZ_JAWRXU010000001.1, read as the reverse complement.
CGTGTCGAGGTCCACCCATGCGGGCCGCTCGCCTGTCGTTCCGGATGGGATCGGCGTATGAGGATCGCCGAGATGAGGCAGCACGGCTAACGCGCCGTCGAAATAATCCTGCGATGTGTATGCGGTCGATGTTACGACAGTCGGTATCAGCGCCGCGCGCGCGGCCCGCAGACCGTTGGCGGAGTCTTCGAACGCCATGCAAGCCGCGCCTGGCAGGCCGAGTTGCCGAAGCACGTCGAGGTAGACATCGGGCGCAGGCTTCTTTTTCTGCGTGGTGCTCGCGTCGCAGATCGCAGCGAAACGGCTCTGCCAATCGGTGCCGAACGGACTTTGTAGAAGCACATCGAGATTCGCCGGCGTGGTGGTCGTCGCGATTGCCACGGGAATGGAGGCGTCGGCGGCTTCGTCGATCAGCCGCACAATGCCGGGCCGCAACGGCAACCCGCCGTTGCGCACGCGGGCCGCGTAATGACGGGTCTTGATCGCGTGCACCGTGTCGATGACGCGGCTCACGTCCGAGCCCTCGGCTTCTTGCGGGTCGGCAATGCGCCAGTAATGCAGCATACGCTCCTTGCCGCCCGCTACCGCGAGAAGACGCGAGTAGAGCGCTTCGTCCCACTGCCAGTCGAGACCGGCTTCCGCGAATGCCGCATTGAACGCGTGCAGGTGCGCGCTTTCGGTATCGGCAAGCGTGCCGTCCACATCGAAGATCAAGGCTTGCATGAGCCAGTCCTCTTCATGTTTGCAGAGCGGCGTCATGCATGTCGCCGGTGTGCAGTCACGATAGCGGAGCGACACGGCAATTTGAACTCAGAGTTTCTTTGGACCGCGATAACCGATCCTTTAACGGCTTTCAACGCTGCGAGCGCGCCGCGTGAGCGGCATGCTCGTGCGCTATCGGGTCACGCGCGCGGCAGTTGCAGGCCGGTGACGAAGTACGCGTGCAATCCATGCGCAAAGCGCTTGAGCCGGGTGACGATCGACTTGTTCGCGCGCGTGAGGCCGTTGTACCCGAGCACCGCGGGTATTGCGACAAAGAGCCCGAACGCAGTCATGATGAGCGACTCGCCGACCGGTCCGGCAACATGATCGATCGATGCCTGTCCCGTTTCGCCGATCACGATCAGCGCATGGTAAATGCCCCACACGGTGCCGAAGAGGCCGACGAACGGCGCGGTGCTGCCGATCGACGCCAGCACGGCGAGACCGCTTTGCATGTGGGCGATGATGTCGTCGATGGTGCCCTGCAGACGGCGCGCAATCCAGTCCGACACGCCGATGCGGTCTTGCAGATGCGGCCTGTTTTGCCGGTGATGAGCCGCCGCTTCCGCGGCTGCCACGGCAAGCGCCAGAAGCGGATTGTCGCGCAGCACTGCCGCCGATGCGTCGCCACTATAACTATTAAGGCCGCCCAGGTCTTCGAGCCCGTGTTCGAAGCTGTCCGCTTGCCAGAACAATGCGTCGGTGCGGCCGGTCACACGCTTGATGCGCATGACGTGCCACAGTTTGACGACGATGACCGTCCACGACACGATGGACATGATGAAAAGCGTGCCGAGGATCGCGCGTGTGACGAGATCGCCGCTCTGCCAGACATTCGCGACACCATAGTGCTGCATACCGTTTCCTTCAAGTCGCTTCGCATGAAAAGCGAAACGCAGGCAACTAGCGGACTAGAGGCAGGCGACGTGCGTCGCATCGTCGATGTCTGCGCATTCATTCTCCGCTGCGGAGCGGCGTTTTAGAACGGCTACTGCAGTTGCTAAGTCAATTCGGGAAAATTTCCTGCCCCTCTGCGTTGCCAAACGTTCCTTCAATGAACTACTTTGCTTGAATGCCGGGCTTGCGCGGCACAGCGCTTTCACAACGGAGTAAAAAATATGCTGGAGACACGCGTTCGTATAACAACAGGGGGACGTCCCATCGTTTTAGCTGCGGCTGCCGCGGCTGTCTTTGCCGCATTCACAGCTGCCCCGGCGCTAGCCGCGGCCCCAACGGCGTATGTGACGAGCGAGAAGGCCGGTGTCGGTGTGATCGACCTCGACAAGATGACGCTAACGAAGACGTTTCCTGTCGGCGAAGCCGGTCCGCGCGGGCTGAGCCTGAATGCGGACGGATCGCGCCTTCTGGTGGCCAACAAGAATACCGGCGACCTCGCCGTCATCGATACGGCTTCCGGGGAAGTCGTGCAGCGCGTGAAAATCGGCAAGAATCCGGAGTTTGTGCGTGTGCACAACGGCTATGCGTACGTCACATACGAGCCGGGCGAAGACGGCGGGCCGCCCGCCGCGAACGCGCAGCCCGGCAAGCCGGCTAACGAGTCAGGCAACAAACCGCATGCCGACGACGATGACGATGCGAACAAGCCGCCCGCCGAGATCGCGATCGTCGATATGAAGACCTGGCGCGTGGTGCGTTCGGTGACGAGCGGTCACGAAACCGAGGGCATCGAGTTTTCGCGTGACGGCAAGAGCATGCTCGTCACGAACGAAGGCGACGACACGGTTTCCGTCTATCACGCGCGCACCGGAGCACCGCTCAGAACCGTGAAGCTCGCGGCGGGCGGGCGTCCGCGCGGCATCCGCCTGTCGCCGGACGGCAAGGAATACGTGGTCACGCTCGAGTCGTTGAGCAAGCTGGTCGTCATCGACGCGCACACGTTCAAGGTCGTCCGGACCGTGGATACCAAGCTGGGTCCATACGGCGTGGCCTACGGTCCGGAGGGCAAGAGGCTCTTCGTCGCCGCGGCGCGCGACAAGACGGTCCAGGTGTTCGACGGCCACAGCTACGAGCATCTCGCCGACGTTCCGGTGGGACAACGCTGCTGGCACTTCAGCTTTACGCCGGACGGCACGAAACTGCTGGTGGCGTGCGGGCGCTCAGACGCCGTCTATGTGCTCGATGCGCGCAGCTATCAGCCGATTACGCAGATCGGCCAGTTGCCGCTCGCATGGGGAATCGTTACCTATCCGCATAGCGACGGCTCGATCGAATCGCGCTGACTGCCCGTCATTCGCGGGGCGATGACAGGTCCATCATGTGTCATCGCCTCGCGTATGCATCGTGTCGCATCGCGTCACTTCCACGCATAGCGCAGGCCGACCCAGAACCCGCGCGGCGCGCCTGGCCCGACGAACTGCTCGTTGCTCGGGTTCGCGCCGTCGAACGTATGATTGGGGCCGTTGAAGAAGTTCTCCCCTAGCGTGCCGAAGCTCGCATACCGCTTGTCGAGCAGATTCATGATGTTCGCGAAGACCTGCAACTGTTTGGTCACCTGGTACGACGTATCCAGATCGATCAGCAGATAGCCGGCGATCTTGCCGTTCACGTCCTGGTTGTTTTCGTCGCCCTGTGCATAGATGCCGCCGCGCCACGTGAGGTTCGCGCCAACCTTCCACTTCGCGGTGGCTGCATAGTCGAGCTGCAGCTTGACCGTGTTCGCCGGGATTCCGGGAAGATGGTCGCCCGGCTTCACATCAATGTTGCCGTTCGCGTCCGCGCTCGAATTGCTCGGGCTGCTCTCGGTCCAGGCCGACCGGTAGGTTGCGTCGATATAGCTGTAGCTCGCCGTCACGGCGAGCGGGCCCAGCTGGCTGCGCCCGGAAAGCTCGAAGCCTTGCCGGCGCGTGCGGCCGACGTTCTGAAAGAAGCCACGATTGCTCGCGGCGCCGTTGCTGCTGATGAACTCTATGTCGTTATCGAGCGTCGTTCTATACACGGCCGCGCTCCATGTCGTCGCCTGACCGACCCGTCCGCGCGCGCCGAACTCGAAGGTCTTCGAAATCACCGGTTGCAGCGCCGGGTCGGATACGAAATCGTTCGGCAGCGAGCAGGGCGCGGCGGGGTCTGCGCAGGCGAGTTCGATCGCGGTGGGCGAGCGCATGCCTTCGTTGTAGGTGGCATAGGCCGTGAACGTCGAAGTCGGATTCCAGTTGATGCCGACTGCCGGATTGAAACGGGAAAACGTATGGTGTCCGTTCAGCTGCGGCTGAAGGCCGCTCGAGTCGCCGATGGTGGCATCCGCCCAGTTGTAGCGGCCCGCAAGCGTCAGCGACCATTGCTTCGTCAGCGACAACGTGTCTTGCATGTAGATGCCGTAGTTGCCGTTATGCGTTTTCGCCGCGGTCTGCTGCGTGAAATCGCCGATGCCGAGCGTCGCGCGCGAGTCGGTGAACACCGCGTCTTGCGACGATTCCGTGTAACGCGAATTTGCAATGTCCGCCGACACGCCGGCGACAAACTGATTCTCCATGCCGCCGAGTTTGCCGAGCAACGTGAGCTGCAGGCTCGCGCCGTAGCTCTCGGTCGAGACCACCGATTTTTCGTTGGTCGCCTGCGTGGTGTCGAGGTCGCCGTCGTCCCCGATGGAGCCGAAGTTCGGATTGGTGTTGCTGCTCAGGTTGCTGTTGCGGAAATGCCGGTAGTACGCACTGCCGCTCAGTTCCACGTTATCGCTGAAGTAGTGTTCGCCGGAGAGCGTCAGGTAGCCCGCCGTGTTGAGGTTCTGGTCGGGATAGGTGTACGGCTGCTTCGGGTTGCCAAGAAACGAACGCGGAATAGTCTGCGTGCCGTGCAGATCGTTGTCCGCGCCACCTGCCGACAGCGACAGCGTGGTGTCCGCATCGGTATAACGCAGCTTGCCGAAGATCTGGCGCACGCGGCTTGCATTCTGTTCGGCCCAGCCGTTGTCGTTGGCCACGTTGCCGGTCACGTAGTAGTCGAGGTTCTGTCCGATCGTGCCGCCTTGCTCGATCTGCGCGCTCTTGCGGCCCCACGAGCCGAGCGCCACTTCGGCCGCCCCGCCGGGGCTCGTCTTGCCGTTCTTCGTGGTGATAGCAAGCGCTCCGCCGAGCGTGTTCAGGCCATAGGTCGGATTGGAACCCGGAATCAGTTGAATCGTGTCGATGGCTTGCTGCGGCAGCACGTCCCAGTTGACCACGTCGCCGAACGGCTCGTTCACGCGCACGCCGTCGACGAACACCGAAATGCCTTGCGGTGTGCCAAGCAACGGCGACGCGGTGAAGCCGCGATAGTTGACGTTCATCTGATACGGATTGCCCTGCGCGTCGGCGATATCGACGCTCGGCAGATTCTTCGCGAAGTAATCGGTGAGCGTGCTGCGGTGCTGTTGCGCGATGTCTTGCGCGTGGACCGTTTGCACATTGGCCGGCACCTGAGCGAGCGGTGTGCCGATGCCGAGAAGCGGCGTGGTGCCGACCACCACGACCGGCGCGAGCGTGGTTACCTCGCCGTCCGCACCGGTCTCGACAACTTCTGCCGATGCCGCTGCCGATGCCGATGTCGGTGCCGACACCTCGGCCGGCGGTTGCCCGTCAGCCCACGCGCCGACCGAAATGCTCGCGAGAACGCTGCCGAATCCCAGCGTCAGGCCGGCGCGTCGCCGCAGTTTGAGCACGGTATTGGGACGACGCACGCGTGATGCGATATTCATTATTCTGTCTCCTGCCGGGGCGACGCTTTCTTCGTGACGCAGCCGCGTTGCGGCATGCGTAGCGCTTTCTTTCAAGGTGTGCAAAGCTTCGCATGCGCCATCGCGCGGAAGCTCGGGAGCTTTTCCCGAAATCGCGAGGAAGCGTTCCCTAACTCGTTGCAACCAGAGTTCGTGTCCGACCGGCCTGAGTAGAATGCAAACGTGATGTCGAGCGATTCCTCCAAACCTTCGTCAGCGCGCCGCGAGCCATCGCATTCGACGGTTCCGCGCGATCTCGCATGTGTGCTCGCACTGACTACGCTCGCTGCGGTGTTGAGTTCGGTGTTCGATGTCAGCGAGCACGCGTATCGCTGGACGCGAGGTCTGGAGCGCTTCCAGCTCGACGAATTGCCGGGCACGCTGTGCGTGCTCTCTTTGGGCCTCGCCTGGTTCGCGTGGCGGCGCTATCGCGAGACGCGCCGCGAGCTAGCCTATCGCCGCGCGCTGGAAGAACAGGCCGAACGTCTGCTGGCCGACAACCGGCGTCTCGGCAATCAGGCGTTGCAGGCGCAGGAGATCGAGCGCCGCCATCTCGCGCGGGAACTGCACGATGAACTCGGCCAATACCTGAACGCCATTTCACTCGACGCGGCGCGCATTCGCGATCTTTCAGCGGCACGCGAACCGGAGGTTCATCGGATATCGCTCGGTCTGATGCAGAGCGCGAGCCATGTGTACCGTCAGATCGGCGGCATGATCCGGCGGCTGCGGCCTATCGGTCTGGATGAATTCGGCTTGCCGAGTGCACTTGAACATTGCATCGACGGCTGGCGCGAGCGGCTGCCAGATGCGTCGTTCTCGCTGACAATAGAAGGCGATTACTCGGGCCTTAGCGACGCGTTGACGATCACGCTTTACCGGCTCGTGCAGGAAGGGCTGACGAACGTGTCGAAGTTCGCGCGCAACTCGCGCGTGGAGGTGTTCATGGTGCGCGCGCCGCGCGAAGCACACATGTCAGAAAACACTGCGAGGGCGAACGAACCGATCGACGAAATCGTCGTGACCATGGCCGACGACGGCCCCGGTGTCGATCTGGATGCACCGCGCGACGGCCTCGGCCTGATCGGTATGCGCGAGCGCGTCGAGGCACTCGGCGGCGAATTTCATGTGGCGAGCAAGCCCGAAGGCGGCTTCCTGTTTTGCGCGCGCGTGCCCGCTCAGGCGGGGCTTGCCGAACCGGTGAACTGAAGTCCGAGGCGGCTTGCCATTTGCGCGAGTTGAACACCGTTGTCGGCACCGAACTTCTGCCGGATCACCGACTGATGATTGGCCACCGTCTTCTGGCTAAGACCGAGTTTTTCGGCGATGCTCGGCAGCGTGTAACCCTGCACGAGCAGACGCAGCACTTCGAATTCACGCGCGGATAACTGCCGCCCAGGCGGGCCTTCGCTGAAGGCGTTGCGCAGTGCGAGCGCCTGCGAGACGTCAGGGCTCAGATAGCTCGCGCGTCTCGCGATCGTGCGAACCGCTTCCACGAGCACATCGGGTGCGCTGGCCTTGGTCACATAGCCGAGCGCGCCGGCATCCAGCGCGCGGCGCACGAAAATCGCTTCTTCATGCACGCTGAAAATCAGCACTCGGGCATCGGGCTCGCGCGCGAGAATGCGCCGCATCGCCTCGATGCCGCTTGCTCCCGGCAGCGACACGTCCATCACGACGACATCGGGCCGCAACGCACAGAAGCGCTGATAGGCGAGGGTGGCGTCGGCCGCCTCGCCGCACACATGCACGTCGGCATTCACTTCGAGCAGACGCCGGTAGCCTTCGCGCACCACGGCGTGATCGTCGACGAGCAACACTGAAATGTCCGCCCCTGCCATGTTCAGCCTCCATGCAACGCGGTCGATCAGAGTTCGCGCTTCAGCGCGTTACTCCGGTACCCTGCAGCACTGTCCCTTGCCACTTACTCGTAATGGCCGCCGTCATGCGGCTTATCCGCCGCTTGCGCAGCCAGAAGCTTGCGCGAGTTCGCGTCGTTCCGGAACAGGATGGGTTGCTCACGCGGCGCGCTGGCCGATGCCGCCAGGCGCGTCACGTTCACCACTTTTTCATGCGACGGTGATTTGTCGCAAACCGGGTCGGCATTGGCTGCGTCGCCGGTGAGCAGATACGCTTGGCAGCGACAGCCGCCGAGATCGCGCTCCTTCTCCTCGCAACTGCGGCACGGTTCTTTCATCCACTGCAGACCGCGAAAGCGGTTGAATGCGTCGCTGTGGTACCAGATCTCGCGCAGCGGCGTCTCTTTGACGTTCGGCAGCACGAGTCCCGGCAGACCGCGCGCGGCGTGGCACGGCAGCGCTGCGCCGTCGGGCGCCACGCCAAGGAAGACCGCGCCCCAGCCATTCATGCAACGCTTCGGGCGTCGTTCGAAGTAGTCAGGCACGACGAAGAAAATCTTGCACCGGTCGCCATGCGTGCGTCGATAACGTTCCACCACGGCTTCTGCTTCGTCGAGCTGCTCGCGTGTCGGCATCAGTTGAGCCTGATTCTGATGCGCCCAGCCGTAGTACTGCGTGTTCGCGAGCTCCAGATATTCGGCGCCCATCGCGAGTGCCATCTCGATGATCTTGTCGACGTGCGGCAGGTTGTAGCGATGCAGCACGCAGTTCAGCACCATCGGAAAGCCGTGCCGCTTGATCGACGCGGCAACGCGCTGTTTCAGATCGAACGTGCGTGTGCTGCTCAGAAAGTCGTTGAGTTCCTGCGTCGAATCCTGAAACGACAGTTGAATGTGATCGAGACCGGCTGCCTTCAGATCGCCGAGGCGCTTGTCGGTCAAACCGATGCCGGACGTGATCAGATTCGTGTAGAACCCGAGCCGCCGTGCTTCTTCGACCAGCACTTCGAGATCGTCGCGCACCAGCGGTTCGCCGCCCGAAAATCCGAGTTGCGCGGCGCCGAGCGCGCGCGCGTCGCGCAGCACGCCGAGCCATTGCTCGGTGCTGAGTTCGCGACTGTGATCGGTATAGTCGACCGGGTTGTAGCAGAACGCGCAGTGCAGCGGGCAGCGGTAGGTCAACTCCGCGAGCAGCCACAGCGGCGGCGCGACGCCCTCCGGCACGGCTTGAGACCGTGCGTCGGCAACGGGTTGCGAAAGATCGGTCATCGCGCTACTCCAGCCATCCACGTGAATGCGCTTCAGCGACGAATGCGCGCACGTCGGGACCGAGTCCGGTGGCGTTGAACGCCTGCTCGAGATCGGCAATCAGCGCGTTCATGTCGCGCGTGCCGTCGCACCGTTTGAGAATTTCCGCCGCGCTCTGGTTGAGCTTCACCATCCCTTCCGGATAGAGCAGCACGTGAGCGTCTTGCGCCGGTTCCCATTGCAGGCGGAACAGCTTGTTGAGGGCGGGACGTTCCGCGTTGGACATGTCGTTCATTGTGGAAACGCCTTTTCGATCGAGTCCAGCATGGTCCACAGAATGTCGAGCTTGAATTGCAAAATCTCGAGCGCACGTTCCTGCTGTTCGCGACGTGTGAAATGATCGAGCGTGACCTGGAGTCCGTGCTCCACGTCGCGCTGCGCGAGCGTGATGCGTGAGCGGAAATACGCGAGGCCGGACGCTTCGATCCACGGATAGTGTTCGGGCCAGCTTGCGAGCCGGTCGCGATGCACCTGCGGCGCGAACATTTCCGTCAGCGACGAACACACCGATTCCTGCCATGGTGCGCGGCGTGCGAAATTCACGTACGCGTCGACGGCAAAGCGCACGCCCGGCGTCACATGCTTGAGCGACCACAGTTCTTCGCGCGACAGGCCGACCGCGTCGCCAAGACGCGCCCATGTTTCTATGCCGCCTTCCTCGTCGCCATAGCCGTCGTGATCGAGAATGCGCAGCACCCAGCGGCGACGCGTCTCGCGATCCGGGCAATTGGAGAGCACCGCTGCGTCTTTCAGCGGAATATTGATCTGGTAATAGAAACGGTTCGCGACCCAGCCGCGAATCTGTTCGCGCGAGCTGCCGCCGCTATTCATCTTCACATTGAACGGGTGGTGAATGTGATACGCCGTGCCCTTCGCGCGTAACTGCGCTTCGAATTCCTCGCGCGTCCAGGCTTCGTCGCCGGGCTTTTCACCGCTCTGGGCAGCGTTGCGCGGTGCTGCACTCAAGGTGTCTTTCGCGTTCATGCGATCTCCGGTTCGTGCGCAGTCAGTGCTTCCTGCGCACGCTTCATAGTTCGAACGTCATGCCGTCGTACGCAACTTCAATGCCGTGCTCCATGAGGATACGGCGCTCGGCGCCGTCCTCGATGAGAATCGGGTTCGTGTTGTTGATGTGGATCAGTACCTTGCGGACCTGCTGCCCGCCAAGCGAGTCCAGTACTTCGATCATGCCACCAGGACCGGATTGCTGCAGATGACCCATATCCGCCGCGGTTTTCTTCGAGAGACCGAGCCGGATCATTTCATCGGCGGTCCACAGCGTGCCGTCGACGAGCAGCAGATCCGCGTCGCGCATCGCATCGAGCACGTGTGCTTCGATCGCGCCGAGGCCCGGTGCGTAGAACACGCTCTTGCCTGTCTGCCGGTTGGTGATGACGAGCCCGATGTTGTCGCCGCGCTCCGGTGCGTTGCGATGCGGCGAGTAGGGCGGCGCCTTGCTGGTGAGCGGCAACGCGTGGATCTGCACGCCGGGTAATGCGTCGACGGCGAGCGGCGCGCCGTCCAAAGCGATGCGGCAGTGTTCGACGCCGCAGTAGTGCGAGAGCATCGGCGCGATCGGAAAGCCGCTCGTCAGGTCTTGCCAGACGGCATCGGTCGCATAGAGCGGCAGCGGCGTGTCGCGTTCGCGCAGCATCAACAGGCCGGTGACGTGATCGATCTGCGCGTCGATGACGAGCACCGCCGCAATGCCGCTGTCGCGCGCGCGTCGAGCCGGCTGCAGTTCGGGGTTTGCGGCAATTTGCGCGAGCAGATCGGGCGACGCATTGACGAGCAGCCAGTCTTCGCCGTTCGCGCTGATCGCAATCGACGATTGAGTGCGGCGCGTCGCTTTCAGCGTGCCGCGCCGCACGCCGTCGCAATTGCGGCAGTTGCAGTTCCACTGCGGAAAGCCGCCGCCCGCGGACGAGCCCAGTACCTTGATTTTCATGCCGCGCGGCGCAGCGTGCGCCCCTCGTGAGTAGATGGAAGAAACATGGCCGCGAGCGCATCAGCCACGCGTTCGCGCAACGCGGGATCGCTTGCCAGGTGGCCTGCGCGCACGCACTCGACATGTGCGGAGGGCACGGCCCGCGCGAGCCGGCGCAGATTGTCCGGTGGACACACCGGATCGCGCGAGCCGTGCACGGCGGCAAGCGGCACACCGGCTGCGGCGGCGACGCGCGCAAGCGACAGCAGTCGTGTCGCTCCAAGCCAGCAGCGATGCGTCAGGTAATGAGCCTGAATGCGATATTTGTCGACCAGCTTGCGGCTTTCCTTGTGTGAGATTCTGGCTGGCACGAGCTTGCGTTGCGTGCTTGCACTGGCAAGCACCGCGTTTTCATAGCCGCGCCACGCGAGCGCGAGCGCTCGCTGTTGCACGCCACTCGCGTCACTCGTGCCGCCGCGTCGCAAGCGCGCGGCGCAGCGCGCGAGCAATCCGGCAGGCTGCGTGCAACCTGCGGCGGCACACAGCTTCGCCCATGCATGCGGCGCGCGTCTGCGCGACGTGACAAAGAGACCGCGAACCTCGCGCGCCGATGTGAGGAAGAGGCCGCGTAGCACCACGCCCGTCACGGATTGCGGATGCCGTCCCGCATACGTGAGCGCGAGTGCCGCGCCCCACGAGCCGCCGAGCACGCCCCACCGTTCTATGCCGAGCCGTACACGCACCGCCTCAATATCTTCAATCAGCCGGTCCGTGCGGTTGTGGCGCACGCCGCCACGAGGCGTCGAGCGACCGGTGCCGCGCTGATCGATCAGCACGACTTTGAAGCGCGTCAAGTCGAAGAGCCGCGTTGCGTCGGGCTGGCTGCCGCTGCCGGGACCACCGTGCAATACGACGACGGGCACGCCGTCCGCGGCTCCGGTCACCGTGAACGACACGCAGTGAGCGTCGCGCGTGCGCAGCGCGTGCACAGTCGGCGCCGTTTGCGGACGCATACGTGTGTGCATTTGCGTGGCTGAGCGCGGCCGCCTCATGGCAACATCCTCGCGAGCAGATTGTCACGGTCGATCCATTGATGCTTGAGCGCGCCCGCCACATGCAACGCGATCAGCGCGATCAGCACATAGGCGGTCGCTTCGTGAATGCCGAAGAACAGTTCGCGCAGCCCCGCGTCGTCCCAGCCCCACTTGGGCAGCGGGATACCCCAGAAGCGCGTTCCATAGCGGTTGAATGACGAGCCCAGATAGCCCGACACGGGCATTGCCACCATTGCCACGTATAAAAGGCCCTGCGTAGTGCGCGCGGCGGCGCGTTGCCACGGTCGCATCGGCGGCAGGGGCGGCCGATGAAAGGCCACACGCGCCACGATGCGTAGAAGCACCAGCAGGAAAACCGTCAGTCCGATGGACTTGTGAAGGTTCAGAAGCGTCGCCTTGACGGGCAGGCCCTTCGGCAGTCCGACCATATACAGCCCGAGCGCGAGCAGGCCGATGATGCCGAAGGCGATCAGCCAATGCAGTGCGATCATCGAGCCGGCGTAGCGCGGTGCGGCGCTGGCGCGTGAGGGCGCGGAAGAAGAATGCGCGGTCGTCATGTCTGCCTCCTTTGGTTAGCCCACCACGAGGATTTCGCCCCGTCCGTCGACGGCGACATCGCCTGCATAGCGGCGCGGCAGACGGGCCGCGCGCCACTGTGAGAAAGGCGCAATCTCGCTGGCGAGACTGCGCACGAGCAGAGACCAGAATACGTCGAAACCACGGCCGCCGTCGGTGAAGGTGGGTGGCACACTGGTGGGACGCTGGGCGAGCAGCAGGGTTCCGCGCCTCATCCCATACGCATAGTGTGCGCCCAGTTGACCCGCGATGCCGATGGTGCCCGCGACGAGCCGCGACGCTGCGAAATCGCCCGCGTTGCCGCCCACCAGCACGAGCCCGCGACGCATGCGGTCGGCGAGCCGCGCGCCCGCGTTACCGTGAATCGTCAGCGTGCCGCCCGTCATGCCTTCCATGTCGCCGGCGAGCGCGCCCGCCGCGAAATCGCCGCAATTGCCCGCCACCGTGAGCCGTCCGCCGCGCATTTCGCAGGCGGTGAAATGGCCCGCGTCGCCGTCGATTCGCAACACGCCGCCGGCCATCTGCAAGCCGCATTGATCGCCTGCCGAACCGCTCACGATGAGGTGGCCTTGCGTCATTCGCGCGCCGATGCGGTCGAGCCACGGTCCGGCGTCTTCGATCATCAGCGCGCAGTCGGCGCCGCCCTGGCCCGCTTCGTCCGACGCCGCCGCATCGCCGCTGCGCGAGACGTCGAATACATCGCCGACGGCGCAACTATCGTTGCCTGCGGGCAGCACGATGCGCTCGACGTCCGCGATGGAGAGCGCCGCGAGCGCCGCCGGCAGCAACGCCGAGGCGTCGACGCGAAAACCCGGCGCCGTCCTGACGCGCAACGTGGTCACGACGCTCATGTGCCGCTCCCGCCGAGACCGGCCGCCAGTTGGTGAAGATGGAAGTGGTAGGGACCGAGCTTGCCGCCGTAATTGCCCGCCGACACGCGCAGCAGCCCCGCCGCGCGCCCCAGTCCGGCGGCTGCGACGATGCCCGCCGTCATCGCCGCGCCGACGTCCGCTTCGGTGAGCCCGTCGATCACGATTTCGAGCACACAGCCCACTTCCGCGCTTAGTTCGCTGCGCGCTGAGAGGCCCGCGAGCGTCGGACAGAACGCGTCGTTCGTGGACGCGGCGGCGCCTTTGTACTTCGAGCCGACCTTCGAGCCCGAACGCACGACGCCGCCTGGAAACGGCATGATCACGTTCGGCAACATGCGCATCGCGGCGACCGCCGCTTCGGCAGCGGCCAGCGCCGCGTCGATATCGCGTGCGAGAAGAATCAGATTGCCGCCGCCCACGGCCTTCACGGTGGGCGCGGTTTCCTCGCAGACGAATTCGCCGTCCATTACCGGCACTCGCCAGTAGCGCGTGTCGCCGAGCATCTTCGAGATCTGCCAGCCGTCGCCGAAAAAACGCAGGTTTTTGCCGAGCGGTGCGAGATCGGAGAGCGGCGCTCGGCTCGTTTCCGGGTCGATGCCGCGATAGACGGCAGTGGTCGGGCAAGTGAGCACGCATTGTCCGACACGCCGTTCAATCTGCTTGGCCAGTTCCTTCGACGACACGGCGAACAGCAGCACGGCGGCGCCCGGCCGTCCATCTGGTGTTTCGTCGCCTTCGAGCGTGCGTTCGATGCCGGCCTCGCAGCCGCAGCCGATCACCGAGGTCGCAAAACCCGTCAGCGAGCGCGCCGCGTTCATTGCCCACGCCGGCGTATGCGCGGTGATGACGAGCCGCGTCGCCTTCATCGGAAACGCTTCCGCGAAGGTGGCGTCGATCGTGGTGCCGTTGATTTGCAGGGTCGCCGTGTCGCTCATCGTGTGCGGGTCGCTGTTCAGGTCAGCCATGTCAACCGTGCGCAAAGCATTCGACCGGCAGCAGCTTGCCGCCGCGGCAGCAGTTGCAGATTTCGTCGTCGCTGATTGCCGCATGCGCGAAGTTGCTCGCGAGATTTTTTTCGCTGTAGGCGCGTATCCGCTTCTCGATGCCCCGGTCGAATTCCGGCGACACGAAGTGGATGCCGCCCGTCGGGGTCGCGACGAGCGTGCCGTCGCGCGCCACCAGCTCGCCGTCCTTGAACACGTAAGCGGGCGACGTGAACATCCGTTCGCGGTCCGGATTGTCGCGATAGACGGCAATGTCCGCCGCCGCGCCCACGCCGAGATGGCCGCGGTCGCGCAAGCCGAGCAGGCGCGCCGGTCCCGCACGCGTGATGATTGCGATCTCGTACAGCGAGAACTCGCGTGTCAGTTGCGGTAACGCACTCGCCACTTGCGCGTCGGCATGGAGCTTCGCCAGTTGTTCGTCGCGAAACGATTTGTCCATCAAGAGACGGATCAGATGCGGATAGCTCGTGAAGGGGCCGCCGTTGGGATGATCGGTGGTCATGGCGACGCGCCACGGATCGTCCACGAGAAGAAAAATCTCCAGCCCGATGATCCACTGCAATGCATTCACATAGCTCTGCTCGCGATAGCGGAACGGCACCACGCCGCAACCGGCGTCGCATTCGATGTCGCCCACCACCCACTTGTGCGGCCGGGCGAGCGGCGCGTTGCGGAACTGCATCATCGTGTCGCCGGAGGCCGTCACGGTCTGGCCGAAGATAATCTGGCCGACGTCGATCGACACGTTCGGCCGCGCGTTCACGGCCTCCGCGATCTGGCGCGCGCCCGACGAGAATTTCAGCGGTCCTTCCACGCCATAGCTGTGAAACTGAATATGAGTGAGGTGCACGGGGAGACCGTCGGCGGCATCCATCGTCGCGATGGTCGAATCGATGTTGCCGGGCACGCCGAGATTGCTCGCATGCACATGCAGCGGATGCGGCACGCGCAACTCGGTCAGCGCGCGCGTCAACGTGTGCAGCACGTCGCGCGGCGTGATGCCGTAATGCACGTGCGGTTCGTCGACATTCAACGCGCGCTGGTTGAACTTGAAGGCGGAAATGCCGCCGGGGTTCACGACCTTGACGCCAAGCGCCTTGCTGGAATGGATCGTCCAGCCGACATAGTCGCGCAGGCGCTCGAAGTCGTCGCGCGCGGCGAGCATCTGCAGGAACAGTTCGTCGTTGCCAAGCATCACGTAGGCGCCGTGATCGATGATCGGCGTGTCGCCCATCTCCAGGTGCGTGTGCCGCGCGTTGGACGGCATCATCGCCGGCTCGAACGCTGCGGTGTAGCCCATTTCCGCGTAACGGTAGCCGGTTGCCAGCGTGCCGGGCGCGCAGACGCCGCACGAAGGCAGCCTCAGATAGCGGCCGCTTGCGTCCTGCACGGACTCATAGGCTGCGTCGCGCACGGGGTCGTCGCGGTGATCCTCGGGCAGCAGAAGGCGCGACAGATTCGTCTTGCCGCCGCCAATATGCGAATGCATGTCGATGCCGCCCGCCATTACGATCATGCCGGTGGCGTCGTATTCGCTGTCGGCCGGGACGTTGGCAGGCACATCGACGATGCGGCCGTCGCGAATGGCCAGGTCGCGGCGCTCGCCGTCGATGCCGTTGGCTGGATCGAAAACCGTGCCGCCCTTGAGCCGGATCAGCGTCATGGCCGCACCTGCGCGGCGGAAGGTGCTGGATCAGGCGCTGGGAAGCTGGTGGGTATCCGCGCGGCAAGCTGCGCCGCCACGGTCGCGACCGTGGCAAGCGGCGCGCCGCGCGCGGCGGCGAGCGGCATCACCACCGAACTGTCGACCCGGAACAGATGCCCGCCGCTATCGACGCCAGGTGTGGCGACCGGAATGAACACGGTGCCCTCGCCACGCGCCGCCGCGATCTGCGCGAGAGCGGGGTGGCCGAGCACGATGGTCGGCAGGTCTTGAGGCAATGCTTCGGGCCATGCGGGCGGCGCGAAACTGGCGACCCACAGCAGCGCGTCGATTTCGCCATCGGCGAGCAGCCGTTCGGTGCGATAGCGATACGGGTCGTGATCGAGCGGTGCGGTGCCGGCGGTGCGTGCTGGCTTTGAGACCCGCGTGCGAAGCGGCAGGCCCGAGAGCCACGTGACGGTCTGGTTGACGCTCAGCGCGCCGTCGTCGCCGCCGAGCGCGAGGCCGCCCGCGCGCGACTTCAGATTCGACGCCTTGACGATCCGGTTCAGCGCTTCGATCAACAGTGCGGCATGCGGGCCGGGCAACGAAGCGGGTTCATAAACGAATACGGCGTACCGCGCCGCCGCGATGCGAGCCTGAAGCGCCTGCAACACGTCGAGCGACTGCTTCGAGTCCTGGGCATCTGCAATGTCTTCAGGGAAGGCGTTTGGCACACGCGCGTCGCTGATGGTTGACCACAGCGCGAGCGTATCGAACGGATCGGCGTCCGGCAGGATCGACTCGACTCGCGTGTTCGCGAGCCGGCTTGCCGCCGGATCGGGCTCGCAGCCGACGAACACCAGTTCGCGCGCCGTGTCGGTTCCTTCAATCGTGCGGGCGAAGAAGCGCGGATAGCGGCGCGACGGCTGACAGCCGAAAAAAATCAGCAGATCGGCGCGGGAGCGCACTTCGGAAAGCGTCGTGAAAAACGAGCCGCGGTCCTGCAAGGCGAGCGTGGCCGCGCTCATCGCATCGCCATGCTGATGATCGAGGATCGCGCCGCAGCCTGCAGCAAGCGTGTACAACGCACGCGCACCTGCCACATCGGTCGACAATCCGCCGAACAGCGGACGCCGGGCCGACGACAGAATCCGCGCCGCATGAGTCAGCGCTGCGTCCAGTTCCACGTCGTGTCCGTCAACGCTCGCACCGCACTGCTCATCTGCCGCACCGTAGCACGCGAGCGCTTGCAAGAGGCGAGGGCAGTCGGTGTTCTGCACGGCGAGCGTTGCGTCGCCACGCGATTCGATCGCAAGGTCGTCGCATAGCAGCGGACAGAACGGGCAGGTCCAGTCGCGTGTGATCGACGCGGCGGGCACGTGGGCCGCGCCTGAAGGCATGGTCGTCGACGGGTCAGTGGGCGAGAGGTGCATGGGGCGACATTTAGCAAGCTCCATGCCGATGCGTCGGACTGCACAGCGTGAGCGGCGGCACGTAGCGCTCCGGCTGCCTATGCAAGCTCTCGTTCGCTGGATCGCGGAGACTGGGCGAGACGCGACCAAGGGCCGAGGGCTCGCGACCTTGTCACCACAGGCCGCGCAACTCTGACGCAGCGCACAGGTTGTGTGTCGTTCTGGAGCAGAGTGTCACGCGCGGCTCTTTAAAGCTCGACAAACCTTGCCGTTTGTTTACCGCCACACCCCGTTCGCCGATTGGCATGGAACTTGTTTTGCTCGCCTACGTGGATGCGGCGAGCGGCATGCCGACGCGGCCGTCGTGCAGCGCAGACGCCACGAGCCACGCGCTTGCGCCGGTGCGAGCCGCCGCCTCGATGTCGTCGCGATGGCGAATCCCGCCTGCGCCGATCACGTCTGTATGGGCTGGAGCAGTGGCGCGAACACGCTCGAAAGTGGCGAGATCCGGGCCGTCGTAGCTGCCAACCTGATCGAGTGTCATCGCGATCACTCTTCGCGGCCACGACGCGGGCGTGAGTGTCGAGATGTCGGAGGGTGTTGCGGCTGTCAGCAGTTGACCGGCGCGATGGTCGAGTGAGAGTAGCGGCGAGAGCCCGGCGGTTTCGGCGGCGTGCAGGGCTTGCGGGTCTTGCAGCGATTCGGTGCCGAACACCGGCACGAGCGTCGCCAGATCGTGGGTCGCGGCCTTGCTGCCAGCGTCGATACGGTCGAAGAGCGCGAGCATCGACGCGTAGTCGGCGTAGCCAGCGTCGAGCCAGATGTCGATGCCCGGCAGCGCGGCATGCAGAGCAGTGAGCGTTTGAATGTGGGCGCCCTGTTGGAGGATGGCGCCAAGGTCGGCGATATAGAGCGTGCGCGCGCCGCTCGCAACAAGCAGCGCGCGGGCGACGGCAAGCGGCTCGCTGGTGGCCGTCAGCGACGAGCGTATCGGCAGATAGGCAGTCCGTTCGCCGCGCACCGCACGAACGACGTGGCCGTCGAGCAGATCGAGAACCGGTATCACCTGCATAGGGGCGCATCCTTTGACCAAGATCTTTGTCTTCGAGTATCTCACCGGCGGCGGCATCGACCCCGCGCTTGCTGGGGCTGGCAGCCTCGCCGACCTGAGCGCGCTGATCGTCGAAGGCCGCGTGATGCGCGACGCGCTGGTCGCGGACCTGCGCGAACTCGACGGCGTTCAGGTCAGCTTTGCGAGTTCGCGCTTCGAGACCGTCGATCCCGCGTTGGCTCATTGTATGGCCGCGCCCGGTGAATCGATGACGGCCTTCGTCGCGCGCGTGGCCCGCGAGCACGACTACGCATGCATCATCGCGCCGGAATGCGACGGCTTGCTGCTGCATCTGTACGACGCGGTCGGCGCGGCGCGCTGGCTCGGCTGTGCGAAAGAGGCGATTCGCGTCGCGTCGAGCAAGAGCGCGACGGCGGCCTGTCTGGCGGCGCGCGGCATCGCGACCACGCCGGCCATCGAACCCGGCCAGGCGGTGACCCACACGGGCAACAAATGGGTCGTCAAACCCGACGACGGCGCGGGCGGACTCGACACATTCCTGTTCGACGATTTCGCGCAGGCTTGCGCCGAATTCGACGCACGCGCGGCGCAAGGGCGCAACCCGGTATTGCAGGAGTGGGTCGACGGCGAGCCGCTCAGTCTTTCTCTGATCTGCGATGGCGAGCGCGTCGAACTGGTCAGCATCAACCGGCAGCAGATTGGCTTGAGCGAAGGCAAGGCGCATGGGCAGCATGCGCGCATCGTCGAATTCGACGGTGTGGCGGTCAATCAGATCGACACGGCGGGCGAGCAGGGCGAGGCGCTGCGCGAGCTTGCGAAACGCGTCGCGACGGCGATGCCCGGGCTGCGCGGCTTTGCGGGCATCGACGTGGTGTGGCATCCGTCGCGTGGGCCGGTCGTCATCGAAGTCAATCCGCGTCTCACTGTGGCTTATGCAGGCCTTTCCGCCGCGCTGGGGGGCAATCTCGCGGCGGCTTTGCTGGCCGCGCATGGCGTGCGCGTTCAGCCGGGCAAAACCGATGAAACCGGTGAAACCGGTGAAACCCGTGAAACCGGCCAATCAGGCGAATCGCGCGGGCCGGGCGAATCGGCAACAGGCGGCCGACCTACGGCTGCGGCGGCGCGCGCCCACGACGCCCGGCCTCTTTGCGGAGTTCGGCCATGAACGCGCCGCGCATGAACCCCGTGAGCGCCGCGCCGGTGTTCGGCTGGGACGTCGGCGGCGCGCACGTCAAGGTGTCGATGAACGATGCGAGCGGCGTCGTGCTCGAGGTCGCGCAGTGGGCTTGCCCATTGTGGCAAGGGCTCGAACATCTCGAACGCACCATCGACCTCGTGTTCGAACGCTGGCCGGTCGCGAAAACCTACGCGGCGCGCCACGCCGTGACGATGACGGGCGAGATGGTCGATCTTTTCGAGGACCGCGCGCAAGGCGTGCGGGCAATCGCAGCGGCGCTCGCCCAACGGCTCGGGCCACGCGTCGCTTTCTATGCGGGCGAGTCTGGTTGGTTGACGGCGCAGACGTGCGCGGCCGGCTGGCGCAGCGTCGCGTCGGCGAACTGGCTGGCGACCGCTCGCTGGATAGCGACGCGCGTACCGAATGCATTGCTGATCGACATCGGCAGCACGACGACCGACATCATTCCGCTTGCGAACGGGAGAGTCGTTGCGCGTGCATCGACGGATGCAGGGCGGCTCGCGACCGGTGAACTCGTCTATCAGGGCGTCGTGCGCACGCCGTTGTGCGGAATCGCGCAGCGCATCGAGTTCGGCGGGGCGGCGGTCAACGTGATGAACGAATGGTTCGCGACCACCGCAGACGTCTACCGCCTCACCAGCGAACTCGCGCCGCAATACGACCTTTACCCGAGCGCCGACAACGGCCCGAAAGACGAACTCGCTAGCAGAAGGCGGCTCGCGCGGATGATCGGCCGCGACGCGCATGAAGCGAGCCCCCCCGAATGGCGCGCGTTCGCGCAGCGTTGGCGCGAGCTGCAGCTGCGCGAGATCGGTGCCAACCTGACACGCGTGACGGCGGCGCATCCCGAGCTTGCCGCCGCACCGCTCGTGGGCGCTGGCTGCGGACGCTTTCTGGCGGCGGCGCTCGCGCGTGAAGAGGCGCGCGGCTATATGGATTTCGGCTCGCTGGCGGGAGGCGCGGCCGATCAGGCGGACTGGATAGCGACGTGTGCGCCGAGCGTGGCGGTGGGGCTACTCGCGGCGACGCGTTATGCGCAGGCCGGCGGCGGCGTTCGAAGCGTCGATGCGGCTACACGCGCCGCATGAACCACATGAGACATCCGGAGGAGGCGGGCGCAAAGAGCAAACAGGCGGGCCAGCAGGCAAGCGGACAAGCAAACGAGGTTAATCGCAAACGAGGACAACGATCATGTGGGTGGTCAAGATCGGGGGCAGCCTGAGTCATGAGCCGGCGCTGCGCCAATGGCTCATCGAGCTATGCGAAGTGGGGGGCGGGCGCGTCGTCATCGTTCCGGGCGGCGGCGATTTCGCGGACAAGGTGCGGCAGTATCAAAGCGAGTGGAGCTTCGACGACCTCGCCGCGCACAACATGTGTTTGCTGGCCATGACGCAATACGCGCTCCTCATGCAAGGAGTCTTGCCCGAACTCGTGCTCGCCTCCAGCGAGGCGAAGATCCGTCGCGCGCTGCGCGACGGCCACGTCGCCGTGTGGGTGCCGACTGCGCTGATGCGCCACACGCCCGACGCGATGAGCAACTGGGACACAACTTCCGACAGCCTGGCCGCGTGGCTCTCGACGATGCTGAACGCCGAGCGGCTGATCGTCGTGAAGTCCTGCCCGATCCTGGGAAACGAACGGCTCGAGACGCTTGCAGCCGCGGGCGTGGTAGATCGAAGCTTTGTCGATTACGTGAACGAGGCGAACTACGTCGTCGAGCTGTTCAATAAGGACAATGTCGAACTGATGCGCGACCGGTTGCTGAATACGCCGGTGATCTGACTCAGCTGCCTCGCAGAGGCGGTGAGCTTGCCAATCTAGCCGAGCCGAGGTTAGGGCATAGAGCGCATTCAGCCATGCCGCCCATGCAGCGTGCTATACGCGGACCGCGTCGGCCGCAGCCCGATCCGCCGCTATACCGGCCGCGCCAACATTGCCTGAGCCGCGATGCAATGCGTCCGCCCATTGCGCGACGCGCTGCGGGTCGAGCCGCGAACGCCTGCCGTCGACGCACAATGCGGTCCGAAAACCCGCCACGTCAGGCGCGAGCGCGCGAATCTGTTCCAGCTGCGCCCAGCCGAGCGAACCGGCAACGCCGCACATTCCGCCTCGTTCGCGCGTGAGCCGCAGCCATCGCCCGAGCGTGTCGGTGTCCACATGATCGAACAGCGTGCTGCCGTCTTTGGCGGAGGTGTCGAACATCACGCCGACAAAACCGAGCGACGCCGCGTGCGCGGCCAACTCGCCGTTCATGCCGCCATCGCAAAGCAACACCGGCACGACAGCCGCCGGCAGGTTCGCCAGTTGGTCGAGGCAACGGCGGGCGGCCGGTCCAGGCGTCACACCTACTTTCACGTAATCGACGCCCGTGTCGCTCACTTCGATCACGCGCGCGGCGATTTCATCCAGCGCGTCCGCAGGCAAATCGCCGATCGTCGCGCTAATCGGCTTGACCGGATAACGGGCGCGAAGCTCGCGCACGATCCGCGCGATGTCGCCGATATCGAGCCCGCCCAGCGCGCCCGCGTGCGGTTCCTTCAGGTCGATCAGATCGGCGCCTGCGCGGGCGGCATCCAATGCTTCGTCGTACGAGCGGACGCTCGCAAGCAATGCGGTCATCGGTGTTCTCCGAAAAAAGCGGGAAAAACGCGAGTGGTACGCAACTAATACGTGTCAGGCGGCCTGGCCACCCGGCGATGCAAGACGTTCGCGGTGCCGCGCGATCGCGGCGGTGAGCCAGCCCCACGCGGTGCGTTCGGCGTCGCCGGCTGTTTTGTCGATGGCGATCTGCAGATACGCCATTTCGCGATCGACCTTGTCGGCCGGCAGCATGAAGAGCCGGCTCACGAGAATTGCGCCTTCCACCACGGCGGCCTGCGCGCGGTTGAAACCGGCGAACGGCGCATGCGTTTCGCGGTACACGCATTTCATGCGCAGTACCGGGCGCTCGTTGTCGTCACGCAATTCATCGAGTTCGAGTTCGGCATGCGCAAGCGACTCGGCGAGCCGCACGCCTGCCACATGGCTTGCCGCGAGCGTCGGCCAATCGGTCGCGCAATGCGTGACGCAGCCGGCAAAGATGCGGACATCCGTAGTGAAATTGAGGACCGCCGCGCGCGAGGCGACAATATTGTCGAGCGTCACGGACGGACGGAACGGCGAGAGAATGGCGAACTCGCCCTCGTAACGGGCTCCCATCGGCGCGACATGAGGACGGCCATCGCACGCTGCCGTAGTGACGATCGTTTCGTGAATCATGGATGGGAACGCGTGTCCTGGCAGCGCTCTAGGCCGCCCGTTCAGCTAACGATTAACAATCGATCCGCAGAGGGGCCGCATCACGCGGCCCATGCGGGCTTTAACGCGTAGCGATATACATCGTGATTTCGAAACCAAAACGCATATCGGTGTAGCTCGGAATCGTCCATTGCATAAGGTGCTTCCTCCATCGAGTTGATACAGCGTTGCGCCGTCGGCCCGACACACTGCCGGACTGCATTGGCGTAATCGACTACGCAAGCTCCGTGCCGGACCGGCAACGAAGACTGGAGCAGCCTATGCCGCGCCGCAATACAGCGTTCGCCGAATAACGGCGGCGGGCAGGCCCGCGCGGCACGGGCGCCGCACGAGCTTCTTGCGCGGCGCACTGTTCCGATAATGCAGCAAAGTGTTCCACCGCGCACGAAAGACCCTGATGCGCGTGTCACATACGGCGCGCATGCAACTTCACACTTTCGGCGGCCGTTCAGGAGCGCGGAGCCGGCATTATGCTTACGCCGCGATTTCACTGAAGCAAGTTGCATACGAGTGGGTGACAGGTTCCTTTCTTCGCACTTGCCGAAAGCGCACTCCACGATATGCGATCGATAACGGATCGATTAAGTCTGCCAAATAAAATCGTGAATTCTCAACCATGACGTCCTTGCCTACAGTGCACTCAAGCGCTTCGTTCTTCCGGCAGCGCGCCTGTTCACAATCGAGGATACGTCATGAACGATTTCAGTCAACCGGTGATCGAGTCCCTGCACAAGCCGCGCGATGCGGGCAATGCGCGCGAGCGCTATGCCGCCGGCGTCATGAAGTATCGCGAGATGGGCTACTGGCAACCGGATTACACGCCGAAAGACACGGACGTGATCGCACTCTTTCGCATCACGCCGCAACCGGGCGTCGAGCCGGAAGAGGCTGCGGCGGCAGTGGCCGGCGAATCGTCAACGGCAACATGGACCGTGGTGTGGACCGACCGGTTGACTGCGTGCGACATGTACCGCGCAAAAGCGTATCGGGTCGATCCGGTGCCCGCGTCGAACGCGGCCGAGCCGCAGTACTTTGCGTACATCGCGTATGAACTCGATCTGTTCGAAGAAGGGTCGATCGCGAACCTGACGGCGTCGATCATCGGCAACGTATTCGGCTTCAAACCGCTGAAAGCGCTGCGGCTCGAAGACATGCGCATACCTGTCGCTTATCTGAAGACCTTCCAGGGACCGCCGACGGGAATCGTCGTCGAACGCGAGCGGCTCGACAAGTATGGCCGTCCGCTGCTGGGCGCCACCGTCAAGCCCAAACTCGGTTTGTCGGGCAAGAACTATGGCCGCGTCGTGTACGAAGGTTTGCGCGGCGGCCTCGATTTTCTGAAGGACGACGAGAACATCAACTCGCAGGCTTTCATGCACTGGCGCGACCGCTTTCTGTTTTCCATGGAGGCGGTGAACCGCGCGCAAGCGGAGACCGGCGAGGTCAAGGGCCACTACCTGAACGTAACGGCGGGCACGATGGAGGAAATGTATGAGCGCGCCGAATTTGCGAAGGAACTGGGTTCATGCATCGTGATGATCGACCTTGTGATCGGTTGGACCGCGATTCAGTCGATGTCGCGCTGGGCTCGCAGAAACGACATGATTCTGCACCTGCATCGGGCGGGGCACAGCACATACACGCGTCAGCGCAATCACGGCATTTCGTTTCGCGTGATCGCGAAGTGGCTGCGCATGGCGGGTGTCGACCATGCGCATGCGGGCACGGCGGTGGGCAAGCTCGAAGGCGATCCACTGACCGTGCAGGGGTTTTACAACGTGTGCCGCGAGGCGCGCAACGAAGTCGACCTGTCGCGCGGCATATTCTTCGAGCAGCCATGGGCGGGCTTGCGCAAGGTAATGCCGGTGGCCTCGGGCGGCATTCACGCGGGACAGATGCATCAACTGCTCGACCTGTTCGGCGACGACGCGATCCTGCAGTTCGGTGGCGGCACCATCGGTCACCCTGGCGGCATTCAGGCGGGCGCCGTGGCCAATCGCGTCGCACTCGAGGCGATGGTGAAAGCGCGTAACGAAGGACGCGACATTCGTCACGAAGGCCCGGACATTCTGGAGGCCGCGGCGCGCTGGTGCGGGCCGCTGAAGCAGGCGCTCGATACCTGGCGCGACGTGAGCTTCAACTACGCATCGACCGATTCACCGGATTTCGCCGCCACGCCGACCGCGGCATAAGCGGCGCATCGAAAGATTCCCGGCGCAGGTTCGCAGCAGTGCCGACGCACTGCGCGGGAGACCGTGTGCGCCGTCTGAACGTTGCAGTCAATCAATCGCGAGGTACGTCATGCGCATTACACAAGGCACGTTTTCTTTCTTGCCGGAACTCACGGACGAAGAGATCGGTTTGCAGATCGACTACGCGCTCGGCCAGGGCTGGGCCTGTTCCGTCGAATTCACCGATGACCCGCATCCGCGCAACACGTATTGGGAAATGTGGGGGCTGCCGATGTTCGACCTGCACGATGCGGCCGGCGTGCTGCAGGAAGTGAAGGCGTGCCGCGCCGCGCGGCCGCAGCACTACATCAAGGTCAACGCGTTCGACTCGGTGCGCGGATTCGAGACGATGCGGCTGTCGTTCATCGTCAACCGGCCCGATGACGAGCCGGGTTTCCGGCTTACGCGTAATGATGGACCCGGGCGTGTGCAGCGATATGGGTTGTCGGGCTACGCGAGCGACAGGCCATCGGGCGAGCGCTACGGCCCGGCGCGCTGATAGCGGCGACGGGAGCGTAATGAGGTGCCGCAAATGCGCGACTAAAGCGCGATGACCGGAGGGAGAAAGCATGACCGAAGCTGCCGTTATTGACGCCGACGCACCGTCGTCCGCAGCCGGGCACGACGCACCGGACGACCACGCGGCAAAGCACGCGAGCCGTGTGTTGCCGCCGCATATCGACCTCGCCGCGCTTTATCGCGATTCCGGCATCGGCGACGTGCTCGCGGAACTCGACCGTGATCTCGTCGGCCTCGCGCCGGTGAAAACGCGCATTCGCGAGATCGCCGCGCATCTGCTCGTCGAACGGGCGCGCGAATCGCTCGGTCTCGCGAGCGGCGCGCCGACGCTGCATATGTGCTTCTCTGGCAATCCCGGCACCGGCAAAACGACGGTGGCACTACGCATGGCCGAGGTGCTGCATCGGCTTGGCTACATTCGCCGCAATCATCTCGTCTCCGTCACGCGCGACGATCTGGTCGGCCAGTACATTGGCCATACCGCGCCGAAAACGCGCGATGTGCTGAAGCGCGCGATGGGCGGCGTGCTGTTCATCGACGAAGCGTATTACCTGTATCGCCCCGAGAACGAACGGGACTACGGACAGGAAGCCATAGAAATTCTGCTGCAGACAATGGAAAACCAGCGCGACGATCTGGTGGTGATCCTCGCCGGCTACGCGTCGCGCATGGAAGTGTTCTTCGAAAGCAATCCGGGTTTTCGCTCGCGCATTGCGCATCACATCACGTTTCCCGATTACGGCGACGCCGAACTGCTCGACATTGCCGAGCGCATGCTCTCGACCTTGAATTACCGCTTCGACACCGATTCACGGCGCGCTTTCGCGGATTACCTCGCGCGGCGCACCCGTCAGCCGAATTTCGCCAATGCGCGCTCGGTGCGCAACGCGCTGGACCGCTCGCGGCTGCGCCAGGCGAATCGTCTTTTCGCCGCCGCGATGCAGGGCGGCGCGCCGATCGACGCGGCCGCGTTGACACTCATCACGACCGAAGACATTCGCGCAAGCCGCGTATTCGCCGAGCCGCTCGCGCAAAACGCCGAGCCGTCCGGGCCCTTTCTTCCGTCGGGCGCGGATGAGCCGGGAGCCGCTGAGTCGGGCGCCGCTGCGTCGCGAGCCGTAACGGCGCCGCCAGGCTGAAACAGAACAACCTCAGGAGATCGCCATGCAAGACGGACGCACGACCCTTTCGAAGTTTCTCATCGACACGCTCGACCGCCAGCCTTGCACGGCGGGAACGGCACAGAACGCCGGGCTATCCGCGCTGCTGATCGACGTAGCCGCGGCCATCAAGTCGATCTCCGCGATGCTGACCAAGGGGGCGCTCGGCGGCAATTACGGGTCGGCGCAAAGCATCAACACACATGGCGAGGAGCAGAAGAAGCTCGACGTCGCCACCAACGAAATCTTCGTGCAGCAGTGCGAGTGGGACGGGCTGCTTGCCGCGATGGCCTCCGAAGAAATGGAGAGCGTCTACACGATTCCGCAAGGCTACCCGCGCGGCGACTATCTGCTCGCGTTCGATCCGCTCGACGGCTCGTCGAATATCGACATCAACGGCGTGGTCGGTTCGATTTTTTCGGTGCTGCGCAATGTGGATGAGCGTTCCGCCGACACGGATCGACCGGTCGGCGAATCCGCGTTTCTCAGGCCGGGGCGCGAGCAGGTCGCGGCGGGCTACGCGATTTACGGCCCTTCGACGATGCTCGTGCTTTCGGTCGGCAACGGCACGCATGGCTTCACGCTCGAACGGGAGATCGGCAATTTCGTGCTTACGCATTCGAACATTCGCATTCCGGAGAACACCGCCGAGTTCGCGATCAACGCGTCGAACGAACGCTTCTGGGAGCCGCCCGTGCGCCGCTACGTGCAGGAATGTAAGGACGGCCGCACGGGTTGCCGTACAGAGGACTTCAACATGCGCTGGATTGCCTCGATGGTCGCGGAGGTGCATCGCATCCTGATGCGCGGCGGCGTGTTCATGTATCCGCGCGACTCGAAAACGCCGGTCATGGAAGGACGCCTGCGGCTGCTGTATGAAGCAAACCCGATGAGCTTTCTGGTCGAACAGGCTGGCGGCCTTTCCATCACGGGCCGCGAGCGCATTCTCGACGTGGTGCCGCATGCGCTGCATGGGCGCGTACCGGTGATTCTCGGCTCGCGCAACGAAGTGGAGCGCATTGGCCGCTATCACGGCGAATACGACCGTGGCGAAGATCGGCCATTCACGTCGCCGCTCTTTGGCCGCCGCTCGCTTTTTCTGCCGGGTTTCACCGCCTGAGCGCAAGACGCCAAGGCTCGCACAACCGGCCGAACAGAACACTACTATCCGGAGACAAACGCATGTCAGTCAAACACCCGATCATCGCGGTGACCGGTTCGAGCGGCGCCGGCACCACAACCGTGATGAAGAGCTTCACCCATATCTTCAGGCGCGAGAAGATCAACGCACAGATCGTGGAAGGCGACGCCTTTCATCGTTACGACCGCAACGGCATGCGCGAAGCGATGAAGCAGCACGAGCGCGACGGCGTACCGAACTTCAGCCATTTCGGACCAGAGGCAAATCTGCTCGAAGAACTGGAGGCGCTGTTCGCGAGCTATGGCGAGAACGGCACCGGCAAATTTCGCCACTACGTGCACGACGAAACTGAAGTGCGGCTCTACAAGCAGGATGCCGGGACGTTCACACCGTGGGAAGACGTGCAGCCCGGCACGAACCTGATGTTCTACGAGGGCTTGCACGGCGCGGCAGTGACCGATCGCATCGACATCGCGCGGCATGCCGATCTTCTGATCGGCGTCGTGCCGATCATCAATCTCGAATGGATTCAGAAACTGCATCGCGATCAGACCATGCGCGGTTACTCGCACGAGGCGGTGGTCGATACGATCCTGCGGCGTATGCCTGATTACGTGAACTACATATGTCCGCAATTCTCGCGCACGCACGTGAATTTTCAGCGTGTGCCGACTGTGGATACGTCGAACCCGTTCATCGCGCGCGAAATTCCTCAGCCCGACGAGAGCTTTGTCGTGATCCGCTTCGCGCGGCCCAAAGGTATCGACTTCCAGTACCTGCTGACGATGCTGCACGACTCCTTCATGTCGCGTCCCAACGTGATCGTCGTTCCGGGCGGCAAGATGGGGCTCGCCATGCAACTCATCTTCACGCCGATGATTCTGCAACTGATCGACCGGCGATCAAGGGCATGAGTCGAAGCGGCATGAGCCGCAAGGGTCTGAGCCTTCCACGCTCCGGCTTTGCAGCGAGACATTCAGTGCAGGTTTTGAAGGAGACATTCGATGAGTGCCGTCGCAGAATCCATTGCATATCCTGAGACCCGCGTGATGGCCAACGCGCTGCGCATGCTCGCGATCGACGCCGTCGAAGCGGCGAAGTCAGGCCACCCCGGCATGCCGCTTGGCATGGCAGAGATCGCCGTCGCGCTATGGGACCGGCATCTGAAACACAATCCGCGCAATCCGGCATGGCCCGATCGTGACCGCTTCGTGCTGTCGAACGGACATGGCTCGATGCTGTTGTACGGACTGCTGCATCTCACGGGCTACGACCTTGCTATTGACGAACTGAAGCGCTTCCGTCAATTGCATAGCAGGACGCCGGGACACCCCGAGGTTGGCGTAACGCCGGGTGTCGAGACGACGACCGGTCCGCTCGGACAGGGCCTCGCTAACGCGGTCGGCATGGCGCTCGCCGAGGCACTGCTCGCGCGCGAATTCAACCGGCCCGGTCATACGATCGTCGATCATCGCACGTATGTGTTTGCCGGCGACGGCTGCCTGATGGAAGGTATCTCGCACGAAGCGGCGTCGCTCGCGGGAACGCTGAAGCTCGACAAGCTCACGGTGCTTTACGACGACAACGGCATCTCCATCGACGGACATGTCGCGCAGTGGTTCAGCGACGACACGCCCGCGCGTTTCGCCGCATACGGCTGGAACGTGGTGCGCGACGTGGACGGCCATGACGTCGACGCTGTCGACCTCGCGCTGCAAGACGCGCGCGCGGCTGGCAAGCCCACGTTGATTTGTTGTAGGACGGTAATAGGCAAAGGGTTTCCGTCAAAAGCAGGCACGCACGACGTGCACGGCGCACCGCTCGGCGCTGAAGAGGCAGAGAAAACGCGGCGCGCACTGGGCTGGCCGCATCCGCCCTTTGCGATTCCGCAAGAGATCCGCGCGCAGTGGGATGCGAGCGGGCGCGGCGAGGCCGCGGAGGCGGACTGGAAGCGCCGCTTCGAAGCCTATCGCGAGCACTATCCGCACGAGGCTGCCGAATTCGAGCGCAGAACGCGAGGCGCGCTCCCCGCGCATTGGAGCGATACGGTTCGCGCGATGCTGCGCGACGCTGACAGCGCGGCTCAATCCATCGCGACGCGCAAGGCGTCGCAGCAGAGCATCGCCGTCCTCGCCCGCGCGTTGCCGGAATTGCTGGGCGGCTCGGCCGATCTGACCGGCTCGAATCTCACCAACTGGCCTGCCGCTGTGGACATTCACGCCGACGAAGCCGGCCTGCAAGGCGGCAACTATCTGCACTACGGCGTGCGCGAGTTCGGCATGAGCGCGGCGATCAACGGTATCGCGCTGCATCGCGGGCATATAGCATTTGGCGGCACTTTCCTCACGTTTTCTGACTACTCGCGCAACGCGCTCCGCATGGCCGCGCTGATGAAGACGCGCTCGATCTTCGTGTTCACGCACGACTCGATCGGCCTTGGAGAAGACGGGCCGACTCATCAGTCGATCGAACACGCAGCGAGCTTGCGGCTGATTCCCGGACTCGACGTCTGGCGTCCGTGCGACACGGTAGAGACTGCTCGTGCGTGGGCTAGCGCGGTAGAGCGCGAGGGACCGTCGTGCCTCCTGCTGAGCCGGCAGAACCTGCCGTTTGTTGCACGGGAGAGCGAGCAGATCGACGCGATCGAGCGGGGTGGTTATGTGCTGCGGGACTGGCACGATGCGTCGGAGTCCGCGCATCCGCACGTAGAGTCGCGGGTGATACTGATCGCTACGGGATCCGAAGTTTCTCTCGCGCTCGACGCGATTGCGCCGCTCGCTGCCCTGGGTATCGCTGCTCGCGTCGTGTCGATGCCGTCGACGAGCGTGTTCGACCGGCAGTCCGATACATGGCGCGATGCAGTGTTGCCGCCCGGCGTGCCGCGCGTCGCAGTGGAAGCGGGCGTGCGCGCGTTCTGGCGTCAGTACGTGGGTCTGGAAGGGGGCGTGGTAGGTATCGACACCTTTGGCGAATCCGCCCCGGCCGCCGATCTGTTCGACCATTTCCAGTTGACCGCGCAGGCTGTGGTGGACGAAGCCCGTCGCGTCGTGCTGCACGCTAGGTGAACAGAATTCGATTCGTCTTCGAGGAGTTTGCAATGGCCTTCATAGCACTGCGTCAACTATTGGATCACGCGGCCGAGCACGGCTACGGCGTGCCCGCGTTCAACGTCAACAACATGGAGCAGATTCACGCGATCATGCAGGCCGCGGAAGAAACCGCGAGTCCGGTGATATTGCAGGCGTCGGCGGGCGCGCGCAAGTATGCGGGGGAGCCTTATCTGCGCCACCTCGTGCTGGCCGCACTCGAAGCGCATCCGGACATTCCGCTCGTGCTGCATCAGGACCACGGCGCGAGTCCGGCGGTGTGTCAGCAGGCAATCCGTTCGGGCTTTACATCCGTGATGATGGACGGCTCGTTGCTGCCCGATCAGAAAACACCCGCAACTTATGACTACAACGTCGACGTGAGCCGGCGCGTGGTGGACGCAGCGCATGCGGTGGGTGTTTCCGTCGAAGGAGAACTCGGTTGTCTCGGGTCGCTGGAAACCGGTATGGCCGGCGAGGAAGACGGCGTTGGCGCGCAAGGGCAGCTCACG
This sequence comes from Paraburkholderia sp. SIMBA_053, assembly GCF_046534895.1. Classification (NCBI taxonomy): domain Bacteria; kingdom Pseudomonadati; phylum Pseudomonadota; class Betaproteobacteria; order Burkholderiales; family Burkholderiaceae; genus Paraburkholderia; species Paraburkholderia sp. SIMBA_053. The sequence continues at coordinate 840,885 of NZ_JAWRXU010000001.1, read as the reverse complement.
CGCGACGATCTGCTGACCGATCCGCGCGAGGCGCAGATTTTCGTGGAATCCACTGGCGTCGACGCATTGGCGATTGCGATCGGCACCTCGCACGGCGCCTATAAATTCAGCCGGGAACCGACCGGCGATATTCTCGCCATCGGCCGGATCGTCGAAATTCATGAGCGGATTCCGAACACGCATCTCGTGATGCACGGTTCGTCGTCGGTGCCGCAGGAATGGCTCGCGATAATCCGTGAATACGGCGGCGAGATTCCCACCACGTACGGCGTACCGGTCGAAGAAATCCAGCGCGGCATTGCGCACGGAGTACGCAAGGTGAATATCGACACCGACATCCGGCTCGCAATGAGTGGCGCAATGCGCAAGTCGCTGGCGAACGCGCGGGCCGAGTTCGATCCGCGCGCCGCGTTGAAGGCCGCAACGGCGGCCGCGCGCGGTGTTTGCGTGGAGCGCTTCGAGGCATTCGGCTGCGCCGGGCAGGCGCCGCGCATCAAGCCATTGCCGCTCGACGCGATGGCGCGCCGATATCACTGAGCAAGGAGACCGGCATGCGTGATTTTCTGATTGCCCCTTCGCTGCTGTCTGCCGACTTTGCGCGTCTCGCCGAAGAGATTCGCGACGTCACCGCAGCCGGCGCCGACTGGATTCATCTCGATGTAATGGACAACCATTACGTGCCGAATCTCACGGTCGGGCCACTCGTTTGCGCGGCGATCCGGCCGCATACGCGCGTGCCGATCGACGTGCATCTGATGACCATGCCGGTCGATCCGCTCGTCATCAGCTTTGCGGAAGCCGGTGCGAACACGATCAGCTTTCATCCGGAAGCATCGCTGCATGTCCATCGGACCATCGAACTGATCAAGACGCACGGCGCGCGCGTCGGACTCGCGCTCAATCCTGCGACGCCGCTCGCAGTGCTCGACCATGTGATCGAGCGGCTCGACGTGATACTGGTCATGTCGGTGAATCCCGGCTTCGGCGGCCAGGCCTTTATTCCCGAGACGCTAGAGAAGCTACGGGTACTGCGCGAACGCGTCGACGCAACCATGCAGCGCACCGGACGCGCGTTGCTGATCGAAGTGGACGGTGGCGTGAAGGCGTCGAACATCGCACCGATCGCGGCGGCGGGTGCCGACGTGTTCGTGGCCGGCTCGGCGGTCTTCGGCGCCGACGACTATGCGCAGGCCATGGGCGCGATGCGTGCCGCGCTCGCGCAGCTGAGCGAAGCGAACGAAGCGTTAGCGGAAGCGCGCTGAACGGTCGTACCGTGCGGGCTCACCGTTTTTTCATCGTCTCGCCGGGCGCGCACCAGGCGGACAGGTCCTGATCGGGCCGATCGACGGCGCAGCCCCAGTCGAGCGGCTGATCCTGGTCGAAGCGCTTGCCGAGCCGCCACGCGATCTCGGCGCGTGCAAGCTGCACGCCCATATAGAACGCGTGGCCGCCGTCTGCTTCCAGATGAAGGTTGGGATAGAACTCGAATGGATCGCCGCCACGAAGATGGCCGTCGCGGTTGTAGACGTGAATGGCTTCGGCGCTCACCTGCACGCGGAAATTCGGGTCGCGCACCTGCCGGGCAAATTCGTCGATCTCGGCGGGACTGTATGGAAACGGGCGCTTCGCATGCACTGTCGCAAGATCGCCGTCGATGCCCTTGGGCAGCACCTGCGCTTCGCGGGCGGCATGCATCACACGACGCGCAATGTCGGCTTCGCGCACGGCCCGCCGAGCATGCAGACTGACGGACGTGGTAAGCACCGCACTCACACGAAGCTCCGCCGCCATGCCGAGCAACACGGCGTTAATGCCGCTGGTGTCCGCTTCGGTCAACTCGGTCACGTTGCCGATGCCCATCATGATCGCAACGTCTGGATAGCGTTCGCGCAGTCTCACGTAACGCGCGATCGACGTAGCGAGGCCGAACGGGATCGGATCGAGAATCGGATCGGCAAGAAAAGCGCGGCCGCGCGCGGTGAACCGCTCGATGGCTGCGTCGAGCGAAGCGGGATCGCGTGAATCGCGTGCGACGAGAATCGGCGTAGACGGCACTTCGTCCGCGATCCACAGCGTGTCGAGGTTCAGGCTCATCAGATAGTCGGCGCCTGCGCGGCCGCCGCGCAGCAACTCGTCGGTGTGCATCGAATCGACGCTCACGCGATAGCCTTCGGACTTCAGCCGGCGTACCGCGTCTTCGAGATGCGGGAATGGTGTTTCCGGCAAGCAGCCCAAGTCGATCACATTCGCGCCCTGTGCGGCATAGTCGCGAGCACGCGCGGCAATGCCGTCCAGGTCGAGGCGCGGCGCGTCGACGATCTCCGCGAAGATCTCGGTTTCGTAGCGCGAGAGGTCCACCGGCTTTGCCTCGCGGCCGAAGAACTGCGGCAGGTCTTTCACTTCTTCCGGGCCGCGTTCGAACGGCACGCCATAGTGTTCGGTCAGCGCCGCGAGGTCGCCTCGGCATCGACCTGGCACGATCACGCGCTGTGCCGCGAGCGGCGCTGGCACGCGGCGCCGGATCATGTCGGCCGTCATCAGTGCGGCGACTTGCAGACCGATTTCGCGGATTTCCCAACTGAACGGCGCCGGCGCCATGCTTTCGAGCACGCGGAGCAGGCTCTTCTCGGCGAGCCGGCCGGTCAGGAAGACGATGTGGTCCATGTCAGTGAGCGCCGAGTGGCAGGGTCATACCAGGCCGAGCGTCGCGAGGCGTTGATCGAGCGCCGTCTTCAGTTCATCCAGCGAGCGCACGACCGTCGTGTATTCGATGCGCGACAGGCGCTCCACGTTGTCGAGTTCGATCGTTCGCGGTCTTAGTTCGACCCATTCGTTCGGGCTTTGTGTGACGACCGTCGGTTCCGTGTCGCATGCAAAGACGATGCCCGGAATGCACTGCTTGCCAGCCTGCGCGTACATGTTGGTGGGCAGCGTGTCGGAGATGCCGAACGCGCATTTGGCCACCGTGTTGCTGGTGGCCGGCGCGATGATGACAGTGTGATACATGCCGTGATACAGCATGCCGACCGGCACGCCGCTCGCGCTCTTGTCGCGGAACACGTTGAAGCGCTCGCGCAGTCTGGGCAGTTTCCAGCCGTAAAGCGGCAGGACTTCCTCGGCTGCGGCGGAGAGAAAAAGGTCCGTGCGCGGCAAAGCCAGCGCGAGCTCGATCGACTCTTCAAGCAGATGGCCCGAGCCCGTCACGCACCACGCAAAACGCGCGTCAGGCTTGAAATCGGCGAGCTTGCGAGCGGGCGCCTGGGTCATGCGCTATGAGCGTGCGGCGAACCGTCGGGCGGCGTGCCGTCAAAGGACTGTTCGTCGGCTGGGTCGTCCAGATCGGTGCCGTCGTGCCCCGAGCCGTCATGCGACAGACGGATTTGCAGCCGGCGCATCTTGCGATACAGCGTATTGCGGCTGATGCCCAGCGCCTTCGCCACGTTACTCACGTTCCAGCGATTTTCTTCGAGCATCGCAAGAACGGTCCCACGTTCGTTCAACTGGATTGCGTTCAGCGCGGAAAGATCGGGGTCGTCGTCCGGATGGGGCGCCGGCTGCGCAACCGGGTGAGACACGGCGGGCGTCGTCACCAGCGGATCGCGCTGCGTGACTTCCACGGGCAGATCTTCGCAGCGGATCGGTTGTCCGTCGCATAGCGCAATCGCCATCTGCAGCACATGTCGCAACTGACGGATGTTGCCAGGCCATGCATAGCTCAACAACGCCTGCTCGGCTTCTTTCGTTAGCTCCGGCGGATCGTTATCGGTTTCCGCCTCGAGCAGATGATGAATTAGCGGCAGCTTGTCGACGCGCTCGGCGAGCGGCGGCAGATTTAGTTCGACGCCCTTCAGCCGGTAATACAGATCCTCACGGAACTGCCCGCCGTGCACGAGCTCGAGCAGATTGCGGTGGCTTGCGCTGATCAGCTGGAAATTGACCTTGACGGTAGTTTCCGCGCCGAGCGGCGTGACCTCGTGCTCTTCGATCACACGCAGTAGCCGCGCCTGCAACGCGAGCGGCATGTCGCCGATCTCGTCCAGAAACAGCGTGCCGCCGTTGGCCTGCACGATCTTGCCACGGCGTCCTTCGCGCTGAGCGCCGGTGAACGCGCCCGCACGATAGCCGAACAGTTCGCTTTCGATCAGGTTCTCCGGCAACGACGCGCAATTCACCGGCACGAACGGCCCCGACGAATGCGGGCTGATGCTATGCAACGCCTGCGCGAAGACTTCCTTGCCGGTGCCCGTTTGCCCTCTGAGGATGATCGGAATCTTGCGTTGGACCACGCGCACGCCTAGCTGGATCTGCGAGGCCATGCGTGGATCGCCGAACTCCAGATGCGCGATTTCATCGAGCCGGGCCGGCGGTGGGCGCTTTTCGGGTGCGCTCGTGCGCGCCACGGGCGCTGTCACGGCGACGCGCGTGCCGCGTGCCGCCGCATTTTGCGCAGTCTGCGCGACCAAGAAAAAGCGGTTCGTCGCGTTGGCGCTGTACACGGTGACCGGATGAAACGAGCCGCGAATGCTGCGCGCGATCATGTCTTCGAGCGACGCGTTGAACGCCTCCTCGATACGCCGTCCGCGCAGTTCGCTAAGCGAGCGGAAGCCGAGCTGGAAGAGGGCGCTGCGGTTCGCCGCCAGCACGGTACTGTCGTCCGCCACTGCGAGCTTTCCGCCATGCAGTGTGCCGACGAATTCCGGGCGGCTGTGAAAGTGAATCATGTTCGCATGACGATAGCGTGCGTCGAGCAAGCGGTTTTCGATCATCTGGCGCGACATGCCGACGAGCACCAGCGAGTGCTGCTGCAGCAGTTTCGAGCGGCTCGTGACGTCGAGTACGCCGGCAATCTCGCCGCGGTCGTCGAAGATCGGCGCGGCGGAGCAGGTGAGCGACGTGTAGCGCGGATAGAAATGCTCGTGCTGGCAGACGGCGATGCAATCGCGTTCGGCGAGGCACGTGCCCATTCCGTTGGTGCCAGCTTCGCGCTCGCTCCACAGCGCGCCGACGCGGAAGCCGTCGGAGGCGACCGCTTCCGCGAACGGTACCGACGACACCTGGTGGACGATCACGCCGCCCGAGTCGACCAGCACCACGGCAAGTTCGGGATCGGCCAGCTGTTGATAAAGCGTGGTCATTTCCAGCTTCGAACACGCGATCAGATCGCCCATGGCCTCACGGCGCGAGCTTAGTTCGTAGTCCGTCAGGATGGGCGGCGTGACAAAGCGGGAAGGGTCGAGCTGAAACTCGTTGACACAACGCGCCCACGATTGAGCGACTGGCTCGCTCGTCGGACGTGTCGCCAGTTGATGATTGACGACGTTGAGAATTTCACGGACGTGCATGGAGCTGTCAGCAAGCAACGACATGGGGTTCGTCTCCGTTGCGGCAACTTCACGCGCGCCGAACGTTGCCTTGCGAAGTGTTGCATTCGCGTGGGCTTCGCCTGCGTGTCACGAGTGCCGCTTTATCGATAATGTCATCCCCTGGCGCCGCGGCTTCTGTGTCGTGCCCTGTCCGTATGCGCACTGAGTAATACGCCCGCTGTTTCCGTTTACTGTCAGGCGTTGGCTTAAAACTTTACGCTCGATGTCGCTCACGTTCAATAAGAAGTCGCATCAATAGTACAAGGTGTGCCCGCTTTTTGCTTTTAATGTCGGCATGCCCTGCCCGGGGCCTGCATTGACGTTGCGCGGCACAGAGCGCTTCGCGCGCGAGTCATTATGTGTTGCTTTGCGTTTACCCGGGTTGCGTCTCTTAACTTGTTGCCGCTACGCGGCGGAGTACACCATGGACCGTATCGATACCGTTCGCCTTGCCAGCTTCTGCGCCGCCGATGCGCAGGCGCCTCGCGCGGGTATGCCCTGGGGTGCGCCTTCGGAAGGCCTAACCTCGGGCACGCCCAAGCGCATGGACATCGTGTTTATCGAGAACTTTATCGGTCAGACGATTATAGGTATCGACAGCAGCGAGTTGCATGTGCCGCAGTCCGTGCGGATGAACCTCGCGATCGGCGTGCCCGCGATTCGCGCCTGTACGACGGATCGCATCGAGGACACGATCAACTATGCTGCGGTGCGCAGCGCGTTGCATGCGCTGCTGGAGTCGCACGGTGTGCGTCTACTCGAAGCGCTTGCCGAAGCGGTGGCGCGCCTGCTGATCACCGATTTCGGCGCGCACTGGGTCCGCGTGTCGCTCGCTAAACCGGCAAAATTCGACGACGTAGCCGCCGTCGGCGTGCAGATCGAGCGGCAGCGCAGCGATATGCCAAAAGCGGGTGGACCTGCGAGTTATGCGTCGCTTGGCGAGGGGCTGATTCCGGACTGAACCCGCGAAGCCCGGACCATGCATCGTCCGGGCGCACCCGCGCCCACTCCGGGTTAACCTGCCACATCCGCTATTTAGACGCCGCGGTTTTATCGCTGCCCAGTCCGCAACTGCGGTAGGCGTCCGCTTGCAACGTGCGGAATTTCTTCGTCTGCGCTTTCGCGTGGTCGACCCGGAACTCCGAGCCGCCTTCGCCGCCGAGCGTCGCATACTTGGCGAAGGTGGATTGATCGACGAACTCGTCATACGGGAGCGCGGTCGCCATCTTGTCGATCACACACGAGCATTTATAGACGTTCGCGAAATCGTGCCCGTTGTCGTCCATGCAGGACAGCACATATTCGACGCGTCCCTGCGTCGGGTAGTTGTAGCCTGACGACGGCGCCGGCGTTTGTTGCGGATCGCCGTCCGCCCAGGCGAGCGGCGCGGCAAGCGCAATGCAGGCAAAGGCCGCCAGCGCGCGACATCGTAGGGTCATCTCATGCCTCTGTGAGAGCAATTGCACGATGGCATCATGCGAGGCCCGCGCGGACCCGTTTTGCGGCTGTGTCCGCGCGGGCCGTGAGTCATCAGTTCGGAGCGAACGGATGCGCGACGCTGCTCTTCTTCGACACGACCTCCGCAGCGCTCGGTTCGCCTTTGACGGCACGCTGGATCGCCTCGCGCGTCGCCTTGTAGTTGTACTCCTGAATCTTCTTGTCGTCGTCCGCCTGCCAGTGAATAAAGACGCCGACGCATAGGAACAGGTCGTCCGCCTCGTCCTGCGGGATCGTGCCGTCCTCGACGCTGTCGGCGACAGCGAGCGCGACGGCATGCTGCGCCGGCCCGAACATCTGCACCGCCTGTTTCGCGCCCTTGATCGTGACCTTGTTGAAAAGGATCGTGTTGGGCTTGGTGAGCAGATTCGGCGCGACGACCGCGAGCAGCGATGTGAAGCCATCCTTATTGTTGGTTAGCGCATGACAGAATGCGGTTTCCGCAGCGGAACCTCGCGGTCCCATCAGCAAGTCGATGTGTGCGACCTCGTTGCCGTCGCCGACGAGCGACTCGCCTATCAGGACGCGGTTGATCTTGGCCATGCTGTTCCTCCGATGAGTGGAATGGGGACTTGCCGACTGACTGACACGCCGCCTGAGCGGTCCTGGTCCGCGATCGCCTGGCAGCGGTTGATGCACGGTGGCATTAACTAACAGAATCCGTGCCAGTGCGGGGCGCGTCAGCCTCGGATGGCGCGCCGTTTGAGGTGCCCGGCTCATCTAGGCAAAGTGCGACGAACAGCGTCGCCACCGTCAGGTCCGCGCTGGTACCGGGATTGATGGCAGCCGCTTTCATTTCGGCATCCCATGTATCGAGGGGCTGATTGCCCGCGGCGGCGCTCGTTTGCGTGAGCGTGCGGCGCCATTGCGCGTGCCGCTCGCGTGCCGTTCGCGTGACACTCTGCGCCACCCCAAGTCCGTGCTTACGCACAATGTGCGAGTCGGGCCACGTGCTCAGGAACGTGAGGTACACGTTCAGCGTGGCGATGCGCGGATCGTCGGCTGGAACTTCGCGCCACGCGGCGAGGCCGGTTTCGAAAATGTCGCGGAAGCCCTCGGCGTACTGGCGCGCGATGCTGTCGCGCGAGGCGGCGAGTGCCATCGCGGCGCGCAACGCGACTGTCGGCGCGTCGTGCACCGATTGCTCGGGAGCCTCGCCGAGACCGCCCGGATTGGCAAGCGCGATCGCGCGGTATGCGAGGCGGGAGTCGTCGATATCGAGGCGCGCGAGCACGCGCCCGGTTGCCGCGTGCCACGCGTGGGCCGACAGCGGGTGCGCGGTTTCTTCGAGCGCTGCGGCGAGAGGAGCGACCAGCAGCAGGATGCCCAGGTTCGTATTGCAGCCGACCGTGGCGCGCGTGCGCGTGACAGCATCGAGCAGGCGCTGGCCGACGGGCATGCCGCGCGCGAACAGCGCGTCGGCGGCCGCGTCGGCGCTGGCAACGAACTGCGTCGCGCTCATGCCATGGCCTTCGCTATCCACGCTGACATTGCCTGGCTTCGGCGTTTCGACGTCCAGCCGGCAGGCTGTCAGGAAGGCCGCGCGAGCGTGCTTTGAGTCGGTGACGGATCGGGGCGTGTTCATATCGGCGGGCGCGCCAGAACCGCTCGAACTCGCCGCGAACTGAAGCGGCTCTTGCAGGTGCTTGTGCAGTCGCTCAGGCTCATCGTGCGCTGAAAACCCCGCAGCCGCTCAGCCATGGCGTCCGTGCAGCGCCACCACCGCCGCCGCCTCGCCGCGCTGCGCGGGCAGCTTGCGGAACAGCATATCGTCGGCGAGCGCTGCTGCAATGTCGATCGACGTGACCGATTGCAGGCCGCGCCACGCCGCCACGCCGTTGACCTCCAGCACGAGCGGCCGGGCGGCGTCGTGAGGGTCGGGAATCAGGTCGACGCCCGCGTAGTCGAGCCCGAGCGCCTCGGTGGCGCGCACGGCCGTTTGCGCGAGCGCGGGGTCCAGCTCGGCCGCCTCGCACGTGGCGCCCTGCGCGAAGTTATGAATCCAGCCTTTGCCGCCGATGCGCCGCATCGCCGCCACCGCGCGTCCGCCGATCACGAGGACGCGCCAGTCGAAGCCAGGCCTGCCGCCGTCGATAAAACGCTGCAGATACGCCACCTGGCTGTACGGCTTCAGCGAAGGCAGCGGCGCCAGCGCGCGCGGCGGCGTGCTGCGCAAGCCGAGCCGTTTCAGCCCATGGCCTTGCGAGCCGAACAGCGGTTTGAGCACGACCTGGCGTCCGGCCGCCGCCTCGCGCATCAGCACGCGCTGCGCGAATGCTGCCGATTCGCCGGCCCACGTGGCGGGCGTAGGCACGCCGTGGCGATGCAGCAAAAAACTCGTCATCGATTTGTCGACGCTGCGTTCGATCGCGCGTGCGTCGTTGTAGACCGGCACGCCCGATTCGCGCAGCGCATGCAGGATGCCGAGCCGCAACGTCACCTGCTCGAACGTGCCGCCTGCGATGCCGCGCACGAAAACCGCGTCGGGCAGCCCGTGGCCGAAGCCCGGCAGCACGAGCCCATGCGGTTCCCACGTCGTGTCGATGCGGCAATCGGCGAGGTCGATGCAGCGCGCCTCCGCACCACGCGCGCGAAACGCTTTTTTCAGGCGCCCGGTGTGCCAGCCGGTTTCGTCGGTCATGATCGCGATGCGCAGCGGGGCCTGCGCGCCGGGCGTGTCGGTGCCCGCGTCCATGGCCGTTGAGTCGCTGGGCAAAGGCAGACTCATGGCTTGCCGCTCCATTGACCGTGCAGCAGATCCGCGTCGACGGCGCCGCCATGATAGGTCGCGCCGCTTTCGAGGCTGCTCACCCACACTTCAGCCGGGGCGAACAGCGCGGGGTCGATCTGGTAGAAGTCGAAATTGAACGATGTGAAGATATCCGCGAACGGCCGGCCGTGATCGCGCGAAGTCGATGCGGGCAGTTCCGCGGCGAGCCGCCGTGCCACCGCGTCGTGCTTCACCGTGAGATGCACGCGGCCGCCGTACAGGATTGCGTCGTTGGTGCGGCCCATTGCCTGAACGCCGTCCGGCGCCGGCGGCGGCAACGGCGCGGAGCCGCCGGCTTCAACCACCTCGTCCAGTGCGACGCCCAGCACATGCGTTTTGTGCAATGCAACCTCGACGATCCGCGCCACTACCTGCACCGTTCCCGCGACAGACTGTGTCGGCGTGGTGACGACTGTCAACCGCTCGGGCGCGAGACCGCAGTCGTGCACCACCTTGTCGATGATGAACTGCGGCGGCAGACGGTCCACTTCGAGCACGAGCACGCCGCGCTCGTGACGATCGCGATAACCGAGTTCGGCGAAGAGCGGCTCCTTTACCGCAAGCGCGCGAGCCGGGCCTGATCCGAGAGAAAAAAACTTCTTGCCACCGGTCTGCTCCTTCGTTGCCGCGAGGCTCCATCCCGCGTATTGACTGGCGAGGCAGGCCAGCACCGGCCACGACGTGCGCACTTCAATCGTGCTCGGCCACAGCGGCCTCGCATCCAGGCTCTCGCGCACGGTCACGTGGCCGAGGCCGCCCATGCAGATGCGAGCGATCAGCACGCCCGCCGCGACGCTGCCGGGCGCAGCCACGCCCGCGTCGACGAGCACCGTGCCGTTCGCAGTGCGGCTAATCGCGGCGCCGAAACGCGGGGCGTCGTCGACGAGACGGGCGACCAGACGTTCGCTGAGCGCGTTGACGCTCAGTGCGGCGGCGTCCGCGAGCGGCGGCCTGGGTTCGTCAGGAGTGGCAGTGGATGAAGGCACAGTCGGGTTCATAGCAGGGCTCATGGCAGGTTTCGATTCGTTGCAGCACCAGCGTGTGCTGGGCGTCGAGCGCATGCCGTACCGCGTCCACCGAAGCGGCGCGCACGATGAGCGTACAGACGGGCTGGCCGGCTTCGACCCATGTGCCGGGCATCGGCACGTCGCGGCAACGCGGATCGCGCATGCAGGCATCGCTGAACGCTTGCGAGACAGCGAACGGACGCGGCGCGAACAGCACCTGTTGACCGGCGCGCCACGTCGCACGCGCGGGTTCGGCGGGCAGACGGCCGTGACGGCAGGCGTCGACATGACTGGCGACGAGCCCGCGTGCCCATGCATCGGGAGAGGCGGTTTCGTAAAGCGTCATCGTCGACGAAGGGCGTGTGTTGATTTCGAGCAGTTCGAACGAATCGCCGTCGAGCAGAAAGTCGCAGCTATTGATGCCGCTAAGCCCGACGCGCGCGCACAACGCGGCGATTGCCGCTCGAACGCGCACCTCGACAGCGGGCGGCAGCTCGATTGGGCCGATGGAGCCCGCATGCACGAATGGCAAGTTGCCCATCGCGCACGTGAGCTGGTGCGCGAAGCCGATCACGCGCGCGCTGCCGCGCGCCGCGATAAAGAGCGCCGACATCGCGACGCCTCGGCTGTGGCGCTGGAAATAGACTTGCGCGGGAACGCGTGCGTCGGTGACCGCGGGGAGCGGCTCGACGTGCGTTCCGCCGCAGCCGTCCGCGCGTTTCGCGAGCCAGCCCTGCGGCGCGGCGGGGCGCGTGAAGGCGACCGGCGGATGCGGAATGCCGAGTTCGTCGAGCAGCGCGAAGAAGCGCCGCGGATCACGCACGGCAGCGGTGGCGTCGACGGAATTGCCGATGAAGCGCGGCAGGCCCGGCGCGCTGCGCAACTGCGCAACGAACGGTTCGAGCCCGCTGCCGTCGATCCAGCCGATCATGCCCGGCAGGCGCGCGCTGCGTTCGAGCGCGTCGGTGAGCCGCGCGGCGTCGATCGACAACGGGCCGCCGCCGATGTCGAACCACAGTTCGGAGGCCTCGCGCGTATCGCGGTCGCCGAACACGTCGAGCGCGACGACCCGCAAGCCCGCACGCGCGGCGGACTGCGCGAGCATCCGCGCGGACAGGCCCGCCACCGCGACGAACGGCGCACGCGCTGGAGATGGACGCATGGTCATGGCTGGTGCTCCCGCACAGTTTGCCGCTCAGCCAAGACCGGCCGCGACGGCGCGCGCCTCGTCGAACGCTTGCGGGAAGCTGAGGTAGACGGGTTTGCCGCCCGTGCGCATCCGCGTGAACAGCCGGTGTTCGACCTGATATTTGACATTGCCGATCGCCAGTGCGCCGATGCCGATTGCGCCGCCCGTGGTGGGCACACCTTCGATCGGCTTGCCGTCGTTCATCACGTTGACGCCGGCAATGCCTTCGGGCGGCACCGCGTTGACGTCGGCGGCGATCAGCAGACGGCGCGCGTGTTCGAGGTCCTCGCGGGTGACCACCTGCACGCCCGCAATCGCCGTGGCCAGCACGATCTCGGCCTCGCCGAGCACCGCGCGCAGTTCGGCGGGCGTCGCCGTGCCCACGCCTTTGGTCACGATGCCAAAGCGCTGATTCAGATCGTCGCTGACCCGTACCGCGCGCGCCTGGTCGGTGTGGCTCCCGATCGACACGTCCGCGCCGAGCGAAGCCGCCATCGCCGCCGCCACGCGTCCGACGGCGCCGGTGCCGCCGAGAATCAGCACGCGTTTGCCGCCCAGTTCCATCCCGTAGGCCTTGCCCAGATGCCGCTCAGCCAGCGCGACGAGCGCGGCGGCGGTCGTATACGCACCGCTCGGATCGGCGAACACGGACACCTCGAACGGCGGGACCATGGCTTTGCGCGCGGTGTCGAGCATGTCGGCGGCGAGCATCACATCGCGTCCGCCGATGAAGATGCCAGTGCGCGCCACGCCTTTCCGGCCGCGCGAAAAGATCGCGTCCTGAGTGAGGTTGGCGACCATTCCGGCGTCGACATTGCAATACGGCACGATGATCTGGTAACCGGCGTCGGCGGCCATATTGACGTCGAACGGACTCATTTGCGGCGTGGCCGTGAACATGTGCAGGATGTAGGGCCTTTCGGCAGGTTTTTCAGCGGGTCTTTCAGTAGTGTCGGACATGGCAGGGGCTCGTTTCAGTGACGATGTCATGAACTGCGCAACGCGAGGACTAGGGCGTTGCCGCGCGTGGGCGTGGCGAGTATGAGTCGGATCGATGGCGCGTGTGCCGCGCCTGTTGCATGGGCCGCCGGCGCCATATGTGCATGCGCGAGGCTTTCGCGAGCCGGACGTTTATAGATCGCGCGTTCGAGCGCGCTCCATTTCGACGCGCCCGTTCGCCGCCTGGCCGGTCCGTAACTCGCGGCGCGGAATAAAGGCACATCATGCGGCGTCGATGCGCCGATGCCGCCGCGCTTCGGCGGAGCGCACGGTCGCGCCGCGATTGCGCCCCGTCACGATCGTGCATTCGATGTGCGGCATGCCGCGCGTGGCTTCGCGCGCTGTAGCGAGCGCGCCTTCGGCGTCGCGGGCGCTGCCGACGATCGCAAAGCCCGTCGGCCCCCACGAAGTCTGGCCAATTCCGGCGGTGCGCTGCGCGGCCACGGCGCGCAGCGCACGCTCGACGCCGGGGCTCGCGAACACGCCGCCTTGCACGGGCGCGAAATATTCGCCGATGGTCTGCTGCATCTCGGTCAACCCATGTGCGAACGGCACGATGTTTCGCTCGGCGGCGCCAGGCAGGATCTTCATCAGCACGAGGTGGCACAGATGCGCGGCAAGTTTCTGCGGAAACGGCGCGAGCGCGGCGAGGCCGCGCCGTTCGTCGGCGCCGTGGAGGCCTTCGCGTGAATTGTCGCTGACAAGCAGCACGCGCCAGTCGTCGGGAAACGGCTGACGTGCGAGCAGCGGCGGCACGCCCGGATGCAGATCGCCCGACGGGCCGCCGTCCACCAGCAGGCCGCCCGAATCGAAACCGAGCACGCCGATGCCCGAGCGCGCGCCGCGTCCGAGCAGGGCCGCCAGTTCGGCGCTTGCCGCGACATGGCCGAGCAGCCGGACGAACGCCACGCCGACTGCGAGCGCGAGTTGCGTCCCCGATCCGAGGCCGGTGTGGGCGCGCGGTGTCTGGGTGACGTCGATCGCGACGGGCGTGGGGTCATAGGCGGCGTGCAGCCGTTCGAGACATACCGCGATGCGCTCGCGTTCCGCATCGGACACCGCACCGTCGATGCGGTCGCGTTCAGCGAGCCGCGCTTCGACGCGAGTGCCGCCGCCGTCGATCACGAGTCCGACGCTGCCGAACGCGCGTCCGAGCGACGCATTCGGGTCGAGGAAGCCCAGATGCAACCGCGCGGGGGCGTCGACCGTCACGGTGGCGTCAGGCGGAAGGCGGCGAACGTGAAGCTGCATCGCAAGTGTCCTTGTTCGGGCGTGATCCGGTGTTGACCGGGTACGGCGAGCGGCACACGCCGCCATGGCGACGGCGTGTGCCGTCGCGTGGACGGCCGGCGCAGGACGTTAAGCGAAAGCCGTACCAGGCACGTGCGGGGACGTCCGCTTTCAGAGGTGCCAGATGACATACGGACCGCTTCCGCTGTCGCCGCTCCCGGCTCAGCCGCCCTCGGCGGCTCCCTCCGCTTTCGACGCGTCGTACTTGATGTAGCGAAAGCGCTGGTCGTCGCTCGGCGTGCCTTCCAGCGGGCCGCCTTCGGTGGCCGGCTGCCACTGGATGAACGACTCGATCTTGTTCGCGAGGGCGAAGTCCTTGTCGGTGATGCCTTTCGCGGAGTGCGTCTTCAGCTTCACGATCACGAATGCATAGGAGACCGTGAGATCGGGGTGATGCCATGCGGCTTCCGCGAGATGGCCCACTGCGTTCACCACCATCAACGTTCCCTTCCAGCCCTCGGTGCGGTATTTGCGCCGCAGCCAGCCGTCTTCCACGTACCAGTGCTGGAGCGGTCCGACGAGCCGTTGCTGGATCTCCTCGTCGGTATAGGTCTTTTCGGTTTTTGCCATGATCGCTTCTCCGCGGATGTTGGTTCGATCGATAACACTCATGTTGCGCTGCAAATGACCCGCCACTGGATGCGCCGTACTCGCGCGAACCCGATACAGCGCTTTTGCGAAGCGGTTCTCCCGCGGCCTGCGACGCGACGGACACGCTTCGTATCGGGCAATGACACAGTATGTTCCACATGCCCGGATTAAGTGGTGTGACGGCGTGACACCGCTGAACGGCGTCTCGCGTCATTGCCGTTTGATACAGCCTGCACGCGGCGACTCGAACGGTACCCGACGCGCGGCGCGTAGCCTGATGCGGTGTGCCTGTGCGGCGTTTTCAGACCGGCTTGTGGCGGCGAAGGCGGCGCGTGCCGCTGCGCGACCGGCATGGAATATGCGTTGGCCGTCATGCGCCGCAAACCCGACAACGATTGGGAATGGCGCTGATCGTTACCCTGCATCCGTGGAGGGCGCGCCCGGTGCGACGAGGTAGCGTGGGTCATTCGTGAGTTGAACAGCAAGACCATTCTGGAGGAGACATGAACTTACGCACCACGGTTCTTGGGCTCGCGATCCTCGCGTCGGCAGCCATGAGCTCTATCGTTGCACAGGCCGATTCGCAGCTCGATGGGCTCATGAAAAGTCCGTCGAACTGGGCGGCGCAGGCAGGCGATTATGCGAATCACCGCTACAGCCCTCTCAAGCAGATCAACGAGAACAACGTCGGCAAACTACAGGTCGCGTGGACCATGTCGACCGGCGTGCTGCGCGGCCATGAAGGCGCGCCGCTCGTGATCGGCGACACCATGTATATCCACTCGCCGTTCCCTAACAAGGTGATTGCGATCAACCTGAAGGATCAAACATTCCTCTGGCAGTACCAGCCGAAGCAGGACGATTCGGTTGTCTCCGTGATGTGCTGCGACACAGTCAATCGCGGGCTCGCCTATGGCGACGGCAAGATCTTCCTGCAGCAAGCCGATACCAAGCTCGTCGCGTTGAACGCCAAAACGGGCGACGTGGTCTGGACCGCGCAGAACGGCAACTCCAAAGCCGGCGAAACGAACACCAACGCGCCGCACGTTTTCGGCGACAAGGTGTTGACGGGCATCTCGGGCGGCGAGTTCGGCGTGCGTGGACGTCTGATCGCGTATGACATCAAGACCGGCAAACCGGCCTGGACCGCGTACAGCACGGGTCCGGATAAAGACATGCTGATGGACCCCGACAAAACGATGACCTACGCCGACGGCAAGATGGTGCCGGTGGGCGCGGACTCGTCGCTGAAGTCCTGGAAGGGCGATCAGTGGAAGCTGGGCGGCGGCACCACGTGGGGCTGGTATGCGTGGGATCCGAAGCTCAACCTTGTCTACTACGGCACCGGCAATCCCGGCACATGGAACCCGACGCAACGTCCGGGCGACAACAAGTGGTCGATGTCGATCATGGCCCGCGATCTGAATACCGGCATGGCGAAGTGGGTCTATCAGATGACGCCTCACGACGAGTGGGACTACGACGGCGTCAATGAAATGATCCTGTCGGATCTGACGATCGACGGCAAGAAGGTACCCGCCATCGTTCACTTCGACCGCAATGGTTTCGGCTACACGTTGAACCGCGAGAGCGGCCAACTGCTCGTTGCGCAGAAGTTCGACCCGGCCGTGAACTGGGCCGACAGCGTCGACCTGAAGAGCGGCAAGCCGATTCGTAACGCGGCGTATTCGACGCAGGCAGCAGGTTCGGATCACAACGTGAAGGGCATCTGTCCGGCGGCGCTCGGCTCGAAGGATCAACAGCCCGCAGCGTACGACCCGAACTCGAGCCTCTTCCTCGTGCCGACGAATCACGTTTGCATGGACTACGAACCGTTCGATGTCGACTACGTGTCCGGTCAGCCGTATGTGGGCGCGACGCTGTCGATGTATCCGGGTCCGAACGAGAACAATGCGATGGGCAATTTCATCGCGTGGGATGCGGCGAAGGGCAAGATCGTCTGGTCCAAGCCGGAGAAGTTCTCGGTGTGGTCGGGCGCGCTCGCGACCGCCGGCGGCATTGCGTTCTACGGCACGCTGGAAGGCTACCTCAAGGCGGTTCGCATCAAGGACGGCAAGGAGTTGTGGCGCTTCAAGACCCCGTCGGGGATTATCGGCAACGTGTTCACGTACCAGTATCAGGGCAAGCAGTACGTCGGCGTCTACTCGGGCATTGGCGGCTGGGCCGGCATCGGCATGGCAGCAGGACTCGAGAAATCGACGGAAGGCCTCGGCGCGGTGGGCGGTTATCGCGAGCTCGCGAAGTACACGGCGCTCGGCGGTACGCTCTTCGTGTTCGCCATTCCTGGCGGCAACAGCTGAGCGCAGGTCGTTCGAATCGCGCGGCCGGTTCGCTCCTGGTGAAGCACTGGGGGCAGCCGGCGGCGCCGGTTCGGTCAGAACGGTTCAATGCGGGTTCGAACCACGAGTTGCATAAGAATCGCATACGAGTCACATACGAGTTACCAGGTCCGCGCGCTTGCAGAGATGCAGCAATGCGTCGATGAAACGCATCGGCGCGCGGCTCTAACATCAGGAGACATCTGTCTATGAAACGCCGAGCAATCTTGTTGCGGGCGGCACTGCCCGTCGTTTTCGTCATGCTGCCTGTCACGTACGCCCAGACCAATCCCGCGATGGCCCAGGTGGCGTACAAGGTGGTCGACGGCAGCAAGGTGGACGCCAATACGTTGCAAGGATGGAAGACCTGGCGCGCGCTTGCATGCGAACGCTGCCACGGCGCGCAGCAGCAGGGCATGGTGGGACCCTCGCTTGTCGACGCCTTCAAGACGCTCGACAAGAACGAGTTTCACCGCACGGTGTTCGGTGGGCGGGTCGACAAGGGCATGCCTGACTTCAGTTCGAGCCAGATGATGCAAAAGAACTGGGAGAACCTTTACGCCTATCTGAAAGGGCGCTCCGACGGGCAGATCAAGCCCGGCGATCTGCAGGCCATCGACGCGAAATAACGCCGGCGCCACAACTTCAGGAGGTGATCGATGCGTCATCGCAAACTCATGCACGCGCACGCCGCACTCGTGGCAGGCGCGCTGTGCTATGCGGCGCTCGCAAGCGGCGCGGTACGCGCCCAGGGCGAGGCGGCGCTGCCGAACAACGACGGCGCCGACGGCGTTCTGCGAGTGTGCGCGGACCCGAACAACATGCCCCTGTCGAACAACAAGGGCGAGGGTTACGAGAACCGCATTGCGAGCCAGATGGCGAGCGACTTCGGCTACAAGCTCGAATACACGTATTTTCCGCAGCGCATGGGCTTCGTGCGTCACACGCTGCGCGAGAAGGTGGCCGACAGCGAGCGCTATAAATGCGATCTGATCATCGGGGTGCCGAAAGGCTACGACATGACTTCGACGACGCAGCCGTATCTGCGCTCCACCTATGCAATGGTGTTCAAGAAGCGGCCCGAGCTGGCCGGCATCAATACGCCGGACGATCTGCTCAAGCTGCCGCCGGATCAATTGCACAAGCTGCGCTTCGGCATCTTCTCGCAGACGCCCGCGGTCGACTGGCTGCTCGGTCTTAACCTGATCGATCAGGCTGTGTCGTATCAGGTGCAAAGCGGCGATCCGCAGGAATATCCCGGCCAGATGATCGAAAAGGATCTGCAGGCTGGCAACGTGGACGTTGTGTTCCTGTGGGGGCCGATTGCCGGCTACTTTGCGAAACGTTCCGGCGATTCGGTGAAGCTCGTGCCTTTTCCGGCCACGCCGGGCATCCGTTTCGACTATACGATCTCGATGGGCGTGCGCTACGGCGAGAAGGCGTGGAAAGACAAGGTCGATCAATGGATCGGCGCGAACCACGACAAGATCGACAGCATCCTGACCAGTTATGAAGTACCGCTTCTGAAGCCCGTCGATGCGCCGTCCGGCAAGCCCGCGGACGCATCGCCATGACGGCGGCGCAAGCCGGTGTGCGACGTGAATGGCGGCGCATGCTCGCGGCAGGTGCCGCGAGCATCGCGTGCTTTACGGGTTTTGCGTGCCTGATCGGTGACGTGCACGCGGCCGCGCCGGCCGCGGGCAGCAATGAGATATCGCCGGCCGAGCGGCTGATCTTCACGACCGATCATCTGCATGGCGTCGCGCAGCAAACCGAACTCGACTACGCGCTGCTCAGTTCCGACCCGCCCGCGCGCGGCACCGACATCGTCAAGGTGCTCGTGACGAGCCCGGACAACGCGAAGGGCGACGCCCAGGTGTCGGATCACAGCGGGGCCGTATCGTTGCCGAACGGCGGCTTGCAGTGCAACCCGGTGATCATCTATTTCCTCGAGCGCGACATCGCTGAAATGGAGCAGTTGACGGGCGGACAACGGCGCTATTTCCAGCAGCGCTTGCGGCTCGCGCTTGCCGCCGGACCGAAGATCGAAACGGTGACGAGCCAGATCGACGGCAAGCCGGTGAAGGCTCAGCAGATCGTCGTACAGCCCTATCTCGACGATCCCAATGCCGAACGTTTCGCTCAGTACACCGCGAAGCGCTACACGTTCCTGATCGCCAGTACAGTACCCGGCGAGGTCGCGTTGATTCGCACGGAGGTGCCCGGCGCGAACAACGACTTCGCGCATCCGCTGCATAGCCGCACCCTGAGCTTCCAGGCTGCGTTGCGCAAGCTGCCGCCGCCGGGGAATGCGCCGAACGTACCGAACACACCGAACACACCGAACGCGCCCGTCAAGTCGTCGAACGCGCCGCGCGCGAGCCGGTAGCGGACGCGCGGCCGTGAACTTCATCCGCTCGCTCACGCTGCGTCAATTGCAGATCTTCGTCGTGGCGAGCCGCTATACGAGTTTTGCGCGAGCCGCCGAAGAATTGCATCTGACGCAGCCCGCGGTGTCGATGCAGATTCATCAGCTGGAGGAGGCAGTCGGCCTGCGTCTCTTCGAGCGGATCGCGCGTAAGCTCGCGCTGACCGAGGCCGGCGAGATGTTCAGCCATCACGCGAGCCGGATTCTCGGTGAGATCAAGGACGCGGAGGACGCGATGAGTTCGCTCAAGCAGGCCGATAGCGGCTCTATTGCAGTGGGCATCGTCAGTTCCGCAACGTATTTCGCGCCCAAGTTGCTCGCGATGTATTCGCATCTCTATCCGAAAGTCGACGTGCACTTCTCGGTCGGCAACCGCGATGCGCTGTTGCGCCTGCTTCAGGACAACGCGATCGATCTCGCGATCATGGGACGTCCGCCGCCTGAACTGGATACGACAACGGAGCCGCTCGCGTGGCATCCGCAAGTGCTCATCGCGCCGGTTGACCATCCTCTCGCGGGCGCGCAGCGCTTTGACTTGCAGGAGTTGCGCGGCGACACGTTTCTGCTGCGAGAACCCGGCTCGGGCACCCGCATGGCCGCGGAGGAAATGTTCCGGCAGCATCTTTTCACGCCCGCGAAAGTCGTCACGCTCGGCAGCAACGAAACGATCAAGCAGGCAGTGATCGCCGGAATGGGCGTGAGCCTCATTTCGCTGCATACGCTGCTGCTGGAATTGCGGACGAAAGAACTCGCATTGCTCGATGTGAACGGCACGCCGATCGAGCGCACGTGGCAGATCGTGCATTTGCGCGCCAAGCAGCTTTCGCCGACCTGCATGATGTTCCGGCAGTTTCTGCTGGAACAGGCCGCGGCTTATCTGGAGCGCGAGTATGCGGTATTCGTACGGCCGCCCAGCAAGCCGAAGGTCCTCATCCCCGCAGTCGACGATGCGTCCGCGTGACTCGCAATTTTGCCGGCGGCGCAGGGTGTGCCGGCCATAGGAGATTGCACCGATGGGATCCAGCGAACAGCTTCAGGACTGGCGTCTGCATGCGCTGCAGATCGAGGAGGAAGTCGCGAGCGCCGTGATCGGCCAGGCGGAGGTGATCCGGCTCATCACCGTTGCGTTGTTCGCGCGCGGGCATGTGCTGCTCGAAGGCGGCGTGGGCGTCGGCAAGACGACGGTGCTGCGCGCGTTTGCGCGTGTCGTAGGCGGCGATTTCGAGCGCGTGGAAGGCACGATCGACCTGATGCCGGGAGATCTCGTGTATCACACGTATGTCGATGCCGAGGGCAGGCCGCGTATCGATCCAGGCCCGCTTCTGCGACACGGCGAGGGTCTTACGACATTCTTCTTCAACGAAATCAATCGGGCGCGTCCGCAGGTTCAGTCGCTCTTGTTGCGCGCGATGGCCGAGCGCTCCGTCTGGGCGTTCGACCGCGAATACCGCTTCCCGCACATGACGGTATTCGCCGATCGAAACAAGGTCGAGAAAGAGGAAACCTTCGAGCTCGCCTCGGCGGCGCGCGATCGTTTTCTGTTCGAACTGAGCATGCCGACACCGGACGACACCGACGTGCGGCGCGCGTTGGTGTTCGATGCGGATTATCACGACGTCGACCGGCTGCTGGCACGGCTTTCTGCGGCTATCGTGCCGTGGGAACAGCTGAATCAGGCTGGCGCGGCCATTCAGCACAGCGTGCAGTCGAGCGAAACGATCGAACGTTATGTGCTGGACATCTGGCAGGCAACCGAAACGCCGCAGCGTTTCGGTATCGCACTCGACGGTGTGGACATGGATCGGCTCATTCTGGCGGGCGCGAGCCCGCGCGGCATGAGCGCGCTGTTGCGCGCGGCACGCGTGGTTGCGTGGCTCGCGGGACGCACGCATCTGATTCCCGAGGACATTCATGCGGTGTTGCTGCCGGCGCTCGGCCACCGCGTGTTCTTCACGCCGATCTACGAGTTGCGCCGTCAGGAACTCGCGGAGGCGCTGACCGCGCAGATCGTCGACAGGCTTGCAGTGCCCTGATCCATGAAAGAAATCGCGGAATTCCATTACCGTTTGCCGATGCGTTCGTCGGGATTTCGGCCCGGCTCGCATCGCGGATCGAGCTTTGGTGCCGGCCAGGAATTCGCAATGCATGGCCGCCTGTTCGACTATCCGGATCCACGTCGCATCGATCTGCGGGCAAGCGTGCGCGCGGCCCGTTCCGAGTGGCTCGTGAGAGTGCATCTGCAGCGCGCCGCAGTGCCCGTGCAGGTGCTTGTGGATGTGTCGGCGTCGATGCGTTTCGGCACGCGCCGCAGCAAGTTGCAGGTGGCTGCGGATTTCGTCGAAGCATTGGGGTACAGCGCGTTTCGCGTCGGCGATCCGTTGGGGATGCTCGCGTTCGATAGCGGCGCGCGCGACGACCTCTTCATGCCGCCACGCTCCGGGCGCGGCATCGGCAATTTGCTTGCGGGGATGTTGCGCGAGAGCGAAGGTGTGGACGCGGGAACGGGCGCGGACTTCGCTGCGGCAGCGGTCTCGGGTAACCGCAGCGGCAACCGCAGCGGCGATGGCAGTGGCATTGGCAACCGCAACGGCAGCGGCAGCGTCGGCGCGTTGCAGCGCATTGCGTCGACGCTTGCGGGCCGTCAGGCGCTGGTCTTTCTCGTCTCCGATTTCCACTGGCCGCTTACAGCATTGCCGGCGGTGCTCGATCTGCTGGTGCATGCGTATGTGGTGCCCATCGTCGTGTGGGATGCTGCCGAGATTGCGCCGCCCGCGGGCGGTCCGCTGCTTGCGGTGAGGGACGCCGAGTCCGGTGCGCGGCGCACGCTGTGGTTAAGCGCCGGCGCGCGCGAACGCTGGCACGAAGGCGTTGCACGGCGCCGCGCGGAACTCTCGCAGATGTTCGGCAAACGCGCGATGCAACCGTTCTACATCGAAGGCGAGTTCGACCCCGAAGCGATGTCACGCTATTTTCTGGAGGCAGTCGCATGAGAGCAGATGGATCGTCGCGCCGCCTCCGGTTCGCCTTCGTGCTAGCTGTCTCACTGATGCCGGCCATGATGCCGTCCACCAGCAGCGCAGCGGCGAGCGGCGCGGCCTTGCAGCCGACGGTGCAGGAACCGCGCGCATTCGGCTATCTGCTGGGCGACGTCCTCACGCAACGCATTCTGCTGAAAGGCGACGGCTACGATATCGGCACCGTAACGCCGCCTTCGCCCGGTCGCACCGATTCGTGGCTCGAACGCCGGCGGGTTCGTAGCGAAACCGACGCCGACGGTCGCCGGTGGATGGCGATCGACTACCAGGTCGTCAACGTGCCGACGACACTCACGCAGGTTGCGTTGCCTGCGTTATCGCTGACGTCGTCGTCCGGCGCGACGCTTCAGGTCGGCGAATGGCCGCTCAGCATCGGTCCGGCAACGCCCGCGAATCCGTTCAACGTCGGCGACCTGCAAGCGCTGCGTCCGGACCGCCAGGCGCCCGCGGTGCCCACAGCCCCGCTTCGGCGGCAGGCGGGCTTCGCGCTTGGCTTGCTCATGCTGACCTTGTTGTCGTGGGCTGGCTGGTGGTTCTGGCGCAACGCGCGCGAGTCGGCGCGTCTGCCGTTTGCACGCGCCTGGCGGGAGCTGCGGCACATGCAGCGCAAGCCACGAGCGAGCGGGCCGCCTGGGGACGCGTCTGCCGAGGCATGGCTTTGCCTGCATCGCGCGGTGAACGAAACGGCGGGCCACGTAGTGCATGTGGGCGCGCTGTCTGGCCTCTTTGTTCGAGCGCCCTATCTGCAACCGTTGCGCGCGCAACTGGAGCAGTTCTACCGGCAATCGGCCGAGCGCTTTTTCACGCCTGCGCCCACGGGCGACGCCTATCCGCTGCGCAGTCTGTGCGAGGCGCTGTATCGCGCGGAGCGGCGCCACCAGCGATGAACGATATGGCGCTCGACCTGGCTCACCCCTGGCTGCTTGCGCTGCTGCCGCTCGTGTTGCTGCCGCTGTTGCCTCGCCGCGCCGACACGCTCCCGTTCTCGTGGATCGCATGGCTGCCCGACGATCGCGCCGGGCGATGGATCGGCGCCGTCGCGCAGGGCAGTGCGGTGCTGGCGATGCTGGCGATTGTCATCGGTCTGGCCGGTCCTGGGCGTTCGCCTCGGGAAGTGGTGCGCACGGGCAGCGGCGCGCAGATTCTGATTCTGATGGATCGCAGTGCCAGCATGGACGAGCCGATGAACAGCAAAGGTGTCGAGGTGAGCGCAGGGGAATCGAAGAACAGAGTGGCGCGCGCTTCGTTGACGCAGTTCGTCGCCCAAAGGCCGAATGACCGGCTCGCATTCATGATGTTCGGCACGAGCCCGTTGCTTGCAATGCCGTTCACCTACGACCATCGCGCGATCGACGCCGCTATCGCCGGTACTGCGGTAGGCCGCGGCATGCCCGATACGCAACTCGATCTCGGGCTGCTCACGGCAATCGGTGAATTCAATCAGCAGCATTCGTCGAGCCGCCGCGCGATCGTTCTCGTTTCGGACGGCGGCGCGAAGCTCGACGCACGCGAGCGGCAGTTGATCGAGGACGGCCTGCTGCGCAATCAGATCGCGCTGTACTTCATCTATTTGCGCAGCAGCGTTTACAGCCCCGATCTGAACGCGGCCGTACCTGCGAGCGAGTCTTCCGCTGAAGCTGAGCTGCACCGTTATTTCCTGTCGCTTAAAACACCTTATCGTTTGTTCCAGACCGGTAACGCAAAAGCAATGAGGGACGCGATGGCCGAGATCAACCGCCAGCAAAATGCGCTGACTACGTTTATCGAGCGTTTGCCGCGCGAGGACTTCAGTCCGTACTGCTTCGCGGTCGCGCTCGCAAGTTGCGTGCTGCTGATGGCACTACGGCTCTTTCAGGTGCGGGTGTGGTCATGAAGCGCTCGTCGGTACATACGATCTTCGGAGCCGTGGCGCTGTGCTGCGCGGCCGTAGCGGCTTACAACTGGATCGAAGTGCAGCGTGCGGAGCAGGTGAACCGGACCGTTGCGGCAACCGTCGTTGCGACCAAAGCGGGGTCCAAAGATGCAAAGCGCAGCGTTGCCAGCACCGACGATGCGCCCCAAGTCAGGCTCGCGCGTGCAGTGGCTTTGTCGAAAGACGGCGCCTACGATGCGGCGGGCCCACTCTTCGAGTCGCTGATTCGGGAGCAGCCCGAAGGCGAGGTCGGACGCGCGGCGCTGTTCGATCTCGGCAACCTGTACCTGCGGCAGGGCATCGGACATAGCCCTTCCGGCGCGATCGAATCGCTTGCAATGGTCGAGGAAGCCAAGGCGCGCTACCGCAGCCTGCTACGCATTGCACCGGACGATTGGGATGCGCGCTACAACCTGGAACGGGCGTTATGGCTCGCCCCCGAAACGCGTTCCGCGTCGGGCGCGCCGGACGTCAAGGAGCAGCACGACGTCAAGGTGCGCGATCCCGAAAGCAAGGATTTGCCGTGAGCCTCGGGGCACAAACACGTGGTTTTCTCGCAGGCCGTCACTGGACGATGCCAGCCGCGCTCGTGCTGCTGATTCTCGCGCTTACCTTGCCGCCGGTGGCGTTGCCGCGCGACACGTCGAGCTATGTTGTCACGTTCGATATCACGCAGAGCATGTACGTTGAGGACGTCGTGCTGAACGGCGCGCCGGTGAGCCGGCTCGCGTTCGCGCGCGCCGCGATGCGCGATGCACTCGGTCAATTGCCGTGCGGCTCGAAAGTCGGCTGGAGTGCATTCACCGGGCAACGGAGTTTTCTGCTCGTGGCGCCGGTCGAAGTCTGCGGCAACTATGACGCGCTGCTGTCGTCGCTCGATCGGATCGACGGGCACATGCGCTGGACGAACTACAGCCGTATTGCCGAAGGCGGTGTGTATTCGGCGGTTCGCGTGGCGCAGGAGATCGGCGACAGCACAGCCGTCGTGTTCCTCACCGATGGACAGGAGGCGCCGCCGCTGCTGCCCTCCGATGCGCTCAAGCAGGATATCAATCCCGCTCACGTGAAGGGCTGGTTGATCGGCGTCGGCGGCGATCAACCCGCGCCTATTCCGCGCAGCGATGCCCACGGAAACCGCATCGGCTACTGGCAGGCGGACCAGGTTGTACAGGTCCCGCAGATGCACGCGTCCGCGACTCATGCCGAGAGTCGCGAGGAGTTGTCGGCGTTGCAAGGGCACTATCTGTCGTCGGTGGCGGGGCAAGTCGGTTTCGGCTATGGGCGCCTCATCGACGCCGCGTCATTGCGCGACGCGTTGCTCGATGCACGGCTTGCTCACCGGGAAAGCGTGCCGACCGATTTGCGCTGGTGTCCCGCAGCGCTCGCGCTGCTGCTGCTCGTCTGGCGCTTCATGCCGGATATCGTCGTTGTCTCCGCGTGGATGCGCGCCGGCGCGCGCCTTTTCCGTCCTGCGCGAGGCGCTCGCGCAGATAGCGCACCGCTTGCTGGCAACGTGCGGACAGCGGCCACCCGAAGCGAGGAATCGATCACGACGTAGCAATGACAGCTGCGCCTCGTTCTTCACCGCTGATCAAGTGAGGATACAGATACCGACGCTTCAGATGGTCCCCGCGACTTCTTTCAGTATGCTCATCGGACCGCGCGTCCGGATGATGTCCATTTGTGTTTCGTCGCGCACGAAAAGCGATCCGGCAAACCCCAACGCGTTGATCGAAATGCCGTCGCTGTGTTCGGCGCGGCGAGGCACGAGCATCATCCATCGCGTGGTGACGAGCAGGTTATAAGGTGCCGATTGCAGCGGTTCACCGTTCACATCGACAGCGTGCAATCCGGTTGCGGCGAGCAACGACATGTACCGCTCGAAAGCACTGTGCGCCAGTTCCAACGGACGCGATACAAGCGCCGGATCGAAGCCGACAAACGCATGCGCAAAGCCGAGGCCCGGCACCGTACCGACGGAGCCGTCCATGCGCGCCGACGCCAGCAGCGGTTCTATCGGCAGTGGTGACGTAGTGTCGTCGAGCGGCAAGGGCGCGATCTGTAAATGCTTATGAAGCTGACTTGCGCCGGCTTCGGGGCCGCCGTTGTAAAAGCCGAGACTGTCGAACTGCGTCATGCAAGTGAAGAGCGCGCAGAAGTCCGCGAGATTCAACAGCGCTCGCTGTAGCTCGAAGCGGCGCGTAACGATCAGCACATGGTGATCGATAACGTTGAATTTATTGAGCAGGACGAGATGCGTGCCGGAAATGTCGGCGACGAACAGATCCGGGTCGTAGGGCAGGAAAGGGTTGGACGCGCGAGCGCCGCTCGATCCGGCTTTGCGCTGCTGCGCGTCCTTTTCTTTGCGGGCGAGGCTTGAGATTTGCCGGACCACAAACCGCACGCCGCCGTCATCGATGGTAGTGCGGCTCGTTTGTATCGGAAGCAGCGCGCCGCGATCGAGCGCATGTGCGGTTTGGCGGACGATGGCCGGCCATAACGCGCCGGCTTGCTCGGGAAGGGACGTGTTCATCGGAAGAGGCAAGCCCTGTTTGGACGACATGCAGCTTCCTTTATACACTCGGCCGACCTGCCTCGCGCGGCGAAGGTGCCGCCTGTCACCGTTCAGTTTTCTGCGACGAGTTAGCGCCTCAGTTCTGCGATGATTTTCTCCGCGAGAAAATCGCACGGCGGCCGTTTCGAAGCCGTGCTTCGCGCGAGCACGACTTCGAGCGCTGCGATTTCGGGCAGCCCCTGCGCATGACCGAGCAGCGCGAAATGCGCGGGTACGGCGCATTGTGCGAGCGGAACGATCGCGAGGCCGGCTTCGGCCATCGACACGAGACCCATCAGACTCGGACTTTCATACGAGGTCCGATAGCTGATCTTCGCGTGTTCGAGGCTGCGGATCGCGTTCTCCCGCGCGACGCTGCCGGGCAAAAACACGGCTATCGGCAACGGCCTTTCGCGCCAGATGTCGTGTGCGCTCGGCGACGCCGCCCAGACCATCGGCTCGAGCCGCAAAAACTCGCCCGACAACCCTTTGACCCGCGTTGCGCACACGAGATCGACGGAACCGTCCTTCACCATGGGCGCGAGCGCGACGCTCGGCAGGCCGACTACCCGGATTTCGACCTTCGGATAAGTTGCGGAGAATTTTTTGAGGATTGGCGGCAGTAGGGAGGACGCGTAGTCGTCCGGCACGCCGATACTCACGCGGCCGGTGACGTCGGGCCGAACCACGGCGGCCCAGGCTTCGTCGCGCAGCGCCAGCATTCGCCGCGCGTAAGCGAGCAGCACTTCGCCGTCCTGTGTCGGTATGACGTTCCTCGGCTTGCGCACGAAAAGCGGCTTGCCGAGCGCGGTTTCGAGCGTCTTGATCTGCATGCTCACCGCCGATTGCGAGCGGTGCACGACTTCCGCCGCGCGGCTGATATTGCCGGTGTCCGCGACGGCGACGATCATCGTCATCACATCGAGATCGAGTGCTTTCAAGGTCTGGTATCAGAAAATCAAATAGATTCCATCAATATTACGCGATTTTCTTAAATGTTGACGTGCGGCATAGTGCAGGCAAAGGAGCCAGTGTATGAACGCCCGAACCGATTTCTCCCTGCTTGCCGCGCCCGAACTCTCGTTTGCGACCATCGCATCGGGCATTAGCGTGCCGTATGTCGAGTGCGGAACGGGAGAGCCGCTCGTCTTCGTGCATGGCTCGCTGTGCGACTACCGCTACTGGAGTGCGCAGACAGCCGCGCTGTCCGGGCATTTCCGCTGCATCTCGGTGAGCTTGAGCCACTACTGGCCCGCGGCCTACGCGTGCATTCAGGGCGAGTTCGGCTGGCAGACGCATGTTGCCGAACTGGCCGAATTCATCGAGGCGCTCGGCATCGCGCCTGTGCATCTGGTCGGCCACTCGCGCGGCGGTTGCGTCGCGTTCAACCTGGCGCGCGAGTACCCGCGACTCGTCAAGACGCTTACGCTTGCGGACCCAGGCGGTCCGTTACAGATAGACGGTATGCCCGACGCGTCGCTCCCCACCGCGACGAACGCGCTGCGCGCACGCGTTGTTGACTTGATAGAGGCAGGCGAGATCGACGCGGGTCTTGAACTGTTCGTGGACTCGGTCAGCGCGCCGGGATCATGGCGCAAGAGTTCGGTAGCCTTTCGCACGATGGCTACGGACAACGCGGCCACGTTGCCGAAACAGCTGCGCGATCCGCTGCCCGCATATTCACGCGACGCGGCGCGCGGTGTGAAATGCAGGACGCTGTTGATCGAAGGGCAACGCAGCCCTCGCATGTTCCGCAATAACGTCGAAAAACTCGCGGACTGGATCGACTTCGCGGACAAGCAGACCATTGCGGGCGCGTCGCACGGAATGAATGTGTCGAACGCTGCAGCTTTCAATCGGCTCGTGCATTCGTTTGCGAGCTTTTGAAGGTGCTTTTAAAGGTGCTTCTGAAGGCCGCCGCCTTGCGCTGAAACGCCTCGCGGCGGCGTCAATCCTCAAACACTTCCCGGCTCCGCTGCCGGAGCCCTCGTCCTCGCTCTGAGGAACCGGCCGCGAATCCAGTCCCTCAACGGAGCGACCAGCCGCTCCTGGAAATACACGGCCGCAATCACCGTTCCGATCAGATACAGCGGATAAGTCGCCATACTGGGTATGACTTCTTTCGAAGCCGCGACGCATTCGGAGAAGTGCGACGCGCACCATAGGGGCGATTTGCCGATAGACAGCAGTTTCAGCACCTTCATCATGACGAGGAAGATCGGCACATGAATCGCAAATAGCGAGAGTGCCGAGTTCCCTAAACGAGTCGATAGCGCCGCGAATCTGGACGGAACCGAAAGGCCGGCGAATACGGCGACGAGCAACAGCTCCGCAGGCATCAATGCGCCGTTATGAACGAGATAACGTGTATTGATGGATCCATGCGACTCGAACCACGCAGCGGCTGCGAACGAGCCTGCAAACACCAGCAACGCTGCGGCAATCTTCATGCCGCTGCGGTGTATGGCGGTCAGATGTCCCTCGCGAAACAGTCCATACAGGACGATACCGCCCAGAAATTCCGGTAGTCGCAGCACCGGGTTGCGGGTGACTATGCCGACCGCGGCGGGACCGTACCAGTGCATCAGCGTCGCAAGCACAGGCGGGACGAGGTAAAGCACCCACAAAATCAGTAACAGCCGGTGTTTGTTTCGGGCTTTGAGAAGCCGCGGCGCGAAAAACGGAAACGCGAGATAGAAGAAAAACAATGTCGCCAGCGACCAGGATGGCGGATTAACCGACCCGTATAGCGGATTCCACACCTGCAGCAAGAACAGGTTCAGCACGAAATTGATAGCGGTCTCGGTGGGGCCGAGCGTAACGTAGTGCTCTGCGTCGTCGAGCGACATGATCGCGAACTGCTGGTATCCGCGCGTGCCTGCCGCCGAGACGAGAAGCACCAGTACGAGCGCAATGAGATGCACGGGATAAAGATTGGAAAGGCGCTTCACGAAAAACTCGCGCGTGCCGCCCCGCAATTCGATGCTTCGCCCGAAGTAGACGTGGGCGAGAATGAAGCCCGACAAGATGAAGAACGAACTCGTGGCGAAGCCGCCCAGGTTGGCCAACTCAACGAACGGAAGCGTCACGTACTGCGGATACTGATGTATCGAATGAAACACCATCAAATACACAGCCAGCGCGAAACGCAGTACATCCAGGCCAACGAACTTGTTCATCATCACTTCCATGCAAATTGTTGCGGTGACATCAGGTGCAACGCACCGGGCATGCTTTGAAGATTGAAACGAACCGCAAACAACAATTGATCTTGCTTCGGATGACTAAAGGCGACGACGGGCAAGAGGATTTGCAATGTAACGAACGGCGAAATCGGAGAGCGTCGAGAAAGGCAGCAAACAGAGACTCGACAAAGCGAGCGTGCCAATCTTTTTCTTGTAGCTCCAGAACGGGTTCCCCACGATAGAGCGGAAGTAACTATGCGACTGCCGGCTGACCCATCGCCAGCGTTTCGTGAACGGCGCCTGATAAACGGCAGAGCAAAAATGGGCCTTCTCAAGCGAGAAGTCATGAAACGACAGCGGAAGTTCGATCCCCAGACGCGCGCGCGCCATTTGCCGCAGAATGGCCCAGCGTTTGGTCAGCGCCTTGGGCGCTTTGTCGTTGCTTTCGGAGTTTGCGAAATCAATGCCCGAGTTCTCGGTGCGATGCACGCGGTAAGCACCGAGCGATTCCGGAATCGTTGCGACGGCTCCTAACAAGGCGACGCCGTAGATCGCATAAAAGTCCGCTCCGTAGCGATTGATATCAGCCTCTGGAACGGGAAATATCTTCTTTAATGCGCTTGTGCGGTAAGCGTTGCCCGATGCAGGCGGCGACGGATATAACCATCCCTGGCGCAAGGGGCTGCCGCAGTCGCTGGGAGCCGCGGAGTGCGGTACATATGTACCCGACGGCTTGCCTGCGGGATCGATGACGTCGAGCCGGAATTGGACCTTGACGAAGTTGCCGCTATCGAACACGCGCATGACTTTCGACACCGCGTGAGAATAAAGCAGATCGTCGGAATCGAGCAGAATGACAAATTCTGTCTCTATCAGGTTCACTGCATCGTTATATGCGGATACCTGGCCGCCATTTTGCTTGTAAAGCGCTTTAACGCGGCAGCCGTAACTTTCTATGATTTCACGCGAGCCGTCGGTCGATCCGTCGTCGATTACGAGCACCTGAGTAGCCGGATAATCCTGATCGAGGGCTGAGTTGATGGCCTTCGCGAGGAAGCGGCCATAGTTGTAATTGCAGATGACGATTGTCACGTTTTGCATATTTATTCACCACCTGTCATGAACCGGGAGCGCAGCGTACCCGCGACTACTGCCCGCCTTGGGTTCGCTCGCGCTGGCCTCTGAAGCCAGCACGAATCAATTTACCTTTCCGTTCGTTGCCCCGCCAACGGGCGGTAGTGCGATATGTGCGGTTGATAACACAACTGAACGCGGCTCGCGTGAGCTTCGGTAAAGCGGGGAAAATGCCCTTATGCGGCGCGCGTCACGTGCCAAAGTTGCCGAAATAAACCGGCAAACGTTACGCCGCTTGCGTCGACGGGATCGGTAAAGGTGGCCTCGCTGAAAGGAACGCGTCGGGCACGAGTTTTCCCCACTCGTAGTCGACCTTGTCAGGCGTGAATGGCAGTACGCCCGCGCCGGGCGTAAACGTTAATTCGCCGAAGTAAATCTGGTTATCCGGCGCATACAGGTCCACGCGAACATAATCGAAATCGCTGCATAGCCTGGTGGCGGCGTCCAGAATGGCTTCCAGGTTCTCCGGGCGGGGCGACGGCTCTGCACTGGGTTTGTAGGCGCCAATCGCCATGTCCAGATGGTTCCAGTTGGCGTCGTATATGTCGCCATGCGTATTCGAGCCGAACCGGTCCGAGATCACCAGAATGTAAATGGTAGGCCTTCCACTTCGGCCGCCGAAGCAGTGCAGTTTGTAGTCGGCGGGAATCTGGCCGCTCTTGTCGAGCAACAGGTGTTCGAAGAAAACCCGTGGCTCGATCTGGCGATAGTGTTTCTCTCGCGCGATCTTGTAGAAGTCGAGTGTCAACCAGTGATCGGCAAGCTCTCGCAGTTCTTCGAAAGAGCGTGTGGACTTGTCTCTCACCACTTCCACATAGCTGCTGCCGTGATTGGCTTTCATCACGAACGAGTTCGGCAGCGCATCGAATACTTCTTTCGAAAAGGTGTCTGGCGCTGCGAGCAACGGAATTACGTGCTCCTCGCCCAGCACTCTCGCTACATATTTTCTAACCGTAAGCTTGTCGGTCAGCTCCGCGAACCACGGATCGGGCCGCAGGCTTTTACGCAAGATCTTCTCATTGAAGGTAGTAGGGCGCAGCAGGCTCGGATAGCGGCCAATTTCTTTGTGATGCAGCAAGCTCAGGAACAGTGGCGCCGGTAATAGTGACTTGGCCGCTTCCTTTATCTTGCGAACTGTCGATTGGCGCCGCAGTGGGGCGGTACTTGTGGACGATGGCGCTTTTTGTTGAGGTACAGAAGGGCCGGATTCACCCGGAAACTGGACTGAATTGGTCGTCGTCATTTTTCGAATTCCCGTAAGTTATTCGCGCTACATCAGGGGCCCGGCCAGGCCTGCCGATGTATCACGATGCGAGGTTAACGTACGGAAGTCGCGCTAATTGCCAGCGTCGCTAAACGAAGGTGTTTTGGCCTAATCCCATGAAGGCGGCCGATTGTGCGCGAACATGTTTTCGAACCGAAAGCATGTGGCTGCAGGGTACCGCGCGCCTTGCGGGGCGTTGGCCCTTAAGGATGAAACCTTTCGGTTTGTTATTTTTAAGAACGATTAAGGACTTGGACAAGGACTCGGCGCAAGCCCGTCGATAGACTGCATTCCAGTTTTTCCTCGCTTGTGAAGCGAATGCGGCATGTTTTCCCTGATCAGCAAACCCTTATCGACACTTAGGACGTACAAAGCCATGGCTAATCCGAAACTGCAAGTCCTCACGCCTGCGAACTCGCAGATCATCTTTATCGATCACCAGCCGCAAATGGCTTTCGGCGTCCAGTCGATCGACCGGCAGGTGCTGAAGAACAACGTGGTTGGCCTTGCCAAGGCCGCGCGCGTGTTCAACATTCCCACGACCATCACGACGGTGGAATCGGAAAGCTTCTCCGGCTATACGTACCCGGAGCTGCTGGACGTGTTCCCCGGTCAGAAGGTGCTGGAACGCACGTCGATGAATTCGTGGGACGACCAGAAGGTTCGCGACTCGCTCGCCGCCAACGGCCGCAAGAAAGTGGTGGTGGCGGGTCTGTGGACCGAGGTCTGCAACAACACCTTCTCGCTGTGCGCAATGGACGAAGGCGACTACGAGATCTACATGGTGGCAGACGCGTCGGGCGGCACCTCCAAGGAAGCGCATGAATATTCGATGCAGCGCATGATCCAGGCCGGCGTTGTTCCTGTGACGTGGCAACAGGTGCTGCTCGAATGGCAACGCGACTGGGCTCACAAAGAGACGTACGACGCAGTCATGGGCATCGTCAAGGAACATTCGGGCGCATACGGCATGGGCGTTGACTACGCGTACACGATGGTCCACAAGTCGGCGCAGCGCGCGGTCGGAACGCACGAACTTCTCGCGCCCGTGCCTGCACGCAAGTAAGCGCTTAGGCCGCATGCTGCGGCCAGCGCGTCGCATTGCCCGGCTTCAGGTCTGGACATGCGGCGCGTAAATCACGGCCGGGTCCCGCTTGATCGGGTCATGCAGCGCTTGCACGAGTTCAGCGCGATGTGTGAGCACGGCGCGCTGATTGATCGAGCCTTTGTCGGTTATTTCACCGAGATCGAGCGACGGCGCGACGTCGAGCAGACGCATCCGTGCGATCGTGGTCGCGCCGCCTGTCGACTCGCGATTGATCCGATCGAGCAATTCGACGAAGAACTGCCGCACGGCGGGCGCGCTGACGACTTCGGACGCGCTCGCCGACGAAGGCAGTTGCGCGAGGCGCCGGCAGTCGTCGAGTCGTGGGAACACGAGCAAGCCCACGTCGTCGCAATTCAATCCAGAGACGACCACGTCCTGCACATATGGTGCGCCCGCCGAGATAACACGCGCGCGCATCGGGCCGACGCTGACAAAGGTGCCGGAACTGAGCTTAAAGTCTTCGGCAATGCGGCCGTCGAACATCAAACCCAGTTCGGGCTGTTGCGGGTCGACGAACTTCAGTGCGTCGCCACTGCAGTAATAGCCTTCGTCGTCGAATGATTTTCCAGTGGCTGCACCGTCCATTCGCCAATAGCCGCGCATGACGTGGGGACCGCGAAAGCGCGCCTCCAGCTTGTCCCCGACGGGCACGAGCTTCACTTCACAGCCCGGCGCGGGTACGCCCACATAACCGGCGGCCTTCGCGGGCAGCGTCGTGAAGAGGCACGACGGCGAAGTCTCCGTCATGCCGAGACCCGCCATGATGCGAATACGCTCGCCGCAAAAGCGCTCCGTAACCTGTTGAAGCCGATCCCACGCGGCTTGCGAGAGTCCCGCTCCCGCAAAGAAATACACCTTCACACGTGAGAAAAATGTCTCGCGCAGCTTGGCGTCGGTTTCAAGCGCGCTCGTCAGTTCTTCCCAGCCCTTGGGCACATTGAAGTAGATCGTCGGAGCGATCTCGCGAAGATTGCGCAGCGTTTCTTCGAACTTCTTGCCGACGGGCTTGCCGTCGTCGATATAAAGCGTGCCGCCGTTATAGAGCGCGATGCCCGCGTTGTGACTGCCGCCGAACGTGTGATTCCACGGCAGCCAGTCGACGAGTACCGGCGGCTCGTCGGCGAACTCGGGAAATGTTTCGCGCAGCATCTGCTGGTTGCTGCATAGCATGCGATGCGTCGTCGGAACGGCCTTCGGCAGCGTCGTCGAGCCTGACGTGAAGAGGAATTTGGCTATGCTGTCCGGGTCGATCGCTTCGTGCGCGGCATCGACCGTAATGGGCGTTGTGTCGAGCAGCGCCGACAGCTTCGTCACAGGGCGGGCACAGCAGCCCGTGGACGTCACGACTTCGACATCGGCCGCAACAGTCGCGTCGATTGCAGCGGCAAATGCAGAGGCATCGGTCGCGAAGACAAGACCGGGCGTGAGCACATCGAGCGTATGCCTCAGCTTGCCAAAATCGCTGGAAACGAGCGAGTACGCCGGCGAAATGGGCGCGTACGGTACGCCGGCCCACATTGCGCCGAGCGCGATCATCATGTGTTCGAGATCGTTGCCGGAGAGAATCGCAACGGGCCGCTCGGCTGACAGGTTGCGCTCGAGCAGCGCCTGGCCGATGGCACGCGCACGCTGCAGCATCTGCGCGTAGCTGATGCCTTGCCATTCCCCGTTCGCGCCGCGGCGCGCGACGAGCCAGCGGTCCGGATGCGCACGCGCGCCGCTTGCCAGCCGGTCGGTCAGACGCTGCGGATAGTTGCCGGGCATCGCGGCGGACTCCATGTACCACACGTCGCCGTCACGGCGAACGCGAGCGGACGCCGAACCGATCCGCACTTCGCGATAGCGCACGGGCGTTTCTCTATCGACACTGGATTGCGTCGGCTGCAAATTCACTTATTGTCTCCTTCCCGCAGTCTTCGTCTGCTGCGAAGCATGCGGGATTCGAATGATGCCGCTGAACGGCATTCGTGTCAGATCGAGATGTGTTTGATCGAGCGGCCTAGATCGGATAGTGACGCGGACCCGTCTGGATCGTAATCCAACGCAGATCCGTGAACTCGGCAATCGACGCCTTACTGCCGAAACGTCCGTAACCGCTTCCCTTCACGCCTCCGAACGGCATCTGCGCTTCATCGTGAACGGTCGGTCCATTGATGTGGCATATGCCCGACTCCACACGTTTCGCGACGCTCATCGCGCGCGCGATATCGCGACTGAAGACAGCGGCGGACAGGCCGAACTCGCTGTCGTTCGCCACTTTTACGGCTTCGTCGTCGGTATCCACGCGCAGCACGGTCACGACCGGCGCGAACGATTCTTCGGCGTAGAGCTTCATAGCCGGGAGAACGCCGTCGACGATGGTCGGCTGCATGATTGCGCCAGTCAACGTGCCGCCGCCGAGTACTTTCGCGCCATGTTCCCGGGCGTCCTGCACGAGCGCCGTTGCGCGTTGCGCGGCTTGCGTGCTGACCATCGCGCCGAGCTTGGCATCCTTCGCGGTGGGTGCGCCGGCAACCAGCGTGCGCGCTTTCTCAGCGAGCTTGTCGACGAGCGCATCGGCCACGCTGCGATGCGCGATCACGCGTTCCGTCGACATGCAGATCTGCCCTTGATTGAAGAAGGCGCCGAACGCAATGGCGTCCACGGCCGCGTCGAGATCCGCGTCTTCGAGTACGAGAACGGGTGCCTTACCGCCGAGTTCGAGCAGTGCGGGCTTGAGATGTTTGGCTGCATGCATCGCGATGATGCGGCCCACGTGGGTCGATCCTGTGAAGTTCACGCGACGCACGGCAGGGTGAGCGATCAGCCGTTCGACGATGGCAGGCGCGTCGTCCGGCGCGTTCGTCACCACGTTGACGACGCCGTCGCCGAGTCCCGCATCCTGCAGAACGCTGCCGATCATTCTGTGTACGGCCGGACAGGCCTCCGATGCTTTCAGCACGACGGTGTTACCGCACGCGAGCGGCATCGCAACAGCGCGCGTGCCGAGAATCACCGGCGCATTCCACGGCGCAATGCCGAGTACGACGCCGCAGGGCTGGCGCACCGCGAGAGCAATGTTGTCAGGCGTGTCGGTCGGAATCACGCTGCCGTCGATCTGTGTGGTCATGGCTGCCGCTTCGCGCAACATGTTGGCTGCGAGATGCACGTTGAAGCCGTACCAGTTGGCCATCGCGCCGGTTTCGGCCATGCCGCATTCGATGAACGCGCCCGCTCGCGCGTCCATGATGTCGGCGGCTTTCAGCAGGCGCGCACGACGTTCGGTCGGCCGTAGCGCGGACCACGCGGGAAACGCGGCGGCGGCGGCTTCGACAGCGGCGTCCGCATCGGCGAGCGTCGCAGCAGGCGCGCGCGAAGCCACGCCGCCGGTCACCGGATCAATCCGCTCGAAGGTGGCGCCGCCCGACGCCGGACAGTCCTTGCCCCCGATCAACATACTTACTTCGTTCACGATGGCTGTCTCCTTTCCTTTTTCCCGTGCTGCGCGCAGGTGCGGGCAGGCTACGGGATCAATGTTTACCTGTTCGTCACTCGGTGCGCTTATACGCCTGAAGGCCAGGCTTGATCGACTTCTGGTCGAGGAATTGCCGCAAGCCTTCTTCACGTCCTTTCTCGGGATCGCGCAATTGCGCCTGGTCAAGCTTCGCATACAGATAGTCTTCGTTCTGCTCCCACGTCAGTTCGCGCGAGCGTTTGAAACCGTGCTTGGCGGCGCGCAGAACGACAGGGTTTTTCTCGAGCAGCTTCGCGGCCAACGCGACTGTTTTCGCACGCAGTTGTTCGAGCGGCACGCTGCTGTTGACGAGTCCCATTGCAGCGGCTTCTTTCCCGTCGAACGTGTCGCCCGTCATGATGTAGTACAGCGCCTGACGATGCCCGACCGTATCCGCCATTGCCTTGCTGACCAGATTGCCCGGCGGAATGCCCCAGTTGATTTCGGAGAGGCCGAACACGGCTTCGTCGGCCGCGATAGCCAAATCGCACGCGACGAGCGGAGAGAAGCCGCCGCCGAAACACCAGCCGTTGACCATGGCGATAGTCGGCTTCGAGTACATGCGAAGCAGTTTCCACTGCCATTGGCATGCGTCGCGGCGAATCTTTTCCTGCAGGATCTCCGGACCTGCATCGACTTCGCGGAAGTACTCCTTCAAGTCCATGCCCGCCGTCCATGCGTCGCCGGCGCCTGTCAGCACCAGTACCTTTGCGTCCGCGTCCAGTTCCAGCGTTTCCAGTACCTGGATCATTTCGCTGTTGAGCGTGGGACTCATTGCATTGCGTTTCTCGGGGCGATTGAACGTCACCCATGCAATGCCTTCCTGGACTTTCACGTCCACCGTCTTCCAGCGACCCTCATAACTTGCCATTTCGTAGCTCCAGCGCGCCTGTGCGCGTATCGATGTTTGTCGTGATGTGCGAGCACCCGACAGCGTTTGCTTTAAAGCTTCAATGCATGCGCCGTATCAGGTAGCCTGATACAAGTCTATTATCAAGCGGCTTTGGACACAATCGCCGCGTGATCGGTGAAAACCCTTGCGTTGAAAGTACCTGGGGTATTCACCAAAGACGCTCACCTTGTTTTGTCAGGTCGCCTGATATTTAATATGCTCCATCGCGACTGACCGTAGCGCGTTCTCATGAACGCGCTTTTGTTCACCCATGATGTCAGGAAGCCTGATACATGGGGCGATAAGGATGCATCGGCGGCCATCGACACAATAAACAGCAATCAACTTGCAGTGACCGGAGCAGGACGTGGAAGCGCCGGCTCCGGCCGACAGGAGACAGACATGAAATCCACCAGAACAGCACTGCCGGCAGACGGCATGGCGCAAGCCACCGCGCGAACGGGCGCCGCCGTCACGTTGAGTCTTTGTTTTGCGGTTGCCTTGCTCGAGGGGCTCGACCTTCAATCGGTGGGCGTCGCGGCGCCGCGCATGGCACGCGAGTTCGGCCTGAGCGTCGCGCAAATGGGGCTTGCGTTCAGCGCGGGCACCTTCGGGCTATTGCCGGGCGCGATGTTGGGCGGAAGACTCGCCGACCGCATCGGTCGCAAGCGGATACTGATTCTGTGCGCGTGTCTGTTTGGTCTGCTGTCTATTGCGACTGCGTTCGTCAGCAGCTTCGGCATGCTTGTTTTTGTCCGCGTGTTGACGGGTATCGGGCTGGGCGGCGCGTTGCCGAACCTGATCGCGCTATCGTCGGAGGCGGTCTCGCCGAAGTTGCGCAATACCGCGGTTAGCGTGATGTATTGCGGTATTCCTTTCGGCGGAGTGATCGCCTCGATTGTCGGCATTGTCAGCATCGGCGATACGCAATGGCGACACATCTTCTATGTGGGCGGCGCGGGGCCACTCATTCTGGTGCCGCTTCTGCTTGCATTCCTGCCTGAGTCCTCCGCGTTTCGCCGCGCGTCACACGGCATGAACGCGAAGCCCGCGCCCGTCGGCGAAGTGCTGTTCGGCGGGAGCCGGGGGCTCTCAACGCTGCAAATCTGGATCAGCTACTTCTGCACGCTGATCGTTCTGTACTTCCTGCTGAACTGGCTGCCCTCGTTGATGGCGGCACGCGGACTCGCGCGCGCGGAAGTCGGTTATGTGCAGATCTTCTTCAACATCGGCGGCGGCCTGGGCGCGCTTTTCATCGGCATGTTGATGGACCGTTTGCGCGGCGGTGTGGTGGTGTCCGGCATGTATATCGGCATTATCGCGTCGCTCGCGGCGTTGTCGATCGCGCCGGGTTTCGCGGCGCTGACGGTATCCGCGTTCTTCGCAGGGATGTTCGTGATCGGCGGCCAATCGGTGCTGTATGCGCTCTCTGCTGCGTTCTATCCGACAGCGATGCGAGGCACGGGTGTCGGCGCAGCGGTCGCGGTGGGGCGCGTCGGCTCGGTGGTCGGCCCGCTTGCGGCCGGCCAGTTGCTGGCCATGGGCCGCAGTTCGTCGACGGTGATCGGCGCGAGCATTCCGGTCACGCTGATTGCCGCGGCGGCGGCTCTGATGCTGATCCGCCGTCCGCGCGCGAACGACTGATCAGACATCCTTATCAAATCAACTGAAAAAGAAAACACAACGTTTGGAGACGACAACGATGCAAACAGTCACGACCCGCCTTTTTATATCCGGCGCCCTGTGCGCGCTGAGTACGACCGCGCTCGCGCAGTCGAGCGTCACGCTGTACGGGATCATCGATACCGGTGTGGAATACGTATCGCATGCGAATGCCGCAGGCGGCCATGTGTTTCGCATGCCGGCGGTAACGGGCGAGCTGCCTTCGCGTTGGGGCCTGCGCGGTACCGAGGATCTCGGCGGCGGCTATAGCGCCGTCTTCACACTGGAAAGCGGGTTCAACGTTCGCGACGGCAGTTCCGGCCAGGGCGGGCGGCTGTTTGGACGGCAGGCGTTTGTCGGCCTCAAGGGGCCATACGGGACCATGGCATTTGGCCGGCAATACACGATGACGTACCTCGCGCTGCAAGGCGCCGACATTATCGGCCCGGACATCTACGGCATGGGTTCGCTCGACGCATATGTGCCCAATGCGCGTGCCGATAATTCGGTGACGTACATGGGCACGTACAAGGGCTTCACGCTCGGCGCCGGGTATTCGTTCGGCCGCGATTCGGCCGGCACGGGCAACTCGCCAGGGCAGGGCACTTGCGCGGGTTCGGTAGCGGGCCACCCGACCGAGTGCCGCGACTGGTCGGTAATGCTCAAATACGACGCGCCGAACTTCGGCGTTGCAGCTTCGTATGAGGAGCAACGCGGCGGCACAAATGCGCAGGCGAACTTCTTCGACGGCGTCGCTCCCACGCCGCTTGGCAACGCCGCCGACAAGGACGCCCGCACGCATGTGAGCGCCTATGCGCAGTACGCGGGCGCTAGGCTCGGCGCGGGCTGGCTTGGTCGGCGCGTCGTGACGGACTCGCCAGCGGTGCCGAACGTGCGCTCGGATCTGTTCTTCGTCGGCGCGTCGTACTTCGTGACGCCCGCGTTCCTGGTCGACGGAGAAGTGTTCCGCATCGTCAACAGTGTGCACGACTCCCGCGCGACGATGGGCGCGCTGCGCACCACGTATCTGCTGAGCAAGCGCTCGTCCGTGTATGCGCAGGCCGCCTATCTGGCCAACAGTGCGAAGGCGCGCTATTCGGTGAGCGGCGGCGGTGGCGGCACGACGCCCGCCGCCGGCATCGGTCAGACAGGTGTGATGGTCGGTATCAAGCACGCGTTCTAGGAGACATTGAATGAGAAAGTCTGTGATTGCGGTATCCGTGTGCGCGACGCTTGGAGCATGCGGCGGCTCTTCCGATAACACATTGACGTTGCCGCACCTGAGCGCGGCCACACCGGCAACGCTGGTTGGAAGCTGCGCGGCGCTGGCGAGCAAATTGTCCTTCGCCAACACCACGTTCAATTCCGTGCAGGACGTACCGGCCGGAACGCTGACGGTGGCGAGCAAGCCAATCGCCGAGCATTGTGTCGTTCAAGGGCAGATGAATCAGCGCGTGAGCGCTGTCGACGGAAAGACCTACGCAATCGGCTTCGAGATGCGTCTGCCCGTTGCATGGAACGGAAGGTTTTTCTATCAGGCCAACGGCGGGCTCGACGGCAACGTGGTGACGGCGACCGGCGAGATCGGCGGAGGCGGGCCGCTCAACGATGCGCTGAACATGGGGTTTGCCGTGATCAGTTCCGACGCGGGACACTCATCGTCGCAGAATCCGCTATTCGGCCTCGATCCGCAGGCGCGTATCGACTACGGCTATAACGCGGTAGCGACGCTCACGCCGATGGCCAAGCAGGTCATTCGCACCGCCTACGGCAAGGCGCCGGATCGCAGTTATTTCGACGGTTGCTCGAACGGCGGGCGTCACGCGATGGTGGCGGCGGCGAGATCGTCGGCCGAATACGACGGGATCATTGCGGGCGATCCGGGCTTTCATTTGCCGAAGGCGGCCATCGGCGAAATGTGGGGCGCGCAGCAATTCGCAAAGGTTGCGACTGCGACAACCGCGAATGGCCTGCCCGACATCAAGACCGGCTTTACTGCCGCCGAACGCCAACTGGTGGCGTCGCGAATCATCGCAAAGTGCGATGCACTAGATGGTGTCGCCGACGGCATGGTGCAGGACATTAAGGCATGCCAGGCGAATTTCAACCTGGCCGCGGACTTGCCGACCTGCTCGGGCAACGTGCGTGACGGAACGTGCCTGACCACCGCGCAAAAAGAAGCGATCGGCAATGTGTTTTCGGGCGCGCGCAACAGCGCCGGCACCGCGTTGTACGCGAGCTTTCCCTACGACGCCGGCGTGAGCGGCGCGGGCTGGGCGGCATGGAAGCAGAGCAACTCCATCACGCTCGACCCCGCCGCCGCTGCATTTACGTTCACGACGCCGCCGCAAAGCGCTTCGCTGCTGAGCCAGTTGTCATCGTATGCATTGAACTTCAGCATGGACACCGACGCACCGAAGATCTTTGCGACGAGCGGCGCGTACACGGAATCGTCGTGGTCGTTCATGACGCCGCCCGACGAGGCCAATCTCGGCGCGCTCAGGCAACGCGGCGCGAAGCTGATGGTGTATCACGGCACGAGCGACCCGGTGTTTTCGTCGAACGATACGACCGACTGGTATCAACACGTGATGGCGGCCAATGGCGGCGATGCGAGCAGCTTCGCGCGGCTCTTCACGGTCGCGGGAATGAACCATTGCTCGGGCGGCCCCGCAGCCGATCAGTTCGACATGCTGACGCCA
Organism: Paraburkholderia sp. SIMBA_053; assembly: GCF_046534895.1. Taxonomy (NCBI): domain Bacteria; kingdom Pseudomonadati; phylum Pseudomonadota; class Betaproteobacteria; order Burkholderiales; family Burkholderiaceae; genus Paraburkholderia; species Paraburkholderia sp. SIMBA_053. The sequence continues at coordinate 798,471 of NZ_JAWRXU010000001.1, read as the reverse complement.
ATGGTCGCCTGGGTGGAGCAGGGCAAGGCACCGGATAGCGTGATCGCGACCGCTCGCGATGCGAGCAATGCGATACCGAATAGCGAAGTGCCTGCGCAGTGGGGCGCGGGCCGCACGCGGCCGCTGTGTCCGTATCCGAAAGTCGCGCGCTATAAGGGCGGCGATGTGAACTCAGCAGCGAGCTTTTCGTGTAGTTGATGCATGCGTGAGCCGCGGTTCCACGGCCCGTTACTGGTGACGACAGTAATGATGTTTGCGGTCTTGCGGCGTCGGCTGGACGCGTTGTTAAGCGTCACCGCCGTCGCCGCTATTGTCCGCACATCGCGCATGCCGCGAACGTTTCAGTTATTGCGACTCGTACCACGAGTATGTCGGAAGCGAACTGATTGGCGGCGTGCCGATCTGCAATGTGACGTCGCGTAACGACGTCAACTCGATATTGCGCAGATCGCCCATGTAACGGCGCGAATCGCCGTTGTCGTTGATATACGCCACTACGTTCCCGGTGATGCCCGCGACGTTCGTGCTGGAGAGCGGCTGCCCCCAGATGTCGAAGAACTGACCCAGCGTGAACGTCTTGAGGGTCGGCGTTTCGATATGAATGATGCCGGTCTGGTCGTGCGTGTGCATTTCATAGTTGCACTGCGACAGTATGCCCACGTTCGCCGGCATGGCGAGCCATTGGCCGTCCTTGATGATCGCGAGATGCGCATGCACGTGGTACAGCTCGCTCATCCCGGCAGCACAGATCAAACCGTCGACCGTGGCGCCGTTCCCGCCGGTCGCCGTATTGCCGGCCGGCCAGTACTGGCTTCCCACCACGCCCAGATAGGCGAGCGTGACCGGATTCGGGTCGAAGGGCGGCGGATCGGTCCATGTGTAGGTGGGGATCTGCGTCAACGGCGTGCCGGTCATGATGGTTACTTCGCCATGCGGCGGAAGCACGAGACTCGCGGGATCGCCCTTGTATTGCGAAAGCGTGCCGCCGTCGTTCACATAGATCGTAACGGGTGATCCGTTCAGGCCCGCGACGTTCGACGCACCGAGCGTTTCGCCCCATATCGCAAAGAACTGGCCGAGTGTGTACGACGCGCCGGTGGTCGTATCCATGCGGATTTTGCCGCTTGCGTCGACGGTGTGCAGCGGATACGCGCAACCTGTCTGCGCCGTCATGGTCGGGCCGACCGTGCCGATGTTGGCGGGCACCGAGAGCAGGCGGCCGTTCTGATAGATCGACAGATGCGTGTAGGTATAGGCATTGCTGCGCAACCCGCAGTTCAGCCCGCCGACCGGCTGTCCGAGGCCGCCCGACGATGTCGAGCCCGTGGGCCAGTTTGCATCGCCTAGCGTCGTGCCGTCGATCACAGGCGTAGCGGCGGCCAGTGTCGGTGTAGTCGCGCTCGTGCCCGATGCGCCGGATGCCGGTGCAGCGGCGCCCGTGTTCGAGGCACCCCCGCCGCCTCCGCCGCCGCAACCTGCGACGATCAGTAAAACACCAATGGCGACAAACCGTGAGCCCAGCCGTTCCAACATCGCTTACTCCATGCGGTGGTTGAAGAGGAATTCGTAGAAGTAGATATCGCGCAGACGTCGCAGAGTCGCTTCGCTGCGTGGACCAGCTGCGAAAGAGAGGCGGCAATGAAGCCGGCGCATGCTCGCGAGCCCGCACGAAATCGGCAGGTTGAGGGTAGCAGATGCGGTTAAAAAACGAACCCGATGAATCACAACGTTTTGCGACTATTTCTGTCGCATTTAGGGGTGTCGGGCGATGCATCGATGCGATTCACTTGAAATGCACTTATGGTTCAGCGGCACTTCGTCGAGTGCTTTTAGGCGCAGTGGTTAATGGCGCATTGAGATATCGGCAAGCTCCCAGAAAAGAGTGCATGCCTCCATTAGCGGAGCACTTCGTTCCGATCCAAGTAAAATGCCGCAGTCGCCGCATCCTGCCGGCGTGGAACTGTCCGGTCAGCGATGCATGTCGATCTCCTCACCCTTTACCTGCTTTTAATCGGAACGCTATTCGCCAGTTCCGGAATGACGCTTTGGGAACACCAAAGCCATCCGCGGCGAAGCCGGGAGTTGCGAGTACTGGCAGCGGGATATGCGACGCTCGCAACCGGTTGCGCAGCGGCCGTGTTTCGTCACGATCTGCCCGCCCCGTGGGGCTCCGCGCTGAGCAATCTGGTCATTCTGACGGGCTACCTGCTGGTCCTGCACGGTGCCGCGTTGCTAAACGGGCGTCGATACCCGGCCGGTTCGCTCGGGTTGCTCCTTCTCATGGCGCTGACATGGGCAGTGGGCGGTGCGCGCTGGGAGAGCACCGTGTGGGCTTACGTGAGCGCGGTCGCAATCGCGGTGGCGAGCGGCATGACGTCCCGCGAGTTCCTTAGAAGCGACGACTTCAAAGCCTTCCAGTCACGGCGTATCGCGGTGGCGGTGACGGCAATCCACGCGCTTTTCTATGCCTTTCGGGCTCTCGTTCTTCCTTGGCTCGTGACGCGGTACGGAATGGGCCTGCTGCCCACCATCGGCGCAATCACGATGTACGAGGGCGTCCTGTACTCGGTCATTCTGCCGATGACCGTGCTGAAGATGATCCGCGAGGAAACGCATGGCCAACTCCTGCAAGAATCGCAAACTGACTACCTGACCCGTCTCGGGAATCGCAGATGGTTCTTCGAGGAAGGGATGCGTGTGCTCGGTGAGGGTCATGAAAGCGGTTCCGTGTCGCTGCTTGCGCTCGACCTCGACCACTTCAAGAAGCTCAACGATCGCTACGGTCACAAAACTGGCGATGAAGTGCTCAAATCATTCGCGCATGTCGCGCGCAGCGTGGTGGGGCGCGAGGCTGTGCTTGCCAGAATCGGCGGAGAAGAGTTCGCTGTGCTGTTGCCGCGCCATGACGAACGCCGCGCGCGCGAGGTGGGCGAGGCTATCGTCAGGGGTTTTGCACAGACCGTTTCGCACAGGGTGGATGGCGTTGATATTCAGGCTACGGTGAGCATCGGCCTCGCGCATTCCGGCGACGCGGGGCAGTCGCTTGCCGAACTGCTGGCCGCAGCCGACGAGGCGCTATACCGCGCCAAATCGTTGGGCGGCAACCGGCTCGAATCGGCACAGAATGCTGCGCGCCTCAGAGTGGTTAGATAACGATCTTTCCCCAACGGCAACGTGCGTTTCATCGAGCACAGGTCTTTCCACCGACGCCCAGTCAGCCTGCCGCCTTTGACCGGCTGAGCCATTCTTCCAGCCCGATGCGGCCGAGGCGCGCTTCGCCCAATGGCACAAGCGATAGCTCCTCGACGCGACCGCCGAAGTAGCGCGCCTCTGGATCGCGCACGACTTCGCGCGGATCTCCGATCGCCTTCAGGTAGCTCGCGATGATTTCGTCGAATGGGGCTCGTTGCGGACCCGCAATCTCGACAATGCCGTTGCGCGGCGCAGCAAGCGCGACATCGGCAACAAAGGCCGCGACGTCGTCGGATGCAATTGGCTGGAAGAATCCGGGCGAAAGCCTGACCGTGTTGCCCTCGGCGCTCGACGCGGCAATGCCGCCCAGAAATTCCAGGAACTGCGTCGAGCGAATGATGGTGTAGGGAATGCCCGAGGCCTCGATCAGCTTCTCCTGTGCGACCTTGGCGCGGAAATAGCCGTTCTCCGGCGTCCTGTCGGTTCCCACGATAGAAAGGGCGACATGATGGCCGACGCCGGCAGCGGCCTCCGCGGCGTGAAGGTTGCGACCGGAAGTCTCGAAGAATTCGAGCACTGCGCTGTCTTCGAACGACGGCGAATTGGCCAGGTCGATGACCACTTGCGCGCCTTGGAGCGCCTCCTGAAGGCCTTCTCCTGTGAGCGTGTTGATACCGCTTCTGGGCGACGCAGGGAGCACGTCGTGGCCGGCGTCGCGCAGAATCGTGACGGTCTTCGAGCCGATCAGGCCGGTGCCGCCGATAACAACGATCTTCATGATCGAGACCCCTCATAATTGACGGCAAGACGCCGCATAGCTTCATGGTAGGCGGACGCCGGGCGTGACGCCATGCGCGTGCAGGCACTCACGGTGTTGTCTTTACCGCACCAATCGCGGCCCGGCACCGCGCGCATCCGTCTGACGAACTCACGGTTCACTCGACCGTCGATAAAGCCGGCGCCGACGTCACCGTCGTGTCGCATGGCGGGTTCATCGCGCGCGTTTGCTCGATCATGTAGTCGACGAACACGCGGATGCGGGCCGGAAGGTGCTGGCGGCTCAGATAGCAAATGTAGTGACCTTCGTCGTCGGGCGCATATTGCGCGAGGCAACTCAGCAACTGGCGGTCGCCAAGCAGGTCACGCACCTGATAAGCCGGCAATTGTGCGATCCCGAGACCGTCGAGCACCGCCTGCAGGATCAGGTCAGGGTCGTTGTACGTGTGCTGTGCGGCGGGCTGATGCCGCAGCGGGTTGCCGTCCACCTTGAACTGCCAGTCCTTGACGCGGCCGGAGGCGTTGCGCAGGTTGATGCAGCGATGATCCGCAAGCTCGTCGACGTGGCGCGGCAGGCCGTGCTGGCGCGCATAGGCGGGCGATGCGCAGACGATCATCTGCATCGCAGTGAGCTGCCGCGCGACGATGCCGCTGTCTTCCATGCGCCCGTCGCGAAACGACACGTCCACGCGGTCGGCGGTGAAGTCGGCGGGGCGATCGTTCAGCAGCAGTTCGAGCGTGATGCCGGGATAGCGTGAGTGGAAGTCTCGCAATAGCGGCGCGACGATCTTGCGGCCGAAGCCGGAGGTCGACGCAATGCGCAAATGCCCGCGCGGCGGCCCGCTGCGCAGATCGCGCATGCCGTCGAGCGCCGCCACGATACGCTCGATGCCAGGCTGGCAGCTCTCGTAGAAGAGTTCGCCCTCGCGTGTGAGCGACGTGCTGCGGGTCGTGCGCAGGAACAGGCGCACTTCGAGTTGCGCCTCGAGCTTCTGCACATTGCGGCTAACCGAGGAGCGGCCGATGCCGAGGCGATCGCCCGCGCGGGCGAAACTGCCTTCATTGGCGACGGCCAGGAATGAAACGACGCCGGCATAGGTGGTCGCAAAGCTGCTCGCGAACGGGTCCTGGCTGCCGGCTACAGGGCGAGGTGATCGGTAATCTGACATGCGGCGCGACTCGTGAGGTCTAAAACCGGCTAGACGTATCAGTCGCGTCGTTTGTGACATCGCCCGTGGTTTTGCGGCGCCGGCGCCGCGCGCCGCATGTGGATTCAACCGTTCGAACAGGCCGCGGCAAGGCGCGCGAGCTTCTCGGGATTGCGCTGCACGAGGATGCGGACAATGCGCTCATTGTCCGTTTCGACCGCTTGTGCCGATTCGAGCTTGCCTTCGAAAAAGCGCAGCAGCGCCCACTCACCGTTGAGCACCACGAGCCTGATACTGAGTTCGCTGCCATAGCGGCGCGACGACGCGTAGAACAGCTGCGCGATTCTGCGGCCGCCGAGCATCGGCTGGGGCGCACTCGGCACTTTGCCGCCACCGTCGCCGATCAGCATGGCGTCTTCGGCGAGTAACGCATTGATCGCGGGGAAGTCGCCGCGCTCGACGGCCTGCGCGAACATCTGCAAAAGCCGATGATGCGTCTCCTGCGGCACGGCATTACGCGGACGCTCTTCGCGAAGTTGGCCTTTGGCACGGCTCACGAGCTGGCGGCAGGCCGCCTCGCTCTTGCCGATTGCGCGGGCCACTTCGTCGTAGTCGGCATCGAAAACTTCGCGTAAGAGGAAGGCGGCGCGCGCTTCGGGCGTCAGCCGTTCCAGCAGCATCAGGAACGCGACGGACACGTCGTCGCTGCGTTCGACCGCCTCCTCGGGCGTGGCGGGCGAGCCGGTCATTTGCGGTTCGGGCAACCAGATGCCCGTATAGTGCTCGCGCTGCGTTTTGGCAGCGCGCAAACGGTCGATGGACACGCGGGTCGTGACCGCGACGAGCCATGCTTCCGCGTTGTCGATTTTTTCGCGCGCGGCCGCATGCCAGCGCAGCCAGACGTCCTGCACGATGTCTTCGGCTTCCGCTACGGAGCCGAGCATTCGATAAGCGATTTTCTGCAAGCGCGGGCGCAGGCCGTTGAAGGCGCTGACGTCGTCGTCCATGGAGGTTTCCTGTTGCGTTGATACAGGCCTCGCTCGAAGAGCGGGCCGGCAACCGAATATTGCCATGGACGATCTGTCTTGCGAGCGACAGCCTTAAACGCCGGGTCGGCTCGACGGGAATCCGGGCAGGATCGGACTCCGGCGCGTGAGCGAACCAGCAGTCGCGCTCACATACCGCCTCTCGACCGGTTTCAGCCGAGCGCCACCACGGCGATCTCCACCAGCAATTCCGGCGCGGCAAGCTGCGCTTGCACGGTCGCGCGCGTGGGCGCGCAGCCTTGCGGAACCCACGCGTCCCATACCTCGTTCATGCCGCCGAAGTCGCGCGCAATATCCGCGAGCCATACCTGGGCGGAAACGAGTCTCGTCTTGTCGATGCCGGCCTTCTCCAGGAAGCCGTCGATCTTCTCCAGCACCTTCGCGGTCTGCACTTTCACGTCCGGCGCGTGATCCGCGGAAGTCTGGCCGCCGATGAATACGAGGCCGGCAGCCTTGACGACGCGGCTCATACGTTGATTGGTTTCGATGCGAACAATATCGGTCATGACAATGTCTCTGGTTGAGGTCGAACGAAGCCGCCGCGCGCGCTCATGAAACGCGCGACGGAGCAAAAAGGGAACCGCTTATTGCGTGACGAGATGCGCCGGGCTTCCAGACGAAGACGAAGAAGACGCCGCGTTGCGCTCGAACCGGTCGATCCGGAATGCATCCAGCGAAATGGAAGGCGTGCCGTCGAGCATCAGCTCGGACACGAGCTTGCCGCAACCGGGTCCTAACTGAAAGCCGCTGCCGCAATAGCCGAACGAGTAGTACAGGTTCGACGCCTTGCGGCTTGCGGAGATGACTGGCAGTTCGTCTTCGGTGAAGGCCTCGACGCCGGCCCACGCACGGTTCACGCCGAGATTGCGCAGATGAGGGAACAGGTCGGTTACCGTCCGTGCACTGCGCACGAGCCGCGCGAAGTCGACTTCGCCGTGACGGTTCGACAGATCGGCGATACCGATCAGCTTCCCGCCGATCACCACGGTACCGTTGTCGAACTGCTTGAACGACAACGGGCGGCCGGTTGCACCGAGCGTGGCACGACAGAACGGCGCGACGCGATGCGTGACCATCAGCATCAGACCTTCCGGGTGCACCGGCACGGGCTCGCCCACCTGCTTCGCCAGTTCGCCGGACCACGCGCCCGCGGTGACGAGCAGCTTCTCCGCGCTGAAGGTGCCGCGCGGCGTGAAGGCGAGCCAGCGCGTGCCGCGTTGTTCGATGCGGTGCACGGCGGTGCCTTCCAGGAAACGGGCGCCGAGACGCTGGGCCGCGAGGCGGAATGCCGTCGTGGTTCGAAAGGGCAGCGCATAGCCGTCACGCTCGACCCAGATTCCACCTGTGACGTGCCGCGCGAGCGCCGGTTCGAGTTCGAGCACGGTGTCGCGGTCGATTACTTTCTCGTGTGTGAATCCGTGCGATTCGAGCAGCGCAACGCGCTCGCGGCATGCCTGCAGTTCGTCGTCGGTCTCGGCGATCTTCAACTGGCCTGAAGGCACGAAGCCGCCATCCTCGCCGAGCAGGTCGGTCATGCCATGCCAGATTTCGCGCGACATCAGAGCGAGCGGAATCTCGGGCAACGGACGGCCCAGCGTTCGCACGCCGCCCGCGTTGACGCCCGACGAATGACGCGCGACGTAATCGGCTTCGAGCACGATCACTTTCGCGCCGCGGCGCGCGAGATGAAGCGCGCTGCTCGTGCCGTGCAGCCCGCCGCCGACCACGAGCACATCGGCTTCCTGGATGACGGTCGTGTCATTCACCGGCCAGTTCTCCAAGCGTGAGCGGCTTGATCGGCGGACGGATGCGGTAGTAGCCGACTTCGGCGGGCGAGACGCGGCGCGCATCGGCGATCACCTCCGTCACCGTCAGACCGCACATGCGCCCCTGGCACGGACCCATGCCGCAGCGTCCGAACGACTTGGCCTGATTCGGCCCGACGCAGCCCAACTCGACGAACTTGCGCAACTCGCCCGCAGTGACTTCCTCGCAACGACACACAATCGTCTCGTCGCGCGGAATACGGTTGATGTCGCGAGGGCGGTACAGGCTGTCGAGAAACGGCCGGATACGCATGACGCCCGCGAGGTCGCGGCGGTGCTCGACGGCTTGCGCATCGCGTGCGGCGGCGGTGATCGCGCCGAGCTGCGCGGCTGCCGCGAGGCCGGCGAGTGCGCCCTGCAAGGCCGCCGCCTGCGCGCCGCCAATGCCCGCGCCATCGCCGGCGATGAAAATGCCGGGCACGTCCAGTTCGCCCCATGCGTTCACTTTCGGGGTGAAGCAGAGTTGGTCGTTGTCCCAGCGGTGCGACGCGCGCAGCGCCTGCGTGAATTGCGTGTTCGGCACCACGCCCTGATGCAGAAGAATCACGTCGGCTTCAAGACGATGCGCGTTGCCTTGGGTCGTGAAGTGCAGCGCGGCGGCGCGCTCCACATGATCTGCGCCGACGCGCGCTTCCACGCGCAAGTCGTCGGCCGCCTCGAAAATGGGCACGCCGGCATTGCGCAGCGTGCGGATCAGTTGCAGGCCTTTGCTCAGGAACGGCCATGCGCGCAGCGCAGAAAGCATGTGACGTTTCGCGCGCCAGCGATCCTCGTGGCGCGTGGTATCGACGAGCGCTCGAATCGGCACGCCGGCGCGGACGTATTGCCAGCCGAGCAGATACAGCAGCGGTCCGCAGCCCGCTAGCACCGGCGGTGCGGCAGGCACTTCGCCCGCGCTCTTCAAAAGGATCTGCGCGGCGCCCGCCGTCAGCACTCCCGGCAGCGTCCAGCCGGGGATAGGAAACGGGCGCTCGAGTGCGCCGCTCGCGAGAATCACGCGTTGGGCGTCGAAGCTGCCGATCTTGCCGTCCTTCAGATAATTGATGCCCCGCTCGCGCGTGACTTGCCACACAGTTGCGTTGGTGACGTGACGCGCGCCGGAGGCGGCGAATGCATCGGCGATCGCCGCGCCCGCCGCGTAATCGGGTCCGAGTATCTCCTTGCGGCGCGCATCGGCGCGGCCGATGCCGCGATAGATCTGGCCGCCCACGGCGTCCTGTTCGTCGATCAGCACCGTCTTCAGTCCGGCGCGCGCCGTGCGCGTGGCCGCGCTCATGCCGGCGGGACCGGCGCCGATCACGACGACGTCCACTGCTTCGGAAACAAAATCAGCGGCCATGGGCGTTCTCCAAAGGTACATCTGTCAAATCTGCGGGCGGCAGATCGCGCGCGCCTTCCTGCGAGCGGATTCGCATGCCCGCCTTGACCTCGACCATGCAGGCCTGGCGGCTCGGCACGCCGTCTATCTCGACGAGGCATTCGAAGCACGCGCCCATCATGCAGAACGGTGCGCGCGGAGCGCCCGACACCGGCGTCGCGCGAAACCGCGAAACGCCCGCGGCAAGCAGCGCTGCCGCGACGGAGCGGCCATCCGGCACGGTCAGCGGCTGATCGTTGAACCAGATTGCGACGGGTGTGGCGGCCGGGCCTTGCGCGCCGTCGAGCGGCTTGAAAAGGGCGTGAGTCGGCATTTGAGTCGATTGAGTAGTCATGTCGAATTCAATGTGCGGGAATCAGCTCTCGCGCGTGCTCGAAGCGTCGCGCGGAGAAGGTGGGCAGTTCGCCGGGCATCGGCGCGCCCATGATCCACGTCGCGACGCGCAGCGCATGCGCGGCTGCCAGCGTCACGCCGCTATGGCAAGTGACGACGAACGCGCCGGGATGCGCCACGGACTGGTCGTAGATCGGAAAGCCGTCGGGACTGTAGACGCGCAACGCGGCCCACATGCGCACGAGCCGCACGTGTTGCAGCATCGGGAATGCACGCACGCCACGCCGGGCGATGTCAGCAAGCACATGGGTAGTCGTGAAATCGTCGAAGCCGACTTCTTCCATCGAATCGCCGAACTGCAGGCTGCCCTCGTCGGTCTGGCGCACGTTGAGCGTCGGATAGTGGAGAAACGGCGCAACGCGCTCGCTCACCAGCACCTGGCCGCGGTTCGGCGCGACCGGCGCGTCGAGCCCGACGAACGGCGCGAGCGCGCGATTGCCGAGTCCCGCCGCAAGCACGACCTTTGCAGCACGATAGGTCCCGCGTTTTCCGTGCACGACGAAGCCGTGCGCTTGCGGTTCGATGCGCTGCGCCCGCTCGCTCGACACGAGGCGCACGCCGCGAGCCTGCATTGCGGTATGCAGCGCGCGCAGCAGCTTGAGCGGATTCACATGGCCGTCCATCGGCGTGTAGCTCGCGCCGATTACTGCAGGCCCGACTTGCGGAATGCGCGCGCGGACTTCGGCGGCATCGAGCATCTGATACGGGTAATCGCCCAGTTCGGCTTGCAGAGTAGAGAGGCGTTTGTTGCGTTCGGCGAGTTCGTCGTCGTTGAAGCAGAAGTGGAAGCCGCCCGGCTGCTTCAGCGCGACGTCTATGCCGCTCTCCTCCAGCAGCGCCTTCGCGAGTTGCGGCCAGCGCGTGGCCGAACTGCGCGACCAGCGTGCGTATGGAGACAGGCCGTAACCCTTGCCCTGGATCCAGACCAGGCCGAAATTGCCGCGTGACGCGCGAAAGCCGCCGTCGTCCTCGTCCAGCACGGTTACGCGCGCGCCTTCGCGGGCAAGTCCGTAGGCCACGGCCGAACCCACGAGGCCGCCGCCTATGACGACCACGTCCGCGAGCGTATCGGGACTCGCGGCGGTGCTTGTCAATGTCATTGCGCTTCTCCGATCAGAATGCGGTCCAGTCCGACCATGCGGTCGAGCAGGACCATCAGCAGGACCGTGCCCACGATCAGCACCGCCGACACCGAAGCGACGAGCGGATCGATCGTCTGCGCGATCTGGTTGTACATGGCGACGGGCAGGGTGGTTGTGCCCGGAGTTGCGACGAAGATGGTCATCGTGAGTTCGTCGAAACTCTGGATGAACGAGAGCACCCAGCCGCCCGCTACGCCGGTGCGGATCATCGGCAGGACCACGCGGCGAAACGCGGTAAAGCGGCTTGCACCGCAGGAGAGTGCGGCGCGTTGCGCATCGCGATCGAGTCCGACTGCCGACGACAACGCGAGACGCAGCGCATACGGCAGCACGATGACCACATGCGCGCACACCAGCGACCAGAACGAGCCCGACAGATGCAGCAGCGACAGAAAGCGCAGAAACGCGATGCCGAGCACGACGGCGGGAATCATCATCGGTGAAAGAAAGAAGCTCGTGAGCGCGGCGCGGCCAGGAAAGCGATAGCGCGCGATGGCGAGCGCGGCGGGCACCGCGAGCAATACGCCGATGGTCGCGGCCGCGAACGCAAGCCGCACCGACAGCCAGAAGGCCGAGACAATGTCGCCGTTCTCGAAGATCGCGCGAAACCAGCGCAGCGACGCGCCGTCGAAAGGCATCGAGATAAAGCCCTTGTCGGTGAAAGCGACGAGCATCACCACGACGAGGGGCGCAAGAATGAAGCTCAGGAAAAACGCGTTGTAGACGAGCCCGAGAATGCCGTTCTGTTTCATGATCGCTCTCCTTCGCTCAATCGAAGATGTGCCGGAAACGGCGTTCGGCGACTCGACTGCAGCCCATCACGATGGCCACGTTGGCAATCAGCAGCAGCACGGCGATGCTCGCGCCGAGCGGCCAGTTGAGCGTGCCGAGGAATTCGTCGTAGGCGGCAGTGGCGACCACCTTCAGGCGCCGCCCGCCGATCAGCGCAGGCGTGGCGAAAGCGGATGCCGACAGCGCGAACACGATGATCGAGCCCGACAGCACGCCCGGCATGATCTGCGGCAGCACCACGCGGCGAAACACCGCGAACGGCGAGCCGCCGAGCGAGCGGCCGGCCCATTCCACTTGCGGATCGAGCTTCTGCATGGTCGCCCAGACCGACATCACCATGAACGGCACGAGCACATGGGTGAGCGCGATGATCATGCCCGTCATGGTGAATACCAGACGGATCGGCTCGCTGGTGACGTGCAGCGACTGGAGCACGTTGTTCAGCACACCGTTGTTGCCGAGCAGAATCTGCCAGCCGAGCGTGCGCACCACCACCGAAATCAGCAAAGGCCCCAGTACGACCAGCAGACACAGCGACTGCCACGGACGCTTCATCCGTGCGAGCACGATGGTCTCGGGCACGCCGAGCACGATGGACAGCAGCGTGACGGCGAAGGCCAGCCCCGCGGTGCGCAGGAAGATCGTGCCGTAGTACGGGTCGCTGACCACCTCCCAGTAGTTCTTCAGCGTATAGGCTGCGGTGACGCCGGCCGTATCGCTGAACACGCGGAACGACAGCATCAGTGTGAGCAGCAGCGGCACCAGTAAGAGACCGACAAAGAGCAGCAGCGCCGGCCCCGACAGCAACCACGGCGCCGCGCCGGGGCGATCGTCGTCAAGCGTGGCCATGAGCGCCCTCCGGACGGTCTTGCGTCAGCACGCGCAGGTCGTCGTCGGTCCATGCGAGGCCCACTTCATGGCCTTCCTCGGGCGGCGGCGCACCGTGGTTCGGCTGCGCGACCCGCAGCTTGCCGAGTTCGGTGTCTACCTCGAGCAGCCACTGATTACCGACGAACACACGCGTCGCGATGCGCCCGCGCAGCCGGGCATCGCCGTTGGCAAGGTGCACTTTCTCCGGCCGGATATACACATGCACTGCGCCGTCCACATGGCGGCCTTCGTGCGGCACATGCAGTGTGGTGCCCGCGACGTCGACCTCCGCGCAACGTGGATTACGGCGCAACACCTCGCCGGAGAACGCGTTGGTGCGGCCGAGAAACGTGGACGCAAAAGGCGTAGCGGGGCGCTCATAGGCGTCGTAGGGCGTGCTCAGTTGCGCAATGACGCCGCGATGCATGACGGCGATGCGATCGCTCATGGTCATTGCCTCGACCTGGTCGTGCGTAACCAGAATCGTCGTGATGCCGAGGCGCTTCTGGATCGCGCGCAGTTCGATGTGCATCTCTTCGCGCAGCTTGGCGTCGAGATTGGACATCGGCTCGTCGAGCAGCAGCAGTTCGGGTTCCATGGCAATGGCGCGTGCGATTGCGACGCGTTGCCGCTGGCCGCCCGACAGTTCCTTCGGATAGCGATGCCCGAGGCCCTTGAGGCGCACGAGAGACAGCGCTTCGGCAACACGCTCCTCGCGCTCCTTGCGCCTGACCTTGCGCATCTCCAGCCCGAAGCCGACGTTGCCTGCGACCGTCATGTGCGGAAACAGCGCGTAGCTCTGGAACACGACGCCGATGCCGCGCTTCTCAGGACGCTCGTTCGTGATGTCGCGTCCATCGAGCAGGATGCGGCCGGTGGTCGGCGAGACGAACCCGGCGACCATCTGCAGCGTGGTGGTCTTGCCGCAGCCGGACGGGCCGAGCAGCGCAAGCAGCTCGCCGCGTTCGACGTCCAGATCGATGTGCTCGATCGCGGTGAAATCGCCGTAGCGTTTCGAAATGCCTTGCAGAGTCAGGAAGGCCATACGCCTCGCTCCTTCATCAGATCGCGCGCCGCGCGAGGGACTTGCCGGTGCCGCGCATCAGCGCTCGACCGAACGGTTCCAGCGCTCCGTCCATTCCGTGCGATGCTGGTTGATGGTCGCCCAGTCCATCGAGGTCAGCTTCGAGATCTGATCGGGACCATAGGGCACGCGGGCAGCGATTTCCGGCGTCAGCTTCACCGTCTTGTTGACCGGACCGAGACCGATGCCTTGCGCCTGCACGGTTTGCACTTCCGGGCTCAACAGGTATTGCACGAACTGTTGCGACAACTGCGGCTGCGCATTCTCGGCGACGACGCACGCCGCTACCTGCAACGCGACCGCGCCTTCCTTCGGGTAGATGAATTTCAGCGGGAAGCCGGTGTTCTGCAATGCCACCGCGCGGCCACTGCCATACGGCGCGAGAATCACATCGCCGGATTGCATATGGCCGTCCATCTCGCCGGGCGTCGGCGCCCAGGACAGCACGTTCGGCGCGACCTGTTTCGTCATTGCGGCAAAGCCCGGATCGATATTCTTTTCGCCGCCGCCGGACAGACGCGCGAGCATCACGAGCGTGTGCAGGCCGTATGTGTTGGTGATCGGCGGCACGCCAAGCTTGCCTTTGATGCGACTGTCCGTGAGCGACTTCCACGAGTCGGGCGGCGGCAAGCCAGCCTTTTTAAATGCTTCCTCGTTGTAGCCAATGCCCGTTGCGACCATGCCGACGCCTATCGCCGTGGGGCCGAGCCTCGCGAGCGGGTAGACGTCCTGCATCACGGGCGCGTCGTCGAGCTTCGCGCACAGATTCAACTGCATCGCCTGATACATGGGGCCGTCGTCCATTACCGCGACGTTGATCTGCTGGTGGCCTTTCTGCGCCTGGAGCTTGGCGAGCGTATCGCTCGAATTTCCCGCGACGTAGACGATCTTGACGTTATGCGCCTTTTCGAACGCCGGAATGATTTTTTGCCGGTAGACCTGCTCGTTCGAACCGCCAACGTTGGCGACATAAAGAGTAGTCTCGGCTTGCGCGAGAAGCGGCGCGGCGAGGCTCAAGGCGAAGGATACGGCCGCGATTGCGGTGTGGGACGGGGCGGACAGACGGCGATGCAACGCTCTTTTCATGACGACGATCTCCAGTTCCGATGTGTGGGGGCGGGCTTCGCTGCCCGTCGGTGAAAAGCAGTGTCGCGCCGGCTGGTCATGTCGTCCAATACGAATAAAATACCTATCCATGCATGGATGATATGGATTGGCACGCTTTAGCCTGGGGAAAACACGCATGAATCTGAAGCATATCGAGGCGTTTCGCGCGGTGATGGTGTCGGGGTCGATGACCGCCGCGGCCAAGGCTCTCTTCACGTCGCAGCCGAACGTGAGCCGCCTCATCGCACAACTGGAGCGGGATACCGGCCTGCAACTCTTTCAGCGCAGCGGCGTGCGTCTGATTCCGACGAGCGAGGGCGAGGCGTTCTTTCGCGAAGTCGACCGCGCTTTCGTCGGCTTGCAGGGGTTGGCGAATGCGGCCGCGCAGATTCGGAACCTCGGCAGCGGACGTCTGCGCATCGCAGCCATGCCTTCGGCGGGCATGACGCTGGTGCCGCATGCGATCAAACGCTTTGTCGAGCTATTTCCCGACGTGACCGTGTCGCTTCATGTGAACACGTCGGCCACGGTCAACCATTGGACGGCTTCGCAGTTTTGCGACCTGGGTGTGGCGGTGTACGTGAGCGAGGCATCCGATTGCGAGGTCGAGCAGCTATCGGACGTGGCCGCCGTGTGCGTGATGCCGGCTGCGCATCGGCTCGCCGCAAAACGCATCATCAAGCCGGAGGACCTGGAGGGCGAGTCGTTCATTTCGCTTTGTCACGGTGACGGCACGCGCGCGTTGATGGACGAGGTGTTCCTGCGCGCGGGCGTGCAGCGCGTGCTGGCAATCGAGGCGCAATACACGGCAATGTGCTGCGAGATGGTCCGTCACGGGATGGGCGTGACGCTCGCGCATCCGATCGTCGCACGCGACTATGCCGGGCCGGACATCGCCATTCGCCCGTTCGTGCCGGCCACGCGCTTTCAGACCTATCTGCTGTTTCCTCCGCACAGGCCGCGGGAGCGCCTAGCTTTGGCGTTCGTGGAAGTCTTGCGTGGACTACATGACGAGCTGCTCGCGGAGGTTGTGCCGCCGGCGCGCAGCGGCGCGCCGCGCGGGCGGGCAAAGCAGCGGGTGGGAGTTTGACGGGCTTCGCCTTCAGGGGCGTGGGTCAACCGTTCGTGTGACAAAGACTAAAACAGCTTGCGCCACTGATCGTCCTGCATGTCGGCGCGAGTGTTGACCTCGATCAGCAGGCCGCCAGGCGCGCGGCAGAAGAACCGCGATCCGCGTGTGTTATTGAACACGCCCGTTTCCATTTGCACGCCGCCCTGAAGGAATTCGTCATGCAAAGTGTGGAGATCGTCCAGACTGGCAACCTCCAGCCCGAAATGGAAGTTGTTCGGCCAGACGGGTGCTTCGCCCGTGGTGTGCTCCAGAACAATGTCGAAACCATTGCGCTTGAGCAGACGGTGCTCGCCGGCGGCGACGACTTCGCAGCCCAGGTATTTTTCGAAAAAGGCAGCGGTCTCGGCTACGTCGGTAGTGGGAAAGCTCAGGTGGTTGAGCTTCGCTTCTTTGTGAAGATTCATGATTGCGCTCGCAGAATACGTTGAAGATGTCGTGGAGAACGCGGCGTCCGGCCTATAACCGGCTGACCCGACTGTGTTGCGCCCACGGAATCTATTTTGCGAGTGATCGCTCAGTTTTGAAACTCGCATTGCGCAGCGCGTCTTTACGTCTGCTACGGCCAGCAATGGCAAGGGCTGCGCCGTGTTACAACGTTTTCGATCCGAGCGTTTGCTCGTATTTGAGCGTGTTCTTCATTTACGGGATCGCGGCTTCTCAGGCTGTCGATCCACGATACCCAAATATCCGCTCAATGCCCGGCCGACCCGTGCTTCCAAACCCGCACGATCCGACTCTCCACGTTCGCCCGCACCGTCCACGATTGCACGGATGATCGCAACAAGATCGTCCGTGGCGATCTGCATGTCGGTCTGCGGCGGAATATCGTCGCGCGCCAGAATCTGCTCGATCACCTCGCGAAATGCTGCTTTCGATTTGGCGAGTTCTCTTGCGATGGCAGGGCGGTTTTCTTCGAAGTCGAGCACACGGGCCAGCGCGGGGCGACGTAGCTGCTGGCGCACAGAGACGGTGATCAGGTGCTTCAATGCGCTCTGCCCCGTCGGCTCGTGCAACGCGCCTTGCGCTTCCGCAAAGAAGACGGCCAGCTCCCGTTTGCTCAGCGCAACGATAAGCGCGTCCTTGTTGGGGAAATACTGATACAGCGTGCCGACACTGACGCCCGCGCGCTGCGCGACGAGATTGGTATTCAGACCGTCCGAGCCTTTGACTTCGAGTACGAGCGCTGCCGCTTCGAGAATGGTGGCGACGGTTTGCTGGGCCCGGGATTGCTGCGGAACCTTGCGCGGTTTGAGTGACTGGCGCCTGCTTGTCTTCACGATGCTGCCTGGTAGAAGCGAGTGTAAGCTCGGATTTTACCGTGAGCAGTCCGCGCGTAAGTTGGCCGCTGTTGACCTCTAGCGGCTTTCCAGTTTCTCGCGCCGCGTGTTGACGAAGCGCGCGTTTCCTACGTGAGTTCGGCTTCTGTCGATACGGGCTCGAAACGGCGCGATCCGTCATGCAGCGGCTTCTCGGCCGGCGTGAACGCGTGGAGCGTGAGCCATTCGCCATAACCCGCGACCAGAAAACCTCCGGATCGCTCGATGTATTGATCGCGTGACGCTTGATAGACTGGTTTCAGCGCGAACCACGGCACATGCGGCAAGTCGTGATGGACCAGATGAAAATTGTTATTCAAAAAGAGCAGCCGCCAGAAGAGGGCCGCCTCGTTCAAAACCGTGCGATGTTCAATATCGTTTGCGGCACGGTGCTCGCGAAATGAACGAATCGAGCCGAGCGACATCGACCCATACCCCACGCCGACGATGAACACCCACGCCGGAATAGAGCACACGTAGTGCAGCCACGCGGTGAGCGCGGCCAGTGCGATGAGGTGCGCGAGCCAGGCGGGCACGTCGCGCCAGTCGCCGAGCTTTACCTTGCGCAATGCATCGACGCCGGTTGCCGCAATCGCAAACGCCGGTCCCACGACCAGGCGGCCTACAAACGTATTGCGCCAGATGAGCAGCGCGCGCATCGCCCAGCCTGCGCGGTGCCACACACGAGCATCGACGAAATAGCTCTCCGGATCGCGCCCGGGCTGCGTCAAATGCGCGTCGTCATGATGCTGAAGATGCGACTCGCGATACACGCGATACGGAAACCACACGGCCAGCGGCGCGAAGCCAAACAGTGCATTCACGCGCGCTGAGCATGTCGGGTGGCCGTGGAGCAGTTCATGTTGCAGCGACATGTACCACGCGCTGACCAACGCGAGCAGGGCTGCGGTCAGTGGCAAGCCGAGTGCGCGCGCATGGGTTGCAACGCCGAACCATGCGCTGTAGATCGCGACGATCAGTAGCCATGTGGGCCATTGCGTGCGCCAGGTCCAACTCGTTGCCAGCCTTGCGATGGCTTTGCGTTGCGTGTCGTCGAGGTAGATCGCCATCGGCTGAATCGGTCGGATGCATGTTTGAAGCGATCCTACCGAGCCATGCGCCGCGTCTGAACCAATTTGTTCAGGATTGCATTTTCGCCGCGACGGGTAAGGGCGGCCAGGGTCCGGCCCGACTGCGACCGGGCAACGACCGGGGCAAATTCACTTTGTCGGAATAGTGAACGATCCTTCTGGATACTGGCTGCACATGAACTCCACGAAGGCCCGCACTTTGGGGCTTTGCAAACGACGGGACGTGTGCAGGACCCAAAGCTCGACGTCGTTGCCCGCGATTCCCCATGTCACCAGTTTGCCGCCCTCAAGCAGACCGCCGATGATCGACTCCGGCAACATGGCCGCCCCGGCGCCGGCGGCAATGGCGTCGCGGACCATCAACAGCGAAGACAGACGTAGAACAGGTTGCGGCTCGACGGTGAATTGACCATTGCGGACAGACCAGACATCTCCGTCGCGATAGCTCGGCATGACGACGGCCGGAACCGGGACAGGTTTATCGCCGTTGCCTTGCGGCATTTGAACCGATGGTGCAGCGGCAAGTACCAGCCGGTCCTTGGCGAAGCACCTGCCGACCAGTGTGCTGTCGCTGTGTGGATTGATGCGGATGGCCGCGTCGAAATGCTCGTCGATGAGATCGACGGGGCGATCGTCCGCGACCACTTCGAGTTCCACTTCGGGATAGCTGGCAATGAACTGAGCGGCGAGATGTCCCAGCGCCATCTGCGAAAACAGCAACGGTGCCGCGACGCGTAGGCGGCCTCGCGGCGTGGCGAGCCCGTCTCGTGCCGCCGCGACTGCTTCGGCTACCTCGTGCATCGGCCCTTCGGTTCGGGTCAGCAGCAACTGGCCGGCCTCGGTCAACTCCAGGCTACGAGTGCCTCGCTCGATGAGCCGAACGCCCAACGCTTCTTCGAGGTCGGCGACGCGGCGCGACAGCGTGGCTTTGGAACGGCCGCTGGCGCGGCTCGCTTTGCCGAAACCGCCGCGAGCGGCCACGAGTTGAAAGTCGTCTAGCGCGTTCAGGTCCATGGTGTCTCAATTGTGATACGGCGAGTCTCGATTCTATGGTCTTTGTTTTGAATGTGAAACTCCTTATTGTTGGGGTGTACGGCAACCAAACGCTCAAAGGAGTTTCTTATGAACAACGTTCGCGCAGTCGTCCTGACTAGGTACGGCGGCCCCGACGCCATCACGATTTCTTCCGTCGCCGCACCGGTGGCGGAAGCTGGCCAGGTTCTCGTCCGTGTGCATGCCGCCGGTGTCAATGGACTGGATTGGAAGGTTCGGGAGGGTTACGTGAGGGACGCTTTTCCGCTGGAGTTGCCGACCGTTCTCGGCATCGAGCTAGCCGGCGTCGTGGAAGAAGTGGGCCCCGGCGTCACCCGGTTGCGCAAGGGCGACCGCGTCATGGGTGCGCCGGGCGCGCTGGGCGCCTACGCCGAAATGGTGGCGGTGAACGCGGCTAACCTTGCCATGGTGCCCGACTCGATGGGCTTCGTGGAGGCGGCGGCGTTACCGGTCGCAGCGGTGGCGGCATGGCAAAGCCTTAACTTCGCCGGACCGATACGTGCCGGACAGCGCATCCTGATTCAGGGCGCGGCCGGCGGTCTGGGCGGATTCGCAGTGCAGTACGCGCATCGGGCCGGCGCCGAGGTGTTTGCGACCGCCCTAAGCAGCGATGTGGACTATGTCCGCAGCCTCGGCGCGGACCATGTCATCGCCTACGACCAGCAGCAGTTCGAAACCTTGGTAAGCGGCGTAGATCTTGTTCTCGACTATGTCGGCGGCGACGTGCTTGCCCGCTCGTGGTCCGTGCTTTCTGCAGATGGGGTCGTGGTGAGCACCGCGTCGCCGGACATTCTGACGAGCGCCCCGGCCGGGCGTCGCGGCTTGTGGTTCGTGAACACGCCGGATGCCGCGCGGCTGCAACAGATCGCCGACGACGTGACGCACGGGCGTTTGCAGTCCAAGGTCAGTGCCGTCGTGCGCTTCGAAGAGTTGCCCACGTCGATCGAACGCAATCGGACCCAGCCACAGGTCGGCAAAACCGTGGCGGATTTTTTCCTTTAAATCGACTTTCCAGAATTGGAGCAAATCATGAGTATCCTCGTCACCGGTGCATCGGGCACCGTAGGTATGCAGATCGTCCAGCGCCTCGCTTCCAGCGGCGTCGAAGTCAAAGCGCTGGTTCGAGCGCCGGGTAAAACGGCGCTTCCGTCGGGCGTGGCGGAAGTCGTCGGCGACATGAGCAATGTGAGTTCGATGCGCGCGGCGTTGTCGTCGGTGCGCACGCTGTTTCTGCTCAACGCGGTCGTCCCGGACGAAGTCACGCAGGCACTCGTCACGTTGAACCTGGCGCGAGATGCGGGCATCGAGCGCATCGTCTATCTGTCAGTGATTCACGCCGACCTCTATACCAATGTGCCTCATTTCACAGGCAAGCACACCGTCGAGCGGATGATCCAAAGCCTCGACATGCCCGCGACCATTCTGCGTCCCGCCTACTTCATACAGAACGACGAACGCATCAAGTCCCTCGTCGAGAGCCACGGCATTTATCCGATGCCTATCGGCCACGCTGGCGTGAACATGGTCGACGTGCGGGACATTGCGGACACCGCCGCGGCCGAACTGCTGGCGCGGCACCGCGCATCCGATGCACTGCCCGGCCGCACGCTCGAAGTTGTGGGACCCGAAGCGTTGACCGGCGAGTCGGTCGCGCGCATCTGGAGCGAAGCGTTGCAGCGCGAAATCCGCTACGCAGGCGACGCCCTGGATGGTTTCGAGCAGCAACTGGCGGGAAATGGGCCCGACTGGATAGCCTACGACATGCGTCTGATGATGGCTGGTATCCAGCGCCACGGTATGCGCGCGGATGACAATGCAGTTGATGAACTCTCGAAGATGCTCGGACGGCCGTTGCGGACCTATCGTGATGCCGTGCACGAGATGCTTGGCTCGAGTGAGTAGTCGGCGGGTGACGGAGCGTGATGAGTGGGCGGCGGAACGGTCGAAGGGGGGGTAGTGGCGAAACGCGTTAGCGAACCGGTCGCACAGCGCATATCGTTATGTGATGGACACGCGTCCGTTACCGAGCCCGCCTCCCGGCGTATCGTGCAGTACGCCGGCCTGCTGCTCATCCGGCGAATGGGCGCGACCAAACGTGTGAAGAGAGTGCCGATGATAGGCAGCTAGCGTCCGCGACGGGGCATCGACCGGAAACACATCATGTTAGTCGAATGGAAGCAACGGCTCAGGCTCTTCGTACGGCGATTCTGGCAGCCGACCAGCGCATGTATGACGTGCATGCCCGGGAGTTGGGGCAATCTGCTGAGCCTCGCGCATTGGGCGATTGCACTGCAGACGGGACTGTTCACCGGCGTGCTCGCCGTACTGCTGACTTTCACACCGGCGAGGAAACTCTATGCGCACCGATACGGCAATGCATTGGTCGTCGGCTGCCTGACAGCGATTGGCGATGCCTATTCGCATCCGAGTCACTACCGCATCCCCGTCGTCGAGCACGTGTTGACCGGCATCATTTCAGGTCTATTCGCGCTGGGCGGCTCATATCTCTTCGAAGATCGCGGGCGGCGCATCCGCGCGGCCTGGGCGCGGTTTTTTAGTTGACCCGTGCGCGGCCTGCGTGTTTCGCACGGTAAGACGTCGAGGCAAATTCCCCACTGATCATATAAACGCGGCGTAACGCTGATCTACACAGCGCCGCGCAACGACTACGCGTGGCCGCCCACAACCGTAATGGCCCCCATTTTTCATGTTGCACCGCATCCGAAAGAAGCCTATAACCATCCCATTGGATGGTGTTCGGATGGAAACATGGAAAACTCGACAGCGAACGTCGCGACTCGTCCGAAGGGCGGTGAGTCGGAAAAAATCACGATCAACCTCGGCCCCGTTGACCTGGGGCAAATCGATCTGCTGGTGCAGGAAGGTTTCTATTCGAACCGGACCGACCTGATCCGCACGGCTATCCGCAACCAGCTTACGCTGCACGCGCAGGTTGTTCAGGAGACCGTGAGCCGCCGCGCGCTCGTGCTCGGGCTACAGCATTTTTCGCGAGAGGATCTCGAGGCGGTTCGTGCGGCGCATCAGCGTCTCACGATTCAGGTGCTCGGACTGGCCAGCATTGCTGCCGACGTTACCCCTGAACTCGCGCTTGCGACCATTGACAGCGTTGTCGTGCTCGGAGCGTTTCACGCATCCGCTGCGGTCAAGACGGCGCTCGCCGGCAGAATCCGCTAACTGCCGACGCACGACACTCAACACTTTTACCGGACATAACAGATGAAACTCGATGAAGGTTTTTTGACCTCGATGCGCGAAGCAATGACCTTGCTGCGCACCCATGGACCCGCCGAAGCGACTGAAGCAATACAACGTGCTCTGGGCGGCAACGCCGAGGGCTCTACGCATGGAACAGCGTCCTGGCATGCCACGCCGGAAGCGTTCACCGTTCCGTTCGAGCGGCCGGCGGCAAAGCACGCCGAGACGGTCAATGCGCGCGAAGCCCGCGCCGATATCCAGGACCGGGGACACTTCAGCACGCACGCATTTTCGAACGCCGCCGGTCGCCGGCAATATCGGCTGTATGTGCCGGCGGAAAGCCAGGGCGAGCCGCTTCCGTTGATCGTCATGCTGCACGGTTGCACACAGAACGCCGACGATTTCGCCGCGGGCACACAGATGAACGCTCTTGCGGAGCGGCATCGATTTCTGGTCGCTTACCCGGAGCAGCCGCAGCAGGCTAATCCGTCGAAATGCTGGAACTGGTTCAAGCCCGGTGACCAGCAATGCGAACGCGGCGAGCCCTCGTTGATCGCCGGCATCACGCGCGAGATCATTGCGGAGCAGAACGTCGATCCCGCGCGCGTGTACGTCGCGGGGCTCTCGGCCGGTGGCGCAATGGCGGCGATCATGGTTGCCGAATATCCGGAACTCTATGCGGCGGCCGGCGTGCATTCGGGTCTTCCGGCACGATGCGCGCACGATCTTCCGTCCGCACTCGCAGCGATGAAAGGCGGCAAGCGTCCGGTACAGGCACGGCGCGGCGCGCACAGCACCGCTTCGTTACCGAAGCGGCCGGTGATCGTCTTTCACGGTGACGCCGACGCCACGGTTAACATACGCAATGCGGCGCAACTCGTCGACGGCTTCTCAGCGCGGCCCCAAGGCGACGGCGAGCAGCGTCGGACCGATGCAGGCGGACGCGCGTGTACCGTCTCGCGGCTCGTGTCAGCGGACGGTATCGACGCAGAACTGTGGACCATTCACGGCGCCCCGCACGCATGGGCCGGCGGCAATGCGCGGGGCAGCTATACAGATCCCGCGGGTCCCGACGCGAGCGCGGAAATGCTGCGATTCTTTCTTGAACATCCGCAGCGGCGATAGTGCGGTTGGTTTTCGGTTGGTTTTCGGTTGGCGCGCGGTTGGCGATTTGGCCGACCGATGAATTGCTGTCACTCTGGACAAAGGCAACATGAGACGACTACTAGTTGCTGCGCTCGCAGCCATCTCTTTAGCCACTGGCGTTCATGCGCAAAGCAACGACTCGGGCCCGCTCGATACGCCGTCGGGCAAGCTGCAATTCGTTCGCGCAGGGCATGATTTCACGGCGATGCTCGACAACGAAGTGTTCGATCGCTTCGGCGCGAATACGCTCACGCATTTCGACGACGTGGGCAACGCCGATGACGCGGTCAGACGCATGCTCGTGCAGACCGATTCGGGCCCGGTGCTATACGACTTTCGCCACCGTCCTGCACTTGTGCAGCGCATTGGCGCGCGTATGACGGTCAAGCGCGTGTTCTGGCAAGGCGAGGAAGTCGTGATGCAAGGTTCCCAAGGCTGGTTCGCGTTCAGACGCGGCGTGCTGACGAAACTGCAGTCGTCCACGACTATTTACCACTGATACCCGCAGCAGCAAAACAGCACAGACGCAAAGGTACTTCGATCCTTTAGCACAGAACGTCTCTAGCTTTTCACTAAACCTTGGTTGGGCGGCGAATTACCGGTTGCTACCATCTCGCGCTCAGACAACCACGGCCGATACAACAATGAAAAGCTCGAGTTCGCATCCGGCGGCGTTCCCCACCATTCCCAGGCTGCGGGCACTCGGTGCCGCCGTTGCCAGTATCGTTGCGCTTGCATCGTGTTCCGGCGAGGTTTCTCCAACACCGCCGGCTGCCACGCCGGTGGCCGCGAAACGCCCGAACATTCTGTACATCATGGCGGACGATCTCGGCTACTCGGACATCCACGCGTTCGGCGGCGACATCGACACGCCGAATCTCGATGCGCTCGTGCAATCCGGACGCATTCTCACGAACCATCACACAGGCACGGTTTGCGCGATCACGCGAGCGATGCTGATTTCGGGCACCGACCACCACCTGGTTGGCGAAGGCACGATGGGTGTGCCGACCGACGAGCGCAAAGGTCTGCCTGGCTACGAAGGCTATCTGAACGATCGCGCGCTGTCGGTCGCACAACTACTCAAGGACGCCGGCTATCACACGTACATGGCGGGCAAGTGGCATATCGGCTCGGGCATTGTGGGCAGCGCAACGGGCAGCGGACAGACGCCGGACCAATGGGGCTTCGAGCATAGTTACGCGCTGCTCGGCGGCGCCGCCACGAATCACTTCGCACACGAGCCCGCCGGCTCGAAGAACTACACCGAAGACGGGCAGTACGTTCAGCCCGGTCAGCCGGGACAACCGGGTGGCGCGGGCGGCAGACCGGCCGTGTTCTATTCGACCGATTTCTATACGCAAAGACTGATCTCGTACATCGATTCGCACAGAGGCGACGGCAAGCCGTTTTTTGCGTATGCGGCGTACACGTCGCCGCATTGGCCGTTGCAGGTGCCTGAGCCGTACCTGCACAAGTATGCGGGCAAATACGACGCCGGCTACGACGCGGTTCGGGCGGCGCGCATCGCGCGACAAAAGGCGCTCGGTATCATTCCCGCCGATTTCAACCCGTATGCAGGCGCGCCTGAAACGCTCGCGGCTACGCCGGCGACCGCGGGCAACGGCACCGTCAACGCGAAATACGTCAGCGCCGTCCACAGCGCCGCGCAAGGTTATAGCGACTACGGTCCGGGCAATGTGAACAAGTCGTGGGCCAGTTTGTCAGCCGATGAAAAGAAAGCGCAGGCGCGCTACATGGAAATCTATGCAGGCATGGTCGACAACCTCGATCACAACATCGGCTTGCTGATCCAGCATCTGAAGGACATCGGCGAGTACGACAACACGTTCATCATGTTCCAGTCGGACAACGGGGCCGAAGGCTGGCCGATCGACTCCGGCGCGGACCCGACGGCGACGGATACGGCGAACGCAGCGGAGCCGGTCTACTCGACGCTCGGCACCGACAACGGGCTGCAGAACGCGAAGCGCTTGCAGTACGGCTTGCGCTGGGCCGAAGTCAGCGCGGCGCCATTCCGTCTGACCAAGGGCTATTCCGGCGAGGGCGGCGTATCGACGCCGTTGATCGTGCATTTGCCCGGGCAGACCGTGCAGAAACCGACCTTGCGTGTTTTCACGCACGTCACCGACAACACGGCCACGTTCCTCGCCGTCGCGGGCGTTACGCCGCCGACGCAGCCCGCTCCGCCGCTGATCAATTCTTTGACGGGCGTCGATCAGAACAAGGGCAAGGTGGTCTACAACAACCGCTACGTGTATCCCGTCACGGGGCAATCGTTGCTGGCGGTTCTGAACGACCAGTCGAACAGCGCCGTGCATACCGCGTCGTTCGGCGATGAAGCGTACGGGCGCGGCTATCTGCGCAGCGCAGACGGCAAATGGAAGGCGTTGTGGACGGAGCCGCCGCTCGGTCCCGTCGATGGTCACTGGCAGCTGTACGACATGACCACGGACAGAGGCGAGACGACAGACGTGGCGGCGCAGAATCCGTCGATCATCGACGGACTCGTGCAGCAGTGGAACGCCTACATGTCCACTGTCGGCGGCGTCGAACCGCTGCGGCCGCGCGGCTACTACTGAGCGGAATTGCCACGGTCATGAGCATCAGAGCAAGAACGCTTGCCGGCTTTGGCGGCCTGTTCGCCGCCGTTTTCTGCGTCGCGTTCGCGGTCGCGGCGTGGCCCGCGCGAACGGCGGGCTTCGACGATATGAACCGCGCGCGCCCGCTTGCGCCGCTCGGCTCAGAAGCGCAGTGCGAGCGCTACGCGGGTCTGCCCGCCGGCTGGCGCGACGACGCGAAGGCCGGCATGGTGCATCTGCATGGCGGCACCTTCGTGCTCGGCAGCACACGCGGTTATGCAAACGAGCGGCCGGTGGGCGACGGGCTTACGCGCGTCGGCGGTTTCTGGATCGATCAGACCGATGTGACGAATGCGCAATTCGCCGAGTTCGTCCGCGCGACCGGCTACGTCACCGACGCTGAAAAGCAGGGCGGCGCGGCGGTCTTCCACATTCCGACGCGGGAAGAAATGAACGCACGCGACCTGGCGTGGTGGAGCTGGGTCAAGGGGGCATCGTGGCGGCATCCGACGGGCGAGGGCAGCAACATCGACGCGCAGATGAGTCAACCGGTGACGCTCGTCACGCAAGCCGATGCGTTCGCGTATGCACGGTGGCTCGGCCGCGACTTGCCGACCGAGGCCGAATGGGAGTACGCGGCGAAGGGCGGGCAGGAGGGCGCGGACCTCGACACGGCGCCGCGCGATGCGCACGGCAAGCCCGCCGCAAATTACTGGCAAGGCGTGTTCCCCGTTCTCAATACCAACGAGGACAAGCATGTGGGTCTGTCGCCCGTCGGCTGTTATGCGGCCAACAGGTTCAAGCTGTACGACATGATCGGCAATGCATGGGAGTGGACCAGGGACGTCTACACGGGAGAACACCAATCGCATACGAATGGCGATACCGCGGCAATCGCACCGCCCACGCGCAGACACGATACGCCGATGGTCATTAAGGGCGGCTCGTTCCTGTGCTCGCGAGATTATTGCGTGCGCTACCGTGCGTCTTCGCGCGAGCAACAGGAAGCGGACCTGCCGGCATCGCATATCGGTTTCAGGACCATCTTGCGGGACATCAAAGGATGAATCCGCGACG
This sequence comes from Paraburkholderia sp. SIMBA_053, assembly GCF_046534895.1. NCBI lineage: Bacteria > Pseudomonadati > Pseudomonadota > Betaproteobacteria > Burkholderiales > Burkholderiaceae > Paraburkholderia > Paraburkholderia sp. SIMBA_053. The sequence continues at coordinate 771,082 of NZ_JAWRXU010000001.1, read as the reverse complement.
TATTGTTAAAGCAGCGATCAGCGCGGTATTGATCGGCGCGGCGGCTATGTGGGGAGCAACAGTTTTCGCGGATGCCGCGCAGCCGGTTCTGAAAGTCGGCGTCACGCGCGGCACGCATGCCGAAATCATGAACGAAGTGCGGCGCGTCGCAACCGCTCGCGGACTCGATATCGACGTGGTGACGTTCGATAGCGGTGCGCAGATCGACGCGGCGCTTGCCGCGCATCGTATCGACGCCGCGAGCTTCGAAGACGGCCCAGCTTTTGAAGCGTCGCGCGAAAAACACGGCTATCCGCTCTATGAAGTGGCGACGACAGTCACCCTGCCCATGGCGCTCTACTCGCGCCAACTGACGAGCCTCGCGCAAATCCGGCGTGGCGCCAGCATCGTCATTCCTGACGACCGCGAAGGCATGGCGCGCGCGCTAGTCCTGCTGCAGAACTACACACTGCTAACGTTTGACGACCGCGCCGGCCTTCACGCGACGTTGCGAGATGTGACGGGCAACCGCCTCAATTTGACGCTGCGTGCGCTGCCCCGCAACCGGCTCGTCGCGGCGTTGAATGCGGCAACGATTGTCGTGATGGACAGCGAGAGCGCGCAACGGGCCGGACTTTATCCTGCACGCGACAGCATCGGCATTGAGGACGCCCGCTCACCGTACGCCGGCGTGCTGGCGGTGCGCGAGGCCGAGCGGGGCGAGCCGTGGGTCGCGCAACTGGTCTCGGCTTATCACTCGAACGATGTAGCGCATTTCATTCTGACGCGTTATCAGGACTCTGTGCGCCGGCCATGGTGAGCGCGTTCCCGCTCGCATCCTTCGCGGGCACGGGATCGCCCCTCGAATCCGCTGCTGCTATGAGGCGTCGGCCACGTGGCATGAGTGATCGAGCAGACCTTCGGCGGACCCGCTGCCATTGTCTGCATCGAGGCCGCTGTTCACGACGAGCCAGCCATCTTTCTCTGCCGATGGTCCCGCACCCGTGACAAGGATGGTTTGCAGCGCCATTGCATCGGCGTTACGGTTGTCGCGCGAAACAAGGCGAAACGGATCGCTCGTGCCGCTCAGCGCGGTAATTCGCATGATCCGGTAACGGTTGCCGTCGAGCGTGTCCCAACGCCATTCGCCGGGCGCGTCTTTCGCGTGGCGCGCGAGCGCGTCGCTGATATCGCGGCGCATGCAATCGATATGAATATGCAACTGGTTTTGCGAGCGGCGGAATTGGGAGTTGATTTCGAGCCCCAACTGATCGTCGCGCAGCGTTCGCTTGACCGAGCGATTCACGTAGTCGCGTGAGGTCCACGCGTCGGCCCAATAGCTCTGCGCATGTGGCGCGAGCACGAGCGGACTTTCAATGCCGCTGATACGGTCGGTCGGAATCAGCAGATACTGCGAGCGGCCGACGATATCCTTCAGGATTGCATAGTGTTTGTCGAGATCCACGAACGTGCATTGACCGGGCGTGCCGGTCGCCTGTTGCGAAGGCACGCAGCGCATGTCGACGATCTTCCATAACGCATTGGAATCGACGGCCGCAAGACGCGCGCATCCGGCGGCGGCAAGCGCGATGCCCAGCGCCGCAACGACGCGCCGGAAGTAACGTGTGCGTGTCTCCGTTGGTCGGCGACCATCGGATCCGGAAAATCGAGGCGTATCTGGAGGTGTTCTTATCGGCGCTTGAGCCTGAACGTGAGCATGATCTTGAGCGTGAGCTTGAGGGCGAACGATTTCTATCGGCATGTTTTATTTTGCTTAAAGCACGGGCGGCGGCAATGTGCCCAATAACTGTTCGAACGCCACGCCGATGGCGAGCAGACGCCTGTCACTGCCAAGCGGCCCGTCCAGTTCGAGACCGACCGGCAAACCGTGTGCGCTCATTCCCGCGGGCAAGGACAGTCCGGGAATGCCCGACGTGCTGGCCGGATCGGTATTGCGCAGGAACGCTTCCATCGTATCGATGGGCGGCGCGCCGTCGATGGAGACCGTCGATGAACCGTTGATCTCGTCCATCGGCACCGCAGTGAGCCGTGTGGTGGGAAACAGCAGCGCATCGAGACGTTCGTCGGCGAAAGTAGCGGCGATATAGGCCTGCAGCAATGGCCGCCAGTGATTGAGCGCCGCCTCGTAATGCGCGTCGAGCGAGCCTGCGATCACCGCGTCATAAATTGCACGCACATCGGGGCTCGCGATGCGAGCCGCCAGTTCGCTGACGGTCTGCACCGGCGCCTGGTTGGCGACGAGCCAGGCGTTCACATCGTCGCGCGCTTCGTGAATAGCGATCGGGCCGCCGACCATACTGTTGAGGTCGTTCAGCTCGCTCATCGCCACCGGCACGAAAACAACGCCCGCTGCTTCGAGCCGTTTCAGCGCGGCGCGCGCCACGTCCTCGACCTGCTGCGCGAGACCTTCCCACAGCGGCGCCGGCAAGCCGATGCGCAAGCCGTTCAGCGCGACGGTGGGCAACGCACCCTCGCCGGTAATCACGCCGTCGAGCAGCGCGATATCGGCTACTGTGCGCGCCATCGGTCCGACGGTGTCGCGGGTATGGCTGATCGGCACCACGGCGTCAGGGTCGTGATAGCGCCGCTCGGCACCGCCATTGCCAACCGACGGACGAAATCCCGCGGTGCCGGTCAACGCGGCGGGGATGCGAGTCGAGCCGCCGGTGTCGGTGCCGAGCCCCGCGGGCGCGATGCGTGCAGCGATTGCCACCGCCGTTCCGCCCGACGAGCCTCCGGGAATCAGCGTGGGATCGTACGGATTGCGCACCGGCCGGGCATGCGTCGCGAGATTGGTACTCGTGATGCCGAACGCGAGCTCGTGCATGTTGGCCTTGCCGAGAATGATCGCCCCGGCGTCGATGAGACGTTGCACCGAACGCGCGTTGGTGCTGGGCACAAAAGCTTCCAGAGCGGGCGTGCCTGCTGAGGTCTGCAGTCCCGCGGTATTGATGTTGTCCTTGACGACGATCGGCAGTCCGGCAAGCGGCAGTTGCGCTCTCGCCGACGCGGGCAGCGCGTCGATGCGCCGGCCGGCGGCAAGAGCGCCGTCGAGATCGATCACGGTCAGCGCGTTGAGCGTGCCGAGCGCCGCCGCTCGCGCGAGAAGTGTCGCGACGTAATCTGTTGCCTTGAGCCTGCCCGACTGGATCGCGGCGACTGCGTCGGTTGCACTCAACGCAAGCTGTTCATCGACGGTCCATGTCATGGACGTGCTCCTTGTCATGCAATGTTTGTTCGACGCGAACGGGTGATCAAACGCAACGCGAATCGCGCGAGCGTGGGCACGAGCCGCGGACGCAGCAGCCGCACGTCGTAGCCGCTCATGCGGCGCTCGTTCTCCGCGAGGCAAAGCTCGATCAGTTCGGGCGTTTCGAGCCCTTTGCCGATCACACTGCTGTTCGCGGGCAGGAAGTTCGAGTCGTGCGCGACGCCGTTCGCGTCGATGCCTCTCGCGATCGCCACGCGCTCCCAGATCAGCACGGCCCAGATCGCGGCCACGCGCAACGCGTGCCACGGCCTGCGCCACAGCGGCATGTTATGTCGATGCCACGCGACCCAATTTACGAAAAACAGGATGTGGCGCGCTTCTTCCTGGATCACGGGCTCGAAAGTTTCGACGAGTGCTTCGGGAAAATAGCCGGACTGCTGCGCGGCGCGAAACAGGCCGAACGCAAAGAAACTGTCGATGCACTCGCTGTAGCCCGTGCGCATCCATGCCCATTCGGAATCGCGCGGCGGCGGATAGTGCGGTTCGGGCGCGATCTCGATGCCGTATGCCGCAATCAGTTTTGCAAGCACGCGTTTGTGACGGGCCTCTTCGTCGCCGTCCATCGTGATGGCTTCGCGAAGCAGCGGGTCGCTCAGTCGCTCGGCGTAAGTGTGAACGTTGATCGACGCGCGGCCTTCGGTCTGCACCGCAATGTCCCAGATGGGCAGCGAGCACAGCCGCTCGAGCGCACCGGGCGACAGCGCAGGCCAGTCGATCACGGCGGGTTTGTAGGGATCGTGAGTCTCGAGCAACATGCGGCAGAACATGTGCTTGTGCGCCTCGGAGCCGATCTTCACGCGGGCGGTGCCGGTGAAGGTCCAGTGGCGCAGGCTGTGGTCTTCGGCTACATCTATCAATGAGTCGGACATGGCAAGCGTACAGAGAGCGAACTCGATGTGTCGCCTATTCTGTCACATTGCCCCGGGATACGGCGCCTGCGGTGCACTGCAGGCGCCCGACGATCGTGGCCACTGGGCGGCACTGCGGGTCACTGCGGGGTCACTGCTGATTATCGACCCACATGCGTCCCCAGCGAAACGCGTAGTCGAGTGCGTGTTCTTCGTCGAAGAAATAATCGAGCGCGTCGAAACAATATGCCTGGCTGCGGCTCGCGCTGGCTTTTTCGATGGTCAGGTTGGCGGCGAACAGCCCATTGGGCAAACGTTGCGCGGCCGGTGCAACTTCGTAGCCCTTGTAGCGAATATGTGAATTCATAGTTGTGGCAGTGAAGATGCCCGCTTATGTTGCAAGGAGCCGGTGCATATGACGCCACGCGTTTGCGTGGGCATCAGGCGGCGGATGAGTCGGCGGGCAGGCTCAAGCGTAGGCCGCACTGAAGGGCCCGTGAACCAATCTTTCTTCGCAAGCAAATTAGCGGAGGTCCGCAACGCTTGTCAGAAGACCGGGTAACGGCATGTTTGCCGGGTTCGGACACACTATCCCGCGCGCAACGTTATTAGTCTGTTATGTGGCGCACGGTTCGTACAAGCGCGAGTGCCCCCGGTCCGCGAATGCGGCCGGGGGCGTCGTAGGCGAGGGTATTAAACCGCGTGCAGCAGACGCGCGGGTTGTGCGTGCTGCTGTGAGGTGCCCGATGCATTCGGGCTTGCCGCGCGATGCGCGTTGAAGGCCAGCGCGAATTGCGCGGCCTGCTGGCCGACAGTAGCGAGTTGATCGACCACCTTTGGGTCGGAACAGGTGTCGACACTATCGAACCGCGTTTCGAGCGTGTTGATGCCGGCCCCGAATGGCGTCGGCCAGCCGCGCAACGCGTGCACGATCGAGCGCAGAGACGTCAGCACAGAACCCGCGGCTTGCCAGCCATAGGCGGTCACGATGCAGCCGACCGCGCGGCCGTCCAGATACGGACGCTCGTCGGCGCGTAGTTCCTCCAGCGTGTCGAGCGCGTTCTTGACGAGTCCGGAGACGCCGCCGTGATAGCCCGGCGTCGCGATGATCAGCGCGTCGGCGTGGCGCACGGCTTCGATCAGTTCGAGCTGTTCGTCGGTGCGTTCGCTGTGTTCCGGCGCGTAATGCGGCAGGCTATGCAGGAACGTGCCGCCGAACAGCCGGGTGGTGGCACCCGCCGCCTGAGCGCCGCGCAGCGCAAAGCCGAGCGCTCGCTCGGTCGACGAGGCCGCCCGCGTCGTGCCGCCAATGCCGACAACGAGCGGCCGGCGGTTATGGTCCAAACTGGTCAACGAAATGCTCCTTCTGTAGCGGATCACGGCGCTTTTGCGCGAGTCCGCGCTGAGGCGGGCCCGGCTAAACCGGACTTTGAAGCACCATCTTAATGAGCGCGAGGCCCCGCACGAAGCGACTTTTTGTTCTAACCATATAACCGCGAGGCGTGGGTGTGCGCCTGGGTGGCTCCGCCCGTGTCGATTTGCGCCGATCGCATCTGATTGTCCGCACTTCACCGACCCCGATAAGCATATGGCGAACAATTGGTTGGGGGCGCAAGTGGTGGCCGCTATGATCGAAGCGTCTCCTCCATGACACTCCTTGACATGGGACTCGGCCTCGCCACCTTCGTGGCGGGGCCTTTTTTTGTCCGCCGGTTCGTACGACGCGCAGAAGCCGCGCGTTCACGGTCCAGCCGTTTATCGCGTGCTACGATGGTCCGCGACACGATACCCGGCGAGTTCGAGCAGGCAAATGGCAACCCTCTATGACACCCTCGGCGTGCCCATGCACGCCACCGGCGAAGAAATCAAGCGCGCGTACCGCAAGGCCGCGATGAAGTGGCATCCCGACCGCAACGTGGGCTCCGAGGAAGTTGCGCGCGCCACCTTCCAGGAGATCAGCGACGCCTACGCGATTCTGTCGGACGCGCAGCAACGCAAGGTGTACGACGCGGTCTACGCCGAGCAGATGCGGGAATGGGAGCGACAGCGCTCGCGCCATCAACAGGCACAGGCGGAGCGCGAGGCAGCGGCACGCGCGGCAGAAGAGGCGGCTTACGCCAGAATGGTCGCACTTGCAATGCGTTTCGCCGACGAAGGCCATAACCGCGATGTCGTGTTCGGCGTACTGCTCGGGCGGGAATGCGATCCCGCGCGCGCCGCGCAGATCGCGGATAGCGTGGCGGCGTTGCAGGCTTCGCGGCGCGAGACAACGTTGAACGCAACTGCCACTGAGGCCGCGTCCGGCGAAGCGGGCGCCGACAGGTCATTTGAACCGGCAACGGCGGGCGCTCATAGCGAAGAAACTGCCGATCGCGACGCGCATGCCGCTCGCGCAGCCCACGGCAAACGCGAGGAAGCGGCAGGGGAGACACATCCGGCCGGAGGCTTGGGCGGGCTGTGGTTTCAGTTCCTCAATGGGCTGAAGTTCTGATTATCTGGCTTCGCACGCCCTCTTCAGGGCGTTTCCAGGGGCAAATTCCCGTAGCGCGCGGATTAAAGACATCGTACTGTCACGGGGGCGCAAGACTCAGCGGGCACAATCGCACATAGAAGATACAAAAAACAGAGTACGGGGTAAGCGTGACCAGGAAATATAAAGTGCTGTTTCTCTGTCGTGAGAATTCAGCACGCAGCATCATGGCGGAAGCTTTGCTTCGGGAACTGGCTGGGCACCGGTTCGAGGCATTCAGCGCAGGGCCCGAGCCGGCCTTGCGGGTTCATCCATTGACGGTCGCGCAATTGCGGCCCGGCGTGTCGGATCTCGGCGTGCTATGCCCGAAAAGCTGGCTTGAATTCACAGGCGAATGGGCGCCCCGCATGGACCTCGTGGTCGCGCTCGACGCGAGCGTTGCGGCTCCACATGCGCCCGCCTTTCCGGGAGACCCCGAACTCGCTGCCTGGCATTTTGCCAATCCGCTCGCCGACGGTATATCCGAGTCAGAGCGCGTTCGCCTGTTTCAAAAGGTGTTCTGGCAAATCGTGCGTCAGTTAAGCGCCTTTATTGAAGCGCCGCAAGATGCGCTGCTGTCGCGAGCGATGTCGGCCCGCGGTGCACGCACTCGTGCTCCTGCCAGTTTGCCCAACCTGTAACGTATAGCGATAGCGCGGCGCCGGCCACTCAGTGCTCGTTCGAGCGCGCGAGCGGACTGCCTGCAAATGGATCGTTCTTCCAGTCGACGCGCTTTTTCGGCTGCGGCGCGGGTGCGGGCGGAGCCGATAATTCAAAATGGTCGATTGATTGGCCTGCGCTGATTGCCTGCTTGAGCCATTGGGGCATTTCCCCCTGGCCGTCCCAGCTGTCTCCTGTCGCGCTGCGGTAGCGTGCATTCTTTTGCACGGCAGGTTCGGATGCTAGCAGGGCGGCAAGGTCTTCCGGTTTGATGCCAAACTCTTCCATGCGATGGCGGAGATACGCAATCATGCTATCTCGCTTCCTTTCGTCCATAAGATATTAGTCCTTCTAAAGCGTCCAGCGTTCTGTCAAATGCAGATTGCGAGGAAAACCCGCGAGAGCTTCGAGTCCAATTAAATGGCGCCGGTCCGCGGTGAGGTTATTGATCGAAATTGGAAACAACGATGATGACGATGCACTGATTTGGGCGGCTGGTCTCGCGTCCACGCACTGTCTTACGACGGCGTTCCGCGCGCGGCCCTTTCTTGTGGTTATGACAGCATCATAACGCACTGCGCGCGCAATGCACGCACCGTTTTAACTGATTTTGTCGCATTTGAACGCTCATGCGAAGGTTGTTCGCTCCGCCCCCAGTATTGTTCACCGTTTCCGTGCGCCAATTTGAATTCCGTGGCGGCCGAACTATAAAAGAATAGCGGAGAGAACAATCCGTGTTTTCCAGCCTGAGGCGCCTGATCCCGCATCGTACTAGCGTATCCGGCGCCGGCCAGGGCGCGGGCGACTCGTTGCTGGTTGCATTCGACGGGTCGACGCAGCGGGCCCGCGTCGCTATTGGCACTTGCGTCGGCCTCCATCGGCCAGAAAGTTTTTTACGCAGATCGATTATTGGGGAGGGGCGATACTGCTGCGCCGGATTCAAGGAGTCTGGACCATGAAACTTCGTTTATTGATGGCGGTGGTGAGCGCCGTTCTTTTCCTCGCGCCGCGAGCCGCAATCGCCGACGACGCGCCAACTCAGCCGGGTGCCGGCACAACGTCCGGCCACAGGCTGATGCAGCACGCGAACGAATCGGCACAGGCAACGACCGACATGTCGTTGATAGAACCCGCGGGAACGGCTTCTCAGTCCGTTCAGAATGTCTCTTATGGCGGGACGGCGGCAGGGCGCTCAGAATCGGGAACCCGGCAAAATATGCCCTGTTCGGGCGGCCCGCAATGCAGGATTTACTTCGGGCGGTAAGCCGCGCAATACGTCGAGGTGGCGCGCTCCGAGCTGGCGCACCGCCTCGCGTTTCCGTTCATGCCAGCGCGGGTTGCGCGCTTGTGTCTTCGGAGCTTTCGACGATGCGGCTCACCATCGCCTCGACTCCCGGTCCTTGCATCGCGGCGCGCTCGCCGAAGCGGCGAAACTCGTCGAGCAGCGAACGCCACGACGCATGCCAGCGCGTTTCCTTGATACATGTACCCGACGGATCGGCGATCCGCAATATGCCGCTGTCGGGATAAAAGGTCAGGGTGACCGGCATGCCGTCGATGACGCAGGTCGCGGTGCAGGGGCGGGTGCTAACCATGTTCAAATTCCTTTGAGTGAGCGATGAGTGCGCTAGATGCTGTCCGCGCATTCAGCAAGCGTCATGCCCAACGCTGCCGTGCGTCGCCGTCGCAGGAAAGGTGAGCGCACAACGACGCTCGATTCGCTCGAATAACCCCACCCGCAACTGCAATTTTTCGCAGGGCTCAGCGAGCGATTTAATACGATGTTAAGGTGTGTTCCGTCCAGCATGCACCCACCACTTCGTCGATCGAAATTCAGAGCAGGCCAATATGGCCTGCTTTTTTACTCGTGCCGTACAGCCCGCGAGTCGATCTTCGAAGGTGATTAGCAATGTGCAGTTGCTCTAATCCCATTCGTTGTTAATAACTCGCAAACAATACTATGTTAAGAGAAGATAATCTGCCGGCGAGCGCCGTCGCGCCCGGCGATGCGCCATCGTCGTCGCTACGCTCGTGGCTCGCAGTCGTGGCCGTTGCGATCGGCGCCTTCGCGTTCGTCACCACAGAGTTTTTGCCGGTCGGCCTGTTGCCGCGCATCGCCGCGGATCTCGGCGTGTCTGCTGGTACGGCCGGTTTAATGGTCACTGTGCCCGGCGTTATCGCCGCGATCTCGGCGCCCGGCTTGATGCTGGTCGCCGGTCGAATGGATCGGCGGCTCGTGTTTCTGTTACTCACGGCCTTATTGCTTGCGTCGAATCTGATTTCCGCATTTGCGCCGAACTTCGGTTTGATGCTGGTGGGCCGCGCATTGCTCGGCGCCGCGCTGGGCGGTTTCTGGACACTCGCAACTGCGGCGTCCGGGCGCCTCGTGCAGCCGAAAGACTCGGCCCGCGCAATGGCCACCATTCTCACCGGCGTGACCTGTGCGACGGTGATCGGCGTGCCGCTCGGAACCTTCATTGCGAGTTTCGCGTCGTGGCGTGCGTCGTTTATGGCAACGGGCGGTCTCGTCGCGGCTGCGCTCATCGCGCAGTTCCTGTTCGTGCCGTCGTTGCCGTCGAGCGTCGCATTGCGGCTGAACGATCTGGTTTCGCTGCTGCGCAGGCCCTATCCGCGCCGGAGCATGTTGATGGTCGGGCTTGTGTTCGGCGCGCATTTCTCGTCGTACACGTACATCACGCCGTTCCTGCTGCGCAATGCAAATCTCTCGATGGCGACTGTCACCTGGTTGTTGCTTGGCTTCGGCATCATCGGGTTCTTCTCGAACTTTGCGGTTTCGTCCACGGTCACGCGCAGCCTGAAAATCTCGCTCGGCGCAATGATCTCGCTGCTGATGTTCGCGCTCATTCTGCTGCCCATGTTGCAGCATTCGTCGATCGGTGTCGTCGCGCTCGTGCTCGCGTGGGGCGTTTCTTTTGGCGCGTTGCCGCTGTGCTTCAGCATCTGGATTCAGCAAGCCACGCCCGATTCACCGGAAGCCGGCTCCGCGCTTTTTGTGAGCATCATTCAGGTGGCGATCGCGGTGGGCTCGCTAGTCGGCGGTATCGTGGTCGATCAGGTCGGCATTTCCACCGACTTTCTGTTCGGTAGCGGCCTCGCGTTGCTCGGCCTGGCGGCGCTCGTGAGCTTCGGCCGAAGCGGCGCGGGCAAACTCGCGCCGAAAGCGGTAGCTTGCGCCGAGTGCAGTGCGGCGTGTGGAGACTAGTCACGCAATCAGGTCTGCGGGCGTCGATGTGGTATTGATTTTCAAGCGCGCGCCCGCAATTTCGTTTGCTGACTATCTATACATTTGACACGCCCGGCGAGTGCTGATGAACGAAGCACTCGCCGTAAGCCTGGCGAAAGCCGGACGCCACCCACGCAAAAGACAAGCGGATGAAACACACGGAATCGACACGACCCTCTGCCACGCGCGCGGAACTGCTGTGCTTTCTCGTAGCGATCGCAGCGGCCTCCTATGCACTCAGTGCGGACTGGCGTGTGGATCACGTCGTCCAGTGCTGCCGCCAGTGGCTCGCGAAAAACAACATGAGCATGGACTGGCTCGAACGCGTGAACATCGGGCAACTCGCTTTGAAGATCGCGAGCCGGGATCTGAAGGACGCGGGCGTTGCCGTGCGACTGTCGAATGTACAGGCGCTCTTCACTAGCGAAATGGAGCTGAACGAAGCAAGCACGATGGTTCAGCGAATGATGGCGCTTTGCCAGGAAGCGCTTTGATGTGGCCTTATTGATGTACGGCCGCGACGGCGCTCGCGGCCAGACCACGCAGTTGCCGTAACCTTCCCCCAGTCCTTTCCCAAAGTCCTGTCGCATTGGCGCCTTGTGCGCCGCCACGCCCCGATCCGCTTTTGTTATCGACCTTTCCAATTCTCGGATTGTTGAGGCATCGCGTCGCTCGTATATTGGCGTGAAACGCAACACGGACGCTAACGGCTACAACAACTTGGGCGCACGTGAACCGTGCGACAGGAGACACAAATGAATCGAATCGATCTGGACGGACGCGTTGTCGCCATTACTGGTGGCGCTCGCGGCATCGGCTACGCGGTGGCGCAACGGGCGCTGCAATCGGGCGCGTCGGTTGCACTATGGGACGTCGACGCCGAACGTCTCGCGCGGAGTCAGCGCGAACTCAGCGAATTCGGCAAGGTGACGGCAGTGACCGTCGAGCTCACACAGGAATCGGCTGTGGCGCAAGCTGTCGAACGGACCGTCGCCGATCACGGCGCGATCGACGTACTCGTCAACTGCGCGGGCATTACTGGCGGCAACGGCACCACGTGGGAACTTGAGCCGGACGTCTGGCGCCGCGTGATCGACGTAAATCTGATCGGCCCGTACCTCACGTGCCGCGCGGTCGTTCCGCAGATGCTGAAGCAGGGCTATGGACGCATCGTTAACATCGCGTCGGTGGCGGGCAAAGAGGGCAACCCGAACGCCTCGCATTACAGCGCGTCGAAGGCGGGGCTGATCGGTCTAACAAAATCGCTCGGCAAAGAGCTTGCGACGAAGAACATTCTCGTCAACGCGGTCACGCCCGCTGCGGCCAAGACCGAGATTTTCGATTCGATGTCGCAGCAGCACATCGACTACATGCTCTCGAAGATTCCGATGAACCGTTTTCTGTTGCCCGAGGAAGCGGCGTCGCTGATTCTGTGGCTCGCATCCGAAGACTGCGCGTTCAGCACCGGTTCGGTATTCGACCTTTCGGGCGGACGCGCCACTTACTGAGCATTCGCGCGGGCGTCGCGCGGATATACGGCGCCCCGAAAAATACGAGCCGCAAGCAGCACGATATACAAGAACCGCGCAGCCGCCAACGCGAGTTGCCCGAAGGAGACGACATGGACCCGCATGCGAGCGCTTCACTGGAGGCGATCAACAGCAAGGTAATGCGCCGGCTGTTGCCCTTCCTGCTGCTGATGTACGTGCTGGCGTTTCTCGACCGCGCGAACATCGGCTTTGCGCAAAAAGCGCTGCAACACGACACGGGGCTCTCGAATGCGGCGTTCGCATTCGGCGCGGGCGTGTTCTTTGTTGGCTATGCATTGTTCGAAGTGCCAAGTAATCTGCTGCTGCATCGTGTCGGCGCGCGTGCCTGGATGTGCCGCATCATGGTGACATGGGGACTCGTATCGGCAGCAATGTGTCTCGCTCATACCGCCACCACGTTCTACACGCTGCGCTTCTTGCTGGGCGTTGCCGAAGCAGGCTTTTTCCCCGGCGTGATCTATTACCTGACGCACTGGTTTCCGCAGCGCGCGCGTGCCCGGGCCGTCGGCATGTTTTATTTCGGCGCACCGTTGGCGTTCATTTTCGGCAGTCCATTGTCGGGCTTGCTGCTCGAACTGAATGGCGCGCTGGGTCTCGCGGGCTGGCAGTGGCTTTTTCTCGTCGAAGGCATTCTGGCAACGCTCGTCGGCGTCTGGGCGTTCTGGTATCTCGACAATCGTCCGGAAAACGCCCGCTGGCTTAACGAGCAGGAGCGCACAAGCCTGCGCTCGGCTCTCGACGAAGACGCGCGTGCGGCGTCCGCGCATGGGCCGCATCGCCTTCTCGCCGCGCTAGTGGATCGTCGCGTGCTGCTGCTCTCGCTGATCTATCTGCTGATTCAAATGAGCGTGTACGGCGTGATCTTTTATCTGCCGCAACAAGTCGCAGCTCTGCTCGGCACGACAGTGGGATTTCATGTCGGCCTCGTCGCGGCATTGCCCTGGCTCTGCGCGCTCGTGGTGACCTGGTATGTGCCGCGCCGCGCGGATCGCACGGGCGGACACCGTCTGTGGGCGTCGGCATTGCTTGTCGTCGCGGGCCTTGGCATCGGCGTGTCGGGTCTCGCTCATGACCCCGCGATCGGGCTTGTTGCGTTGTGTTGCGCGGCGAGCGGCTTCATCGCGGCTCAACCGCTTTTCTGGACCTTCCCGACACGCCTGCTAACCGGTGCGGCCGCCGCGGGCGGCATCGCGCTGATCAACTCGCTCGGCAGCCTTGGCGGCTTTATTGCGCCCAGCTTGCGCACCGTTGCGGAACACGCGTTTTCCTCGACATCTGCGGGACTGGTCGTGCTGGGCGCGTCGAGTCTCATCGCCGCGCTGCTGATCGGCACGCTGCTGCGTGGTCACGCACAGGCACCCGGCAAAACCCACGATTTGCTGCACCGCGCCCGCTAAGGGCACATTTCCGGCGACACGTTCGACGCCTATCACGGAGCCCCTCTCTCATGGCCATGCCTACTATCCGGCACGTGCGTGCCTTCATCGTCCGCGGCGGCGGCGCGGACTATCACGATCAGCCCGGCGGACACTGGATCGACGATCACATCTCCACGCCGATGGCGCGCTATCCCGAGTATCGCCAGAGCCGCCAGTCGTTTGGCATCAATGTGCTGGGCACGCTTGTGGTCGAAATAGAAGCAAGCGACGGCACGGTCGGCTTCGCGGTGACGACGGGCGGCGAAATCGGCGCGTTCATCGTCGAGAAACACCTCGCGCGTTTTCTTGAAGGTCAGCTCGTGACCGACATCGAGAAGATGTGGGATCAAATGTACTACGCGACGCTTTACTACGGGCGCAAAGGCGTGGTTCTCAATACGATCTCCGGCGTCGATCTCGCCTTGTGGGATCTGCTCGCAAAGGTGCGTAAGGAGCCTGTGTATCAGCTATTGGGCGGTCCCGTGCGCGACGAACTCATGTTCTATGCGACCGGCGCACGTCCCGACCTTGCGAAGGAGATGGGTTTCATCGGCGGAAAACTGCCGTTGCAGCATAGCCCGGCAGAAGGGGAAGCCGGGCTCAAACTCAACCTCGAAAAGCTCGCGGACATGCGCAGCCGCGTGGGCGACGACTTCTGGCTGATGTACGACTGCTGGATGAGTCTCGACGTGCCGTACGCAACGCGCCTCGCGCACGCCGCGCACGAGTACGGGCTCAAATGGATCGAAGAGTGCCTGTCGCCCGACGACTACTGGGGTTACGCCGAACTGCGCCGCAACGTGCCGCGCGGCATGATGGTGTCCACGGGCGAACACGAGGCGACGCGCTGGGGCTTTCGCATGCTGCTTGAAATGCAATGCTGCGATCTGATCCAGCCGGACGTGGGCTGGTGCGGCGGCATCACCGAACTGATCAAGATATCGGCACTTGCGGATGCTCATAACGTGATGGTGGTGCCGCATGGTTCGTCCGTGTATAGCTACCATTTTGTCGTCACGCGTCATAACTCGCCTTTCTCCGAGTTCCTGATGATGGCGCCCAAGGCCGACGAAGTGGTGCCCATGTTCACGCCGCTTCTGCTCGACGAACCGGTGCCCGTGAATGGACGAATGAAGGTGCCGGACACACCGGGCTTCGGCGTGAGGCTCAATCCGGAATGTGCGCTGGTGCGGCCTTATCCGCGTTGATGGGCCGCAGTCAGGATCACCCAGCATAGGAGAGTGACGTGCTTCTCAAGGACAAGGTCGTGATCGTCACCGGCGGCTCACGCGGCATTGGCCGCGCGATAGCCGTTGCGTGCGCAACGGAAGGCGCGGATGTGGCGATCAACTACTGGGGCGATAACGACGCGTCGTACGGACGCCGTTCCGCGGTCGCCGAAGTGGTCGAGCAGATCGAAGCGCTCGGGCGGCGCGTGATCGCAGTGGAAGGCAACGTTGCCGCGCGCGAAACGGGCCAGCTACTCGTGCGCCAGACCGTCGAAGCGTTCGGCAAGGTCGACGTGCTCGCGAGCAACGCGGGCATTTGTCCGTTCCATGCGTTTCTCGACATGCCGGCGGAGGTGCTGGAGTCGACAGTCGCGGTCAATCTGAACGGCGCGTTCTACGTCACGCAGGCGGCCGCGCAGCAAATGAAAGCGCAAGGCACCGGCGGGGCGATTGTGGCGACCAGTTCGATCAGCGCGCTAGTGGGCGGCGGCATGCAGACGCATTACACGCCGACCAAGGCAGGCGTTCATTCGCTGATGCAGTCATGCGCGGTTGCGTTAGGACCGTACGGCATCCGCTGCAATTCAGTTATGCCCGGCACGATCGCAACAGATCTGAACGCCGAAGATCTCGCCGACGAAGCGAAGAAGGCCTATTTCGAAAAGCGCATTCCGCTGGGCCGACTGGGCCGTCCCGAAGACGTGGCCGAATGCGTGGTGTTCCTCGCGTCCGACCGCGCGCGTTATGTGACGGGCGCGTCGTTACTGGTGGACGGCGGCCTGTTCGTCAATCTGCAATGACGCGCGATGCCGAAATCAACTGACCGGAGCGGATGCAGCAGCGGCTTGCGCGGACGCAACGGTATCTTCGCGTGCGAGAAGCCGCGAGAAGCCGCGCAGCAGTTCGATGAAGCGCAGCGCGGGTTCGGCGAGCGTTTCTTCCTTGCGCGTAAGAATGCCGAAGCCCGCAAGGCTCTTGCCGATCTCGAGCGGCAGCGCAACGAGCAGCTTGCCGCGCAAATGATCGCGCACTACCGACTCCGGCAGCATCGCGACCGCATCGTAGTTTTCCAGCAATTGCAGTGTGGCGAAGATCGACGCGCATTCGGTGAGATTGACCGGCGTGGCAAGTCCTGCACGCGCGAGTTCTTCCTCGAACAACACGCGCGCCGGACTGCTTACCGGCTGTGCAACCCAAGGCCAGTCGATCAGTTCGCGCAGTGTCATGCGCGCGCGGCTCGCAAGCGGATGCACCGAACGCACGACGAGCAGCAAGGTCTCGCGCGCGAGCGGCTCGAAACTGAAATCGTTGTGTTGCAACGGACTCGTCAGTCGTCCAAGCGCAAGGTCGACTTCGCGGCGATGCAGCAATTGCACCACCTGGTCGCTGGTCTCGCCGAGAATGCGCACGTTCAGCAACGGGCTTTCGGTTTTCAACGCGGCGACGGCCATTGCCAACAGATCGGGCGCCGCGCCCATGATCGCGCCAACGGTCAACTGTCCATGTCCGCCGCGTCGTTTGACTTCCAGGTCTTCGGCGAAACGCGTGAGTTCGGCGAGCGCACGCCGTGCGTAAGCCAGCGTGACGACGCCCAGCGGCGTGGGCGTCATGCCGCGCGCGTTGCGCTCGAACAGCAGAAAGCCGAACGCCTCTTCAATATCGCCCAGCATGCGGCTGGCGCTCGGCTGTGCAACGTTCACCGCTTCGGCAGCCTGGTGGAGGTTGCGCGCGTCGTCGAGCGCGACGAGCAGCGCAAGGTGCTTGAACTTGAGCCGATTGACGAGTGCGACAGTTGCTGAGAGTTGGCTCATGGTTGCCGTGCGATTCGGTTTGTGGATCGCCCAATCCCAACTACGGATTGAGATGCTATCGACGCACGAATTATAGTCTTTGCAGGCGCCTCGCCGCGAAGGCGCCAATAACGACGAGACAGCCGCAATGGAGACAATCGCTTTCCGGATGGTGCTCAACCCCGGCATGCGCGAGGAGTACGAGCGCCGTCACGCCGAGATCTGGCCAGAACTTGTTGACGCGTTGCACAACGCGGGCGTGCGCGAGTACCGGATTTTCTTCGACCCCGGCACCGATCATCTATTCGCCGTGCTCACGCGAACCACGCATCACACGATGGACGCGCTCCCCGAACTCGAAGTCATGCGCAAATGGTGGGATTACATGGCCGACATCATGCATACAGCGCCGGACCACACGCCGCATCAGCAACCGCTCGAACAGGTGTTTCGTCTGAGTTCGCTCGGCTGAACTTCGGGCTGACGTTCATGCTGAATTACACGCTTGAAACGACGGAGGCATCGCATGCAGGTTGTCGATTCGCATATTCACTTGTGGGACCTGAAGACGCATCGCTATCCGTGGCTTGAAAATCCCGGCGTGTCGTTTGTTGGCGATGCGCGCGACCTGAAGCACGATTATCTGCTCGCCGATCTGCTCGGCGAAGCCGGGGATATCGATGTGAAGAAAGTCGTGCACGTGGAAGCGAATCACGATCCCGCCGACCCCGTCGAGGAAACGCGCTGGCTGCAAGGCATTGCGGATCGTCATGAATCGCGCGGCATGCCGAACGCGATTGTCGCCGCGGTGGATCTTTCTTCAGCGGATGCGCCCGCGTTGCTCGAAGCGCATGCGTCGTTTGCCAATACGCGCGGCATCCGGCAGATTCTCAACGTGCACGAGAACAGGCTGTTCGACTATGTGGGCCGCCATTTCATGCGCGAGCCGCAATGGCGTGAGAACTTTGCGTTGCTGCGCCGTTACGACATGTCGTTCGACCTGCAACTTTATCCGTCGCAAATGGAAGAGGCCGCGGCGTTGGCGCGCGCTTATGGCGACACGCGCTTCGCCGTCAACCATGCCGGCATGTTCGTCGATCGCGACAGCGTCGCCGGTTACCGGGCATGGCGCGACGGCATGCGCATGCTGGCGGATTGCGAGAACGTCTGCGTGAAGATCAGCGGACTTGCGATGTTCGATCATCAGTGGACTGTGGAAAGCTTGCGGCCCTACGTGCTCGAAACGATCGACACGTTTGGAGTCGAGCGCGCAATGTTCGCGTCGAACTTTCCCGTCGATCGTTTGTTCGGCTCCTACGCGGGTTTGTGGCATGCGTATGCAACGATTGTCGAAGGTGCGAGCGCTGCAGAGAAAGAGGCGCTCTTTTGCGGTAACGCCGAGCGTTTCTATCGCATCTGAAGCGGGTCGCGTGGACACAAGCAGGACGGGCACGCCGTAACGTAAAAGAAGGAGACACGCAGTGCAGCAACCTATATCCGCCGTGCCGAGGCTCGAATTGCGGCATGCGAGCAAATCGTTCGGCCGGGTCCGCGCGCTATCGGACGGCGATCTCTCGTTGTGGCCGGGGGAAGTGCACGCGCTGCTCGGCGAGAACGGCGCGGGCAAGTCGACGCTCGTCAAAATCCTTGCAGGCGTGCATCAGCCGGATAGCGGGGAACTGCTGGTGGACGGCGTCGCGCGCCGCTTCGCCACGCCTGCTCAAGCGCGCGATGCCGGGCTCGCGGTGATCTATCAGGAACCTACACTGTTCTTCGATCTGTCGATCGCCGAAAACATTTTCATGGGACGGCAACCGGTCGACCGGTTCGGGCGCATTCAATACGACGCGATGCGCCGCGAGGTAGACGGACTGCTCGCCTCGCTCGGCGTCGATCTGCGCGCGGATCACCTGGTGCGCGGCTTGTCCATTGCAGATCAGCAAGTCATCGAAATCGCAAAGGCGTTGTCGCTGAACGCCAATGTACTGATCATGGACGAACCGACAGCGGCCTTGTCGCTGACGGAAGTGGAACGTCTTTTTGCAATCGTGCACAAGCTGCGCGAGCGCGACGTGGCGATACTCTTCATTACGCACCGTCTCGATGAAGTCTTCGCGCTGACGCAACGCGTCACCATCATGCGCGACGGCGCGAAGGTGTTCGACGGCATGACCGCCGATCTGAACACCGACGCGATCGTGTCAAAAATGGTCGGCCGCGATCTGGAGACGTTCTATCCGAAAGCGGAGCGACCGCCTGGCGAAGTGCGCCTGTCGGTGCGAGGGCTCACGCGCGTGGGCGTTTTCAAGGACATTTCTTTCGACGTGCGGGCAGGCGAAATCGTGGCGCTGGCGGGGCTGGTCGGCGCGGGTCGCAGCGAAGTCGCGCGTGCGATTTTCGGCATCGACCCGCTCGACGCCGGCCACATCCAGATAGGCGGCAAGCCACTTACGGCCGGCAGTCCCGCTGCTGCCGTGCGCGCCGGCCTCGCGCTCGTACCGGAAGACCGCCGGCAGCAAGGACTCGCGCTGGAGTTGAGCATCGCGCGCAACGCGTCGATGACAGTGCTCGGCCGTCTCGTCAGACATGGTCTCATCACGACACGCAGCGAGACGCAGCTCGCGAACCAGTGGGGCACGCGCCTACGGCTGAAAGCGGGCGATCCCAATGCGCCGGTCGGCACGCTGTCGGGCGGCAATCAGCAGAAAGTCGTGCTGGGCAAGTGGCTCGCCACGAACCCGAAGGTTTTGATCATCGACGAACCCACTCGCGGTATCGACGTCGGCGCGAAAGCGGAGGTGTATAGCGCGCTTGCCGAACTGGTGCGCGACGGCATGGCAGTGCTGATGATTTCGAGCGAATTGCCGGAAGTACTGGGCATGGCCGACCGCGTACTGGTCATGCACGAGGGGCGTATCAGTGCGGACATTGCACGTGCCGAGGCCGACGAAGAACGCATCATGGCCGCGGCGCTGGGACAACCGATTCCACCGTTAGGGAACGCGGCATGATGCGCCATTCTTCGACTCACCCCGCGCCGGTCCAGGCGCCGCCGCCATCCAAGCGCCCGCCGGCCACAGCGGGCGGCTTCGCAGCGAACCTCGCAAAGAGCCGCGAGACGACGCTGTTCGTCGTGCTGATTCTACTGATCGTAGGCACCGCTCTGGCGAGGCCGCAGTTCCTGAATCTGCAGAATCTGCGCGACGTGCTGCTCAATGTGTCGATCATCAGCCTGCTGACCGCGGGCATGACGGTGGTCATTCTGATGCGTCATATCGATCTGTCGGTGGGCTCGACGGTCGGCATCAGCGCCTATGCCGTGGGCAGCCTGTACGTCGCGTTTCCGCAGATGCCGGTGGTCGTCGCCCTCGCGGCGGGGCTCGGCATCGGTCTCGTGGCAGGCGGCATCAATGCGCTGCTCGTGGCGGTGGGGCGCGTGCCGTCGCTCGTTGCGACGCTGTCCACACTTTATATATTTCGGGGTGCAGATTATGCGTGGGTGCACGGCGGACAGATCAACGCCACCAGTCTGCCCGATACCTTTTCGCGGCTTGCGACTGGCACCTTTTTCGGCATACCGACGCTTGCGCTGATCGCGCTCGTCGTGCTGCTTGCTCTCGCTATTTACCTCAAG
Organism: Paraburkholderia sp. SIMBA_053; assembly: GCF_046534895.1. Taxonomy (NCBI): domain Bacteria; kingdom Pseudomonadati; phylum Pseudomonadota; class Betaproteobacteria; order Burkholderiales; family Burkholderiaceae; genus Paraburkholderia; species Paraburkholderia sp. SIMBA_053. Next base: position 750,929 of record NZ_JAWRXU010000001.1, on the reverse strand, counting down.
CAGTTTCGCGGCGGCCGTGAGCACTATGCGATCGGCTCGAATCCCGAGGCGGCGCGTCTCGCGGGCGTCAACGTCGAACGACGGGTCATGGCGGGTTTTCTGCTGTCCGGTGCAATTGCTGGCTTCGCGGGCGCGCTCTGGCTTGCGCGTTTCGGCACCGTCGACGCCAGCACCGCAAAGGGCATCGAGCTGCAGGTCGTCGCGGCTGCCGTTGTCGGCAGCGTCGCGATCACGGGCGGCGTCGGCACGATACTCGGTGCGACGCTCGGCGCGCTCGTGCTGGGCGTGATCAGCATTGCACTGGTCGTGCTGCACGTCTCTCCATTCTGGGAGCAGGCGATCGAAGGCGCGCTGATCGTCGCGGCTATTACCGCCGATACGTTGCTCGCTCGCTCCGTCGCCAAACGCATGATGAGGAAACGCGATCATGGCTAAACCCGATTCCGCGCTGCTCACGCGCAAACGCGAAACGCCGCTGCAATGGGAAGTATTGCTCGTGATCGTGCTGATTCTGTCGATCGCGCTCGGGCGAGTGCTGTCGCCGGTCTTTCTGACCGGTGCGAATCTCAGCAACGTGCTGGCGGATCTCACCGAGATCGCGTTGATGGCACTGCCGATGACGTTGATCATCGTTGCCGCTGAAATCGATCTGTCGGTGGCTTCGGTACTCGGTGCATCCAGCGCGTTAATGGGTGTGCTGTGGCACATGGGCTTGCCGATGCCTGTCGTGATCGCGCTCGTACTGGTTGCCGGCGCGTTGGCGGGCCTGCTGAACGGGCTCGTGATCGTCAAGCTGAACCTGCCATCGCTCGCGGTGACCATCGGCACGCTCGCACTCTTTCGCGGGCTTGCCTACGTGCTTCTCGGCGACCAGGCCGTCGCCGATTTTCCCCCGGCCTATACGGCGTTCGGCATGGATACGCTCGGCGGAACTTTTATCCCGTTGCCGTTTGCGATCGTGATTGTCGGCGCAGTGCTGTTCACCGTGTTGCTGCAGTCCACAGCGTTTGGCCGCAGCTTGTACGCAATCGGCGCCAATCCGACTGCCGCCGCGTTCTCCGGCATCGAAGTCACGAAGATCAGGTTGCGTCTTTTCGTGCTGTCCGGTCTGATGAGCGCGCTTGCGGGCGTGGTCTACACGCTGCGTTTCACCAGCGCACGGGGCGACAACGGCGAGGGCTTCGAGTTGTCGGTGATCGCAGCGGTACTGTTCGGCGGCGTGAGCATTTTCGGTGGACGCGGCTCGATGATCGGCGTGCTGCTGTCGCTGCTGATTATCGGTGTGCTCAAGAACGCATTGACGCTCGACGACGTTTCGAGCGAGACGCTCACCATCGTCACCGGCGTATTGCTGCTTGCATCGGTGCTGATACCCAATCTGGTTGCGCGCTGGCGCGCGGCGCGTGACCGGCGCTTCATCGCGAGGTCCGCTTCTTCTCAATAACGTCATCATCAAACCCGGACAGTACAACGTCCAACTACACGGCAGGAGACACTTCATGTTCAAACCACTACGTCACACCGGCGCGGCGGCGCTCTGCGTTGCGTTGCTCGCGATCAGTTGCGCGGCGCCCGCCGCGGGACTGAAAAACGGCCTGAAGATCGCATTCGTGCCGAAGCAGATCAACAACCCATACGAAGTGATTGCCGACGACGGCGGCCTTGCCGCAATCAAGGAGTTCGGAGGCGTGGGCAAGGTGGTAGGGCCGTCGGATGCCGGGGCGTCGTCGCAGGTGCAGTACATCAACACGCTGATCACCCAGCGTCAGGATGCAATCGTGATTGCCGCCAACGACGCCAACGCGGTCGTGCCCTATCTGAAGAAGGCGATGTCGCAAGGCATCAAGGTCGTCACATTCGATTCGGACACGGCACCCGAGGGTCGTCAACTGTTCGTGAACCAGGCGAACGCGGAAGGCATCGGCCGTGGTCAGATTCAACTCGTGTCGAAACTGATGGGCGGCGAGGGCGAATTCGCGGTGCTGTCCGCGACGCCGAACGCGACCAATCAGAACACGTGGATCAAGTGGATGCAGGAGGAGTTGAAAAAGCCCGAGTACTCGAAGATCAAACTGGTAAAAATCGCTTACGGCAACGACGACGATCAGAAGTCGTTTGTCGAAACGCAAGGTTTGCTGCAGGCATATCCGAACCTGAAGGCGATTGTCGCGCCCACTACGGTCGGCATTGCGGCGGCGGCGCGTTACATCTCGTCGTCGTCGAGCAAGGGCAAAGTCGCGGTAACGGGCCTCGGCACGCCGAACCAGATGCGCGCGTTCGTGAAAAACGGCACGGTCAAGGCATTCCAGTTGTGGGACCCGAACGAGTTGGGCTATCTCGCCGGCTACGCGGCGGCAGCGCTTGCGTCGGGAACGATCAACGGCAAGGAAGGCGAATCGTTCGATGCGGGCAAGCTCGGCAAGCGCACCATCGGTCCGCAAGGCGAGATCATTCTCGGACCGCCGACAACGTTCGATGCGAGCAATATCGACAAGTTTAATTTCTGAGCGCGGCGGTCGGGGCGGAGAGCGAGGTGCACAGGGCGCGGTGCGATACACCGTGGTGCACCTCGCGCATTGTTTGATGACACCGACCTGAATATCTGCGTCTATCGCCTTTACCTTGCTCCGGATCGGAGTTCGCGCCCGGTATGCAAGCTTATCGTCGAACTTCGAATGCACGCGCAAAACCAGCGGACGGCGTCGCGCTGTCCCACACCTTGCCGTCCATGAACGTTCGCGCGTTCTCTTGCGCGGGCACCGCCACCTTGACCTGCGCGGCGGCTTCGCGATAAAGCTGGGTTTGGTTGATGCTCTCCGCGATCTGCGTGTAATCGCTGCGTGCGTCGATCATGCCCCAGCGCTCGAACTGCGTCAGAAACCACGCGCCTTCGAATGCGTGCGGGTAGTTCACCTCGCCGTTGTCGAAGAAGCGCATTGGCAAACCGCGCGGCACGGAGGCAGGAATTTTGTCGCCAAAGCGCGCCGCGATCAGGGCCTCGTCGATGCCGATATAGTCCGGCCGGGCAAGCCAGCGCGCGATTTCAGTGCGATGACCGGGGCCGTCGAGCCAGCGGCACGCTTCGAGCATCGTCTGTACGAGTGCGCGCGCCGTATTCGGATACGCGCTCACAAAATCGCGCCGGCATGCGAGCACTTTCTCTGGGTGATCGGGCCACACTTCGCTCGTATACGCGACCGTTCTGCCGACGCCTTCCGCTTCGGCCATCGCGTTCCACGGCTCGCCGACACACAGGCCGTCGAGCTTGTCTTCTGCGAGCGCCGCGACCATTTGCGGCGGCGGAATCACCACGCTTTCGATGTCGCGCAACGGGTGCACGCCCTGCGCAGCGAGCCAGTAATACAGCCACATCGCATGCGTACCGGTCGGGAACGTCTGCGCGAATACCGGCTTGCGGCCGAGCGTAGCGAGCGCTTTGGGCAAGTTGCCATGTTCGGCGAGTGCATCCGCGAGACGGCTTGACAGTGTGACCGCCTGGCCGTTGCGGTTGAGTACCATCAACACGGCCATGTCGGTTTGCGGACCGCCCAGCCCGAGTTGCACTCCGTAGACGAGGCCATAGAGCGTGTGCGCCGCGTCGAGATCGCCGGATAGCAGCTTGTCGCGCACGGCTGCCCACGAAGGCTGGCGCGACAGTTCGAGCGTGAGGCCGTGCGCGTGACCGAATTCAAGCAGCTTCGCGGCGACGAGCGGCGCGGCATCGGCGAGCGCCACGAAGCCGAGCCGCAAGTGGGTCTTCTCCAACGGCGCTAATGCTGACGATGCGAGGTGACTGGGAGTGTTCATGGACGTGCTTCACTTGAGCGATTCAGCCGACGCGACGACCGCGCGCGCGACCTCGGCGAGCTTGACGCCCTGATTCATCGCGCGTTTGCGCAGCGTTGCGTAGGCGGCGTGCTCGGTGATTTTCTGCTGATCCATCAGCAGGCGTTTGGCGCGGTCGATCAGCTTGCGCTCCGCAAGTTCGTTTTCGACTTGCGCGAGGCGTTCGCGCAGCTGCGATTCCTGCGCGAACCGCGCAAGCGCGACTTCGAGAATCGGCGCAAGCCGTTCGGTTGCCAGCCCTTCGACGAGATAGGCGGTCACGCCCGCGCCGACGGCGTCGCGGATCAGCTGCTGGTTGGCGTCGTGACTGAACATCAGGACCGGGCGCGGAGCGGTCGCGTTCATCACCGCGAGCTGTTCGAGCGTATCGCGCGAAGGCGAGTCCGTATCGATGATGATGACGTCCGGCCGTTCGCTCTGAACCACGCTATGCAACGCGTGCGGCGTCGCAGTGCTGGCGAGCATCTCGTAGCCGAGGCGGGCGAGCGCGTCACGCAGGTCGCCTATCGGCTTGTCGGTATCGGTGACGAGGAGAACACGCAGCATGGAGTAGTGGCAATCGACGACTGACCATCATTCAAGCAACGTCTATGCCATTAACCGCGAAGCCTTTGTACGCGCGGCGTCTCGGGGATTCAACGTAAGCTTGACAACTGAAGTCATGCACCACAAAAGGGCGTGCAAGAGCCATGCACCGAAGCGGCGCGAAAAGAAGCGAGCATGGGGGTACAGCCAAACGGCAGGAGCGCATCAAGCGCGATTGACATCGCAACGATCGTCGCGACGAACTGATGAGATAAAGCGCCGCCGCTGCGCGCCGCTCAGATTCGACTGGAGCCGAACCGGAGAAGGCGCGCGAAAGGCTTCGCGAACTACGTTGCTGCAGGGGCACGCCAGCTAGCCCGAACGGGGCCGCGTGCCGTTCGCCTTAACGGCGACGGAATTGCGAGTTGCTACGGGCAGCGCCGCCACCGCCTGCGCGCTCGTCTTTGTGACGGAAGTTGATCCGTCCTTTGGTCAGGTCGTAGACCGACAGTTCCAGCGTCACGCGGTCGCCCGCGAGAATACGAATATGGTTCTTGCGCATGCGTCCGGACGCGTAAGCGCCAACTACGACGCCGTTGTCGAGCGTCACGCGGTAACGACTGTCCGGAAGTACTTCGTCGACGATACCGTCAAGTTCAAGCAGTTCTTCTTTCGCCATGCATAACTCCTGGTCGATGGGATAAGGGGTGCGCGACGCCTTGCGGCGGCGCTGCATCTGATACGGTTGCCAGCGGGTTCGAGCCCGCCGCTTGCGGCACCGGCTTATGCGCCGATTTATGCGCAGATACTAGTGCCGCGCGTGTTGCCGCGGCTCGTGCCGCTCAAAGATCGGCGACCGACTGGCCGTCCACGCGGCCGTCGATCAGTTGTTCGGCGTGAGCCATGCACGCAATGCGCGCCTTGCCCGTGCCGTCGAACGGAAACAGATACTGCAGGCGGAACACCCGGCCTTCGGCCGCCGCATTGGCGCCGACACGGCAGATGCGCACGGACGCGTCGTAGCCTGCGTCCGGATTGCGGCTCGTCTGACCGTCTGTCGGACGGCGCGGATAGACGAGCGGGTGAATCTCATAACCCTTGTACGTCTTGACTGCTGAGTTCATAAGCATATAAGTATCCTGTATTACGTGGCCGGTGTGTCACGCGTGTTACGCGCGGCACGACTGGCCGGGCAGCGCAGCACCTTGAGGCGCGCCGCCATGGAAAAAGGTTGGCACAGGCCCAATGGGAAGGGCTTGAGCGCGCCGCGCAAAGTCGCGGATTCGATGGAGAAAAAACACGCTGATGTCGCGCGGACAGCGGGTGGGAAGCGGAAACCCGTTGAACAACACAGCTGCACAACTCGCGACGGCTAATGCAGGCGGCGCATTGCCGGAGTGACGGGATCGCCGGCGGGCGGCGGCCGAACAGTCGGGGGTGTTGCGGAGATGCCGCGAAAAAATGCCGGGTTGAGACTGCCAGTGCTGCAAATGCGGAATACGACTATTCCAATATGATGCACTAAATAGGGCTAATTGGATAGCAAAAAGTTCCCCGCACGAACAGACCGCCCGCCCGAAGGGCTTCCGGCGGGACGCCAGAAAGCCCGAAAGAGCGGAAAAGACCGGGAAAGCCTAGGAAAGACCAGAAAAGCCGGTTAGCCGGACGTTTCGGCAATGCGCTTCTGCAATTCACGGGACGCCGCGAGCGGAATGCGCGCGTCGTCCCACGCGGCGAGCCATTCGACTTCCTTCGACGTAAAAATCTGGCCGTGATTGCGCAGCGCGTATTGCAGCGAATCGATGATGTGGTTGCGAATGATTTCCGGCGTTCTCTTGTCGTCGAGCACGGCGCGAAATGCTTCGAGCGTTGCCATCTGCTGCTCCGTGAAGTAGATCGCCTTTTATCGCACGAAAAAATAGCGCTTGCCACGAGGACAAAATTCGCCGCGCTCCGCCGGCCATGCGGGTGGCTACAATGGCGAGTTGCCGGGCGGGCCGCGCATCGCTGGAACTGCCCGATTTTCGATCATTCGCCTTCAACACAGCGCCCTCGAACGCTGCCATTTTCAATGCGCCAGACAACCGTGTCTCCTGTGAAAGACCTGCTGCTCGAGCGTTACGCTCCCATCGCCGACGGCATCGCTGCGCTTTTCTACCCGTGCGCGGAGGTTGTGATTCACGACTTGCGGGATCAGACCATCGCCTACCTCGTGAATAATCTGTCGAAGCTGGAAGTAGGCGGCCCCTCCGTGCTGGACGAAGTGCATTATGCGGCGCGCGGCCGCACCATCGGCCCGTACGAGAAGCTCAATTGGGACGGCCGGCGCATGCGTTGCGTGAGCAACATTCTGTTCGACGACAACGGCAAGCCCGCCGGCATGCTGTGCATCAACTTCAATATTGCGGTGTTCGAGGACGTGCGCTCCACGCTCGATCTGTTTATCCGCGGTGGCAATCTGACCGATGCACCTGCCGAAGACCTCTTTCGCGACGACTGGCAGGACCGGATCAATACTTACCTGCATACGTGGCTGCGCGAGCGGCAAATCGGCATCAACGCGCTCACACGCGAGCATAAGCGTGAAATCGTCGAGGCGCTGCATGCGCAGGGCGCGTTTCGCGGACGCAGTTCGGCGAATTACGTAGCCGCCGTGCTGACGATGGGGCGCGCGACCGTCTATAAAATTCTGAAGCAGATGAAAGAGGGCGGCTGAATCTGGCGCTTTCTCACAAGGACAATTGAATGGTGCAGACCACACGTTACCGGCATTACAAAGGCGGTATTTACGAACTGATATGCGAGGCGACGCTGGAGTCGGATCCGGCTATCACGATGATCGTCTACAGAGCGGCCAATGGCACGATCTGGACGCGCCCGGCGTCGGTGTTCTTCGAGCAAGTGGAGCATGAGGGCGCGAAGGTGCCGCGCTTTGCTGCGATAGAGTGAACGCGCGCCCACCGGACGCATCCGCATCGAGGACCCTTTCGCCGCGCTGTTTAGCGGGATGGCGGGACTTCTGTCGCTTCCGGCGCTTCAATCACCACGTCCGTTTCGGCGATCGCAACGCACGGCAAGATGTAGCCTTCCTGTTTTTCCTCACGGCTGAGTCCGGGCCATTCGATCGTATAGCGCACGCGTCCAGCTGTCATTTTGCACAGACATGTTCGGCAGGTACCGTTGCGGCACGAGCGGGGCAGACGCAGGTTCGCAAAGCCGGCGGCTTCGAGAATCGTCAGTGTATCGGGTGCTTCGAAGCTGCAGCCGAGCGGCTCCACGCGAACGAGAGGCGGGCGGTTTTGATCGGACATCGTGTGAATGTGTTGCTGGACGCGTCACACTTTACACGGCGGATGGAGAACGCGCGGGGCCAATAGGCGGGCGGCGCCGTGAACCGGCCGCCACGCGGTTGCCGACCGCAGTGCGAAGCTTATGAGGCGAACACTCGACGAGCGGCACTCGACGAGCAGCACTCGACTAGCAGCATGCGGCTGGCGGCTCGCGGTGACACGGTCGCAGCGCGTGCACTAAGCAACAACCCCGCACCAACAACCCCGCACCAACAACACCTAATGAGCCGCCCCACCGCGCCGCAAATACCGGTACACCGTATTGCGCGCGAGCCCCAGTTCTCGTGCCGCGGCCGACACGTTGCCGTCGAGGCGCGCCAGCGTCTGCGCGATTAGCGCTGCCTGCCAGTCGTCCATTCGCGAAGGCTGAGGCGTGTGCGCTCTGCCTGCATCGCCTGTCGCATCATCAACGGCTTCGAGGGTTGACGGCGCGTTCTCGTCGGCCGTCGCGTCGTCGCAATCGTGCAGAAAGTCTTCGGGTAGATCGTCGAGTTCGATCTGATCCGTGCCCTCGGCCATGATGCTTGCGGTGCGCAGTACATTGGCCAGTTGCCTCAGATTGCCGGGCCAGCGGCATTGCATGAAGCGCTCGAGAACCGCCGCAGAAACGCGGCGCGGCAAGCCGTCGGCCTGGGGCTGGAGTTCGAGCATCCGCTCGACCAGCGCGGCGAGATCCGTGCGCTCGCGCAGTGCGGGCAAGGTCACTACGAGTCCATTGATCCGGTAGTACAGATCTTCGCGGAAGGTGCCTTCTGCGATCATTGCGCGCAGATTGCGGTGCGTCGCGCACACGATCCGCAGATCCACCGGAATCGCGCGAGTACCGCCGAGCGGCAGCACCGTGCGTTCCTGCAGCACGCGCATCAGCCGTACTTGCTGGGCGAGTGGCATATCGCCGATTTCATCGAGAAACAGCGTCCCGCCGTCGGCTTGCACGATCTTGCCGACGCTGCCCCGCTTTTTAGCGCCGGTGAACGCGCCGTCCTCATAGCCGAACAACTCCGCTTCGATCAACGTATCGGGCAGCGATGCGCAATTCAACGCGACGAACGGCGCCGCGCGCCGCGGCGAATCGTGATGGATCGCGCGCGCGAGCCACTCCTTGCCGGTGCCCGTTTTGCCGAGAATCAAAATGGGAATATCGCGACCGCGAACCTTGGCCACCCGCGCCAGAATCGCGGCCACTTTCGCGTCGCCGGTGTCGAGCGTTTCAAGCGTAGCGAGGGGCGCCGGATCGGCGGTATGCGGCACACCACGTGCACTTTTCGACGCAACGCTGCGCGACCCTTCCGTCTCGCCGATTGACGGCGTCACATAACGCTGCGCGGAATATTCGCCGCGCGCGACGACCCGCACTCCGCTGGGCAACGTAAGCACGGTGTTCTCGCCGGGCGCGCGCGCGATCTGCTGCAGCACGTGGGCGAATGGGACGCCGAAAAGCGCGTGGAACGGTTGTCTCTGCAAAGCGGCGAGCGGCTGGCCGAACTGGAACAACGCGCTCCTGTTTGCCGAGAGAAACGTACCGTCCGCGCCGAACGCGGCAAGCCCTTCGAAGAGCGTACCGATGAATTCGGCGCGCGCGTGGAAGTGCACGCGGACCGCATCGGCGAATTGATTGGAGAACAGATGATTTTCGATCATCTGCGCGGACATGCGCACGAGCGCGAGCGTGTGTTTGTGAAAGCCGCGTGTGTCGCCGCTGACGTCGAGTGCGCCGATGGTGTGCCCGAACGGATCGGCAATCGGCGCGCATGAACAGGTGAGAATACGGTTAGCGTGCAGAAAGTGTTCATCTGCGTGAACGACGGTCGGCTGCGCGTCGACGAGCGCAGTGCCGATAGCATTCGTGCCGCGATCGGCCTCCGCCCACGACACACCCGGACAGAGCGCGACACGGTTCGCCTTCTCGACGAAGTCGCTGTCCCCGAGACTGTGCAGGATCACGCCGCGGCTGTCGGTCAGCAGCACCATGCTTTGCGTGTCGACGATCTGCGCGTGCAGCGTTTCCATGACCGGCAATGCGTGCGTATAAAGCGACTGATTGCGATCCACCAGTTCGCGCAGTGCAAGCCGGTTCAGCGGATGAAAATCCGGCGTTTCCGATGCGCGCAGCCCGAGTTCGACCGAGCGCGCGTGAGCTTGCGCGATGACGTCGGGCCGACCCACGGTGGGCGGCGTTGCAGTGCGATGGGTCAAGGCATGTCTCCGGTAATCGGACAGGCGGGTACATTGCCCGCCTTTCGATGCCGCAGCGCAGCATGCACGCTTGCGGCCCAGCACCGATAGTACAGGACGTCAACGCTTGTGTGCGGCAGGGAAAATACCGCGGCGGCTCGACGCACCGTGCACAATCTGTGCGCGCGCCGCACCGCGATCAGGCAAACAAAAAGGAAAACTTGCGCCGCGCGCGAACTCGTCTAAAGTGAATCAAATCATCCTCGCGGGGCGCGAACTGCGTCCGCATGCGACAGATGACGAGCCCGCGTCGCCAGCATTAGACAAGGAGGAAGAAGCTGAAGGCGCGACCAGCTGCAACCGGCGTGCGCATTACCCATGCGAATCATGCGCAGTGCCCAACTTCCAGGTGACTCCCATGCAGATACTTTTCCCGAACGAAAGTCCTGAATATTCAGGTCGCGAACTCACCCTGGCGTTTCCGGCGCTGGTCGATGGGCAGAGGGTCGAGTGCATGATCACCGCGGAAGCGCTGGAAGATCATTTTGGCGCCGCCTCTCCGCGTCTCGAAGACATGGTGGGCGCATTCGACACGCATCGTGAGCGAATCGAAGCAGCCACGCGGCGCCTCCTGTCGGAAACGAGCGCGCAGTGCGTCGTGCTGCGAAGCGGCTATGTGCGCTTTTATGAAGCGAACTGGCGTGCCTGAGGAGAGCGGCACGCCGGGCCTGGTGTGAACTTATTCGCTGCCTAGATAGAAGTAGCGGAACAGAAAAATCGCGGCGATGATCCACACCACCAGCTTCACCTGACGCGCGCGGCCCGTGAGCAGCTTCAGCCCCGCATACGAGATGAAACCGAACGCCACGCCATTTGCGATGGAGTAGGTGAACGGCATCAGCAATGCGGTGAGCGCGGCCGGTACGACTTCGGTTGCGTCGTCCCACGGCAGGTCAACCATTTCGCGCAGCATCAGGCACGACACGTAGAGCAGCGCCGGCGCCGTCGCGTAACCGGGCACCACGCCCGCGAGCGGCGCGAAAAACAGCGCCGCGAGGAACAGCACGGCCACGGTAATCGCGGTGATGCCGGTGCGCCCGCCTGCCTGGACGCCCGACGCGCTCTCGATGTAAGCAGTGGTGGACGATGTGCCCAGCATCGAGCCGGCCAGAATGGCCGTGCTGTCAGCGAGCAGCGCGCGGTTCAGGCGGTGCATCTTGCCTTCCACCAGCAAGCCCGCGCGATTGGCCACGCCCATCAACGTGCCGGTTGCATCGAACAATTCGACGAGGAAGAACACCAGAATCACGTTCAGCACACCGGTAGACAATGCGCCGCGAATGTCGAGCTGGAACAGTGTCGGCGAAATTGACGGCGGGGCCGAGACGATGCCGTGAAACTGGTTGCCGCCGAAGAAAAAGCTCAGCACCGTCACGCCGACAATGCCGATCAGAATTGCGCCGCGCACGCGTAGGTAGTCGAGCGTGACGATGGCAAAGAAGCCGATGACCGCGAGCACCACATGCGGGTTATGCAGATCGCCAAGCGTGACGAGCGTGGCCGGATTGCCGACCACTACGCCGGCCGTCTTCAGCGAAATGATCGCGAGAAAGAGGCCGATGCCGCCGGTAATCGCAATGCGTATGGAGTGCGGAATTCCGGTGACGATCACTTCGCGCACGCGAAACAGCGTGACCACGAGGAACAGGCAACCGGAAATGAACACTGCGCCGAGCGCGGCTTGCCACGTGAAACCCAAGCCCTTGACCACGGTGTACGCGAAGTACGCGTTCAACCCCATGCCGGGCGCGAGCGCTATCGGGTAGTTCGCATAAAGGCCCATGATCAGCGAGGCCAGCGCCGCGACCAGACAGGTCGCAACGAACACGGCGTCTTTCGGCATCCCTGCGTCGCCCAGAATTGCCGGGTTGACGAAGATGATGTAAGCCATGGTCAGAAAAGTCGTCAGGCCGGCCAGCACTTCCGTGCGCAGGTTCGTGCCGGCCGCGTCGAGGCCAAAGTAGCGTTTTATGGAATCCATATGGCGGGTCTCTCGTCGTAGGGGCGAGATGATACCTTGCCAGCGCCCCCGCCGGAGCCGCAAGCGAATTTACGATGTCGCGCCGAGATGGCCGGAGATGGCCGTGATGGCCGAAGCCGGATTCGAGCGAAGAGCGGCAGACCGCGTTCGAGCCACCCGCCGCTCGCGACCGTTGCAATCGCGGGTGCGGGCAGCAGCCTGCCGTTCGGCAGCAAGACGCTTATTGCGTGACGCTCGGCGCCGGCTGCTGCGAGCGCCGTTCGGCGACGATGCTCGCGGCGCGCTGCGCGTTGTACGGGTAATCGATCCAGTCGAGCGGGTCGTAGCCGGCGGCGAGCCACTCGACCAGATCGGCCTTGACCTCGGCGCGCGTCTTCGGCGCGGAGGGGTCGTAAGGCCGTGTTGACGACTGCGCAAACGCGGCGTTCATGCTGGCGGCGGCCAATAGCGCGCCGAGTACAAATCGAAAGAACACTTTCATGACAGGCTCCCTGGGAGCGGTGATAGACGATTCAAACATTTTAGATTTCGCAGGTATCCGGAATAAGGCGTTGCGAGGCAATGCACCGTTTCATCCGGTGAGCGAAAGCAGGGTGCGGGATCAAGGCGGCGGCGGTCTGGTGAGACGCTCGACCACCGCGTTCAGCAGATCGACCGGTAACGGGAAAACGATGGTCGAGTTCTTATCGGCGGCGATCGTCGTGAGGGTTTGCAGATAGCGCAACTGCATCGCCTGCGGCTCGCGCGCAAGCGTCTGCGCCGCTTGCAGCAGTTGTTGCGACGCCTGCAATTCGCCTTCCGCGTGAATCACCTTGGCGCGCCGTTCGCGCTCCGCTTCGGCCTGACGGGCAATTGCGCGGATCATGGTTTCGTTGATATCGACATGTTTGATCTCGACGATCGCGACCTTGATGCCCCACGCATCGGTCTGCGCGTCGAGCACTTTCTGGATGTCGGCGTTCAGTTGCTCGCGGTCCGCGAGCAGTTCATCGAGTTCGTGTTTGCCGAGCACTGCGCGTAGCGTGGTTTGCGATAGCTGGCTGGTCGCCTCGAAATAGCGCGCCACCTGAATCACGGCTTTTTCCGGATCGACGACGCGAAAGTACACGACGGCGTTGACCTTCACCGAGACGTTGTCGCGCGTGATGACATCCTGCGGCGGCACGTCGAATACGACGGTGCGCAGATCCATGCGCACAGCCTGCTGCACGACCGGAATGATAAGCACGAGCCCCGGCCCCTTGACCTTCCAGAAGCGCCCGAGCATGAACACGACGCCGCGTTCGTACTCGCGAAAGATCCTGATTGACGAAGCGATGAGCGCGGCCGCCATCAGGATCAGAATGCTGGAGAAACCAAAAGTGAACCCAATCATGAACTGTCTCCCATGCAGAGCGGTCGACCAGAGTTACCGCTTCAGCCCATCACCCCGATCCCACGCGCACCCTTTGCTCCACCATTCCCTCAACGGGCGCCACGGGCACAACCGTTAGCGTCAGCCCATTGCGCGCGGTAACCCGCACCGCCTGGCCCGCCGCGACGGGAACCGCGCTCGACACCTGCCAGCGCTCGCCCTTGACCTGCGCCCAGCCGGCGGCCATGCCATTGGCCGCGGTGGTGCCAACAGGCAGACCGCCTTCGAGCACCACGCCCACGCTGCCGATCAACCCTTCCGAACCGGTCACGACCGGCCTGCGCCGCGCGCGCAGCGCGAGCCTCGACACGCCGAGCACGAACAGCACGCTGAATACGACGACGGCGGCGATCATCGGCAACGGGATGCCGTAACCGGGCACATCGGTGTCCATCAACATCAACGCGCCGATCACGAACGCGACGATCCCGCCGAAGCCAAGCGAACCGAACGTCGGCAGGAATGCCTCGCCGATCAGAAACGCAATGCCGAGAAAGATCAAACCGAGGCCGACGTAGCTGATCGGCAGCATCTGCATGGCAAACAGACCGATCAGCAAGCTGATCGCGCCGACCACGCCCGGCAGCACGAAGCCAGGATTGGCAAACTCGAAGAAGAGGCCGTACATGCCCAGCATCAGCAGCATCAGCGCGACGTTCGGATCGGTGATCACCGCGAGAAAATGGCTGCGCCAGTCGGCTTCGAGCATCACGACGGGGGCCTGGGCTGTCGCGAGCTTGACGTTGCCGGTGGTCGTCGTGACCGTGCGGCCATTGAGCTGGCGCAGCAGATCCGGCACATCGCGCGCGTTCAGATCCACGACATGTTGCGCGAGCGCGTCGCTTGCGCTCAGGCTCACCGCTTCGCGCACCGCGCGTTCGGCCCAATCGGCGTTGCGCCCGCGCATTTGCGCGAGGCCGCGGATGTAGGCAGCGGCATCGTGGACCTGCTTGCGCAGTTCTGTCGATTGAGTGTCGAGCGGGAGCGCGCTTGCGGCGCCGGTAGCGGCGTCACTTGCCGCGCCGCGCGAAGCGTTGCCCGAAGCGCCGGCGGATGCAGTGCCGGAAGCTGCGCCCGCTGGACCGGCCGGCGCCTTCGGCTGCCGGTCGTCCGTGCCGGGCAAGCCGGGCAGGCCCGGCTTTTCGCGGCCTGGCGGCTCCGCGCCGCCAATGCCCATCTGGATCGGCGTCGCCGCACCGAGATTGGTGCCCGGCGCCATCGCCGCAATGTGGCTCGCATAGACGATGTAGGTGCCCGCGCTCGCTGCCCGCGCGCCGCTCGGGGCGATGAACGTCGCGACCGGAACCGGCGAGCCGAGTATTGCCTTGATGATCTGCCGCATGGACGTATCGAGCCCGCCCGGCGTATCCAGTTGCAGCACCGCGAGCTGGGCGTGGTCGTCGGCGGCGCGCTGCAGGCTGCGCACAATGAAGTCGGCGCTTGCCGGACCGATCGCGCCGCTCACCGGAATCACGACGACGCTATTAGGCACATGCCCGGTGGCGGCCTGTGTAGTGACCGGCGCCGCTTGGGCCGCGAGCGCCAACGAGTATTCGCGCGACGCGAACAGGAAGCCGGACACCCACGCAAGCGCGACCCCGATTACAAACGTCAAAAGCATCCCGCGCGCGGTCATGCCGCGCATGAGCCGGCGCACAACATCGCCGTGGATAAACGGCCGATGCGCGCCGGATTGCCGGAACGGGCGACGCGGATACGTGCTCATCGCTAAGGGCGCCGCGCGCCGTCGACGGGTATCGACCGGCGCGGGCCGACACTCCAGTAAGACTGGCCTGCTGCTTACAGCTTAGTCCGATTCCAGGCGCCGCGTGAAGTCCGCACGCACCGGCCGGTAGTCGGTGGGCCGCATGCCTGTCCATTTGCGGAATGCGCGATGAAATGCGCTCGGCTCGGCGAAGCCTACCGACGCGGCGATGTCCGCGATCGTCCGCCCGGATTGCTGCAGTTCGCCGATTGCAATGTCGCGCCGCAGGTCGTCCTTGATCGACTGATAGGTATGACCTTCCTGTTTCAGCCGCCGCCGCATCGTCGCCTCGGCGACGTGCAGGCGCGCGGCCATCTCGTCAGCCGCGGGCCAGTTCATCATGGGCAGCGCGCGCAGCGTCTTGCGAACGCGCGCGGCGAACGAGCCGGGATTACGGTATTTGACGATGAAGCTTGCCGGCGCGTCCCGCAGGAACGGCTTGGCCGACTTCGCCGTCTGGATCACGGGTAGCTCGGCGAATACGGGTGAGAGATCCACGTACGACTCCGGTTGCCCGAATGCCATGTCGTCGCAGAACATGAGCCGGTACTCGTGCGCAGCGGGAGGTTCCGCGCAGCGAAAGCGCGCCTCGATCAACGGTATGCGGCGTCCGACGAGCCAGCACAGGAGCCCGTAGACGACGATGAAATACGTCGCGTAAGCGAACATCGCAGGCGGCTTCGCGCCTTTGCGTTCGACGAAGCGTAGCCGCACGCGCTGGGCGTCCGTCTCGATGCACGCGCCCAGGTCGTCCAGCACGAGCCGCATGAAGCCAACCGCTCGCGCCAGCGCCTGCGCGCCGTTGCGCGCCGTGAGCGCCGTCTGCGTCATCGCGATGAAGCTGCCGCATTTCATGCGATGCGAGTCCTGACCGAAGAACTCGTCGTCGAGCGCGCGTGCTATGCCCGCCCACAGCGCGCCGTATTGCGCGGACGACACGCGGCTTTTCGGCGACGCCAGCATGGGTGCGGCGATGCCGGCCGCTTCGGCGATCGGGAGCGCGTCGAAACCGCGTGCCCTGGCAAGCGCGAGTGTTTCCTCGACGAGACTCACGGAGATCGTGCCTTTATCGGTCTTCATCGGCGTTTGTTCACAAGCGTGGAAGAGTGGCAATCGCGCTCAACGTTTTCCCTATGGAAATCGACATGGGTCGAGGCAGAGGCCGCGCGGACAGTACTGCATCGTACCAGTATGGCAAATGCGCTCAGACACAATGATCGGGCTGAGCATCGAAGCCGGCGAGTCGCTTGCCTACACTTGGCCCCGAACGCAAGCAAAGGACTCGGACCCATGGACAGCTTCTACACCGAAGAACAACGCATGATCCGCGACGCCGCGCGCGACTTTGCGACCGAGCGCCTCGCGCCGAACGCTGCCCAATGGGATCGCGACGCGCAACTGCCGGCGGACGTGGTCAGGCAAATGGGCGATCTGGGGTTTCTCGGCATGATCGTGCCGTCGCAGTGGGGCGGCTCGTACACCGACTACGTGGCCTACGCGCTCGCCCTGGAGGAAATCGCCGCGGGCTGCGCCGCATGCGCGACGCTGATGAGCGTGCACAACTCGGTCGGCTGCGGGCCGATCCTGAACTTCGGCAGCGACGCGCAAAAAGACCGCCATTTGCACGACCTTGCGACCGGTCGGCGCATCGGCGCGTTCTGCCTGACCGAGCCGCAGGCGGGCTCCGAAGCGAACAATCTGCGCACGCGTGCGGTGCTCTGCGACGGCAAATGGATACTCAACGGCAGCAAGCAGTTCGTGACCAACGGCGCGCGAGCCGACATCGCGATCGTGTTCGCGGTCACGGATCCCGACCGCGGCAAGCGTGGCCTGTCCGCGTTCATCGTGTCGACGGATACGCCGGGTTTCAACGTCGGCAAGCCGGAACACAAGCTCGGCATTCGCGCCTCCGACACGTGTCCGATTTCACTCGACGACTGCGCGGTGCCTGAAGCGAATCTGCTCGGCGAACCGGGCGAGGGCTTGCGCATCGCGCTGTCGAATCTCGAAGGCGGGCGCATCGGCATCGCGGCGCAAGCCGTGGGTATTGCGCGAGCCGCGTTCGACGCCGCGCGAGCCTATGCGAGCGAGCGCATGCAATTCGGCAAGGCGCTGAAAGACCACCAGACCATCGCGAACATGCTCGCCGACATGGCCACGCGCCTGAACGCCGCGCGTCTGCTCGTGCATCACGCGGCGCGCCTGCGCTCGGCGGGCGAGCCGTGCTTGTCGGAGGCATCGCAGGCGAAACTGTTCGCCTCCGAGGTCGCCGAAGAAGTCTGCTCGAACGCGATCCAGATTCACGGCGGCTATGGCTATCTCGAGGATTACGCGGTGGAACGCCACTACCGCGACGCCCGCATCACGCAGATTTATGAAGGCACCAGCGAAGTGCAGCGCATGGTGATCGCGCGTCACGTTTGAACGCTGCGCGAACGGCGTTTGAGCGCAAAATAGCTTGCGGATAAAACTAAACCCGAGCAAACGCGGATTCATACCGCGCCCATCAGGAGACGACCATGACTGCAGCGAAAGCCTTTTTCGACGCGCGTGACCTGTTATTGCGCCATCGAACCGATTACGAGCGCGCTTACCGCGAATTCGCATGGCCCGCGTTGGAACAGTTCAACTGGGCACTCGACTACTTCGACGTCATCGCACGCGACAACGACAACACCGCACTGTGGATCGTCGACGACCCGGCCAGCAAAGGGCTGCGTCTCTCGTATGCGCAAATGTCGGAGCGCTCCGCGCGCATGGCGAACTTCCTGCGCAGCGTCGGGGTGAAACGCGGCGACCGTGTGCTGCTGATGCTGCCCAATCGCGTCGAACTGTGGGACGTCATGCTCGCCGCAATGAAGCTCGGCGCGATCGTGCTGCCGGCCACGACCCAGCTTTCCGCCGACGATGTGCGCGACCGCGTGCAGATCGGCGGCGCGAACTTCGTGGTGGTCGACAGCGCGGAGCTATCCAAATTCGATTCGCTCGACGTGCCGTTGACGCGTCTTTCGGTGGGCACACCGCGCGACGGCTGGACCGATCTTGCGGCGGCGTATGACGCATCGCCGCAATTCACGCCCGACGGTGTGACGCGCGCCACCGATCCGCTGCTGCTTTACTTCACGTCGGGCACGACGTCCAAGCCGAAGCTCGTGGAGCATACGCATCAAAGCTATCCGGTCGGCCACCTGTCGACGATGTACTGGATCGGCCTGCAACCGGGCGACATCCATTGGAATATCAGTTCGCCCGGCTGGGCGAAGCACGCGTGGAGTTGCTTCTTCGCGCCGTGGAACGCGCAGGCCTGTGTATTCGTTTTCAACTTTGCGCGGTTCGTGCCGAAAGACACGCTGGATGTGCTGGTGCGCTTCAACGTCACGACGGTGTGCGCGCCGCCCACTGTGTGGCGAATGCTCGTGCAGGAGCACCTCACCGATTATCCGGTGAAGCTGCGCGAAATCGTCGGCGCGGGCGAGCCGTTGAATCCGGAGATCATCGAGCGCGTGAAGCACGCTTGTGGCATTACGATTCGCGACGGTTTTGGGCAGACGGAGACCACTTGCCAGATCGGCAATTCGCCGGGGCAACCGGTCGTTGCGGGTTCGATGGGCCGTCCGCTGCCGGGCTACAGAATCGAGCTGCTCGATGCCGACGATCAGCCTGTGACCGAAGGCGAGATCGCGTTGCCGATTGGACCCGACGGCAAGCAGCGGCCCCTCGGTCTGATGACAGGCTATGCGAACAGCGAGCAAGCGACCGCGCAAGCCATGCGCAACGGTTTTTACCGCACGTCAGATGTGGCGCTGCGCCGCGAGGACGGCTACTACGTGTATGTCGGTCGTGCAGACGACGTCTTCAAATCGTCCGATTACCGGCTCAGCCCGTTCGAGCTCGAAAGCGTACTGATCGAACACGAGGCCATCGGCGAGGCGGCTGTTGTGCCGAGCGCCGATGCGCTGCGCCTGTCGGTGCCCAAGGCATTCGTCACGGTGCGCCACGGCTATCAGGCAGGGCCTGAGCTCGCGCGCGCCGTATTCGCGTTCTCGCGCGAAAAACTCGCACCGTATAAGCGTATTCGCCGTCTGCAATTCAGCGAGTTGCCGAAGACCATCTCCGGAAAGATTCGCCGCGTCGAGTTGCGGCGCCGTGAAATGGAGCGTCAGGCGGAACCGGCACGCTTGCCGGACGAGTACTGGGAAGAAGATTTCCCGGACCTGCGCTGAGTCGCGCAAAGCGTTATCGAACATTTTCTGTTTTCAGTCACTGTCCGGCCGTCACGCGGCCAACGCACAGGAGTTTCAGCATGAGCGCAATTGCTTCGAATACCGTCAAGCTGCTGATCAACGGCGAGTTCGTCGAATCCAGGACGACCGAATGGCGCGACGTCGTCAACCCGGCGACGCAACAGGTGCTGGCGCGCGTGCCGTTCGCTACCGCCGGTGAAGTCGACGAAGCGATCCGCTCGGCGCATGCCGCGTTCAAGACGTGGAAGGACACGCCGATCGGCGCGCGCATGCGCATCATGCTCAAGTACCAGGCGTTGATCCGCGAACATATGCCGCGTATCGCGAAGACGTTGAGCGCGGAGCAGGGCAAGACGATTCCCGATGCAGAAGGCGACATCTTCCGCGGACTCGAAGTGGTCGAACATGCGTGTTCTATCGGTAGCTTGCAGCAAGGCGAATTCGCGGAAAACGTCGCCGGTGGCGTCGACACCTACACGCTGCGCCAGCCGCTCGGCGTGTGCGCCGGCATCACGCCGTTCAACTTCCCCGCAATGATCCCGCTATGGATGTTCCCGATGGCGATCGTATGCGGCAATACGTTCGTGCTGAAGCCTTCTGAGCAGGACCCCATGTCGACAATGCAGCTGGTCGAACTCGCGCTGGAGGCGGGCGTGCCGAAAGGCGTGCTGAACGTGGTGCACGGCGGCAAGGACGTGGTCGATGCACTCTGCACGCACGAACTGGTAAAAGCGGTCTCGTTCGTCGGCTCGACGGCAGTCGGCACACATGTGTATCGCCTCGGCAGCGAGCACGGCAAACGCGTGCAATCGATGATGGGCGCAAAGAATCATGCCGTCGTGCTGCCCGATGCAAACCGCGAGCAGACCTTGAACGCGCTTGCGGGTGCGGGCTTTGGCGCGGCCGGGCAGCGCTGCATGGCGACTTCGGTGGTGGTGCTGGTGGGCGCCGCGCAGCAATGGCTGCCGGACATCGTCGCCAAGGCGAAGACGCTGAAGGTGAACGCGGGCAACGAGCCGAACACCGATATCGGCCCCGTTGTCTCGCGCGCGGCGAAAGAGCGCATTCTGGGCTTGATCGAAGCCGGTGTGAAAGAAGGCGCTACGCTCGCACTCGACGGCCGCGGCGTGACGGTGCCCGGCTACGAGCAAGGCAACTTCATTGGCCCGACGATATTCGCGGACGTCAGCACGGAGATGGAGATCTATCGCACGGAGATTTTCGGGCCGGTCCTGCTCGTGCTGAACGCGGCGACGCTCGACGATGCGATCGCGCTCGTCAACAGCAATCCGTTCGGCAATGGCGTCGGCCTCTTCACGCAGAGCGGCGCGGCGGCGCGCAAGTTCCAGAGCGAAATCGACGTGGGCCAGGTCGGCATCAACATTCCGATTCCGGTGCCCGTGCCGTTCTTCAGCTTTACGGGTTCGCGCGGCTCGAAGCTCGGCGACCTCGGCCCCTATGGCAAGCAGGTCGTGCAGTTTTACACGCAAACCAAGACCGTCACCGCGCGCTGGTTCGACGACGACACGGTCAACGACGGCGTGAACACGACCATCAGCCTGCGCTGAACGACGCCGCGAGAACGGAGACGAGATCATGAAAATAGGCTTTATCGGGCTCGGTAACATGGGCGCGCCGATGGCGCACAACCTGCTGAAGGCCGGCCACGCTGTCAATGTATTCGACCTCAATGCGCAAGCGGTGCAGGCGCTCGTCGACGCGGGCGCTCACGCTGCCGCTTCGCCGAAAGCGGCGGTGGCCGACGTCGAATGCGTGATCACGATGCTGCCTGCGGCAGCGCATGTGCGCAGCGTGCTGACCGCGGACGACGGCGTGTTAGCCGGCATCGCGCAAGGCGTGACCATCGTCGATTCGAGCACGATCGATCCGGCAAGCGTGAGGGCGTTTGCCGAACTCGCGCAGCAACGGGGCAACACCTTTGTCGATGCGCCCGTGTCGGGTGGAACCGGCGGTGCGGCTGCGGGCACGTTGACGTTCATGGTCGGCGGCAGTGCCGGTGCGTACGAGAAGGTCAAGCCGGTGTTGTCGGCGATGGGCAGGAACATCGTGCATTGCGGCGATACCGGCACGGGCCAGGTCGCGAAGATCTGCAACAACCTCGTGCTCGGCATCACGATGGCCGGCGTGGCGGAAGCCATGTCGCTGGGTGAAGCGCTCGGCATCGACGTGAAAGTGCTGGCCGGCATTATCAATACGTCGACGGGGCGCTGCTGGAGCTCCGACACGTATAACCCGATGCCGGGCGTAATCGATAGTGCGCCGTCGTCGCGGGAATACAGCGGCGGCTTCGGCACGGATCTGATGCTAAAAGACCTCGGGCTAGCCACCGACGCCGCCAGGTTCGCGCGTCAACCGGTCTATCTCGGCGCACTCGCGCAGCAGCTTTATCAAACGATGAGCGCAAAAGGCGCGGGTCGTCTGGACTTTTCCGCAGTCATCAAGCTCTATCGTCACGAGACCGTGGAAAACACCGCCAAAGCCACCGGTAATGGAGATGCGCGATGATCGAACTCGACTACGCACATGAGGGCGCCGTCGCGCAACTCACGCTGAAGCGTCCCCCTGCGAACGCATTCACACCTGACGGTCTGTTGCAGTTGCAGCAGACGGTGGAGCGCCTGAACGGCGAGACTCGTGTCCGCGCAATAGTCATTACCGGCGAAGGTCCGAAGTTCTTCAGTGCTGGCGCAGATCTGAATGCTTTCGCCGACGGCAATCGCGAAATGGCGCGCGTCGCGGCAGCGCGCTTCGGCGCGGCCTTTGAAGCGTTGCAGAATGCGCGGCCCGTGGTGATCGCTGCGATCAACGGCTTTGCGATGGGCGGCGGGCTGGAATGCGCGTTGGCGTGCGACATACGGATCGCCGAACAGCACGCGGTGATGGCGCTGCCCGAAACCGCAGTTGGCCTGCTGCCTTGCGGTTGCGGAACGCAAACGCTGCCGTGGCTCGTCGGCGAAGGCTGGGCGAAACGCATGATTCTCACCGGCGAACGCGTGGATGCAGCGACCGCGCTGCGCATCGGTCTCGTTGAAGAAGTCGTGGAGAAGGGCGCCGCGCGCGAGGCTGCATTGAGCATGGCGGCGCGCGTCGCGACACTGAGCCCGCAGGCAGTCGGCTTCAGCAAGACGCTGATTCATCAGGCGCGCAATGGCGTGCCGCGTTCAGCCGCGCTTGCAGTGGAACGTGAGCACTTTGTCGATCTGTTCGACGGCGCCGATCAGCGCGAGGGCGTTAATGCGTTCCTCGAAAAACGCACGCCGCGCTGGCAGATCGCGCAAGGCGAACACACAACGAGTTCGACGCAAGCAGCACACGCTCGCGGGGAGACGCAACGATGAGCGCCTTGCAGAGCGTCGTGCCCGAGAACGCGTCCGTTACAGGCGGCGAAGCTCAACGAGAAATCCAGTTTCGCGTGATCAACCGTGTCGCCGTCATCACGCTGAACCGGCCGGCAGCGCTCAATGCGTTGTCGCACGCGATGATTCGCGAGCTCGCGGTGCTCGTCGAGCATTGCCGCAACGACGACAGCATTGTCGCGATTGCCTTGAAAGGGGCTGGAAACAAGGGCTTTTGTGCGGGCGGCGATGTGCGCGAAGTGCACCGGCTCGCCACAAGCGGCGACAGCCGCTGGCTCGCGTTTTTCGTCGACGAATACCGGCTCGATTACGCATTGCACACTTTCCCGAAGCCGGTGGTGGCAATACTCGACGGTATCGCGATGGGCGGCGGCATGGGCCTCGGACAGGCGGCGCGTTTGCGCGTCGTCACCGAGCGCAGCAAGATTGCGATGCCGGAGACGCGCATCGGCTTCCTGCCGGACGTCGGCGCAACGCGTTTTCTGAGCGTGATGCCCGCGGAGCTCGAGTTGTACGTGGGCCTGACCGGCGCGACTTTGTCCGGCGCCGATGCGTTGCGGCTGCAACTGGCCGATCAATGTGTGCCTGCCGACTGGCTGGTTTCTTGCGAACAGCGATTGCAGCACATGTCGCACGAGGGCGATCTGCTGAGCGCTTTGCGCGGGGTCGTCGAGCCGCCGTGCAACATCGTGCCGCACGCGGCGATCACGCCATTCACGCAACTGGTCCAGCGGCACTTCGACCGCCGTTCCGGTGTCGACAGGATCATGGCGACGTTGCGGCACGATCTCGAACGCGACCCGCCGCGCGAAGTCAGGCAGTGGCTGCAGTCCACTTACGACGCGCTCGCCGCGCATTCACCCACCATGCTTTACGTCACACGTGAGGCGTTGTTACGTGGCCGCCAGATGACGCTTGCCGAGTGTTTCCGGATGGAACTGGGCATCGTGAAGCGCGCGATCGAGGAGGGCGACTTCTGCGAAGGCGTGCGCGCGCAGCTGATCGATAAAGATCGCAAAGGACGCTGGGCGCCTGCCACGCTCGCAGAAGTGCGGCCCGAGCGCGTCAGACACTTTCTGAGTTCGCCGTGGAAGCAGGAGGCACATCCGTTGGCGGATCTCGGCGCGGAACCGGTGTGATGATCGCGCCGAGACCGTGCGGTAGGGACCGCGAGCCTTAGCTTTCGCCGACGACCTCACCGTGCACGACCGCGGGTGCCGGTGCGGCGCCGTCGCTGCGCGCGCCTCGAACTCGCGAAACCCACAGCACGCCGCTGACCGCGACCGCGACCGACACCCATCCGACGGTTCCATAGCCGACTATCTGGCCGGCGGACGAACTGCCGAGCATGAGACCGCCGATCCACGCGCCGCATCCTGTGCCGAGCGCCTGGAGCGCGCTGTTCGCGCTGAGAAACGCGCCGCGTCGATCGGGCTGCGGCACGGTGGTCAAGAGGGCCTGCATCGGCACCATTCGCCCCGACATCAACACCATGAAAACCGGGAAGAACAGAAGCAGCGCATAGAACGGCAGGTCCGGCAGGTGAGTGACGAAAAGGACTGGCAGACAGGCAAGCAGCGCCGTGATACGGAAGACGCGGCGTGCACCGAACCGGTCTGCGAGCCTGCCGACCCGTCGCGAGGTGAAGAACGTTGCTGCTCCACCGGCCATGTATAGCCACGACAGTTGTTCGGGCGACACGCCGTGATTGGCAACGAGCACCGGCGAAATGAACGGGATGACCAGCATATGCGCGACCATCATCACGAAGGTCAGTGCAAAGGCCGACATATGCCGTGGGTTGCCGAGAAGCCGCAACAGATCGGGCAGTATTTCGGCGAGCGGCGGTTGGCGCCGGCTGAGATGTCCGGCCAGCGAAGGCACCAGTTTCCAGCCCGCCACCCACACGGCGAACGACAGCCCGACCAGCAGGAAGAACGGCGCCGCCCAACTGAAATGCGCGCCTAGCATCACGCCGGCCGGCACGCCGGCGATTGCGGCGAGAGAGAAGGCCGTCATGATGGTGCCGGTTGCGGCGCCGCGTCGTTGCACGGGAATCACGTCGGCGACGATCGCCATGATCACCGATGCCAGCACGCCCCCCGTTATTCCTGCGAAAGCCCGCGCGGCCAGCAGCAACGCGAAGCTGCTCGCCAGCGCGCACGCGAGATTCGACATCGCGAAGAGCGCATACATGGTGAGCAGCAGACGCCGCCTGTCGAAGCGGTCGATGTAGGTAGCCGCAAAAAGTCCGGACAGGCCCGAGCACCACGAATACGCCGACACCGCGGTGGCGAAGCCGGCCGGCGCAATGCCGAACGCGTGCATGATCTGTGGACCGAGGGGCATCATCACCATGAAGTCCATGATGATGGTGAACTGGGTCAGCGCGAGCAGCCAGAGCAAACGGCGCTCGTGCTTTGCGTCAATTGAATACATTGGCAAGGTTCCTTGTTGTTGTTATAAGCGCGCCGCTTGCACGCGTCTGGCCGCTCATCGCATAAGCCGGATGCTCGTACGGCGCTCAGTCGTCTATCGTTTCATGCACGGCCGCCGCGCCCTGCTTCCAGTAGCTCGCCGCGCGAATACGCGCTTTGTCGACGCCGCGTTCCATGCACAGATGATGACGAATCGCGCGGATGGTCGCCGATTCGCCCGCAGCCCATACATAGCCTTCGCCGTCTTCGGGCAGATACGTTTCGCGGACCGCTTGCAGCAAAGCCTCGCCGCGAGAGCCGGCTTCGCTGCGATAACGCCACACCAGATGCAGCTCGGCCCGAGTCTCGAACTCGATGCGAGCCGACGGGTCGGCCACTTCGATCACGGCGGCCACGCGCTTGCCGGCCGGCAGCTCCTCAAGTCGGCGCGCGATTGCGGGCAGCGCGGTGTCGTCGCCGATCAGCAAATGCCAGTCGAAAGCGGCAGGGATCACGAGCGAGCCACGCGGCCCGCCGATGCCGAGGTACTGCCCGACGTGCGCTTGTGCAGCCCATGTGGCTGCCGGGCCGGCTTCGTGCATGGCGAATTCGATGTCGAGTTCGCGAGCCTCGCGATCGAAGCGGCGCGGCGTGAAGTCGCGTGCGGTGGGGCGGCGCCCTTCGGGAAACACCGGGCCGTCGGGGCCGGCTTCGGGCAGCACGGGTTTGTCCGCGCCCGGTTCGGGGAAGAACACCTTGATGTGATCGTCGAACGAAGCGGACACGAAGTCGTGCAAGTCTTCGCCGGTAAAGGTCACGCGGATCAGATGCGGTGTCAGCGCCTGCACTTTGCTCGCTTGCAGCAGGCGGAATTTGAGCGGGTGCCGCACGCGATGCACGGCGAGGTCGGGTCGGTTTTCTGAAGTCGTCATTGAGCTGGTCCGATGCAAAGCGGTAGGTTCGGTGAGCCGCGTACCGCGCGTTAGCGCGGCGTGCGGTGAAGAGCGGCGCGTGAGACGCCGGCGTTCGCGATGTCACGCGGTGGATGCGTCGTCGCTATGACCGCTGCCCGGATTGCGCTCGCCTTCGATCTCCTTCACCGCGCGCATCAGGATCGCGGCAATGCGGCGCTGTTCGTCGGCCGGCGCATTGTCACGACGCAGCAGCGCGTTTTTCAGCGCGCGGCGTGCTTCATTCAACTCGGGCGCCCAACCGCCTTCGCTGATGTCGGCCGGCTCTTCACCGGCAAACGCGCGGCGCACCGAATCCATCTTGCGCGCGATGTGGCTGAGCTTCGCGAGCATCAGCTCGACGCGGTCGCGGTTGGCCGCGAGATAGTCGCGCCCCGCCTGCGCCAGTTCATAGCGCTTGCGATTGCCTTCGAGTTGCACGGTGACGTAGCCGAGTTCTTCCAGATACGTGAGCGCCGGATAGACCATGCCGGGGCTCGGACTGTAGAAGCCGTTCGAGCGTGTTTCCAGCGCCTTGATGAGTTCGTAGCCGTGGCTCGGTTGCGCGTCGATCAGCGAGAGCAACAGCAGTTGCAGATCGTCGGAGCTGAATTTACGGCCGCGCGGAAATCCGTCGCCTTCGCCGCCGAAGCCGCCCGGCCCGCCGCCGAAATGGCCGCGCCCGCCGCGGTGGTCATGGTGGCGTCCAATCGCATGCCAGAGCGCATGCGGTGAGAAGCGATGGTCCGCATCGGCGTGTTCGCCGGGACCCTGGCCGTGAGCCTCACGATGATGGCCGAACGCATGCCACCACGCGTGCAGCAACCGGCGCTCGAAACCCGCGCCCGAAGGAAAGTCGCCGCCGTGCGGGCGGCCTGAACGATGGTGATGACGCATCTCGCATCTCCATTTGTGTCTTAAGATGTGTCGTAAGATATATATCTAAAGATAGGTTGTCAAGTTTTTGAGGGGAGGTATGGGCGCATAACAAAGTCTGCGGGAACGCAAGGCAGCGACCGTGCTTGGTAACAGTGCCCAGATTCTGTGTGCAGCGCTTCCCAAACGCGACTCTATGCAGAAATCGTCGTCGTCAGCGCGCCACGGAGACAAGACGGCCAGATAAGCGCTGCCTAAAATTCCCGGCATAAATACTGTCACTGCGACCTGCTTCCAGTACAGGCGCTTAGCGCGAGTCGTCCCTTGTTGAGTGCATCGGCTTACCTGGGCGCTTGCTCAGCTTGAACAAGCCTCGTAAAGCAAATCGGGAAAGCGGCTTCCAAACCTCCCAAATCAAAAGGAAACAGCATGAGCAACAACATCTTCACTGGCACGATTCCGGCCCTCATGACCCCGTGCACCGCCGACCGCCTGCCCGATTACGACGCACTCGTCGCCAAAGCACGCGAACTGGTTGATCTCGGCATGTCCGCCGTCGTTTACTGCGGTTCGATGGGCGACTGGCCGCTACTGACCGAAGCCCAACGTCAGGAAGGTGTCGCGCGGCTCGTGGCCGCCGGCATCCCCACCATCGTTGGCACGGGCGCGGTCAACTCGAAAGAAGCGATTTCTCATGCTGCGCACGCCGCAAAAGTAGGGGCGAGCGGCTTGATGGTTATCCCGCGCGTGCTGTCTCGCGGGGCGTCGCCCGCCGCGCAGAAAGCGCACTTCGCCGCGATTCTCGAAGCGGCTCCGGCACTACCCGCCGTCATCTATAACAGCCCGTACTATGGTTTCGCTACGCGTGCCGACCTGTTCTTCGAACTGCGCGCCAGGTATCCGAATCTGATCGGCTTCAAGGAGTTTGGCGGTGCTGCGGACATGCGTTACGCAGCCGAGCACATCACGAGCCAGGACGACACGGTGACGCTCATGGCAGGCGTTGACACGCAGGTGTTCCATGGCTTCGTCAACTGCGGCGCCACGGGCGCTATTACCGGCATTGGCAACGCATTGCCGCGCGAAGTCCTTCAACTGGTCGACCTGTGCCGCAAGGCGGCGAAGGGCGATGTCACCGCGCGCCGCCAGGCGCGGGAACTGGAATCGGCGCTGGCTGTGCTGTCGTCGTTCGATGAAGGAACCGACCTGGTGCTTTACTACAAGTACCTGATGGTGCTCAACGGTGACACGGAATATTCGCTGCATTTCTACGAAACCGATGCGCTGAGCGAGGCGCAGCGTCGTTACGCGCAGACGCAGTACGAGTTGTTCCGCAACTGGTATGCGGAGTGGTCGAAGGAAGTGAATGCTTGAGGCTTGAGCAACTGCAGTGCATGCAACATCGGAAAGCGCCCCACGTGGGCGCTTTTTTCATTGGAAGCCGCGAGAGAAAACCCTTAGTGACAGCCGCGCCTCCTCCGGTTAAAGCGACGCGCGAGTGCGCCGACGACTATGCAGATTTCTGCCTGGTTGCTGTCGATTTCCCTCAAGACTCCGCGATTTTTGGACTCTTATATTGCTCAAGCCATCCACCGGTCGGACCGGAAGGCGACAGGCATGTGCCTGCCACACCAGTGCGGGCGCGGGTACCGCGGTAATCCACTAAACGAGGAGCACAAGAACAATGCAATTCCATAGGACCGTCATCTCCAGCGCAATCGTCATGGGCCTCGCCCTGGCAGGCGCACCATGCTCCTATGCCGCAACGCCGGTCGATGTCAAGATCGGCTTCGCTGCGCCCCTCACCGGCGGTCAAGCCCACTATGGCGCGGATTTCCGCAGCGGGGTGCAGCTCGCCATCGAGGACATGAACGGGACGAATCCGGTTATCGGGGGCAAACCTGTGCATTTCGTACTGGATGCGCAGGACGATCAGGCCGATCCTCGCACCGGCACGACGGTTGCACAAAAACTCGTGGACGACGGCGTGGTCGCCGTGATTGGCCACTACAACTCGGGCACCAGCATTCCGGCCGCGCCGATCTACGCGAAAGCGGGCACGCCGCAAGTTGCGATGGCCACTGCCCCCAGCTACACGCGCCTCGGGCTGCCCACCACGTTCCGCCTGCTGACTTCCGATACGCAACTCGGCGCGGTGCTCGGTGACTTCGCTGTGAAGGGGCTCAAGTTCAAGCGCCTCGCGATCGTCGACGATCGCACCGCCTACGGACAAGGCGTGGCCGAAGAGTTCGCCAAGGCCGCGAAGGCGGCGGGCGCGACGGTGGTCACCGAGGAATACACGAACGACAAGGCCGTGGACTTCCGCGCGATTCTCACCAAGATCAAGCAGGCGAATGTCGACGCGGTGTTCTACGGCGGCGCCGACACTCAGGCTGCGCCGATGCTGAAGCAGATGCGCTCGCTCGCAATCAAGTCGACTCTGCTCGGTCCGGACATGCTCCAGTCGGATAACCTGATCAAGATTGCAGGCGAGGCGTCCGAAGGCACGTTGGCCGCGTCCGAGGGCAGCCCCCTCTCGCAGATGCCGGGCGGTAAGGCGTTCGCCGAGCGTTACCAGAAGCGCTTTAACCAGCCGGTCGAGCTTTACGCACCGTATGCCTACGACGGCACAATGGCCGTGTTCAATGCGATGAAGAAAGCGGACTCGACCGATCCGCATGTGTTCCTGAGCGCGCTGAAGGCTACGAATATGAAGGGCGTCACGACAAGTGAGCTCTCTTACGACCAGTACGGCGACCTCAAGTACGGCGGCGTGACGGTGTACAAGGTCGTCAATGGCACATGGAAGCCGCTGCAAACGGTGGGTACGAAGTAAGTCACCATCGAAGATGGGCGGTGCGCTCAGACACCGCCCGCGCAGACTGCTCACGTCACCGGAAGCGCGGAACACGTGAGCGATTCGCCTCCAGTTACCGCGACGATGCCCGTCGAGATTCCCTCGCAAGTTTCTACTCTCGCATGGCTCGCGTGGTTGAGTACTGGCAGTGCTTACCGGTGCGTCCCGGTGCCGTGGCGCACTTCCCTTTGCTGTGCCCAAATCGTCATTGCCATAGCGGCGTTCGAACAAGACGGCCTTGCGGCCGATGCGTAGGATGGTGGACATGAACTCCATTACCGTTATCGACTCCCACACCGGCGGCGAGCCTACACGGCTCGTCGTTGAAGGCGGCCCTGATCTGGGCCGTGGCCCGCTCGCTGAGCGGCTCGACATATTTCGCCGCGATTTCGATCACGTGCGTGCGGGCGTGGTCAACGAACCGCGCGGCTCCGACGTCATGGTCGGCGCGCTGCTTTGCGAACCGCATGATGCGAGGTGCTCGGCGGGCGTGATTTTCTTCAACAACGTCGGTTATCTCGGCATGTGCGGACACGGCACGATCGGCCTGATCGTGTCGCTCGCGCACATGGGTCGCATCAAGCCGGGCGTACATCGCATCGAAACGCCCGTGGGGGTGGTTGAAGCCGAATTGCACGGCGACGGCAGCGTGAGCGTCCGTAACGTGCCCGCGTATCGCTATCGCACGGAAGTGCAGCTCGACGTGCCGGGACTCGGCCGCGTGCATGGCGACATCGCATGGGGTGGCAACTGGTTCTTCCTCGTCGCCGATCACGGGCAGACGCTCGAATTTGCAAACGTCGAATCGCTCACGAATGTCACCTGGGCAATTCGCGCCGCGCTCGAAGCCAACGGCATCACTGGCGAAGGCGGTGCGCTCATCGATCACATCGAATTGTTTGCGGATTCGAGCACGCCCGGTGTCGATAGCCGAAACTTCGTGTTGTGTCCCGGCAAGGCGTACGACCGCTCGCCATGCGGCACCGGTACGAGTGCAAAGATCGCTTGCCTCGCCGCCGACGCTCACCTCGCACCCGGCGCGACCTGGCGGCAGGAAAGCATCATCGGCAGCATATTCGAAGCGAGCTACGAGCCTCATGAAGACACGAGTAATGACGTGGACAATGCCAGCCGCCGCTACGTGCGTCCCAGCATTCGCGGCACGGCGCACGTGAGCGCGGAGGCAAAGCTGATTTTCTCCGCCGACGATCCTTTCGCATGGGGCATTCGCGCGTGATTCAGCCGGGTCAGTCGAGTCCCGACGTCGTGGTGGTCGGCGCGGGCATCGTCGGCGCGGCTTGTGCACACGAACTGGCGAAGCAGGGCGCTGACGTGCTCGTCCTCGATCGCGCGGGCGTGGGCGGCGGAGTGACGGCAGCGGGTATGGGCCACCTCGTGCTGATGGACGACTCACCTGCCGAATTCGCGTTGTCTGCGTGGTCGCGCGATCTGTGGCTCGAGCTCGCGCCGCGACTGAGTGAGCGCGAGGCGTTCGTGCGTTGCGGCACACTCTGGGTCGCCGTAGACGACGAGGAATACGAACTCGCGCAGACGCGCCAGCAGGCACTTGTGCAGGCGGGCGTCGACTGCTCGTTGCTGGACGCACAGCAGATGCGCGAAGCGGAACCCGAACTGCGCGAAGGCTTGCGTGGCGGCATGATGCTCCCCGACGACGCCGTGGTGTACGCGCCTGCCGCTGCCGCATGGCTACTCGCGCAGCCAGTGAAAGGACGCGTGACGTGCAGGCTCGATACGCAGGTTGCGCGCGTGAATCGCGAAGGCGTCATGCTCGAGAGCGGTGAGGCGATCGCAGCGGGCGCCGTGCTAGTGGCCAACGGTCTGCAAGCGGCCGATCTGCTGCCCGGGCTACCGATGCAGGCGAAAAAAGGGCATTTGCTGATCACCGATCGTTATCCGGGCACGATCCGTCATCAAATACTTGAACTCGGCTATATCAAGAGCGCCCACAACGCGAGCGGTACGTCGGTGGCGTTCAACGTGCAGCCGCGTCCAACCGGTCAGATCCTGATCGGATCGTCGCGGCAATTCGACACCGTCGATCCGGCTATCGAACCAGACGTTCTCGCACGCATGCTACGCCGCGCCGCGGAGTATCTGCCGGCATTGCCGACGCTCAACGCGATTCGGGCCTGGACCGGCTTTCGTCCGGCCACGAGTGACGGCTTGCCGTTGATCGGGCCCGCAGCACCGTTCTGGGACGACTCCTGTCACCGTTCTACGTGGCTCGCGACGGGTCACGAGGGCCTCGGCGTCACGACGGCACTCGCTACGGCCAAACTGATCGCCGCGCAGATGCTCGATCTGGGCGACGTGCTGCCAATCGACGCTGCGCCGTACCTGCCTGCACGCTTCGAAAACGTGGGAGCCAGTCATGCGTGACCCCGTGACGATTAGCGTGGACGGACGCGACGTGCAGGTCGAGCGCGGCAGTTCGGTCGTAGCGGCTATCGCGCTCGTAACGGGCGGTGCGGACGTGGTGACGCGTGAATCCGTGAGCGGCGCGCAACGCGGGCCGCTGTGCGGAATGGGTGTGTGCCAGGAATGCCGCGTGACGATCGACGGCGTGCGCCATCGGCTCGCCTGTCAGACGCTCTGCACCGACGGCATGAACATCAGGACAGCAAGGTCTGCATCATGAATTTCGATATCCTGATCATTGGTGCGGGGCCTGCGGGACTGCATGCTGCAAGTGTCGCTGCGCGAGCAGGTGCTACAGTTGGCATCGTCGACGATAACGCACTGCCTGGCGGTCAGATCTGGCGCCAAGGACCGCATCATAGACCGCAAGGGCGCGGACGCGCAGCAATCGATGCGGTGGCTCAAGCCGCAAACGTCGCGCGTTTGCACGGTACGCGCGTCGTGCAGGCGCTTCGTGAACACGAGTTGCTCGTGGAGGATGCTACGCGCGGCTATGCGATCGGTTACGACAAGCTCATCATCGCAACCGGCGCGCGCGAGCGGTTTCTGCCGTACCCGGGATGGACACTCCCTGGCGTGACAGGGGCGGGCGGTTTGCAGGCGCTGGTGAAGGGCGGCATGCCGGTGCGTGGCGAGCGCATCGTTATCGCAGGAACAGGCCCGTTATTGTGGGCGGCGGCCGTGACCGCGCGCGAACAGGGCGCGCACGTTGCGGCGATTGTCGAGCAGGCGCCGACGCATGCAGTGCGGCAGTTCGCAATGTCGCTCGTGAGCACGCCAGCGAAACTCGCCCAGGCGGCGCGCATGCGGTTCGCTTTGCGCGCGACGCCATATCTGTGCGGCGCCTATGTGAGCGCCGCACACGGCGATCAGAAGATCACGCAGGTCGTGGTGCAGCAGGGTACGAAGCAAACGCAGATCGATTGCGACAGGCTCGCCTGCGCGTATGGTCTCGTCCCCAACACGATCCCGGGCACGGCGCTTGGTTGCGATGTCGCCGAAACGGACGGCGTGCTCGCCATCGTCGTCGATGATTTTCAGGCAACCACCCAGCCGGGCATCTATGCGGCCGGAGAATGTACGGGCGTCGGCGGCATGGAACTGTCTGCTGTCGAAGGGCGAATCGCCGCGCTTGCTGCGATTGGCAACGCAGCCGATGCGCGTGCTCTCTTTGCGGAGCGCGAACGCTACCGCCGCTTTGCAGCGAAAATGCATACGGCCTTCGCCCTCGATCAGCAACTCCGCGGACTCGCCACCGCAGACACTGTGATGTGCCGCTGTGAGGACGTCAGCTTCGGTGAGGTCGCGCAGCATCGCGGCTGGCGCGATGCCAAGTTGCACACACGCTGCGGCATGGGGCCTTGCCAAGGCAAGATTTGCGGGGAAGCAGCAGCGTTTTGCCTCAGCTGGTCGCGCTATGGGCAGCGTCCGCCGTTCTCGCCTGCACGCGTGAGCACTTTAATGAGCTTCCAGACGCCGGTCTGAACGCCGGGAACCGCGAGCGTTCGAGTGACCTGGGCGTCGGCATAATCAAGCCAATCCTGATCCGCAACACTTAGCCATGAACCAACTGCTCCTTTCCGCTGTCACTGGAAACACGACCCTGCAGCAGATGGTGGCGCATTACGCGCTGCTCGTGCCGCTCTTCGATGCCATGCCCGATGTGGTTTTTTTCGTAAAGGATCACGAGGCACGGTATGTGATCGCCAATGCGACCCTCGCGGCCCGCTGCGGTTACAAGGACCGGCAGTCATTGCTGGGGAAGGCAGCAGCAGAAGCATTTCCTTCGCGCTTTGGCCGCATCTATATGGAACAGGACAAAGCGGTTGTGCGAGATAACAACCGGCTGGTCGATCAACTTGAACTGCATCTCTATCCAGGTCGCCAGCCCGGTTGGTGCCTTACCTCGAAAGTACCGCTGCGCGATATAAAGGGACGCGTCCTGGGCGTCGCAGGTATCTCGCGCGATCTTCGAGCGGCTGCAAGTACACATCCCTCGTATCAACGTGTTGCGATTGCAGTAAAGCACATTCAGGATCATTACGCGCATCCGCTGAAGTTAGCGGATCTTGCAGCACTTATCGACATGTCAGTTGCGCAGGTCGAGCGCTATTTCTTCAGAGTGTTTCACCTTACGCCTCGACAGATGCTGCTGAAAACGCGGCTGGATGCAGCTTCGCAATTGCTCGCGGGTGACCTTAACATCACCGACATTGCGACGCGTTGCGGCTACACCGATCACAGTGCATTCACGCGTCAATTCAAGACGACGGTGGGGATTACGCCGACCCAATATCGCTCGTTGCTGCAACCGGCGACGACGTCGGTCGGTAAGCATTGAAAAGCAGTGAAGTCCAGATACCGTTTCGTCGTTGTTGAAGCGTCGCCGCAAAACCCATGGGAGCAGACGAAAGGTTGGGGAATGATCCTTCAACGGTGAACGGCCTCGGGCGACCTGAAATGCGGCTATTGTTTTAGCGCAGCGTTCGAGTCTCACATCGAGCATTTCACCGCTTGTCGATGTCTGCAGCCGCTGGGTCTGCATGACTACGCCATACGACGGCTCGATGACGGAGCGCAAACGCGAACGCGGGAATGCACGACGGGCAAGCATATTCTCTTGGGCGCGCGTCGATGGCCGACCTCTACGAGCGCGGCATCGGCACGGGCAATATGTCGAAGACGCATTCGCTCGCGGGACTACGTCTTGCCTGGATCGCCGGTCCTTCCGCTCTCAGACGGTAAATTCGCTGAATTGAGCAACGGGCCCATTTCCGATTGCACGGCATCAGAACTTGTGCCGAATGCCCAATTGCACGAATGTCTGCCGGTCCGTCGATGAAGCCGTCAGAGCATTGAGCGTCGCGCGCGCCGCACGGCCGGTCGAATCGGTTCCGCTCGCGAACTGGGTGCTGCCGATCACATAGACGTCCGTGCGTTTCGAAAGGTAGTAGTCGAGCGACAAAGAAAGCGTGTTGTAGCTCGATGAGCCAATCGTGCCGACACCCGAACCGTGTGTATAGCTGTAGACGAACTCGCTCGCCAGTGCGGGCGTCCAGAAATATGTGAGGTTGAATTCACCGGTATTGAATTTTGCGGTGCCCGTCAGCCGGAGCGGATTGGAGCCGGACGACGTATCGCCGAGATCCTTGAACTGCACGTTGCTGTAGACGAGCCCGAAAGTCGCCGGACCGAGCGTATAGCGACCGGCTGCCGCTATCGCCTGATACGAGTGCGCCGACGCATAGCCGCTATAGACCGGGCTCGCGGTCATGTTGTTGAGATTTGCGCCCGGCACGTTGGTCGGCGTGCTTGTGAAAAACGACTGGTTCGGGTTGCGCACGTTCATATACGCCGCGCCCGCCGAGAAGTTGCCGTAGTCGTAACCGGCGCCAACGGACCAGATCTGGTTGCGTGTCAAATCGCCCGCCTGTCCGCCGAAGCCATATACGCCACCCACGGTGAAGCCGCCGAAATTCGGGCTCGCATACTTCACCGAGTTGTTCACGCGCTTGCTGTTGTTGAGGTTGTCGAGATCGCCCGGATGCGCAGTCGTGCCGCCGCCATAATTCGCTGAGTTCATGCGCGATTCGACGAAGGTGACGAGCGAATCGTACTGACGTCCGAGCGTGAGCGTGCCATACGCGTTGCTCGACAACCCGACATACGCTTGCCGCCCGAAGAGCGTGCCGCCCTGCAATGCAGTGCCTTTGCCAAGATCGAAACCGTTCTCCAGCTGAAAGATCGCCGACAGACCGCCGCCCAGATCCTCGACGCCCTTGAAGCCCCAGCGCGAGCCTTGCATGATGCCGCTGGCACCGCCGATGATGCG
Source organism: Paraburkholderia sp. SIMBA_053 (assembly GCF_046534895.1). Lineage (NCBI taxonomy): Bacteria > Pseudomonadati > Pseudomonadota > Betaproteobacteria > Burkholderiales > Burkholderiaceae > Paraburkholderia > Paraburkholderia sp. SIMBA_053. The sequence goes on along the minus strand of NZ_JAWRXU010000001.1, from coordinate 714,821 downwards.
ACCGCCGGCGCTGTTGCTCTGGTAGTTCACACCGTAATCGATGAGCCCGTACAGTGTCACGGAGCTGACATCGGCATGAGCAGCGCCGCAGACCGCGAGTAGCACGGAAGCCGAGAAGATTTTAGTATTCATTGGCATGACGAAGTAATTTAAGTGGGAATTCATCGCGTGCGGAGCGGATATGTCGGTGGCTCCTGATGCAACATTACCGGCTCGCTATCGATCGAGTATTCGCAATCAATCAAGCAGGGTTTGCGAGATTCGCAACGCTCTATCACGCACGAGAAGAAGCGCGACGTCCGAGCCGGTTCGTCGCGCGGTTCACGCGCGCGTTGTTGATGAGCAGCGTAGTGATTCTTCAGGCGAGCGAGAAGTCGGCGGGCAAGGTGACTTCCAGCAGTTCGAGATCGGCGCTGCACTGCGTGAATGTGTAGGGCAGGTTGCCCGGAATTGCGATGCTGTCGTCGGCCGTGAGGCGCCAGTGCTGCTTCCCCTGCGCGACATCTAAACTGCCCGCGAGCACGAAGAAGAAGCAGAACTCGGTGTCGTGCATGCGCGAGGCTTGCTGTCCATCGCCCAGAGGACGCACGACGCGCACGCCGGCGAGGCCATCGGTAGCCGCCCCGATGCCTGTATCTGCAACGACGAATCCCGGCGATTTCCACGGTTTCCACGATGCATTTTTGGCGACATGCCGCACGAAACGCTGGCCGTTGAATTCATAGTCGGGATCGTAGACGCCGTTCGGCAAGGTCATGTCGTGCTCGGCCATCGTGATGTGTTCGGCGGGACTGCCGAGCTCAATCACTTCCGCACCCGCCGAGCTTTCGAGCACGCGATGCCGGATCTCGGGCGGCTGCAACACGCAATCGCCCGCTTCGAGAATGAACGGTTCGCCTTGTCCTTCGTACACGAGACGCACCCAGCCCTTGCGGCAGAAAATCGTCTGAAAGCGGATCTTATGAAAGTGCACGTAATCGGGCACGGGCCCGCCTTCGAGTATGCGGATATGCGATGCAATGAACGCGCCGCCGTGCCGCTCAGGCAGCAGATCGCGATAACGCATGCCCGCGCGCCCGACGCTCCAGTGTGCGTCGCTGCCTGCATGCGACAGCACGAGTTGCTGGCGCGTGGGCGGCAGCATCATCGGCGGATTCGCGTGCATGAGTCGCACGACGACGCCGTTGGGTGCGACGAGTTCGGATATCTCACCTGGCAATTGCGCGGGGTCGTCGCAGAGCACGTTCAGCGTATCGATGCCATTGCGCACATCGAGGCCGAGCCTCAGGCGGAAGCCATCGCGCGAAAGTATTGCGTTGCGCGGGCCATCTGCGGGAAAGATCGCATCGAGCCGAAAACCGAGCCGAGCGATGAAGAACTGCATCGTGGCGGGAAGGTCGGTGCAATGCATCGGCACGATAAAGCCTTGTACGCCCGCGATAGGCGCATCAGACGTCATGGAAGATGTGTTCATGGGATTCGCATAAGCGGTGAAAGGGAAGCGGCGGCGCGTCATTTACGCGCGCGACGGCGGTCCCGTCAGCACACAAGCGATGCCGATGCGTCGCGGCGCGCTGGAAAGAATGCGCGAGCCCTGACGCTTCATCGCGGCAGACATTGCGCCAGTCTCGCAAGTCCTGCGCGGGTCGTGCAGACACCCGGCGAAAAGCGCAACGTGCGGCTGCGCGAATCGACGAAGAGGCCCGCTTCCTTCAGTTGCACGACGATGCTCGCGGCATCGAGATGCGCGGGCGCTTCGGCCATGATGCTCGCACCGCGTTCGTCATCGGCTCGCGGAGAGAGCAGGCGATAACGCTTGTCGTCGAGCATCGCGATGAGTTCGTGGCACAGCGCGAGGTTGTGCGCGCGCACGCTTCCCGCCGGTTGCGCCAGCATCCACGACATGCCCGGCTGCGATGCGACGAACGGCAGCACGGAAGGCGTGCCCGTGTCGAAGCGGCGTGCATCCGATGCGTACGAGAATGCGTCGATGTTCCAGTTGAACGGATTCTGCTGACTGAACCAGCCGCGCACCGCAGGCTCGACGCCGAGCGCGAGCGCATGCGGCGCGATGTAGCCGAGGCCCGTGCCCGGTGCGCCGCACAGCCATTTGAGCGTCGAGCCGCAGACAAAGTCGAACGGTGTGTCGTTCAGATCGAACGGCAGGATGCCAATGCCTTGCGTCACGTCGAGCGCGGCGAGGCTGCCGCGGCGGCGGGCCTGCTCGCACATCGCGGAGAGGTTAACGCGCTTCGACGTGAGCGACGATATCCACGTGACGAGCGCAACTGCGACATCGCTGGTCCATGCCTCGATGAAGTCCTCGTCGCGCACGTAGTCTTCGCCATCGCGCACGGGCACGGTGCACAGCGTGAAGCCGCGGCGGGCGGCGAGACCCGACAGCAGGAAATGCAGGCTCGGAAAGCAATCAGCGGCGACGAGCACGGTGCGATCGCGCAGCACGTCGTCGGCGAGACCGTCGAGAAAGCGCGCGAAGCAATCGGTCACGTTTTGCGCGCCGAACACATCGGCCTCGCGTGCACCGATCATCGTCGCCCAGTCCGCGAGCAGACGGCCGCGCGCGGCGAGCGCTTCGTCCCAGCGCGTGTCGTCAGGCGCGCACCAGTTCGTTGCGAAGCGGGCGAGCGAGTCGGTCATCGCTTCGCGATGTCCCGGATACACGCCGACGGAGTGATACATCAACCAGCCGCTGAAATCGTCGTTACGAGTATTCATGTTAGATGTGCTTGACGAGCTTGAAGTGATAGACCGCGATGCAGCCGAGGCTCAGCACGGCGCACGCCATCAGATAGAACGCGGGAGAGAGCGGATCGTGCGTCACGCCGATCATCGCGGTCACGAGCCACGGCGTGAAGCCGCCGAACACCATCACGCCGATGTTGTAGCTGAAGCCGAGACCCGTGCTGCGGATGTGAGTCGGAAAGAGCGACGACAGCACGGCGGCGAGCGGCCCGAAATAGATCGCCTTCAATGCTCCCGCGAGCACCATGATCGTCATCAGCACGGTCAGGGACGGACTGGCCAGCAGCCACGCGAAGCACGGGTAGATCGTGAGCAGCGTGACGAGCGCGGAGACGACCATCATGCGGCTGCGTCCGTAGCGATCGGCGAGATGGCCCATCAGCGGCGTGAACAGCATCAGGATCATGCCGGTGACGACCGTCGAGGCGAAGCCCGTGGATGCCGGCAGATGCAACTGCTTCACCGCGTACGTCGGCATATACAGAATCATCAGATAGCTCGCGGCGGTCGATACGGCCATGATGCCTGCGGCGAGCAGGATGCGGCCTTTGCTGTGCGCGAGCAGTTCGCGCACGGGCGCATTGCGCGCGGCGGCATTCACGTCGGGCGTATGCGCGGGCAGCGTATCGTCGATATGCTTGCGGATATACAGTCCCACTGGCGCGACCAGCAAGCCGAAGATAAATGGCGCGCGCCAACCCCACGATTCGATCTGCTCCGGCGACAACTGCGTGCTGAGCACGAGCCCCGCGCAAGACGCGAGCACGGTGCTCATGCCCTGACTCGAAAACTGCCAGCTCCCGAGGAACGCTTTGCTCTTGCTCTTCTGCTCGATCATGAGCGCGGTGCCGCTGCCGAATTCACCGCCCGTCGAGAACGAAATAAGGATGCGCGCCGTCATCAGGCCGATGGGCGCGGCAACGCCGATTTGCGCGTATGTCGGAATGACCGCGCAGATGAGCGTGCCGATGGTAGTCAGCCCGAGCGCCATGAGCAGCGCCGCCTTGCGTCCGCGACGGTCCGCATAGCGCCCGAGCATGAGCGCGCCGAGCGGGCGAAACACATACGAAAGACCAAAGGTGCCGAACGTCATCAGCAGCGAAACGGTCTCGTCGTGCGCGGGAAAAAACAGTTTCGACAACGTGACGGCGAAAAAACCGTACGCGGCGAAGTCGAACCATTCGAGCGCATTGCCGATGCTCGTCGCGACGATAAGGCGCCGCATGGGTGTCGCGCCAACCTTCGGCGGGCTTTCCTCGATGACAGTCGAATCCATGTCTTGGGGTTCCATTAAAGGGACGGTTAGCGAGCGTGCGGCGCGTCGGTTTCGCCGAGATCCCAGAACACGCCGGTCATCAGTTGCAAAGCCTCACGCATGACCGGCGCGAGCACATGTTCGTCGGGTGCATGCTGACGGCAGCCCGGATAGGAGTGCGGAATCCAGATCGTCGGCAGGCCGAGCGTGTCGGCGAAGCATTCATTCGGGATGGTGCCGCCGAGATTCGGCAGCAAGGTCACGCGCTTGCCCGTCGATGCCTCGATCGAACCCTCCGTGAATGCGACCCACGGATCGTTCGGATCGAGCCGCGTGGCCGCGCCCGATGCCTCGATGGTCACAGCGATGCCCTCGAAGCCTTCGCGCGCGAAATGCGCTTCGATGAGCTCCTTCGCGCGCTTCCACTCGGTGCCGACGACGAAACGCAACTGGCAGACAGCTTCCGCCGCGGCCGGGATCGCGCTCACCGCGTTTGCGACGTTGCCGGACTGCATCGCGAGCACTTCGAGTGTGTTCCATGCGAAGACGCGCTCGGCAGGCGTGAGACCCGGCTCGCCCCAGTTCGATGACAACGGCGGATCGCCTTCGTCGGTGCCGATTTCCAGACCGGCAACGCGTTCGCGCACCTGCGGCGGGATCGCTGGCGGCAGCAGACCATTGATGCGAATGCGGCCGTGACCGTCGACGAGACTCGCGATAGCGTTGGCGAGCACCGTCGCGGGATTGGCGAGCACGCCGCCCCAGTTGCCGGAGTGACGCGCGCCGAACACATTGGCGATACGCAGCCGGAAGTGCAGGGCGCCGCGCGAGCCGAGAAACATCGTGGGCGATGTGGCGCGCTGACGCGGCCCGTCCGATGCAATCAGCAGGTCCGCTGCGAGGCGTTCGCGCAACAAGCCGCAAAGCGCGTCGAGTCCGGGCGAGCCGACTTCCTCGCCCATTTCGAAGACGATCTTCGCGTTGAAGCCAAGCTCGCCGCGTTCCGCGAACACTGCCGCAAGCGCGGCGAGATTGATGGAATGTTGCGCCTTGTTGTCGGCGATGCCGCGTCCGTACCAGCGCTCGCCTTCGACGCTCACGCGCCAGGGCGAACGCGCTTGCGTCCAGTTGACGGCGTCGCCGTCGATCACATCGCCGTGGCCGTATAGCAGTACCGTGGGACGCGACGACGATTCGATGCGCTCGCCGACGAGAAACGGGGGCATGCCTGCCACAGGGTTTTCCACGATCTCACAGGTGAATCCGAGAGATGACAGTGAGGCTTCGATTTCTTCGCGAAGATACCGACGCAGCACGGGCGCTGCGTCGGCGCGCTGGCTTTCGGTGGCGAGCGCGACGCGCCGGCTCAAGGTGACGAGGAACTCGCCGCTGTCAAAGTGCGATTGGGCGAGAGCGAGAGCGCTGTTTCGGGACATGTCGTGGAGTCGAAGTAAGGCCGGTGACACCAGATTAGCGCCGCGCGAGCATCCGTGTATTCGCAATCAAACAAGGTACATTTGCGTTTTACTCAAACCTTGAGTCACACTGAGCGCACGCTCGTCCACCTGATCGTGATTGCTATGCGCAAGCTGCTGGAGCCGTCGCTTTACTATTTCTCGGTCGTCGCTCAGGCCGGTTCGCTGACGTCGGCGACCGAAAAGCTCGGGCTGACCGTGTCCGCGTTGAGCCGGCATATCGCCAAGCTCGAAGGCGATATCGGCGTGCCGCTCTTCGAGCGCCATGCGCGCGGCATGGTCCCTTCGCAAGCCGGGCGTCTGTTGCTGCGCCACGCGCAACGAACGCTATCCGACGCGCAAGCGGTCTTCGACGAAATCCAGGGCGATGAACGGCGGCGCGCGCGCACGCTGATCATTGCGTGTACCGAAGGCTTCGCGTTCGACTTTCTGCCCGTGTCGCTGGGCGCGTTTTGCCGTGCGCATCCGGACATCGTGATTCAGCTCGAAGTTGTGTCGTCCGAGCGGGCGAGTCAGTTGCTGCTGTCGGGCGAGGCGTCACTCGCGCTCGCGTTCAACTTCAAGCCAGAGCCGGGCGTCACCGTGCAGTACACGCAGCGCGCGCCGGTCATGGCGCTGATGCACGAGACGCATCCGCTCGCGAGCAAGGCGAAGGTCGCGCTGAAGGATCTGACGGCATATCCCGTGGTGCTGCAGGACAAGGGCACGACCAACCGCCAGCTCTTCGACATCGCGTGCAATGTCGAGAACATTGAAATCGTGCCGATGATGACGAGCCGCTACGTCGCGGCGCTGTACCGTTTCGCGCTGGTGGTACCGGAGGCGATCATGCCGTCGGGATATGTGTCCGTCGCGAAGCGGCTTGGCGTGGACCGCATGAAGGCGATTCCATTCGATAACCCGCTGCTGACGCAGCGCCGTCTCCAGGTGCTGACGCTTGCGGGCCGCAGCCTGGACGATCTTGCGTCATCGTGTCTTGAATGGATCATCGGTGATCTGAAGCAGGCGTGATCTGTGGTTTGGCCGAGGCTTGCCCTTGTTCCGAGTCGCGGTCGTCGAGCCGTTAGGGCCGGCGAAAATTCGTCTGAACTCCCGATTCGCGGCATTATTATTGGCAGCGCCGCATGACCGTTTTCCGGAAGCCGCCTTCAATGAACATCGCCTATCCCCTTACGACGCAGTCCGATGCCGAAACACTCGTTGCCATTCGTATCGCTGCGATGCGTGAGAGCCTGGAGCGTGTCGGTCGTTTCGACCCGCAGCGCGCGCGGGAGCGGTTTCTAACGTCGTTCGATCCTGCGTTGTGTCGATTCATCGAGGTCAATGGTGTTCGCTCTGGCTTCATTGTCATTCGCCCGCAAGTAGACCACTGGTCACTCGATCACTTTTATATTCTGCCGGAGCACCAGGGACAGGGTATCGGCGCGACCGTCCTACGCGACGTCTTCACGAGCGCGGACGGGCAAGGCATGCCAGTCCGTCTCGGCGCCTTGCGCGGCAGTGATTCGAACCGCTTTTACAGACGGCACGGCTTCGTACATACTAGTGAAGACGAATGGGACATCTACTATGCTCGTCAACCGGCGGAGCGAAAGGCAAGCAGCAAGGCTCCATTCAACTTTATAGAAACAGGCGCGGTTGTATCGCGGTCACAGACCCAGCTGTAAGGGCCGTCCATGCCGCACTGAGATCGGCACCACCCGAAACGGCACGCGTAAGACCTCGGCGTCGGGATGGATTGCAGTTCGATCTTTCGACAGATCGGGTCTTCTTCGCATTTCGGCCACAAACTGCTGCTCACATGCGCCGCCTGTAGGCCGCTTACGCGTCGGCTCTGCTTCGCAACGGGCCATCTGATTGTCACAAGGCGAGTGCTCGTTCATCGGCCAGAAGGCACATCAATCTCTGCGGCCAACGGCGCCTAGCTCCACCGCGCAGGGGCGTCTCCCCTGATAGTCCCTGTCAGCTTGCCGGATTGCGTGCCGTGACGATCCACGCCGCGCCGTCGATCATCACCGACCGCTCACCGGGGAGGCCCGCGAAGGCGGCACGAACTGCGGCCGACGCGCGGGCGCGGATGTCGTCGGGCTGATCAGCGAGCACGCGCGACAGCGGGCCGACCTCGAGCGTCATCTTCACCGCGTCGTCAATCGCAGCGTCCCGCGTCCCGCCCTCGCCAAACGGGACGGAAGCATCGAAGGGCGCGATGGCGATATCGGTGAAGCCGGCTGCCGTCAGGATGCGCGACACCCGCCCCCGGTCGCCGAACGAAAATGGGCCGGGCGCTTCGGGATCGGGCGGCGCGCTCGACGGCAGGATGCCCTTGATCGCGCCCATCGGCAGGCGCACCCAAGCGTTCTCGGCCGCGCCGCGCCAGCAGACGAAAGCGACCCGGCCGCCCGGCCGCAGCGCGCGTCGCATATGGGCGAACGCCGCTGTCGGATCGTCGAAGAACATCACGCCGAAACGTGAGAACAGAATGTCGAACGCACCCTCGGGCAGCTCGGCGCTGCTGGCGTCCGCCACCTGGAACAGGGCCGACGTACCCTGTGGCGCAAGCGCGCGCGCCCGGCCGATCAGCGGTTCGGATATGTCCACGCCCAGCACTTGGCCCTCCGGGCCGACGCGAGCGGCCAGTGCCAGACTCGACGCGCCCGCGCCGCAGCCGACGTCCAGCACGCGTTCGCCCGTGACGGGCGCGGCGGCTTCGATCGCGGCTTGGCCGAACACCGACGCCATAGCGTCGAGCCGGGCCTGGTTGGCGACCCAACGCTTCCCGCTTTGACCATTCCAGTCGGCGACCTGATAAGCATTTTGCTCTGCCATGTCATCTCCTTGGGCTGATTCGTTCTTAGCTGAGCCATCCGATCCCAAAGTGCGCATCGTTTCCAGCGATCCCGCCTCCAGCTACCTGGTCACTGGGTGCCGCAGTGCCATCGACTCCAGGTGCGCGACCACGTGTGCGGATGCGCCAATGGACCGCAAACTCTCCAGCCACGGTTCCAACGGGATGTCCATGTAGGTGATTGGACGCCCCAAGACTCTTGTGAAATCTTCGGCGACCTCGCGAAGAGTCTCCGCACGGGGACCGGTCAGCTCGTAAGCCTTTCCAAGGTGAGACCCGGGATTCGCCAACACCTCTGTCACGCACCGCGCAACATTGTGGGCGGCGATTGGCGAGGTCTGCACCAAGTGCTCTCAGCGATTCTGCCCGGCCGGCATCCTGGCGGACCATGGTGCGCACCTTCCTCTCAAACCAGCATCGACTGCTGGGCGAAGATGCCCGCCATCGCGCCCTGCGATGACGCCTGGGTGACCGAGGGCAAGAAGGGCGTTGCGAGGTCGCCGGCGGCGTAGATGCCGGGCGTGCTGGTTTGGCGGCGCTCGTCGACCTTGAGAACGATGCCGAGGGGCGTATCCAACGTGGCGAGGCCTAGTGATTCATGCAGTATCGCGGACGGCTTGTTACGCGGATGGGCGAACAGGACGTCGACCGCAACATTGCGGCCTGTATCGAGATTGACGGTGGCGATATGGCCCTCGTGATGGGCGATCTCGACGATCCGGCCATCGACGACAGGTATCTTGCGGCGCGCCAGATCGGCCTGGATATCGGATGGAATGTCGTGACCATCGGAGAATACAGTCAACTTGTCGGTCCAATCGTGGAACAGCCTGACAGACTGGTGCGACTGCGGGCCGGACCAAACGAGGCCCCAATGCTGGCTGGCGACTTCAAAGCCATCGCAGTAGGGGCAGGGCACGATGGACGTGCCCCAGCTTTCGGCAAAGCCCGGAACATCAGGCATCTGGTCGGCGACGCCATAGCTCAGGATCAGACGGCGCGCCCCTAGCCTTTCGCTATCATCAGTGACCACGCAGAAATCGTCGATGGCGCCAGACACGCTCTCGGCACGGGCATTGACCAGCCTGATCGTTGGATAGCGCGCAAGTTGCTGCCGCGCCTCGAGCAGTATGTCCAGTGGCGGCTTGTGATCGTGGCCGAAGAGGCCATGGGAGTGACTAGCAAAGCGGTTGCGCGGACGGCCGGTGTCAAGAACGGTGACGTTGCGGCGGGCACGGCCGAGTTGCAGGGCGGCCGCGAGGCCGGCAAAGCTGCCGCCGATGATGATGACGTCATTCATGGTGATGGGCTCCGTGTTGTGGATGGAGGGGGCTGGGCCTGGTGCGCAATATCGTCCAGCGATCCGCGGTCAAGATGGGCAGCGAGCAGGGCTTCGGCGTCGAGGAGAAGGTCGCCCATCACTGTGGACCGGCGGGCCATTGCCGCTTCGATATCACCGGGCGCCCTTTGGGAAAACCTCTTCGGAGGACGCCAACCATTGGCTTGCGCATTCAAGATACTGCGTGGTATCGTAATTAAATAATTGAGATACTGTCAAGTACTGGAATTGTCGTGACCGAAAATAAACAGGCCCGACGTGGCCGGCCCGCCAATGAGGCGCTTGCCCAAACGATCGTTGACGCAGCGAGCGAACTGTTTGTGGAATTGGGTTTTCAAGCGACGACGTTGGACAAGGTCGCCCAGCGGGCGAAGATATCCAAGCTCAGCATCTATCGGCACTTCGAGAACAAGGAAGCGCTGTTCAGCGCGGCCATCGCGGCCGGCTGCCATCAGCTGTTTGCACCTCAGGTCCTTCTTGAAGGCGTCGACGGTTCGGTCGAAGATCAGCTCATGGCGGTGGGATCATCACTGCTTCGCACGCTGTTGAGATCAGATGTTCGCAGTGTCGAGGCCATGGTCATGGCCGACAAGACGAATCAAAACTCGTTAAGCAAGCTCCATTACGAAGCTGGCCCCGCCCATGTCATCGCCCAGATCGAGGCCCTGTTGCGTCAATTGCACGCGAAGGCGCTTCTGAACGTGCCCGATCCTCTCCGGTCGGCCCGCTTGTTTGCCGCGCTTTTCAAAGGATCCGATCTTCTGATGGTCGCACGCTTCGATCCGGTGAGAGCAGCGGACGACAACGAAATCGAATCCTATTGCCGGTCGGCCGTCGCCATGTTCATAGCCGCGCACGGTGGCATCTGAAGGTGCGCTATCGTGGCTTGATGAAGAACCCGCAGCAGTTGTTTCGATCCGTTGAATGACAAGCTGATTGGTTCGAGAGCAATTCGTGGGCGAAAGACGTCATCCTTGCGAGGCGTAAGCCTCCCCGCCAAATCACCGATCTGAGCGTCGGCAGAGGCCGATGATTTGTCCTCCAGGCGACGGCCCTGAATGACCGTTCCACTCCGATACCTACCCTTAGAACGGAGACTGCTCGACCAGCTGCAATGGGTGGGTCCGCAAGTTCTAGCCCAGTTACATGAGGACGCGCGGCGCTTGCATGGAGACCTTAGGCAACCGGCCAAAAGCGCTCATACCAGGTCGCAGACAATTCGAACGCTTCCTCTGCAACTTCCCATGACAGGATGTAATCCAGACAGTCCAACGAGGATTGTGCGTGCTGTGCCGGGAGGAGCAGTCCGGCTTGCGCGAAAGGACTCACGTGATGCTACGTAATAGACGTAACCAACCTGCCGACGCGCAAACGCATGGTGCCGAGCGCGGACTTGACCGCTTCGAGGGTTTCAGCGACGCGGTTTTCGCAATCGCGCTGACCCTGCTGATCGTCGAGATCAAGGTCCCCGGATCTCCCGAAGGCACGCATGGCTACAGCGACCTGGCACGCGCCATGGCGGAGCAGTGGCGCGAATTTCTCGCGCTCATTCTGTGCTACGTCGTGATTGGGGCGTACTGGCTGCAACACCATTATTCGGGTCGCATTTACGCCAAGAGTGATCACTGGTTCGGCGTGATCAACCTCCTGTTCCTGCTGGCGATCGTCGTCATTCCTTATCCAATCCGCGTCTGGTGCTTCCACCTCGGCACGGGTTTCGAGCCCGTCGCGTCAGTGACCCTTGTTGCCGGTCTTGCCCTGACCGCCTGCACGTGGATGGCGAAGTGGTTCTACGCAATGCCAGGCCGCCGGCTGATGGACGAACGGCTCGCGCCCGATTTCCTCCAGCAGATGACACGTCGCTACGGCGTCGCGACGTTGCTCCAGATCGCTGCAATTCCCGTCGTCATCGCGGCGTCGCGCATCGGAGTCGCCATTGCACTGCTGTGCGTCGCCTTCTTTCTGCTGCCACAGCCCACGCCGCGCTACAAGCCCAGAGAGGAGCCGAGCGAGGCTGAGAAATTGAACAAGTAGCTATTGCGCGAGGTGAATCCAAAAACATTGACGCTGCGATGCGGCTCAGAACGCCGTGAACAGGCTCCGCAACACGACTTGCGCGTCGGTGAAGTTCTTCACATCGTCCATGACTTGCTGTGTTTTAGGGCTCGCCAGCGCGTCATGGACGCCTTGTTCCGAGGAAAAGGTGTAGACGCCAATGGATTTCCAGCCATCGGCTTCAGCGTAAGGAAAAAACGCCTCCGCAGATTGCATCCCGTACTCTTCCCAGCATGAGCGCGCCAGGTTGAAGTGATCATTCGCGTAGTAATCCCGATCGAACTTCGTGTTGGCGTCGCCGGTGCAGACCACGATCATCTTTGTCATATGCCTTTCTCTCTCTCCATTACCGTCATAAGGGCAACGTCGCCCGGCCCACCATCGTTGAAGGGGGAGGGGCGTTTCTGGACGCTCTGATAGATTTTGCCGTGGGTGCAACGCCCGGGGAGGTCAGTTGTCCTCTCAGGACATCCACTCAGGCGCTGATGCCGCCATCGACGAGAATGCCCGAACCGGTCACATAAGCGGCACCAGGTCCGGCAAGGAAGGCGACTGCCTCGGCAACCTCCCAGGTCTTGCCATAGCGGGCAATTCCCAGGTTCGGAAGAATGGAAGGCGCGAGCGGGCCGTCGGCGGGATTCATGTCGGTGTCGATCGGGCCGGGGCGCACCAGATTGACGGTGATGTCACGAGGGCCCACTTCACGCGCAAGACCGCGCGTGAAGCTCTCCATCGCCGATTTGGTGGCCGAATAAACGGCTATGCCAGGAAACGGGACGGACAGGCCTGCGTTGCTGCCGATAGTGATGATGCGGCCGCCGTTCGGGAGGTGCTTCAACGCAGCCTGGGTCGCCACGAAGACGCCGCGCACATTGACGTTCAACTGCAGATTCATCTCCTCCAGCGACTGCTCGGAGAAGGGGCCGGCGATGAGGACACCAGCGTTGTTCACCAGGATGTCCAACCCGCCAAGTTCGGCGACGGCCTGTTCGACCGCGGTCTGCGTGGCGTCCGGGCTGCCGGCATCGGCCTGGATGGCGACGGCCGTGCGGCCCAGGGCGCGGATTTCAGCGGCGAGCGCCTCGGCCTTTGCGGCCGATTTCTCATAGGTGATCGCGACGTCGGCGCCGTCTTCGGCCAGCTTCAGTGCGATGGCCGCGCCGATGCCACGTGCTGCACCGGTCACAAGCGCGCGCTTGCCGGCGAGAGGAAGGGCGGAACTGTTCATGGCAAGAATTTCTATGTTTGGATAATTTCGTATCGATCTTGATTCTTCATGATTCCCGGAGTCTCCAACTTAGTCCGGCAGCCAGTGCCAGTGACGCGCCTATGGCCAATGAAGCCACCGCAAAGCCCAGTTGCACGTCCTGAGCGCTTGCACCATCAGGCGCGATCGCGATGAATAGACCGCCGAACAAGGCGACGCTTACTGCAGCGCTGATCTGCAACGTAGCGCTTACCAGGCCCGAGGCCAGCCCCGCCCAACGTGTTTCCACATGGTCTACGTTCAGGCGCACTAGCGCAGGAAGGGCGATACCTTGCCCGGCGCCAATCAAAAACAGGGGCAACGCAAGCCAGGACGACGCACCGGCGAAAGCCAGCGCTGCGACCATGATCAGACCGAGCACCTCCAGACCCATGCCAAATGCGGCAGTGCGCGTGCCGATACGCCGGGCGATGTACGGGCTGCACAGTGGACCGAGGAAGAACCCGATGCCGAGCGGCACGATGGCCAGGCCGGCCGTCAACGCATCGTGACGCAGGCTGGCCTGTTCATACACGGCAAACACCAGGAAGAACGCAGCGAGCGCGTAGAAGAAGAACGTTGACGCCAAGCTTTGTCGCAACTTGCGCACGGCTAGAAGCGAGGGCAGAACCAGAGGAGTTCTGCCGGCGCGCTCCTGTGCCTTTTCATACTGCCAGAAGGCCCATAGCAAGGGCATGCTCAGGACCAGCGGCGCTATGCACCACCACGGCCAGTGGTGTTCTTGCCCTTCGATAAGCGGAACCACGAGCGCCAGCAAGCCAACCGCCAGCAGCAACGCCCCTGGCACGTCCAGGCGAGGCGAACGCTCGGCTCGGCTTTCACGCAGCAGCATCGTTGCAGCTGGAACGGCAACGATGATGATCGGCAGGTTGATCAAAAATACGCTGCGCCACCCCAGTCCCCACGGACTGGCGGAAACCAGCATTCCCCCCAGCAGCTGACCGCCCACAGAGGCCAGGCCGAACGTAGCGCCGTATAGACTCAACGCGCGATTCTTTTCTCTTTCCGGGAAGATGGCGTGTATCGAGGCCAATGATTGCGGTGCCATGATCGCTGCGGAGATCCCTTGCAGCAGCCGGCCGACGACAAGCATGTCCGACGAAGGTGCCAGGCCACACCACGCCGAAGCGACCCCAAAGCCAAGCATGCCAGCGATGAATACGCGCTTGCGGCCATAAAGATCACCGAGGCGACCGCCCAGGATCAGGGTGACGGCATAGGCCGCGGCGTACACCGAGATCACCAGCTGCGAGACATCTGAAGATGCTTGCAGGCCTGTACGTATGGTAGGTAGCGCCACGTTGACGATGAAGAAGTCCAAAGGTGGCAGCAGCGTGCCGGTCAACAGCACGGCCAGGGCGAGCCAGCGCCGGGAGTCAGAGGCTGCTGACCCAGTGGTAACAACCTGCCGGGCTTCGGTATTCATATCTTGAGGTTCCAGATCAGACTGGCTTGGGATTGGCGCGCAGTCGGTTCGCGGGGACATCCGTTTATCGAGCCGTATAGTGCTCCGAACAACATTGTTCGAATACTGACGTCCATGTATATTTGCCGTGCAATTTTGTACGGAGATCGGGCATGGAATGGAACGACGTTCGCATCTTCCTGGCAGTAGCTCGCAGCGGGTCCTTCGGCGAGTCCGCCCGGATGCTGGATGTGAGCCATCCGACAGTGGGTCGGCGAATCAAGGTGCTCGAGGACGAAGCAAAGCAGCCGCTTTTTCGTCGGACAAAGGACGGACTCGTGCTCACGGACGCCGGGGACACCGTGCTCGCGCTGGCAGAATCCATGGAGGATGCCGCGCTGTCCATGGAAAGGCGTCTGAGCGGCAACAACCAACGCCTCGAAGGCATCCTGCGGATCTCATCGGCGGACTGGTTTGCCGGCTATGTACTGGCTCCCGTCCTGGCCGAGTTGACGCGCCGTCATCCTGCTGTCGTGCCGGAAGTGATTGCAAGCTATCGACTACTCGATCTCTCACGTCGTGAGGCGGACGTAGCCTTTCGCATCGTGCCGTTCAGCGAGCCGGATATTGTTCAGCGCCGTCTAATGCGGATTCCATACGGTCTCTATGCGTCGGCGGCAACCGCACAGGCGTTGCAGGACGATCCGGCATCCGTAGGGCTCATTCTCATGAATACCGCGCAGTCGCACTTTCCCGACGTCAGTTGGGTGCTGGAAAGGTTCCCGCTTTCACGACGAGCCTTCACAAGCACAAATCGAACGGTCCAGGCACAGATGTGCCTGAGAGGGGTAGGTATCGCGGTGCTGCCAAGGCCACTTGGCGATGCAATCTCCGGATTGCATCGCATCGACACGCCCGATCAACCTCCCATGCGGGATTTGTGGGTTGGCTATCATCAGGACCTGCGACACATGGATCGCTTGCGCGCGATGCTGGATATCGCCGAGACGATGCTGTCGGATTCGATGACTGCAGCCCAGTGAGTAAACCGATCACGATGCTGCACTGATAGGTGGCTCAAGCCCGCCGATTATTTGTTGCCGAGTCGGCTGAACGCGTCGACGCGCGAGTACGCCCGCATTTGGGCCAATGAGCTCGTAGGTGAATAACTACGGGTACTGCAGGATGTTGATGATCGTACCGTCGGGGTCTCGAACCATCGTCGACCGCAAGCCGTCTGCAGAGAGAGGCTTGAGCTTCCATTCGAAGACCGCGCCTTCATTCTCGAGGTGAGATGTGACGGCTTCGAGGCTCGATGTGCGAAAAACGATCGCCTTCGCCCCGGTCCGGTCGATGTGCGGCCCCGGCACAATATTCGCGTCGGGATTGCGAACGGTCGTTGCACGCGAAAGAAGTTCGATCCGCATGTCGTCTCTTTCGAGGATCTGGAAATCGGCCTCGAGTGGTTCGATGTAGGTCGAGTATCCTCGACGAAACCCGAAGAGGCGCCCGTACCAGTCTGCGGATCGATTGATGTCAGTCACCGAGACAGCGACGTTATCGAATTCAATTAGTTGCTGCGTCGGCAACTCCGATTTGCTCAGGTCAGTCATTCATATTTCTCCACAGGTGGCGCGTCGCGTCACTCGCGACTGCGCACGCTGCGAGTCGGTGTGTTCGCGACGGTGCCGGCTTGCGATTTCTTCGTTCGACCACTCGAAGGCTTGGCGACGCGGCCTTCGGGCTCCTTCGATCGTGCGTTCGTGCCCGATTCGTTGCGCACCAACTCACGTATGCCCGCCGCCGCGAAGCGCACGAGGTCGGAATAGTGCGCCGTCGACTTCCTCGCGCGGTCCCGTGCGCCCAGGCGCATCGCCCGGCCATTGAGTGCATGGGCCTGCTGCCGCGCTCCCACCGAAAACAGATACGCCCACACCGCCTGCTCGCGTGCAATGCCAGGCAAGACCGTATGCAGGGCGTCGATGAATCGCTCGGCGATCGGGTCATAGTAGGTTTCGCGAATGCGCCGTGAACGCTCGTCGCTGCCGAGACTGACGGACGCGACGAGTTGCACGTAAAGCGCGAGATTCACCGCATCCTCGCCATGAAAAATTTCCGATAGCGGGGTGAAGGCGATCGTCAGCACGTCTTCGACGGTCGCGGTGCGTTCGCTCGCGAACAGGGCGTCGAGCAGCTTGCCACGGTGCTGATTGATCGCCGACGACCGTCGCTCGAACACGGCCTCGTAGAGCTTGTCCTTGGTCGCATAGTGATAATGCACGAGCGCCTGCGCGACGCCCGCTTCCTCTGCGATGTTCCGCATGCTCGCGCCGGCGTAGCCATGCTCACCGAACACCCGTTCGGCCGCATTCAGGATCGCGGAGAGGCGGGTGCCCGGCGCGTGCTCTGGTTCCTGAGCACTGTTGCCCATGCGTGCCGACGCTTTCTTTTCGCGTTCTGTCTTCATCCAGTCGACTCCCTCACCGTACTATTCGATCGATCAGTCAGTATATCGCGATCCTCATACGATGCGATATACCGGGCAGCGCGCGCCGTTACCCAAGAAATTCCGGTTCGGGCAGGCCTTTCACGCCGGGACGTACCGCGAGCACATTGCCCGCGAGCGGTTGCTGCGCGAGTTCCTTCTCGCTCATGCGCCGGCGCGCCGTAGTGATAAAGAGGGTGTCGAGATCGGGACCGCCGAAGCACAGGCTGCTCACGCGTCGCACCGGGAGATTGATGACCATGTCGATTCGTCCGCGCGGGTCGTAGCGCGTGACGCACCAGCCGTCCATGTTCGCGCTCCAGAAGCACCCGTCGGCATCGACGGTCGAGCCGTCGCAGATGCCACGTCCGAGCGGAACTTCGGCGAACTTGCGGCGGTTATAGATGGCGCCGTCGACGGAGTCGTAGTCGAACACGTCAATTTGGCAACTGAACGAGTCGGTCATGTACATAAGGCGGTTATCCGGGCTAAAGCTGAGCCCGTTGATGCACGTGATGCCTTCCATGATGAGTTTCGGCTTCAGATCGGGATCCAGCCGGAACAAACGTCCGCGTGGGGTGTAGGCGGCCGCTTCCACGGTGCCCGACCAGTAGCGGCCGTGCCTGTCGCATTTGCCGTCATTGAAACGGTTCTTCGGACGCTCGGCATCGGGACGCGCAACTTCGGTCAGCTCACCGGTTTCGGGCGAGAAGAAGTAGAAGCCCGAGCGCATGCCTACGATCAGGCCGCCTTTGGCGCGCAGGCCGATGCTGCCGATCTCTTCCTGCATCGGCCAGCTCTTCTTGGCGCCGCTTGAAATGTCGAGGCGATGGATCGATTGACCGATCCCGTCCACCCACCAGAGAAGTTGCGTTTTCTCATCCCAGATGATCGACTCGCCGAGCACATCGGGCGTGGAATCGACCACATCGATGACCGAACCTACCATATCGATCGGTCTGGTAATACTGCTGACAGTCATGCTGCCTCCTTGATTTGTGAAGTGATGCAGATAGGAAGAATCGGGTCCCGCTCAGGCGGCCACTTCTCTCATGCGGGCGATGCCTTCCAGCGCGAGTCCGTATCCGAGCACGTCGTGCAGTCGTGCTTTCAGTTCCTGGTTCAGGCAGGTGCGTGTATAGCGTCGCACGAGACGCGGCTGCTTGAGCATCAGTCTGGCGAGTTCGCGGGCGCGCGGCAAAAGCTCGGCCGACGGCAGCACTTCGTTCACTAATCCCATTTCAAGCGCCGCGCTTGCGGGAATGCTCTGACCTGTCAGAAGAAAGTAATGGCCGCGCGCGCGACCCATCAGCAGCGGCATGATCAGATGCATGCCGTCGCCCGGCACCATGCCTCCCTGGAAGTGTGCGGTGTCCTGGATCGTCGCGGTGTCGGATGCGAGCACGATGTCTCCGAGCAGCGGGATCTCTGCATGCCGCACGGCCGGGCCGTTGATGACGCTGATCACCGGCGCCTCGATGTTGAGCAGGTTGATGAGCAGATGCTTCGCTTCCCAGTAGATCGGATCGTAGACCGTGGGCGTCATCGAATTGCGGTTCTGATGCATGCCGGGCGCAATGGCCGGTCCGCTGAAGGCATCGCCCGTGCCGGTCATGATCACGACCTCGTTGTCGCGATCTCGTCCTACATCGAGAAAAGCCTGCTCGAACTCGCGATGGGCTGTCAGATTCCATACCAGTGGCTCGCCGTGCGTGTGGAAGTGCATTTCCAGTACGCCATCGGTACGTGTCATGCGGATGGTCTCGAATTTGTCTGAGTACTCGTTGAAGGTGCTCACGGCTCTTTCCTCTGATGAAGGTTGAAAAGTCCCTCTGACGCCTGTCGCAAACGGGTCGCTGTTCGCGAGGCGATGTGTTCAGCTGCCGATACTAGTCCTGACTGATCGATCAGTCAACAAGGGAAAGTCCCCGGCGAGATCAGCCGTGTTTCGGGTTGACCGGAAGTTGGCGCGTCGGCTACTGTGCTGACTGTTCGATCGATCAGTTTTCGGCGCGAACGTTCCGCCGCCTTCGGGCGCGCCCCCCCAAGAAGAGCAGACGCCGCCGGATCATCAGCGCGCCGACAGGCTCAAGGAGACAGCCTCATGAAACGCTTTCCGTCATTCACGTGCCGTTCCGTTCCACTTCATTGAGAGGGTCATCATGTCGCGCAAAATCGCTCTCGATGTACACGCCCCCGCTCAGGTAACGGCCCCGGAAGACATGCAGCACGCGCTTTACCTCAAAGTCGCGATGCGACTCGTGCCGCTTCTGATCGTCTGCTATGTGATCGCGTATCTGGACCGCATCAACGTCGGCTTTGCGAAGCTGCAGATGCAGGACGCGCTCGGCTTCAGCGATGCCGTGTACGGACTAGGCGCGGGAATATTTTTCATCGGCTACTTTCTGTTCGAAGTGCCGAGCAATCTGCTTCTGCAACGCATCGGCGCACGTAAGACCATCACGCGCATCATGGTCCTATGGGGTCTCACCGGCTGCGCAATGGCGACCGTATCGAGCCCGACCGCGTTCTACGTACTGCGCTTTCTGCTCGGCGTGTTCGAGGCGGGCTTTTTTCCCGGCGTCGTCTACTTCCTGAGTCAATGGTTCCCGCGCAACCGTCGCGGGCAGATTCTCGGTCTCTTCATGACCGGATTTCCGATCGCGGGGATGATCGGCGGCCCGGTGTCGGGTTGGGCGATGTCGCGGCTCGCGGGCGTTGCGGGTCTGGCGGGCTGGCAGTGGCTCTATATCGTAGAAGCGGCGCCGGCGGTGCTGCTCGGCATCGTGACCTGGTTCACCCTTTCGGACGACATCGAGCGAGCAAAATGGCTCACCGAACCGGAGCGCGACACCTTGCGCCACGCATTGCGCGACGACGGCCGCGAAGCCGGCGCGGAACACGCCGGGCAGCTGCGGCAGGTCATCGCCGACCCGAAGGTGTACGTGATCAGCTTCGCCTATTTCACCTTTATTTGCGGCACTTATGCGCTGAGCTTCTGGGTGCCGACGGTACTGAAGAGCGCAGGCGCGACGAGCGTGGAGCGCATTGGCTGGCTCTCGGCCATTCCGTACGGCATCGCCACCATCGGCATGGTGCTGATCTGCCGCAACTCGGACAGGCTTCTCGAACGTCGCTGGCACGGCGCACTGGCGGCCCTGGCGGGCGCGACCGCACTTTCACTGCTACCGCTTCTGGCGCATGATCTGACTGCGACCATTGTGCTCCTGACGATCGCATCGACCACGGTGTTCGTCACGATTCCGCTGTTGTGGTCGCTCGCGTCCGACTATTTCGCCGGGTCGCCCGCCGCTGCTCCGGCGATCGCATTCGTCAACAGCCTCGGTCTGCTCGGCGGTTTCGCCAGTCCGTTCGCGATGGGCTGGCTCAAGACGCTGAGCGGCACACTCAACAGCGGACTTTTTCTGATGACGACACTGCTGGCGCTCGGCGCATGCGCGATGCTCTGCGTGCGCGTGGGACGCCAGGCGAGCCGATGAGCAACCAACGAACGGCGAGGTCCGGGCAATCGGGCCGTCGCGCGACAAACATGGAACAGACTTTCAAGGACGCGTCGCCGGGCAGCCTGCTCGGGGAGAACGTGGCGCGTCTGGACGCAGCGCGCTTCGTTTCGGGGCGCGTCGATTACAGTGCCGATCTCATTCCCGCAGGCGCGCTCCATCTTGCCATCCTGCGCAGCGCTCACGCGTGTGCGACGATCGTCTCGATCGACCTCTCCGGTGCGCTCGCCATGCCGGGTGTCGTCGCGGGCCTCACGGGAGAAGACGCAGCGCGCATGAGCGATGCAATGCCGCCGGCCATGGACCTCCCCGCACAAGGCGCACGCGGGCCTTTACAAAGTCGTTGCCTTGCACTTGAGCACGCAACGTATTTCGGCCAACCGGTGGCGGCGCTCGTGGCGACGTCGGTGCACGACGCGCAAGCCGCGCTCGCGAAGATTCGCGTCGAATACGAAGTGCAACCGGCAACCGCGGACGCGCGCGACGCCCTGCGCGAAGGTGCGCCGGTGGTTCAGCCTGGCTGGGATACGAACCTGTTGGTGCGCGACCGCATTCGTTCGGGGGACGCCGATGCTGCATTCGAGCGCGCGGCGCACATCGCACGAGGGGAACTGACGGTTGGCCCGTCGACCAGTGCACCAATGGAAACGCTGTGCTATGTCGCCCAGTGGGACGCGCGCGGCGAGCGCTACACGTTGACCGGCACGTTCCAGAACCCTCATACGAGCCGCTGGCTGATTGCAGCGGCCTTGCGCGTGAAGGAGTCGCAGGTCCGCGTGATCGCGCCGCGCATCGGCGGTACGTTCGGGCTGAAGATGGCTGGGCATCCCGAAGAAGTGCTGGTCGCGCTGTTCAGCCAGATCACGAAACGCCCGGTCGCCTGGGTCGAGGAACGGCGCGAAACACTGCTTGCCGGTGCGCGTTCGCAGCATCACAGCTATGAGATCGCGGCGGATGAGCAAGGCAGGCTCATCGGCTGGCGTGACCGCATCATGGTGGATGTCGGCATTATTGGCGCCGGTCATAGCTGGGCGATGGCGCTCGTCACGCCGGCCGTGTTTCCGACCGTCTACACGATTGAGCACTGCGACGTCGAGTGCTCTCTCGCGATCACCAATCGACCGCCCTGGCAAGCCATACGCGGTTACGGCAAAGAGATCGGCAACCTCGTGCTGGAACATGCAATCGATCGGCTGGCCCGGCAAACTGGCATGGATGCAGTCGAATTGCGGCGTCGCAATCTGGTCGCACGGGACGCCTTGCCGCGTTTGCTGCCGTCCGGGCTGAACGTGGATAGCGGCGACTATCCGGGCGGCCTTGAGCAGTTGCTGACGATGTTCGATTACGAGCAATGGCAGGAGCGCGCAAGCGCGGCGCGAACCAGCGAGCGTCGCATCGGTATTGGCATTGCGTTCGAACTGACGCCGGAAGGCGGCGCGCGGCCCGGTAACTTCCCAAATGGATACGAGACATCCACCGTTCGCATGATGCCGTCGGGCGACGTGCAGGTGCTGACGGGCGTGACGTCTCCGGGCAGCGGCAGCGATACCGGCATTGCGCAGATGGTCGCCGGTGAACTCGGCCTGCGCGCGGACCAGGTCAGCGTGATCGAAGGGGACACGGACGTGACGCCGCTCGGTACCGGCAACGCGAGCAGCCGTGCGCTGATGTACGGCGGGACCGCCGCGTATCTCGCCGCGCAGGAGTTGCGCGGACGGCTCTGTCAGTGCGCCGCCAACCTGCTCGGCGGTGCGCCCGAAGACATTTCACTGCGCGACGGTCATGCGTGGCGCGAGTCGAACGGCACGAGGATCGCAGTGGCCGAACTCGCGCTCGGGGCGCATCTGCGGCCATTCACCGTGGCCGCCGGCGTGACGCTGCCGCTAGAAGTGACGCGCAGCTTCGCGCCGCAGAATGTGCGCGTGGAGCCGGATGCGCAAGGCCGCATCGCGACATACCCGACATTCTCATATTCCGTGCATGCCGCGGCGCTCGAACTCGACATGGCGACTGGCAACAGCCGGCTGCTCGACTATGCCGTGGTGCACGACTGCGGCGCAATGGTCAATCCGGCGCTCGTCGAAGCGCAACTTAGAGGGGCGGTCGTGATGGGCATCGGTGCCGCGCTGTGGGAACTGATTAAGTTCGATGAACATCAACGCATGATTACCGATCGCTTCAAAAGTTATTTACTACCTCGCGCTAACGATCTTCCGTCCATTCGCGTCGGACATCGCGTGACGCTGAATCCGTTTCATCCGCTCGGCATGAAGGGCGCGGGCGAATCGGGGCTAGGCGGTGCGCTCTCAGCGGTGACCAATGCCGTGGCGAATGCACTCGGTGACGACGCGCGCCTGACGCACGTGCCCGCGACGCCGGCGCGCGTGATGGCGTCCCTCGAGGAGCGACGCGCGTGATCGGCCATTACTTCGATTTTCACCAACCGAGGGACCTCGACGAAGCGGCTGCCTTGCTAGCCGCCTTTCGCGAGGATGCCTCGGTGCTCGGCGGCGGCACGATGCTGGTGCCGTCGATGTCGGCGAATCTCGTGTGTCCCGGACATGTCATCAGTCTTGGTGCGCTCCGTCTGGATGAAATCGCGCTCGACGATACGCATCTGCACATCGGCGCGATGACGACCTATGCGCAATTGCTCGCTTCACCGCTCGTGGCACGCCAGGCGCCGCTGCTTGCGGCGATGGCCGCGCAGGTCACCGGTGGTGCATCGATCGTCAATCAGGGCACGCTCGGTGGGGCAGCAAGCTTCGCGAATCCTTCGTCCGACGCACCGGGATGTCTCGCGGCGCTCGAGGCAGAGTTCGAGTTGCGCTCGTCACAGGGCGTGCGTCATGTCGCTGCGCGAGAGTTTTTTATCGACGCCTTTTGCACCGCGCGCCGCGCAGACGAGTTTCTCATTGGCGTACGCGTGCCGCGCGACACGACGCTCGTAGCCTGTGAGTATCAGAAGTACAAGGCGAGTGCGAGTTCGTGGCCCATCGTGACCGTTGCGTGCTCCCTGCATCGGGGCGAGCAGATCAGTGTGCGGCTTGCAGTCGGCGCGGCCGGCCGACGGCCGGCGTATCGCCGCTTCGCGATCGACGAACAGGTTTTGCTCGCGCCCGATGCGTTTATCGAGCATGCGGCAACGAGTGCGCAAGATCTTGTCGGCGAAGGTTGGAGCGATGAACTCGCGGACGCGGACTATCGGCGCGCCGTTGTGCCTGGCGTCGTGAAACGGCATTTACGCATCCTGCTCACGGGAACGAAGACATGAAAGGAACGATCGAGGTGCGGCTCACGCTCAATGGCGAGCCGCGGTCTGAACGAGTGGACTCGCGACTGTTGCTCGTCGAACTCATCCGCGATGCACTCGATGCGAAAGGCACGCGCATCGGATGCCTGACCGGCGATTGCGGCGCGTGCACGGTCTTGATCGACGGCGAGGTAAGGAAGTCCTGTCTTGTGCTTGCGGCGTCGATATCTGGAAACGACGTGCGGACGATCGAAGGCCTCAGCGGAATCGAGGCGCTGCAGGAGGCGTTCATTGCGGAGAACGGGTTTCAGTGCGGATTCTGCACGAGCGGCATGCTGATCGCGGCGGCGGACCTCCTGAGGCATAACTCGTCGCCGAGTCACGAAGAGATACGTCACGCGATCAGCGGCAATCTGTGCCGGTGCACCGGCTACGAGAGCATCGTCAACGCGATCCATCGCGCGGCGCACGGCGACAAGACGTGCGCTCCGGCCGGCGGCCCAGGCTAGCAGCGTTCTCGCGGTCTTTATCACCATGCCGATCGGTCCGCCGCGATAAACGGTGAAGCCGCGAGACGCGCCTGAATCTGGCATCGGCGCCCGCCCGCGACATCACCGGTGCGATGCATCCGATCGATGCCAGCTTTCACGCCTTAGTCAATGGAGAACAGCATGTCGAGAGATGCCAACGTCACGATCTATGTCACCTACGAAGGCAAGGCCGGTGCGCGCTTCGATCGCGCGTATTACGTCGACCGTCATTTGCCCCTTGTGATGCATCACTGGTCGCGCTACGGCCTTGTCGGGGTCGCGGCCTTTTTCCCCGCCGAGCAGCAGGCCGGGACGCTTGCGATCTGCGAATGCAGGTTTCGTGACGAAGCATCGGTCGATGCGGCTTTTACGTCGCCTGAAGCGCCCGCCGTGATGGCCGACGTGACACGCTTCACGGATATTGCACCGCGCCGCGTGCGTGCGACGGCGCTATAACGAGGCACCTGCGAAGCGAGTTCGGACGCAGCGCTCACTTCTTTCCTCGAATGGCTCATTGGGCAGTCCAGGCGACGCCCGACACGCGCGTTGGCTAATACGGTTCATCTGAAACGCAGGCTGAAGCAGCGTCGTCTCATGTTACGATCGACAAGCTCACTCGTGTGCAACCTTTGTGAACCGCCCCCCGATACCGAACTGATCCGCATGCCCATCAATTACCTTCGCGGTTTCACGGCGCCTGAGCGCAGCGACGTCGCGAATCGTCGCCTCGGGCGATCGCTCGCGTTCGTCGCGGGAGCAGCCAATGCTGGCGGATTCCTCGCTGTGGGCCAGTACACCTCACACATGTCCGGCATTGTTTCGTCGCTTGCCGATAACGTCGCGCTTGGCGACATGAATGTGGCTGTGGCGGGATTGAGTTCCTTGTTGTCCTTTCTGGTCGGCGCGGCCACGTCAGCGATCCTGATCAACTGGGGGCGACGCAGGCGCTTGCAGAGCCAATATGCGATGCCGTTGATGCTCGAAGCGTCGCTGCTTCTGATCTTCGGTGTTCTCGGCTCGAATCTCGAATCGCACCACGTGCTCTTCGTGCCGGCTACCGTCTGCCTTCTCTGCTACGTGATGGGACTGCAGAACGCTATGATCACAAAGGTTTCAAAGGCGGAAATCCGGACGACACACGTCACTGGTCTCGTGACAGATATTGGCATCGAGCTCGGTAAGCTGTTCTATTGGAACGTCGGGGCAATGCGGGGCGACCTGGTCTGCGGAGATCGACAAAAACTAAGGCTTCTCGGATCGCTGTTACTGTCGTTCCTGGTAGGTGGACTTACTGGCGCAGTAGGCTTTAGACACCTGGGATTTGCGTCGACCGTTCCCCTTGCCATCGTCCTTGTTACTCTCGCCGTTGTCCCCATCGTCGACGATGTGCGTGGTTATCGAGGTTAGGCGAAACGCGAGGCCGCATGGCTTGACGGGTTTCTGCATTCGCACGCGAAGCGGACGCAGATCGGCGGTAAGTTCATGCGGAATTCGCCAATCGACCAATCCGCCGCCACGCCATCACGATGAAAGCCAGCCACGCCCGATAGGCCATGCCAGCAGCTTTCTATACACCGCTATGAGACCGCGAGTCAGTGCAGCGCCAGACATCTTCCATAGCGGAGCGACCAGCGCATAGGCTATGCATGCAACGGCGACAGCGCCTGCCATGTCCAGCGGAAAATGCACTCCGACAAACACGCGCGCCCATGCCACGGCCAGACCCGCGAGCAACATCGACAAACCGTAGCGGCGCTCGCCGGCGAGCAGCAAGGTCAGGGTCCCGCTTGCCAACACGGTCACGTGGTCGCTCGGAAACGATGAATCTGGCGCGTGCTCGATAAAGGTATGGCCCAAGCCGATCATGAATGGCCGCGGATGCATCCACCCAAGACCGATCAGCTGATTGATGCCGAGCGCCAGCAGAACCGCACAACACACTCGCACTGCGGCGGCGCGTCGACGTTCGCCGCCCGAGAGCCACAACGCGGTGAGAAAAAGCGGCACGAGATAGATCACGTCATCGGCGATAAAGCGGGCTACGTCGATAAGCCAGGCGGGCGCCGACGGTGTCGCGTTGATCGACAGAAAGAGTGCGCGGTTCAGCGCTTCCAGTGCATTCATCGGTCTAGATCGCAGTGAAAATTAGTCGATCTTAGCCGCCAAATCTTATGGGAAGCTTAGGGCGCCACCAGTACAGTTTCGTGGTCCGGCGAGACCCCCCAGTGTCCGGCCGCGTGCTTCATCACATTAAACGAGTTTATGATTCGGCCTCCTACGGGAAAAGCGCGATCTCGAGTCGTTCGGGCTTTCGGTACCAAATCAACTGCGTCGAACACATACCGACAGGTTGCCAACGGTCGATCAGAGACATCCTTAAGAAAACCTTAAGCAAACCTAACGCTCGCACGCAATTAATTCTTGTGCAACCGGGCAAAATACAGCTAGTTGTAAGTCAACGTTCACGGACTCGACGCAAACACATTGCACATTGATGGTCCGGCAGGTTGTTCTGTTACCCATCAATAAGGACGAGACATGAACCGAAGAAGACCGCAATGGCCGTTGCAAAACGTGTTCTCCACTGTAGCCCTGACGCTGGCAGTATCTTGCGCAGCGAATGCATCTCCCGCCGAGGACCATCATCGCGGGCGAGACGGCGATCACGGCAGGCACAACGAGGTCGAACATGTGCTTCTAATCAGTTTCGACGGTTTGCACGAACAAGACGTAGCGCGATGCATCGCTTCTAATTCATGTCCCAACATTGCGCTTCTTGCAAAGGCCGGCACCACTTATACGGACGCTCATACGCCGGGTTTGTCGGACTCTTTCCCGGGGCTCGCCGCGCTCGTTACCGGCGGGTCGCCTAAGAGCGCAGGGCTTTTCTACGACGTGTCATACGACAGAACGCTATTCGCGCCTTCGGATTCGACGTGCAGCGGTCCGCAAGGCTGGAACGTCGTATTCGACGAAACCACCGGCATCGACGCCGAGAATGGCGGCGCACTGACGCATCTCGATGGCGGTGGCGGATTCAATCCACAGGCTATCCCTCACGCAAAGATCGGTGGCGTCTGCAAGCCCGTTTATCCGCACGATTATGTGAAGACCAACACGGTCTTCGAAGTCGTCAAACAGAACCTTCCTGGCGCGCGCACGGCCTGGGCGGACAAGCATGCATGGGGCTATGACTGGCTGAACGGCCCGTCTGGGCGTGGCGTCGACGATCTCATGCGAACCGAAATCAATTCGATCGACCCCGCGACCGGCACCGACTACACGGACGTCTATAGCCATACCGAGAAATTCGACGACTTCCACGTCGCGGCAATCATCAATCAGATCGACGGAAAGACATCGAAGGGCGATGCAGCGGCCAGTGTGCCTGCGGTACTCGGCACGAACTTCCAAACGCTGAGCGTCGCACAGAAGGCGCCGGTGGCGAAGGGCGGTGGCTATCTGGACGCGAGCTTCACGCCCGGCCCGCAAGTTGCGGCGGCCATCGCGTACATCGACGCATCCCTCGGTCGAATGGTGGCCGAATTGAAGCAGCGCGGGCTCTATCAGTCCACCGCGATCATCGTCACATCCAAGCACGGGCAGTCGCCCACGGATCACTCGAAGCTCGTGAAAAACGGCGACACGCTGTCGAAGCTCCTTGAATCGAGCAACTATTTCGATCCGGACGGCAACATTGGACAGGCGAATACCAAAAGCGGCAACCTCAACGACGGGACCGGACTCACAGGTACGGGCTTCATACAGACCGACGACGTCGGGCTCGTGTGGCTGCGCGATCAGAGTCAGCTCGCCGCCGCCGTCAAGACGCTTAAGGACAACCTGAGTTGCAATGCGCCAGGGATTTGCGCGGACGGCCCGCAGGCATATATTCTGTACGGCCGTCCGCTCGCCGCGCGCTTTGGCGATCCAGCGGGTGGCCGAACGCCTGACATCATCGTTCAGCCGAACCCTGGCGTCATCTACACGACGAGCACGAAGAAGGACGAGGAGCACGGAGGCAATGCGCCGGATGACAGCCACCTGGGCCTTGTCGTCTACATGCCTGGCGCGCCGGGTGCAGGCCGGGAGGTCAGTGAGCGCGTGCAGACAACGCAGGTCGCGCCGACGATTCTGCGCTTGCTCGGGCTCGATCCGAAGCTGCTCAATGCAGTGGTAATGGAGGGCACGCAGCCGTTGCCGGGTTTCGACGCGCGAAGGTTCTAGACGGTTCTGGCTGCGGACGCCGCTCGCAGCGTCCGCAGCCGCCGGGAACAGTAACGGTCCCCAACCACAGGCAATCGCCAGCGCGCCGTTGGCGATTGGTCTCGCAGCGGTGGGGGTCCGTTCACTCCGGCCTCGGTCGCGGCCAATGCGGCTCTGATCTGTCAGGATGCGCCCGGGGTTGATCGCGCGGAGGTGCATCGCCAGATCGACAATGAGGTCGTGGACTTCTTACGTTCAAATCTATAGCTCATCGGGGCGGTATCGTTTCACGGAGACGGCGGTGTCGACCGGGGCGCCATGACGCGCAGCACCGGACGTCCGTCGACGTTCTTCAGCGGGAAATAGGCACGATGCGTTGATGGATCGACAGCAACCACATGCGCATTGGGTCCGATGCGGCCTTCGCCGATTTTCGACACCGTTGAAGGCCCAACGGCAAACATCGACACGATGCCTGCCTCGCCGGCGATATAAAGCGTGCCCGCACCGGGATCGAATGCAATCACGTCGGGATCGGCGCCAACGTCGAATGACTGGATGACCTGCCTGGTGAGCAGGTTCAGCGTCAGCAGTCTGTCGTTGCCTTCGCACGCGACGAACGCGAGGTGTGGCTGCGAAACAATATAGAGGCCGTGATTGCCTCGCGCGCCCGGCAGATCGATCCGCGCGACGATTGCGTCCGTCGTTGGATCGATCTCGACGAGTTGTCCTCGTGACTGGACATTGACGAAGATATGACGGGACACTGGGTCGTACTGCGTGTTGCCGACTTCGCCGCCCAACGAGATCGCCTTGATGCGGCGATTGGACTGGGTATCGATTACGGTTTCAGTCCCACCTGTCTCGTCCGATACATAAAGTTTCCGGGTGTCCGGTGCATGGGCCATTCCGTCCGGATAGACGCCTCCCGGCATACGTGCAGTGATTTTCAGGGTGGTCTCGTCGATGGCAACAACTTCGTTCGTGCCGGTCGCGGACGCGTACACGCGCGACTGTTCACGTACTACCAGGACGCCATGAACGGCGGCGATGTTGCCAATTCGGGCGACAACGCGTGAGTGTTGGGTGTCGAAAACGATTACTTCGCTGTCGCCAAGGTGCGCGATGAACAGCAGATGTCGATCAGGATCGTAGCTTTCGTAATCGAGCCGGGTGGGGCGACCTGGCAGCGGGATGTCGGCGACGTGGGTCAACGGTAGGTCGGCCGTGAGTGGAGTCTCCGCAGCGGCCGTGCTGTCATGGATGGCCATTGCAGCAAGTCCGATCATCGAAAGAACGCCGAGCAGCTTCGCAATGCAGCGACGGTTCGAGAGAATACGGTCTTTCATGACGAATCTCCGCCGGACCTGGCATGACGAAATGCGGCGAGTACCAGTACCGGGAGAGCATAGGCAATTTTCAGCACACCGCACGCGACATCGGACGGAATATTTCGAAGCCCGCTCACGTTCTATTACCGAGGTTCGCTAGCCTTCGGCGCCGGAGAACCCGGCACCGTCGCTCGACGAGTCTCGCGGCAGCGCGGCCCTTTCGCGGAGAAACATCATGAACGACAGAAGCCATACCGTTTTTGTTCTGGCGGCGCTTGCGCTCGGCGTTGTGCCGCTGAGCAGTCATGCGGACCAAACGATCCACGTCAAACTCTCGGACAACATGATTCAACTCGATTCCGCCACGGCGAAGGCTGGGCGCGTCACGTTCGAGGTGAACAACGCAGCGAACGGCAATACCGAACATGAGTTCGTGGTGCTGAGGACAGACCTGGACGACGCGCATCTGCCGGTCCATAAAGGCGTGGTCACGGAAAGCCGGTTCAGGAAGATGGGCGAGGTGGAGGACCTTGCGCAGGGTTCGACCAAGCGCTTGTCATTGAAACTTGCGCCAGGACGCTATGTGCTGATTTGCAACCGGCCGGGGCACTATGAGATGGGCATGCACACATCGTTCGTTGTTGCGCGCTGAGGTTCGGGCCACAAGCGGCGTGACATCCGCCATGACTGCAAAGACGGTCTGGCATCAAAGGCGGTGATGTGAACATCAGCGTTACGGAACGAGCGGAGCAGGCAGGCACGGAAGGGATCGATGCCAATCCGGGTAAACTGCAGAGAGCCCACTGCTGCACACGGATCCGACAGATGAAAGATGAAAGATTGCTGGAGATGCGCGTCTTCAAGGCGGTCGTGGAGGCCGGGGGCTTCACCGCTGCGGCAAATATGTTGGGAGTGAGCCAACCGTTCGTCAGCCAAAGCGTCAACGCTCTGGAGCGAAGGCTCGGCGTGCAGTTGCTGCATCGTTCAACGCGCACGCAACGGCTGACCCATGAGGGCGAGCGCTTTCTGCTGTCCTGCAACGACATTCTCGAAAGCCTGGAGGAAGCGGAAGCGCAGGTCCGGTCCAGCGAGCCGAGCGGCAATCTGCGCGTCAGCGCGCCTCACGCGTTCGGCATGGATCAACTGGTGGCCGCGCTGCCAGGTTTTCTGTCGTCCTACCCAAAGGTATGCGTGCATTTTTCCCTGTCGGACTCCAACGTCAACCTGATCGAGGACAACTTCGACGTCGCAGTCCGCATGGGCCGGCTGCAGGATTCCTCTTTGCGCAGCCGAAAGCTTTGCGATCTCCAGCGCATCGTCGTGGCGTCTCCGGGCTATCTTGCCGCACACGGCACACCTGTGACTCCGCTCGGCCTGGCGAGGCACGCCTGCCTGACATGGGAGTCACCGCGCGAGCATCTCAACCTGTGGCCATTCATGATCAACGGCAGGCTCGAACGGGTCGCGGTACAGGGCAGTTTCCGCAGCACCGACGGCACCACGCTTTTTCAGCTCTGCGTGGCCGGCGTGGGCATCATGCGCCTCGCCGAACACCTTGCATTGCCCGCGATCCGCCGAGGGGATCTGGTGCCGCTCCTCCCGGAGTACCAGGCGAAGGACGACACCGCGATCCATGTCGTCTATCTGCCCGAGCGCCAACTGGTGCCGCGCATTCGCGCTTTTATCGATTACTTCGTCGACGTCTTCCGCGAGCCGCCCTGGCAGAAGCCATAGGCGCCGGAGATTTATATGGCGGCGTAATAAATCCTATTGCCCGCCACGCCTAGATCGGCGGCCGGTCTTTCCCTATCGTTAGCGACGCACGATCACCGCTACGACAGGAGACAGCATGAGCACCGGCACTGGAAAAATCGATATCAGCGCGCAGCAGGCCGAACTGCGCCGCACGATTTCGCATCCCTCGAACAATTCCATTTATCGCCCGAAGCAGGCAGGGCTGAAGTTTCCCGAGCCGCCCGACTTTTCGTCGTTCGCGCAGGAACGCCAGCACCGCAAGGAACGCCTCGTCGCCGCATGCCGCGCTTTTGCGCTGCATAAGCTCGACTATGGTTTCGCCGGCCACCTCACGGTGCGCGATCCCGAGTTTCCGGAGTTGTACTGGACCAATCCGATGGCCGTGCATTTCTCCCAGGTGAAACTTTCCAACCTGATTCTCGCTGACCATACCGGCAAGGTTGTGGAAGGCAAGTACGCACTCAACCGCGCCGGCTTCGTGCTGCACGCAGCGGTGCATGAAGCCAATCCCGACATTGTTGCGATGTGCCATGCGCACACGGTCTACGGCACTGCGTTCGCGGCGCTCGGACGGCCGCTCGACCCCATCACGCAGGACGCGGCGGCCTTCTATGAGGACCATGTCGTGATCAGGGACGAGGCCGGCGCGGTCGCGGTGGAGGAGGAGGCCGGGCTGTCGGTTGCCGACTATTTCAAGAACGTCAAGGCAGCCATTCACCAGAATCACGGCTTGCTGACAGTCAGCCGCCACAGCATCGAAGCCGCCGCGTTCTGGTTCATCGCGCTGGAGCGCTGCTGTCAGCAGCAGTTACTGGTGGAGGCGACCGGCATCAAGCCCGTCATGGTGCCGGAGCACAGTTCGCGCTACAGCCGTGAACACGTCGGCAGCGAATACATCGGCTGGCTGCATTTCCAGCCGATTTATGACCAGCTCGCGCAGACCAGCCCGGACATGTTCGACTGAACGGCCAACATAGGCCGTCACATACACAACAGACCGCACCGGCGCGACCAGAGCGCACCGGCCGCGGATCAAGGAGACAACGATGTTGAAGTCCACTTACGGCGATGTCGTCTCGCCGGCTCACAGCGAAGACCGGACCTATGCGAAGGTGACATGGCGGCTGATTCCTTTCCTCTTTCTCTGCTACGTCTTCGCTTACCTCGATCGGGTCAACGTAGGCTTTGCCAAGCTGCAGATGCTGACTGACCTCAAATTCAGCGAAACGATCTACGGCTTAGGCGCGGGAATTTTCTTTATCGGCTATTTCATCTTCGAAGTGCCGAGCAACATCGCGCTGCATCGCTTCGGCGCGCGAAAATGGATCGCCCGCATCATGCTCAGCTGGGGTGTGCTTTCCGGCGCGATGATTTTCGTGAAGACGCCCACCGCCTTTTACGCGTTGCGCTTTTTGCTCGGCGTCGCCGAAGCCGGCTTCTTTCCAGGCATCATCCTCTACCTGACCTATTGGTATCCGTCGTCGCGCCGCGGGAAGATTACCGCGATGTTCATGACCGGAATTCCAATTGCCGGCGTCATTGGCGGTCCGCTGTCGGGCTGGATTCTGAACAGCTTCAGCGGCGTGCACGGCATGGCGGGCTGGCGCTGGCTGTTCCTGCTCGAAGCGTTGCCTTCCATCTTCGGCGGCATTGCTGTGCTGCTGTATCTCGACGACAGGATCAGCGCGGCGAAATGGCTGACCGATGAAGAAAAGTCGCTGCTCGAGACGGGGCTAACGAAGGAGGCGGGGCACATCGAGGTGCATAGTGCGAGCGGTGCATTCACCAACAAACGCGTCTGGGTGCTGTGCCTGTGCTACTTCGGCATCATCATGGGCCTTTACGGCATCAGCTTCTGGCTTCCCACGCTCATCAAGGCATCCGGCGTAAGCGACGCTTTCAATGTCGGCCTGCTGACGATGATCCCCTACGGCGCCGCGGCCATCGCAATGGTGCTGCTGGGACGCAGTTCGGACCGGAGCAAGGAGCGTCGCTGGCATGTGGCGCTGCCGGCCGTGATCGGCGCGGCCGGCCTCGTGGCGAGCACGCTGGTACCGCACAACGTCACGTCGGCTGTCGTGTCCCTCACGTTCGCCACGATTGGCATTCTGGGAGCACTGTGCCAGTTCTGGTCGATTCCGCCCGCATTCCTCGGGGGCGTGGCAGCGGCCGCGGGTATTGCACTGATCAATTCGGTCGGCAACCTCGCGGGCTTCGTCAGTCCCTATCTGGTTGGCTGGATCAAGGACATGACGCACAGCACCGACATGGGCCTGTATTGCGTGGCGGTCTCGTTGCTCGTGGCGGCGGTCGTTGTGCTGACGATGCCAAAGGGCGTGGTCAACCGCTAAGGTTCTGCGGCAGCCGATCGACCTGAAAAGCGCCCATTTCCGGGCGCTTGCTGCCCGCAGCAACGGAGGAGCCGCGCTGGCACGAGCATGGCGTTGTGCGAATGCGTCAGCAGTCAGGCGACGAACGGCTCGTCCACCTGAACCCTGCCTTTGGCAAAGCGGCGATCAAATGCCGTAGATGTTCTCGCAAAACGCAACACTGGCGCCCAGCTTCCGGGACAGATCAGCGGCCGCATCCAGTTGCGGCCGATCCAGCTCGCCGGACGTGTGCGCCGCGCTAAGCCGCGACGCGGGACCGGAAAGCGTCAGCGCCGCCATGAACTTGTCGCCGGCGCCGAAGATCGGTACAGCGAACGCTGCTGTGTGCGCATCGCGCGCACCCGCGGTGAATACGGGCAGTGCTGGCGGCTTGTCGTAGATCGGTTCGCCGAGTCCCCAGAAACGTATCACCTGGCTAATGGCCGTGTCGTCGAGCGGCAGCGTCGTTCCGGCGAGCCGCGTTTCACGCAGACCTTCGGACGGCTCGACGCGAAACAGGCACAGCCGCTGCCCATTGTGATGAACGTAGTACGATGCGCTTTCTTTCGTCACCGTGGCGAGCGCATGCAGCGCCGGTTCCACGACCGTCGAAAGATGGAAGGACTGCTCGTACAGCTTGCCCAGGTACAGCACGCGATGTCCGAGCGAATAGTTGCCGGATTGAGCGCGCACGACATAGCCCATTCGCTCCAGCGAGTTCATCAGTCGATAGACCGTCGTCTTGTGCATGCCCGACGCTTGCGCGAGCATCGCGAGTGACTGTGACTCGGCTCCCGGCTTGAAGCAGTCCAACAGCGAAAGCGCTTTCTCGACTGCGACGACACCTTCGTTTCCCATTCCCGCCTCCCGTCATTCATCTCCGTTGATTGTACACAGTAAAACGACGGTTTATACCGTAAAATGGTAAACGCCAGTGGATCGGCGTGGCTGCTCTGGCTATAGTGATTTCACCCCGTACACTACTGTTGTACACAGTAAAACTCACGAACTGAGGTTGAATCCATGAGCACTATGTCCGCAGGCACTTCTCCCATTAATCGCAATATCGAGCGCGTGTCGCCGGAACTGGTCGAGGCAGCGGCGCGATATCAGGCCGCCATCCTCGCTGACGTCGCCGGCCGTCGCGGCACGCTCCATGGCCGGGTCAAGCCGCTGTCGCCGACCATGAAAGTCGCGGGCCCGGCCGTCACGGTCGAAGTGCGTCCCGGCGACAACCTCGCTATTCACGCCGCGCTGTCCATCGCGAAGCCGGGCGACGTGATCGTCGTCGACGGAAAGGGTGATCTCTCGTGCGCGTTGATCGGCGAAATCATGGCGACGCAGGCAAAGGCGAGCGGTATCGCGGGCATCGTCATCGACGGCGCCGTGCGCGACGCCCACGAACTCGCCAGAGGCGACTACCCGGTCTTCGCGGCCGGCCTGAATCCCTGCGGCCCAACCAAAAGTGTCGCGGGCCTCGTCAATGCGCCGATCTCGGCGGGCGACACGGCCATCAACCCGGGCGACCTCATCGTCGGCGACGCGGACGGCGTCGTCGTGATTCCGCGTAACGACGTCGCACGCATCATCGAACTCGCGCAGAAAAAGCTCGACATGGAAACAGCGCGCATCGCGGCGATTCATAAGGGCGACGTGCGTCCGGGCTGGATCGAGAAGGAACTGCGTGCCGTGGGCATGCTGGCCGAAGGCGAGGCGCTGTGATGCAGACGGCTTCGCATAAACCCGTCGTCCTCGTGACGGCCGCCGATCTCGCGCCGCAAGCG
Organism: Paraburkholderia sp. SIMBA_053; assembly: GCF_046534895.1. Taxonomy (NCBI): domain Bacteria; kingdom Pseudomonadati; phylum Pseudomonadota; class Betaproteobacteria; order Burkholderiales; family Burkholderiaceae; genus Paraburkholderia; species Paraburkholderia sp. SIMBA_053. The sequence continues at coordinate 679,183 of NZ_JAWRXU010000001.1, read as the reverse complement.
CTCGACATGCTGACCCAGTTCGACGTCGTGTTCGCGGGCAAGCAGCCCACCGAAGACGACATCGTCGCGCTGTGCGCCGAGCACAAGCCTGTTGCGATCATCGTCCGATACGGCAAGGTGAACGCCCGCATCATGGATGCCGCCGAAAACCTGCAAGTGATTTCGAAGCATGGCAGCGGCATCGACGTGATCGATCAGGCAGCGGCGGCCGCGCGCGGTATCGCGGTGCGCGCTGCCGTTGGCGCCAACGCGGCCGCCGTCGCGGAGCATGCATGGGCGCTGATTCTCGCGTGCGCGAAGTCCGTGCCGCAGCTGGATGCGCGCATGCGCCAAGGCCACTGGGACAAATCCACGCACAAGTCCGTCGAACTGGACGGGCGGACCCTAGGCCTCGTCGGACTGGGCGCGATCGGCCGACGCGTCGCAGCGATCGGCGCGGCGTTCGGCATGAACGTGCTCGCGTTCGATCCGTACGCGAAAGAAACGCCCGCAGGCGTGAAGCTGGTGTCGCTCGACGAGTTGTACGCGGCTTCCGACGTCGTCTCGCTGCATTGCCCGCTGACAGCGGAAAACCGCCAGATGCTCAACCGCGACACGCTCGCGCGGTTCAAGCGCGGCGCGATCCTCGTCAACACCGCGCGCGGCGGACTGATCGACGAAGCGGCGCTCGCCGAGGCGCTCGCCAGCGGCCAGTTGCGCTTTGCCGGTCTCGACAGCTTCGACGTCGAACCGATGACGCACCCGCATCCGTTCCAGCAGATCCCGAACGCAATCCTGTCGCCGCATATCGGCGGCGTGAGCGATGCCGCGTACGTGAACATGGGTAAGGGCGCCGCCGCCAATGTTCTCGCCGTCGTCGAAGAACACGCCCGCAACACAGCCTGAAGTCCGCAAGAGAAGACCCATCATGTTCTATCTCATCTCGCCCGAAATACGCACTGCGGAAGTCTTCACGCGTATGCCGGACAAATTCCGCAAAGGCGACGTCCAGACTGATTGGGCGCGTGCCAATCGCGGCGGCGTCGCCACGGACTCGTTTCTCGAAGGCCCCGTGTGGGACCCGGCGGGCTATCTGTTCGTCACGGACATTCCGCACGGCCGGGTTTTCCGGATTTCGCCGTCGGGCGAGTGGGAACTCGTCGTGCAATACGACGGCGAGCCGAACGGAATGAAGCGCTTCGACGATGCGCATCTGCTCATCACCGACTATCGCCAACGGCCTGATGCTGCTCGACATCGCGCGCGGCGAAGTGCGCCCGTTTCTCGAGCGGCGCAATTCCGAGCGCTTCAGGGGCGTGAACGATCTCACGTTCGACTCGAACGGCAACCTGTACTTCACCGATCAGGGGCAAACGGGACTGCACGATCCGACGGGCCGCGTGTACCGGCTGTCGGCGGACGGCAAGCTCGACTTGCTGCTCGGCAATTGCCCGAGCCCCAACGGACTCGTGCTGTCACCCGACGAAAAGATTCTCTTTGTCGGGATGACGCGCGGCAACTGCGTGTGGCGCGTGCCGCTTCAGGCAGATGGTTCCGTCAGCAAGGTAGGGCAGTTCTTCACGTCGTATGGCCCGAGCGGTCCGGACGGACTGACCATCGACACGCAAGGGCGACTCTTCGTCGCGAATCCGGGGCTTGGTCGCGCGTGGGTGCTGAACCATCGCGCGGAGCCCGTCGAAATTCTGACCAGTCCAGAAGGCGCTTCGCTCACGAATCTGTGTTTCGGCGGCGCGGACATGAAGACGCTGTTCATGACCGAGTCCGTTTCGGGAACGGTTCTCAAAGCTGAAATGACGATTGCCGGCCCGCTTCCGAAGCGGGCCGGGCGAACCGTCTGATCGCGCAGCGGGCGCGAGCGCCCGCGATACATCAATACATCTGCGCCGACAGAAGCGCGATGGAGGAGCAAGCATGACCATGTCGCACACCCTGCGCGCCGACGGTGCCACGCGCCAGACAGAAGCGCCGCCCATTGCCGGCATCGCGAGCGAGGACTACGCGGCCAGCGAGCGCACGCTCGCCAAGGCGTTCAGGCGAATCCTGCCGTTCATCTTCATCTGCTACGTCATCAGCTATCTCGACCGGACCAATGTCGGGTTTGCCGCGCTGACGATGAACAAGGATCTCGGTCTGACGTCCGAGCAGTTCGGCTTCGGAGCAGGACTGTTCTTCGTCGGCTATTTTCTGTTCGAGATTCCGAGCAACCTGATCATGCAGAAGGTCGGTGCGCGCGTGTGGATCGCGCGCATCATGATCACGTGGGGTCTCTTTTCGATGGCGACGGCGTTCGTCGTCGGACCGAAGAGTTTTGCCGCCGCGCGCTTCCTGCTCGGTCTCGCCGAAGCGGGCTTCACGCCCGGCATCTACCTTTATTTCACGCACTGGTTTCCGGGCAAGTGGCGCGCGAAAGTGACGGCTGCGTTTCTGGTCGGCATCCCAGTCGCGAACATGATCGGCTCTCCCGTTTCGGGCGCGCTGCTCGAACTCGGCGGCCTGCATGGATTGCGTAGCTGGCAGTGGTTGCTGCTGATCGAAGGCGGACCGGCCGTGTTGCTCGGCATCGCCTGTCTGTTCGTGCTGGCCGACCGCCCCGAAAAAGCGAAGTGGCTCACCGACGAAGAGAAGTCGTCGCTTGCGAAGCGCCTCGCGCTCGAACAGGGCGACATCGGCGCACGTCACGGCAGCACGCTGCGCGACGCGATGACCAACTGGCGCGTGTTCGTGCTCGCGTTCATCAACTTCTGCGGCATCGTCGGGTCGCTCGGCGTCGGCCTGTGGATGCCGCAAATCATCAAGCAGTTCGGCGTCGCGCACACGGTCGTGGGCTGGCTCACGGCGATTCCGTATGCAATCGGCGCAGTCGCGATGCTCTGGTGGGCGCGCGTCGCGAATCGCTCGCAGAACCGCATTCCGTATGTGGCCGGCGCGCTGGTCGTGGCGGCCGCCGCGCTGTGCGCGAGCACCTTCCTCGACGCGCCCGTGCTGAAGCTCATCGCACTCTGCTTCACGGTGAGCGGCATCCTCGCTTTCCAGGCGACCTACTGGGCCATTCCGTCCAGCTTTCTCACGGGGCGGGCCGCGGCCGGCGGCCTCGCGCTCATCGTCTCCGTGGGCAACCTTGGCGGCTTCGTCGGTCCGTCGATGATCGGCGCGCTCAAGCAGCTCTCGGGCGGGTTCACCGTGCCGCTGCTCGCCGTGTCTGGTGTGCTGCTGCTCGGTGCGCTGACCATCGCCTGGCTCGGTGACCCGGGCGCCGACGCAGGCGAAGCGCCGTCGGCTCACAAGGTCTGATCCACGCATTCAAAACCAATCCATAAAACTCTGTTTGGAGACTCCATGCTGTTCAAAAAAGCCAGCCACAACGTCAACACGAACGTCCGTTTCATGCTCGGCGCAGTCGCCGCCGCAGGCGTCAGTCTTACCTGCGGCGCTGCGCATGCGCAAAGCAGCGTCACGCTGTACGGGATCGCGGATGTTGGCGTCGAACACATCAACAATACGAGCGCTGGCGGCGCACAGACGCGCGAAGTGTCGGGCAACCTGTCCGGCTCGCGCTGGGGATTGAAGGGTGCCGAAGACCTGGGCGGCGGCATGAAGGCCATTTTCCAGTTGGAAAGCGGTTTTAACATCAATGACGGCACGACCGCTCAATCGACCAGAGGTCTGGGCGCCAATGCTGCGACGACCGCCCGGCTATTCGGCCGGCAGGCGTGGGTCGGTCTTTCGTACAAAGGTCAGCAACTGACTTTCGGCCGGCAGAACTCGCTGCTCTACGAACAGGCCGTTGCGTTCGATCCGATGGGCGCATCGTCGCGCTACTCGGTGCTGTCGCTCGACTACGCGATGGCCGGACGCATCGACAACTCGGCGAAGTACACGGGCGCGTTCGGGCCGCTGACGGCGCAGGCGATGTACAGCACGCGCTACGACACGGGCTATGGCGCCGAAGTGCCGGGCGCGGAAATCACGGGGCGCTTCTTCAGCGGCGCGCTGACTTTCGCGCAAGGCCCGTTCGCGGCGAGCGTGTCATACGAGCAGCGCAACAGCAACACGGTCGCGACCAACACGGGCACCGAGCGTCGCGCGACGGCAGCTGCTTCGTATGTGATCGGACCCGTGAAGGGCTTCGCGGGCTACCGCTATCTGCGTGCATCTAATGCGTTCCTGCCTGTGAACCCGATCGTCGTTGCAAACGGCTCGCAAGCCAGCGCTGCAAACCTCTACTGGGCGGGTGCGCAGTACAACGTGACGCCCGCGTTCATTATCACGGCCACCGGCTACTACCAGGACGTGCATTCGACGGGAGCCGACCCGTGGCTCGCGGTGCTCTGCGCGGACTATTTCCTGTCGAAGCGCACTGACCTTTACGCAACCGCGGGCTTCGCTCACAACAAGGACAAGTCCGCACTTGGTGTCAATGGCTACGGTACGGTCGCGCCCGGATATAACCAGACGGGCATCACGATTGGCATGCGCCAGAAGTTCTGACGAGAAAGCGTAATGCAGATAGTCCATGCGCCCCATCTTCCGGTTCGAGAGGAGTGGCTTGCCTTGCGAAAGGAGCCTGTTCTCGAGCCTGAACTGCCGATTGTCGATGCGCACCATCATCTGTGGGACCGCCAGACCGGGCGGTATCTCGCGGATGAGTTTCGCAACGACGTGGCGAGCGGGCATCGGGTCGTGTCGACGGTCTACGTGCAATGCCGCTCGATGTTGCGCGAGGACGGTCCCGAGGCGATGAAGCCCGTTGGCGAAGTGGAGTTCGCCAACGGAATCGCCGCGATGTCCGCGAGCGGCGCGTATGGACGGACGCGCTGCTGCGAGGCGATCGTCGGCGGTGCGGACCTGACGTTGGGCGCTGAACTCGATGCGGTCCTCGAAGCGATGTTGCAGGTATCCGGCGGACGCCTGCGCGGCATCCGCAATCCGCTCGCGTGGCATGCGAGCCCTGAAGTAAGTTCGAGCCCCGTGACGCCGCCGCGCGACCTGATGGCAAATCCGGCTTACCGGCAGGGTGTGAGAGCGCTCGGCCGCTTTGAGTTGTCGCTCGATGCATGGGTCTATCACACGCAACTCGACGATCTGTATGAACTCGCGCGTGCCGCGGATCGCGTGACGGTCGTTATCGATCATTTTGGCGGTCCGCTGGGTGTCGGTCCGCACGCTGGTCAACGCGCGGCGGTTCGCGCCGAATGGCAGCGAAAACTCGCGCGCCTCGCGAGCTTGCCCAACACGCGCATCAAGCTCGGCGGCGCGGGCATGAACGTATTCGGCTTCGATTTCGCCGCGCGCGAAGTGCCGCCTTCGTCCGAGGAACTGGCCTTTGCGTGGCGGCCGTATTTCGACACGTGCGTCGAACTGTTCGGCGTGAATCGCTGCATGTTCGAAAGCAACTTTCCCGTCGATAAAGGGATGTTCAGTTACGGCGTGCTGTGGAACGCCTTCAAACGACTCGCGTCCGCGATGTCCGCCAATGAAAAAGCCGCCCTGTTCAGCCGGACTGCGGCGGCAACCTATCGCCTCGCGATTGCCGGAGACAACACATGAAAACGAGTGCAACGGTTGCGACAACCGAATTCAAGGACGGTGCGGAAGCCCGAGGATTGAGGAACATCACGGGCATTGAGTGGCGCTCGCTAACACTTGCGGGACTCGGCTGGACGTTCGAAAGCTACGACTCGTTTTTGCTTTCGCTTCTGCTGCCGACGCTCGCTCTTCAGTTCGGTCTCAGCAAGGCGCAGCTCGGCCTGTTCACGAGCATCACGGCGGCAGGGCAGATCGTCGGCGGGATTCTGTTCGGTTATGTATCGGACCGGTTGGGGCGTGTGCGTACCGCGTTGCTCTGCGTCGGCATTTATTCGCTGTTCTCGGGTCTGCTTGCGTTCGCGCCGAACGAGCACTGGTTCGCGACGTTGCGCTTCTTCGGCGCGTTGGGCATGGGCGGCACGTGGACGGCGGGCGCCGCGCTGATTGCCGAGACATGGCACGCGAGCCGGCGCGGCAAGGGCGGCGCGCTGATGCAGATGGGATTGCCCATCGGCGCGATCCTCGCCATCACGATTTCGGGCATCGTCAGCGGCGTGAACGCCGGACTCGGTGGAAATAGCTGGCGTCTGCTTTTTCTGATCGGTGCGTTGCCGTTCTTTATCCTCTTCTGGGTTGCGCGAAAAACGCCTGAATCGCCGATCTGGCTGGAACGCAAGCAGGCGAAGACATCGGTTAAAAACGTGCACGCGACGAGCAGCGACACGCTCAATGTGCGCGGACTGCTGACGGCGTTCGGCTTTATCTTCTTTCTGCAGTACCTGTACTGGGGTGTGTTCACGTGGACACCGACGTTCCTCGTCACGGTGAAGCATCTCGACTTCGTGCATAGCCTGAAGTTCGTGCTTGCGCTGCAGTTCGGCGCGATCAGCGGTTTCCTGCTGTTTTCTGCATTCGTCGACCGGCTTGGTCGACGTCCGATGTTTCTTGCCTATCTGCTGGTCGGGGCGGGGGCCGTGGGCGTGTACATCGTGTCGTCGAATGCACTGCTGCTGATGGTCGCGATCTTCCTGACGGGCTTCAGTGTGAACGGCATTTTCGCGGGAGCGGGTCCGTTCCTCGCGGAGATCATCGGCAATACGGCGTCGCGCGGATTCCTGATGGGCCTCGCGTATAACGGCGGCCGTCTGGGCGGCTTCATCGCGCCGTTGATTATCGGCGCGCTCGCATCGACCTCCGGCGGATTCGTGCTCGGACTCGCGACGACCATCGTCGCATTCGTCGCCGCCGCCGTCGTCGTGTTCTTCGCGCCCGAAACGCGCGGCAAGGCATTGTCATGACGATGGCCGCGCAAACCGGTTTCGTCAGCAGACTGTTTCCGGCGCTTGCCGAGGCGTCGCTGCGACGCTATCTGAGCGGACAGGTCGCGTCCGTGCTCGGAAGCTGGACGCAGAACGTCACGCTGAACCTGCTCGTGTATCACCTGTCGGGGTCGGCGGCGATTCTCGCGCTGCTCAATTTTCTGCTGTACGGACCGCAACTGATCGTCGCACCGATCGCCGGCTCGCGCATCAGTTCGGCCAATGCGAAGCGCGCGACGCTGTGCGTGCTCACGGCGTCGCTGGTGCTGACGGCCAGTCTCTTCACGCTGTCGCTGCTCGGCGTGCTCGGCGTGAAGCTGATACTCGCGCATGCGCTCGCCATCGGCGTATCGAGCGCCGTTGAGACGCCCGCGCGTCAGGTTTTGCTGCTGACGAGTCTCGAAGATCCGACGCATACGTCGAACGCCGTGGCGATGAACACGATGGTTTACAACGTCGGCCGGATGGTCGGCCCGACGATTGCGGGTTTCGTCTATCCCACGCTCGGACCGAGAACATCGTTTGTGATTTATGCGGTGGCGCTCTGCTTCATGGCGACATGCGTGCGTTCGATCAGAACGGCCTCGGCGGCTCGGCCCGCGCGCGCGGACAGCAGCCTGCGCGACGCAGTCGGCTACGTGATGTCCGATGCGTTCTCCGCCCGCTATCTGCCGATACTCGCGTGCATCGGTTTGTTCGCGGGCAGTTACCAGACACTCGTGCCGCTGCTCGCGGACCAGGGGTTCCACGACGCGGCGCGCTTTACGGGCGTGTTCTTCGCGTGCGCCGGCGCGGGTTCGCTGAGCGCGGCAATTCTGCTTTCTTCGGCGATCGGCACGTCGGCGTCGCGAAGATTCATCGCGTGGGCGCCGTGGACGGCCGTCGGCGCGCTCGCGTTGCTTGCCGCGACATCGGAGGCGGCAGCCACGGTGCCGGCGTTTTTCGCACTCGGTTTCAGCCTTACGTTCGCGGCCACGTCGACGAACGCGACCATCCAGCGGCAATGCCCGGAACACGTGCGCGGCGGACTCGTCGGCATGTATGGGATGGCCTACAACGGCACGATGCCATTCGGCTATCTGCTCGTCGGGACCGCGTCCGAAGCGCTGGGCGTACGACACACATTTGCATCCATGGCGGTGGTGCTCGCCAGCGGTGTCATCGCCGTCATTGCATGGCAACGATTCACGAATCAGCGCGCAGGCGCACAATAAACGGAGACGACGATGCAAACTGGATTCATGGACAAGTCCGCGATCGAGCGCCGGACGATACGAAAGGTCGTCTGGCGACTCATTCCTTTTCTGATGGTGTGCTATCTGCTTGCCTTTATCGACCGGGGCAACGTGGGCATGGCGTCGCTACAGATGAATCATGACCTTGGCATGTCGGCGAAGGTGTTCGGCTTCGGCAGCAGCCTGTTCTTCATTTCCTACTTCTTTTGCGAAGTGCCGAGCAACCTCGCGCTGCAAAAGTACGGCGCGCGTATCTGGATCGCGCGAATCATGATTACGTGGGGCATCGTGTCGGCGGCGACCGCGCTCGTGCATAGCGCGACGTCGTTCTATGTTCTGCGCTTCCTGCTCGGCGCCGCCGAAGCGGGTTTCTTTCCCGGCGTGCTGCTGTATCTCTCGTACTGGATTCCGGCGTCGTATCGCGCTCGGATCGTCGCGACGTTCATGGTCGCAATTCCCGCCGCGAGCTTCATCGGCTCGCCGATTTCGGCGCTGCTCCTGCAGATGGACGGCTTCTGGGGGCTGCGCGGCTGGCACTGGCTGTTCATTCTCGAAGGCGTCCCGACCGTGCTGCTAGGCGTTGCGTGTCTGTTCATGCTGACCAACAAGCCGGAGAACGCGAAATGGCTCGACGACGACGAGCGCACATGGCTCGTCAATGCGCTCGTCAGCGAGCAAAAGGCTCCGAAGAAGGTGCCGTCGCTTCCGCTCACGCAACTGTTCCGCAATCGCTATGTGTTGTGTCTCGCACTCGTCGACACATGCGCGTCGGCGGCGGGGAGCACGCTGTCCGTGTGGCAGCCGCAACTGCTCAAGTCGTTTGGTTTGTCTGTCATGCAGACAGGCTTGCTGAACTCCGTGCCGTACGCGGTCGCTTCCGTCCTGATGGTGTACTGGGGCCGCCGCTCGGACCGGGTCGGCGAGCGTCGCTGGCACACTGTAGTACCGATGCTGCTGATCGGTGTGGGTCTGTTCGCGACGTCGCTGAGCGGCTCACTTGTACCGACGGTCTGCATGCTGTGCGCGGTACTCGTTGGCGCCTATTCGTTCAAGGGCCCATTCTGGGCGCTCGCTACGGACATGCTGTCCAACAGTGCCGTGGCAGCAGGCCTCGCGACGGTGAACGCGATTGCAAATCTGCTTGGCGGCGGACTGATGGTGAACGTATATGGATGGGTGAAGGAGGCGACTGGAAGTTATGCGCTGGCGTTGATGCCACTCGCCATCCTCACGCTCGTCAGCGTCGCGACTTTGTTGCTGTTGACCCGCAATAATTCGGCAAACCGTCTGGTCAGCAAGACGGGGACCATTTGAGCATGACTGTTCCCACGAGACGCGAATTCCTCCAGTTCGCAGGCGCTGCACTGATGTCGGCAGCGCTGCCGAAGCTGGCCGCCGCTGAAGAAACGTGGTCGAGCGGCACGGAGCGGCCGGCGTTCAGGTTGCCCGAAGGCGCCATCGACTGTCACATGCATATTTACGACGATCGCTTCCCGGTCGCGCCGGGCACGACGCTGCGTCCGCCGAATGCCACGGTCGCGCAGTACCGGCTTCTGCAGGCGCGCCTGGGTGTGAAGCGCAATGTGGTCGTCACGCCGTCGACGTATGGAACGGATAACCGCTGTACGCTGGAGGCCATCCGGCAGTTCGGCGGCAACGCGCGCGGCGTTGCCGTCATCGACAGTTCCGTGACCGATGCGGAACTGCAGAACCTGGATCAAGGCGGCATTCGCGCGATTCGCTTCAACCTGAGCTATCCGGGCGCAACGACGCTCGACATGCTTGCGCCGCTTGCCACGCGCATAGCCAATCTCGGCTGGCATATCGAACTGGTGGTGCAGGGCGCGCGACTGCCGGAACTCGAGCGGCATTTGTCGGCACTGCCTTGCCCGCTCGTCATCGACCATATCGCGCATGTTCCGGAACCCGGCGGCCTGTCGTCGGACGCTTTGCGCACCGCGCGGCGCCTGGTCGAGAAAGGCAATACGTGGATCACGTTGTCGGGGCCGTACGTCGACAGCAAGGCGGGCGCCCCAGCATACGGAGACGTTGAGCCTGTCGCGAAAGTGCTGATCGAGATGGCGCCGGAGCGGATGCTGTGGGGGACCGACTGGCCTCATCCGACGGAGAAGATGCATAAGCCGGATGATGCGAGCTTGCTGGACACGATCGCGAACTGGATAGGGCGGCCGGATTGGCAGCATCTGATCTTCGTCGCTAACCCTACGAAGTTGTATGGATTCGCGTAGCGTGCCTCGACCTCGGCACGGATGCGACGCAAAGCACTGCGAGGCAGAGCGCGAGTCAGTTCGACGTGACTCTGGCGCCGGGCGGACCCCACGACGCGACCGACGACCACCGGGGTCGCCCGATCTTCCAACTGAAACCGGAACGTAACGTCAATCGCGAAGCAACGGCGGCATCGAGTCAGAAGAATAGGCCGCCGCACACACTTGCATCACTTCTGCGCGAAACCAGCGATGGGCCGGGTCCTGATCGAGGCGCGGATGCCAGATCGCCGAGACGCTGAAGGCGGGCGTGCGCACTGGAAGCTCGAAGCTGTCGAGGCCGTTCGCTAAGGCATGATCGGGCGTGAACGGGTTGGCCAGACACGAATGCGGGACAACGGCGAGCAGGTCCGACTGGCGAGCAATTTGCATCGCACTGGTATAGGTCGGCACCTCCATCAGCACTGTTCGCTGTACATCCAGTCGTGCCAAAGCCGCATCGACCGCAATGGTGCGTGAGGTGTGCACATGGCCGTATGCACTCCAGCGCTCGAGGCTGATTCCGGTACCGTCCAGGAGCGGATGGCCACGCCGGCAGACGCCCACGTAGCGGTCCCTGAAGAGCAGGCGCGTAATCATCTCGGGAGCCGTGGTCCTCACCGTGCCGATCTCCAGATCGATCGCGCCTTCCCGCAGCGGCTGCGCAGCCCAGTCCGGCTTGGGCGTGAATCGAAGCTGCACACCGGGCGCTGCCCGGTGAATCCTGTCCATCAAGGCCGCGCCGAGCAGGTCGATGAAACCCTCGCCCGCGCGCACGACGAAGCTTCGATTCAAGGTAGTGAAGTCGAACCGGCGGCCGGCGGGACTGAGTGCCGCCTCCGCTTCGCGAGCCAGTGAAGAGACGCGCTCACGAAGCTCTTCGGCATACGGAGTAAGGATCAGCGCTCGCCCGGCCTGCACCAGCAGCCGGTCTCCAGTGAGGGTGCGCAGCCTGGTCAGCGTGCGGCTCATTGCCGACACGCTGAGGTTCAGCTGCCGGGCGGCTCCTGTAACGCTGCGTTCGCTCAGCAGCGCGTCCAGGGCGGGAAGAAGGTTCAGGTCGACACGTGGCATCTGTCGAGGATAGTGCAAATCTGGCCAGGCAGGGCGTGCGGTGCAATCGTGGATTGCAGGCGAGGCGTCTGGTGCAAAGCAGACGCCGCGATCAGAATTGCTGAGACCAACCGACGAAGAAGGAAAGCCCTATGCCCCAAGCTGCTCAACCTGCTCATGTTCCTTCCATCCTGCTGATCGGCGCCTCTCGTGGCCTCGGTTACGCAATGGCCGCGGAGTTTCTCAAACGAGGCTGGCACGTCATGGGCACTGTACGTGGCGGGCGCACGTTGCTGCATGACCTAGCCGATGCGCATCCGGGACAGGTCGAGATCGAAACGCTGGACATCACCCGGCCAGAGCAGATCCAGGCGCTGCGCGAGCGCCTCGCGGGCCGCACGTTCGACGCGCTGTTCGTGAACGCCGGCACGACCAATCCGGATCCGACTCAAACAATCGGCGAGGTGTCGACCGAGGATTTTGTGAACCTGATGATCACGAATGCGCTCAGTCCCATGCGCGTTGTCGAAAGCTTGTGCGACCTCGTCGATGCGGCGGGTTTGATCGGCGTGATGTCGTCGGGGCAGGGCAGCATTGCCGACAATGAGTCGGGCCAGCGCGAGGTCTATCGCGGCAGCAAATCGGCGCTGAACCAGTTCATGCGCAGCTTTGCAGCACGTCGCGCGGAACCGCCGCGTGCGATGGTGCTGATGGCGCCGGGCTGGGTACGCACAGACCTCGGCGGGCCAGAGGGGCGGTTGTCGATCGAAGAGAGCGTTCCCGGCGTCGTGGATGTACTGCTGGCCAAACGTGGCCGCCCCGGCCTGGAATTTCTCGATTATCGCGGCCGCACCGTTCGGTGGTGAGCCGATCGGGGCGGCCGCTCGTTGCGAAGACCGCGCGGCGCCCTGCGCGGAGAGCCGGAACGCAACTGTTGGAGCGCGCTATTTTTTGCCGTCCACTACTGCGACCACTTCGTCGCGCGTGTACTCCTTGTTCGCAAGTGCGCCGCTCGGCGTTTTCGCAAGGACCGCATCGAGCTCGTCGGGCTTCACTTCCAGCACCGGCATGCGAATGTCGTGCGGCACCTTCTTGCCCGCGAGAACTTGCTGCGTGACCCAGAACGCGAACGACGACGCGCCTGGCGGTATCGTCACCGACATCGTTTCATAGCCGCTCTTGCGCTGCTCCGCCCACCACGCCAGCTCTTCCTGACGATTACCAAGGATGATGATCGGCGTAGGCCGCCCAGCCGCCTTGATTGCCTGCGCGGCACCATAGCCGTCGCCGCCTTGCGTCACGACGCCATCGATCTTCGGCAGTGTCGGCAGGATTCCCGCGACCTGTTTTTGCGCAACGGTCTGCGTCCAGTCGCCATGCACCGAACCGACGATCTTCATGCCCGGATACTTTTTCATTTCGTCGACGATGCCCTGATGAATCTCGTCGTCGACAGAGACGCCTGCAAGCCCACGAATCTCCAGCAGGTTACCCTTGCCGTTCAGGCGCTTCGCCAGATAGTCGACTTGCATCCGGCCCATGCCCTGAAAGTCCACCGCGATGCGATACGCGCACGGCTCGGTGGCGATGCCATCGAACGATACTACGGTCACGCCTGCGCCGCACGCCTGCTTGATGACGCCGTTGAGTGCGGTCGGCGATACGGCGTCGACGGCAATCGCCTTGAAGCCTTGCAGGATGAGGTTTTGTATCTGCTGGACCTGCTCGGTCGCCTGGCTTTCCGCGGTCGTGAAGCTGGGCGCAGCCGCGACGACCTTCTGTTTGACTGCGGCGTCCGCGACGTTGGCCCAGCTCTTGAGCATCTGCTGACGCCAGCTATTGCCGGCGTAATTGTTCGACAGCGCTATCTTCACTGACGATGTATCGCCGGTTGCGATTTGCGCCGACGCGGATGCAGCCGCTAATGCAATGCATGCCGCCGTCACTACCTTGATGAAAGTGTGCACGTACCGTCTCCTTTGTTATCGATCAGCGCACCGCGCCCCGCACGCCTACATGCAGCGCATATACGGATGAAGTCGCGGTTATGAAAAGCCGATTGCGCCGCGGCCCGCCAAAGGTCAGGTTCGCAACGACTTCGGGAATCAGGATTTTGCCGAGCAGCGCACCGTCCGGCGCATAGCAATGCACGCCGTCTTCGGCGCTCGTCCATACGTTGCCGTGCTCATCGACACGCATGCCGTCGGGCACGCCGCTTTGCATCTCCACGAACACGCGGCCATTGCGCAATGCGCCGTTGCTCGCGACATCGAATACGCGTATGTGACGTGGCGCATTGTCGTCGTGCGATGCGGCCGAGTCGGCGATATAAAGCTTCGATTCATCCGGCGAAAACGCGAGACCGTTCGGCTTCACGAAGTCGTCGGAAACGAGGCGCACCTGCGTATCGCCGGGCGACACGCGATACACGTTGCATCGCCCAATCTCGCTGTCAGAGCGATATCCTTCGTAGTCGCTAATGATTCCATAGTCGGGGTCGGTGAACCAGATCGCGCCTTCGGAATCGACGATCACATCGTTTGGCGAGTTCAGCCGCTTGCCTTCGAAATGCGAGGCGATGACGGTGATGCTGCCGTCATGCTCGGTGCGCGTGACACGCCGCTCACCGTGCTCGCAACTGACGAGCCTGCCTTCGCGATCGCGCGTATTGCCGTTGCTGTAGTTCGACGGCGCGCGGTACACGCCGACGCCCATTCCCGGCGCCCAGCGCAGCATGCGGTTGTTCGGAATGTCGCTCCAGATGAGCAGATCGGTCGCCGGAAAATACACGGGGCCTTCGGCCCACAGGCATTCGCCGGTTAGCTTGTCCATCGACGCGTTCGGCTGAAGCAGCAGCCTGAAGCGTGGATCATGCACTTCGTATTCGTTGTTTTTCATGTCTCCTTTTCCTTTTTGCTGTTTGGACTCAGCGCACGACCTTGCCGCCCGCCGCCACCGTCACGGCGATGATGAGCGCGCCATACACGATGGAGCGCACGCCCGCATCCGCGCCAACCGCGTTGAGCACGGCGTTGGTGAGAAAGAGGAACATCGATGCGCCCCAGACGCCTGCGATCGTCGCTTTCCCGCCGGCCACGAGGGTGCCGCCGATCACGACGACCGCAATCGAAATCAGCATGTATTCGACGCCCATATCGAGCGAAGCGCCGCCGGACGTCGCCGATATGAGCAACGCAGTCAGCGATGCGATCATCGACGACATGACATACGCGAGGCATCGCGTGCGGTGCACGTCCACGCCCGCAAGCCAGGCGGCGCGCGCATTCTGGCCGATGGCCGACAGTCTGCGTCCATAGACCGCGCGATGCAGTAGCACGGCGAGCGCGATCGACAACGCGAGCGCCAGCAGCGCAATGTACGGCACGCTCAGGAAGCGTCCGGTCGCGAATGCGCCGAGCGCGGGCGGTGGCGGCGGAAGCTGTCTGCCTTGCGTGATCGCGATCGACTGGATGATGAAACTCGACGACAGCGTCGCGATGATCGGCGGAATGCGCAGCATGCGAATGAGCGCGTAATTCACGAGGCCAATGGCGATGCCCACGCCGAGCGCCGCCGCGATACCCGCGACGATCTGACCGTTCGCGCCGCCCATGGTATGCATGCCGACCACGCCGGCAAGCGCGATTGTCGACGGCACCGACAGGTCGATGTTGCCCACGCCCGATGTGATGACGAGCATTTGCCCCAGGCCCACCAGCACCATGAAGACGCCATACGTGAGCGCCGTTTGCGCGACATTGCTCGCGATACCGAAGCCGAAGATCGCGACGATGGCGAGCCATACCAGCACCGCACCGATAAAGGACCAGACCCAAGGCGCCTGAATCGCCTTGATGCGCGACCATGCGCTCGTATTGTTTTCAGCGAGGGTATTCATCGGCGCTCTCCGCGTTGCAGCAGCACGCGTAGTGACAGGACCACGATCAGAATCGCGCCCTGCATGCCGACCTGCCAGTCGGAGGAGATGTTCAGGAACGCAAGGAACGATGCCGCGAGCGTCAGCGTGATCGCGCCGAGCACCGCGCCGATCACCGACACGCGACCGCCCATGAATTCGCCGCCGCCGAGTATCACGGCGGCAATCGAGAGCAGGGTGTAGCGCAACGCGAGGTTTGCATCGGCGGATGTGGTGAGGCCGAGCAGCGATAAGCCCGATAGAACGCCGAACACGCCCGCGACGCCATAGAGCGTGGCCTTGCTGCGCACGAGCGACCAGCCGAAGCGGCGCATCGCGCGCGGATTGCCGCCTGCACCGCGCACGCGCACGCCCGCCGACGAGCGCATCAGGAGCAGATGCCCGACGATCGCAATCAGCACCGACCACACGATGGGCGCCGCAATGAACGGCGTCTGATAGTTCATCGCCGCGCCGAGCCACGTCGGGCTCGTGCCGCCCGGTGAAGGGAGCAGCACGATGGCGAGGCCGCTCCACACGAACGACAGCCCGAGCGTCACGACGATCGACGGAATCTGGCGCAACTCGACCAACGCGCCGACGGCCGCATAAGTGAGCACGCAGCCGACGAGCGCGAGGGTGCCGAGCCACGGTGTCTTCACGAGCAGCGTCGCGCCGATGCATGCGACGAGACTCACGAACGGCCCGATCGACAGATCGAGATCGTTGACGGTGATGATCGCGAGTTGCGCGAGCGTCGCAAGGACGATCGGCACCGCAAGATTCAGCAGTAGGCTCGAGCCGAAGTAGCTCATTACCGCGGGCTGCATGACAAGGATGGGTATGAGCACCGCGACGAGCGATATGGCGGGAAGCATCGCGCGCAAACGTGCTTGCGTGATGGCGAGTGTCATGCGGCCTGCTCCTCGAAGCTGGCCGCGAGCAGTGCTTCTTCCGTGCATTCGTCGGCATGAAGCATGCGCGTGACGGCGGCCGAGCGGAACACGTAAGTGCGGTCGCAGTGCGACAATTCCTCGTTTTCCGTGGTGTACCAGACGAACGTGCGGCCCTTTGCGGCTTCGTCGTGAACCAGCTGATAGATGTCGCGCTTGGTGCCGACATCGACGCCGCGCGTGGGATCGTCCATCAGAATCAGCTCCGCGTCCGATGCAAGCGCGCGCGCAAAGAGTACCTTTTGCTGATTGCCGCCCGAGAGCGACAGAATACCCGCGTTCATCGCCGCCCCGCGTATGCCGATCTTCGCGCGCCACTCCTCGACGATGGCCCGCGCCGCCGCGAAATCGACGAGACCGCGCTTGCGCGGCGCACCGCCCGCGAGCCAGCGCAAGTCGAGATTCTGAGCGATGGACCAGATCGGGAAGACGCCGTCGCGCCCGCGGTCGCCTGCTACGAAAGCCACCTTCGCGCGGCTCGCTCCGCGCTTCGTCGCGGCTTCGTAGATCGCAATAAGCGCCTCGGTTTGCCCCTGGCCCGCCAGTCCCGCAAAGCCGATCACTTCGCCGCGCGACGCTTCAATCGACGTATGGCGCTTTGCGCCGATGTTCCATATGAAGTGCCGCTCCCGTTCGCGATCCGCCTGGACGCGAGTCACGACAGACGCCTTGTCCGCTTCGAGATGCTGCCCCATCGCCTGGATAATGGACTCGCGGCTCGACTGTTCACGCGAAAGCACGCTGACGATGCTGCCGTCACGCATGACCACCACGCGGTCGGCCACGCGCTCGATCTCGCCGAGCATATGCGTGATGAGCAGGCAGGTGACGCCGCTTGCCGCCGCCTTGCGCACAAACGCGAGCAACTGTTCTGCGGTATGCGCATCGAGCGATGACGTCGGCTCGTCGAGAATCACAAGGCGCACGGGCGTGTCGGTGACGGTAAATCCGCGCGCAATCTCGACCATCTGCTGTTGCGTCAGCGTGAGGTCGGAGACAAGTTCGTTGCCCTTTAACCCGTTGCCCGGGAAAATCTCGTCGAGCTTCTCGCGCATCAGCTTCGTGGCCGTGCGGCGCCATCCGCGCCCACGCAGTTGTGGATGCACGATGCACATGTTCTCGGCGACCGTCAGGTTTGCGCAGAGCGACAACTCCTGAAACACGCAGCGTACGCCGGCATCGCGTGCGGCGTTGGCGTCGTAATGCGGCGCGTCTTTGCCTTCGACTTCGATGCGCCCTTGCGTCGGCGCATGGACGCCCGCCAAGACGGCCGTGAGCGTCGATTTTCCCGCGCCGTTATGCCCGGCAATGCCGACGCATTCGCCCTGCATGAAGGTGAAGTCTATGTCGTTGAGCACGCGCACGCGCCCGAAGTTCTTACTAATGCCTTCGAAGCGAATCAGCGCCTCACGTCGGGCAATCGCGTCTCCTGTTCCGCCCATTCACATGCTCCATGCGTGGCGATACTTCGATTCAAAAGATTTATTTCTTCTTGTCCAGAAGCGCGACCGTCTGAGGGAGCGTATAGGTGACGTCGCTGATGCCGCCCGGCGGCGTCGCCGCAAGCTTCGCCGGCAACTCCTGCTGCGAAATTTCGAGCAGCGGCACGTTGATGGTCACGTCCTTCGGGATTTTCTTTCCTGCGAGAACCTGCTGCGCGACCCAGAACGCGAATGTGACCGCGCCCGGCGGATTGGACAGCGACCGCGACTGATAGCCGTTCTTCGTCTGCTCGTTCCACCAGTTGAGTTCGGGATACGTGCTGCCAATGATCATCGGCGGCGTGGTGCGATTGGCGGCTTTGAAAGCCTGCGCGATGCCGAACGACATCTCGCCTTCGGTCGCGACGCCATCGACTTGCGGCAGCGTCGGCAAGATGCCCGCGACGGCTTTTTGCGCGACCGACTGCGTCCAGTCGCCGTTCACCGATCCCACGAGCTTCATGCCGGGATGCTTTTTCATCGCATCGAGCACGCCTTCATGCATCAGGTTGTCGACGGAAATGCCCGCCACGCCCCGCACTTCGAGAATGTTCCCCTTGCCGTTCAGCCGTTGCGCGAGATAGTCCACACCCTGCTCAGCCCAGCCCTTGAAATCGAAGTTCACTCGATACGCACACGGCTCGTCGACGATACCGTCGAAGGACACGACGACCACGCCCGCTGCGCACGCCTTCTTGATGGTGCCATTGAGCGCGGTTGGCGACACGGCGTCGATGACGATCGCGTTATAGCCTTGCAGGATCAGGTTCTGCACCTGCTGCGCCTGCTCCGTCACCTGGTTTTCGGCAGTGGTAAATGCGGGAGCCGCACCGATTTTCTTGTCCGCGACGGCCTGTTGCGAGACCGTGTTCCAGCTCTTCAACATCGACTGCCGCCAGGAGTTGCCCGCAAAGCTATTCGACAGCGCGATCTTCTTTTGCGACGTATCGCCGGTGGCCACTTGCGCGTGCGCTGCGCCCGCGAACATACATGACGCTGCGGCGAGCGTGATCGTCACCTGCTTGGCTGAGCGGAACATGGTGTCTCCTTGTTGTTTTGCTGACTGCTCGGACTGCTCGGATCGGCTTCGTCGATTCAATGCGCGCGCAAGCGCCTTCAGGGCGGCGCTGATTGAAAGCTGGACGAAAAGCGGGAGGGGGCGGGTACGTGCGTGACGCGAGCGGACCGCATGCGGGCAAGGCGGCAAGCGCCGGTGCTGAAGCACTGAAATGACATCGTCATGAGCACGCCTTTTTTGAGCGCATCCGCGAAATCGCCGATGCTATGCTTTCAAACGGTTGCTTCCAGGGACTGCCTTCAATTTCATTGCGGTCAGGCCATACGAGTGGTCAGGCCACCGGACCGCCGAGGCAGTATAGCGACTGTCTTTGAGTGATGCAATTCGATCGACGAAACGGGTAAAGGAGCGCGAATGAACCTGCCAATGGACCTGCCCACTCTCAAACCCGAGCGTCTGTATCAGCGAATCTCGAGCCTGATCATTGGGCTCATCGAAGACGGAACTTACGAGCCGGGACAGGCGCTGCCTGCCGAACGCGATCTGGCCCGGCAACTCGGCGTGGGGCGTTCTTCCGTGCGCGAGGCATTGATTGCGCTCGAAATCGCGGGGCGAGTGGAGATACGCACGGGGACCGGCGTTTTCGTGCGCCAGTTGGACAAGTCACGCGAACAGGCGCCGGTGCAAGACGCAGCCTTCAGCGTTGCCGATCTGCTTTCCGCACGCGCGATGATAGAAGGCGAGATCGCGGCGCTTGCTGCAAAGAACGGCACCGGCAAGCAGCGGCGCTTGCTTACGCGCATCATCGGCAACCTGGAGGCACAGTCGGTGAACGACGCCGCGTTTCTCGAAGAAGACAGGCGCTTCCATCTGCTCATCAGCGAGATGACGGGCAACCCGCTACTAACCGAGGTGATGACAATGCTATGGAACAAGCGCTATAGCCCCGTGTTCACGCACCTCGAAGCTTTTTACGCTGACAAGCAGATTACGCTGGCGATGAACGCGGATCACCGCAGGATTGGCGAGGCCATTCTCAATCGCGATGCACGCGCCGCGAAGACCGCGATGCGGGCGCACTTGCGCAACGTGCATCGCCGTCTCTTCGCGGCGTAGCAAACGCCGTTGGGTTCGCGCTGTACTCGTCGCAATCGATACAACCCGAAGCGTTGCCGGCACGGCTGCAATCGTTCGGCTCACCGAAGTCTGTCACTGAACAGTCTGCCTCCGGCACGGTCGCGTCGCACAACGAGCAGGACTCCAAGGCCGGAAATCCCCATTCCGATAGCCATGGGCCATGACAGTGGCTCGCGAAACATCGCCCATGCCCAGATCAGCGTGATCGGAGGACTCAGAAAGAGTACGCTCGTGACGCGAGCAGACGACGAGCGCCGTAGACACGTCCAGTAAAGCCCCCATCCGCCAAGCGTCGCCAGAATGGCAGTCCAGGCGACGCTGGCAGCAAACCCCACGGTTGCGATCGGCATGACGTTGCCATGCGATGCCTGCAGCCATAGAAAGACCGGGCAGGAGACGACGCTTTGCAGCCAAAGCATGCCCAGCGGACTCAAACTTCCCGCGCGAGCCGTTGATCGTTGCTGCCAAACCGTAGCCGCCGCGAGTGAAACCATACCTGCAACCGGCAGTGCGTATGCCCATGCCGGCGCTTTTCCGAGCGCGACCGCGTCGCGACAGACAATCAACATTCCTGCAAGGCCAAGCGCCAGTCCGGCCCACACGCTCTTCGGGCTGTGCTCACGGAAGACGCAGGTCGAAATGATTACTACGGCCACTGGAAGCAGGTCTGCAATGAGGGCGGCGAGACCGGTCGGAACACCAAGCTCGATTCCTCTCGCGACGCCGGCGAGATACCCCGCCGTCGCGAATACCCCGATGATCGACTGCCGGATCAATACGGGCAAAGGCGCACTCCGAATCTCGCGAGCGACGAAGGGAAAAAGACAGAGCGAAAGTGCTATGAACCGCCACAGCAGCACGAGGAGTACTGGAGCGTAATCCGCGGAGAACCGCATTCCAACAAAGCCGGAACTCCACGTCAGCACCATCCCCGCCTCGAGCATGGGCAGCGGCACGCGATTCGCGTCGCGCGAATTGGGGTTCAAGCTTGCATTGTGTGTCGATGTTCTCGCCATTCATGCAGATTAGACCGCCGGGATGGATTCGAAAATTGAAATATACTGACTCAGTCATTTAACAGAATTAAACCATGAGCACCGTTCTCGACATCGATCTGCTGCGGACCTTTCACGCTGTCGCCCGGTTAGGACGCTTTCGCGCGGCGGCAGAACTGGTCAACAGGAGCCCCGCGGCCGTAAGCATCCAGATTCAGCGCCTCGAGGCTATTGCGGGCGGGCGGCTCCTCGAACGGGACAATCAGTCGGTCACGTTGACGGCGCTCGGCAAGCGGCTTCTGTCCAGTACGGGCGAGGTGCTTGCGGCGCACGATCGCGTTGTGGAAGACATCAAGGGGAAGAGACTGGCCGGCCGGGTCATATTCGGCATACCGGATGAATACGCTGCGCATGTGATCCGCGATATCTTGCCGGGTTTCGCGACCAGTTGGCCCAACGTGGTTCTCGAAGTCAAGACTGCACCGAGCTTCAAGCTTCGCGATCAGATCAGTCGCGGCAAGCTCGATCTGGCGATAGTCGTTCAGCCCGCAAAGGAAAGCAGGTCTGCGGATGTACTGACCGTGACAACGCCGGTTTGGGTCGGCAGCCCGAGCTATGTCGTGGATGACACCCGTCCGCTTCCGTTGGCGCTTTATGCGGAGCCGTGTCCTTATCGTGCAGCAATGATGAGTTCACTGCAGTCAGCAGGACGGAAGTGGCGGGTGATCCTCGACAGCGGCTCGACTCAGGTGATCAAGGCTTGTGTCGAATCCGGTCTGGCCGTGACGCTTCTCGACCGTGCACGGGTCAGCGCCGATATGCGGGTGCTCGACGGCCTGCCGCAGATTGAAGACCACGATGTGGTTCTGATGCGCGGCGATAGGGGCCGCGCAACGGAGGCAATGGAACTCCTCGCAACCACGCTGCGGCAACGATTCAGACTTTAACGAAGGCATTCGCCATCAACAGTCATCACAACATGTTTTTGTCGGGGCATCCGGGTGTGCGCCATTATGGCAATTGCGGCGCACACCTATCCACGATCGATCAAAGTTCAGGCTTCAGCCGATACAACTCCGGCACGAGCGCGAGCAACAGGCGCTTCGCGGAAAAGAGGCGAGGCGAGATATGGGTGGCGACGTACCATGTCGCTGCCACGTTCATGCTTCGCAGTTTGAAGTCGGGGCCGACCATCGCGCTTGCGAAATGCAGATCGCCCAGCGTCTTGCCGATGATCTCCTGCTTGATCCTCGCGCGCGCCGGCGGATCGAGCGCAATGAACGACAGTTCCGACATTTCGTGAAGCAGCCGGTACATGCTGTTGTAATGGTGCAGCGTTTTCGTCGTGAACATTGTCGAATCCATTCGCAGGCGTCTTTTGAATAGCGCCTGATTCAGCACGGCCACTTTGATCCGTTGTTGCAGCAGCAATGCGGCGAAGAAGTGATTGTCTTCGTACACGATGCCTTCCAGGAAGCGGAGGCTTCCGATCGCCGAACGCCGCGTAATGAAGCAGCATGGCGATACGAAATAGCGTCCTTGCCGCAACGACTCGACGACGAACTCATCCGACCAGAACGTCGCGGTTCCCAGCGGCCGCCGGTAACCATTCACTTCCTGCTTGTACATGGGAGCGTCGTTCGGGAACACAGCAGCCTCGAACATGACGGCGTCGATCTCGGGATTGCTGAATTCCCGATGGCACACGCTCAACGTGTCGGTGTCGATAATGTCGTCGCTGTCCATGTAGTACACATAGGAGCCGGTCGCGAGCGAGGTGCCCAGATTGCGCGCCGCGGATTGCCCGCGATTGGGCTGATAGACATAGGTGAAACGCGGGTCGGTATCGCAATAGCGCTGCGCGATCGCGGCGGTGCCATCCGTGGAGCCGTCATCCACGATGATCGCTTCGAAATCCGTGAAGGACTGGCCGGCGATGCTTGCGAGCGCATCGTCGAGATAGGCCTGCACGTTATAAGCCGGCACGATGATGGAAAAAGCTGACATAGGGCACCTTGATTGTTTGATGAACCAGAACCGCACTCAACCCGCATCCGCGCCGCGTGGCTCCTGACCCGCCGACGGCGCAACAGGCGACCGACCCGCACCGCGCGAAGAGGGAGCGACGCCGCGAAAATACAGCCACACGAAGGCCACTGCGCCGACCACTTCGGTCAGGATCACGGCCACGATCGTCCCTTTGGCGCCGCCGTAGCGAGTGAGTGGAACGACATAGAGAAGATGCAGAACGGTTGCGCCGACAAACACATTGGTCAGTGAGCGCGCCCGTCCTTGCGCGAGCAGTCCCAGGTCGCCGAATACAACTGCCACGCTGATGATCGGCGGCAACACGGCCTCTAGTCTCAGCAGAGGAATCGACGCGTGAAACTGCGGCCCAATCCACGTTTCGATGCCCCACGCCGCGAGCAATTCAATACCGATAAAAAGGCTGATCGAAGTCGAGAACACGGCAAGCATTGCCATACGCATCAGACGCTGCGCGGCTTGAGGATCGGTCGCATGGTATTGGCTGATGCGTGGATAGAAAGCCTGGCTGATCACCATGAACATGGCTTGCGCCGCCACGCGGATCTTGTCCGCCATTGCGAACTGGCCGACTACTTCCGGTCCGTGAAAGTAATTCAGCAGAATGGAATTGAAGTTCACATAAAAGCTGATCAATACGAAAGAGAGAAAAAGCGGGAACCCGTCTTTCAGCGCCTCGACGATCTTTCTCGTGGATGTACCGACGAGTTTCACCAGTCGATTGCGACGGAGAATCCACAGCGCACAGATCGCGAGCAGCACATTGCCGAGACTCACACCAAGCGCGGCGAGCGCCGCGTCGCCCGGACCTCTTACTGCGAGGTACACGAAGACCAGTCCGACGAGCCGCGAAAGAAACGTCGGTAAAACTAGCGCGCGCATGCGCTCCAGGCCCTGGAACAACCATATCGGCGTGACGGCGTTGGCGACGATCCCAAGAAACAACGCGGCCAGCACGTCGGCATGCTCTCGCAGGTCCGGCACGAACAACACACCCGCAACGATCAGCACGAGTGCTCCCATGACGAGCACGAGTCGCGCAGCGGAAGTGCTCGTGTAGACCTCTGCCAAACCGCGAGGGTCGCCGCGGTTCACGGAGACGTGCCTCGTTGCCGTGAAGTTGAAACCGTAGTCGGTCAACAAGACCATGTATTGGGCAACCGCCTGACAATAGGCGAGGACCCCGAACTCTCTCGCACCGAGTACATGACCCAGGTACGGCAACATCAGCAACGGTACGATATAGTTGCCGCCCTGGATAAGAATGAGATAAAGCAGCGTCTTACGAATCGGAGTAGTCATAAAAATTGGTCTGATGCGATGTGGCTTTCCTCCTGCGTGAGCCGCTCTACAGGATCAGGTGACGCTGTGCGCGGAATTCGGTGGGCGACATGCCGTACCTTTCCTTGAAAAGACGGCCAAGCCGGTTGCCGTCGCCCATTCCACACCGGCGTGCAATCTTCCCGATAGGAACGTTGGTGGAACTCAGCATTGCGCGGACAACTTCAAACCGCGTGCGCAGCAGGTACTCCAGCGGCGTCATGCCGAACTCCTGCTTGAAGCGTCGCCGAAAATTACGCTTGCTCATCGCTGCGGATTCCGCTGCTTGTGCCACGGAAATAGGCTTGCTGTAGTTTTCTTTTATCCAGCGCGCCGACTCTCGAACCTTGCTCGTCGTGGTGAGCGACTTCGCGTCACCTTCGCGGGGCCTCGTGGGCTTGACCGCATTGGTCTGCAGGTCGAGCGCGACCTTGCGGGCAATCTGCGGGCCGAGGTCGCGTTCGATCTGGGCGACGGCCAGTTCAGCTGGTGTCGCTCCGCTCGCGCGCGGTCCCGCAACCTCGTCGTCGAACAGAACGACGGGTACTGCCAGCCGCGAAGCGTTTTTATAAACCACCGCGAGCTTCGAGCCTTGCGTAATGCGAAGCGATGCAATGGCTCCCTGACGGGTGATCCACGAATGAAGGCGATCTGTCGGCTCGGTTGTCACCGTCGAGTCGCGGCAGGCCACGAAGAACGCATGGAAGTCGCTGATGCTGTAATGATTAAGTTGTTCCGTGCCAATGCAAATGCCACAGGAGCTGGTGACAAGCCCCCCCTGGTCGGACAATACCGTTAGACGGTAGGGCGCCTGCTCGCCCCGGGCGAGTTCCGCCGCGTTAGCCAGACGGAAAGCGTCCCCAATGGCGCCCGCGGTCGCCGTAAAGAAGTTCTGGGAAACGAGAAGGCCAATGTGCTTCGACGGTTGTGAGTAGTCGATTTTCTCATTGACACGCAGACTTGAGAATTCAACAAGATCCATCACGATTAGGGCTCCCAATATATTTATCAAATGCACATAGCCGGTCAGACGATAGCTGCATTGTAGTAACAGCTGATTCGACAAACTTCCGCCCAATCGGCGGCACAGCCGCCAATTGCTTGTCGCGCATCGCCACTACGCGGCCCTTCGAAACGCCGTCATTCACGCCGCATTGCGGCCCTGACAGCTGCTGCAATCGTCGATACGATCCGTAGCGGAATCATTACGATCGCCACGACCGCGAAAACGACAATCACCGCCAATACATAAACAGTTGCAAACCCAATCAATATCGACGTGAACGCGAACCTTTCGGCACGCGATGCCAACGGCAGATCACGCCAATTGCCGTGCGGCCTGCCTTCTTCCATAGCTACTCTCGCTCAGGCGGTACCTGTGCGGGCGCGGCGGCGGAATTCTGTTGGCGAGACCCTGAAACGTTTGCGAAATAGCTTCGCGAGCTGCGATCCATTGCCCATGCCACTGCGGCGCGCAATCTTGTCGACGGGCAAATCGCCCTCGGCCAGCAAGCGGCACGAGCGCTCGAGACGTGCTCTCAGCAAATACTCGGAGGGTGTCGTGCCGATCTGCTGCCGGAATCTGCGCAGAAAAGTCCGCTCGCTCATAGCGGCGGCTTGAGCGACCTCGGCGATCGAGATGTCGTGCTCGCAGTTTTCGGTGAGCCATTGCGCGGAAGCGTGGATTTTCTCGTCTTCCTTTTTCGGTGCTCCCGACTTTGCAGAACTTAAGGGACTTGAGTATGGAAAGAAGCTGATGCGTATTTCCGCAGGTCGCGCAATGACTGCGCCATGCTCTGTGTGGTCCAGGATCCATACGGGAGCAATTAAGTCTTGACAATCCAGAGTGGACCTGACGATAGACGCAAGCGTTGCATCCGTATCGGGCGCAATAAGCATTTGCAACTGATCGGTGCCACCGTGCGCGCGGCGGCGAATAGCCGCAGTACTTCCGGCAGCGACGCTTTCGAGATCGATTTCGTCGAGGCCGGCTTCAAGATCACGGCTCGAAACGATATCTATATGTGCATTCGTATTAATTAGACGAAGCACTTGTGCCGCATTATCCGTTGGTAGGAGGCAACTAGCGGGGCCGACTTTATTCATGCTGTCTCCTGTTGTTCAAGGTCTAACTATTTATTGGTTGAATGCCGGTCAGGTATGACAGTGCTTTATAGGGACGTGGGCGAAGAAGCGTCGAGGACGATGCTTACGCAATCTTTCTTCGCTGGGAGTTGAATGAAAGGATACGCTGTAAGGCTGGTTGCGTGCTCACCTAAATTCAGCCTCAAACAGCCAACCTTGGCTGACAACGCAGACGTGCGTTAAAACCTGCCGCTCAGTGCGGGAGAGCGAACGCGGAGGCGTTGAAAGTTCAACTTCATTGCCCTGAGAAAGCCTCTAGATCCGCTGAAAACGCGGCATGAAGAGAGTGTCATCCATAAACCTTAAAGAAATATGAGTAGGAAGCCGAAGTAATTTCTGCCGCCGCATGGGTAAGCCAGGTATTACCCGATCGTGTCACCTTCCGACAACATCGGGTGTGTAACGGTCATTGCTTTCATTCCGTACACGGTGTACGGCTCAACCGGCGTCGGTGTGCAATGCAGCCTCCTTTGTGGCGCTGGCCGTCTCCGAAGCAGGTAGCGGCAATTCATTTGCCGCTTCGAGTCCTGCGTATTTGCGGATCACGTTGCGGGTAATCTGCTGAACTACGCCATTGCTCTTCGCCGAGCTATCCATTAGCGCGCGAGCCCAGTCGGTCGTGCCTACGTTAAACACTTCTCCCACGCTGCGGCGACCGTCACGAAGCAACGGTCGGAAGATGCCGATCGCGCCTGCTCCGCCCATCTCCCAGCCCGCAAGCGGATCTGTAATCGCCAGCGTTTCAAACGCATCGTCACTCCATTCGGGCGGGATGCCGTCGGCTTCATATCCGACGAGACGATCTTCCGCGCCAAACGTGTCGTCCTTTTGCAACTGAGTACCGGCGAATATCCAATGTTCTGGCCGCTTGACGGTAAAGCCGACCGCTCGACGCTCGCATTTGACCCACCGGCGACGCCAGCGTGACCATGTACCCCAGTGGCCGCCACCGTGCTTATAAGTCAGTCCTATCAGATTGCTTTCATTGCCGCTTACACGCGGATCGAGGTCGATCCGTTCCTTGAGTACGTCCCAGTTGTCCGCGAGCTTGCGCATCTCGGTGAGCTGACCGGGTTCCGAGCCGACGAACCTCACGGGCCGATAACACGTATTGCCGCTGAAAACCGCAAGGTTTCCGCCTTGCGTGACGAAATACGCGACATGCGCGCGCATTTCTTCGCTCCAGTACTCGTGGTGACCGACGCTCAGCATGCAGCGGTAGCGTGTCAGATCGAGCGCAGTCGCGCTGTGAAGATCGAGATCCGTGTAGAAGTCGCAAGCAATGCCTTCCTTGCGCAGCCACCGGATGAACTTGGCGTCCCAATGTGCGAACTGCTGACGGGTCGAGCGCGTATCGTACGGATCGACCGGTTCGCCGAGCCGTGCACCTAGCCCGCCGCCGGGGCGACGCAGGCTGACTTTATTCGCTGCCCGATAGCGGTGGACGCGATCGTCATAGAAGCTGCCGCCGCCCGTCGAGTTATACGCGTGATAGGTAGCCGTAGGCACAATGTACGCAAGAGCCGCCGTCGGATTGCGCGGACGCGCGATTACTAGCGCCATGCTGTCGCTGTCGGGGCGTGCCGCGAATATTGGCCGATGTGCGGCGCACGACTGCCCGAGCTCGTGAACGGGCTTGCCGTCGGCATCGACCTCATAGGCGATCGCTACATAGGCGCCGGTCTCCAGGTCCGTCACGTTCGGCCGGATTGTGATTGTCGGCCAGTTCCAGTCCTCGTCGAAGCGCATCCGCACGTTATTGCCCGTGGATTCGAACAAGTACTTGCCGTCCTTCAACGTGGCCGTTACACCGTTTTTTCCTTCGACAACAACGCCGCACAGACTCGTCAGAGAGTCGTCGTCCTGTTGCTGATAAAGAGCAACGCTAAAGCGCGTGTTCGGCTGCACGGCGAGTTCGAAGCACGCTCCCGCCGTAAAGCTCGGATTGATCGGATAAATCTGCATGCTTGCTTCCTCGCGCTATCAAGCCGGCGTTGGCCGGCTCAATGAATTTCAATTACATGTGCGGCGCACGTTCGTCGTCATGCATCCGTTTGCTTGTACACACAAACTGTCAACCCATCTGTGCGCTACGCCTCATTCGACAGTGACCGACTTCGCCAGATTGCGCGGCTTGTCGACGTCGGTGCCGCGCGCGCAGGCCGTGTGATAAGCAAGCAGTTGCAACGGCACCACGTGCAGGATTGGCGACAAACAGCCGTAGTGGTTCGGCATGCGGATTACCCTTAGGCCATCTTCGCTCGCAATCCGCGAATCCTGATCTGCGAATACATACAATTGGCCGCTGCGGGCCCGCACTTCCTGTATGTTCGATTTCAGCTTGTCGAGCAGTGCGTCGTTGGGGGCGATCGCCACAACCGGCATCTGGCTTGTCACCAGCGCGAGCGGTCCGTGCTTCAACTCGCCGGCCGGATAGGCTTCCGCATGTACGTATGAGATCTCCTTCAGCTTCAAAGCGCCTTCCAGGGCGATTGGATAGTGCAAGCCGCGGCCGAGAAAGAGCGCATGCTCGGTCCGCGCGAATGCTTCGGCCCAGGCAATGATTTGCGCTTCCAGCGCGAGTACGCTGTTCAGGCGTGCCGGCAACTGATGCAACTGATCCAGATACTCGGCCTCCTGCGCCGCCGGAAGGCGCCCGCGCTGCTTACTGAGCGTAAGCGCCAGCAGAAATAATGCGACGAGTTGTGTCGTAAAGGCTTTCGTCGATGCCACGCCGATTTCGGGTCCGGCACTCGTCAGATGCTGGAATTGCGCCTGGCGCATCATCGTGCTGCTTGCGACGTTGCAGATAGCCAGCGTGTGCCGGTGTCCCTGCGATTGAGCATGTTTCAGAGCCGCGAGGGTATCCGCCGTTTCGCCTGATTGCGACACGACCACGACTAGCGTATGAGGATTGGCGACACTGCTGCGATACCGGTATTCGCTGGCGACTTCTACCTGCGTCGGTACTTTGGCAAGCGATTCGAACCAGTACTTTGCGGTCATGCCCGCGTAATAACTCGTGCCGCACGCGACGATCAGTAATGAGTCGATTTCGCGGAAAGCGTGCCTTGCGCCGGGTCCGAATAAGTCAGCCGAGATCGAATGGACTGCCTCAATTGCGTCCGCAATCACGCTGGGCTGTTCGAAGATCTCCTTATGCATGTAATGCCGGTACGGGCCGAGCTCCACCGCGTGGGTGTTCGAATGTTGGAGCTTGACGTCGCGCTGGACGGTATTGCCGCGTTGATCGACGACCCGCACGCCGTCCAGCGTCAATTCCGCCATGTCGCCTTCTTCCAGATAAATGAACTTCTCGACCGTACCGGCGAGCGCCATTGCGTCAGACGCCAGATAGTTGCCTTGGTCGCCGAGTCCGACGACGAGCGGCGAGCCCGCGCGCGCGCCGATCACGCGGTGCGGATCATTTCTCGCGAATACCGCAATGGCGTATGCGCCATGCAGCCGTGCAAGCGCATGGCGCACGGCCGAAAGCAGGTCGCCCGAAGACTCCTTCTGCCAGGCATGATGAATCAGATGAGCGACGACTTCCGTATCCGTATCCGATTCGAAAATGTAGCCGAGTACTTTGAGTTCTTCGCGCAGCGACTCATGATTTTCGATGATGCCGTTATGGACGATGGCGATTTCGCCGCTGGAGAAGATCGGATGTGCATTCCTTGCGACGGGTGCACCATGTGTGGCCCATCTTGTATGTGCGATACCGATCATTCCGGACAAGTTTGCGTGCGCAACTTCTGCGGCGAGATTCGCAACGCGCGCAACACTTCGTACCCGCCGCAGCGCGCCTTGCTGAAGGACGGCAATACCGCACGAGTCGTAGCCGCGATATTCGAGGCGTCGTAATCCCTCGGTCAACATCGAAGTCACATCGCGCCGATCCACTGCTCCTACGATTCCGCACATGAAAAGCCCCTTATTCGCAGCGGTTCAACACCAACGGACTGAACTATCAAGTCTGTTGCATTGCAACCAAGCATAGACACCGCAGTGCAAACCGCGTTAAGCGCGGCGCGAAACGTTGAACCGTTGTCCGGTAAATAAGCACGCAGCTTTCACGCGCAACAAACATGAAACATAAGCATGCTATTTCGTCATTGAACAAATGATATCGATGCTATCGCGAAATGCTTGTTAAACGGTGAGAATGCGTCGCACTACCGCATTTACCATTTAAGGAGCGATCGAACATGTATGCGATTACCGGTGTGACAGGGCAGGTTGGCGGCGCGGCGGCACGCGCTCTATTAGCTGCCGGACATGAAGTGCGCGCAGTCTTGCGCGACGAGAAGAAGGCCGCGCAGTGGGAGGAGCGTGGCGCCCAGGTGGCGATCGCATCGTTCGAGGACGCCGAAGCGCTCGCCGCAGCCTTTCGCGGCACGGCAGGCGTATTCGTGATGATGGCGCCGAACTTCGCGCCGGAGCCTGGTTATCCAGGTGCACACGCGGGAGCCGCTGTACTCAAAGCAGCGCTGACACAGGCGCGGCCTGAGCGCGTTGCGGTATTGTCTTCGGTTGGCGGTCAGCGTGTGTCCGGCCTTGGCCTGATCACGCAGGTTCATATTCTCGAAGAGGCGCTCGCTGACCTGCCGTTGCCCACCGCCATCATGCGGCCCGCCTGGTTCATGGAAAACTCGCTGTGGGACATCGCGCCGGCTCGCGACACGGGCGTCATGTCGAGTTTCCTTCATCCGCTCGAGCGCGCGTATCCGATGGTCGCGACGGCCGATATTGGCCGCGTCGTCGCAGATACGCTTGCACAGTCCTGGCAAGGGCGGCGCGTGATCGAGATCGAGGGCCCGCAGCGCTACACGCAGCACGAAATCGCGGCGCTGCTTGGGCGGGTACTGGAGCGTGACGTGAAGGCGCAAGCGGTGCCTCGCGATCAATGGGAAGCGCGGTTTCAGGCGCAAGGCACGGCCTGGCCGGCGCCGCGCATTGAAATGCTCGACGGCTTCAACTCGGGCTGGATCGATTTCGAGCCAGGCGTAAACGAGCACGTAGTGGGCAACACTGCCTATGAGACAGTGCTCGCCGAACTCGTCAAGCGCGCTGGCTGACCGGTTCGAAAGGTTGCCAACGCAAACGGCGAATAGCGCGGCGCAGTGTGTCAACGTCGCGCGGTGACGCGCTATTCGCACTGCGTTAATTCGCCCTGAATGTCTGTGCGCCAACGCTCATTGGCAATCAGAAAATTGACTGGCCCGTATAGGTCGTCAGCCATTCGAGTGCAAGAACTCCGGCCAGTGAATTGCCGTTTGCATCGAGCCCTGGCGACCATACGCACACTGCCATTTCTCCGGGCAATACCGCGACGATTCCGCCGCCCACGCCGCTCTTGGCGGGCAGGCCGACGCGATATACGAAATCGCCGGCTGCGTCGTAAGTACCGCACGTTAGCATCAGCGCGGAAAGACGTTTCGCGGAACTGGTGTCCAGAATGCGCTCGCCAGTGGACGGCGCCACGCCATGATTGGTCAGGAACAATGCTGCCTTTGCGAGTTCAACGCAGCTCATGGAAATCGCGCATTGACGGCAATAGGCATCGACCACAACTTCCGGCGCCATTTCCATATTGCCGAAACTGGCCATGAAATGCGCCATCGCACGATTGCGGTGGGCGTGCTGCAACTCCGATTGGGCGACGCGCAGATCGTAGTCGATGCTTGCTTCGCCTGTTAAGCGCCGCATGAATTCGACGAGCGCGGTTTCGGCCTGAACGAAGCGCCGGCACAGCACGTCGGTCACGATCAATGCGCCTGCATTGATGAACGGATTGCGCGGCTTTCCGTGCTCCGCTTCGAGCTGAACCAGTGAATTAAAAGCATTGCCCGACGGTTCTCGACCGACACGTTGCCACAACTCGTCGCCAAGCAGCCGGAACGCCATTGTGCAGGCGAATAGCTTCGAAATGCTTTGAATGGAAAAGCGCGTGTCTGCTTCGCCGATCGTAAATACTTCGCCGGATGGCGTGACGATCGCCATGCCGAAGCTGTCGGCGGGGACTGTCGCCAGTTGCGGAATGTAATCGGCGACTTTGCCGGTGCCGAGGAACGGCCGCAAGTCGCGATGGATCTGTTCGAGGATGGATGCGTAGTTCATGAGGCTCAACCCTGTGGAGCCGCGATTCTACTGGCAAGCATCCGCAATGTGTCGAGGCGGGCGCCGCGCGAAGCTTTGAGAGCCGCTGCGACGCCCGCGCTGCCGTCAATGCGCGCCTGCTGCGTCCTGACCGCCGCCCTTTGCGGGCCGGGTGATCCAGATCAGCGGAATGATCAGGATGAAGATGACCGCCGATATAAAGAAGATGTCGTTTAGGCCCATCATCGCCGCCTGCGTATTCACGGTGAAATCGAATAGCGCGTGCGCAGATTGCGTGTTCATATGCAGCAACGACTGCGTCGAATCGATCTGCTGGTTGAACAACGGGTTGTTGACAGATGCGCGTTCGGTGAGCCTTTCATGATGCAGCACTGTGCGGTTGTTCCAGGCATTGCCCGCTACCGAAGTACCCACCGCGCCGCAAAACACGCGAGCGAAGTTCGACAGGCCGGCCGCCGCCGGGATCTTCGCGGGCGGCTGTCCCGAGAGAATGATCGACGTGAGCGGCACGAAGAAGAGCGCCATTGGAATGCCTTGCAATAGCGTCGGTATCACGAGGTGCCAGGTGTCGATCTCGATCACGTACTTCGAGCGCATATAGAAGACGATCGCGAAGCCGACGAAAGCCATCGTCGCGATGATGCGCGCGTCGGAGCGCGGCAGCACGCGGCCCATTACGGGCGCGAGAATCACGGCGAAAATCCCGAGCGGCGCGGTGACGAGACCTGCGTCGACCGAGCGGTAATTCAGATACTCCTGCATCCACTGCGGCAACAGCACGAGATTGCCGAAGAAAACGCCATATGCGACGGAGATCGCAATCGTGCCGCCCAGAAAGTTGCGCTGCTGGAAAAGCCGCAAATCGACGATCGGGTTCTCTTCTGTCAATTCCCACACAAGGAAGAATGCGAAGCTGATCAGCGCGGTAATGCCGAGAATGACGATAACCGGCGACGCGAACCAGTCGAGATCCTTGCCCTTGTCGAGCATGATCTGCAACGAAGCTACCCATGTAATCAGCAGGCCCAGACCGACCACGTCGATTGGCGGCTTACGGGTGGGCGACTCGCGAGTGCGATAGATCATCCACGTGACGCCGGCAGCAAACAGGCCCACCGGAATATTGATGTAGAAGATCCATGACCAGCTGTAGCTGTCCGTGATCCAGCCGCCGAGCGCCGGGCCGGCGATCGGACCGACGGTGGCGGTCATTGCCCATAACGCGAGCGCGGTCGACGCTTTCTCCTTGGGATACGAGCCGAGCAGAATGGCTTGCGACAGCGGAATCAGCGGGCCAGCCACGGCGCCCTGGAAAACCCGCGCGAGCAGCAGGATCGGCAGTGTCGGCGCAATGCCGCACAGCCACGAGGCGAGCACGAACATCAGGATCGCGCCGACGAACAGCTTCACCTGGCCGATGCGCTGTGTGAGCCAGCCGGTGAGCGGAATCGAAACCGCATTGGCCGCAGCGAACACGGTGATGACCCAGGTGCCCTCGTCGACTGAAACGCCCAGGTTGCCCGAGATGGTCGGAATGGCGACGTTCGCTATCGACGTGTCGAGCACGTTCATGAATGTGGCGAGCGCGACGGCAATCGTCGCGAGCACCAGTTGCCCGCCTTGCAGCGGCGGTGGAGGGGCGGGTGGGGCGGACGCGGGCGCGGAAGGCGCCGCGGACGGTGGTTGGCTCAAGAGATTCTCCCGGATCGATGTGCCGCGGACCTCGCGCGCCGATACCCCAGCACTGCTGCGTGGGCATGCGCCGCTTTCTGCCGCTAATGTGCCGCCACGATGCCGCTAAGTTGCCACGAAGTTGCCACTCAGGGTGCCATTCATGCGCCCCAATGCGACGCTCATGCGACATGCTGCGACAGGCAGCGCCATACGGTGAGGCGGGTCCGCTGGATGCTCGCAAAAGGATACCTGTATTCATCTTTCGACGTCGCCGACGCGCGCAGGCAGAGGCGGCACGAGCAAAGCCGACAGCGTATGCTCGCGGCTAGGGCCGATCCAGACTGCATATGCTGCAGTTTGCGACGCAGCAGGCGGCCGCCATCAACCGCAATTCAAATACAGCAAAGGAACAATATGGCCTGGGAGCAATTCGAACACGGCTGGCGGCGTGCGCCGCTGACTGCGCCTGCCAAGGGACTGGTGGTGCTGATGCACGGCGTGGGCAGCAATGCGCGCGATCTGATGCCGCTCGCGGACATCTGGAGCGAGCGTTTGCCCGATGTGGCCTTCACGTCGCTCGACGGCACCGATCCCTTCGACGGCGGTTTCGGCGGGCGCCAGTGGTTCAGCTTGCGTGACATTAGCGAAGGCAACCGCGAAGCGCGCGCTGCGACGGCCTACGCCGCGCTGCGCCGCATGCTCGAAGCCGAGCTGGCTCATTGGCAAATTTCTTTCGGACGGCTTGCGCTCGTCGGCTTTTCGCAAGGTTCGATCATGGCGCTTCATCATGTGGCGACGAGCGCCGAGGGCGCTGCATGCGTCGTCGCCTACTCGGGGCGGCTTGCGTCGCCCGTCGGCGCGCATAACGGCACACCGCTCACCCTGATTCATGGCGAGGAAGACGAGGTGATTCCAGTGCAGGAGCTCGAATACGCCGCCGACGCGTTCAGCGCGGCCGGCTACACCGTCGACGCCTATGCGTTGCCAGGCGTTGGCCACACCATAAGCGCGGACGGCGTCGCGCTCGGCGAGCAGGCACTCGAGCGCACGCTGGGCGCTTTGTCGCGCGATTGATACAGATCGCTTGAAAAGCGGGGCTAAAGATATCGATCTATTTGCCGTTAACTGCTCATAGCACGAAAATCACGCCCGTCGCGGGACTGCGCAGTGCCCGCGGCAGGGGTGACCGGGGGCGCATTTTTCATGCTGCCGTGCATGGGCGCTAACGACGCAAACAAGCGACGCAACTGAGCGAAGCCACCACGCGACGCTACAGAGCGACACAACAGAGCCTTCTTATGGCCAAACCGACGCCGCATCACCCGCTTTTCGACCGACTGTTCCGCCAGGCCGTGACGGTGGACCTCGGCACGGCCAATACCCTCATTTACACCGACGACGGCGGCATCGTGCTGAATCAGCCGTCGGTTGTCTGCTTCGAAAAAGATCACTCGACCGGCCCAAAACGCGTCACGGCGGTGGGCGCCGAGGCGCGCCAGCTTCTCGGCCGGGAGCCGCGCAATCTGGAAGCCGTGCGCCCAATGCGTCATGGCGTGATCGCCAACTTTTCCGCCGCTGAGCACATGATCCGGCAGTTCGTCGATATGGCACGCCCGCGGCAATTGTTCAGCCGCCGCGCGGCATTCACGCTGTGCGTTCCTGCGAGCGCGACTCAGGTCGAACGTCGCGCGATCAAGGAAGCGGCCGTCGCGGCAGGCGCGTGGAAGGTGAGTCTGATCGACGAATCGCTCGCGTCGGCTGTCGGCGCGGGTTTGCCGGTGTCCGATGCGACTGGCTCGATGGTCGTCGATATCGGCGGCGGCACCACGGAAGTCGGCGTGATCACTCTCGGCGGCACCGCGTATAGCGGTTCGATCCGCGTGGGCGGCGACACCTTCGACATGGCGATTATCAGTTACGTGCGGAATCTGTATGGCGTGCTGCTCGGCGAGCAGACCGCCGAGCACGTAAAGAAAAATATCGGTTCGGCTGTGCGCGACGTGCCGGCCGAGCACATGAACGCGACCGGGCGCAGTGTTGACGACGGTTTGCCGCGCACGGTGCAACTGAGCAATCATGACATTGCCGACGCGATAGAAGGACCGCTGCGCCAGGTGGTCGGCGCTGTGAAACGCGGGCTGGAAATGGCGCCCGCCGAACTCGCCACCGACATCGCGCACAACGGCATCGTGCTCACGGGCGGCGGCGCGCTGCTCGGCAATCTGGAGCGGCGCCTCTCGAACGAGATCGGCCTCGAAGTGCGCGTGGCCGACGAGCCGCTGACGTGCGCCGTGCGCGGCGCGGGCGCGGCAGCCGCCGCCGGCTTGCTGGAAGAGTTTGCTTACGAGTGAGTCGGCCGTAGCCTGCCGCGCGTTTTCGGCAGCACTCCAGCCGCGAATCTGCCGACCGGCACCGTAAGACGGGGCTATGTGACAATACATGTCACGCGGCGCTGGCAGATTCCTGGAAGCGCTCGATCCTCCCACTCAATTCATCCGGCCGGCGTTGCGGCGCTGCCGCGAACCATCTGTGAATCGATCCGCTTCTGAGTCCTTCGGTACTTCCGCTTCCTTCATCGAACTGGAAAGCGGTTTGCGCATGCCCTATGTCGAGGCTGGCGAAGGCGAACTGCTGCTGTTCGTGCACGGCTCGCTTTGCGATTATCGATACTGGCAGCCGCAACTCGCCGGCCTTTCGAAGCATTACCGTTGCGTCGCGGTGAGTCTCACGCACTATTGGCCGATGACCGATACCAGACCTGACGCCCCGTTCAGCTGGAGCGCGCATGCGGATCAGGTTGCGCAGTTCATCGAACGTTTCGGCGTGGGAGCGGCCCACGTGGTCGGTCATTCGCGCGGCGGCTGCGTCGCGTTTCATTCCGCGCGTCGTTACCCGCAGCACATACGCACCCTGACCCTGGCGGACCCGGGCGGCCCGTTGCAGATCGCCGGGCGGCCACCCGCAAGCGTGCCCGAAACGGTCAATGCGTTACGAGCGCGGGCGGCACAGTTGATCGAGGCCGGCGACGTGGAGGCAGGCCTGCAACTGTTCGTGGATTCGGTAAGCCGCCCCGGTTTCTGGGCGATGAGCACGCCGGCTTTTCGCCGGATGGCAACCGACAACGCGGCCACGCTCCCGCTGCAACTGCGCGATCCATTGCCGCCTTACGTGCCGCAAGAGGCCGCCGACGTGCGTTGCCCCGTGCTGCTGATAGACGGCGAAAAAAGTCCGGAGATGTTTCGGCGCACTGCGGCCGCGCTGCAATCGTGGTTGCCCGACGCACGGCGCGAAACGGTGCGCGGCGCGTCGCACGGCATGAATCTCGCGCATCCGTCGGCCTTCAATCGTTACATCGACGAATTCATTCGCGCGACAAACGCCAGGTGACCGGCGGATCTTTCAAACGGATTGCTTAGGCCTTGCGATGCGCGTCCTTGTCGAGCGCGCGTTCTGCCGCTTCGCCAACCAGGCCGTGATAATAGAGATGCACGCCGATCGCGAGCGAGTCGTTGCGGATCTCGTGGAACGCTTTCCACGCTTTGGCCGGATCCTTGAACAGCAGGTAGTGCGCTTCGTGCGCGATCAGATCCGCGACTTCGTGCAGCCCGTGCCCATGCAACACGTCGACTAGCGCGTCGAGGCTGCGATGCGTGCGCGCGTCGGTGCGCGGATACAGCATGTGCAGCACCGCGACGTCCTGCGTCTTCAAAGCCGCCGAGAGGGCAACGACGATGTCCTGATGGTTCAGCGCGCTGACGGCGCTGTCTTCGCTATGGACGTGGTCCGGAAAAAGCGTTTCAAGAGAGGCGTTCATTCGGGTTCTTCCTGTTCTTCTGGCTGATTAAAAAGGCCCGCCTAAGCGCGGCGGGCCATGACAGCGATGTGTCCGCCGGGCAAGCAGAACACGAATTCAGTATCGCAGATGCATCGCTGCGTACTCAGTCCTGCCAAAGCAAAACATTGTTGCTGTTTAGCGTCTCAAGGCAGGTCTCAAGGCCGCGGCTGATCGACCCAGGGCGCGCGAGGTTGCGGGTGCAACAGGTCCGCAACGCGCCAGAACGCGGGGCGCTCTGCACGTCCTGTGCCACCGAAAAAAAACCGAAACTCCCCCGCGAGAACTTCGTCTGAAGAGACCAGACCTTCTACAATCGGAAGCGACCGGGCACCACCCGCCGCAACCGGAAGTGAAGCGAAACGCAGCAGCGAACCATAGGAGCGACCCTGATGCAGCAGCCTGAAGCACTCGGCGGCCTGTCCCACTCGGGCGGAATCGATCACCGCGAACCCGAGCAGGACGGCGTTTTCATCCCGACGGAAAACCTCAACGTTGCCAGCGCCACGCAGCACGTGCTGAAGTCGGGCGACACCTTCATCGTCAACGATCCTCTCGGCGATATCACCGGCCACGACGACGGCCTGTTCGTCAACGACACCCGCGTGCTTTCGCAACTGCGCCTCACGTTCGGTGGCCGCGCGCCCTCGCTGCTGTCGGGCAGCGTCAGCAGCGACAACACGTCGTTTACCGCGCATCTGACCAACCGTCCGTTGCCCCCGCTCGGCGGCGACAGCACGCCTGAGGGCGTGATCCACGTGGAGCGCGTGCGCGTGCTGTCGGGCACGGTGCTCAACGAAGCAATCGAACTCACCAACTACGGCGCGAGCGACGCGATCGTGCCGCTGTCCATTTCGTTCGGCAGCGACTTTCGCGACATGTTCGAGGTTCGCGGCCTGAAGCGCACGAAGCAGGGGCGCATCGAGGCGCCGCGCGTGGAGAACGACGAAGTGCTGCTGGGTTACGTCGGTCTCGACGACGTGGCGCGTAATGTGCAGATCGCTTTCGCGCCGCAGCCGGACAAGCTGTTCGCCGACCGCGCCGACTACACCGTCAAGCTGCCGGCTCAGGCATGCGTGTCGATCTATCTGTCGATCGCGGTTCAGGTGGTCGCACAATCGCCGGATGCGCCAAGCGCCGGCGTGTCGTCGCCGACCCATCCGGTGAGCGAAGCGCATATGTCGCAGATCGACACCGAGCGGCCGCGCGTCGGCCGCACGGCGGTGCGCGCCGCGCTGGTGGATGCGCACCTCGTCATGCGCGAACGGCGGCGCGTGACCGCGCGCGTGCGTTCCAGCAATCCGCTTTTCAACGCGTGGATCGACCGTTCGCTTGCCGATCTCGGTTTGCTGACCACCGACCTCGCGACCGGCCCGTATCCGTATGCGGGCATTCCATGGTTCTCCACGCCGTTCGGGCGCGATGCCGTGATTACGTCGTTGCAGACGCTCTGGTTGCAGCCGCAACTCGCGGCCGGCGTGCTGCGTTTTCTTGCCGAGCATCAGGCAAGCGAGAACTCGCCGTTTCGCGACGCCGCGCCCGGCAAGATCATGCATGAGATGCGCAAGGGCGAAATGGCGGCCACCGGCGAAGTGCCGTTCGCGCTGTATTACGGCGGCGTCGACACCACGCCGCTCTTCATCGTACTGGCCGGCGCTTATGCGGCTCGCACGGGCGACATCGCGCTGATCGACGAACTGTGGCCGGCGCTGGAGCGCGCGGCAGGCTGGGTCGCGGGTGTTTGCGACAAGAATCGTTATGGGCTGCTCGACTATCAGCGCGAGTCGGACGGCGGCCTCGCGAACCAGGGCTGGAAGGACAGTCACGATTCCGTGTTTCACGCCGACGGTCGCTTCCCCGATGGTCCGATCGCGCTCGTCGAAGTGCAGGCTTATGCGAGCGCCGCGTTCGACACCATGTCTCACTTTGCAAAGCTGCGCGGCTTGCACGACGCAGCCGCGCAATACAAGGCGCGTTCGAAGAGACTGCGCGAGTGTGTCGAAGAAAAGTTCTGGATGGAAGAGTCCGGCTTCTATGGGATCGCGCTCGACGGTCACGGTGAACTGTGCCGTGTGATGGCGTCGAACGCGGGTCACCTGCTGGCTTTCGGTTTGCCTTCGCGTGAGCGTGGCGAAGCGGTGGTTCGCGCGCTCGACTCCACGCTGTTTCACACAGGCTGGGGCGTGCGCACGCTGGCCGCGAGCCAGTCGCGTTTCAATCCGATGGCGTATCACAACGGCTCGGTCTGGCCGCATGACAACGCAATCTGCGCGCGCGGGCTGTCGCACTACGGCGGCAAGGCAGCGGCGGTGCGGCTGTTGCAGGCGCTGTTCCAGGCGGCCGTCAATTTCGACATGCGTCTGCCCGAGCTGTTCTGCGGCTTCCCACGCCGACGCGGCGAGCCGCCCACCGCCTATCCAGTCGCCTGCCTGCCGCAGGCGTGGGCAGCGGGTTCGCCGTTCATGATGCTGGAGGCGTGCCTCGGCATTACGATCGACGCCGAACGCCGTGAAGTGCTGATCGAGCAACCCATGCTGCCTGAGGGCATCGACTGGCTCGAAGTCGGCGATCTGCGGGTCGGCGACGCGTCGGTGTCGATCACCTTCCGCCGCATCGGCGAGAAGGTGGTGGCCTCCGCTGAGCAGGGCGACGTCCGCGTCGTGGCGCTTCTGTGACGTCACCTGCGTCATCCGCGGCGGTACGGCCCGCCGCCGGTCGGCAGCAGGTTCTGCGCCCTGAGTGCGTCCGTTATCCGGCCTCGGCTCAATCGGGCTTCTTCAGGCCGCTTGGATTGGCAGGCGTGCCGGGCGATGCGTCAGGGCGCGGCGGGCGGGCGCCTTCGTCTGGGGCCACGATGATGCCCGAGCCGATCGGCAGCGACGTACTGCCGGTCGCCGGCGCGGAAGCGGGGGCTTGGGGCTTCGCGCTGCCCGTCGAGCTTGCGTCCGTGCGTGCGCGGCTGGTCCCTGAGCCCGCCGTGCCGCCCTGTGCATGTGCTGTCCCTGCGAACGCGAGCGCCAATGCGATTGCGACGAGTCTCGTGAGCATGACGGCTTCCTCCGTCTGAAATCGGCGATGGCGCGCGGCGGCACGCATGTGCATCGCCGGATATGCATATCGGATTCATAGCCCAGCGCAGAGGGTGGGTCAATCAGGGGGAAATACTCCGTTTTAATTGCAGGCCGTAGCGCACGGCGGGCAGGCCTGCGCAGGTTGCGCTTCGTGCAGCGGCATGCGGATTGCGAGTGGGGGAACGCCTAAGCGCTGCTTACGCCGAGGTCTTCGACACGGGCGGCATTAGCCTACGTGTGAACGGAGGAGAGCGTCGCGAGAGTCGCTATTAATGCGTCGCGCGCGCTCACGCTGTACCGACGCTCGCATCCCGATCCGTGTCCGCGTCCGGCTCCGGCTCGGTTTGCCCGCGCGAAATGCGGTAGGTGCCTTTGCCGGCCTTTTTTGCGCTGTACATGGCCTCGTCGGCACGCCTGATCAGGTCGTCGACGGGTTCCTGGGCGTCCGCCAGCGCAATACCGATGCTCGTGCCGATATGGACGGTGCCCCCCGCCGTTAGCGGATAGGGCTTCGCTATTTCGCGGATCACGCGCTCGGCGATTGCAACGACCGCGTGCAGCGCGGCATTCTCGACGATCACGGCAAACTCGTCGCCGCCGAGGCGCGCGGCAAATTCGCCATGCCGCAGCGTTTCGATGAGCCGCGTCGCGACTGCTTCGAGAACTTCGTCGCCGGCGGTATGGCCATGCTTGTCGTTGACCTGCTTGAAGCCGTCAAGATCCAGGTAGAGCACGGCGGTCCGCGTATCGCTGCCGCGGCGCGCGCTCGACAGAATCTTCC
Organism: Paraburkholderia sp. SIMBA_053; assembly: GCF_046534895.1. Lineage (NCBI taxonomy): Bacteria > Pseudomonadati > Pseudomonadota > Betaproteobacteria > Burkholderiales > Burkholderiaceae > Paraburkholderia > Paraburkholderia sp. SIMBA_053. Next base: position 637,291 of record NZ_JAWRXU010000001.1, on the reverse strand, counting down.
CAAGCCGCTCGCGCAGTTCGCGCCGGTTCGCAAGCCCGGTAAGCGAGTCGTGGCGAGCCAGATACAGCACCTTCGCTTCGCTGTGCCTGCGCTCGGTCACATCTTCGATAATCACGACGGCGCTGCCGTCCGGCACAGGATTTCGCGTCAATTCCAACTGGCGGCCGTTGGGCAATGCGAGTGCGAGGGGGCGCCGTTTTTCGCGGAGCCACGCGGAGCATTTTTCCGTGAACTGCTGTCCCAGTCGTTCGCCGAACTGCACAAAGCCGAGATGGCCGATGAACTCGGGTAACGGCACGTTCAGTTTCAGCGTGTCGAGCGTCGCGCCGAACAACTGGGCGGTGCGGCTATTTGCAATGGCCACCTTTCCCGACCGGTCGATGGTGCAAAGCCCATGCGGCATGTGCGTGAGCGCGGCGTCGAAGCGCACTGCGAGTTCGGCGTGATTCTGCTCCGCGATCATGAGGGCGACGAGCCCCCTGTAGTGGCGCTGCACGATAGATATCATGGCGCCGACGTAGAGAAGCAAAGGGGGCACGAGGATCCACGAGCCGGCGATAGGCGAGAACAGTGCGCCCAACCCGATGGGTATCGTGACGAGGCATATCTGTGCGATGGCGAGGCGCGGTACCGAAGCGTTCCGCGAAGCGACCCCGCCCAGAATGCCCGATGCGACCATGAGGGCGAGCGATGCCAGAGTGGTGTCGGCGGTGCCGACGCACCCCATGGTCCCCAGTCCGAGCATGAGGCTCGTCGTGAGGCACAACGGGGCGTACGTCGCTGCCCACGGACGCGGGTTGAGCGGGCTGTTCCGGTTATGCGACGTGTACGCGTGGATGATGCTCAGGCGTCCTAGCAAAACCCACGCGTCCGCGAGCAGCCAGAGAATCGCCCACGGCTGATGCAGGCGCGCGTAGGCCACCGCGGCGACGAATGCGCTGGCAACCACTGACATGAGCAGAGGCCGCCTGTTGTCGAATAGCGTCGCCAGCAGCCGGGCACGAATGGACGGCGATACGGCCGCGCCAAGCTCGGGCGGAGTCGCGAGAATCGACTTCGAAACGGAAAGATTTACTGCCATGGTACCGCTGGGGTCAGTGCTGGGGCGGAGCTACATTTCCTGTCTTAACGGCGAAGGAGGGCGGTTCTTTATGGGGAATTGCCCGAGGGGCGCGCTCGCGGTTCTTTGGCAGGTTGCAAACGGAAACTGGTGCGGTTCGTTCCCGTCAGCGTTGCGTTGCCGAATTACGCGCGTTATCGGCTACGCAACGACTTGCTCGGGTTAGTCGCTGCCTTGCGTCGCGAACAGGGACATGGAGCTGGGGCCGTGACGCATCATTAGCGAACGACAGGCATCCACAAGGTGTTCCGCATCCATCGGCTTCGTCAGGAAATACCCCTGGACGTGGTCGCAGTTTGCGTCGCGCAGCGTGCGTAGCTGCTGCTCCGTTTCGACACCTTCGGCCGTCACTTGCATACCGAGTTCGTGCGACATCTGGATGATGCCCCGGATAATCGACGCGGTGGCTGCGTCGCGACCCAGCCCTGCGGTAAAGGAGCGGTCGATCTTCACCGTATCGGGTGAGAAGTCTGCAAGATAGCGCAGGCTCGAATAACCGGTGCCGAAATCGTCGATGGCAATGCGCACGCCAAGGCGCTTGAGTGCCATCAGCGTTTCCTGCGCGAGCGACGGGTTTTCCATCAATGCGCTTTCGGTCAATTCGATCTCGAGGCAACGTGGCGGCAATGCATGCTTGCGCAGCGCGTGGTCGACCACCGCGACTATCGTGTCGTCCCTGAGTTGACGCGCCGACACATTCACCGACATGCAAAGCCCCCTGCGTCCGGCAGCGCGCCAGATCGCCAGTTGCGCGAGGGCCGCATCCATGACCCATGCCCCGACTTCGACAATGAATCCGCTTTCCTCCAGTATGGGGATGAAGCTTCCCGGTCCGACCATTCCTCGTGTTGGATGATTCCACCGAACGAGTGCTTCAACGCCTTTCACCGCCAATGAAGCCGTCTCGTGAATACCCTGGAAATGAAGGACGAACTGCTCTGACGCAAGCGCCATAGGCAAACTGCGCTCGAGTTCGAAATCGCCAAGTACATCGCTCGACGCTTTGTCGGCAAAGCGGAAGCCGTTGCGGCCACCTTTTTTCGCCGCATACATTGCGATGTCCGCGCTTGTGAGGAGCGCCTCGTGATCCCGGCCGTGCTCGGGAAAGAGAGAGATGCCGATCGATGCCGTAACGAATGGCGCAGCGTTGTCTTTCCGGACGTCGGTAGAAAAGACATTCAAAAGCGACTGTGCCAACGCTGCCAACGCAGCCTTGTCAGTCTCGCCGCTGATGATGACCGCGAACTCGTCTCCTCCGAGACGCGCAATGCATGCGTCGGAAGGCAGTGCCTGCTGAATAGTATTCGCGATGTCCTGCAACAGACGGTCGGCGGCCGTATGACCCAACGTATCGTTGAGCACCTTGAACCGGTCAAGGTCGATAAACATGAGGCCGAACGGAACGTTCTGTCTGCACAGTGTTTTCATCCGCCGAACGAGGGCGGTACGGTTGGCGAGACCGGTGAGTCCATCGGTGTAGGCTAAACGGTCGAGTGCCGCGAGGCGTTCCTGCTCCGACGTGATGTCCTCGCTCACGCCGATAATGCGCACCACGGTTCCGGACCCATCGCGGACCGGGTAGGCCGTGCTTCTGATCCAGCGCAGGCAACCATCGGGGCGCCGGATGCGGTATTCCGAGCGGCCTTCGACCCCTTCAGACGCGATACGATGCATTTCAGCCAGCAACGGCTCCAGGTCCTCAGGCAATACCAGGTCGAGCCACGCCGAGGGCCTCGTGCTGAGCTCTTGAGCTTTGATGCCGAACACGCGCTCGACGCCCGCACTCACATGATAAAAGTGTTCGAAATGCGCGCTGTACGAGTAGAACACGAGCCGAACATGCGACTCCATCTCGTGCATGAGTTCATTGCGTTCGCGGAGTGCTTTTAGCAACTCGCTCTGCTGAGTGACATCTTCTGAAGCACACAGAAGCGCGACTACCGCGCCGTTCTCTGCAGTAACGGGTGTCAGCGTCGAATTCCACCACTTGGTGCGTCCCTTGGTCGTCGGGCAACTGCCGGTGAAAGAAGCGCTCGTTCCGGCAAGAGCGGCACGCCACGCGTGCTCGGCGGCCGTGCGCTCGTCGCCGCTCCAGAAATTGAGCCAGTCCGCGCCGCTGAGTTGTTCCGGCGACTCGGCTTCCATCAACGCGGCTCCGTGCTCGGACACCCGCAGCATTTTTGCATCGGTATCGAGCACCTTCAGGCAGTCGCGATTCGCGTTGAGAAGCCCGCTCGCCAGTGCAATTGCGGCGCGCTGCCGGGCGTGGTCAGAAGCGAGCTTTCGACCGATAGCCACGAGCCCGACGACGCCTGCGGCCAGTGCCAGTGCAAGACGCAAGGTGGTTGCCGCTTCGCTGGCGACGCGATGCGCCAGAATGCCTAAGCCGATGCCGGCGGCGGCAGCAATGAGGAGACTGGCAAGCGGTAGAGTGCTGCGTTGACCGTACTGGCCAAGAAAATAGGACAGAAACTGCTGGTTGCGGGCCGACGAACTGGTGACGCCTGCGTCAGCATTGCCCTGAGACCGATCTCGACTGGAAGGTTTAGGGCGCCATGCCGCTTTGATTCTCACGCTGTTCTCCGACTGCCTGTTCGCGTGACCGTTCGAATGCCGCGTGCCACTACGTCCCTAGTATTACGGTCCATTCGCGCGAATCTTTAATGACGGGGCGCTGGAGAACGGGCGGTTCTTCGTCGGGGCGCGTGGGCGCGCGCCTCTGCTTTGTTGGAGGGCCGCTCTACAGATCTATTGCCGGCCGCCGATAAGATGCTTAATGCGTGCAGTTGTTAACAATGGACGATAAGTCCAAAGCTGTGCGGATAAGCGAGCGAGGCTCAACGCCGAGCGGCGAGATACTGTGACTTCCGGCGTTATCGGCTCGACGCCGAAGCAGACAATGACGGTAAATACGAAATGGCTTCTTTCAAGATTCACGATCACGCGGCGGAGCAGCCGCAAAAATGTTCCGGGTGCCGGGACACAACGCGCCCGCCCGTTGAGATCGGGTTCGCGTTTCAGCCCATCGTCGATATAAGCGCAAGCACCGTGTTCGCGTGCGAGGCGCTGGTGCGCGGCCCAAATGGCGAATCTGCCTATTCGGTGCTGTCGCAAGTCGACGACGCAAACAAATATCAGTTTGACCAGCACTGCCGGCAGATCGCCATTGCCAGTGCAGCCGCGCTCGGTCTCGACGCATTTCTCTCCATCAATTTCATGCCCAACGCGGTCTATAAGCCCGAGGTTTGCATAAGGAGCACCCTCGATGCAGCGCGAACGCATGGCTTTCCTATTGAGAGAATTATCTTCGAGACGGTGGAAGGCGAGCATTTGACTGATCGCACCCATCTCGTCGACATTTTCCGGACGTACAAGCAGTTTGGCTTCCTGACGGCAATCGATGATTTCGGAGCCGGCTATTCCGGGCTTTCCCTACTGGTCGATTTCCAGCCTGACATCATCAAGCTCGACATGGGACTTTTACGCGGCATCGACACTGACGGTGTGCGTCAGCGCGTTGTGCGAGGCGTGCTATCGATCTGTCAGGATTTAGGTATTCGCGTGGTTGCGGAGGGCATTGAAACCAAGGGCGAGCGCGACTTCTTCATTGCGCATGGCGTCAGTCTCATGCAAGGCTATTTTTTCGCTAAACCGGGTTTCAAGTCTATTCCGACCGTCGATGCGTCCGCGTATTTAACCTGACGGCGGGCAACTCAGCCCGGACTTTGCAGGCCAGACCATCAGCAAGGCGCCGCAAGCGCCGTACCCGAGGCGAGCTTCCGCTCGCTTTTGATGCTTCGTGCCCATGCCACTCTTTCGAGCGGCATGCGGCCTCGTGCGCCTTCCTCTTCTCCATACACAACGTATCCGGCGGCAGGCATAGCGGTTGCGTATCGCTTACCGCCCATGCGACGTGATGCATGCCAGGTCGATCAGAGTACGACTGCGGCCAATGGGTCGACGACGCGCAATGTCGGGCCTGCACCGACGGCGCTATCTCACGTGCACGAAAAGGAGCGCCGACCTGGAGACTGGTTCGGTCGTTCGAATACTCAGGGAGGTAATCATGGAAGCAATGAAGAAAGCAATGCTCTGTTCAGTGTTGGTGGCAGCTTCTGTTGGCGCCGCATTTGCGCAAGGCGCGGGTGGCGGCGGGAGCGGCGGTGACGGTGGCGGCAGCGGCGGCGGAACCGGCGGCACCAGTGTCGGGACAGGCGGTGCGGGCGTAGGTGGCGCGAACGGCGCGGGTCAGGGCGGCGCGGGAATGAGCGCACCCAATACGGGTGGCGGAGCGACGTCCTCGTCCAAGGGTTCCCATTCGACAATGGCGCCTACCCGCAAGCCCCAGAAGAACGCACAGGGCAAGGGCGCGTCCGATACGGCTGCCTCCAGCGCGCAATGAGCGCCCTTTAGCGTCGCTCGCGCAGGTGCGCGAATCTGATGCGTTGTAGAAGAACAGCGGCCCACCGAATGGTGGGCCGCTGGCGGTGAATTGCGTCAGTTCGTTCTCAACCGCACTCGCTACGATTTCCTCACGCGCGCTCGACCGAATCCCTGTTCAGCATGCTTCGCGGAATCGACAGAATGAGAACGCAACTGACGAGCAGGCACGCGCCAAGAGCATAGGTGCCATTGTTGATATTGCCGGTCAGATCTTTAGCGACACTGGTAATCATCGAACCGGTGAAGCCGGACAGGTTTCCAACGGAGTTGATGAGTGCAATGCCGGCGGCCGCCGCGGTGCCAGAAAGAATCTGTCCCGGGAACGTCCAGTAAATCGGCATCAGACCAAGAATCGCACACGTGGCAATCGTCAGGAAAACAATCGACAAAGCAACGTTGTTCGCGAACGCGGCACTCAGGATCAGGCCGATACCACCAATACAGGCAGGAATAGCGGCGTGCAGTCTGCGCTCGCCGGTCTTACGCGAGTGCCAGGCGTTCAAGATCATCGCCGCAACCGCACTGAGGTACGGAATAGCGGTCAAGAGCCCAATGTTCAAAGTACTCTTCACACCGGAAGCTTTGATGATTGAAGGCAGCCAGAAGGCCAAGCCGTAGAAGCCAGTGTTGAATGTGAGAAGAATAAAGGTCAGCAACCAGACACGTGGGCTTTTCAACGCCGCTGCAACGCTGTGGGTCTTTTTCGAGCTTTCCTGTTCAAGATTCCTTTGCAGCAGAGCTTTCTCGGAAGCCGTCAGCCAGTTTGCCGATTGAATTCCATTGCCCATGCGGAAAAGCACGACGAACGCGACGAGAATAGAAGGAATACCCTCCAGCAGAAGCATCCATTGCCAGCCTCCCATGCCGAGCAGACCGTGCGTGTTTTCCATCAGCCAGCCGGAGATGACGCCGCCCGAGTGTCAGGCTGACAGGAATGGCAATCAGGAAGCCCGACATCGCCACGCTTTGGCGCCTCGCGGGAAACCAGTAGTTCATATACAGGATGATCCCCGGGAAGAACCCGGCCTCGCACACTCCCAGCAGAAACCGGAGAATGTAGAACATCGTCGAAGTCTGTACATGGAAGAAATGCGAAAGAGGCGAGATGAACGCCAGTGACGAGGAGACAATGCCCCACGTCACCATAATGCGTGCAATCCAGAACCGCGCACCGTATTTGTGAAGAAGAAGATTGCTGGGCATTTCAAAAAGGAAATACCCCCAGAAGAAGATACTGGCGCCCACGGCGTAGATGCTGTCGCTGAAGCCGAGCGCGTCGAGCATCTGCAGCTTCGCAAATCCCACATTGACACGATCCAGATACGCGACCACGTAGCAGAGAAGCAGCAGCGGCAGGATGCGCTTCAATACCTTTCGATACAACTGTTCTTCGGCCTCGCTGGCTACGGCGGGTGCCGCCGCTGCCTGAGTAAGGGTTGGCATTGGGACTGTCTCCTTTTGGTATGTCCTCTGCGAGGAATGCCCGACTTGATGTTACCGATAACATCGGCGGGCAAAGCTTTCCCCATGGGAAAATGTTATCGGTAACGAAGGTAGCATGATGCGCCCTCGAACGGCAAGCCAGGGGAATCTACCTAGGCGGCCAATATCGGGTGCCGTATCATGCTGAGTCGTTGCGAGTCGTTTATGCCGCTGTTCCGGCTGACTCGCTCATGAAAGCAAACCACGCCGAGACCGATGGGCAATCCCCGCATCAACGACCGTACCGTCAGCGACCCGCATCCTGGTCCACCTCGCATGTCGGACGTCGCGCGTATCGCGGGCGTTTCGAAGATGACGGTGTCTCGCGTACTGGCGGGGCACAGCGTGGCGCCGGCAACCCGCGAGCGCGTACAGCAGGCAATCGACGACCTCGGCTACGTGGCCGACGCCGCCGCCGGCGCGTTGTCGTCCGGGAAGTCGGAATTCGTCGCGGTGCTCGTACCGTCTCTCGCTAGCTCGAACTTCTCGGACACCGTGCGTGGGCTATCCGCCGCGCTAGAGCCTCATGGCTTGCAGATCCTTCTGGGAGACACCGACTACGACCTCGCTCGCGAAGAGCGACTGGTTCGTTCGATGCTCAGATATCAGCCTCGCTGCATCGCGCTGACCGGGTCGCAGCATACTGAAGGAACGCGGCAAGTACTCGAGCGCTCGCGTATCCCCGTGGTGGAAATGTGGGACCTGCCAACCAACCCGATCGACATGGCGGTCGGCTTTTCAAACGCCCGGGCAGCGCGTGAGATGGTGCGATATCTGAAGGACCGGGGTTACCGCAAAATCGGTTTTCTGGCCGGCGCGAGTGACCTGGATCGACGCGGTCTGGAGCGCCTGAAGGGTTACCAGCAGGAGATGAAGGCACAAGGGCTCGGCGAGCCCCGGGTGATCCGGTTTGGCGAATCGCCTATCACCATGAGTCACGGCGCTCCCGCGCTAGATGCTCTTCTCGAACGATGGCCCGATACGGATGCTGTCATGTGCGTGAGCGACATGTCCGCGTTTGGCGCCATCATGCAATGCCACCGTCGCGGACTTCGCGTTCCCGAAGATATCGCAGTGGCGGGCTTCGGCAATTTCGAAGTGTCCGTTTGCTGTAACCCGACGATTACGACGGTGTCGGTCGACGCGTACGGTATCGGCTCCCGCGCGGGACAGCTGTTGCTGTCGTCAGTCGCGTCGGCTACTCCGCGCGCGATACCCGAGCGCCGCAAATTCACTATCGATTACACGGTGATTTCGCGCGAAAGCGCGTAACCTTTCCTGGTGCACAGCGTCTGCGCAGCGTGATAACATCAATGGATGTTACCGATAACAGATCTGACCGATCTGACCGATCTAACCGGTCTGTCTGCACGGAGACCGCAGCGAGCGCCTCGGCGCTAACGCTGTCGCAGCAACGGCGATCGTCGCTATCGGATTGCACGACATCGCCACGACATGGACACGACGGAGTACAACGCATGACTCAGCTCAATGCCAGGCGCTTGCGCAGCCAGGAATGGTTTGACGACCCTGCCAACGCGGACATGACCGCGCTTTACGTAGAGCGCTTCATGAACTATGGCCTCACGCGGGAGGAGCTGCAGTCCGGGCGGCCCATCATCGGTATTGCGCAGACAGGCAGCGATCTGGCGCCCTGCAACCGTCACCATATTGAACTCGCGACGCGTACTAAAGCAGGCATTCGTGACGCAGGGGGAATTCCGATGGAGTTTCCGGTTCACCCGCTCGCGGAACAAAGCCGCCGTCCTACTGCCGCACTCGACCGCAATCTTGCTTATCTTGGTCTCGTTGAGATCCTGCATGGATTTCCTCTGGATGGCGTCGTCCTGACAACAGGCTGTGACAAGACGACGCCCGCGTGCCTGATGGCCGCCGCAACGGTCGACATGCCGGCGATCGTCTTGTCAGGCGGTCCGATGCTGGACGGTTGGCATCAGGGCAAACGAGTGGGTTCGGGAACGGTCATCTGGCATGCGCGCAACCTGCTCGCAGCGGGCGAGATCGACTACGAGGGGTTCATGGAACTGACCACCGCGTCGTCTCCGTCTATTGGGCACTGCAACACGATGGGAACCGCGTTGTCGATGAACAGTCTCGCCGAAGCGCTGGGTATGTCGCTTCCGGGTTGTGCGAGCATCCCCGCAGCCTACAGGGAGCGCGGACAGATGGCGTACGCTACGGGCAAGCGTATCGTCGACCTGGTGCGAGACGACGTGCGGCCGTCAAAAATCATGACGAAGGCCGCGTTTGAGAACGCGATTGTCGTGGCTTCGGCGCTAGGCGCATCGAGCAATTGTCCGCCGCACCTCATCGCGATTGCTCGTCATATGGGCGTTGAGCTGAGTCTGAACGACTGGCAACGTGTCGGCGAAAAAGTACCGCTCATCGTGAACTGCATGCCGGCCGGCGAGTATCTGGGCGAGAGCTTTCATCGCGCGGGCGGTGTTCCGGCGGTGCTGCGCGAGCTCGACCGCGCTGGGCTCGTGCATCGTGACTGTCTGACCGTTTCGGGCCAGGTCATTGGCGCTATCGCTGACAATGCGGCTCAACCCGACCGCGACGTCATCAAGACGACCGACGAGCCGTTGAAGCACGGCGCTGGATTCATCGTGCTCTCCGGCAACTTCTTCGACAGCGCCATCATGAAGATGTCCGTGGTCGGCGATGCATTCAGAAATACCTATCTGAGCGAACCCGGTGCAGAAAACAGCTTCGAAACAAGGGCAATCGTGTTCGACGGACCCGAGGACTATCACTCCCGCATCAATGATCCGTCGCTCAACATCGACCAGCACTGCATTCTGGTGATTCGCGGTGCGGGCACCGTGGGTTACCCAGGCAGTGCCGAGGTCGTGAACATGGCGCCTCCTGCCGAACTCGTGCGTCAAGGCATAACGTCGCTCCCCACAATGGGCGACGGCCGGCAAAGCGGAACGTCGGCCAGCCCGTCGATTCTGAACATGTCGCCGGAAGCGGCCATTGGCGGCGGCCTCGCTCTTCTGCAAACGGGCGACCGCATTCGCGTCGACCTGAATACGCGGACCGTGAATGTTCTGGTCGATGAAGACGAGCTTGCACGCCGTCGTGAGACGGTGAGCTTCGACATTCCGCCGGCGCAGACCCCGTGGCAAGAGCTATATCGGCAGACCGTCGGTCAATTGTCCACGGGCGGATGCCTCGAGCCCGCAACGCTTTACCTCAAAGTCATAGCAGAACGCGGCAACCCGCGACATTCCCACTAAACCGGCAGCGCTGGCATCGCATCGCGATGCCAGTCCGGCCGACTCGATCTGCCTGTGTGAACGGAGACAACCCTCATCATGACGTCACAAAACCCCACCAGCTATCTGCCTGACGACTTGCAGCGGGCGCTGCTTGTCGGTCGTGTCTGGCGCAAAACGGCCGCATACGAAGGGCCGTCTGTCGTCGTAGTGCGTAACGGCGAAGTACTGGATATCACCGCGAGTGTGGCGACCACTGCCGACCTGTTCGATCGTGAAAACGTCGTTCAGTTTGCCCGGACGGTTGCGGGTGAGGCGCTTGGTTCCGTTGTGAAACTGGTCGAAGCAAACCTGGGCGCAGTGCAAGAGGACGCGCCCCGGTTGCTTGCTCCCAATGACGTACAGGCAATCAAGGCGTGTGGCGTCACGTTTGCAGTGAGCCTGATCGAGCGGGTGATCGAAGAGCAGGCGGGCGGAGATCCCGCTAAAGCCGAAGAGGTTCGAGGAACCATCGCCGCCACCATCGGCACCGACCTGTCGAAAATCAAGCCGGGTTCGGAAGCGGCAATGAAACTCAAGGCGGAACTCGAACGACGCGGCGCATGGTCTCAGTACATGGAAGTCGGCATCGGGCCCGACGCGGAAGTTTTCTCGAAGTCGCAGCCGATGTCTGCAGTGGGTTTCGCGGCCGACGTCGGCCTGCTCGCGGCGTCGAAGTGGAACAACCCGGAGCCGGAAATCGTCCTTGCAGTGAATAGCCGTGGCGAGGTTGTCGGCGCAACGTTAGGCAACGACGTCAATCTGCGCGACATAGAAGGGCGCTCGGCTTTGCTGCTGGGCAAGTGCAAGGACAACAACGCGTCATGCGCTATTGGTCCTTTCGTGCGTCTGTTCGACGACTCGTTCGACCTCGACTCCGTCCGCAAGACCAGTGTTTCCCTGCGCGTGGAAGGTGCGGACGACGGCTTCGTCCTGGAAGGCGTCAGCCATATGAGCGAAATCAGCCGGGACCCGGCGGATCTCGTCGCGCAGACATGGGGACGTCATCACCAGTATCCGGACGGTTTCATGCTGTTCCTCGGCACGATGTTCTCGCCGATCAAGGACCGCGACACGAAGGGCGGCGGCTTCACGCATCATCTTGGCGACAAGGTGACCATTTCGGCTCCCGAACTCGGCGCGCTGATCAATACCGTGCGACTGAGTACGGAGGTCTCGCCATGGACTTTCGGTGTGCGCGCGCTTTATCGCAATCTGGCTTCCCGGGGCGTGCTTTAAGCTGCCTTTGAGCGGCTTCGTGCGGGCGCACGAAGCCGGGACGTCTTACTGCGCCTGTGCGGCCTGACGTTGAGCGGCCTGGTGCTGTGCGGCCTGCTCCTGAGCGCGTTGTTTGGCGAGGTGTCTGCCCACCATGCAGCCGCCGACCGCGCCGACGACAGCATGGTGCCCCGCGTAATGCCCGGCGACGCCGCCCACTACCGCACCCTTGATGCAGCCTGCGGCGTTCGCCGTGCCTGCCGCTCCGAAGACCAGCGTGGTTGCAATCAGGGCGATTCTTATCGGGCTAGCTTTCATTCGAAGATACTCTAAGGTTGGATAGTGGGATCTGGCGCTTTAGGGCGCCATTTCAATACCCGCGCCATTCATGACGCTCACGCCATTCGTGCTCGCGCCATTCGTGGCGACGCCACTCACGTTCACGCCATTCGCGACGCTCACGCCATTCACGCGCCCGCCAGCCATCGTCGCCGTATGCGACGGCGACAGGGGCGGGAGCATACACGACCGGAGGCGGCGGTGCGTAGACCGGTTCAGCCGGCGCATAGACTCCCACCGGGATGCCAATTCCAACGCCGACGTTGACATGAGCCGAAGCGGCCGTCGACGCTGCCAATGCAGCAAGACCGAGTACTACGCCGAAAATCTTCTTATTCATTTTCGCTACTCCCTTGCACGCGTTGCGTGCCGTGTCGGTGAACATGGCTCGAAGTGTAGGAGACGAGTCCGGACACAGGTGCAACGGCTCTGCGAGATTGGTAACACGACATTACGCGCTCATCGGGACTGCCGGCCCGCGTCGCAGAAAGCCTGTTGCAATGTCACGTCAGAGCGCCACAACTTTCGCCCGCCGATGTGCCATGATGGCAACAGAAGAGAGGGCGCAAGACGGTCACGTGGCCAATCGGGCAAGGGAGGCAAAAGTGACGAATGACGACAACTTGTTGGGCGAGCAGTCGGCGCAGATACCGGAAGCGCTACAGACACTCGCTGGATACCTGGAACGGTCTCTTGACGGCGCTAGCAGCGTCGTCATGATGCGGCACACGAACGATCTCTGCACCGTCTATCTGGGCAATCCCGAGGGGCCGCGTGAGGAACTCAGGCAGATTGGCGCGATAACCACGGCGCTTGCCAATGAGATGCTCGAGTCGACTTCTTCGGGGGTGAATCTCATGCAGATCGACGGGCAGACGTATCGCTTCGCACGCAGCTTCACCGAGGTCGGCGGCGTGGCGGCTGTTGTCTTTTCAACCGAATGATGTTGCTCGCGGCGTTGCTTTTGACCGTCGAGCAACGCTCGGTGATCGTTTCAAATGGCGTCATGCGCCTGATCGGTTAAAGGAGGATTGGTGCGTTCGAGAAAGTATTTCGGCCTTCTGCTGTTCATGGCAGCCCTCGCTTCGACGCGTGCGTGGGCGAGTGACATTCAATGCGCTGCAACCCGGCAGCCGGCAGAGCGCGTCATATGCGACCACGCCATTCTGAATAACGAGTACGACGATATCGTCGCTGAGCAGCAAGCGCTGCTTAGCAGCGGAAAGCTGTCATCCGGGCAACTCGCACAATGGCGGCAAGCGCGCAATGCTTGCACCGACGTCCACTGCATCGACACAGTGTTCGCGCAATGGAAAACGATGGCCCGGTCCATTTCAGCGAACGCCGCGGCTGCTCCGGCGATCGCTTCGTCAACAGATTTCGCTCCTGTCGGACCGGCATCCGATGCAGGCGCTCTCGCGTCCGACGCCGGAACGTTGCCTGCGTCACAGGCATCGCCAACATCCGAGGCATCGCTCGTGCGTCAAGGCAGTGCGGCCGGCGTAGCGCTTCCGCAACCTGTCGCCAGTCAGGCGTCGTCCCCGGCGGCCGCTGCGGTTGCCACAGGCGCCCGCGAACCTCGAAGTGCGACAGGGTTGGCAACTGCACTGACGGTGCTTGTCCTTATCGCGGCCGCGTTTGGCGCGTTTGTCATCCGTCGTAAGCGAAGTGGCGGCTCGCCTAAGCGTCGTTGATAAGCGGTCGCAAGAGAACCGTCATCAAGCCGCGAACCCCGGCACACGAGTAAGCTTGCGGGTGCGCAGCGTCGCCTTCTCAAGGCGAGAACAACCTTCGCAACGAGCAAGGGCGGCCCGCGCGACTCCTCGCAAATCATCGACAACTGACAAATGGACCTTTGGATTCAACCCTGTGCACGGTGCGCCGACCTCTACGGAATGCCGGCGACCGAGCCCCCGCATCAGGACCTGACGCTCAACGGTGCGGGCGCCGTTAAAGACGCGCGAGCCGAGGAACACTACACGTGCCTTCGTTGTCGCGGTGTGTTTGCGCGAATCCTCGCGGGTCCGCCGACGCGGCGGATCTGGATGCTGCTGAACGCCGGACAGCATTGATGCGTGTGTCTTTAGTGCGTGCTCGCAGAGTCTTTCAACGTCACTGAGGGGAAAACCATTTCCCGGAATCGACTGCGATAAGACGAGGGAGCTTCGATGCACGCCGGCGAGCCGACCTTCCACTGTGCTCAGACCGGTGCAGCGAACGTTTCGTTTACCATCTGCTCGCTCTTACGCCAGAGCGCCGCTGCGTTGGCCGGGTCGAGCGCATAGCTTCGAACGCCCTCGCTAACAGGGGTAATCACTGCATCGTCAGGAACAACGCCGCTCACATGACAGTTCTCGCAGTACCGGCCGCCTATGTCATCGGCCGACGCGACTGCAGCAGTCCACACAGACGTCGCCGCGCCCTGTGGGATGGTCTTGAACTGGAAAGGCGCCTTCCCTTCAGACGCGAGTTGCTTGTTGATCGCCTCCACCATATTTGTCAGCTGTTCTTCGCCCATGTGTCGTCCCAGTTCAGTCTGGATTCCACCGGGATGGACAGCCGCCGCTCGTACGCCTCGGGCTCGATGACGCTGGTCGAACGCAACCGCGAAAAGAATGTTTGCTGTTTTGGATCGGCCATATGCCACGAACGGGTCGTAGGGCGTGCGCTCGAAGCCCGGGTCATCGAGGTCGACATTCGCGAACCGGTGCCCCGAAGATGCGAGCATCACCACGCGTCCTCCGTCCGGGAGCAGGGACGCGAGCCGGTTCACGAGGACGAAGTGCCCGAGGTGATTGGTGCCGAACTGCGTCTCGAAGCCGTCCGCGGTCTTTCCCGGAGGTGTAGCCATGACGCCCGCATTGGCGATGATGATGTCAAACGGCTTGGCTTCGGCGAGCAGTTTGTCGCTGCAGGCCCGAACGCTGGCAAGGCTTGCCAGGTCCAGTTCAACCAGTTCGATGCTGCCACCGACCGCAGCGGCTTCCTGCCGCGCACCGGCGATTGCGCGTGCTGCTTTGTCCAGATCTCTCGCAGCGCCGACCACGGTGGCACCGTGTGCTGCGAGGGCTCGCGCGGTCTCAACGCCAAGCCCCGCGGATGCACCCGTGACGAGAATCCGCTTTCCTTCGAGCCGTATGCCCGACAACACATCGTCAGTCGTCGATGTCGCTCCTAGCTGCTTCGTCATGCCTTCTCCCGTCACTGTAAGATGAGGCCACTTTTACAATTCATTAAAACGGAGGATGTCTCCGTTTTCAATATACTAAGCGGAGTGTCCCTCCGTTTGCAAGTGCGAATTGCACCATGACTGCGTCCACGCCCAAAGAGAAAAAGCCACGAGCCGACGCGCTACGCAACCGTGAGCGCATCCTTGAAGAGGCAAAGAAAGCCTTCACCAGTGAAGGAGGTGACATTAGCCTCGAGGAGGTTGCGCGGCAGGCTGGCGTAGGCCCCGGGACGCTCTATCGCCACTTCCCAACCCGCGAGGCCTTGCTCGAGAGCGTCTACCGCGCCGAGGTCGAAAGCCTGGCGGAAGAGGAGCGACGGCTTACCCAGGAGTTGCCAGCCGACGAGGCGCTGAGAGAATGGATGCTGCTCTTCGTCGACTACATTGCGACCAAAAAAATAATTGCGCCGGCGCTGAACTCGATCGTCGGTGGGGCGACGAGCGAGCTGTTTGAGTATTCCGGAAAGCAAATCAAGGCGGCAATTCAGACGCTTGTGTCGCGTGCGGTCGAGAGTGGAGACGTCCGGGCAGACCTGGAACCGCTTGATTTGCTGCGCGCACTGGTCGGCGTGTCGAATGTCGCTTCGGCTCCCGACTGGCAGCAAAGTGCGAAGCGACTGGTGGATATTCTGTTGCTCGGGTCAAAACCGGGTAACTGACACCTGCATACCTGGCTGTCTTCCGCATGCGTCAGCAAGCGCTTGCGTATCCGCAAACAATCAGCGGAATAAGGCACGAACTATGCGCCTAGGGTCGTGTGCACGGCAGACGCTTGCACGAGACGTTTTCTTCCCAGGTGCATCATGAACTACATCGTTAAGACTTTTTGCGCTTCAGTTCTCGCGGTCGCGCTGTCGGTCGCAGCGTACGCACAAACTGGCCGGCCTGCTGGCGGGACGGCAACGCCCGGTGCCGGCGCCGGTTTGGCAAAGTCCCCAACCGCGAGCACGGACAGCTCCCCTGATGCCAAGGGCACTGGCGCCAATGAGGCGCGCATTGGTCCGTCGATAGGTCGTTCCACTCACAGCAAGACTAATGGTCTCAATATGGGCACTCGTAGTGGCGCGAACAGCGACGTCAACATGCCGCGGAACGCCCCGAAGCAAGGCGGCCAGTAGCTTGAACGCCACGAGGGCAGTGGGTCAACGCGTTGTCTTCGGGTCGGGCCAGGGCCAGCCCCTTCGCGCCTGGGGCGCATTCTGCTCGTCGGACGGCGCGGCCGCGACTGAAGTTACCGCCTCCGCGGCGCGATGCGATCGTGCGTCCCCCGCGTCATCCGCTTTGCCGGCAAGCCCGTCCCCAAACCATGCGACCTTTTTCCGAAGGTGGCCGACATAAGCGTTCCAGCCGTCGGGGTTCCCGTCAAAGAGCTCGTGCTGAACGGTCGACGCAAGAGCTTTGCGGTTGAGCTCGGTATCGAGCAGTTCCTTTGGCCACAGGAAGAACGCGCTGGCGACGCGTGTGCTGAAATCGGCCACCGTCATCTTCGGCGCAAGCGTTCGCAGGAACCCAAAATCCCGGAACAAATGCAGTTCCGCCGCAAGCTGTACCACCGGCGTGTCGGGTGTACCGGCGCGGCTGAGGCAGCTCAGAGCTTCGAGCATGTCTCCGAGGTGCAGTAGCAGTTCTCGTCTGTCAAATCGGTCGTCCATCGAATATCTCCATTCGCTGCATCCGCTTCAGAATAGATCAGCCTTTCCGGCGCAACGCTTCGTCCCGCAGCATCTTATCCTTGCGCGTCATCGTCGGCCAATTGCGACGCCATGCTCTGGTTGAAGGACTGAGTTCCGCTGCACCGTAGACAAGGCGAGAGGTACGGGACCTCGCTAGCCGGCTTACGCATATCGTTGTCGCGCGGTGCGAAGGCGCGACTCAGTCACTGAAGCTTCAGTACAACTTCTCGCATACGGAGCGCTCCAGGCACGACCCATGCGCGCCTGCAAAGCAGTTATGCGGGGAAGCCATGAGCAGAATATTGTTGGTAGGCAAAGAGCCCGATCTGATTGAGGTCCTGCGACTTTCTCTGGAGGCCGACGGTCATCACATCATGACGGCGCTCGATTGCCTGGAGGCGTTGGAAATGGTGGCAGGGAGACTTCCGGACATCGTCGTCACTGACTCGAAGACGGTAGACGCAATCGCCCTTTGTAAATTGCAACGACACGCGCAGCCGGGCGAACGCTTCCGTGTCATCCGGCTCTCCGATGGCCCGCAGCCGACCGACACCCACGCGTCCCTTTTCGACGCCTACGTTCAAAAGCCGGTGGATGTTCAGCAGTTGCTATCGCTGGTTTCGCAACTGACAATAGAGAGACAGAATTTGAGTTCCGACAGCAGTATCGACATGAGATCACGCTGAAGTCTGCGGATGGTCGTGTGGGCTTTGTTGTCGTAATGCGAACTCGCTGGTGAGCGCCGGACGAGTTTGTGAGGGTGCGCACATAATTCGCCGTCACCCATTGCTAGCCTTGCAGACTTGGGAGGTACCTAGCCATGCACGCAACGCCGGTCGAGTACGCGGGCGCAACCATAGTGCCCGTGGCGTCCCTATCCGGGAACGGTTATGCCGCAATTGCCATCGTTACCACCAGCCTCGGCAAACAGCGCGCCTATGGGCCGCTGAAACGCTTTCCTACCGAAAAAGCCGCATGCGAATACGCCGTGTCTTACGCGAAATCCCGGCTTGACCGCCGATGGAGACGCGCCAAGAAATGACAGGGCGCGACGGCGCTGCCTGCTGAGACGACGTCCGCTTGACGGCTTCGCGGCGTGGGCGGCGAGGCAGCGCGCTCCAGGTTGCGAAGCGACAACGCAGTGCGCGTTGGCTGCACCCAATCGCGCAATCTGCGAAGCGCAAATTGATGTTGTCCGCGCCTCGAGTTGCGCTGCGTGCGCAGCGACCGTCCCTGCGTCAGCGAAGCGAGACGTTGATTTCTCCCGAGGCTACAACCCCAGACGAAACGGTAAAGCAACACGACTTGTTCAATGCCCTTCAGAAAACAGCACGCCTTGCGCGCTGGCGTGCGAAGCGGCTTTCTTGTCCGTTAAGAACTCATTGCGGTCCTTGCCTGCAATCCAGGCGGGTGCTCGGCCGCGGCCGCTCCACGTCGAGCCGCTTACGGGGTCGCGGTACTTTGCTTCCAGCTCATTTGCCTGAACGCCTACCTTGCGCCCCGTCAGCTCGGAGACGGTGATGCCATACTCACCCATCTTTTGCACGATTTCGTTCAACACGAGGAGGGTCTCTCGTTCCCTGGCTTCAGCCAGTTGCTTGTCCAATGCTTCTTGTTGAGCGCGCAGTTGAGCGATTTCAATACCCTGATATGCCATATGTTCTGAACTCTGTTGCCGATTTGTCCGTCGATTGATTTCGGCGGATGGTTCGCAAGTATAGGCGGTTTAGATGCCCGCACGTGATACGGTCGAGCAATACGAAAAGAGGGCAGCGGTGTCGCCGGCACGACAACCATAGCGACCGCTTGAAGTGACTTCGCGGGTAATCGAACGCATGGCCAGCACAGACGGACATTGCGTTGAGAAAACGTAAGTTTTTCATGCTGAAGCTCACTTGCAGTGAAATCAGTTGGACGGGTCGTGATGATGGTGATGCGCGTTGTCATGAGCGGCGTGATGCCCATGAGCGGCGTGTTCGTTCTCGCCTCTCTCCATCATGCTCATCATGCGGGGACCGCCGGTTCTGAAAAAGACAATGCCGAGAGCGATGAATACGATGCCGAAAACGATGTTCAGCACGGTGGTGTAGTTGAAGGTAATTGCTGCGTCCACGACTGCTGTATGCCGTTCCGTCGGGACCCATCCGAGTGACTGGAACAGTGCTTCGACCACGAGGGCCGCTGAGACCATCGCAAGATAGAAGGTCACAGCGAGGAACACCGTCATCCGGCCGCCGTAGTATTTCCGATAGATGTTGAGAATAGGAAGGATGATGAGGTCGCCAAAGATGAAGGAGGCGACACCGCCGAAGCTGATACCGCCATTGCACAGCACTGCAGCGAGCGGCACATTTCCAACGGAGCAAGTGAACGACGCAACCGCAATAAAAGGGCCGACAAAAGCGCCCCAAATCATTGCCACCGTCGGATGACTGACAAGGAAGAATTTCTGCCAGAAGCTGTCCGGCACCCAGGCGCCGAGTGCGCCAGCGATGAGCAACCCGATCCCGATGTCGCGCCACAGCATCGCCCAGTTCATCACGTAACTATGGCTGATTGCAATCCACCCGTCTCGCGATGAGAGACGTTCCTTCCAGGTGCCGTGCTGTTCGCCCATCGACATGGCCGCATGCCCCTCCATACTGCCCGCGATGCCCTTATCTGCTTGCTCAATAGCTTCCTTCTTCAGCGACTGCCTGAGGAAGAAACGGAAGAGCAGCACTAGCACGATAATCATGATGGGGCCGCCGATGAATTCAGCAGCGGCGAACTGCCAGGAAATCAGCACCCACATCAGCACGCCAAGTTCGAGCACCAGATTCGTGGCTGCAAACTGGAACGCCATTGCGGAGGTGAAGTCGCCCCCCTTACGCACAATGGAGCGGGCCATCGCGACGGCCGCATAAGAACATGATGAGGACGCGGCACCGAGGAGGCTGGCGACCGTCAGCGAGCGAGGCGACGCGTCAGGCAGAAGCTTCGACATCTCAGACTTCGAGACAACAACTTCAATCACGGCAGAGAACAGGAAGCCAAGACTCAATCCCCAGAAAATCTGCCACAACATCGTGAAGGCCATCCACAGCGCATGACCCAAGGCAGTGACAATCTGCATCGCAACCTCCTGGTAGACATCTATACCAACGGCGCCCGGTTATAGAAGTAAATGCCGTGATGTTCATGCCGTCGGTTTCGCAGATGTCTTCGAAACCCCTCAGCGATTGAGAGGCCAGAAGGGTGGATGCTGACACCGACATGGTCACATTGAAGTACGGCGCACTGGAGGACGCCCGGATGCCGTCTATGAGGAAGGCGGATATTACCCGAGAGCGGGGAATTGCCGCACCTTTTCGAGTAGACGTTCCAGTGCCATCAAGAAAGATGAAATTTGGTCGATATTTAGCCTGTTGTATCTATTGACAGAGAGAAGACGTGGAGGACAACGATTATCTGGCGGCCTTCGCATTCTGCGTCACCGTCGACGCCATTCGGAAGGCGCAAGGGAAGATGATGCCAGAGGACCTTCCGGTTGGGTCTATGGAGCGCATGCAGGCGGAGGTCGACCTCATAGAAGACACGCTCCGCATGCTTGGCATAGCCCCGGACGCGGCGAACGGCTTCCAGGACGGGCCGGAAGAGTAGTTGGCGCACTCGATGCATCTGGCTCTTGCGGAAACTTCTCCCTCCGCCCGGAAGGCGTGCTTTCGAATCAACGGGCTACGGCTCCCCAGGCCAGTTTGAACTTCGAATCTTGGTCTGGTCTAGCGAACCCTAGGCCAGCTTGATTTGCGAAGTTTTGCTGGGACAAGTTGAATTGCAACAGCACAGATATCGTTAGCAACCCACCATTGCATCAAGCACCAAAAAAACCGGCCCACCCCAGGTGGTAACATTTGTTGTCACTCATCCCCGTTTCTCAACTCTGCTCCGGGCCATCGCATGCCAGACAGTTTCGACCAGCTCGCCGCCCTGATCCGGGCGCGCTTTTCCGAACTGAGCCCGCAATTTCAGATGGGCGCGGCATTCCTGCTTGACCATCCGGACGAGGTCGCGGTCTCGTCGATGCGCAAGGTCGCCGAGCGTGCGCAAGTGCAACCGGCGTCGCTCGTACGCCTGTCACAGCAACTCGGCTTTCCCGGCTGGAACGAACTGCGCAACCTGTTCGTCGCGCGCGTGCGCACGCGGCCCGAACCGCTCACGAGCCGCGCTCGCTCGCTGGTCAAATCGAAGGACGCGCTGGCCAACGATCTCCTCGTCGCGCAGCAACACAATCTCGAAGTCACCGCGGCACACAACGGCCGCGTGATCGTGGAGGCAGCGCGCTTGCTGCGGCGTGCGCCGCACGTTCATGTTGCCGGTTTCCGCTCGTGCTATCCGGTCGCGTTCGGACTCGTGTACGGCTACCGGTTTTTCCGCTCGTCGGTGTCGCTGCTCAACGGCGAGGCCGGCACGCTCGAAATGCAAGTTCGCACGGTGGAGCGAGATAGCGCCACCATCGTCATCAGCTTCGCGCCGTATTCGGTCGAAGCCGCGCGCGTCGCGGAAGCCGCGCTCGAAAAAGGCAGCAAGCTCATTGCCATTACCGACAGCGCCGTTTCGCCGGTTGCACTGAACGCGGACAAGGTGCTCATCTTCGCGCACGAAAGCCCGTCTTTTTTTCCATCGCTAGTCGCGGCCACGGCGATCGCAGAATCGCTCGTTGCGCATCTTCTTGCACTGGAAGGCGCGGACGCCGTCGAACAGTTGAGCATCGCCGAGCAGTCGCTGCACGCGAAAGGCGTGTACGTGCCTTGATGTGAACCCTTTGTGGAATTGCCAGTGGTGCGGTCACGCACCGTTTGACAACAAATGTTGTTGAACGGTATAAATGTGTATCGGTTGTTGATCGAGCGCGCGCCGCAGCTTGATCGGCCGCCGCCGTCCACTACAGGTGAAAGCCATGTCCACTGTATTTCATCGTTCGCCAAAGCAGTCGTTACCGGTTGCCGTTGCTGGCGACGGCATCGAGATTATCGACTCGACGGGCAAACGTTATATCGACGCTTCGGGCGGCGCCGCCGTGTCGTGCCTCGGACACAGCAACCAGCGCGTAATCGACGCCATTAAACGGCAGGCGCAACAGTTGCCGTACGCGCACACTTCGTTCTTCACGACCCAGCCCGCCGAGGAACTCGCCGACCGGCTCGTCGCGAGCGCGCCGCAGGGCCTCGAACACGTGTATTTGGTGTCGGGCGGTTCGGAAGCGGTAGAAGCCGCGCTTAAGTTAGCGCGTCAATATTTCGTGGAGAAGGGCGAACCGCGGCGGCGCCATTTCATCGCCCGGCGGCAGAGCTATCACGGGAACACGCTCGGCGCGCTGGCAATCGGCGGCAACGCGTGGCGGCGCGAGCCCTTCCTGCCGATGCTGATCGAAGCGCATCACGTGAGCCCGTGTTATGCGTATCGCGAGCAGCGCGCCGACGAAAGCGAGACCGAATTTGCGCAGCGTCTTGCCGACGAACTGGAACAGAAGATCATCGAACTCGGCTCGGATACGGTTGCGGCTTTCGTCGCCGAAACTGTGGTCGGAGCGACCGCGGGTGCGGTGCCGCCGGTGCGCGAATATTTCCGCAAGATTCGCGCGGTGTGCGATCGCCATGGCGTGCTGCTGATTCTCGACGAAATCATGTCGGGCATGGGCCGCACAGGCTATCTGTACGCATGCGAAGAGGACGGCGTCGCGCCGGACATCCTGACCATCGCCAAGGGATTGGGCGCGGGCTACCAGCCGATCGGCGCGACGCTCGTAAGCGACCGGATTTATCAGACCATCGTCGGCGGGTCGGGTTTCTTTCAGCATGGCCACACGTATATCGGGCACGCAAGCGCGTGCGCGGCAGCGCTCGAAGTACAGCGCGTGATCGCCGACGAAAACCTGCTCCCCAACGTGCTGGCCCGCGGCGAACAACTGCGTGGGCTGTTGCGCGAGACTTATGCACGACATCCGCATATCGGCGATGTGCGCGGCCGCGGGCTCTTCGTCGGCGTCGAACTGGTTCGGGAGCGGGGCAGCAAGACGCCTTTCGACGCGAGCCTGAAAGTGCATGCCGCAATCCGGCGCGAGGCGTTCGCGCGCGGCTTGATGGTCTATCCGATGGGCGGCACGGTGGACGGCAAGATCGGCGATCATGTGTTGCTCGCGCCGCCGTTTATCTGCACCGCGAGCGATATCGACGAGATCGTCAGCCGGCTGGCCGATGCGATCGATGCTGCGTTGGTTGCCGCGTTGGCCGTTGCTCCCGTCGCGCGATAACCGTACGCGGCGATCCGCCGTTGATCATCTCAGCCATTCACCTCAACTTGCGAGACCGACAATGACCGAGCGTTTGCCCCCTTTCGATGTCGGCGCTGCCACGCCCGAACAGAAGGCCGTTCTCGACGAGATTTTGTCCGGTCCGCGCGGCAATCTGAACGGACCGTTTCTCGGCTGGATTCACAGCCCCGAACTCGCGCAGCAGGCGCAGCGTCTCGGCGCGTTCTGCCGCTATCGCACCGGCTTGCCGCTGCGTCTTTCGGAACTCGCCATTCTCATGACGGCGGCGCGCTGGCAGGCGCAGGCGGAGTGGTACATCCACTATCCGATCGCGCTAGAAGCAGGCGTTGACGAAGCGGACGCCGAGGCGATCCGCGCAGGCCGGCGGCCCGATTTCGCGAACCCGGACGACGCGCTGATTCACGACTTCGCAAGCGAGCTGTACGACACCAGGCGCGTGTCGGACGCGACCTATGCAAAGGCGGTCGAGCGTTTCGGGCACACGGTGGTGATCAACCTCGTCGGGCTGCTCGGCTACTACGCGCTCGTCGCGATGACGCTCAACGTGTTCGGCATGCGCGCCATCGGCCAGCAAAGCCTGCCGTTCGCCGAGTAGCCTTCAACGGCCGCGGCGCGGCGGCGTATGTCACCGTCACGGCATTGGCACACGGAAGCGCCTATCATGAAGGTCGGTCCACGTCCGCGCCTGTCACGCAGCGCCGCACTCGCGACCCATGCCAAAGCCGCGGAACATCCGGGCGGGACCGTTGCGGCGGGCATTGCGATCAGTCGTGCAGCGCGTGAAGCAGGGCACAACAGGAGAGAACGATGAAGCGCAAGGCATCAGCAGTCTGGCAAGGCGGTCTCCAGGACGGCAAGGGCTCCATTTCCACCGACAGCGGCGTCCTCAAGGAGACTCAATATTCGTTTTCCACGCGTTTCGCGGACGGCATCGGCACAAATCCGGAAGAGTTGATCGCGGCTGCGCACGCGGGCTGCTTTTCGATGGCGCTTTCGGCGGAGTTGGGTAAGGCGGGCATTTCGCCGGAACGCATCGGCACCACTGCAACGGTCACGCTCGACAAAGACGGCGGCGGCTTCACGATCACTGCCGTGCATCTGGACGTAGCGGTGAAAATTCCTGGCGGCGACAAGGCTGCGTTCGACAAAGCCACCGCGGACGCCAAGGCGGGTTGTCCGGTGTCGAAGGTGCTGAACGCCACCATCACAATGGACGCGAAGCTCGAAACCTGAGCCGGGCATCGGCAACCGGCGGCGCGCAATGCTGCCCTGCATTGTTCGCCGCGCATCGAAACTTCCGCGCAACCCACGCCGCAGTGCCGGCATCTTTCGCCGGCGCGGCGCTTCTCCAATGGCATCGCCATGACAACCCAGGCCGAAAAAGCAGCGCAATTCCAGGCGCTGCATGCAGCGCAGGACGCGTTCGTTATTCCCAACCCGTGGGACATCGGTTCGGCGCGGCTCCTCGCGCTGGCCGGCTTCAAGGCGCTCGCGACCAGCAGCGCAGGCTACGCGTTTTCGCGCGGCTTGCCGGATAACGCCGTGGGCCGCGCGCAGATGATGATTCACCTCGCTGAAGTCGTGGCCGCGACCGATTTGCCGGTCAGCGCCGATCTGGAAAACGGTTTTGGCGATGCGCCGGAAGACTGCGCGGAAACCATCCGCCAGGCGGCTCGGGCAGGCGTGGTGGGAGGCTCGATCGAAGACGCGACCGGCCGCGCCGACGAACCGATCTACCCATTCGAGGCCGCTGTCGAACGCGTGCGCGCCGCCGTCGAAGCGTCCCGCGCACAGTCTTTTCCTTTCACGCTGACCGCGCGCGCGGAGAACTACCTCGCTGGACGTCCGGATCTCGACGACACGATTCGCCGCTTGCAGGCCTACGAGGCCGTCGGCGCCGACGTGCTGTACGCACCAGGCCTCAAGACGCGCGAGGAAATCGCCGCCGTGGTCGGCGCGCTGAAGCGTCCCGTCAACGTGTTGATGGGTTTGCAGGGCGTTCTGCTCAGCGTCGACGAATTGCGCGCGATGGGCGTGCGGCGCGTGAGCGTCGGCGGCTCGCTCGCGCGCGCGGCACTTGGCGCGTTCCTGCGCGCCGCGAATGAGATACGCGATCACGGCACCTTCGGTTACACGAAAGACGCGGCGAGCGGCAACGAACTCAACCAGCTTTTCGCCAAGGCCGAGGAAAAGTGGCCGACGCCGGGCTAGGCGGGCTGCTGTCCCTGATCGGCAGTCAGGGTGACGGCAATGCGGAAGTTATCGGTCGTTTGACCGGTACCGCCGCGATTGCTGACATGAGATCCTTTTGCCGTTGCCGTTGCCGTTGCCGTTGCCGTTGCCGTTGCCGTTGCCGCCGCGCTCGCATTCTCTTCTAACTCTTCACGGAATCATCAGGATGGACGATAAGGACATTCCTCTTGCCAATAGCAACGTCGCATATCAAACCTTGCTACGGGAGAACGGCTACACCGTCGCTAAAACGACTGTCCGCGCGGGCGGCGAGACGCAATGGCATCACCACAGCAACGTCAGTGACCGCTTTCTCGTAGTCAGCGGAGTGCTGACTGTGGAGACGAAAATCGGCGGCCTGGTCAAGAGCACAAAAGTGCGTGATTTCTTCAACGTCGATCCGGGTGTCGTTCATCACGTCAAGAACGAGACGGAAGACGATGTCGTCTACATCATGGTTCAGGCGGGAGGCGCCCCGGACATCGTGCTAGCCGCGGCTCCAGGTTGAGCGTCGGAGCCGCTGCACGGGTCGAGCGATCACAGCAAGCCCATTGCCGATGCCCTGAGCGTGGCCACCGCGCGCGTTGAGCATTCGAGCTTGCGAAACACGCTCTCCACGTGCGTGCGCACCGTGCTCGGGCTGAGCGCCAACTCCTGCGCGACTTCCTTGTTGCTCGCGCCTCGCGAAATGGCGCGCAGCACGTCGATCTCGCGGGCAGAGAGGCGTGCGCCTTGAGACGCGCCGCTGGGGGCGCGTCGGGCGACGGCCGCGCCGTCACCCAGCACTGCCTCCACCGCGTGGCCATCCAACCGGCCGCTTGCCGCCTCGTCGCGCAACTGCTTCGCCGCAGCGTCGGCGGAGAATGCCGCACGCCACGGACGCGGCGAGCGCAACGCCACCCACACCACCGACGCCGCCAGTATCCGCGCCTCGAGCGATAACGCCGCATTGCGCGCCGCACGAAAATAGCCGGAGCCGTCCAGCCGTTCGTACGCATGCGACGCAAGCTCGGCCGCTTCGCCGAGCGCCCCGGCCTGCTGGCCCGCGCGCCATGTCCAGTAAGGGACGAGGCGCACTTTTTCCCAGGCGCTCGGCGGCAGGCCTCGGGCCATGTTCCAGACGTTGTTTGGAACCGCCGCGCGGCCAATACCGTGAATCAAACCCGCGCGATAGACGCGCCGGTGCGCCGCTTCGTCCGGCGTGAGCCGCGCACAGCCAGCAGCTGCCGTCGCGGCCACTGCGCGCGAGAAGCCGGTCATCCACGGCAGCTTCAGGTCGATCACGTCGGCGATCAATTCAGCCGACGTCGCCTGTTGCATTCGCGACGTCGTCAACGCGGCGTCGAGATCCGCAGGGGACAGCTGATCCAGTTCCGTCAGCCAGGAGGGCGCATGGCGCGCGGCGGTGTCGACGAGCCGCGCCGGATAGCGGGTGTCGGCGCGTTGTGCAAGCAGCCCGAGCGCCCGTTCCACACCATACGTGCGGGCGAAAACCTCCAGATCGCCGGCGAGCCCGATTACGTACACCGGAACCGGCACCGCCGCTCCCTCCAGACGCGCGGGGAGCCCGTTGCCGTCCCACGTTTCGAAGATGTGCCGCAATGCAGTTTCGGTTGCGGGTGCGAGGCCCAGCATGCGCGCGATTTCGCCCGACACCTCACAGTGAATTTGCGCGAGCGGCGTGAGCACCGCGGCCACGCCGCCTAGCGCCTCGAGCGGCTCGATCCAGTCCACGCGACCTTCGAGCATCGCGACGCGGCTTGTGATGTCATCGCCGAAAACGTCGGCGAAGCCCGCTGCGTTCGCCGTGCACCCTGACCAGCGCAGCATCGACGCCTCGCGGACGGTGTCGCATGCCGTCGCGTCGATGCCGGCGGCCTCGGCAAGGCGCGCTGCGAGCCATCCTGTGCGCAGCGAATGGTCGGTTGGCTGGCCCATGCTCAGATCGCCGATGAAGGCGAGCGCCTTCACGGAATCGAATACGCGCAGCGGCGTGTGACCAGCATCGTCGTCGATCGTTGGGGTCATGTGAACAATCACTTTGGGAACGACTGGTAACTATATGCGATCCCGCGTTTTGAAGAAGGGTCGGTCATCTGACCGATGCCGCCGAAGAGCGCGAAATGCGATGCTGTCATGCGATTGTTACCACCGATCAGACCCGACTACACACGGAGTATCCATGTCCTTCCGACTTCAACTCGTCGTTTCGGCGATTGCCCTCACGCTCGCTAACGCCTCGTTCGCTCAACCCTCGGCGGACAAGCCCGAACGGATCAGGGGCACCATCCAGTCGTATTCGGCCGGCACGCTCCAGGTACACCGGCGCAGCGGCGAAACGGTCAGCATCGCAGTAGACGATTCAACCGGCCTGAATGCGGTGAAAGCCGTACAGCTTTCGGATATCAAACCCGGTACTTACGTAGGGGCCGCCGCAATGCCGGGCGCCGACGGCAAGCTCGTGGCGAAGGAAGTGCTCGTATTTCCCGAGGCCGCGCGCGGAACTGCCGAAGGTCACTATGCATGGGACCTCGGCGCGAATAGCTCGATGACAAACGCGAACGTCGATACGGTCGTGCAGGGTACCAGCGGTCGCGACCTCAAGCTTTCGTACAAGGGCGGCAACAACACGGTTACGGTGCCCGCGAACGCGCCGGTCGTCACGCTCATTCCCGCTACACGCGACGAACTGACCTCGGGCAAACGGGTGTTCGTCGTGGCGAGCCACGGCGCAGGTGCCGCCTACAAGGGGCTGCAGATCGTCGTGGAGAAGGACGGAGTGGCACCCCCGATGTAAGTTGGGCCGTCACGAGCGTTACGTATGAAAGCCGCTGACGAGGCGCCACCGTAGCGGAGATCAGAAAAGGAATTGCAATGAATGAACATCCCATGAATGCCAATAGCGTTCGCGAAGAACACTGGCTAACGCGTTACTACTTTATGCGGACCGCGTTTTCAGCGGTTTGGGTCGCGCTTGCTTTTTCGGTCGGGCAACGCTCACCGGAGGCGACAGCGGCTCTGCTTTTCGTCTATCCCGCGTGGGACGCGCTGGCCAATTACTTCGACATGTCGCGCAGCGGCGGAATGGCGGAAAGCCGCACGCAGGCAATCAACATTGTCATCAGCGTCATCAGCGTCATCACGGCGATCGCGGTAATTCTGGCGTTGAGAACCAGTATGAGCTGGGTGCTTGGCGTCTTCGGGGCGTGGGCGATACTGTCAGGGCTCTTGCAACTCGGAACTGCGCTGCGCCGTTGGAAGCGCTCTTCGGCGCAATGGGCGATGGTTCTGAGCGGCGCACAATCGGCGCTGGCAGGTGCTTACTTCATCGTGCAAGCCGGAGTGGCGATGCCCCCGGCTATCTCACGCATAGCGGGATACGCCGCGGTGGGCGCAATCTATTATCTGGTTTCCGCGGTGTGGCTCTATGCACGCCGGCTGCGCCGCAAGGTCGCCTGACCGGCGGAAAGAACTGGCCATTCTCACGACACCATTCGCTCTGCATGTGCTTCATGAGTCGTTCGATATTGGCCGGATGTTCGATTTCCGCCGCACCTAGAACCGCTTTATAGAGGCGAGATTCCGCTGACGCCGGCCTTGCCGCCGACGTCGGGCGAACATTCGCCTGAGAGAAAACTCGCTTCGGCCGAGTCGGACATCGAATCGTGGCCGTCCGTCGTCAAGTGGCTGCGTCGCCAACTGGCGGGCGGCAAACCGAATTCACGCTTGAATGCGCGATTAAACGCCGCCTCCGACTCATAGCCGACCCGCTCCGCAATAGCCGTAAGCGACTGCGCTCCGTCACGTAACGCCTGTGCCGCGATTTGCAGACGCCAGCGCGCCAGATATTGCATCGGCGGCTGGCCAAGCAATTGAGTAAAGCGCTGTGCAAGCGCCGAACGCGAGAGGCCCGCTTTGCGGGCAAGTTCATCGACCGTCCAGCCATGCGCCGGTTGCGCGTGCATCAACGCGAGCGATCGTCCCACGAAACGATCACTGACGCCGGCCAGCCATCCTTTGCGGTCCGCAGGCAGCGAATCGACACAACGCCGTACCGCCTCCACGAAAAGCAGTTCGGACAAACGACCGAGCACGATCGCGCTGCCTACGCGCCATTCGGCTGCTTCTAAAGCCGCGAGTTTCAACGATGACTCAAGCCACGCGGATCTCGCGTCGTTGCGCATGTCGATCTTGAACATACGGGGCAATGCCGACAGCACCGGATTGGTCAGCGTGTCGTCGCAGGCGAGGAAGCCGCAAATGAGCCGCGTTTTCGCACCACCCCCACCGTAACTCAATCTGATCACGTCGCCCGGTGTGGTTTCCAGATACTGCGACAGCATCTGGTGAGAGGGCGCCGGTTCGAGTTCTAGAGAGCTGCCCATTAGGTGCGCTTCACCCTGCGGTACCACGAGAAGTTCTCCGGCATCGACGCAGATAGCGGAGGAGGGGTCGTCGACGAGTCGTGCGCGACAGCTTCCTTCGGTGATGAGGTGATAGGAGACGATGCGCTCCGCGCGCGGCAGAAACGACACGCACAACTCCCGGGTCGCCTCGCCGAAAACACACCAGGGTGCAGTGAAGTCTGCGCTTAGATACACCGCTCCACTTAGATGCACGAGGCGAAGTACGTCGGAAAGAGCATCCATGGTGTTGTCCATCAGTTTCGGCGTCCTGCGCAAAACATCTGGACGACCGGTCATTCACCGATATGGCTTGCGTCCCGATACTAGCACTCACGCGAATCCGCAACAACGAACGGTAGAGCGTCGACTTACACCATCAGGAGAACGACATGAGTTACCCAGAGACCTATCGCGGTCAATGCTTTTGCGGCGCAGTGCAATTCACCGTAACCGGGGAGCCTGCGGGCATGGGCTATTGCCATTGTGAGTCGTGCCGAAGCTGGTCGGCAGCGCCCGTCAATGCATTCACGCTGTGGAAGCCCGAGGCGCTGAACGTTACTCGCGGCGCCGATGATATCGGCACTTACAACAAGACGCCGCATAGCTATCGCAAGTGGTGCAAGTCATGTGGTGGACATCTCTTTACCGAACATCCCGGGCTCGAACTGATCGACGTGTACGCCGCGGTCATCGCCGACTTCCCATATGAACCCGGTGTGCACGTTCATTACACGGAGTCGCGCCTTCGAATGAAAGACGGTCTGCCCAAGCAAAAAGATCTGCCGGGGGAAATGGGCGGCTCGGGTATCAGCGTCGCCGAATAACCATTGCACCTCGCGGTTCAGGTTCGATTCGCCCGATCGTCGCGCGGGCCTTCTCGCAGTGCAAGTTCGCGGCGTCATCTGAATGGCAGCAACTTCGAGCATTGACTCACCGCTGCCCTTGGTTCTCAGGAGTCGTTTATGTCCGCAGTCGATTCTTCTTTTTCGCCCGTCGCAGATTTCGCTGCCGTCAAGGTCCGTCAACAGGCCGCGTGGTCGACCGGCAATTACGCTGTCGTCGGCACGACGCTGCAGATCGTCGGTGAAACTCTGTGCGAAGCGCTAGACCTACGCGCCGGTTCGAGCGTGCTCGACGTTGCAGCAGGCAATGGCAATGCAACGTTGGCGGCCGCGCGCCGCTGGTGCGATGTCACCTCCACTGACTATGTCGCCTCACTGCTGGACGCCGGCCGTGCCCGGGCACAAGCAGAGGGTCTTGCCGTCAAGTTTCAGGAAGCGGACGCGGAAGCGCTGCCGTTCCCGGACGCCTCGTTCGATATCGTCATGTCGACGTTCGGTGTGATGTTCGCTCCGGACCAGGAGAAGGCAGCGGCTGAACTGGCTCGTGTTTGCAAGCCGGGTGGCCGCATCGGCCTCGCGAACTGGACACCGGATAGCTTCATCGGACAGGTGTTCAAGACAATCGGCATGCACATTCCGCCACCCGTGGGCGTAGCATCGCCTGCGCTGTGGGGCACGAAGGCGCGGCTGGAAACACTGTTCGAAGGGAAGACCAAGAAGATCGACGCGAACAGCCGCCATTTCACGTTCCGTTACCGCTCCCCAGAACATTTCGTCGAAGTCTTCCGCACGTTTTATGGACCGGTGAACAAGGCATTTGGCGCACTCGACGGCGAGCGGCAAGCAGCGCTTCTCAGCGATCTGATGACCTTGATAAAGAGCCGCAACCGGTCCGGCGACGCGACGCTCGTGCTGCCGAGCGAGTATCTCGAAGTGGTGGTGGAACGATCATGAACGGCGTCGAGCGCAGCGTCGCCGTCCTGCTCGGATCCGCCTCGCGCCTCTGGTCGATCGCTTGCGTGATCGGTCTCCGGCACGGTTCGGTGATGATTGCGTTGCCACTGTGCTCGTCGGCGTGCTTTTTCGGTCTTCGGTTCGTCCTGACGGTGTTGGGTCTTTCGGCTTGACTGCCGCTTCATTGCAATCTGATGCTTTACCGCGCCTTCGTGCGCGGTAAAGCTCAATTCATTTCCTCATACCACGCACGCCATGCATGACACTCATGCGGAGACGCAGCGCATTCGTGCTGTCAAAAATGATGCGTTTACTGCTGCGAAAAAACTTGCATTTCACGCGGGAAAAACTACCTTGATTAAACAAAGCAGTTCGGGCTCGGCAGCGGAGGAGACACATGCCGGCTACACGTATGATGATTGCGCGTCGCGCGGGCGTGAGCGTTGCCACGGTCGATCGTGTGTTGCGCGACGACCAGGCCGTGCGTCCCGAAACGGCAGAGCGCGTGCATCTGGCACTCGCGGCGCTGCGGGACGACCGCGCGAGTCGCGGTCGTCCCGCCAAGCTCAATTCCTATCGCGTCGCCTTCGTTCTCCCTCAAGTCAATTCGCGCTTTCTCGATCACGTCGAGCGTGACATCGCACTGTCCGCGAGCTTCTTTCGCGAGCACCGGATCGTTCCGTCGTTTTACCGGTGCGACTTCTCATCTCATCGCGACACCATTGCTTTCGCGCAGCAGGTCATCGACTACGACGCGCTGGTACTCGTGCCGCTCGACTATCCCGCGGTCGAACGTCTTATCGAAGACACGAGCGATGCAGGCGTGCCCGTTGTCACGGTCTTCTCCGATTTGCCCGCCAGCCGTCGCGCAGCATATGTCGGCGTCGATAACCGGATCGCAGGACGCATGGCCGGTGCGTTGATGGGCCGCTTTCTCGGTGCGCGCATCGGCACGGTGGCGGTCCTGTCGGGCTCATCGCGCCTGCACGATCAACTCGAACGGCGCACCGGGTTTTCACAGGTGCTCGAAGAAGACTTCCGCAATCTGCGCTGGATCGCGGAACCGGACTTCACCGAAGACGACGACGGCGCGGGCCTCGCCGCGCAAGGTCTCATTGCGCGTCACCCGGATCTGGTCGGCGTTTATGCAACGGGCGGCGGCATTTCGGGCATCGCAAGAGCATTGCAGGAATCCGGCGACAAGGCTCGCCTCGTGTTGATCGGCCATCAATGCACTGCGGCGACGCGCACGCAGTTATCAGAACGTGCTATCGACGTGATCCTCGATCAGGACGTGCGCGGCATCGTCCACTGGTCGGGCCTCGTTGCGATCAATTGTCTTAACGACGTGCGTGGCGCGCTCGCCATTCCAGCGCCGGAAACCAGAATCTATCTTCGTGAGAATGCGCATGCCTGAAGCTCGCGACACGCGGATTGCAGTGCGAATCCGCTGAGCTCAAATACAGCACCCGGCGCATGGGCGCTGTTCCACAGCAGGTTGGAGACCCGGGAAAGACAAGGAGAAGACAAATGTTACGTCTTACGTCAGCAAGGGTAATAGCGGCGGGCATCATTGCGTTGGGACTCGGCATGGCACCGGGCGCGCAGGCACAGGACAAGCAGTTGACGCTATGCTGGGCAGCATGGGACCCGGCCAATGCACTCGTCGAATTGTCGAAAGATTTCACCACGAAAACCGGCATCAAAATGAAGTTCGAGTTCGTGCCGTGGACGAGTTACGCGGATCGCTTCATTAACGAACTTAATTCGCATGGCAAACTGTGTGACCTGATCATCGGCGACAGCCAATGGATCGGCGGCGCGGCAGTCAACGGGCACTATGTGAAGCTCAACGATTTCTTTGCGAAGAACAAGATTTCGATGAACGACTTCGTGCCGGCGACTGTAGTGGGTTACGCGGAGTGGCCGAAGAACACGCCTAATTACTGGGCGTTGCCGGCCATGGCGGACGCAGTGGGCTGGACGTATCGAAAGGACTGGTTCGCTCGCCCTGAATTGCGTGCCGAATTCAAGCAGAAATATAAACGCGAACTCGAACCGCCCACCACACTGGACGAACTCAAGCAAACCGCGGAGTTCTTTCAGGGCCGCAAGATAGACGGCAAGACGGTCTACGGTGTCTATATCTTCACGGAGCGCGGTTCTGAAGGCATCACAATGGGCGTGACCAATGCGCTTTACAACTTCGGCTTCGAGTATCAGGACCCGAAGAAGCCGTACCACCTCGACGGCTTCGTCAACTCTCCGGGCGCGGTCAAGGGACTGGAGTACTACAAGGCGCTTTACAAGTGCTGCACGGCGCCGGGCATGACCAACGCGTACATGCAGGAAGGGCTGGATGCCTTCAAGTCCGGCCAGGTGGCCATGCAAATGAACTGGTTTGCATTCTTCCCCGGACTCTACAAAGACCCGAATGTGGGCGGCGACAAGATCGGTTTCTTCGTCAACCCGCGCGAAACGAAGCAGTACACGCAGCTTGGAGGGCAGGGCATTTCTGTCGTCGCTTATTCGGATCATAAAGACGATGCGCTCGAGTACATCAAGTGGTTCGCGCAACCGGACGTCCAGAAGAAGTGGTGGCAGCTCGGCGGTTATTCGGCGGCGAAATCAGTGGTCGATGCGCCCGACTTTCCGAAAAGCGCGCCCTTTGCGCCGGCGTTCCTGAAGTCTATGTCGATCGTCAAAGACTTCTGGGCCGAGCCAACTTATGCGGAACTCCTGCTCGACATGCAAAAGCGGGTGCATGACTACGTGGTGGCCGACAAGGGCACGGCCAAGGAAGCGCTGGACTTGCTCGTCAAAGACTGGAACAAGGTCTTCAAGGCGGAAGGCAAGAACTAGCGCGTATCGAGGACGGGACCGGCGGCGCCTGCACGGATGCCGCCGATGCCTTTAAAGGAGCGAGGCATGCTGGCAAACAAGCCTTTTTCGTCGGCGGGAATGAAGTCGCCGGCGGCGGCGCGCGCGCACACGCGTCTGACTGGATTGTCGGACAGGACCATTGCGTGGCTGTTCATTCTTCCAACAATCCTGCTGCTGCTCGCGATCAACATCTTTCCGTTGATCTGGGCACTGCGTCTGTCGTTCACGAACTTCAAGTCGAACATGCCGAGCGTGCCGGCGCGCTTTGTCGGAATCGACAACTACGTCGACATTCTCACCGACGAAGACATCTGGTACGCAATGCAGGTAACGGCGCGCTTCGTGTTCTGGTCGGTTGGCCTCGAAGTGCTATTGGGATTCGGCCTCGCGTTGCTCATCAACCGGCAGTTCCGCGGCCACAGCTTCTGGACCACGCTGATCCTGCTGCCGATGATGCTGTCGCCGGCAGTGGTCGGTAACTTCTGGACCTTTCTGCTGCAACCGCAAACGGGGCTCTTCAACGATATCGTTGGCTTCTTCACCGGCATTGCGCCGGGCTCGTTTCAGATGATCGGCGACGTGTCGCTCGCGCCGTGGACCATCGTGATGGTCGATACATGGATGTGGACGCCGTACGTGATGCTCATCTGCCTCGCAGGCCTGCGCTCGATTCCCGACTATATCTACGAAGCCGCCGAGGTGGATCGCGCCACACCGTGGCGGCAGTTCTGGTCGATCACGTTACCGATGACATTGCCGTTCCTGATGCTGGCGGTGCTGTTTCGCGGTATCGAGAACTTCAAGATGTTCGACATGGTGAACCTGCTGACTTCGGGCGGACCCGGTTCAGTAACCGAAACCGTATCGATCACACTGAAGCGCGCTGCTTTCGAGAAATGGCAGACAGGCTACTCATCCGCATTGGCAATCATTCTGTTCGTGACGGTATTTGGTGCGGCGAATATTTACGTCAAGGCGCTCAACCGGGTGAAACAGCGATGAGACCGACTACCGCTCAACATTCGGTGGTGGCTTCTTCGCCACGCGGCAAGCGCTTTGCCGCTGCGATTGTCATCACTTACGCATTGATCGCGATCTTGCCGATTTTGTGGATCTGCCTGACCAGTTTCAAGACGCAGGAAGATGCCATTGCCTATCCACCAGTCGTGTTGTTTCAGCCGTCGATGGAAGGCTATGTGAATCTGTTCACGATCCGTTCGCGGCAAACGCCGGAATTCATTGCGAGTCTTCCGCCCGCGCAGACCTGGTATGAGCGCGATGTACGCAAGCGAAACATGGTGATTGCCGGCCCGTCCAAAGTACTCCCGCGCTTCGTCAATTCACTCGTGATCGGTTTTGGCTCGACTTTTCTCGCGGTATTTCTCGGCACATTGGCGGCCTATGCATTCTCCCGTTTCAAGGTGCCGCTTGCCGACGACCTGCTGTTTTTCATTCTGTCGACGCGCATGATGCCGCCGATCGCAGTCGCCATTCCGATTTACCTGATGTATCGGGCTCTCGGCCTGAGCGACAGTTACGTCGGCATGATCGTGCTCTATACAGCGGTCAATGTATCGCTGGCGGTCTGGCTTCTGAAGGGCTTCATGGACGAGATTCCGCGCGAGTACGAAGAGGCCGCGCTCGTGGATGGCTACACGCGGCTTCAGGCGTTCGTTAAGGTCGTGCTACCGCAGGCCATCACGGGCATTGCCGCGACCGCTATTTTCTGCCTGATCTTCGCATGGAACGAGTACGCATTCGCGTCGCTACTGACCAGCGGCGATGCCCAGACCATGCCGCCGTTCATTCCGTTCATTATTGGCGAGGGCGGTCAGGACTGGCCGGCCGTCGCGGCCGCGACGACGCTTTTCGTGGTGCCTATCCTCATCTTCACTGTCGTGTTGCGCAAGCATCTGCTGCGCGGCATCACCTTCGGAGCGGTGCGCAAATGAAACGAGAGTCCGTTTTGCCACAAAGACATTATCTGCGCCGCGGTTACAGCGAGGCAGTGTCGACCGCACTGATCGGTCTCGGCATGGCAATGCTGGTGCAGCCGTTTTCGCTGACACTGTTCACGTGGTCCTTTCCCGTGATCCTGGTGGGCGCCCTGGCGTTTGTCGTGACCAGTCATTTCCCGGACTGACGCCATGTCGACGATCGTTCTTGCCAACCTTCACAAGCGTTTCGACGACTTCGTCGCTGTGCGCGACACCAGTTTGACTATTGGCGCGGGGCGCTTCGTCGTGTTGCTGGGTCCGTCGGGCTGCGGCAAAACCACGACGCTGCGCATGATAGCGGGCCTGGAATTGCCCACCTCCGGCCAGATCCTGATAGACGGTGACGACGTGACGCAATTGCGCGCGCGTCAACGTGACATTGCATTTGTGTTCCAGATGTTCGCGCTCTATCCGCATATGACCGTGCGCAACAACATCGCTTTTCCGCTCAGGAACGAGCATGTGTCGCGCAAGGAGATCGCGGCGCGTGTGGATGCCGCCGCGCACATGCTGCGTATCGAGAACATTCTCGATCGCAAAACAGGCGGCCTGTCCGGCGGCGACCGGCAGCGCGTGGCGCTGGGACGGGCGATCGTACGGCAACCGAAAGCGTTTCTGATGGACGAACCACTCGGCACGCTCGATGCGGATTTCCGTGAACTGATGTGCCTCGAGTTGCGGAAGCTACATAACGCACTGGGCGCGACGACCGTTTATGTCACGCACGATCAGAGCGAAGCGATGGCGATGGCCGACGACATTGTCGTGATGAACAAAGGCGAGTTACTGCAAGCCGGACCCCCTCACGAGATCTACCACTTTCCGGCGACGGTGTTCGTCGGCAATTTTATCGGCAGTCCGCCCATGAATTTCCTCGCGGCAGATGGCGGCGTGAATGCGGGCGACGAACAAGTCCTGCTGCACGGCGCAGCAGTGCCGGTGCCGCGCTCGGAGGCTGGCGCTGAACGCGTGCTGCTGGGCATTCGTCCCGAGCATGTGACGATCGATCAGCACGGCCCGCTGCGCGGCAAGGTCATTGCCGACGAATACCTCGGTTCGCATCAGGTGCTGGTGGTGGAAACCGCGCTGGGCGTCGTGCGGGTGCGAGTCGGCAAAGACGATGGCTTGCCGGCCGGATCGCCGGTCGGTTTGTCGTTTCGCAAGGACCGCACGCTGCTGTACGACGCGCAGAGCGGCCGGTTGCTGCCGGGCGCCGCTCGCACGATTCCTGCACACGGAGAAGCTCATGGCTGAAATCCAGTTGCGCAACGTGTCCAAACGCTTCGGCGACATCGCGGCGGTGGACGATATTTCGATCGACGTGGCCGACGGCGAGTTCGTGGTGCTGCTCGGACCGAGCGGCGCGGGCAAGACCACGACGCTGCGTCTGATCGCCGGACTCGAGCGGCCCGACGCGGGCGACGTGCTGATCGACGGGACGATTGCGACGGGTGTGCATCCGTCCGATCGCGATGTCGCTTTTATTTTCCAGCAATACTCGCTTTACCCGCACCTGACTGTGTTCGGCAACCTGGCGTTTCCGCTGCGCTCGCCGAGACGGCGCAGCAGCGAGGCGGATGTGCGTTCGCGGGTTCACGCGGTAGCGGAAATGCTGCATATGGAAGCGAAACTCGACAACATGGCCACACATTTGTCCGGTGGCGAGATGCAGCGCGTGGCGATTGGGCGGGCGCTCGTGCGGCAGCCCAAGGCGTTTCTCATGGACGAGCCGCTGTCGTCGCTCGATGCGAAGCTGCGTGAGGAGTTGCGTATCGAACTGAAGCGCCTGCATCGTACGATCGGTGCCACCATCGTCTATGTCACGCACGATCAGGTCGAAGCGACTACGCTCGCGGATCGCATCGGTATTCTCGATCATGGGCGTCTCGTGCAACTCGGCACGCCGCGCGAGGTGTATGGCAATCCGGTCTCGCTGAGCGCCGCGCAACGGCTCGGCTCTCCGCCGATCAACCTGTTGCCGCCCACACTGTTCGACTCGGCACACATGCCGGCGGGCACGGCGACCGTCGGGATTCGTCCCGAAGACATCGTGCTGCACGACCCGGCTGAAGGTCACGCGAGCGGCGCACAGGATGCACTCGATCTCACGGTGCTCGAATATTCGCCGCTGCGTCATCTGCTGATTCTGGATCGCGCCGGAACCGCCGTGGTCGCCACGACCGTCACCGAGCGCAGTTTTTCACCGGGGCAACGGGTCGGCGTGTCATTGCCTTCACGCAGCCTTTTATATTTCCATGCCGACGGCAGGAGGATCCCGACATGAACGGCGAAACGGTCATGGCGTGCATCGACGCTGCGTATGCGGCTTTGAAGGAGCACACCGACGAGATTGCGTCGCTCGACCAGCAGATCGGCGATGGAGATCACATTTTCAATCTGCTGCGCGGCATGGAAGCGCTCCTCGCGGTGCGCGCGGAGATCGCGGCGCAAGCACTCGGCCCCGCGCTCGAGATCGCGGCGTCCAAGGTGCTGTCCACGGTGGGCGGATCGTCGGGTCCATTGTTCTTCTCATTGCTGAACGGTATGGCGAAAGCGTCCGCGAACAATGTAATGGATGTGGCTGGCTTCGCTCGCATCTTTGCGGCGGGGGTCGAGGCCGTTGGGCAACGAGGCAAGACCGGCGTCGGCAGCAAGACGATGATGGACGTATTGATACCAGTCGCGCAGCGCTTCGAGCAGTTGGCGGCAGAAAACGCAGCGGCGCGAACGGTGCTCGACACCTTGCCGCGAGTCGCCGAGGAAAACATGCTGGCAACGCGCGACATGCTGGCAACCAAGGGACGCGCATCGTTTCTCGGGGAGCGCTCGCGCGGGCATATCGATCCGGGCGCGCGCTCCAGCCAGATCATGATTGCCTCGGTATGCGCGCGACTCGCGCAACACAACGGACAAGGAGCATGACGATGAAAAAATTCATCAATCATGTGGACGACTTTCTCGCCGAGAGCCTGGCGGGATTCGCCGCGGCGCATAGCGACC
Organism: Paraburkholderia sp. SIMBA_053; assembly: GCF_046534895.1. Taxonomy (NCBI): domain Bacteria; kingdom Pseudomonadati; phylum Pseudomonadota; class Betaproteobacteria; order Burkholderiales; family Burkholderiaceae; genus Paraburkholderia; species Paraburkholderia sp. SIMBA_053. The sequence goes on along the minus strand of NZ_JAWRXU010000001.1, from coordinate 597,879 downwards.
TGGTCGTACTCAATCGTGAACCGGTGTTCGTGCGGCGCAAGGACCTGAAGCCGGGAAAGGTCGCGCTTATTTCGGGCGGCGGCTCCGGGCACGAACCGCTGCATTCGGGATTTGTCGGCCACGGCATGCTCGACGCCGCATGCCCAGGCCAGATATTCACGTCGCCGACACCCGACCAGATGATGGCTGCCGCCAAGGCCGTCGATACCGGCGCGGGCGTGCTGTTCATCGTGAAGAACTATTCGGGCGATCTGATGAACTTCGAAATGGCCTCGGAGATGTCCGAGGTGCCCAACGCGATGGTCCTGATCAACGACGACGTTGCGGTGGAGAACTCCAGCTATACGACCGGGCGCCGTGGGGTTGCGGGCGCGGTCATCGTCGAGAAGCTGGTGGGCAGCCTCGCGGAAAGCGGCGCGAGCCTCGACGAATGCAAGGCGTTTGGCGATCGCATCAACAAACGTACGGCTTCGATGGGCGTTGCGTTCTCCAGTTGCACGGTGCCGGCAGCCGGCACGCTGACCTTCAAGATCGGCGACGATGAAATCGAAGTCGGTGTCGGCATACATGGCGAGCCGGGCAGGCGGCGTGCGAAATTTGCGTCCGCCGATACGATCGCGGCGGAGTTGCTCACCGCGATAGTGGACGATCTGAAGCCGGCTGCGGGCGCGGGCTTGCTGGTGCTGGTGAACGGCCTTGGCGGTACGCCGCTTGGCGAGCTTTATCTGCTCTTCAATTCGACGCGCGCGTGGCTCGAAAAGCGCGATCTGAAAATCGCCCGTGTGCAGGTTGGGTCGCTGACCACGTCGCTCGAGATGGCCGGCGCTTCAATCACGCTTTGCATGCTCGACGAACAGATGACGAAGCATTGGGACAGCGCGGTGCATACGCCGGCGCTGAGATGGGGCGTGTAACACCGGGCGGCGGCGCGAGCCGCCGCGCTTTGTGGTCGCTTCAAGCCGCCGCGCCTCGCAAGTCCCTGATATGTTGGTAGACGGTAGCACGTCCCATCCCCAGCACATTCGCGACGTAGTTGGCCGCGCTTTTACCTTTGAATGCTCCTTCCGCCCACAGCGCCTCAACGATCTCGCGGCGATGGTCTCGAGTCAGGGAATTGAGTGCCAGCTGGCGCTCCTGAAGCCACGCGTGAAGGAAAGTGTTGATGCGCTCCTGCCAGTCGTCCTTGAATAGTTCTTCGGGCTGTTTAACCACGCCGGCGCCGGAAATCACGCGATCTATGACACTCTTGACGTCTTCAAACACGGAGATGTTGTAGTTCACGCACATCATGCCAACAGCAGTTCCGGCGTCGTCGAACAGGACGGTGCTCACGCAGCGCATCCGCCGCCCGTCCCAATTGGTTTTCTCGTAGGGACCGACCGTACCGGAGTCCGCTGAGTGATCGATTTCTTCCAGTGCAGAGTCGTCGCCCAGTTCGCGCTTTGAAAGGTTATTGGCGATGTAGGCGACCGTCTGGCTAGCGAGGTCATGAATGACGATCTCGACGTATGGAAAGAACAGTAGGGCAATGCCATCAGCAACGCGACTGTATCGATCGAGGAGTAGCCGACGGCTGGCCGTTGTCTTAGTTTTTCGCATTTGGGTGACTGCTCGCAATTTTCTCAAGATTCGCACGGGCACAGAGTCCGCATTTTGCCACGATGGGCGCCCCCATCATTCCAGCGAGCAGGTGCCTTCATCGTCTTCATTTGGCAGCCGCTTACGCGCGAGCTCGCTCATTCAGGTACGTAAAGAGTTCATAGGCAATGGCGACGTCTTCAAGGCCCAGACCGATCGAGCGGAAGAACGCATGCTTTCGGTACGATGGCTTGGCGGCCTTGCCACACATCAGTTCCGCGAGATCACCCACAATCGATTCGGCACGCCAGCCATGGTGTTCAGCGGCCAGTTTCATCTCGCCCGCGCTCGAGGGTGTGGTGTTGCGGTAGTCGCAGTAGACGTCCATGCTGGCAAGCCAGGCGGGTGGGACTTCGTGAGCGTTCGCGACGTTGGTACTGATAGACGTGATAAGCGCTGGCTTGTCCAGCATGCTTTCGTGCAGAACCGGTGCGCCGGAGGATGTACACAGCGCAACCACGTCAGCGGCAGCGACACACTCCTGAATTCGTTCACAAATGGCGACTCTCTGATCGAGCGCCGCCAACTGCGCACACTTCGCAGTGTCGCTGGCAAGCTCCGCCGAAAAGATTCGAATCGACTCCCACGGCCTGACCGGTGCGAGATGGCGCAAATGAGCCTGTCCTACCGCGCCCGAACCAATGATCGCAAGGCGTGTCGCCGTGCCGCTGGCAAGCTGTTCGACAGCCAGTGCCGTTGCGCCGGCTGTGCGCTCCACCGTCAGCAGGCCCGAGTCACACCACATCATCGGTTGTCCCGTTTCCATGGACATCAGGGCCGTCCATGCGGTGATGACGGGCTTCGCCTGCGTGACGATGTACGGCGAGAGCTTTGCACCGAACACCTTCGCATCCGCCATCACGCCCAGGTAGGTAATGAAGTCACCGGCGCCTTGCGGAAACGGAGTCAGCGTCTGCTCCGGTTGCACGGCCATGTCACTGCCAAGCGCGCGAAACATGCGTGCAAGCACGTTGCGCACGCCGAGATAAGGCAGTGCTTCCAGCACTGCGTGTTGATCGACGATCAGGGGTAACCCTCTATCTGACATGCTCATTGACTTGCGCTCCGCAATGTTGCCGGGGTCGGCGATGAAGGCATTCTAAGTCAAAACGTCCAGACTGGACTTTTATTTTAGAAAACACTTGATTTTCTGTTTGTCCAGAATAGACTGTCATTCCAGAGCAAGTGTGAGGCGACGATCCTGCCGCTTCATCCGATGTCTCAAACCAGGCCTATCGGCCGTTGTCCATGCAGTCAACCGTCGCCGCCCGACCACACAGGGGACCTCTCATGTTCCGGAAGCTCCAGCTCTCACTTCTCCTTGTCGCTGCCACCGCAGCTTCTCTGAGCACGGTTACCACCCAGAGCCAGGAAACCCTGCGCTTTGGAATAGAGGCGGCCTACCCGCCGTTTGAAAGCAAGTCCCCCACTGGACAACTGCAAGGCTTCGACGTCGATGTGGGCAATGCAGTTTGTGCAAAGCTGGGCATGAAGTGTGTGTGGGTCGAGAACGCGTTCGATGGACTGATCCCGGCATTGCAAGCGCGAAAATTCGATGTGATCAATTCCGCGATGAACATCACTGAGAAGCGCAAGCAGTCGATTGAATTCACGAAACCGATCTACGTCGTGCCGATCGTGATGGTGGCCCGACGCGCATCCGGCTTGCTGCCGGACGCGAAGAGTCTGCAGGGCAAACGTGTTGGCGTGCTGCAGGCCTCCTCACAGGAAGACTTCCTGAAGCGTCATTGGGCGCCTGCCGGCGTGACCGTCGTTCCGTATGCGGACCAGGATCAGGTCTACGCCGATCTCGTTGCCGGACGCCTCGACGCCGCGGTTCAGGAAGCACAAACGGTGCAGGATGGATTCCTCATAAAGCCCGCAGGCCACGAGTATGCGATCGTCGGCAAGCCGCTGAGCGATCCTGCTACTCTCGGAGAAGGCACCGGTTGGGGCCTTCGCAAGGGCGACAAGGTGTTGGTCGCGAAAGTCGATGCCGCGCTTGATGCGTTGAAGAAAGACGGCACGTTGAGCAGTCTTTCGCAGAAGTACTTCAAGCAGGACATCATCGCTAAATAACGCATCGACGAGCCGGCGGAAGGTCATCGCGCAGCCCGCTGCCAGGTGCACGAATCTTTCGCCGTGCGCCGTCAGGGACACTAAAGCAACCCTATGGATTTCGACGTCATCGTGCTGGGCGGGGGGATAGTGGGCGTGTCGTGCGCGCTACATCTTCAGGACCGCGGCCGCCGCGTGGCACTTGTGGACCGGCGCGCTCCCGGCGAAGAGACCAGCTTCGGCAACGCGGGGCTGATTGAGCGGGCCGCCGTGGTTCCGTACGGTTTCCCTCGGGACCTCAGAACGTTGCTGCGCATCGCAAAAAATCGTTCGACCGACCTGTACTGGGACTACCGTGCGGTGCCGCATTTCGCAACGTGGCTTGCGCGTTTCTGGTGGGAGTCTTCCGCCGAGCGATTGATGGCTGCCGCGCGGGACATGTTGCCGTTGATTGAGCGAAGCGTCACGGAACATGAGCGCTTGATCAAGCGTGCAGAGCTTCAGCATCTCGTGCGCGCTACGGGCTGGATAGACGCCTATCGCACGCCAGCAAGATTGGCGCGCGAAGCCGCGGTGGCCGAGGCCACCGCCGGTAGCTACGGTTTGCGCGTTTCAGTGCTCGATGGTGCGACGCTCGCCGCGCGGGAACCGGGCGCGGTTGGCGGATTTTGTGGTGCGCTGCATTGGCAGGACCCGATGAGCGTCGTCAATCCCGGCGCGTTGACAAAGGGCTACGCACGCCTTTTCGAAGCGAGCGGCGGAGTGGTCCTTGCTGGAGACGCTGCCACGCTAAGCGGACAAGCGGGCGCATGGACGGTCCAGACAACGTCGGGGCGAATCAGCGCAAAGGAAGCCGTGGTGGCGCTCGGTCCGTGGTCGGACTGCGTGTTCGCGCCGCTTGGCTATCGCATCCCCCTTCGCGTGAAGCGCGGCTATCACATGCATTACCGCCCGACCCGACCCATGCTATCGATGCCGTTCGTCGACGCAGAGCAGGGCTATGTAGTGGCGCCGATGGAAGGGCGTCTGCGGCTGACCACCGGAGTGGAAATCGCGCGACGCGACGCGGAACCGACGGGCATCCAGCTTGGAAGGGCGGAACGTTTTGCGCGGCCGAGCTTCGGTCTCGGCGAGCGGCTCGATGACAGTCCGTGGCTCGGCCTGCGGCCTTGCACGCCCGACATGCGTCCTGTTATCGGACGCGCACCGCGTCACACCGGGCTCTGGTTTGCCTTCGGACACAACCACCACGGGCTGACGCTCGGCCCCGCGACTGGGCGATTGCTAGCGGAAATGATGACCGGGGAACCGACATTTGCAGATCCGCATCCGTTCCGTGTCGAACGGTTCAGTCGTTAGCGCTATGAAAACGCTTCGCTGCGACGGGCGGCGTGGCGAGATGTCCTGATCGTTTTACCGCTTTCGGTGAAACGGCAATTCCATGTATGTCCTGGGAGTATGAGATGAAGATCAAGGATTTCGGGGTTGAGCGGTGGATGGATGAGTATGAAACGAAATGCACCTATAACCTTGCGGAGACGTGCGTCGAGTCGCTGACGGTCGATCAGTTGCTCACGCTTGCACACAAGCAGGACAGCATCCTGGACGAGTTGCGCTCGCTGAAGCTCACCTATGGCGCGATAGAAGGGTCGGCGCGCTTGCGCGAAGCAATTTCGACAATGTACGACCATCAGTCACCCGAGAATGTGATCGTGACGCATGGCGCGATCGGCGGAAACGCGTTGGTGTACGAGACGCTGGTCGAACCGGGGGACACCGTGATTTCAGTGCTGCCCACTTATCAGCAGCACTACTCGATTCCGGAAAGCTACGGTGCTGATGTACGCATTTTGAAGCTGCGCGAAGAGAACGGCTTTCTTCCTGATCTCGCGGAACTGCGCAGTCTGGTGAATGACAGGACACGGCTGATCGCGATCAACAATCCTAACAACCCCACCGGTTCGTTGATGGACGAGAAATTTCTAACAGAGGTGGGAAACATCGCGCGCTCGTGCGGCGCGTATGTTTTGTGCGATGAGGTTTATCGCGGCACGGATCAGCAAGGGAGCGGCTATACGGCGTCGATGGCCGACCTCTACGAGCGCGGCATCAGCACGGGCAGTATGTCGAAGACGTATTCGCTCGCCGGACTGCGTCTCGGCTGGATCGCCGGGCCGAAGGATCTTATCCGCGCGGTAGCGATACATCGGGACTACAACACCATTAGTGTGGGGATGATCGACGATCATTTTGCATCGATCGCGTTGGAGAATCGCGCGGCCATTCTTGCCCGCAACCAGGACATTGTGCGGACGAACCTTGCTATCGTGGACGCTTGGATCGCAAAAGAACCTGCTATCAGTTATCTAAAGCCAAGGTCGGGAACGACTGCACTTCTGAAGTATGACCTGCCCATGTCGTCACGCGAGTTTTGCACCGCGTTGATCGAGCGGACGGGTGTAATGCTGACACCTGGCAGCGCACTCGACATGGAAGGCTACGTGCGGCTTGGCTACGCCAATAACCGCAGCGTGCTAGAAGCGGGGCTCGGTAGGTTGTCGGAATTTCTCGCTGGTCAGAGTCATTGAGTTGGCGAGGTGCGCTAGATTGCACCTCGGTGACCGTGGGGCCCCATGACATGCGAGCCCAAATGACTGGGCTAGTCAATGCGCAGCAGCAGCCGAGGTTCCGGGCAAGCAGAAGCGCCGCTGGCGTCGTTCACGTTGTCGAGCGTTTTCATATCCCGAACCACGTGAAAATGATCGCGCATTGAATCGAGATCGATCAGTCGCACAAACGCAAAGGTGTCCTGATAGGCACGCATCCAGGGGATCATTGCTGAAGCTACGGCTTTTCGGCCTTCGGTCGTCACGACGAGCTGGCGTTTCCGTCGATCTCCTTCGTGGGCAATAGCGGCGACAAGACCGCGGCGGAACAACGGCGCCAGATTGGCCGAGAGACTTGATCGGTCCATTTCCAGTTGCGCTGCCATGTCGCCGAAAACGAGTGGTTCGCGCAGATGTAGCAAAGCGAGCATGCAGAACTGCGATGCGTTGACGTCCGTATGCCGCAGTGCTTCGTCGAAATGAGCCCCGAATGCGCGCATTGCGCGCTGGGCGAAAAAGTGATTGAGCGCGAGCGCGGAGATCTCTGCGATTGCGGGCATCGACGACTCGCAATTCTGACTTTCCATATCTGCGATTCCGGCCATCTTGCGACAAAAAGAGGACATCACGCGAGCCCGAATGTCTTCCTCAAGCTGGCGTCGACGGGGCCGGAGCGCATAAAGCGGCGCAATGTGCCAAACACGCGGCAACCTCGCCTCGCAAACTGTTCGTCGGTGGCGCGTCCGATACCCGACGACACGCCGGTCACAACGACGACCGTGGAATTCGACATGAACAACTCCGTTTGGTGAACTGATGGTTGTTTAACGCGCGTCGACTGCATCCTGCGTTATCGGTTCATAACGCGATGACAGGTGATCCCGGCTCTTGTGCGCACTCGCAGCGCTGCCGGGGCGGATCTTGAACCAGATCGCGAACATGGCCGGCAGAAATACGAGTGTGAGAATCGTCCCGGCGAACGTGCCGCCGATCAGCGTGTAAGCGAGGGTTCCCCAGAACACCGAATGCGTCAGCGGGATGAAGGCCAGGATCGCCGCCATCGCCGTGAGGATCACCGGGCGCGCGCGCTGCACAGTGGCTTCGACGACCGCATTGAACGGATCGAGTCCGGCATTTTCGTTCTGGTGAATCTGCCCGATCAGGATCAGTGTGTTGCGCATCAGGATGCCCGAGAGCGCAATGAGTCCGACCAGTGCGTTGATGCCGAACGGCTGCCCGAACAGGATCAATGTCGGCACTACGCCGATCAGGCCGAGTGGGCTCGTCATGAACACCATCACCATTGCGGAGATCGAACGCACCTGAAAGATGATGATGACCAGCGTGATAGCCAGCATGATCGGAAACAGCGGCAACATGGCGGTCGTGGCCTTGGCCGATTCCTCGATGGAGCCCGCCTGCTCGATGCGATAGCCGCTGGGAAGCTTCGCGATGATCGGCTGAAGCTGCGTGGTGATAGCCGTTGAGACGTCCGGTGGCTGGAGGTTGTCGGCAATGTCGCCGCGTACCGTGATTGTCGGCACACGGTCTCGCCAACGCGAGATCGGCTCCTCCATGCGTACATCGACTTTACCCACCTGCGACAGCGGAATACGCTGCCCGTTCGCGCCGGCCAGCGTGAAGTCGCCGAGCCGTGCAGGGTCGAGACGCACATCGCCGGCCGAACGGGCGATCACCTGCACGGTACGGATATCTTCACGCACCGCAGTGACAGGTGTGCCGGTGAGCAGGAACTGCAACTGTTGTGCGACGGCGCTGGACGTCAGTCCCACCGCCTGCAAGCGGTCCTGTTGCAAGACGAAATGCAACGCTGGTGAGCGCGTGCCCCAGTCGGTATTGACCGTGCGCATCATCGGACTTGCCTGCATCACCCGCTCAACTTCAGCCGCGATTCCACGCAGCTTGTCCGGGTCCGGACCGGTGACGCGATAGGCGACCGGGAACGGCGAATACGGCCCGAACACGAGTTGCGTGACGCGCACGCGTGCTTCGGGAACAAGACCGTCGGCGATGGCTCGACGCAGTCGCGCCTTCAATGCATCGCGTTCCTCCTGACTGTCCGTGCGGATCACGATTTTCGCGAACGATGGATCGGGCAGTTCCGGTCCCATGGCCAGGAAAAAGCGCGGCGCACCTTGCCCGACGTAAGCCGTGACGATCCTGGCTTCCTTCTGTCCGGACAACCATGCCTCCACCTTTTGCGAGGCGGCGCTGGTCTGTGAAATCGATGTGCCGTAGGGCATCTGCACTTCGACCAGCACTTCGGGACGGTCGGAGATCGGGAAGAACTGCTTCTTGACCACGCCCATGCCGAGGATGGCCAGGGCGAAGAGGGTAACGACCGAACCGGCGACCAGCCATTTGCGTGCGATGACGCGCGTGAGCACCTGACGGAAGCGGTTGTAGCGCGGCGTGTCATAGATTGCGTCGTGCCCGCCTTCGACCTTTTTGAAGTCGGGCAACATCTTCACGCCGAGATAGGGCGTGAAGACCACGGCCACGACCCACGATGCGATCAGTGCAATGCCGACGATCCAGAACATGTTGCTCGTGTATTCGCCTGCGGTGGACCTCGCGAAACCGTTGGGCATGAAGCCGACCGCCGTCACCAGCGTGCCCGACAGCATGGGTGCGGCAGTATGGCTCCAGGCATAGGCAGAGGCGGCCACACGGCTGTAGCCTTCCTCCATTTTCACCACCATCATTTCGATAGCGATGATCGCGTCGTCCACCAGCAGGCCCAACGCCAGGATCAGGGATCCCAGGGTGATGCGGTCGAAGTTCTTGCCGGTCGCGGCCATCACCACGAACACGACGGCCAGCGTCAACGGCACGGCGGCGGCAACCACGAGGCCCGCGCGCCAGCCCATGCTCACGAAGCTCACGAACATGACCACTAGCAGGGCGACGAAAAACTTGAGCATGAACTCGTCGACCGCCGAATGAATGTTGACGGCCTGATCGGTGACCTTCGTCAGACTCATGCCCAGCGGCAGCCCGCCGTTGATTGCGCTGACCTCGCTGTCCAGTGCCTTGCCGAGATCGAGCCCATTCCAGCCGTCGCGCATGACGATGCCGAGCAGCAGCGCGGGTTCGCCGTTGTTGCGGATCAGGAATGTCGCCGGATCTTCATAACCGCGCTCGACGGTGGCAATGTCCGACAGCTTCAGCGTGCGGCCCTGCACGACGACCGGCGTGTCGCGGATCTTCTGCAGGTTGTCGAAGGCGCCGTCGAGGCGAATGAACACTTCCGGACCTTTGGTCTCCACCGAGCCGGCCGGCGTCAGCGCGTTCTGGCCATTGAGCGCGGCGAACACGTCCTGAGGGCTGACGCCGAGCGTTGCCAGCCGGTCATGCGAGAACTGGACGTAGATGCGCTCGGCCTGCTCGCCAATGATGTTGACCTTCTTCACGCCCGGCACGTGAAGCAACCGCTGGCGCAGCGTCTCGCCATCGCGCACGAGCAGCCGTTGCGGTTCGCCCCGCGCCTTCAGTGCAAAAAGCGCAAACGTGACATCCGCGTATTCGTCGTTGACCATCGGGCCGATCACGCCAGCCGGAAGGTTGGCTGCCTCGTCGCCGATTTTTTTGCGGGCCTGGTAAAACTCCTCCTGCACTTCCGACGGAGGTGTGCTGTCGAGCAACGTCAGCGTTGTGAACGCCAGGCCGGGCCGCGTGTAGGTCTCGGTGCGGTCGTACCAGCGCAACTCCTGCATCCGCTTTTCGATTTTCTCGGCGACCTGATCGTGCATCTCCTGCGCGGTGGCCCCTGGCCATACACTGACGATGGTCATCACCTTGATGGTGAACGCCGGGTCTTCAGCGCGGCCCAGCTTGAAGAACGACAGGAGCCCGGCCAGCGATATCAGGCATATCAGGAACAGGGTGATGGAACGCTCGCGCACGGCGAGCGCCGAGAGATTGAATCGGCCTTCGCTCACGGACGTGCTCCTTCGTTCGCCATCGCGACGGCCTGGCCGGACACGCGCACCTGCTCGCCTTCGCGCAGCAAATGGGCACCGAGGGCAATGACGCGATCGCCTTGCTCCAACTTACCGGACACGCGCGCACTGTCGTCGCCCAGATGAAGGACCGTCACCGGCCGCCATGCAACCTTGGCCGGCTCGCCGTTGACGACCCACACGCCGGACCCTTTGCCCGCGTCGAGCACCGCGCCGATCGGCACCTGCATGCCGTCCTGGAGCGCCACACGTGCGTCCGGTATCTCGATCGTGACGGTCGCGCCTAGCGGCGCGTCGGCCAGCGCACCCTGCAACACGTAACGCGCTTCGAAGGTGCGGGTACGCGGATCTGCCGTATCCGAGAGCTGGCGCAGCGTGGCTGGCACGCTGGCGCCGCTGTCGCTGAACAGGGCCGCCTGGGCGACCGACCCGATGACGGGACGCAGAGTTTCCGGAAGCTGGATCACAGCCTCGCGGCGGCCCGCGTGGGCCAGTCGCAGCACGGGCTGTCCGGCGCTGACGACCTGGCCCGGTTCGGCCAGCGTTTCCATCACGACGCCATCGCCGTCTGCCACGAGATCGGCGTAGCCCGTCGCATTGCGCGCCACGTCGGCGTCAGCCTCGGCCGCGCTGAGCTGCGCCTTGGCTGCGTCGGCGGCCGCCTTGGCCTGGTCGTAGGCCGAAGCCGAAATCGCACCCGTGCCGCGCAGGTCTCGATACCGCGCCTCGTCCTGCGCGGTCTGCTGCGCTCGCGCCCGCGCAGCGGTGACCGCCTCCTGCCGGGCCTGTGCGGCCAGCTTGAGATCGATGGGGTCGAGGCGCATCAGCAGCTGGCCGCGCCTGACCGTTTGGCCGGCGTCCACCCGTCTCTCCAGCACCTTGCCGGAAACACGGAAACCCAAGTCGCTTTGGACGCGTGCCGCGACGGTCCCCGTGAATGAGCGGTACGCGGGCACGGCGCGCTGGACGATGGCGGTGCGCACCAGCGGCACCTCGGTGCGCGGATCGGGCGGTGCTTTTTCGCCGCAGGCCGCTAGCGCAAACGGCAGCGCACAGGCGAGTGCGGAAGTGGCGAGGCGACGCGAGAACATGAAAGTCCCATCGGTGAGGTGATGAAGGACTTCATTCTGGTTCTAGTGACCAATTAAGTCAAGAGTCACAGCTAGCGATCGCGTCAGGGCGACAGACTTCGCAGTACCAGACTGGACAGCTGTGCAGGCGCGACATCGGTGGTGTCGCGGTTGTGCTGCAGAAGCAACGGGTTGAGGTAAGGGCGCAATACCAGATAGATCGCCATTGCGGTTTCGTCCAATGGTGTCTTGCGCTCGAAGTCTCCGCTTTGCCTGCCTTCCTGCAGAATTTCCTGGAGCAACTGCTGAACACGCGCTTCATAGGCTTGCACGGCCTGCCAGTTTTCCGTGGCGGCCGACGCCGCGATGTCATAGAGCTTGCGGTCCCGGAAAAACAGCCTGAGGCTCGCATCGGTAAAGACCTCGAAGATCCGTCGTAACTTCTCAGGCGGCAGATCGGTCTCTGCGACGGCTGCACGCACCTCGCTTTCGATTTCGCGCAGGCAGTTGATGCAGATCATCTCGCCAATGGCCTGCTTGGACTCGAAGAACTTGTAGATATAGGCCTTGGAAAAACCGATTGCCTTGGCAAGGTCGGAGACCGTTGTTTTCTCGTAGCCATACCGGCTGAAGTGCTCGGTAGCGGCGGCAACGATCTGGTCCCGTACTTCGTGATCAGCCGGGCCGCGCGCGGGAACTGCGGAAGGCGTGGGAGTGTTTTTCATGGACTAAGCATACAGGAATGGACAACTAGTGACTATTTGGTATTATAGTCACAGTCAGAATCACGCAGAGACGCTCATGCTACCCAAACATCTCCTCGCCGCGCTCATTGCTGCCAGCCTGTCGGCGGGCTGCGCTGTCGGTCCCGACTATAGCCGGCCTGATGTAGCCATGCCGGACCATTTCCTGGGCCAGGCCGCGGTAGATCACCGCCAGGCAGCCGGGAGTGCAGACTTGATCACGTGGTGGACGGGTTTCGGCGATCCGCAACTCGCACGATTCATTACGCTCGCGCTGGAGCAGAACCTGGACCTCGCGCAAGCCGCCGCGCGCGTCTCGCAGGCGCGCGCGGGACTCGGGGCAGCGAATGCGGCGCTGCTGCCTTCTGGCAATGTCAGCGGCCAGGCGGCCCGGGTCTACCAGTCGGTTGAAACTCCGCTGGGACGTGTCCTGAATTCAACGCCCGGTTTCGATCGCTACGGCAACGACTACGAAGCCAATCTCAGCGCGAGCTGGGAACTGGATGTGTTTGGCGGCCTGCGCCGCGGGCGGGAAGCGGCACTTGCCGACTATCAGGCTTCAGAGGCGGGCGAAGCGGCCACGCGCCTGGCTGTGGCAGCGCAGACTGCCGACATCTACATCACGATTCGCGGATTGCAGGCTCGTCTGCAGGTGGCCCGCAAGCAGTTGCAGACGCAGCAGGATTTGCTCTCGACCATCAACCTTTTGTACGGAAAGGGGCTGGCGGCCGATCTTCAGGTGAGCCAGGCAGAAGGCGCGCTGGCGCAGGTGAAGGCATCGATCCCGGTGCTGGAGGCCGGTCTCGATGCGGCCATGAACGCGCTGGACGTGATGCTGGGTGCACAGCCCGGCACGCATCGGGCGGAACTCCTCGAAGGCGGCGATATTCCGGCCGCTCCGCGAATCGCAGACACCGGATCGCCAGGCGAGTTGCTCAGGCGTCGCCCCGATCTGATCGTGGCCGAGCGGCGCCTCGCTGCATCGAACGCGCGTATCGGCGTGGCAATCGCTGAGTATTACCCCAAGCTGTCGCTCAGTGGACTGATTGGGAGCGCCACCTCGGTGGCCAGCGGCAACCTGTTCAGTAGCGGCGCCAGTCAGGGCGCTGGCGTGCTGGGTCTGCGCTGGCGTCTGTTCGACTTCGGGCGCATCAATGCGCAGATCAATGCAGCCAAAGGACAGGACGCCGAGTTGCTCGCCGCATACCGGCTTGCCGCATTGCACGCAACGGAGGACGTCGAGAATTCTTTCTCTGCACTTGTGAAGCGCGAGGAGCAGGCCGCCGTTCTCGCGCAAGGTGTGAACTCGCTCGGCCGGGCGCGAGCCGCCTCGTTTGCGGCCTACCAAAAAGGTGTCGTCAGCCTGATCGAGGTCCTGCAGGCCGACGACAACCTGCTACGCGCGTCGGATGCGCGCGTGCAGGCGCAAACGGAATCGGCACGCGCAGCGGTTGCCGCGTTCAAGGCGCTCGGAGGAGGGTGGCAACCTACCGATCCGGGGGCCGTTGCAAGCCGATAGGACTACCGCTGCCAGCGGGCTGCAGTCGGCACTTCCGTTTGCAAAAGGCCCCCTTGAGCGCCGCGTTCTCGTGTTCCAGCTCACCGACACGCTGAAGCCGTGCATCCATATCAGCGATGCGAAAGCGCCTGCGCCGACTGAAGTAGATCCTCCAGCATCGACTGACGGCGGTCGGGATCTGTGTCGCGGCCCGTCATGAAGCACAGCGCCGCGATCGGTATGCCCGCGCGGTCGCGAACGGGCGCGGCCATGCAAAGCCGGAACGCGTTGGACAGGCCTTCCGTGCAGCAATAGCCACGTGCTTTCGCGTTCTGCACATCGCGCATGAATTCGTCGAAATCGATGCGCACGCCGTTGTCGAGCACGAAGTCATCTGCAGGAATGAGGGCGCGGATGGCGTCGGCGCTCATGTGACCGAGCAGCAGGCGTCCGGTCGCGGTCCATGGAATCGGCACACGCACGCCGATATCCGAGCTGATGTTGAACGGCCGCGCACTGTTCTCCGATAACACGACCGAGTACTTGTTCCCTTCGAGCATGCACAACTGCGTGGTCTCGTCGTACTTGCGAACGAGCGCGAGAATAGACTGATGCGCGCGGCTGATGAGGTCGTTGTGCGTCGCGTAGTCCGAGCCGTAGTAATGCATCTCGCGCCCGAAGAACACATTGCCGTCCGCCGATGTTTCGAGCCAGCCCACTTCGGTGAGAATGGCAACGAGTTCGTAGATGCTCGAACGCGGCGAGCTGGTCGCTTCGATTAGCTCGCGCATCGTCATGGGCCGCTGCGCCTGATGCAGCTTTCTGAAGATATCGATGACACGGTCCACGCCTCGCGCGCGCGACGATTCCGTTACTGCCATTCGTTCACCCTTCAATGATCGAGCACACGGCTGAGAAACTGCCGCGTGCGTTCGTTCGACGGGTTGACGAAGATCTGCTCCGGGTCGCCTTGCTCTGCAATTACGCCCTTGTCCATGAACAGGACGCGATCCGCCGTCTTGCGCGCAAAGCCCATTTCATGGGTCACGACGACCATCGTCATGCCGTCGCGCGCGAGGCCGCGCATCACTTCCGTCACTTCGCCGACGAGTTCGGGATCGAGTGCGGACGTGGCTTCATCGAAGAACATGATGCCGGGTTCGACCGCAAGTGCCCGCGCAATCGCGACACGCTGCTGCTGTCCGCCCGACAACTGGCTCGGATAATGCAATGCGCGATCCGCGAGACCCACGCGGTCGAGCGAATCCATTGCGCGTTTGCGGGCATCGGCGGGCGACATGCCGCGCGCCTTGATCAGCGCAAGGGTGACATTGCCGAGCGCGGTCTTATGCGGGAACAGGTTGAACTGCTGAAACACCATGCCGACGTGGCCGCGAATTTCTCGCGCGCGCTTCGGATCGTGCAGGGGCACTTCGTTGACCCACACTTCGCCGGAGTCCGCCGTCTCCAGTCCGGCCATGATGCGCAGCACCGTGCTCTTGCCCGAACCGGATGCGCCGATCAACACGAGTACTTCGCCTGCGCGCACGTCGAGATTGATGTCGTTGAGAACGCGCGTCGCGCCGAATGACTTGCTCACGCCCGACAGCGAAATGACGGGTTTGTTCTGAATGGAATCGCTCACGTGAGTCTCCGGCGGTCATGATGGCGCACCCATTGCGAAAGCGGGAAGCACACGACGAAATAGATCAGCGCGACGAGTCCGTAAATCTCGACCGGCTTGCCGACGCGATCCACGATCGCCTGGCCACCGTGCATCAGTTCGGACATGCCGATCATGCTGACGATCGACGTATCCTTGATGAGCGACAAATACTGCCCGACGAGCGGCGGCAACACGATGCGTCCGGTCTGCGGTAACACGACCGAAGTGAAGGTCTGTGTGCGCGATAAGCCGAGAATCTGCGAGACTTCCCACTGTCCCTTCGGCACTGACTCGATGCCCGCGCGAAAAACTTCCGCGATATACGCGCCCTGATACACGCTCAACCCGATCACGCCCGCGGCAAAGACATCGATTGCATAGCCGAAGTACGAGACGCCGAAGTAGATGAACATCAGCGTGATGAGTACGGGCGTACCGCGAAACAACTCCGTATAGAGCTTCGCGATCCGGTCCGTGCCCCACGGCCCGAACGAGCGCAACACCGCAGCGAGCAGGCCGATGAGCGTGCTCCCGACGATCGCCGCGATCGATAGGAGCAGCGTCGTCAGGAGACCTTGCAGCAGAATTGACAGACTGTTTTTCAGCAGTTCGAGTGACATGACTCAATCCCTCATGCACGGTTCGCACGACGCAGCGTGAATCCGGCCCAACGCGCACCCGGCCTCACGATGAGCGGCGGATGAAACATGCGTGCGCCGAGTTGACTGGCAATCCACGACAGCACATTGCTCAGCACCAGATACGCGACGAGCACGACCGCAAACGTCTGGACGTACAGGAGCGTGCGCGAATTGATCACGGTGGCGGTGCCGGTGAGTTCGGGCAACGCAATTGCCGACAACAGCGAAGTGCCGAGCAACAACTGAATCAGATAATTGACGATGGCCGGATACACCGCACGCGCTGCCTGCGGCATCACGATCTCCTTGAAGATCTGCCCGCGTTCCAGCCCAAGAATGCCGGCTGCTTCAATCTGTCCGCGCGGCACCGATTGCATGCCCGCGCGAAACACTTCCGACAGATACGCGCCCACGTTCACGCCCAGCGCGATGACACCGGCCCAATATGCATCGAGCGCAATGCCCATCGACGGCAAGCCGAAGAACACGATGAAAATCTGTAGCAGCACCGGCGTATTGCGAATGGCTTCGACGTAAGCTCTCGCGATGAACCGCACGATGGCCGACGGCGACATGCTGGCAAGCGCCGCGATCAGACCGAGCGCGAGCGCCAGCACGAACGACAGCAACGTGACCTGCAAGGTCAGCCAGCCGGCCTTCAGAAACTCGGGGACGTAGCCCCATAGCGTCAGCCATTGATAGCTCATCTGCGCCTCCGCCTCAGAACTGCGGATTGAGCGGATATCTCGGATCGACGCCGAACCACTTCTTGTACAACTGCGCATTCAGCTTCGATGCATTGATGTTGAACAGGAACAGGTTCAGATAGTTGAGCCACGCCTGGTCGCCGGCTTTCACGCCGAACGCGTTGTACTCGAGCGGCACGAGTGCTTCGTTCGTCACGGTCAGTTCCGGATCGAGCTTCGCCTGATACGCAAGGAAGTTGTTGTCCTCGATCATCGCATCGGCTTGGCCCTGCTTGACGGCGAGAATGGCCGCCTGCGAACTGTCGTATTCCTGAATCTTGACGGGGATGCCCATCGAGCGGACTTCGTCGCCGTTGGTCGAGCCTTTCACCGTGGCGATGGTGCGCCCGTTCATGTCCTTCGCCGACTGGATGCCGCTGCTCTTCTTCACGAGCATCGCTTCGCTCGCGACAACGTACGGCGACGTGAATTCGACGACCTTCGCCCGTTCGAGGTTGCGCGTGAAGTTGCAGAACACGACATCGACCTTGGCGGTCTGCAGGTTCGGGATGCGGTTCGCGCTAGTCGTGTTCACGACTTCGAGCTTCACGCCCATTTGCTTCGCCAGTTCCTTGGCAAGGTCGACGTCATAGCCGTCCGCATTGCCGTCTTTGTCGTAGAAGCCGAACGGCGCGAACGTGAGGCAGTCGCCGACGCGCAGCGTGCCGCGCTGAAGCACGGCTTGAAGCGTCGATGCAGGCGCCGCCGCCGCTGGACCCTGCTCGGGCGTCGCCACTTTCGTGCAGGCGGAGAGCGCGAGCAGTCCGCTCACAGCGGTTGCGGCAAACAGCAAGGCGGCCTTGGCGCCCTTGGTGGCGAGCTTCATGTTCAGGTCCTGATCGAGGGGTTGGTCTGAGAACCGCTCCCAGCGTGGCCTCGCGTTCGCGACATTTACCGTCGAAGCACTAGGTCGTCCGATATACCGGACAGTTATCTGGCGAGCCGGATTGATGGCCCAGTGTTGGACGCTAAAAAGGGCCGCGCAAGCGGCCCGAACCCTTATTGCTTCTGGAATTTTGTCGGGCTAGCTAACCATCGCGTTCGCGTGATCGTCTAGGGAGCCTGACGATTTTTTGCGCGGCCGACGATGCGTTGCGCAGCGCGGGCCGACAACGACACGGTTTCCTTCTGCGACCGGATTCTTTCGAGAACTCGCCGCGGTGCTAATTCCTTCATCGCTGGTCCCAAGGTGGCTCGTCGCCGAACGCTTCTGCCAGATAATCGACAAAGCGGCGCACTTTCTCCGGTATGCGCCGCGCGCTCGGGTACACCGCCTGGATTGCAAGTTCAGCAGCATGATATTTCGGTAAGAGCGCGACCAGTTCGCCCCGGCGGATATGCTCGCCAAACACAAACGTGGGGCCATACGCGATTCCAGTTCCTGCAACTGCGGTGGCGAGCAGCATTTGAGTGTTGTTGGCAGCCATTCTGCAAGGACCATCGATCAAATGCGCGCGTTTCTTTGCGTCGAACAAAGTCCAGTCACCTGTCGACACAGCTTCGCTGAATGCAAGGCGCTGCGCGCGACGAAGATCATCGGGTGTCCGCGGCGTTCCGTGTCGCTTCAGGTAGGCAGGCGAAGCGCACACGACCATTTTGCAAGGCGCGAGACGCCGCACCACGAGACCCTCGTCGCGCAGGCGTCCAATACGGATCGCCACGTCAACGCCGGCATCGATCAGATCGATATAACGATCTTCAAGCTGTATTTCCACATTCACTTCGGGATGATCGTCCAGATAGCGTCCG
The DNA here is from genome assembly GCF_046534895.1 of Paraburkholderia sp. SIMBA_053. NCBI lineage: Bacteria > Pseudomonadati > Pseudomonadota > Betaproteobacteria > Burkholderiales > Burkholderiaceae > Paraburkholderia > Paraburkholderia sp. SIMBA_053. Next base: position 579,481 of record NZ_JAWRXU010000001.1, on the reverse strand, counting down.
ACGACCGCACCCAAATGCATCGCGCCAAAAGTGACGGGAGCCGCAACGCGCAGCACGCCTCGCGCAGCGACCTGTGAGTCACTTGCTTCGCGGTTTGCTTCGTCGAAAGACTCCAGAATGCGCTTACAGCGTTCGTAGTATCTCTGCCCCGTATCGGTAAGACTCAGGCGGCGCGTTGTGCGATGAAACAGCCGCGCGTTCAGTTCCGTCTCCAGCGCACTGACATGCTTTCCCGCCATGGCTGCCGATAGTCCGAAACGTCTCGCGGCTGCGGCGAAGCTGCCGTCCTCCACGGCGGCAACGAAAACACCAAGACTGGTCAATCGGTCCATTCGCCATCCCAATTCGATAATCACGTTATCGACTGTACGTACGGAACACGGAATTATCAAGCTACGGGTTTGAATCTACGATTTGTACATTCCGAAACAGAGAGAGGCTCGAAATGGACATCGAAACGAACGGCACGCGAATTCATGTGTCGCTGCGTGGCAGTGGCAACGTGGCGCTGGTTTTCCTGCATTACTACGGCGGCTCATCCCGGACATGGGATCGGGTTGCTGACGAATTGTCGGATCACTACCGTGTCGTCGCGCCTGATCACCGCGGCTGGGGCCGTTCCTCTGCACCAGCAACCGGTTACCGGATCGCAGACCTTGCCGACGACGCCGAGGGTGTGATTGCAGCGTTAGGTCTGCAGCGTTATGTGTTGGTCGGACATTCGATGGGCGGCAAGGTAGCGCAACTCATCGCGTCCAGACGGCCAGCCGGGCTGATAGGTCTGGTCCTCGTTGCGCCGTCGCCTCCGTCTCCGACTTTGCTTACCGAAGAGGCGCGTGCAACTTTGGCAGGCGCGTATCAATCCCGTGAGTCAGTCGAGTTTGTAATCGATCACGTGCTCACGTCCAGGACGATTGATGAGGAACTCCGGGCACAGGTGATTGACGATAGCCTGAGAGGCGCGCCGCAGGCCAAGGCGGCATGGCCCAACGTCGCCATGAGCGAAGACATTACAAAAGAAGTCGCGTCGATCAACGTGCCGACGGTTGTCATTTCGGGCGAGCTTGACCAGGTCGATCGCATCGCAACATTGCAGGCTGAACTGCTCACTCGCATCCCTCATGCGGCCATGCAGGTTATCCCCGAAACCGGGCATTTGTCGCCTCTGGAAGCTCCGAAAGAGGTAGCGCAAATCATTGCCGGTTTCGTTAAGGCAGTCGTAGATGAGCTTGTCGTGTGACCGTGTCGACGACGATTGACGGGAACAGCATCATGACGACCACGAAGGCGTCGGCGCTCGGGGTCTTTCCCTCGCAGCAGGAATAGGAGCTATTCCCCGCCCGCTACTTCCGCGTGAGGTCGCGCGAGCGGAGGATACGTATCAACCAATGCACGAAATCATTGGCTCTCATGCAGCAGTACCTTTCGGCCGTCCAGGCGAGAGGATCGCTTCCAAACCTATCTGTTGAGGAAAACCATGACCCAAGCTCTGAAAGGCAAACTCGCCCTCGTTACGGGCGCTTCGCGCGGAATCGGCGCAGCCATTGCGGCACGTCTTGCGCATGACGGCGCATCGGTGATCGTTCACTATGCGTCAAGTCAGGCGCGGGCCGAAGCGGTCGTCAAGGAGATCCGCGATGCCGGCGGCGAGGCTCAAGCTGTGGGCGCCAACCTGTCGGAGCCGGAAGGCGTCAAAACACTGATCGATTCGTTGAACGGTGCGTTCGGTGGCCGCTTTGAGGGGCGGCTCGACATCCTCGTGAATAACGCAGGCACGGTCGAGTATGGACCGTTTCTCGAGTCTTCCGAAACGTCGTACGACACGCACTTCAACCTGAATGTTCGTGCGCCGATTGAGCTGGCAAAAGACGCGGCGGCACGAATGGCGGCGGCGGGCTGGGGACGCATTATCAACGTGGGCTCGGCCTTTGGCGAAGCCGCGCCGCTACCTGGCGTGACGCTCTACATAGCGTCGAAGTTCGCTCTCAGAGGCTTCACTCGCGGGTTGTCCCGCGAAGTCGGCAAATACGGCGTGACCGTGAACGCGGTGCAGCCTGGTCCGATCGACACAGAACTTGCTCCGCAGCCCGGCACTGAAGATCACGCAACCATGACGAAGCTCGCAAGCGTGGGCCGTTTCGGCAAGCCGGCGGAAATCGCGGCGGCCGTAGCTTATCTTGCCAGCCCGGAAGCAGGCTATACGACCGGCGAGAGCCTGACTGTGGACGGTGGATGGATTGCCTGAAGCGGGCTGCCAAGCTGAGTGCTATCCGAATGCCGCGTGCATTTCGGAAAGCGTCGAACGGGTAAGAGTGCCAACGCGTGCTGACTGAAAGCGCGTGAAAAGAGCCCGCCGGGCGGAGTGGCCGGCGGGCTCCGAGATCCGAACCTCGGTGACAAGTCCCGAGAATTCGGAAGGATAACGAACTACAATGGCTGGACCAACCGCCTGGTCTTGCCACTGCGCTTCCCTTGTATGAAGCTGTCAGACACTGCAGTGCATCCGTCATGCGATCCGGGATTACGACTCCCAATCCGTGGACTCACGCCTTGGCAAGCTGCAGGCCGCCGAAATTCTGGATCGTGGGGATCTCGACTTTCGTGTACGTGTCAGTCTGCGTGACGGGTGCCACTACGACGCCCGGGCTGGCGAAGCCGCCGCCATAGGCAACATTGGCGTTGCCGAAGTTGTAGTTGCTGCCGCCGCGTACAGCGGACAAGGCCTTGGCGGACAGTTCTTCGGTATGGGCGATATCTTTGATGGTCAGTGAGGTCATGGTAGGTCTCCTGGGGCTGTTTCAGTTTCGGTTTAACGAGTGTGGTTCGACGTGCAAGCGGGGAGAGCGCACCTCGACGGGATCGAACGGCATCCGCTGTCAGCGCGACTCTCCGCGGCGCTTAACTTACGCCTTGGCAAACTGCAGGCCGCCGAAGTTCTGGATCGTCGGGATCTCGACTTTCGTGTACGTGTCCGTCTGCGTGACGGGTGCGACCACGACGCCCGGGCTGGCGAAGCCGCCACCGTAGGCAAGGTTGAGGTTTCCTGCGTTGTAGTTGCTGCCGCCGCGTACAGCGGACAGAGCCTTGGCGGAAAGTTCTTCGGTGTGGGCGATGTCTTTGATGGTCAGTGAGCTCATGGTAAATCTCCTGTGAGGGTCTTCGGTCTGGATGGAAGAGCACTATTTGTCGCGCTCACAGGAGTATTTGCATAGGGTGTGCCAACGTGAACCTGCTGAGCTGCCAACACTCGCATAAGTATCTGAATATAAAGGAAAAATAAATCGCCCGCGAGGTATTTAATGCGGTTGCGGGTCGCGAGGCAGCAAAAGGTGTCGTGGGATAGCAAACACGTTTTGGCTGAGTGTCTGCCTTGAGTGAACGGCTGCCCATTCAAGCGCATTGTTTGAATGACGGGGACTCGTCAGCCCCGACGGCACACAAGGGACAATTGCATTTGCCGATCGTGTCGAAGGACGACGTTCCCGAGCCGCACGCCAGCGCAACCGACGCTCCCGCAATCCCGCACCGCGCGAGCGCATCCGCAACAAACCCCGACGCCTTCATGTCCTCGGCGAAGTCACGCAGCGCTAATACCGCCGTTGCTTCAGAGGCTTCTTCGGTGCGCTCACGTTCGGACTGTTCGAGCAGATGCAAGCGCTGCCTCGCGTGTTCGATAGCGCTCGCGATGCTGCATCGACCGGTATGAAACATCGATGACGTATGCGGCCGTCCGACGACCGCATACGTCATCGTATCGTCAAGCAGATTGAGGAGGATCACCTGATCAAGGGCGCACGCGGTCGCCGACCACGAGCGGCGCTCCTTCCGGGCTCTGTAGCGAATGGGCAAAGCTTTCCGAATCCGCCCGACGGCGATCGGCAAAATGCCTTAAAGTGCTATCGCGCCATCGGTAAGTAAAAAAGACATGAAAAATATCATTGCCCCATTACCGGCTGAATTCGATATTCACCCGCTGCGAGTGGAGTTTCGAAACAAAGATGTCGAACGGAATTTCCAGGCTCATCACTTGCCACGCAATCAGGCAACATTGCGTACGACGCTTGTTTTTTGTTCCTTCTTCTACCTGGCGTTCGCTCTGACCGATGCCAGTGTTCTCGGTTATACGAGCGAGACGCTGCTGTTGTTTTTCGCCCGGATGTTCGTTGCGGTCACCGCGATGACCGGGCTGTATCTGGCGCGCACGCGGCCGGCATCGAGTGCAGTGCTTCAGCTCGCCGCAACTGCCGCTGAGATCGTCGGGATGGGTACGTTCATGCTCATCGTGCAGCATCGGCCCGGCGAGATACCTTGGCATGCGATGTCCTTCAGCATCATGCTGATCGTTGTCTATGTCTTCATTCCGAACCGGCTGATCGTCTCGCAGACCATTGCCTTTTCCGCGACGGCGCTCTTCATCATCGTCGTCTCGAGCATGTTGACGCTCAGGTTCTCCGACATGCTGACCATGTCCATGTTGCTTCTGCTGACAAACAGCTTCGGGCTGGTGGCGGCGCGCCGTTACCATCGACTGTGGCGGGATGAATATCGCGTGAGAGCGCTTTTGACTGATCAGGCAATGAAGGACCATCTGACCGGGTGCTATAACCGGCGCCATTTGCATGGTGTTCTTCTTCCGACTGAACTCAAGCGGGCACAGCGCCACAGGCTTTCGTTCGCCGTCATCCTGTGCGACATCGACCACTTCAAATCCATCAACGACACGTTCGGCCACCTGTGCGGAGACGCTGTTTTACAGAATTGCTCTGCGGTCCTCCACAACTGTGTTCGTCGGCAGGTCGATTGCGTCGTTCGCTACGGTGGCGAGGAGTTCTTGCTGTTGCTGCCTGAAATGGACAAGACGGACGCGGTGCGTCTTGCCGAGCGCTTGAGGCTTTCTTGCGCGCAAACGCCGATCGAAGTTGGCGGACAGAGCGTTGCAGTCACGGCGAGCTTCGGGGTACTGGCGGTGGATCTCACATCCGGTGACGCAGATGTCACAGAAGAAGCCATCATCGCTGCTGCGGACAAGCTGCTATATCGTGCGAAGACGGAAGGGCGGAACAACATTCAGGCGGATAGTTGCTTGACGGGATGGGCAGGCGTCCGGTTTAGAGGGTGCTTCTATCGCTCACGGATGGGCGGCATCGGACCCAGCTACGGCCAAACACCGCACCGAGGGGCAGGAGTCGGCAACATCTCGCGCCAGTCGATCACGAAGCCGGCTCCCTGCAACAGCTACGCGTCCATCCAGCTGACATGTGCGCTCACCACGCGCCATCCCTCCTGCGTTCTGATCCAGGTCTGGCTCTGCCTGCCGACACGCGGCTCGTTATCGCGCCGAAACTCGATGTTGGCGACCGCAAACGAATCGCCATACGTAGTGACGACACGCGCCACGACAGTCCGCGCTAGCCCCTTGCCGGGGCGCGCGGCGCGAAATGCACGGATCGCGTCGTACCCGTACAGGTTTTCCGTCGCGCCGTATCGGAGCGTGTGCGGCGAATCGAAGAACAGCGTGTCGAGCATGGCGACGTCATTGGTGACGAGAGCCTGCTCATAGATGTCGAAGGCCGCGTTGACTTCGGCGAGCACGTCGGGCCTGTTGATGTCGTTCATCGCTGCGCTCCCGCATGGGCGGCCAACTCGCTGAACGGCGGCGGAGGAGACACGGCAAGCTGTGCGGCTTCGAGACGCCGCGCCGCTTCGAAAGCGAGATCTTCGCGCCAGGGCGCGGCGATCAGTTGCACGCCGACAGGCAGTCCGCCGCGGGTTCGCATGGGGGCCGCAACGACAGGCAAGCCCAGACATGAAACAGGCTGCGTCAGCATGCCCAGATTGGGCCTCACCGCGAGCCGCTCGCCGTTGACCTCCATGAACTCGTCGCCGATGCGTGGCGCAACGACAGGCGTGGCCGGCGCGATCAACACGTCATAACGCTCGAAGAGTTCGAGCACACGGCGCCGCAACGCCGCGCGCACGCGCTGCGCCTGCACGATCCACGCGGCGGGCAGCAGCGCACCCGCGATCAGCCGATCGCGCGATAACGGCTCGCGAGCGCCATAGTGCGTGCGCAGGTTTTCCATGTGCAGTTGACCGCCTTCAGCGGCAGTGATCAGAAACGCTGCACCGCGTGCTGCGTCGGCGTCCGGATACTCGACGGTGTGCGTGGCCGACAGCGCATTCGCGGCGGCGTGCGAGGCTTCGCGCGCATCATCGTTTGCGTAGGTGTCGAAATAGCCGCCGAGACGCGCAACGCGTAGCGGGCCCGGACGGGTGTCCACGGATTCGAAGCCGCGCTGCGCACAGGCCGGGTCGAGCGCGTCCGTGCCTTGCAGCGCATCGTAGACGGCCGCGAGGTCGTCCACGGTGCGCGCGAAAGCGCCCATGTGATCGAGGCTCGCGACGAACGGCCATGTGCCGTGCCGCGACAGGCGACCATAGGTAGGTTTGACGCCGAACACGCCGCACAGCGAAGCCGGCACGCGCACTGAGCCGTTTGTGTCGGTGCCGAGCGTGAGCGGCACGAACCCTGCCGCGACGGCCGCCGCGCTGCCGCCCGACGAGCCGCCCGCCGTGCGCGTCAGGTCGTGCGGATTGCGGCACGGTCCAGCGTGATGGTTCTCGGTCGTGAAGCCGTATGCGAACTCGTCCATATTGAGCGCGCCGACGAGGATCGCCCCCTGCGCGCAAAGGCGTTCGACGAGAGTCGCATCTGCCGCGGCGGGCGGTGCGCCGGCCAGCACGCGCGAACCGGCAAGCGTCGTCACCCCCGAGATGTCGAACAGATTCTTCGCCGCAAACGGAACGCCTGCCAGCGGCGGCAAGTTGTGGCCGCTGGCGCGGCGGGCATCGAGCGCGTCGGCTTCGGCGAGTGCGCGTTCACGCGTGACGGTGGTGAATGCGTTGACCTGCGTGTCGTAGGCGTCGATACGCGCAAGCGTCGCTTCGATCAACTCGCGTGCGCTGAACGCACCTTGGGCGTACGCCCGCGCAATGGAGAGGGCGCTTTCCGCGCCGCTGCTAGAGGGTGTCATGGGCGATATACCGGAGCGGGTTCGTCATTCGTGTCGACGGGATAGGCAAGGACAGGTGCTGCAAGCTGCGCGATGCGCGCGAACTGGGCTTTCACCTGCGCGGCGGCTTCGGCGGGAAGCACCGGGAAATGCAGTGCGAGCGCGGCGTCGACGTAGCGCTCGAGTGCGGTGTCGAAAGAAGAGGACATGACGTATCCGTTCACGAAAGAGTGGGGAAGAGTTCGCGCGCGCGAGCGATTAACGCACGGTCGCTGCCGCGAGGCCCGATCAGCGACAACGCGAGCGGACGTTCGCTGTCGTTCGCGACGGGCACGCTGACTTGAGGCAAGCCTGCAAACGCGGCGATCGTGTTCATGGTGAGCGCGTCGCGATAGAACGCGTCGATCAGTTCAGGCCTTTCCTGTTTGCTCAACAGCGAACGTGGTGTGGTCGGCAGCACGATCAGCGCATCGCCCACGATTCGCTCGATGCGTTGCGCGAACGCTTCGCGCATCGCGCGACAGCGTTCGACTTCGGCGGCGTCAAGCGTTTTGAGGCGCGCGAAGCGTGCCGCGATGTCGGCGCCGAAGCGCGGCGCGTTCGCGTCGATCCACGCGCCCAGCGACGCAGCGATCGAATCGTCCTGCAATTGCTGGTACACGTGCAGCCAGCGCGATCGCTCACCCGCGAAGACTTCGACCTCGTCGCGCGTTGGGAGGAGATCGCGCAGGCGCTGTGCATCGTCGGGCTCGTTAGCTGCGCGGGCCTCGAATGCTTCCTTGCAATGTACGAGAGACAAAGGCGCCTCCACAGCAGGCGCTCCATCGAGCAATACGTCCGCGACGCGCGCGAGCATTTCGCCCGTGCGCGCAAACCAGCCGACCGTGTCGAAGCGCGGCGCAAACGGCAACACGCCTTCGAGCGCCACGGCATCGTAGGACGGCCGGATACCCCAGAGCCCGCAGAACGCGGCGGGCACGCGGACCGAGCCGCCGGTGTCCGTGCCGAGCGCGAAGTCCACATCGGCGCTCGCGACGGCTGACGCCGAGCCGCTCGACGATCCTCCCGGCAACGCGTGCGGCCAGCGCGGATTGAGCGGCGTGCCGTAATGCACGTTGACGCCTTCGAGGCTGTAGGCGAGTTCGTCCGTGATGGTCTTGCCGTCCACGCTGGCGCCCGCTGCCAGCAGCCGGGCGACGCAGCGCGCGTGACGCGGCGCGGGCCCATGGGTGGCGAGCCAGTCGGGATTGCCGCCGCCGGTCGTTGCACCCGCAACGTCGATCAGATCCTTGACGGCAAAACGCAAGCCGTCGAGCGGACCGCTCATCGTCGCGCCAACCCGCAAGCGCGTGCCTGGAATGAACGCGCTCATGCGGCGGCCCCTTCGAGCGCAGCGCCGAATTGCAGCGAATCCGCGACGAAGCCGAAGCACTTCTTCACGTTCCAGATGCTCGCCTCCGTGCAGAACGCGGGCGACGAGGTCGCGCAGCAATCGCTCAGCATCACGCAGCCATAGCCGAGGAAGTTGGCGTCGGTCAGGGTGTGCATTACGCACTGATCGGTGTTAACGCCAGCGAAGAACACCGTACGCGTGCCGAGATTACGCAGGATGCTGTCGAGCGGCGTGTCCCAGAAGCCGCTGATGCGGTACTTGTCCACGCAGATGTCCTGCGGCTCGATCTTCAGTTCGTCGACCACGGCGGCGGCCCACGAATCTTTCTCGAGCACCCGCGCGCCATGCTCCGGCAAGGGCTCGCCGAGGCCGACGCCGGTGCCTGTCGGCTTGTAGAGATGAAGCTGGTTCGGCGGCATGTTGGCGAGATCGGGCCGGTTGCCCCAATTGACCCAGATCACCGGCACGCCACTGTTTCGCACCACGGGAAGCAGGCGCTGCAACGGTGCAATCGGCGCACGATCCGCACCGAAATCGCCCCCGATGTGATCGACCCAGCCGCCTTTGGTGCAGAAGTCGTTCTGCATGTCGATGATCACGAGCGCCGATCTGCCGATGTCGAAGCGCACTTTTTGCGGTTCGGAATCGAGCACGCCAATGCGCGGCGCGGGCGTCGGCGCAGCCATGTCGATGAGCGTGCCGGTCGCGGTCCAGCGCGTGTGAGCGAAGGCGCCGAGTGTGCCTTCCGTGCTTGCCAGGTCTGGGTTTGCAGCGAGGTTCATGGAGTTCTCCGGAGCGTCTTGCGGGTGTTGTTCGAACGTCGGTCGAGGATTGCCTTGCACGGTGTCCGCCCGATCAACCACACGGCGAGCGCCTGGCGTTTCGGGCGCGACGGATCGCGCATTGGCATCGAAGTTGCAACGTGCATTTCAGTCATGAATAACCTACTTACCGAAATTCAACGCAAAAGGAGTGCCAATGATGGTCAGTTCACAACAGGCATCGCGTGCGAGACTGCGCCGCCATCTCGTGTCCCGCTGCCTCGTCACGGCAGGGATCGTCGCGCTCGCCGCGCCTTCGTTCTTCATTCCCGCCGCGCACGCCGCCGATGACGCGATGCGCGTCGGCGTGCTGATTCCCGGTTCGAAGACCGACAAGGGCTGGATGGAATCGGGTTATGACGGCGTCGTGGCCGCGCAGAAAGAGTTCGGCCCGAAGCTGAAGACGCAGGTCATCGAGAACATCAACTACGCGGACATGGAGCAGGCGCTCACGAATCTCGCGAGCCGGAATCAACTGGTGATCGGCATCGGCGGACAGACGCAGGCCGCCGTGCTGAAGATCGCAAAGCGCTTTCCCAATGTGAAGTTCTCGATCGTCGGCGGCAACAAGGGCGACAACATGCCGCCGAACGTGGCCGGGTACGACGTGAAGCAGGCTGAAATCGCATTCGTCGCGGGCGCTGCCGCCGCGATGCTGTCGAAGAACGGCGCGGTGAGCTATGTAGGCGGCATGGAGATTCCGTCTATCGTCAACGCAGGCAAGGAGTTCGGCAACGGCGCGCATTACGTGAACCCGAAGGTGAAGTACTTCGAGGCCTATACCGGCGACTTCGACAACGTCGCGAAAGCGCGTGAAGCAACCGCCGCTGCGGTCGCGCAGGGCGCCGACGTGCATTACCACATTCTCAATCTCGGTTTGCGCGGGCTGGAGCAGGCGGCCAAGGAGAAGAACACGCATATCATCGGCAGCTATACGGACCGTTGCGGCAGCGATCCGCTGTACGTCGCGTACAGCATCACGGGTGTCGGCTATCAGGCGCAGTACGCGATCGAGCAGCTCGAAAAGGGGCAGTGGCAGCCGGGCTACAAGGCGTTCGGCCTCGCGATGGGGCCCAAGGCCTCCGGCATGGTGATCTGCAAATCCACACCCGCGATGGATGCGAAGCTCAAGCAGATCGAAGAAGACATCCTGAGCGGCAAGATCAAGGTTTCCGAAGGATGAGCGCGCTCGCTGCTGCCGCCGCGCGCGCGGAGCCGATTCTCTCGCTGACGGATATCGGCAAGCACTTTGGCTCGTTTACCGCGCTCGAAGGCGTGTCGCTCGACCTGATGCCGGGCGATGTGCACTGCCTGCTCGGCGAAAACGGCGCGGGCAAGTCGACGCTGTGCAACGTGATCTTCGGCGTTCATCAGCCGGATGCGGGCGCGATGCATGTGAATGGCACGCCCTATCGCCCGAAGAATCCGCGCGAGGCGCTGGCCCACGGCATCGCGATGGTGCATCAGCATTTCAGTCTCGTCGACGACGCGAGCGTGCTCGACAACCTGCTGCTCGGCCAGGCGCGCGGCTGGCTCAACCGTCAGCGCGAGGCGGCGCGGCTGCGCGAAGTGCTGGAGAGCGTCGGGCTGACGTTGCAGCTCGATGCGAAGGTCGCGGATCTGTCGGTGGGCGAGCGGCAGCGCATCGAAATCGTCAAGTGCCTGATGCGCGAACCGCGTCTTCTGCTGCTCGACGAGCCGACGGCGGTGCTGCTGCCTGCCGAGATCGACGCCTTGCTCGATACCTGTGAGCGTGTCGCGAAGCGGGGCTGCGCCGTGGTGCTGGTCACACACAAACTGAAGGAGATCTGCCGGATCGCCACGCACGCGACGGTGTTGCAGTCGGGCCGGGTGGTCGCGCGTTCGGCGGCGCCATCGGCGGAGATCGATCGGCTCGTGCACGCGATGATTCATCGTCCGGATCACGAGCGCGGCGAGACGGACGACGATATGGCTAGCCGCCTGTCGCTTGCGGAATCGCGCTCGCCGTATTCGCGGCCGCTCACGGAAGAAGTGCTGCAGATCGACGGACTGAGCGCGCGCGATGCCGAAGGCGTCACGCGTCTTGAGCATTGCACGCTCGTCGTGAATCGCGGCGAGATCGTCGGCATAGCGGGCGTGGAGGGCAACGGGCAAAGCGAACTCGGTGCGGTGCTGGCGGGCATGGCGAGCGCATCTGCGGGACGCTTCTTCGTTGCGGGGCAAGACATGACGCATGCGAGCCCGCGCGAACTCACGCAGGCGGGCGTGGGCATCGTGCCGGAAGACCGTCACGCGGTGGGCTGCGTGACGGGCATGAGTGTCGCCGACAACCTGCTGCTCAATCATCTGGATCGCTACACGCGCGCCGGTTTTTTGCGCCGCCGTGCGATGCGCGCCGCCGCGCTGGACCTGATGCAGCGCTTCGACGTGCGGGCAAGCGGGCCCGACGCGCTGTTCGGCGGGCTGTCCGGCGGCAATCAGCAGAAGGCCGTGCTGGCGCGCGAGCTGACGCTCGATCCGCTGCTGTTCCTGCTCGCCGCGCAGCCGACGCGCGGACTCGATGTCGGCGCGGTCGCCGCCGTGTACTCGCACATTCGCGCCGCGCGCGATCGCGGCGTGGGCGTGTTGCTGATTTCCTCGGAACTCGACGAACTGATGAGCGTCGCCGATCGCATCGTCGTGCTGTATCGCGGCCGCATCATGGGCACCTGCACGCCCGAGGCGAGCAATCGCGGCCGCATCGGCGCATGGATGGCGGGCGCGGGAGAACCTTCATGAATCCGCATATGAAGTCGCAGACCTTGTTTGGCGCCGCGCACGGCGCGCAAGGCTGGCGCACGCGTTTGCCGCATTGGCGCGTCGCCGGCGTGATCGCAGCGGCCGTGGCCGTCGCGATGCTTGCCGCGCTTCTGTTGATCGCGCTGATGGGCGTGCCTGTCGGCGATGCGCTCGCCGCCTTTGCCGACGGCGCATGGGGCTCGCCTTATGCGATCGGCGCGTCGATCAATCGCAGCCTCGCGTTCGCGCTCGTCGGCACGGGCTTTGTGATCGCGAACCGCGCGAAGCTCACCAACGTGGGCGGCGAAGGACAGATCGCGATTGGCGGCATCGTCGCGACAGCGTTGAGTCTCTACGGCGGTTGCTCGCACCTGCCGATGGGCCTGTCGTTCATCGTGCCGATGCTGGGCGCGGCGATGGCGGGCGCGGTGTGGGGCGGCGTGCCTGGCGTGCTGAAAGCGAAGGCGGGCACCAATGAAGTGATCAGCACCTTGTTGCTGTCGTTCATCGCCGTGTGGCTGCTCTACTGGTGCGTGCAGAGCGAAGCCTTGCTGCGCCAGCCGATGAGCAACGCGGCGACCCTGCCCGAATCGCTCGAAATCCCCGACTTGACCAAGCTCCCGGCGATCTTCGCCGCGAGCGGCATGAACCTCAATATCGGCCTGCCGGTGAGCGTCGCGCTCGCGTTCGCTTCGGCAATTCTTCTCACGCGCACACGCTTCGGACTGTCGCTGCGCGCCGCGGGCCTCAACGCGATCGCGGCAAAACGCGCGGGCTTGCCGATCACCTCGTCGATCGTGGGCGCGCTTGCGCTCGCCGGTGCGTTCAGCGGCCTCGCCGGCGCACTGATGCTGCAAGGCGACCAGTACTCGCTGAAAGCAGGCTTCTCGTCGGGCTACGGCTTCGACGGCCTGGTGGTCGGCCTGCTCGCGCGCGGTTCGATCACGGGCGTGTTCGCGGCGGCGCTGCTGTTCGGCTTTCTGCGCTCGGGCGGCATCAACATGGAGATGATCGCGCAGGTGCCGTCGGCGCTCGTGCTGATCGTGCAGGGCATCGTCACGATCGCGCTCGCAGGCGGCGCGATGTGGCTCGACAGGGGAGACGCACGGCAATGAATCTCGAACTTCTCGCGGTATTCGCGGGCGCGTCGATCCGCCTTGCTGCGCCGATGATGCTCGCCTCGACGGGCGAACTCGTGAGCGAGCGCGCGGGCGTGCTCAACATGAGCGTCGAAGGCATGATGCTGACGGGCGCGTTTCTCGGCGCGACGTTTTCGTGGCTCACGGGCAATCCCGTCATCGGCTTGTTGTGCGGCATGCTCGGTGTGATTCCGCTCGCGCTGCTGCAGGCCTTTCTCAGTGTGACGATGCGCGCGAACCAGATCGTGACGGGCATCGGCATCAACATTCTGGCGCTCGGCGGCACCACGCTCGCGTACCGGAAGATATTCGGCGAACGGTCGAGCGCGGTGATCCCGGGGCTCGCGCATTGGTCGCCGCCCGTGCTCGGCAAGATTCCCGTGCTCGGCGAACCGGTCTTCGGGCAGGTCTGGCTGCTGTATGCGGGGCTTGCCGTGCTGATCGGCACATCCGTCGTGATGCGGCGCACGGCGTTGGGCGTCGCGCTGCATGCGACCGGCGTCGCACCTCGTGCGGTGGATCAGTCCGGACTTGGCGTCGCGCGGCTCCGCTACGGCGCCGTGGTGTTCTCGGGCGTGATGTCGGCGGCGGCGGGCTGCTTTCTGTCGATCGGCGATATTCACACGTTCACGGAAGGCATGACCAACGGCGCAGGATATCTGGCGATTGCCGCGATCATCTTCGGCAACTGGAAGGTCGGCCGCACGGCGCTTGCGTGCCTGCTATTCGGGGCGGCGACGGCCATGCAATTCCAGCTGCCGATGTTCGGCCTGCATGTGCCGACGGCGCTGCTGATCATGCTGCCGTATCTGCTCGCGCTGGTGGCCGTGGCCGGCCTGATTGGCCGCCAGTCCGCGCCGCCCGCGCTCACCCAGCCGTTCCGGCGCTGACACGGTGCGAGCGCTCGGGGCGCGGCGGAGTACCATAGCGATTCGCCGCGCCATCTCCCCACTTTGATCGATACCATGCCACGCAACGCCCCTGCATCCAGCGCACGCTCCCGGGACACGAAGGAAGCGCCAACGCGTCGCCAGCAGCTTGCGGCGAAGACACGCGAGCGCATCTTCCGGATCGCGATCAAGGAGTTCGCCGACAAAGGCTTCAGCGGCGCGCGCGTGGAAGGCATCGCGAGCCGCGCGAAGGTCAACATTCGCATGATCTATCACTACTTCGGCGGCAAGGAGATGCTGTACGTCGAAGTGCTGGAGCATGTGCTCGAGCGGCTGCGCGAAGCCGAACTCGCCGTTGCGCCGGACGTGCAAACGGTCGAACCCGTAGCGGGCATCATCAAGCTTTACGATTTCATCGAAGGGCACTTCGCCGCGCACCCCGAACTGCTGTGTCTGCTGTCGTGGGAGAACCTCAACCGCGCGCGCTACCTGAAACGTTCGAAGGCCATTCCGGAGATGTCGTCGCCCGTGCTCGACAAGCTGCGCACGCTGCTCAAGCGCGGCGAGGCCGCGCGCACGCTGCGCAAGGGGATCGACCCGCTGCACATGTACGTGACGCTCGTGAGTCTCGCGTACTTTCACAAGTCCAATGCGTACACGCTCTCTCGCATGTTCGCGACGGAAATGCTCGAGCCTTCATGGCAGGCTGCGCACAAGGCGCAGGCGCACGAACTGGTGCGCGCGTTTCTCGCCGGCGCACACGTGCCGGAACTGGCGGCGCATGCCTGAGCGGATGCCTGAGCGGATGCCGCAGGTTGCGTGCGGCGCGCTTCAACGAACGCTTGCCCGCTTGCGCGCGATCGACCTCGCGATGAGCAGCCCGCCAATCATTACCAGCAGCGAGATCAGGGTCGTCATCGTGCCGAGCGCGTAAATGACGGGGGTGGTCACCGATGTCGTCAAGCCCTGCAATTCCAGCGGCAACGTGTTCTGATCGCCGATTGCCTGCGAGGTGCGGGCGATTTCGTCCCAGGACAGCGTAAAGCCGAACATCGCGACGCCGATGACGGAGGGCCCGATGATGGGAAGCACGACATTCTTGAACGATTGCCACGGCGAGGCCCCGAGATCGCGCGCGGCTTCTTCGAATGCGGGATTGAAGCGGTTGAACACGGCGAACATCACGAGCAGGCCGAACGGCAGGGTCCAGGTGAGATGCGCGCCGAGCGCGGACGTGTAGAGACCCATCGACGTCGTCCAGCCGTCCGCGAACGACTGGAAGCCCCACGCGTTCGCCAGATACTTGATGAGCGTGTCGAGCAGACGGAACGTCAGCCCGATGCCGAGCGACACGATGATCGACGGCATGATGAGGCTCGCGACCGACACGTAAAAAACCGCCGTGTCGCCGCGAAAGCGGCGCCTGAATGCGAGGCCCGCGCTCACCGAGAACAGGACCGTCAACACGGTGACGGCAAGAGCGAGTTTGACTGAACGCCCGAATGCGGCCCAGATATCGACATCGCCGACGCCGTCGCGCAAGACGGCGAACCAGTGTAGCGACACACCGCGCATCGGAAAGGTCAAGCCGCCCTCGGGACCCTGAAAAGACAGAATGAAGATCGTGATGACCGGGCCATACAGAAACAGCACGAAGAGCCCGAAGAGCAGCGCGAGCCAGTAGAAGCTCGCGGGCCGCTGCTCGCGGTGGCGGGCGAGAAGTCGCATGTCACAGTTCCTTTCTGATGTCGACCGCGCGCGTCAGCGTCCATACGATCATGAGCACCACGGCGAGCAAAATGATCGCGTTGGCTGCCGCGGCGGGGAATTGCAGATATCCCGTTTGCACCTGGATGATCTTGCCCACCGAAGCGATCTGCTGCCCGCCCATGACACCGACGGTGAGGAAGTCGCCCATCACGATCGTGACGACGAAAATGGAGCCGATCACGATGCCCGTCTTCGACAGCGGCAACACCACGTCGCGGATCACCTGCCAGCTGCTCGCACCGCCGTCGCGCGCGGCTTCGAACAGCGAGCGGTCGATGCGCATCATTGCGTTGAAGATCGGCACGATCATGAAGAACGTGTACAGATGCACGAACGCGAGCACGACGGAGAAGCTGGAATACAGCAGCCAGTCGAGCGGCTGATCGACGAGATGCGCGGACATCAGCGCCTGATTGACGAGCCCGTTGCGGCCGAGCAGCGGAATCCACGAGATCATGCGGATCACGTTGGAGGTCCAGAACGGAATGGTGCAGACGAGAAACAGCACCGTCTGCATCGCGGTCGTGCGAACGTGAAACGCGAGGAAATACGCGATCGCGAAGCCGAGCACGAGCGTCACCGCCCAGACGATCGCGCAGAACCTGAGCGTCGACCAGTAGGTCTTGAAGGTGACGCACACATCCGTCAGCGAGCCGCAACCGTCGAATATCGCCGCGTAATTCTTCAACGTGAAGGCCGGGATGATCTGATACTCGTTGAAGTCCCAGAAGCTCACGATCAACGTGATCACGAGCGGCACGATGAAGAAGAACGCGAACGTCAGCGTGAGCGGCGTGGCTTGCAGCCAGGCGCTCACGCGTCGATGGCGCGCGGGCATTCGCTTCGTTTGCTGCAGATAGTCGACCGAGGCCATCGTTACACTCCGGGCTGATGCGTGAGGACCGTCATGCCGCGATGAATTCGTTCCACTTCTGAACCATGTAGATGTTCTCGTCCATCACGGCGTTCCAGCACGCAATGGCGCCCATGCGCTGGTTGTACGAGCCGCCGTCGCGCACGCTGCCCGCCTTTTCGAGCAGCTGTCCGTCGGGCGCCTTGATGGCCTGCGCGGCGGGCTTGCCTTCCATCCAGTAGTCCCATTCGTAGGCCTGCATATGCGACTTCGCCGTTTCCGTGACGCCGGGGTAGTAGCCCTGGCGCATCAGATAGGCGCCCGCCCAGCCGTCCTGAAACCAGTTGACGAACTCATACGCCGCGTCGAGCTTCTTGCCCTGCAGCGAGCGCGGAAAGCCGAAGCCCGATGCCCATGAACGATAGCCTTCCTTGAGCGGCTGGAACTTGCAGGCGATGCCCATCGTGCGCACTTTCGTGACGGCGGGAGACCACATCGACTGGATCACGACTTCGCCCGAGGCCATCAGGTTCACGCTCTCGTTGAAGTCGCGCCAGAATGCGCGGAACTGGCCGGCGCGCTTCGCTTCAATCAGTATCTTGATGGTCTGGTCGATTTCGGCTTTGGTCATGTTGCCCTTGTCGCCGTACTTCACGCGGCCCGTCGCTTCGATCGCCATGGCCGCATCCATGATGCCGATGGCGGGAATGTTCAGCAGCGCGGCCTTGCCCTTGAATTGCGGATTGAGCAGGTCTGCCCAGCTCGTCACGGGACGGGCGATCAGATCGGGGCGAATGCCGAGCGTGTCGGCGTTGTACGTGGTCGGGATGAGCGTCATCCATTCCGTCGGCGTGGTGGAAAACTCCGTCGAGCGCGCGCCCTTGAGGAACATCACCTTTTTCGGCGCGGTGCCTTGATCGCCGATCTTCTTGCCGTCCACTTCACCTTTCGTGAGCACGGGGGTGATCTTGTCGGCGAGCTTGATGCGC
Source organism: Paraburkholderia sp. SIMBA_053 (assembly GCF_046534895.1). Classification (NCBI taxonomy): domain Bacteria; kingdom Pseudomonadati; phylum Pseudomonadota; class Betaproteobacteria; order Burkholderiales; family Burkholderiaceae; genus Paraburkholderia; species Paraburkholderia sp. SIMBA_053. Next base: position 561,853 of record NZ_JAWRXU010000001.1, on the reverse strand, counting down.
TTCGCGTCCATTCCCGCGAGCGTGCCCGCGGGAATGAGTTTTCTGAGCGCGAAGTACTCGGTGTCGACGATATCGAATGAATTGGGTTGCGTGATGATGCGCTTGGTGACGTCGTCGGTGGTCACGGGGATGTATTGAATTTCGATGCCCGTGTCTGCCTTGAACTTCTTTGCGATCTCCGCGCTCTGGTTGACGGCCGTGCCTAGGTAGCGCAGCGTGATTTTTTCTTGTGCGTGCACATACGGAAAGCCCGCGATGCCCGCCGCCGCGACGGCGCCCTTGACGAACGTGCGGCGTGACATGCCCTTGCTGACGGTCTCTTCTTCAACGTGTTGCGCGGGTGCTGCCAGCTTGTCGTCGTTCATTGCTTTCTCCTCGAAGGATTATCGTTGGGTTGTGATTTTGGGCATTACGCCGCGAGCGGATGGGCGTTCTGCTCGTCCCACCAGACAGTCACGCGCGCGTCCGGTCCGAGACGTTGCGGGTCGTAGTCGGCGTCGCTCATCAGCGAGACCAGCGCGGGCGAACCATCCAGCGGATCGAGCGTGATGCGCAGGTGCGTGCCCTGGTACTCCGCTTCGCGCACCGTGCACGCGAGCCCGCCGATGCGGCTCAAGCCGCTTTCGCTCGCACTCGTGCCGGGCGTGACGCCTTGCGGCGCGATGCGCAGACGGTCGGCCCGTACGGTGAAGAGCCGACCATTCGCGCCGAGCACGTTATGACCGCCGAGAAAGCGCGCGACGAATTCCGTGCGCGGCTGGTTGAAGACCTGGAACGGTGTGCCCGTCTGTTCGATATGGCCGTGACTCATCACCACCACGAGATCGGCGAGTGCCATCGCTTCTTCCTGTGAATGCGTGACGTGCACGAAGGTAATGCCGAGTTCCTTCTGCCAGCGTTTCAGTTCGGCTCGCATCTGCACGCGCAGAAAGGGGTCGAGCGCCGAGAGAGGTTCGTCGAGCAGGAGGCAGCGCGGTTCGTTGAGCAAGGCGCGCGCGAGTGCGACGCGCTGCTGCTGGCCGCCCGAAAGCTCTGCGGGCCTGCGGTGCGCATAGGCTGACATCTCGACGAGTTCGAGAAGTTCGCCGGCGCGGTTTCTGCGCACCTCTTTGGCGACGCCGCGCATCTTGAGGCTGAACGCGACGTTGTCGAGCGCGGACAGATGCGGAAACAGCGCATAGCTCTGAAAGACCATTGCCGTGCCGCGCGAGGCAGGCGGCTCGCGCGTGACATTGCGGCCGCCGATCAGCACGTCGCCGTCGGACACCGACTCGTGACCCGCGATCATGCGCAACGTCGAGGTCTTGCCGCAACCCGACGGACCGAGCAGGCAGCAATAAGCGCCGCCGGGAATGCGCAGGTCGATGGCGTTCACGGCGAGCGAATCGCCATAGCGCTTCGATACATGCACGAGCTCGATGTCGGCTGGGCTTGCATGAACCACAGTGGATGCCGGCTGAACCATGAAGGTTTGTCCTGAGTGTAGACACGAGTGGAATACGGCGAGCGTGCAGGGGCACGGCGCATGCAGCCCGGGGGCTTTTGCAAGTCGTATGCCATTCGCGATGGTGTCGACCGCGTGCGGGACCGGCAACGAGCGCCACCGTGCCTGCTGACCGCATGTGTCGACACGTTGGCGCACATATTGCACACGATTGCAGGCCCCGATCGTCAGCACTTGCCGATGCATTCCGTGTGCGATCGCAGTGCAGATTCCGTTCGGATTGGGGCACGAACTAACCAAACCGGATCATTCACACGTGACAATGAACGACGACAAGCGAGAGCCGTGTGCTTCGTTGGGTTTCCTAAAGACACATGGCCGGTTCGACTATCAGCCGGTTCATGAAGGCAACGGCTACGCCTGGCCGAATGGCGCGCGGCTCGCGGTCTACCTTGGCTTCAACCTGGAGCACTTTGCGTTCGGCGAAGGGCTGGGCGCGGCGCTCGGGCCGCTGTCGCCACAGCCTGACGTGTTGAACTACAGCTGGCGCGAGTACGGCAACCGCGTCGGCGCGTGGCGGTGCATCGAATTGTTCGACTCGCTCGACATGCCGGCGGGCACGCTCATCAATACGTCGCTGTACGATCACTGCCCCGCGCTGATCGACGCATGCGTGGCGCGCGGCGACGAACTGATTGCTCACGGCCACACGAACGCGCAGCGTCAAAGCGATCTGGATCGGGACGACGAGCGCGCGCTGCTCGCGCATTGCCGCGCGCGCATCCGCGAGTGTTCCGGTGTCGTGCCGCAAGGCTGGCTGTCACCGTGGATTTCGGAGTCGCATGCGACGCCGGACCTGCTTGCGGAAACGGGCTATCGCTACACGCTCAACTGGTGTCACGACGATCGCCCCGTGCGCATGCACACGAGCGCGGGGCCGCTCTGGTCGATTCCCTATCCGCAGGAGTTGAACGATCTGCCGATGATCATGGCGCGGCAGATGGACATGCGCGATTTCGCGGACATGATCGTCGACCAGTTCGACGAAATGCTCGAGCAGACCCAGCGTACGCGCGAGTCTCAGGCGCTCGTGATGGGGATTGCGCTGCACCCGTACATCGTCGGCCAGCCATACCGGTTGCGGCATTTGCGCCGAGCGCTCGCGCATGTTGCCAACGCGCGCGACGACATCTGGCTCACCACGCCCGGCGCGATTGCGCGTCATGTCGAGGAGGCCGTGCCCGCACCGGCGCAAGCCGCATGAGCACCGTGCGTGCGGTTGCGCGGCACGGCCAGCGCGACGAGGTGAGCGCGGATGGACGGATCTATCAGTCGATCTTCGAAGGGGTATTGAATCAGAGGCTTACGCCCGGTACCAAGCTGCCCGAGCCGGAACTGTGCGCGCTGTTCGGCGTGGGCCGCGCGGTGGTGCGGCGCGCGCTGGAGAAGCTCGCTCATGACGGCGTCGTCGTATTGCGCCCGAACAAAGGCGCGGTGATCGCGCAACCGACGCGCGAGGAAACGCGCGAAATTTTCGAGGCGCGGCGTGCGGTCGAACGGGCGCTCGTCGAGCTTGCGGCGCAGCGCGCGAGCGTCGAGGACATCAGCGCACTGCGCAAGCAGCTTGCCGACGAACACGAAGCGATGCATCGCTTCGATCAGCCGTCGTGGGCGCGGCTTGCCAGCGAATTCCATCTGCGTATCGCCGCACTGTCCGGCAATGCGATTCTGGAGCGCTATCTGACGGAGCTGATCTCGCGCAGTTCGCTGATTGTCGGCGCCTACGAGCGGGTGGGCAATGCGCCCTGCGAGCATGACGAGCACACGGCTATTCTCGACTGCCTCGAATCGCGCGATGCGGCAGCCGCGATTGCGCATATGACCGCGCATCTGCAAAGTCTGGAAGCGCGCATCGAGACATCGGACATGCCGGGAACGAAGCGGCTTGCGCATCTGCTCGGCATCGAACCGCATCGATCAACCTCTACGGAATGACATGCAAATCGACTTCGAAGCGATCACCGAATATCAGCGCTACAAGCTGATGGCGAGTCTGATCGTGCCGCGGCCCATCGCGCTCGTGACCACGCTTGGCGCGGACGGCACCGTCAATGCGGCGCCGTTCTCGATGTTCAACATGGTTGGTGAGGAACCGCCGATCGTCATGTTGAGTATCAACCGGCTGGCAGACGGCACGCTGAAAGACACCGCCGTGAACATTCCGCGCGAAAAGGAGTTCGTCGTGCATCTCGCCGACGAGCCGATTGCGCAGCAGATGCATCGGTGCGGCGAGCGCTTTGCGCCCGACATCAGCGAACTCGATGAGGTGGGTTTTTCAGCGATGGCGTCGACGCGCGTGAAGCCGCCCCGCATCGCGCAGGCGCCCGTCGCGTTCGAATGCGCGCTGTGGGAGACCCTTGAAACGCCGAGCCGCCACATCTTTATCGGCAAGGTGCTGATGCTGCACGTGCGGGACGAGTTGATCGACATCGAAACGTGGCGAGTGCGATTGCAGCACTACTTTCCGGTGGGCCGCTTCGGCGCGAGCGACTATGTCACGACACGCGATCGCTTCCAATTGTGATGCGGGTCGCTGCCACGACCCGATGCGCACCGGCCATGCCGAACAAGGGCTTGCAGAAGCGGAAGGAAGGTCGGTACAGTCCTTTCATATCGTCTGCAATCGTTTTGGCCAACTATCATGCTTCTCCGCATTCATCACGCTGCAATCATTTGTTCGAATTACGAGGTGTCTCGCCGCTTCTACACGGAGATTCTTGGCCTTCAGATCGTGGCCGAGCACTACAGGGAGCATCGTCAGTCATACAAGCTGGACCTTATGCTTCCCGACGGATCGCAGGTCGAGCTGTTTTCGTTTCCGGATGCGCCGCTTCGACCGTCCTATCCGGAAGCGTGTGGCTTGCGTCATCTTGCTTTTGGTGTCAGCGACGTAGATGTATGTAAAGCGTTGCTTGAATCTAAGGGAGTTCTGGTTGAGGACGTACGCATCGACGAATATACAAACAGGCGTCTCGTTTTCTTCGCGGACCCTGATGGGCTTCCACTGGAGTTATACGAGGTGGGGGCTGGGCTTAGTCACAAGCAGTCGGTCAAAACCGTTGGGTAGGTCGGCGACGATCTTCGCGCTCCCATTCTCGCTACATTGTGTTTGGACAACTTCGATCTGTTGTTCGAACTAGGCGTCACTATCCGAATCGATGGCAGCGAGGCTTAGGCCTGAGAGTCAAACGGTCGGCAAGACGATCGCAAGCTCGCCCTCCGATGCGAATGACTTTCATTTTTCGGGTCCATTGCCCGCACATTCGACCCATGCCTCCCTATGAAACCCCGGATTTGCTTTATTGAACGGTTAGTCATAATATCCGTGAAATGAAATCAACCGGTCATCCGCAATCTTCGTCAAAGCCTTCATCGAAGAAAGGCGAGGTCTGCGCGCGCGGCCGCCCGCGCGAGTTCGACACCGAGGCCGTGCTCGCGAGCGCGAGCCAGGTGTTCTGGAACCACGGCTACCACGCCACCTCGATCGAGGACTTGTGCAAGGCCACCGGCCTGTTGCGCGGCAGCCTGTATGGCGTGTTCGGCGACAAGCACGGCATCATGCTCGCCGCGCTGGACCATTACGCCGAGGGCTCGGTCGCGCGTCTCGCCGAGCGCCTCAATGCGCCGGTGCCGCCTGAAGAGGCGCTGCGCAACGCGTTGCTCCATTACGCGCGCGTTGCATGTGCACTGACGGGCGAGCGCAGTTGCTTCATTACGAATACCACCCTCGAAATGCAACCCGGCGACGAGGAACTGCGCAGCCGCGTTGCCGCGGTTCAACGCCGAATGGCGACGTTGCTGGCGGCGTCGGTGATCCGCGGCCAGGCGAGCGGCGCATTCAAGTCGACGCTCGACGAAAAAGCTGTCGGCGACTTCCTGCTGTGCATCATGCAGGGTCTGCGCGTACTCGGGCGAGTCGCCCATAGGGAAGACGCTTTGATCGGCATCGTCGATGTCGCAATGCGAGCCCTCGTCTAATTTTTTTGCCGAATTATTGAACGTTCAGTCATGAAATCGGAACGAAATGGATCTCCCTCAGCTGCGACCTTCGCCGATGCGGACGTCGCAAAAGCCTGGCCGGCTGAGAGCATCGCGGTTTGCCCCGGCTCCGTCGCTGCCACCGCCGCGATGACAAGCGCTGCCGGCGCCGCAGCCCGAAAGGCGCCGGCCGGCGAACAGCCGGCGCCGCGTTTCGAACGTCAGGGGCTTGCGCTTGCAGTGCTGTTCGTCGGCGCTTTCCTTGCGCCGCTCGACTACTTCATCGTCAACCTCGCGCTGCCGTCGATCCGCGTCGGTCTGAACGCGACGGACGCGCAGTTGCAACTCGTCGTGTCAGCCTATTCGTCCGTGTACGCGGTGCTGCTCATCACCGGCGGGCGGCTCGGCGATCTGTTCGGCCGGCGCCGCATGTTCATGACGGGCATGGCCGCGTTCGTGGTCGCGTCGGCGCTGTGCGGTTTTGCGACCAGCGGTCACATGCTCGTGATCTCGCGCATCGTGCAGGGTATGGCGGCGGCGATCATGGCGCCGCAAGTGCTCGCGACGATCCGCGCGGTCGTGCCGCTGCATCAGCAGACGCGCGTGATGAGCTTTTACGGCTTCGTGTTCGGCCTCTCGTCGATCGTCGGGCAACTGGGCGGCGGCGCGCTGATTACCTATCACCCGTTCGGGCTCGACTGGCGCGTCATCTTTCTGATCAATATTCCGATTGGGATCGCCGCGTTTCTCGGCACATGGAAGTTTGTGCCCGAGAACCAGCCGGCTACGCACACCGGCCTCGATCTGAAGGGCGTCGCGCTGCTCTCAGCCGTGCTGCTGCTCATAATCTATCCAATGACGCATGGCCGGGAAGCCGGCTGGCCCGCATGGACCTTCGCGATGTTCGCGCTCGCCGTGCCCGCGTTCGCGCTCTTCGTCGCCACCGAGCGGCGTGTGGAGCGCCGCGGCGGCCATCCGCTCGTCGATCTGCAACTGTTCCGCAACCGCGCGTTCGCGCTCGGCCTGGTGCTCGCGTTCCTCTTCTATTGCAACAGCGCATTCTTCCTGACCTACGGCATCTTCTTGCAAACGGGCTTGCACTGGACGCCGCTCGCATCAGGTATCGCGATCATGCCGTTCGCCATTGGCTTCGTGATTGGACCGCTCGCGTCGCCCGCGGTGGTCAAGCGCATCGGCGCTCATGTTCTCACGCTCGGCTTTTCCATGATGACGCTAGGCTTCACGGTCACAGGCTGTGCCGCAGGAGCAGCCGCAGGCGCCGCGCCGGACCTCCCGTTCTACGCCGGCCTGGTATGCGCGGGAGTCGGTCAGGGTTTGCTGCTGCCGTCGATCATGCGCATCGTGCTGCTGGAGGTCGCCCCCGAAAAAGCAGGGCTCGCGTCGGGCGTAATCTCGTCGACATTGCAGATCGGCTCGGCGTTCGGCACGGCCGCTATCAGCGGCGCGTTCTTCGGCGCGGTGGGAGCGGCCGGCGCCGAGGCGGCGCCTGCCCGCTACGCCCACGCGTTCCAGCTGAGTCTCGCGATCAACGCCGTGCTGATGTTCGTCTGCATCGGCTTGAGCGTGCTGCTCGTGCGGCACCAGCAACTCGCGTTGCGGCGGGCCGCCGCAGCCGCTTGAAAATTGCCGCGCAGGTAATCGTTTTCATAGCTGTGTCTCCGGGAAAATCATTATGCTTTTCACACGGAATTCATTTTAATTACGATTGCATTTACCGGTGATTGAGTAGTTCACAGGTAATTCGGCGCCGCGAGGCAAATGGAAGGCGACCGCCCGACATTCAAAATTGTTTCAGTAATGAAGCATTTTGGGCCATGCATTTTCTACTCGACGCCAGCGCTGGAGCAGTAAGTCTTGCGGTCTGTGCGTTGCCGCACCGTCAAGGCTGCGGCGCGGCGCGGAGGCCGCTCCGGTTTAACCCGGCATTGCAGTGCGTCAAATTGTCTTTCCGGGTTTTATGAAATCGGTATCAATAAAAAGCACTTGCCGTATTTAATTTCGATTGTTAATCTGAACGCGTTTAGAGGTATCCCTCAATAGGTCTTAGTCGATAGACGGCGCAATGACTTGAATACTGCTAACGGTTCCGTAGAGGATTGATATGCTGACCGCTACCATTGACACGCTTACACCGCCTCCCGCCCGGTTCTCAATCGGCGACGTGGTCACGTTGAAAGACGGCGGCCCGCGCATGACTGTTACGTATGCGGGCCCGGTGGCGCTCAATCCCGGCGACTGGCTGATCTGCGAGTGGTTCGACGACCACGGCGAACTGCGCCGCGAAGTATTCGCGCCTTCCAGCGTGCGCGCCGAGCCGCGTTCCATTCCGGCGGGCTCCGTGCAGTGGAACCGGATAGGCCGCGCGGCATAACGGCTGCTGTTTCTGCTTCTGCTGCCGCTTTCCCGGGCTTACTCCTGCGAGCCATTCCGCGTTGTGCTGCGCCGTTGCACGCGCAGCAACAGCGCGGACGAAAACGCGCGCATGCGCACCACCTTGCGTTGTTCCTCCACGTCGCCCGCAAGGTTCTTCGGCGGGTTCGGCTGCAAGGACCAGTAGAGCGCGAGCAGCCATCCAAGAACGGTCCACCCAAGGCACGCGTTGAATAGCGCGAGCGTCAGCACGTCGACGCGTTTGCGCCGATCGGCCAGAATCGCCGGCAGGAAATACAGCGCCAGCGCGATCATCACGGCGATGATCTGAACGACGGCCGTGTCATTCATATGTCGCCTCCCGGAAATACGGCTCGCCTCGCGGTGGCCAAGTCTATGCTGCGCTTACCGAGCGGGCCTGCACCCGCAGTTCATTCACCCGCAGTTCATTCACTAATTGTCGCGCGATTGTCTGACGCGTGCAGCCTGAATGAAAGCATGGCGATGCAGACGCCGGTGGTGCACGCCGCCGTCCAGCAGTCCGACAGCACGCCCACGGCACGCACTACTGCACGCCCCACAGCACACCGACGTGCGACGAGGACTTCAGCACCGCGGGCATCAGGACTATCATGTTCGTTTCGCTCGAACGAAACCGAACCCTGTTACGGACCGCCATCATGATCTCCGACGATACGACCCAGCAGGCTGAACGCCTGAACCCCGACACGCTCCGCGAATTCGTGGACCGCAAATGGAACGACGAGATCGTGCCTGCGCTGACCGACTACATTGCGGTGCCGGCCAAGAGCCCGGCATTCGATCCCGAGTGGGTCAAGCACGGTTACCTTGAACGCGTGATCACCGACGCCGCACAATGGGTCGAGCAGCAGCCTGTACGCGGCTTGAAACTCGAGATCGTCCGGCTGCCGGGCCGCACGCCGGTGATTTTCTTCGAGACGCCGGCAACACGTTCAGGTAGCGATGAAACCATCGTGCTGTACGGCCACCTCGACAAGCAGCCGGAATTCGACGGCTGGCGCAAGGACCTCGGCCCGTGGACGCCGAAGCTCGAAAACGACAAGCTCTACGGCCGCGGCGGCGCCGACGACGGCTATGCGATCTACGCGAGCATCACCGCGCTCGCCGCCTTGGACGCGCAAGGTGTCGAGCGGCCGCGCTGCGTCGGGCTGATCGAAACCTGCGAAGAGTCGGGCAGTTACGATCTGCTGCCTTATGTCGACGCATTGCGCGAACGGCTCGGCAATGTCGGCCTCGTCGTCTGCCTCGATTCCGGAGCGGGCAATTATGATCAGCTGTGGCTCACCACGTCGTTGCGCGGGCTCGTCGCCGGCGACCTGGAAGTGCAGGTGCTGGACGAAGGCATTCACTCAGGCGGCTACGGCGGTATTGCGCCGTCGAGCTTCCGCATCATGCGGCAGTTGTTCGACCGTCTGGAAGACTCCGCTAACGGAACCCTGCTGCCCAAGGGGTTCCACAGTCCGATTCCCGCCGACCGTCTGCGCGAAGCCGAAGCCACCGCGCAAATTCTCGGCGACGACGTGTGGAAGAAGCTGCCGTGGGCATGCGGCCAGGACGGCCGTCAGGTGCTGCCCACCACGACCGATCCGAAGGAGGCGTTGCTCAACTCGACGTGGCGTCCGTCATTGTCGGTGACAGGTGCCGCCGGCTTGCCCGCACTCGCCGACGCCGGCAACGTGCTGCGCCCGCGCACCGCGTTCAAGCTGTCGCTGCGTCTGCCGCCGCTGATCGAAGCGGAAAAGGCCGTTGCGGAACTCAAGGCGCTGCTGGAACTCGACCCGCCGTACAACGCGAAGGTGACATTCAAGCCGGACGCCGGAGCGGCGAGCGGCTGGAGCGCGCCCGATCTTGCGCCTTGGCTCGCAACCGCGCTCAACAATGCATCGCGCGAACATTACGGCGCCGACGTCGCGTACATGGGGCAGGGCGGCACCATCCCGCTGATGAACGTACTGAAGGCAGGCTTTCCGAAGTCGCAGTTCATGGTATGCGGCGTGCTCGGACCGAAGTCGAATGCGCACGGGCCTAACGAGTTCTTGCACGTGCCGTACGGCAAGAAGCTCACGGCCGCGGTTGCGCAGGTGATCGCCGCCGCGCCCTGAGCGTTTTTTTGCCGGCCTGTTACGGCTCCCGTTCCGCTTGCGGTGCCATTATTGCGTTGCCTTTATTGCGTTGCCATTACTAACTAACTAACGCCCCGATCCGAATGACCGACAAAGAGTTCGCTGGATCCACCACGCCCCGCATTGCGGCCGATCAACTACACGCCTTCGTCCGGGCGATCTGGGAGCAGGCGGGCAGCGCGCCACGCGAAGCAGAACTGGTCGCGGATCATCTGGTGGCGGCGAACCTGACCGGGCACGATTCGCACGGCGTCGGCATGATTCCGCGCTACGTGGCGTCGCTTGCCGACGGGCAGCTGCAACTGAACCTGCATGCCGACGTTGTAAAAGACGCGGGTGCCGTCCTCACGGTCGAAGGCCGCAAAGGCTTCGGCCAGGTAGTCGCGTTCGAGGCGATGGAAGAGGGCATCGCGCGAGCCCAGCGCATCGGCATCTGCGCCGTCGGGCTGCGCGATGCGCATCATATTGGCCGCATCGGTCATTGGGCCGAGCAATGCGCGCGAGCGGGGCTCGTGTCGTTCCATTTCGTCAATGTGGCGGGCGACCCGCTCGTCGCACCGTTTGGCGGCGCCGACCGCCGCATCGGCACCAACCCGTTTTGCGCAGCTTATCCGCGGCCCGGCAAGCCGCCACTCGTGCTCGACTTCGCGACGAGCACGGTTGCTTACGGCAAGACGCGCGTCGCTTACAACCAGGGCAAGCAGGTGCCGCCGGGCGCGTTGATCGACCATGAAGGGGTGCCGACGGCCGATCCCAAAGTCATGCACGAGGAGCCGTTCGGTTCGCTGACGCCGTTCGGCGGCCATAAGGGTTTCGGGCTTGCCGCGATGTGCGAGATATTCAGCGGCGCGCTGGCGGGCGGCTTCACCACGCACGCGGACACGCTCGGCACCACCAACGCAATCATTAATTGCATGCTGTCGGTCATCATCGACCCGGCGGCGTTCGATGCCCCTGATGCGCAAGCAGAAGCCGACGCGTTCATCGCGTGGGTGAAAGCCTCACCGCTCGCTGCGGGCGTCGATCATATCTACGAGCCTGGCGAGCCGGAGCGCGTGACGCGCGCGGAGCGCGAAGCTCAAGGCATTCCGGTCGATGCCGCCACATGGACGCAAATCTGCACGGCCGCGCTTGCTGTCGGCATGCACGCCGACGAGGTCGCGCGCTGGTCGGCGTTGCTCAAATAGCATTGCCTGGATAATGGGCAAATTGCCGCTTATGCAATATAGATATTCCGTCTGTTGGACCACGAATAAAAAAATATTCGCAAGCGGCATTTTCGACTGCGTCGCCTAATCGGCGTGTCTTGCTTTTTCTTTCGAATTCGCAGGCGAATTCCGGCTTCGCTCGTCCGCTGATTGCATGGCGCGCCTGCACTCAATGTCGGGCAATGTCGCGCATCTTCGCCGCGCAAGCGTTTGCGGTGCGGCGCACGCCGGGCGGCTTTCACGTGCCGCTGTGACGCCCGTCGCGCAAGGCTTCGAGATTTCGTTGCATTGATCTGTTGGTTATCCCGCTCCCATCCGAATCCGGTCTGCTTTAGGCTCGCATTGCAATATCAGTGTTTAACCCTAAAGGACCGTTCAAAATGAATCTGCATAACCACCACGCCTGCCGCCCGTTCCTCGAAGCCGGCAATCTGTCGCAAGTTTCGGCTTACTACGAAGAAGGCCGCAATGTCATGTGGATGATGCTGCGCGCGCAGCCGCGTCCGTGTTTCAATCTGGATCTGGTCCACGACATTCTCGGGCTCGCGCAAGCCGCACGGGAGTCCGGCTTGCCCATCGACTTCTGGGTGACCGGCTCCCTGATCCCCAACATCTACAACGTGGGCGGCGACCTGGATTTCTTCGCCGATGCAATTCGCTCGGGCAAGCGTCAGGCGCTGATGGCATACGCACGTGCGTGCGTCGATTGCGTGCATGCGGCGGCGCGCGGCTTCGATACCGGCGCGATCTCCATTGCGATGGTCGAGGGTACGGCGTTAGGCGGCGGCTTCGAGGCCGCGCTTGCACACCACTTCCTGCTCGCGCAATCGGACGCGCGCATGGGCTTTCCCGAGATCGCGTTCAATCTGTTCCCCGGCATGGGCGGCTATTCGCTCGTCGCGCGCAAGGCCGGCATGCGTCTCGCCGAGGAACTGATCGGCGTGGGCGAACCGCATACGGCGGAGTGGCATCGGGAGAAGGGGCTCGTCGACCAGTTGTTCGAACCGGGCGACGCGTACGTCGCGACCCGCACGTTCATCGATACGCTGAAGCCGAAGATGAACGGCATCCGCGCGATGTTGCGGGCGCGTCAGCGCGTGCTGCAATTGCCGCGGGCCGAATTGATGGAAATCACCGAAGATTGGGTGGACGCCGCCTTCATGATCGAAGAGAAGGACCTGGCCTTCATGGAGCGGCTCGTGACGCTGCAAAACCGTCGCACGGCCAACTTGCGGCAGACGGCTGCCAGCGCGGCCAATTTCGGCTGACTCAATCCACCCGCGGCCGAAGTGCGCCCGTTGCGACGCTCATGCCGCAAGCTCAGGCGATCAGCCTGAGCTTCTGCCTGTCCTGCAACCAGCGCTCGAAGTCCGCGGCCGGCATTGGGTGAGCGTACAGATAACCCTGCACGTATTCGACGCCCAGCCCTTTCATGAAAGTTTCTTCGGACTCGGTTTCGATTCCTTCGGCGACGACCTTGAAATCGAGTTCCTGCGCAACTACCACCATGGAGCGGACGAGTGCTTGCGCTTTGGTGTCGGCGTTGATTGAACGCACGAAGCTGCGATCGAGCTTGATTACATCGAGCGGAATGCGGCCCAACTGCGATAGCGACGAATAACCGGTGCCGAAGTCGTCCAGATGTACTTGCGCGCCCAGTTGACGGAACTGCTTGATCAGGTCGATGGCCGCGGCTTCGTCCTCGATCAGGCAACTCTCGGTGAGTTCCACGTCGACAAGACATGGTTCGAGCTTCGCCTGCTGAAGCGCTTCGGTGAAGTGGCGTACTACCGCCGTATCCACCAGTTGCCGCGCCGACACATTGATCGCGATGCGCAGGTTGTAGCCGTCCGCTTGCCATTTGGCCGCCTGTTTCGCAGCCGTTTGCATGACCCAGCGGCCGAGTACGCCGATCAGGCCGGACTCTTCGGCATAACGAATGAACTCTGCCGGCATGATCTGCCCGCGTTCCGGCGAATTCCAACGCACCAGCGCTTCCACGCCTTGCACCGCGCCGGTTGAAAGCAGCAGCTTGGGTTGATAGTGCAGCGTCAGCTGGCCATCTTCGAGGCCGCGCCGCAGGTTCGTGTCGAGCCACATGTACTCGGCGACCTTGCGGTTCATCTCCGGCGAAAACACACGATGCGTGCGTTTGCCTTCGTCTTTTGCGACGTACATGGCCGTATCGGCCGAGCGGATCAGCGACTCCAGGTTGTCGCCGTGTTCCGGATAACGCGCAATGCCGATCGAGCAGCCCGTATAGACTTCGACGAGACCGAGACTGAACGGCGTGCGCATGCGTTCGAGGATGCGCTGCGCGGTCGCCTCCAGTTCATGCGCCGTGCCTTTTGCCGCGAGCACGATGAACTCGTCGCCGCCGAGCCGCGCGAGCGTGTCGCCTTCGTTCAGGCACATGCCGATCGCCGCCGACACGTCGCGGATCAGACGGTCGCCGAACACGTGGCCGTAGTGATCGTTGACCTTCTTGAAGTTATCCAGATCGAGAAAAAGCACGCCCACCGATTCGCCCGGCGCCGTCTCCTCGATCGCGGTGCGGATCATGTCCTGGATCGCGTTGCGATTGGGCAGGCCCGTGAGCGAATCCGTGTTGGCAAGTTGCGTGAGACGCTCTTGCGCAAGGCGTTCCTCGGTGATGTCCGTGCCCGAGCAGATCAGGTACTGCTCGTCTACGCCGCTGCCGCTCTGAACGAACTTGTTGCGAAAGAGAAAGAGCCGTTCGCCGTGCAGTGTCTTGATGCGCCGTTCGACTTCGTACGACACGCCGCGATTGAAGAAGCCCGCAATGTTCTGGCTCGACGCCGCGCCGTCTTCCGATGACATGAAAAGCGCCCACACGTTGCGCCCGACAATGTTCTCTTCCTTGACGCCCGTGAGTTCTTCGGCCAGCCGGTTAAAGCGCTGGATTCGCCCGTGCCGGTCGACGATCACGACAACCGAATTCACTTCAGACACGACCTGCTCGGCGAACGACAAGCCATGCATCAGATCGCGCGCGACAGATTCGGTGTCGTCATAAGCCGAAGCGGTGCCGGCCCAACTGCCGCTGTTGATCTTTCTGCCGACGAGGTGCAAACGCAGAGGCTCGCCGAAGAGCCGCACGTCGAGAACCAGGTGAGACGTAATGCCAGTGAGGCAACGAATTTGCGATGCCTGCTGAGGATTGAGCGGAATGGCAACATTGGCTGGCATATCGCCAGTGACTGGTGTCAGTTCGAGCGCGTTGCTGTCGCTCGACAGACGCCAGCAAGGGCTGCTTGTGCCGAACTGCGCAAAAAGCACCTGCTCGTGATGGTCGTCATTCATGGGATCCCCGGGCGGTGTGCCGTTTCGGCCCTGATGGCGGATGACGGCAGACAGTCTCATCATACTTAAAGACGGCCCATTGTAGCGAAGCGGCTGAAATTCGGGCCATAAACATGAAAGGTTCGTGGTTTGGCCGAACCGTGTGCGTCGGTAAAAAAGCGCGGGTAAAGATGCTGCGCCAGGCAGTCTTTACAGGTGTGGCGCGTCAGAACCTGCGAGTGAGCCAGCTGCGCGCGCGCTCGCGCTCCGTCGGGCTCGTCTCGACCGACGGTTCGAACCAGAACGCGCCTGCTGCGAGCGTCGCGATGACGACGCCATCGCGGTACAGCACACGGTTGCCGGCGACGGCCGGAACGCGTTCCCCGACCAGCAGCGTGCCCACCAGATTCAGCGGATCGGTGCCGCCGACGCATACAAAAGCACCATCGTTCGCATGCCGTCGAACCTCGCGCAACAACGGGATTGCTTCGGGCAACGCGAACTGTTCGCCAGCGAGTCCATTGACGAAGCGCCCGCCGCGGATCACGCCGCGCGCTTCGAGCCGCTGATAGACGCGCAGCAGATCGCGCCATGGCGGCAGCCAGTCGGCTTCGCGTTCGAGCACGCGCCAGAACACGACGCCGTAGCGCCGCAGCAACGTCATCGCGACATGTTCGAGCGTCTCGGCTGGCAACTGACGGCGCCGCTGCTGCTGCGGCCGGCCCGGTTGCGCGGCGGTTTCTTCGCTCGTGGCAACAGACGCGCGCCGGTTGACGAGCGCCCAGCGTCCCGCGTCGTCCATTCCGCCGATCAGCGCGCCCAATCCCATACTCGATCTTGCGCGCCGGCTGCCCGAATACGCATTGCGCTTCGCTGCCGGTTTGAGCAGCGCGCGCAGTCCCGCGAAACTGTCGGAGTTGACGAGACCTGCCGCCACCAGTTCGCCCAGTGCATTCTCGAGTTCGATCCGCAATACGCGAAGTTCGTGCAGCAGTTCATCGAAGAACATCGCGCCGTGTTGCGACAGCGCGTCGTACACAGATTGAGCACGCGCCGATAGCTCCGGCTGCCGCTCGGCGTCGATCAGCGCGCTCCACGCACATACCTGCGGGCGGGGCAGCAGCACGATAGGCGTGCTGCGCACCGGACCGGCCGCGCTGCGCGAACGCTCCGTCAAGCGCGTCCAGACGATCTTGCCAGCGCGGCACAGTTCGTCGAGCGAAGTATTCGAATAGGCCTTCACGCGCGCGGGCAGAATGTCTTCTTCCCAGGCACTTGCTGCAGCCTCGAAGCCTTCCATCTGTTCCAGAACGGCGGCGAGCGCGTCGCGCCCCTCGCTGCGCGTGTCCGGCGTCAGGTGCTGCCATTCGAACAGAAAGCGCATGAAGTCGTGCCGTTCCACGGGCTCGATCTCGCGGCGCAGCCGCTTGACGGTGTAACGGTGAATGCGCGCAAGAAGGTGGCGCTCACACCATTCCTCTTCCGACGTGTTCGGCGTGAAACGTCCACGCATCACATAGCCTTCTGCTTCGAGACGTCCGAGCGCCTGTTCGACCGATGTCCGCGGCAGCTTGAGCGCATCTGCAATCGCGTCGGCGGGCAGCGGGCCGAAACCGGTCAGCCGGGCGCGCAGTACGTCGAGCAGCGCGTCGTCGGCGCTCCATTCGTCGGTGTAACCCTTCGGCGCGGTGAGCGGCGGCGCGAAGAGGGCGCCACCGTTCGTAGTGCCGCTGTTCCCGCTGCGATAGAGCGCGTCGAAACACGTCAGCCGTTCGGCAGGAAGCCACAGTGCCGCGTCGGCGGCGATCTCGAGGCGCGTGGCTCGGCCCGATTGAGCGAGCGACGCGAGCCATTCCGGCCAGCCCTCGTTGTGCTGCGCCTCGGCCTCGGTAATGCACGCAAGGCCTGTCAGCGCTTCGTGCATTTCGTCGATGCTGCGTGCCTGCGGCCATGCTTCGTCGCGCACGCTCGCGATCGCGTCGGCGTCGAGCGCGCCGAGGTCGTCGGCGCTCGCCGGATCGGTCCAGCGGCGATTGAGCACGGCCTGCGTGCGGCGCTCCTCGATGGGGGCGTCGTCCAGATACGCGTAAGGTTTTGCGTTGAGTATTTCGGCGGCAAGCGGCGAGGGCGCCGGCAGATCGCGTGCAACAAGCCGCACGTCGCCGTTTTCCATACGGCGCAGCAGTGCGAGCCAGCGCTCGCTGTCCATTGCGTCGTGCAGGCAGTCGTCGACGGTCTGATCGACTAACGGATGATGCGGCAGTTCGCGCTCGCCGACCACGTTCTCCAGACACGCGGCCTGTTCGGGAAAGACGCTCGTCAGCAGATCTTCGCTGCGCATGCGCTGCAATTGCGGCGCCGTTTTGCGGCCGCCGGTGTAGCGCGGCAAACCGAGCGCGGTGGTCGCGTTCCAGCGCCAGCGCACGCCGAAGAGCGGCGCGTCGAGCAAGGCCTGAATCAGCAGACGCTCGGCACTATTCGAATGGAGGTAGCGCCACACTTCATCGAGCACGAACGAATGGCTGCCGGTCAGGGACAGCACGATCGCGTCCTCGGTGGCCGCGGCTTGCAGTTCGAAATTGAACTGGCGGCAAAAGCGCTTGCGCAGCGCTAGGCCCCACGCGCGATTTACGCGGCTGCCGAACGGCGCATGAACGACAAGCTGCGTGCCGCCCGATTCGTCGAAAAAACGCTCCATCACCAGCGTGTCTTGCGTCGGCAGAACGCCGAGGGCGGCGCGCGCCCGCGCGAGATAGTCGACGATCTGGCGCGCGGCTGCTTCGTCCAGACCAAGTTCGGCGATGAGCCAGTCGATCGCGCGTTCGAGCCGCGCGGGCATGGGATTCGGAGCTTCAGCGGTTGCGTCAGGTACGTGTTCCGAAGCCGTCGCCTTCGAAGCGGCGTTGCTCGCCTGTGCGTTGTCGAGCGGCGTCGTTGCGTCGTCGTCGGATGCGAGCAGACGCGCGATCTGCTCGCGCAGGCGCGCGACGCCGAACGACAGTTCGTCGCTGCGGCCAGGCGCTTCGCCGAGCCAGAACGGGATGTTGGGCGGCTGCCCTTGTGCGTCTTCGACACGCACACGGCCGCTTTCGATGCGCAGAATCCGGTACGACGCGTTGCCGAGCTGGAACACGTCGCCGGCGAGACTTTCTACCGCGAAGTCTTCGTTGACCGTGCCGATATTGACCGCCTGCGGTTCCAGCACCACCGCATAGTCGGCGTTCTCGGGAATCGTGCCGCCCGAGGTGACCGCCACGAGCTTGCCGCCGCGCCGGCCGCGCAGCGTGCCGCTGACCACGTCGCGATGAATGTACGCGGCACGCGGTCCGTTGCGGCTCGTGTAGCCCTCGGCAAGCATGCGCAGCACTGCGTCGTACTGCTCGCGAGCCAGTTCCGCGTACGGCGCGGCGCGGCGTATCAGGTCGAATAGCGCGTCCTCGCTCCATTCGGTGCTCGATACTTCAGCGACGATCTGTTGCGCGAGTACATCGAGCGGCGCACGCGGAATGCGCAGCGCGTCGAGCTCGCCGCGCCGCACGCAATCGAGCAGCGCTGCGCATTCGATCAGATCGTCGCGTGAAGTGGGGAAGAGTCTGCCTTTTGGCATGCCGCCGACGTGGTGACCCGAGCGCCCCACGCGTTGCAGGAACGGCGCGATGGCGCGCGGCGAACCCATCTGGCAGACCAGATCGACGTCGCCGATATCGATACCCAGTTCGAGCGAAGCGGTCGCGATCAGCACCCGCAGTTCACCGCGCTTGAGCCGCTGTTCGGCGTCGAAGCGATGCTCTTTGGCGAGACTGCCGTGATGCGCGGCGACCGCGTCCTTGCCGAGCCGCTCGGTCAGATGACGCGCGGCGCGCTCGGCCATGCGCCGCGTGTTCACGAAGATCAGCGTCGTGCTGTGCAGCGCGACGAGTTCCGCGAGTCGGTCATAAACGCGCTCCCAGACTTCGTTCGGCATCACCGCTTCGAGCGGCACCGGCGGAATTTCCAGCGCCAGGTCGCGTTCACGGATGTGGCCTACGTCGATGATTGCGCAGTCGGCGGGTATGTCGCTGTCGACCGGCGCGCCGCCTACGAGAAATCGTGCTACTGCGCTCACCGGCTTTTGCGTCGCGGACAGGCCGATGCGCGGCAGGCGTCGCCCGCACAGCGCGTCGAGCCGTTCGAGACTGAGCGCGAGGTGGCTGCCGCGCTTGCTGCCGGCGAGCGCATGAATTTCGTCGACGATCACGGTGCGCACCGTGCACAGCATGCGCCGGCCGGAGTCGGAGCCGAGCAGCACGTAAAGCGATTCCGGCGTGGTGACGAGGATATGCGGTGCGCGCTTTTTGAGCGCGTTGCGTTCCTGCTGCGTGGTGTCGCCGGTGCGCACGGCGGTGCGGATGTCGAGCGGTGGCAGGCCGCGCGCGTCGAGTTCGGCGGCAATGCCCTGTAGCGGCACTTGCAGGTTCAGGCGAATGTCGTTCGACAATGCCTTGAGCGGCGAGACGTAGACCACCAGCGTTTCGTCGGGCAACGCGCCGTTGTTCGCAAGACCTTGCTGGACCAGATCGTCGAGTGCGGACAGGAAGGCCGTGAGCGTCTTGCCGGAGCCCGTGGGCGCGGCGACCAGCGTCGAGCGGCCCTGGCGAATCTGCGGCCAGGCAGCGGCCTGCGCGTCGGTCGGCGCGGGGAAGGACTTCAGGAACCAGCCTGCAACCGCCGGATGAAAGCCCGCGAGCGCGTCGTGCGCGGCGGCGCGGTCCACCAGCGGGGCCGGGAGCGCGCGAGGCGAGTCGGCTGCGGTGGGTGCGGTGGTTGGATTTGCGGTCGTAGTGCTCACTGAGGTGGTCACTGAGGTGGTCACTAGGGTCATGCGTGGTTAGATGGGGACGCGACGCCCGATATCCAGACGACGGCATTGCTCGCAACCGTTGCCGGTGCGAATCGAAGTCGCGGAATCAGGGGCCAGTCTGGCAGGTTTGGGCGCCGTTTGCCAAATGGTCGGGCAGCGGTTGCCGGTGGGTGTCGGCGTTCCGAAAGCGACGGCAGCCCCCGCCTGCTCGACGGCGCCAATTGCAGTACCCTTTACGGCTCACCTGTGCACTCATCCACGATGGAGTTTCGACAATGCGATACAACCAGCTTGGCCGTACCGGGGTTTTTGTTTCAGAACTTTGTCTGGGCACGATGACCTTCGGCGGCGGCGAAGGCATGTGGAAGCAGATCGGCGATTTGCAGCAGGCCGACGCGGAGCGGCTCGTCGGCCGGGCGCTCGATGCGGGCATCAATTTCATCGACACGGCCGACGTCTACGCCGAAGGCCTGTCCGAGCAGATCACCGGGCAGGCGCTGAAAAACCTCAAGGTGCCGCGCGACAAGGTCGTGGTGGCGACCAAGGTTTTCGGCCCGACCGGCGAGTTTCCGAACGCGCGCGGCGCGTCGCGCTATCACATCATCGACGGAATGAAGGCCAGTTTGAAGCGCCTGCAGCTCGATCACGTCGACCTGTATCAGATCCACGGTTTCGACCCGGCCACGCCGATCGAAGAAACGGTGCGCGCGCTCGATACGCTCGTGCAGCACGGTCACGTGCGCTATGTCGGCGTGTCGAACTGGGCGGCGTGGCAGATCGTGAAGGCGCTCGGCATTGCGGAGCGTTTGGGAACCGCGCGCTTCGAAACGCTGCAGGCGTACTACACGATTGCGGGCCGCGACCTGGAGCGCGAACTCGTGCCGATGCTGCAAAGCGAAGGGCTCGGGCTGATGGTGTGGAGTCCGCTCGCGGGTGGGCTGCTGAGCGGCAAATACGGGCGTGAGCAGCAGGGCGAAGCGGGCAGCCGCCGCACGACATTCGACTTTCCGCCGGTCAACCGCGATCGTGCGTACGACTGCATCGACGCGATGCGCGAGATTGCCGAGGCCAAGCGCGTGTCGGTCGCGCAGATCGCCCTTGCGTGGCTGCTGCATCAACGGGTGGTGACGTCGGTGATCGTCGGCGCGAAGAAGGTCGAGCAACTCGACGACAACATCGCGGCGACCGGCGTCGCGCTCAGCGCGGACGAGATCGCAAGGCTCGATCAGGTGAGCGCGCTGCCTGCCGAGTATCCCGGCTGGATGCTGGCGCGCCAGGGCGAAGCGCGCCGCAAACAGCTCGAGGAGGCGCGCCGTCTGGTGGTCTGAGGCGACCGGAGGCGCCCGGCGCGTTAAGCCGATGCTTCGGCGGAATACGCCGCGACCGCGTCCATCGTGCGGGCCGAGTAGACCATCGTCGCGCCGGCGTTCATCGCGACCGCTACGCCGAGCGCTTCGGCTATTTCCTCGCGGGTGGCGCCCTGCTTCAGCGCTTCGGCCGTATGCACCGTGATACAGCCGTCACAGCGCAAACTCACGGCCACCGCGAGCGAGATCAGTTCGCGCGTCTTCGCGCCCAGAAGGTCGTTCTTCTGACCGGCGTTGGATAACGTCTGATAGCCCTTGACGGTGTCCGGCGACAGCTTGCCGATTTCGCCGATGCGGCCAAACAGCTGCTTGCGGTATTCGGTCCAGTTCAACATGGCAATGCTCCTTCGTCTGTGGGGCGTCGGCGGTTGCCGGCGCCATGGACAAAGTATTGCGCGGGACGGCGACATCCTGAATACTCGACTGGCTCAACATTTAGCGCGGACGTCTCATGGATACGCTCAGCCGGTTACTCGACCTTGCGCGGCCGCAGGCCAGTCTGGATTTGCGATGCCTGCTCACCGGTGCATTCGACGTCGACCATGCGCCTATGGAGCCGGGCATTGCGCCGTTCCATCTGGTGCTGGCAGGGTCGTGCGTGATCGAGATGGCGGACGGCGCGCAGGTGCACCTGCAGACCGGCGATTTCATGCTGTTTCCACGCGGCGCGGCACATCGTGTGAGAGATGTCGAATTGAGCGCCGTCAGCGCGCCGCTGGTCATGAGTCACGACGGCCTGCTGCCGGTCAAGCGAAACGACGGCCGCGGCATTGGCAAGGCTGCGGAGCGCGAAGGTCTGGGCGGCAAGTCCGTGAGCGGCGAACAAGCCGACGCTGATGTCATGACCGAAGCCCGCACGGACGCTACCCGCGGCGGCGCAGAACACGCCACGGCGGACGCCGCCGATCTCGACCTGCTCTGCGGCCGCTTCGCGTACACGCCGGGTTCGTCAGCGTTGCTGCTGAATGCGCTGCCCGATCCGTTCCATGTGTCGCTCGGCGGCGTTCGCACGCTCGCCCCATTGCAGACGGTGATCGGGCTGATGCGCGACGAGGCGGGCCAACGCCGGCCCGGCGCGCTCGCCATCGTCACAGCGCTGAGTCAGGCGCTCTTCGGCATGGCGTTACGCGTACACGGCGAGCAGGCGGATTCGACGCCCGGCATGCTGTCGCTGCTGGCCGACCCGCGTCTATCGGCGTCAGTGCAAGGCATGTTGAGCGCGCCGCAGCGCGCGTGGACCATTGCTGAACTGGGCGAGCTTGCCGCGATGTCGCGCGCCACTTACGCACGGCGTTTCAACGAATGCGCCGGTATGACCGTGATGGATTTCCTCACGCAGATTCGCATGACGATCGCTTGCGACCTGCTGCGCCGCACGCAGCGCAGTGTGGCGGAAATCGGCGAAGCGGTGGGTTATCAGTCTGAAGCCGCGTTCGGCAAGGCGTTTCAGCAAAGCGTCGGCGTAACGCCGGGACGCTACCGGCGCCATCCACAGCAAAGCGCGTTGGACGTGTCTTCATGAACCGGCGATGCCGCTCAGCGCGCCTTGCCGGGCGCGCTGAACCAGCGCTTCTCCGCACGCGCCATCAGCCACGCGACCAGCAACGCACACACCGTGCCGAGCGTGACTTCGCCGAGGCGCAACAAGGCCTTGTCCCACGCCGGGCCAATGCCCGGTACCAGCAGCATGATGGTAGCCGTGATCCCGCCGAGCCGCGCCGCGCTGCCGACGTTCACGATCCAGCACAGCACGATGGCCACTGCCACCGTCGCCGCGTAGGCCGCGAAATAGCCGTGGCCGAGCGTCGCGCCGGCAAGGCCGCACAAGCCGCCGACCATCGCGCCGATGAACTGGTCGCGCGACAGCTTGCGCGTGTCGACGTAGCTGTGCTGGCTCACTGCAATGGCGGTGATCGCGGCCCAGAATGCCTGCTCGGTATGCAGCGCCTGGCCGATTTCGAACGCGAGGCTCGCGCCCGCCACGGCCTGGAACGCCATCAGGCTGCCTTCGGTGAGCCGCTCCGCGAACGGCAGCGATTTGAGGAACGCGAAAAGCGATTCGGCGGCGCTTGCGCGCGTCGTTTGTGCTGGATCGTCGTGAGGAGTCATTGAATCGCGGGGTTCAGAAGCTGCGAAAGCTGCGAGGGAGCCGGACGCCGCAAATGCTGCACGTGCAGCGAACGGGCTCCGTATTCTAACTTTCGCTATGACGCAGGCGCCGATAGCGGTTCATGAGCGGCGTCGCCGATACCCCGTGGATGACCACCGAAGCCGTGACCACGGCGAGCGCGAGCGGCACGAGCGGCGTGATAGACGCGGCCGGGCCGTGTTCCAGCGAATAAGCCAGATAGTAGAAGGAGCCCACGCCGCGGATGCCGAACCAGCTCATCAGGCGCCTTTGCGTCGGCATGGCGTCGGAGCCGAGCAACGACAACTCGACCGACGCGGGGCGCACGAAAACGAATAGCGCGACGATAAGCGCAAACGCCTGCCATGTGAAAAGCGGCACGCTCAGCGTCGCGAGCACGTTGCCGACCATGGCCATGATGACGACCTCGGCAATACGTTCGAGTTCGATCGTGAATCCCAATACGGACTCCGTCATGAACGCGTGGGCTTTCTCGGGATCGGACGCAGTGGCTTCGACATTTTTCGAATCGACGGTGCCGATCGTCTCGCGAGGCGAGGCTCCGCCGCTCGCCCCATATTCGACGCGACGCATCGACACGCCAGCCGCGAACACGGCGAGAAAGCCATAAGTCTGGGCAAACTGCGCGGCGCCGAACGACAAGCCGATCAGCCCGAGCGCAAAGAAGCCTTCCAGGCCGAGCGCGTGTGCATGGCGCGTGCGCAGCCAGGCGACCGCGTGCGTCGTGACCCAGCCGAGTACACCGCCTATTGCGAGTGCGCCCAATACACCCCACACGACACTGCCGGCAAACTCCAGATTCAGCACGTCGCCAGCGTCGGCTCCTTGCACTGCGCAGATGGCGAGACCCACCATCGCAAACGGCAACGCGATGCCGTCGTTCAGGCCGCCTTCGCCGGAAAGCGCGAAGCGCAGCAAATCGTGGTCGCCGGGGTCGTGCACCTGGACGTCGTGGGCCAGCACCGGGTCGGTCGGCGCGAGAATGGCGGCCAGCAGAATGGCCGGCCCCCAGCCCAGATTCAGCACGTAGACGCAGAAGAGGGTGAGGAGCGGCACGGTCGCCAGCATCGCGAGGAAGCCGAGGCGCAGCGGCACCATCCACAGTCGGTCGAGCACGCCCACGCGCAAGCGCAGTCCAATGGCGAACAGCGACACCAGCAGCGCGATTTCGGTGACGGTGCGCAGCAGATGCGCATCGGCGACCATGCCGAGATGCAGCAGGTCGAAGCCGGGCGGCCCGAGCGCGTAGCCGAGCGCAACATAGAACATGGCCGCGCTGACGGGCAGCCGGCGGAGGGTTGTCGCGGCCACGCCCATGAAAACGAGCACGGCGCCGACGATGAGGAACCACAAAGTTTCGTGCATGAGCATCCGGTTAGGGCCGACATGCGAACGGCGCATGACCGGCCGGGGTAATGGGACCAGCGCCCGGGTGCATCACGTCGCGACAATCAACGCGCGACAGCGCATGAATGTCAGGGCGCGCGCCCGAATGCTTCGCGCAGTTTGCGCTTGGCTTGCTCCAGCGTTGCACGGCGGGTTTTCGGCAGGTTCTTGCCTGCCCGGTTGATATAGAAATTGAGCATCGACATCGCCGACTGAAACGGCGTGCCTTTGCGGCGGCTGCTTTTTGTCGACGACTGTTTCAGCGATTTCGCAATCTCCTCGGCGTTGCCTGTCTTGAAGATGTCGTGTTCGAGGTCCATCGCGTCGCTCGTTTCCATCACATGATGCGACCACCGGTGTGAACTCTTGCCGCCTGCGCGCGAAGCTTTCTTCTGCTCAGCGGCATGCGCTTGTGCATGGCGCTGACGCGGCGGCCGCCCCGATTTGCCGCGTGCCGGCGAGCGCCGCGACTTGCTGGTCGATTTGCTGGCCGATTTGCTGGTGGTTTTTCGGGCCGCCATTCGAGCCGCCTCCTTTTAGAGTCTTTGCTTTTACAGCTTTGCCGCGCGGCCCTTCTCGCAGGATTGCGCGCGATTTTCCAAGGCCGTCCGCGTCGTCGAATTCGACGCGGTGAAAGTCAAACGCGCCGGCCGCCGCGATGACGGCGTGCCGGCGCAAGTGAGGACGGTGCGCGAACTGCGAACGGCAAACTGCTTCACGCACTCGCCGCGGCTCGCCGATTACAGCTTGACTCCACCGGCTTCGGGCGCATCCGACGAACCGGCCGGAATATCGCCGACGCCTACGTCATCGCGCATATCAAACTGGTCGCGGCCCCAATAGGGCTCCCTGCCGTAGTACTGGTGAACAGACGTGGCCCATGTCTCATCCGCCATCGACGGCCAGTGGTCCTTGTCGAAACCCGGGGCGCTTTTCACGCGCTCCGCCGTCATGTCCAGCACGAAGCACTTCTGCTCGGTGTCCAGCGTGAGCGCGCCCCATGGAATTGCGAGCAGCTTGTCGCCGATGCCGAGGAAGCCGCCGCTCGACAGCACTGCGTACGCAACGCGGCCCGAGCGCACATCCAGCATGATGTCTTTGATCTTGCCGATGTCCTCGCCGTCGCTGCTAAGCACTCTGTTGCCGTCCAGCGTATCGGCCGCCATCACATCCGGGCCCGGGCCTTCTGCCGTCGCGCTGCCTTTACCGACGATACGTGCGCCTTGTGTGCCTTGCGTCTGACTTTGCATGACCATGATGTGCCTCCTTTGCAGGTTAGGGTGACGATCACTGCAGCAACGCGCGTTCCTCGCCCGGAGTAACGGTCGCTTTACGCAGGTCGGGACAAACGCCTTCACGTGGGCGGAAAGTGCTCGCGCATGGCGCTGCGGCGATACCCGGATATGCATCGCACGATGGCGGCGCCGTCCGCGGGAATTTAGCCTCTGTCCGCGTAAATGATGCGTGCGCCGTTGCAGTTCCTGCTTGCTATGAGCGGCGTTAACTCGCGGCCGTCTTCTCGGCGCGCTGCGCGGAACGGGCGCCCGCGCTCGCAGCCCGCCGGGCAGTTCGCGCGCCGGCTTTTGCGCTTGGTTTGACGCTATCTTTGGCAGCGGCTTTCGCCGCCTTGTTCGCTTCGTTGCGAATGGTGCGCGACTTCTTGAGCAACGTCGTAATGGAGCCGTTAATGCTCTCGGCGGTGTCGGTTTCGCGCAGCTTGCGGCCTTTTGCTCCCGCCTGACGCGCGAGCCTGGCGGCGCGCTTCTCCGCATGCGCGAGCAATGCAGCAAAAGCGACCTCGTCGACTTTCAGACCCCGGCGCGACTGACCCGGCGGCAAGGTTTGCAACTGGTCGCTTTCGAATGCGCTAATCACTGCAGGATGGATGTAGCAACGCCGGCAAACGGCCGGCGTGTTGCGCAGCAAGCCCGCGACTTCCTTGACGGTCGCCACGATATGACGCCGCGCTTCGGCAGCGCTGCCGCACACGAGGCGCCGCAGCGCCGCGAGTGCGTAGACGCTGCCGGCCCATGTCCGATAGTCCTTCGCGGTGAAGTCCGCGCCGCTCGCGCGGCGCAGATAATCGTTGATGTCGGCTGAACCGACGGTACGGCGTGTGCCGTCGTCGTCGAGATACTGAAACAGGTCGTGACCCGGCAGGTCCGCGCAGCGCCGCACGATGCGCTTCACGCGCTGGTCGTCCACCGTCACGTCGTGTTCTATGCCGCTCTTGCCGCGGAACTTGAAGCGCAATTGTCCCGCTTCCACTTTCACGTGTTTTTTACGCAGTGTCGTCAGTCCGTATGACTGATTTTCGCGTGCGTATTCGACGCTGCCGATACGAACCAGCGTGGTATCGAGCAGCCGCACGACCGCTGCGATCACTTTGTCGCACGGCATGCCGGGCAGTTCGAGGTCGCGGGCGACGCGCGCGCGGATTCGCGGCAGTGCGCGCCCGAACTCGGCCATGCGTTCATATTTGTCGGCGTCGCGCGTTTCGCGCCAACGCGGGTGATAACGGTATTGCTTGCGCCCGCGCACGTCGCGGCCGGTTGCCTGAATATGGCCGCGCGGGTCTGGACAGATCCATACGTCTTCGTACGCGGGCGGAATCGCGAGCGAGTTGATGCGCTGAATCTCCGCTTCGTCTTCAATGCGCTTGCCTTGCACGTCGAAATACGCGAAGCCGTCCTTCTCGCGCTTGCGCGTGTAGCCCGGCTTGCTGTCGTCGGCATGGCGCAAGCCGGGCGGCATGGCGGCTGTCGCGGGCTGCTTCACGCTGTCGTCGGCCGATGCATGACCGTTTTGCGTCGTGCTCGTTGTGCTTGTGCTTGTGGTTGTGCTGTTTGCCATGGCTTTCTTTGCAGGTAGAACTTTCAAGCGTGAAGCGCGTTGCGCCAGTGATGGCCCGGAGCAAAGCCGGTGCCCGGCACTCCCGGCGCGGGCGAGCGGGCGGAACAGTCCTTGCGGAGAACGTCATACGTATCAACCGATAAAGGAGAGCGCCATGAGCAGCACGCTGAACCCCGATGAAGAGCCGCAACAGGTCGTCAAACAAACGTCAGGCACGACGGGCGCGTTGGGACCGAGCGATTCATCCGATAGCGGCAGCGACGTCGCGGGCGCGAAGCGCCATGAGTTCGACGTCGATACGGAACTCGACAACCACGCGCTCGAACTGGGCGAGTCGGAAATGGGCAGCGACACCGACCGGGCGGGCACCGGCGAGCGGGCGGCGGCGGACGGCGATTCGACGCTGGACCCGGATAGCGACATCGAGCCTGATCGCATTCTGACGCCACCGGCAGCCGACGAAGACGACGACGGTCTCGACGACGACCCGAGCGGCCTGTAATCGCGTTGCACCTCTCCGCTTCTCGCAAGCATCCGAGCTTCGAGTCCCGTCGCAGCGGGCGTCGAGGCCGGAGCGATCACGCAGTAGGCGGGCCCGGAAGCAGCAGGCACAAGCCTTGCTGCAGCATCGTTAATCAATGATGAAAGGGGTTTGGCGCATTACATGCGCGGCCCCGGCATTCGAACAAAGGAGAGAAAGATGGCAAACAGTCTCGACGGTCTGAAGGTAGCGATCCTGGCGGTAGACGGTTTCGAACAGGCTGAACTGGTCGACCCGAAACGTGCGCTCGCCGAGGCCGGAGCGACCGTGCACGTGATCTCAGCGAAGCCCGGCAAGATCCAGGGGTTCAAGCACGTCGATAAAGCCGACACAGTCGAGGTCGATTCGACTTTCGACAAAGCGATCGCGGACGACTATGACGCAGTCGTGTTGCCCGGCGGCGTGGTAAACGGTGACGCGATTCGCGTGTTGCCGCAGGCGCAGGCATTCGTGAAAGCGGCTGACAACGCGAAGAAGCCGATCGCGGTGATTTGCCACGGCACGTGGCTGCCCGTGTCGGCCGGAATCATCAAGGGGCGCACGGTGACGAGCTGGCCGAGTCTGCAGGACGATATCCGCAACGCGGGCGGTACATGGGTCGATCAGGAAGTGGTCGAAGACAGCAATCTGATTTCGAGCCGCAAGCCGGACGACATTCCCGCCTTCAACAAAGCGTTGATCGGGCAACTGTCGAAACGCAAGGCTGCATGAGCGGCGCAGGTGGGCGATGAGACGCGCCGGTGACTCCGTGAACAAGGGAGAAAACGCATGAAACTACGGTATTCCCTACAAGCGATGACTGTCGCGCTTGCTCTTGGCACGGCGCCGGCCTGCGTCGTGTATGCGCAGGCAAGCGACGCTCCCGCGAGCGACGCGCCCGTCGGCGGCACGAAGCTCTCGCCCGCCGACCAGCAGTTCATCCAGGATGCTTCACGGTCCGACGCCACCGAAATCGCGGCAAGCAAGATCGCGTTGAAGAATTCCAGCGATCCGCGCGTGAAGAAATTTGCACAGCAGATGATCGCCGAACATACGAAGCTCTCGCGCAGCATGGGTGCGCTCGCAGCGAAGAAGGGGCTTGCCACCACGCCGTCGGCAGACTCCGCGCTCGTTGGCAAGCTGCAAACGCTCAAGGGCCAGAAGTTCGACGAGGCGTATGTCGAGCAGGTCGGCCTCGAGGCGCATCAGCGGGCAGTCGATCTGTTCCAGCAGGAGAGCCAGAGCGGCACCGACTCGCAACTGAAGGCTGCGGCCGCGCGCGCGCTGCCGGTCATCAAGCATCATCTGGAGATGGCGCAGCAGCTCGCCGGCGCAATGAAGGGCGCGTCATCATGAATGCGATCCTGCCGCGGCCTGCCTATGAGGATTCCCTTATGCAGATCACTTTTTCCGACGACAAACCGACCTTCGACGGCGCCAACCTGACGGTTCGCTTCATGGCGCGCGTGGACGGAGAACCGGTCGTCTGCGCCATCACGGTCGAGGCGCTGGAAGATCATTTCGGCGCCGGTTCACCGCTCGAAAGCGAGTTGATGGAGGCCTTCGACAAGGGCCGCAACCGGATCCGTTCGGTGTGTGCCGAGGCGCTCGACCAGAACGACGGCGAGGGCGTAATCTTGCATAGCGGATTGTTCAGAGTGGAAGGCATGGAGCCCGACCGCGGCACGGCGGTGTAGCGCCGCCGCTTCTTCTGATCGCGCACCGCGACTACTCGCGACCGCCGTCCGTCAAAACGCAATCACGATGCAAGGAGGCCTCATGTCACTCATCGTCGCAGCACGCTTCACGACTTTTCCAGCCGCGGAAGAAGCGGCGCAAAAACTTTTCAATGCAGGCTTCGTCGAGGAAGACGTCACGCTGTTCTTCGTCAATCCGCGTGGCCAGCATGCGCGTTTTCCCATTGGCGGCGACACCCACACCGATGCCGGTGCGAAAGGCGCACCGAAGGGCGCGGGACTCGGCGTGACGATCGGCGCGGTGGCGGGCGCTATTGTTGGCGTCGGCATCTTCGCGGCGTTTTCTGCGCCGTTGCTCGTTTCGGCGATCGCTGCGGGCGTCGGCGCCTATATCGGCTCGCTGGCCGGTGCCATGTGGCGCACGCGCGATAGCAGTGAAGCCGGGCATCGCACGACGTTCCACGAAGAGGCGCGCGATTCAGGCGTGCTGGTCGCGGTGCACGTGTCGCCGGACAATCAGTTCGACGCCGCCCGTTTGCTGCGAGAAGCAGGGGGCGTGTCGATTGAACGCGCGACGGGTCGTTGGCAACAAGGCCGTTGGGCCGACTTCGATCCGCTGAAGAAGCCTGTTCCGCTCAACGAGTACAACGAAACGCGCGCCTGATACAGCGGCGACGGCGGCGACAGCGCCGAACGGCAGCAAGCGAGAAGGCAATCGAAAAGGGCCCGACAGACGTCGGGCCCTTTTCTTTGGCGGGACGAAAACGCAAGGCGCGCTAATCGTCGGGAAAGTTATACCCAGATACGCGCGGCGCCGCGTTGCGGCACGAGTGCGCGGTCAGCAGGGCGTTGGTCGCGCGTGGGCTCACATGCGGCCGGCATGACGCCTTTGCGAGAACCTTCGCAGGTCGAAGGCACGGCTTGCGCGCCAGCGCTCGTACTCGCCGCAGCGCTATCGTGCGGCTGCATATGCTCGCGGATCTGCAACACACTGGCCGACGAGACGATGGCGACGGCGACCAGCCATTCTGCGCTGCGAATCTTCATGATGTTCTCCCTGTCATTGTTGCCTGCCCATTCTTTTCAATTCGTCGATACGTCATGCAGCTTTTCAACTTGTGCGTTGCATGGCATTACTCGGGCGAAGCAATAAAAGCAACGGGTGTGCCACCGGCGAAAGCCGCGCTCAGAGAGGCTTTCACGCCGCTCAAGACAGTTCGCGCCGCGCAACAATTACCCACCTCTGCAACAAAGACGGCCGCGCAGACAGAGTGCGCGGGCGCAATGCATCCTGTGAACTTTCGGGCACGCGCCATGCGTATCAAACAGTGAACCCCGTTGCCTTGCGCAGGCGTTGGCAAAGCAGGCGGCACGCGAACCGCGATACATGCGGGCGTGCCGGCAACGGATTCCGCGATTAACGAAACCCTGGAGGTATTGAATGACTACGAATGTTGTCTCCGTTCTGAACGATCTCATCGAAACATCGAAGGATGGTGAAAAGGGCTTTCGCAAGGCGGCCGAAGATGCGCGTGACACACAGTTGAAGACGATGTTTCTGACGCGCGCCGAAGATTGCGCGCGCGGCGCACGCGAGCTGCAGGATGTGGTTCAGCGCCTGGGCGGTAAGCCGGAAACGGGCGGCAGTGTGAGCGGCGCGCTGCACCGGGGATGGGTCGATGTGAAGTCGGCGGTGACGGACCGCAGCGACCATCAGATCCTTGTCGAGGTGGAAAAGGGCGAGGACGTCGCCAAGAAAAACTATCACGACGCGCTGGAAAAAGAACTGCCCGCCGACGTGCGCGCGATTGTCGAGCGCCAGTATCAAGGCGTGCTGCAGAATCACGACCGCGTTCGCGATCTGCGCGATCAATACGCGGCAAAGAGCTAATCGGGTAGCCGGCCGTCAGGCCGGCCTCTAAAGCAGAAAGGCCGTCCGCACAATGTGCGGACGGCCTTTTTTCTCTCGGGCGCCTCGGGATTATTCTGCGGCGATTTTCAGGCGGTTCTTCACGCTGCTCACACCCTTCACGCCTTCCACGACGTCTTGGGCGGCGGTCTTGTCTTCAGCCGAAGGCACCGTACCCGTGAGCCACACCACGCCCTTGCGGGTCTTCACATGGATATGCGTGGACTTCACGTTCTTCGCGCCGAGCAGTTCGGCCTTGACCTTCGTGGTGATCGTGCCGTCGTCGACGTGCTGGCCGATGGTTTCAGACGAAGCCGACGGAGCCGAGGCGCTCGTTTGTGCGGTGGCGTTCAGTGCGAAAGCAACGCACGCGATGCTGCCGGCAGTCTTCAGGAATTGGATGGTCTTCATGGTTTTCTCCTTCGGGTGTTGATGAAATTGCGGTCTTGTTGCCTGCGGTCGATCGCGGCCTAAGCCGCCGATGACTCGCGTGGGGTCGTTGCCGCTACGGTTCCGTCAGGGCCCGTTATCGACACCGGGCGGGTCTTCACAGTCGTTGCGCGTTCGCGCCGGATGCGAAGAGAGCCGTCCGTCCACATGCTCGTTACCGCAAAGTGCGTGCCCGCACCTCGTGACTGAGGACCAGAGAAGTTGCGAAGCCCGCGCCGGCGGGCGCTTTTCCGCTGATGAATAGCGCTCGCACATCGTGTTCGCGCGCGCGCCGAGTCGTGTGGAGCGGATGCGGAATTTGCCGGGTCGCTTGTAAAAAAGGCCCCGCGCCGCGTTGCAATTCGCGGGCCTGGAAAAATAAAGGCCAAAGAAAACAGTGCGTTGCAAAAGCTGGTACGCGTGTTGCTCTACTGAGGGCACTCCTTTACTTCAGCTTTCAACGGGACCTGAACACGATGCCTTCAATTGAACTTCGCACAAGGCAGTCTCTTGCACTTACGCCGCGTTTGCAGCAGTCGGTGCGTCTGTTGCAGCTATCGTCTCTGGAGTTCCAGCAGGAATTGCGAACTGCGCTCGATACGAACCCGTTCCTCGAATATGACTCGTCGGATACCGAGGACGTTGCGCTTGCAACCGCCACGTCCGGCGAAGAGCAGGGCGCGTTGCCGGCAACCGATGCAGTCGCGGCCGCCGAGCCCGACTCGCTGCCCGCTGAAGCCGCTAGCAGCGAGAGCCTCGACAGTGGCGGCCCCGACGACATGCCCGGCGACTTCTCGGGCGATTACAGCAGCCGCAGTTCGGCCCGCCAGAACGGCGATTCCGACGGCAGCGATCCGGCCGAATGGGCACGCTCGCAGCCCACGTTGCGCGAGCAACTGCACGACGCCCTGCGTCTTTATCGTCTGGATGACCGCGATCGCGCGGTTGCGCGTTTCATTATCGAGGCGCTCGACGACGACGGTTATCTGCGCCAGGACCTGGCGGATCTCGCCGACAGCGTCGATCTCGAACCCGAATTGACAGAGGAAGAACTGCTGGTCGCGCTGCGCCTCGTGCAGTCGCTCGACCGGCCTGGGCTTGGCGCGCGTTCGCTGTCCGAGTGTCTGCTGCTGCAGGTCAATGCGTTGCCCGCGGACACACCGGGGCGCGATGTTGCACGGCAGATTGTCGAACATCATCTGGAGCGGCTTGCGCGTCGCGAACAGGCGGAACTGCAAAAACAGATTGGCTGTACTGCGGAAGAGCTGCGTGTGGCCTGCGCTCTCGTGCGCAAGCTCGATCCGAAGCCGGGCAACTGCTACGGCCGTACCGAAGACAACTACGTCGTGCCCGATGTGATCGTGCGCCAGGTGCGCAACAAGTGGGTGGTGACGATCAATCCTGCCGTGCAGCCGCGCGCACGCATTCACCGCATGTATGCCGAACTGTTTGCGCAATCGGCTGGGGCTAGCCGTTCGCCGCTCGCCCAGCAGCTTCAGGAAGCGCGCTGGTTGATCAGAAATGCGCAGCAGCGCTTCGACACGATTCAACGCGTCGCCGAATGCATCGTCGCGCATCAGAAGGCGTTTTTCCAGTACGGTGAAATCGCGCTCAAGCCGATGGTGTTGCGCGATGTCGCCGACGAACTCGGCCTGCACGAATCGACGATCTCGCGCGCGACCGGCAACAAATATATGGCCACGCCGCGCGGCATTTTCGAATTCAAGCATTTCTTCCCGCGCGAGCTTGGCACCGAAAGCGGCGGTACCTGTTCCGCCGCCGCGGTGCGGGCGCTGCTGAAGGAAATGATCGCTGCCGAAAACACCCGCGACCCGCTCTCCGATGTGACGCTGGCCAAGATGCTTGCGGATCAGGGCGTGCTCGTCGCGCGCCGCACGGTGGCCAAGTACCGGCATCTGATGAAGGTACCGCCGGCGGAGTTGCGCCGCCAGGTGTGAATTTGCACGGCCCCTGCAAGCGGGGCTTTGATACGAAGCGCTACGCGAGGCTGTCTGCCCGCGTGGCGCTTTTTCGTATCTGGACGTTTTGCGCACGCCCCATTACATTGGCGGGTCAATCAGAAACGGGTGAGCGCGATGAAGTATTCGAGTCGGGTCGAGGGATTGCAAGGCAGACGTACGTCGGCGTGGGAGATTCATCGCGTGGCGCAGCAGGCCGCGGCAAATGGCGACGACGTCATCGTGCTGAGCGTGGGAGACCCTGACTTCGCTACGCCCGCACCGATTGTCGAGCGTGCCATCGACGCGTTGCGTGGCGGCGATACGCATTACAGCGCGGTGTCCGGGCGCGATCCGCTGCGTGCGGCGATTGCCAAAGAGCAGGCGCGCATGACCGGTTGCACGGTCAGCGCGGCAAATGTGATCCTCACGGCGGGCGCGCAAAACGGCGTGTTTGCCACGTCGCTTTGTCTGCTCGAAGCAGGCGACGAGGTTATCGTGCCCGAGCCGATGTACCTCACCTACGAAGCGTGCGTGCGCGCCGCAGGTGCGACGCTCGTGCCGGTGCCGGTCGATCCTGCGCGTGCATTTCACCTGGATTGCGACGCGCTCGAACGAGCCGTGACAGCGCGCACCAAGGCGATTTTCTTCGCCACGCCGTGTAATCCAACAGGTGTCGTGATGCCGCGCGCGGACCTCGAACGCATTGCGCGGCTCGCGTGCGAGCACGACCTGTGGGTGCTGTCCGACGAGGTCTACGCCGATCTCACTTTCGAGCGCGAACATGTGAGCATCATGTCGCTGCCCGGCATGGCGGAGCGCACGGTCACGCTCGGCAGCCTGTCCAAATCGCATGCAATGGCGGGGTGGCGCGTAGGCTGGGCGATCGGACCCACGCAACTGATCGAACACATGGGACGCCTCGCGCTTGCCATGCTGTATGGCTTGCCCGGCTTCATCCAGCAGGCCGCATTGACGGCGTTACAGGAGAAGTCGCGGATCGTCGCACAGATGCGCGACATCTACAGGCGCCGTCGCGACGTCGTGTTCGAGCGTTTGAGCCGGGTCCCGCGATTGCGCTGCCTGCTGCCCGAAGCGGGCATGTTCATGATGGTCGACGTGAGCGGCACGGGCCTCGATACCGTCGATTTCACATGGCAGTTGTTTCGCGGGCAGGGCGTGTCAGTGCTCGACGCGAGTGCGTTTGGCGAGACCGCGAACGGTTTCGTCCGGTTGGGCTTTGTCGTCGACGAAGCGCGGCTTGCCGAAGCGTGCGAGCGGATTGCGGCGTTTGTCGCGGCGTTGCCGTTGCCGTTGCAATCTAACCCGTGAATACGCGCTCGCAGCGAAAATCGCGCAGAGCGCCCAACGGTATAATTCATTCGCTCCCGTTTAGCTCTGTCGCGTCGCATACTGCCGCTAACGAATCATCCTGAACAACCGGCTTTGCCAGCCGTAGCCTATGCACTTTCGCCCGATCCAGTCATTCACGCGCAAACGGCTCTCCGACGTCGTCGCAGATCAGATCAAGCAATTGATCTCCGACGGTACGCTGATGCCGGGGGACCGGCTGCCCGCTGAGCGCGATCTGGCGACGCAACTGGCGGTGTCGCGGCCTTCGTTGCGCGAAGCGCTGATCAGGCTGGAATCGGATGGCTATATCGCCACGTCGGGGCGGGGCGGCTTTACGGTGGTCGATCTGACGGCGCCGATCATTTCGAAGCCGCTCGCCGAACTGCTTTTGCAAAATCCGCGCACTAGTGCCGACATTCTCGAGTTGCGCCAGGGGCTCGAATCGATTTCGACCGTATATGCCGCGGAGCGCGCGACCGCCGCCGATCTTCGCAAGATCAAGACTGCGTTCGATGCACTGAAGGCGGCTTCGCAGTCGCAAGATCGCGTCAATCTGGCGGAGCTGGATGCCGCTTTTCACCTCGCGATTGCCGACTCTACGCACAACATCGCGCTTGCCCATGTCATGCATGGCATCCACACGCTGATTCGCGAAGGCATGCGTCAATACCATCGGCTGATCGATTACGACGAGGCGATGGAAAAGCAGTTGATGAGTCAGCATCAGGCCATCTACGACGCCGTCGTCGCACGCGACGCCCAAAAGGCACGCAAGGCGGCCGAACGGCACCTGGCCTTCGTGCGCGAGATCTATCAGGAAGACGCTGCGAAGCTTTAGGCGTCGCATTTCGCGTGGCCATCTAACGATTGACACGCTCGGGCGACTTCCTTATATTTTGGTCAGACCAACAATACCAGTCTGACTGGCGACGATCTTACGCGTCCCGAGTCCGCGTGCCCCATTCCCTGTAATGAGCTTATGAAAGTCGCCCTCTTTATCCCTTGCTTCATCGACGCGTTTTATCCCGAGGTCGGCATTGCCACGCTCGAATTGCTCGAACGCTTTGGCCTCCAGGTCGATTACCCGCAGGAGCAGACCTGCTGTGGTCAGCCCATGGGAAACAGCGGCGCGCATGCAGAAGCGGCTGGCGCGGAGCGGGTGTTCGCGCGCAACTTCGCGGGCTACGACTACATCGTCGGACCATCGGCGAGCTGCATTCACCACGTGCGCGAGCATCTCACCGCGATCGATCAGACGGACGAAGTCAAAAAGGTGCGGGCGAGCGCTTATGAACTCGTCGAGTTTCTGCACGACGTGGTGGGCGCGCGTGAATTTCCGTGGGCCGAGTTTCCGTATCGCGTCGGGCTGCACAATAGTTGCAGCGCGTTGCGGCATCTGAAAGAGGCGTCGATCTCGGAAGTAGCGGGCCAGCCGTTTTCCAAGCCGCGCGCGTTGCTTGAAGGCGTGAAGGGTATCGAGTTCGTCAAGCCGTCTCGCCCCGACGAATGTTGCGGTTTCGGCGGCACGTTCTCGGTGACGGAAGAGCCGGTGTCTGTCCGCATGGGGCAGGACAAGGTCCGCGATCATCTGAATGCGGGTGCACAATACATTGTGTCGGGCGACATGTCGTGCCTGATGCATCAGCAAGGCTGTGCGGAACGCATGAAGGCGGACGCACGCTTCATTCATATTGCACAAGTGTTGAACGGGGCGCGCGCATGAGCCGGATCGACCACGCGAAGGCAGCAGGCGAGTTCATCAAAAAGACGGAACATGTGGCGTTTCACGACAAGCGCCTGTGGGATTTGCGCGAGAAACGCGACGCCCAGGCGCACGGCATTGCCGAGTGGGAGACGCTGCGCGAACTGGCATCCGGTATCAAGGAACACGCGCTGTCGCATTTGTCGGAGTACCTCGAACAGTTCGCGGCCTCGGCCGAGGCGAACGGTGTCGTGGTCCACTGGGCAGCGACGGCCGAAGAGCACAACGCGCTCGTACACAAGATCATGTCCGAGCGCGGCATGACCACGCTCGTCAAAAGCAAGTCGATGCTCACCGACGAATGCAAGATGCGCGAGTATCTCGAACCGCGCGGCATTACGGTAATGGAAACGGATCTGGGTGAACGCATCCAGCAACTCGATCATCAGGACCCGAGCCACATGGTGGTGCCGGCGGTGCACAAGCTGCGCGCCGATGTCGCGGAACTGTTTGGCCGAACCATCGGCACTGATCCGCACAATAGCGACATTCACTACCTCGCGGAAAGTCAGCGCATGAATACGCGGCCGTATTTCGTACGCGAGAAAACGGCCGGCATGACCGGCTGCAATTTCGCGGTCGCGGAAACGGGCACGGTCGTGGTTTGCACGAACGAAGGCAACGCCGATCTTTCGGCTAACGTGCCGCCGCTGCATATCG
This sequence comes from Paraburkholderia sp. SIMBA_053, assembly GCF_046534895.1. Classification (NCBI taxonomy): domain Bacteria; kingdom Pseudomonadati; phylum Pseudomonadota; class Betaproteobacteria; order Burkholderiales; family Burkholderiaceae; genus Paraburkholderia; species Paraburkholderia sp. SIMBA_053. The sequence goes on along the minus strand of NZ_JAWRXU010000001.1, from coordinate 524,421 downwards.
CATCGATCGGTATCGAGAAGCTGATTCCAAAGGTCTCGGATCTCAGTGTGTTTATTCGCATGCTCTCGCGCAGTGCGCTTGGTTCGCCGATCACGCAATACACCTCGCATTTCCGCGCGCCGCGTCCGGGCACGGAGATGCATTTCATCCTCGTCGATCATGGCCGCTCGGAACGGCTCGCGATGGACGACTTCTGGTACTCGCTCAAATGCATCCGCTGCGGAGCCTGCATGAACACGTGTCCCGTGTATCGGCGCAGCGGCGGGCTGTCGTATGGCGGTACTTACTCGGGGCCGATCGGCGCGATCATTAACCCAACCTTCGATTTGAAACGTTATAGCGCGCTGCCGTTCGCGTCCACGCTCAACGGCAGTTGCACGAACGTGTGTCCGGTGAAGATCAATATCCACGAGCAGATCTATAAATGGCGCACGGTGATTGCCGAGCGCCACGAAGTGCCGTTCGTGAAGCAGGAAGTATTGAAGATGGCAGGGCGGCTGCTCGCGAGCCCGACGCTGTATCGGGCAACCGTAGCTTCAATGAGCGGCGCATTGCGGCGGCTACCGAACTTCGTACTCTATAACCCGCTGAATATCTGGGGCAGACAACGCGAATTGCCCGAGGCGCCGAAGCAGACCTTCCATGCCTGGTACAAGCAAAATCGCGGAGGTGGCGATGGCAACGCGTGAAGCCTTCATCGCGAAAGTGCGGCAGGCACAACCGGCGGCGCGCCCGCGCCCCGACGTGCCGTTGTTTAGCGCGGTCGGCGGCGATTTGCGCGCGCGCTTCACGTCGGCATTGCAAACGATGGGCGGGACCTGCGTCGAAGCGGGTGCCGCGTCGGAAGTTGCGAGTCTGATCCGCGAGCGATTTGGCGCAACGGTGTCGATCGCTTCAGCCACTGCCGAAGTGTCCGGCACGCGCCTGCTCACGGCCGACACCGAGCCTTCGTCGTTGCAGGATATCGACGTCGGCGTGGTGCGTGCGCGTTTCGGTGTGGCGGAGACCGGCTCGGTGTGGTTCAGCGAACGCGAGTACGTGGTCAATGCGTTGGGCTATATCGTGCAGCATCTCGTGGTTCTGCTCGATCCGGCGCAACTGGTCGACGGCTTACAGGACGTTTATCGCCGCGACGACTTTCGCGACGCACGTTACGCGGCACTCGTCACGGGACCTTCCGCGACCGCGGACATAGAAGGCGTTCTGATTCGCGGCGCGCAGGGTGTGCGATCGCTGACGGTGGTGTGGCTGGCCGCTGAGTAGGCGCGGCGGTGGAGTTTGCTATCATTACTGTATAAACGTACAGGTCATGCAAACTCCGTGGCAACAGATGCTCCGCCGGATTCCCTCGCCGGCGTCCCTTACTATCTGCTGAATTTCGAGCGTGCGCTCGCCTGGCTCGCGCAACGTTACGACGATCTGCTCGATGCGAGCGAGCGCGCTTTTCTCGGCACATTCGCGCGCTTGCCGCAGGCGTCGCGCGCATTGCTGGTCCGAATGCTCATGCGCAAAGGCGCATTGTTTCGTGCCAGTCGTCTTGCCTACGACGAAATCGGCTGCCCGTTGCAAGCCGCTGCGCCCGTCTCGGCGCTCGGCTGGCTAAATCCCGCGCCGCACCTGACACTCGACGATCTATTCGCCCTCACCACGCGCGCCGAATTACTGGACATCTTCGCCGAGGCGCTTTCACTGATTCCGGGCGCCCGGAGTCTGCGCAAGCCCGATCTGCTGGAAGCATTACGTCCGTTCTATCCCGAGCGGGACGAGTTGGACGGGCATGACACCGATAGCTGCATCGCGCGCCCGTTGTCCGCATGGCACCCCCAGACGACCGATTGCGTGTTTCGCGTGGACATTGCGCCGCTGTGCGACCGTCTGCGTCTGATGTTCTTTGGCAATCTGCAGCAGGACTGGTCCGAATTCGTGCTCGCCGATCTCGGCGTATTCAGGTACGAAAGGGTGGCTTTCGGGCCTGCGTCGCGAGCGTTTCAGCAGCGCGCAGATGTCGATGTTTACCTTGCGTTGCAAGCATGTCGTGACGAACTGGACTCGATAGCAACGTCCGGCGCGCTGATCGGTCTGGAAGTAGAAAACGCTGCGCTCAATGACCTCGTGGCTCGGGTTCAAAGCGTGGAAACGTGCAACTCGTGGCTCGAATTGCGACGCGCCAAGCTGCTCTTTCGCATCGGCCAGCATTGCGAGCGCCGACAGATGTGGCCCTCCGCGCTCGCCGTGTACGAGGTTTGCGCGTGGCCCGGCGCGCGACATCGGCGTGTACGCGTGCTTGAACGAGCCGAGCGCTTCGAAGCTGCGCTTTCGCTAGCGTTGAGCGCTGCAGCGTCGCCCGAAAGCGAGGAAGAGGCACAGCGCATCGCGCGCATGCTCCCGCGCCTGCGTCGCAAGCTTGGTGGGCCGGCGGCGCGCGCGGCCGCTGCGCGAGCGGCCGAACGCAGCACGTTGATATTGCCCAGGCCCCAAGCGCCGCAGTCCGTTGAATACGTGGTGCGCGATCATCTGACATGCGAGTCGGCGCCGGTGCATTACGTCGAAAATGCATTGATCAACTCGCTGTTTGGACTGCTTTGCTGGGAACCGGTATTCGTGGCGCTGCCCGGTGCGTTTTTTCATCCGTTTCAACGCGGCCCCGCTGATCTTCACGCGCCGGACTTTTATGCGCGTCGAGCCGAACAGTTCGCTGCGTGCCTTGCTCAACTCGATAGTGGCGCGTATCGCGAGACGATTGCCCGGCATCTGCACGGCAAAGCAGGCGTGCAATCGCCGTTCGTGTTCTGGGGAATGCTTACGCCGGAGCTTGTCACGACGGCGCTCGACTGCTTGCCCGCCGCGCATCTGAAATTGTGGTTCGAGCGTTTGCTGCTCGATATTCGCGGCAATCGCTCGGGTTTGCCCGATCTGATCCGCTTCTGGCCCGCCGAGCGGCGCTATGAATTGATCGAAGTGAAAGGGCCCGGCGACCGCTTGCAGGACAACCAGATTCGCTGGTTAGCCTACTGCGTGCAGCACGGCATGCCGGTGCGCGTGGTCGACGTACGTTGGGCTGACGAAGCGCTTGACCATGCGATCGCCGATCCATCCGTCGGCGCGCTGGCGCTCACCACGCTGAACGCGGAGCGCACCGCATGAGTTACGTCGTCGCCGTGCGAGCCATGTGCGAGTTCACTGCGCGACGCGGCGACCTCGATCTGCGATTCACACCCGCGCCAACTTCGCTGGAAGGCATGGCGGGGCACATCACGGTCGCGGGTCGCCGCGCAAGCGGCTACGAAACCGAAATCACGCTGACCGGTACGCATCGCAATCTCACCGTGAGGGGTCGTGCGGACGGCTACGATCCGGTGGCGCACCGCCTGGAAGAAGTGAAGACGTATCGAGGCGATCTCGAGCGCATGCCTGACAATCATCGCACGCTGCATTGGGCGCAGGCGCTGGTGTACGGACATTTGCTGTGCCGCGCACGCGGATTCACGGAGTTGACGGTCGGGCTGGTTTACTTCGACATCGGCAGTCAGAAGGAAACGTTGCTCACGCAAGCGCACACGGCGCGCGAACTGGAGATTTTTTTCGTCGAGCAATGCGAGCGGTTTCTGGATTGGTCGGTGCAGGAGGAGGCGCATCGTGTCGCGCGCGACACGGCGCTCAACGCGTTGCAGTTTCCGCATGCGCAGTTTCGCTGCGGGCAGCGCGAACTTGCGGTGTCCGTCTACCGTGCGGCGCGCGACGGTAAGCCGCTGATGGCGCAGGCGCCAACCGGCATCGGTAAGACACTCGCCACGATCTTTCCGCTATTGAAGGCGTGCGCGACGGATCAGATCGATCGCGTGTTCTTTCTGACCGCGAAGACGCCTGGCCGTGCGCTCGCGCTCGACGCGATCGAAACGCTTCGCCGGAGCGCCGGGTCTTTACCGTTGAGAACGCTTGAACTGGTTGCGCGCGACAAAGCCTGTGAGCACCCCGACAAAGCCTGCAACGGTGAGTCGTGTCCGCTCGCGCGCGGCTTCTATGACCGGCTCGACGCGGCACGTAGCACGGCGCTCGCGGGCGAAAGGCTCGATCGCGCCGCAGTGCGCGAAGCGGCGCTCGCGCATGACGTCTGCCCGTATTATCTGGGCCAGGAACTCGCGCGTTGGGCCGACGTGGTGGTGGGCGACTACAACTACTACTACGACAGCAGCGCAATGCTCTACGCGCTCACGCAGATCAACCAGTGGCGCATTGGCGTGCTGGTGGACGAGGCGCATAACCTGCTCGACCGTGCGCGCCGCATGTACACGGCGTCGCTCGATCAGGCGGCGTTGCGGATCGCGCGCAAGACGGCGCCGCCCGGCTTGCGCAAGCCGCTTGAACGGTTGCAGCGCGAATGGAATGCGGTCAAGCGGGCGCAAACTGCGTCGTATCAGGTCTATGCAGACGTGCCTGGCAAGCTGCTCTCGGCCGCGCAGAATCTGATTGGCGCCGTGACGGATCAGCTCGCGGACGCGCCGCTGTCAATCGACGAGACGTCGCTGCGTTTCTTCTTCGACGCGATGCATTTCGTCGCTCTCGCAGAGCAATTCGGCGAGCATTCCATTTTCGATATCACGCTGACAACAGACCGCCACGCGCCACGCGACAAGACCAGTTGCATGCTCTGCGTGCGCAATGTGATTCCTGCTCCGTTTCTCGCGCCGCGATATGCAGCGGCGCGCACGACCGTGATGTTTTCGGGCACGCTTAGTCCGCATCATTTCTACCGCGATACGTTGGGTCTTGCACAGGAGACGCAATGGCTCGACGTTGAAGGGCCGTTTCGCGCGGAGCAGTTACAGGTGCATGTCGCGGGGAACGTGTCGACGCGTTGGCGTGACCGCGAACGTTCGCTCGATCCCATCGTCGATCTCATCGCAAAGCAGTACACCGCGCAGCCCGGCAATTACCTGGGTTTCCTGAGCAGTTTCGATTACCTTCAGCAGGTGGTCGCGCTCATGCGAGAGCGTCATCCCGGATTGCCGGTCTGGGCGCAGGAACCGGGCATGGACGAAGCGGCCCGCGACGCGTTTCTCGCGCGGTTTCGAAGCGCGAACCAGGGCATCGGATTTGCGGTGCTCGGCGGCGCGTTTTCGGAAGGTGTCGACCTGGTCGGGCAACAGCTGATCGGCGCTTTCATTGCGACGTTGGGCCTGCCGCAAATGAACGAGGTCAACGAACAGATGCGGCGCACGATGGACGCGCGTTTTGGCAATGGCTACGAATACATGTACCTGTACCCCGGTCTGCAAAAGGTGGTGCAGGCGGCGGGGCGCGTGATCCGCACCGAGCTCGACGAAGGCGTCGTGCATCTGATCGACGACCGGTACAGGCGGCCCGAGGTGCGCCGCCTGTTGCCTCGGTGGTGGCAGGTCCGGTAATTCATTCGACGCACGCAGCCCGTACCTCATTCGTGCGGCGACGTTGCTCCCGGGTTTGACGGTGTGCCGGGTCCGCCCGCAGGCTTCGAGTCGACAGGGATCTGGTCTTCCACTGGCGCGTCACCCTTTGAGGCGCCGTCAGGCGATACACCAGGCGATGCGCCGTCGGCGGACGGGCTGCTCGAAGGCGCTTGCTCAGGCTCCTGTTTCGGAGGCTCGCCCGCTTCGACGCGGGGCGCGACGCTGTCCGGGTCCCACGTCAGCAGATTGCGCTGCGGGTTCGCGATCTCGATGCCGCGCTCGCGGAACTGGTCGAGAATGCGCCGGTTGAATTCGCGCTGCACACCCCAGCGCGCCGAATCGCGGCACTGCATCTGTCCGGCCAGCGTAACGGCCGAGCCGTCCACGGCGTCCACGCCCCAGAAGCTGAAGTCGGACAGAATGCCGTCCTTGAATTTCTCGTCTTCGCGCAGCGCGGCGCCGATTTCCTTGAGCGTGTCGATCGCGAGATCCACGTCCTGGCCGAATACGATGTTCACGCGAACCGCCGCATTGCCGATGCCACGATTCGTATTGTTCACTGTCGATACCGAACTGAACGGCACGGTGAAAAGCGAACCGTCGCTGCCGCGTAGCCGCACTGTGCGGATCGACAGATATTCGACGGTGCCGGATACGCCCGCGAGCGTCACCCAGTCGCCCACTTGCATCGCGTTTTCCATCAGCAGGAAGATGCCCGTGATGAAATCCTGCACGAGTTTTTGCGAGCCGAAGCCGAGCGCCACGCCGAAGATACTCGCGCCTGCAAGAAGCGGCCCGATGTTCACGCCAAGTTCGCTCAGGCCCGTGAGCACGACCACCAGTGCGATCACGCAGAAAAGCCCGGTGCGCAACATGGGCAGCAGCGTGCGCAGACGTGCGGCGCGCACGAGGTCGCCGCTCGTCGTCCAGCGATCCAGCCGCTGCTCGACCGACACATTTACGCTTTCCCACACGATGAGCGCGATCACTGCCGCGACGCCGATCGTCACGATGGCCGACGCGAGGCGGTGGCCGACACTGCCGTCGCGGAACAACTCGCCCACATCGACGCCCCACACCTGGAGCAACGCGAGCGCGGTGACGATGCCGATGATCCACGAGACCACTCGCCGCAGCAGCGGGTAATAGCGGAACGCGTGCCGATGCACGAGCGACTTGCCGGCGGCGTCTTCGTGTCCGTTGAAGAGCCGCGCGAGACCGCCGAAGATGACGATGGCGAGCACCCGAGCGCCCACCAGCACGGCGAGCGACATGCCGCCGAGATGCAGCAGCGCGTGATAACCATTTTGCACGTCGAGCGCCCAGATGAACCACAACGCCATTACGACGAAGACCGAGAGCCACGCCCATGCATCGGCGAGTGCATTGCCGACCATTTCAAGCGACTTGCGCGCGGCCATGCGCTGGCGAATGAGTTCGCCGACCGGTTTCGCGCATTGCAGAATCAGGATCGAGATCATCACGTGGCCGGCGAGCGCCACGACCTTCATCAACGCGAGATGCGCCGCCTCGCTCAGGCCGAGCGAGTGCGCGATTTCCGCAATCGCGGAGCCCACGCCGACGACGCTGACAATACGGATTACCCAGCGATGTACGAACGCGGCCCATGCATCGCTCATGCGCAGCAGACGCAGACGCGGTGCCGTGGGCTGCAGGAAAAAGCCGCTGATGATCACGATCACGCGGCACAGCACGTAGATATCGACGAGCGAATCGAGGGCGCGGTCTTGCGGCGTGCCGTCGTCGGTGAAGATCGACATGAGCGCGCTCGCTGCGCCGACGAATACCGCGAGCGGCAGCAGACGCAGAACCGTGATCAATAGCGCGCGCGGCAGGCGCTGCAGCAGCGTCCAGTGATGCGTGGCGTTCTGCTTGCCCTTGGCTTCAGTGACTTTGCCGTTCGCGGCCGTCGTTGACGGCGCAGGCGTGACGGCAGGCTGCCCGGTAGCCGGTGAGGTTGCCGCGCTTGCTGCGGGTTCTGTTTTCGCCTCCGCTCTAGCCTGCGCTTCGGCTCGTATCTCGGCGACCGGCGGGGCAGGCAGAGGCGGCGCGGCGTTCGCAGCGTCGGCGGGCTGCGGTTCGACGTCTACCGGCAAGTCGGTGCGCGGTGCGTCTGCGGCGTCGCCACGTTCGCGGCGCGCGGCGAGCGCGAGATACGCGCGACGCAACAGGCGGCGCGCGAGCCATTCGAGCACGAGCGCGGGCAGCAGTGCGGCCAGCAGCGACCACGCAACGTGCGCGAGAATCGAGCGCGCCTGCGGATTTGTCGACTGCCAGTTCCACCACGCGCGCACCGAAGCGACGTCGAGGAGCGCCGTAATCGAGTTGCGAAGCGACGCACCCAGATTGACGGCCCAGTGCGCGCCTTGACGAGCCAGTTGGGACGCGAGTCCGTTGGACTTGAACGCGTTCGGCACGAGAGCGGCGGCGCCGCTTGCCGCAGCCGGCGCCGACGCGGCCGGCGCGGCGGAGGCCGGTGTGCTCAGCGCGCCGGCAGCAGCGATGGCCTGCAAGGTATCGGCCACCTGCGCGCGGCGCTTGGGATCGTTGAGGACTGAGAGCGCTTGGCGCGCCTGTTCAGGGGTCAGGGTGACAGTAGCGCCCGAGGCGGGCGTGGCAGCCGTCACCGCCGCGAAGACGGCCGGGGCGCCAAGAAGGAGGAAAACGAGGAAGCAGGCGTGTAGTAATTTGCGCATAGGGTGTAAGACGGGCTGCGGGTGCCGATGGCGTGCGAAACATCGGTCGGTCTGGCGGTTTGATCGACGCCTTAACCGACACGGCTTTTGTCGCACAAGTTCCTTTGACTGCGGCCGCGTTGTAAAGGAAGACCGCGCTGGCGGGCGTGAGCCGGCCCAAGGCAATTGGCGAAAGCAAATTGCTTGCCTGAGTCTGCCTGACTCTACGCGAAGGGGATCATAACAATGCGTGCCGCGGTGCCGCGCGGCACCGACGAGTAGGAGCCTGACTGCCCGGACGGGCAGGGAGGTCGATGCGGGCATGCTGCTGCCAGTGGCAGACTTGCCGCAGCCGATCGCCGGAGGGCTGCGGCCCGCCCAAAAACCCCGCTCGAACTAGGCAGAAGCCGCCGACATAGGAATAGGCATGCGAGGCTCGCGTTCGCCGTCTGCGTCCCCGTCGAGGTCCGCGTTCGACGTGCGCCCGCCGGACGGTTCCGCATGCAGCCGATCCGCGTGCATCAGCCGGTATAGCGTGGCGCGGGAAATGCCGAGCTCGGCCGCCGCCTCCGACAACTTGTAGCCGTGCCGCTGCAGCGCATGTTCGATCGCGTCTTTCTCGGCTTTGCTGCGAATTTCCGCGAGCGTGACGGCCGGCCCATTGTCCGTCTCGGGCAAGCCCAGGTCGCTCGCGTTGATGAAGCGGCCTTCGCTCATCACGACGGCGCGGCGCACGCAGTTGATCAGTTCCCGCACGTTGCCCGGCCACGCATAGTTCGACATCGCGACGATCGCGTCGCTAGACAGTCCGCGCAGCTTGCGCGCGCCGTCCTGCTTGTACATGCTCAGCGCATAGTTCGCGAGCAGCTTGATGTCGCCGCCGCGCTCGCGCAACGGCGGCTCGACGAGGCGCAGCACGCACAGCCGGTGATACAGGTCGGACCGGAAACGGCCTTCTTCGACCGCCTTGTCGAGGTCGACGTGTGTTGCCGAGATGACCCGCACATTCACGTGGATCGGCCCATTGCCGCCGAGCCGCTCGATCGTGCCTTCCTGCAGAAAGCGCAGCAACACGGCCTGGCATTCGTGCGGCATGTCGCCGATTTCATCGAGAAAAAGCGTGCCTTCATGCGCGCTTTCGATTCGCCCGATCTTGCGTTGAAGGGCGCCGGTAAAGGCGCCGCGCTCGTGGCCGAACAGTTCCGCTTGCAACAGGGTCGGCGGAATCGCCGCGCAATTGATGGCGACGAACGGCCGGCCGGCGCGCGGCGAGCGTTCGTGGATCGCGCGCGCGGTCAACTCCTTGCCCGTGCCCGACTCGCCGGCGACGAACACCGGCGCTTCTGTCGTGCCGCATTTGTCGATGCGCCGGTACAACTGCTGCATAGCCTCGCACTGGCCGACCATGCCGTGCCGTCCGAGCGACGGTTCCGGCGTTACATGCGCTTGTCGCAGCGCCGACAGCCCGTGCGCATGACCCAGCGCGAATACGAGCCGCTCATTGAGCCACGGCCGGGTGACGAAGTCGAAGCAGTAATCGAGGATGAAACGGCTGATCAGTTCGTCATCCGCCTGGCCCGGCGCGATTTGAGCGACCCAGTTCGTTTCTGGCCGGCGCATGCACGAGGCTAGGGCGGACAGTTGCTGCGACGTGCAGTCTTCCGGCAGCTCAATGAGGCCGACCTTGATATTGTCGCGCTCGATCATGCGTTCCGCGCTCGCGGTGGTTTTTGCGTGTACGGCGTGCCATGCGGATGCGGCGAGGAAGTCGGCGAGTTTCTTATCGGGCGAGTTCGACACGTAAAGAACGGTGCGTTCGGTGTCCGCGGATGCGAAAGTCATATTCATTACCCCCGATTCGGTGCTGCTTTCAAGACTGCTGTTCGACGTTGTCAAGGATCGCAAGCCTGACCGGGCATGCGGAATAACTGTGCCAGCAGCCAAGTAGCAAACCCGGGCACGAAGCTCTGAGCCGTCGCGGGCGCTACTGCGCTACTGGGGCGACGGCCGATCGACTGTAAGATCATAGCGGGGCAAGCAGCGCAGCGTGAACTGCGAGGTGCAGCCTATTGGCGGCAGACAGGTGAACGTTTCGCGTTGCACCGGCCGGAGTATTTCATCCCCGAATCACTTGTACCGTTTCTTATCTCCTTGGCTTTTTTGATCGCGCTCTAAACGGCGCGTGACTTAAACATAAGCGAAAGCGCTTTGGAATGCTATACAAACAAATCAGGAAGCCGGCAGTTTGCCCTCCTGACGGGCGTTTATTCGATTCCGGCTGATAGCGGCGCGATTGCGGCCGGACAGTTGCCCGATTGCCGGCCTAATGCGCGCATAACCGGAAGCCGTTCGGACAGCACACGTCAAGCCCCGTTATGCGCGGTGGAGTACACAACGCGTGGACGAACCCTGAGCGAGCAGGTCCGTTATGCGATTTCGATGTTTCAGGTATGCAACATAATCGACAGTGCGTTTTCCACGGAATCTGGATCGATTCTATCTGCTGCTATGTCGGCAGTTGCGTTCAGAACTTGAACGCAAACCGCGAAGGGGCGCGGTGTACCCGGCGTCGACGCTTATATGAAGCGCATATTCCGTGCGTTCAATTGACGTTTTACGCACGATGGCGGCCTCGATGAGCGTCTCGTATACGAATCATCGGAGCTATGGCACGGCGGCGAAAAAACCGGCCAAAGCCGCGCATGCCGGCAAACGCCTTGTGGCACAGGACTTCGACCCGCATGGCATGGCCATTGCAATAAGCGAGTCACAGCGAATCTGTTGCTGCCGGTCGGTGAGGGAGAGGGGAAGTCGAAAAAAACGACCGGCAGCACAACGACTCGCGGACGCGGCCGGGGAAAGCCAATGCGTTCTGCGAGGCTGCGGCGGGGTCATGGACAAGCGGACGTCACATAACACGGGGCGAATGACCGATGCGAAACGGTCGTTCGCCACCCGGCGACGCAAATCTTTGACCTCGTCGATTTTTTCGTCTGTGGAGGTGAAGGTGGCGGAGACATAACGACAGGTACCTCGCGCGGCAACGTTTGCGCGAGCGACATGCAAACGGGGAAAGGGCAGCGCACGGTCTGGACCAACCGGCGCGACGAAACGGGGAGAAGGCCAGAGCTTCCATAGAGAAGCGCACAAGCGAGGTGGACCGGGCGCCGTGTTCGCGTGTTTAGCGTGAGCACGGCGGACCTGGAAGGCTGCATGCAGCCGTCAGCATGTCACCGAACGGGGGATGTCATGAAAACGCACGTTATCGGCCCGGTGTGCAGACACCGCCACGACCATCCAGCCACGGCACGTAGTGGCGAAGTTATCCGTCTTCGTTACCGGGTGCACGTTGGTGCGCCGCGCGGACTGTTTGCCGCACCGCCGGTGGATCAGCTCACGCTCGTGATCGCCGACGCAATGAAGCGCAAGGCGCAGGCGGAGATCCAGCGCCCGGAATTGCGCGATGCATACGAGATGCCGGTTTCGCGCGAGAGGAACGCCGATCGCGATGCTGACATAAGTGAGCGGGAATACGACGAATCGGACTGAGCGCTGCTGGTGGGTTGAGGGAGTTGGGGGTGGCTTGCGCGAGCATCCGAACGAATGACAGAACATTCAACCCGCTGCGCCCGCGTGCTGGCCGCTTCACGCTTCGTGGCATCATGTAGAGACTGCCACAGTCAGCGAGCCGCGCGCGGCGTCCTCCATGGCCAACGAATCCAGCGGTTTTAGCGGCATTTCTTCGATCCTCTCGAATCCGATTCTCAACACGGACGCGTATAAGGCATCGCACTATCTGCAGTACCCGCCGGGAGCGTCGGCGATGTTCTCGTACATCGAATCGCGCGGCGGGCGCTACGATTGCACGCTCTTTTTCGGCCTGCAGATGCTGATCAAGGAGTATCTGTGCCGGCCCATCACAGCGGCAATGATCGAACAGGCGAAGGCGTTTTTCAGCGCGCATGGCGAGCCGTTCAACGAAGCCGGTTGGCACCATATCGTCGAGCATCACAACGGGTATTTGCCGGTGCGGATTCGCGCAGTGCCCGAGGGTTCGGTGGTGCCTACGCATAACGTGCTCGTCACCGTCGAGTGCGACGATCCGCTGGTATTCTGGCTCGCCTCATATCTGGAAACCATGCTGCTGCGCGTGTGGTATCCGGTCACGGTAGCGACCCAAAGCTGGCATCTGCGCAAGACGATTCACGCCTATCTGTCAAAGACGAGCGACGACCTCACGCAACTGCCGTTCAAGCTGCATGATTTCGGGGCGCGCGGCGTGTCGAGCGCGGAGTCGGCGGCAATTGGCGGCGCCGCGCATCTCGTGAGCTTCATGGGCTCCGACACGGTGCTCGGCGTGGTCGCGGCGAATCACTACTACAACGAGAGCATGGCCGCTTTCTCGGTGCCGGCCGCCGAGCACAGCACGGTCACCTCATGGGGCCGCGAGCGCGAGACCGACGCGTATCGGAACATGATCGCGAAGTTCGCAAGACCGGGCGCAATCGTTTCGGTGGTATCGGACTCCTACGACCTGTACGCGGCGCTCAAGGTTTGGGGCACCGATCTGAAGCAGGCCGTGCTCGATTCCGGCGGCACGCTCGTCATCAGGCCGGATTCGGGCGATCCGCAAACTATCGTCTTGCAGACCTTGCATGCGCTGGAGGCGTCGTTTGGATCGGTGCTGAACAGCAAGGGGCGCCGCGTGCTCAACAACGTGCGAGTGATTCAGGGCGACGGCGTGAATCCAGACTCGCTCGAGGCCATTCTCGCCGCAATGGACCATGCGGGTTTCGCGGCGGACAACATCGTGTTCGGTATGGGCGGCGCGCTGTTGCAGCAGATCAATCGCGACACTCAGCGATTTGCGATGAAGTGCTCGGCGATCCGCCTCGGGGATACATGGCACGACGTATCGAAAGATCCGGTCACGGACACGAGCAAACGGTCGATGAAAGGACGCCTCACGCTGTTGCGCAACCGTCGAACGGGCGACTACCGCACGGCGACGCTGCCGCTCGCGCCAGCAGTAAACGCGGCGGCAGCCGAAGGCGATTGGGAAGATGCGATGATCACCGTATTCGATTCGGGCAAGCTGCTGGTCGACGTATCGCTGTCGGAAATCCGCGCTCGCGCGCATGCGCACGAAGCATAGCGGCTGCGCATGCAGGCCCGCAGCGGCGAGGATTCGATACAATCCGGCGAGTTGCGGTTAGCGGTTATCGCTGGCTGTAACGCGGCTTCAACGCGGGTGCAACTCGGCTGCGACTCGGCTTCAACTCGCGCTCCAATACGGGCAACGCAAATACCAGAACAATGAGCCACTCCAATATCCAACTGATCGAGCGCTTCTACACCGCGTTCCAGCGGCGCGACGCTGACACCATGATCGCCTGCTACGCCGACGACATCGTTTTCAGCGACCCCGCATTCGGTGAACTGCACGGCGACGAAGTGCGCGACATGTGGCGCATGCTCGTCACGCGCGCACAGGATTTTTCGCTGACATTCGACAGCATCGAAGCCGACGAACATAGCGGCCGCGCGCATTGGACCGCAGGCTACGTGTTTAGCCAGACGGGCCGGCCGGTGGTCAACCAGATCGATGCGCGCTTTGCATTCCGCGATGGGCTGATCGTCGAACATCGCGACAGTTTCGATTTGTGGGCGTGGATGCGTCAGGCGCTGGGCGCGCGAGGCGCGCTACTCGGGTGGTCGCCGCTCGTGCATCGCTCGATCCGGTCGCGGGCGAGAAGAGGGCTTGCGCTCTATCGGCGCCAGGACCATAACACCTGACGCGTGGGTTGCGGCCGATGCAGTATCCTTGTTTCATCGATCAGCGGGGACACGTATGCCGGTAGTGGATGCCGCGTGGCACGAATGGCTGCGCACGAACGCAGCGCGTGGCTGCACGATCGACTCGATGATCGAGGCCATGACGCAAGCCGGTTTTGCCGCCGAGGCAGCCGGCGAAGCGGTGCGCGCCGCCTTCGGATCGAGTACTGCGAACGTTGCGAGCGCAGCCACAGGGGCGGTCTCAGCGGCGGGCGGCACCGAAGCGGCGTTGCCGCAAAAGACGCCACACACATACCGGTACGACGACGCGCCGGTCGCGCACGGCAATACGATCCACGCCCATGACCGGGACGTGCAGGTGTTGGCGCGCTGCGAGCGGCCGCAGGTGATCGTGTTCGCGAACGTGCTGTCCGCGCAGGAGTGCAGCGAGATGATCGAACGCTCGCGGCATCGGTTGAAACGATCGACCACCGTCAATCCTGCGACCGGTCAGGAAGACGTGATCCGCAACCGCACGAGTGAGGGCATCTGGTATCAACGCGGCGAAGACCCGTTGATCGAAAGGTTGGAACAGCGCATTGCGAGCCTGATGAACTGGCCGGTCGAGAACGGCGAAGGTCTGCAGGTTCTGCACTATGGCCCGACCGGCGAATACCGGCCGCATTACGACTATTTCCCGCCCGATCAACCGGGCAGCGCGGTCCATACGGCGCGCGGCGGCCAGCGCGTGGCGACGCTCGTCATCTATCTGAACGACGTGCCTGAAGGCGGCGAAACGATTTTTCCTGAAGCGGGCTTGTCGGTGGCGGCGAACCGGGGCGGTGCCGTGTATTTCCGCTACATGAACCGCCAGCGCCAACTCGATCCGCTGACCTTGCACGGCGGCGCACCAGTGCTTGCCGGCGAAAAGTGGATCATGACCAAGTGGGTGCGCGAACGCGCGTACGTCTGATTTCAATATCTGGGCGCGCGTTGGCGCATTTGAACTTCGTGCTCAGGTGCTGCCGTAGACATCCGGGTCGTGTACTTCCATGAACAGCGCCGGGTTCGACAAAGCCTTGAACCCGTGTGGCCGATAGACGTGGTGCGCGTCTGTCGTTGCCAGCATGATTCTCCTCAAACCCTGCAGCGACTCGCTCGCGAAAAGTTGCGTGAGCAACGCGTGTGCGTATCCGTTGCCGCGATACTCGGGCAGCACGAACACATCGCACAGGTACGCGAACGTCGCGTGATCCGTGACCACGCGCGCAAACGCGACCTGCTTGCCCGCGACATAGCCGCCAAAACACAGCGACCCGGCAATCGCGCGTTCGAGCGTTTCGCGCGGCATGCCCTTCGCCCACGGCGTTTCCTGCGACAGAAACGCGTGCACCATTGCGACGTCGAGTTTGTCCTTGTCGCTGGAAATTTCAAGTTCGCTCAGTTCATTAGAGGTCGCCACGCCGTCTCCTGAAATCTGTTAACCCTTGGCCGGGCCTTCCGCGCCGCGCGAACCGCCGCCGATGCTCTGGCCAGCATCGCGTGAAAGACCCATGTAGCCGATCACCGACACGAGCGTCAATACGCCCGCAAGCAAAAACGCGAGGCGGAAATCGTCGAGCGTGAACACGCGGCCCGTCGTCTCGCCGTTGAAGAACGCCGCGGCCCGCAGTGAAACCGCGCCGAACGCAATGCCGAGACCGATGGTCATCTGAGCCGCCGCGCTCCATAGCGTGCTGGCCGCGCTCATTTGCGGCTGCGCGACGTCGGCGTAAGCCAGTGTGGCGAGTGTCGAAAACTGCATCGAGCGCGCTACGCCGTACACGAACACGACGATCAGCACGAGCGCAAGCGGAACGTCCGGCGTCAGCAACCCGCACGCGATGATGAAAATGCCGGCCACCGTCACATCTACGATCGACACCATGCGAAAGCCGAAGCGCTGCAAGATTCGCGTGGTCAGCGCCTTCATGCCGAGATTGCCGAGCGCGCTGGCGAGCAGCAGCAGCCCGGACTTGAACGCCGACAAGCCGAAGCCGACCTGGAACAGCAGCGGCATCAGATAAGGTACGGCGCCAATGCCAATGCGCGTGAAGGAGCCCGTTATCACCGTGACCGAAAACGTAGGGATTTTCAGCGTGGAAACGTCGATCAACGGATGCGGATGCCGCTTCTCATGCTGGAATGCGACGGCGCCCACCACCAGGCCCAGGACGATGATCGCCCCACCGATCCACGGGTTCTCGGCGGGCTGGCTTGCCAGTTCCGCGCCGTACAGAATCGCAGTGAGCGCGGTGCCGCTCAGCAGCAAACCGACGACGTCGAGCGGCTTGCGTTCGCTGCCGCGCAGGTTGGGCACCAACGCGAGCGCCACGGCCATGGCCGCGAGACCGAACGGCACATTGAGCAGGAAAATCCAGCGCCACGACGCATAAGTGGTAATGAAGCCGCCGACTGGCGGGCCGATTACCGGCGCGGCGATTGCGGGCCACGTTATCGTTGAAATGGCCTGCATCATGCGGCTTTTCTCGGTGCTGCGAACCACGATCAGCCGGCCGACCGGCACCATCATCGCGCCTCCGATGCCTTGCAGCAAACGCGCGGCGGTGAATTCCGCGACGTTCTGCGACAGCCCGCACAGCACCGAGGCGACCGTGAACACGCCGATCGCGCTGAAGAACACGGTGCGCGAGCCGCAGCGGTCGGCGACCCAGCCGCTCGCCGGGATGAAAATCGCCAGCGCCAGCATGTAGGCCGTCATGCCGAGACTGATGCTGTTGGGCCCGACGCCGAACGAGTGCGCCATCTGCGGCAGCGCCGTCGCGATCACCGTGGTGTCGAGATATTCCATGAAAAACGTCGCCGCGACGATATACGGCAACCGGCCGGCATGCTTCAGAGGCGTGCTGCTTGCGTTCATTGCATGGCCCCCGCCAGCGCGTGCGTGTGGGCGTCGCGAAGGCCGCGAACGCATGGGCGAATTCCACGCGAAATACGCAATGCTATGCACTTCATGTTTTTGACTTTCTCTCGAATACGTGTTTTCGCCGTCCCTGCAAAGCGGACGAGCGACAGGAGCGGGGCCGGGGGAACGCGTCGGTCATGCTGCTAGCAGAATGACTTGCACTGGGCGCGTGCCGCGGTGATATATCGCCGGCTCTGAATCCTATCGCAATCGGGGGCGCTGCATAGGTGATGCGTGGCACAGACCAATGCGTCCGGTCCAAACAGCGCACTGACTCGTGCTGACTCATGTATGACTCATGCCGAGCACGTCGCGTGCCGTGCCCGGCCGTCAGCAAACACGTTTCGATACGACCCGCGGTTCAGTCCTTCGCCGCGTATTCGCGGTCCAGCCGGTCATACAACGGCTTGTTCACGAGACGCTGGCGCTCGCTGAACGGAGCGACGAGCGTCGCGTCCTCGTCGAGGCGACCGTTGCTCTTCAGGCTGCCGAGCGCGCGTTGCATGCCGAGCACCGCACCTTGCAAGGCGGCGTTTGCGTACAGCACGATGCCGTAGCCGAGTTTCGCGAGCGCTTCACGCGATTGCACCGGTGTCTTGCCGCCGATCACGATGTTGATCAACTGCGGCTTGTCGAACAGCGACGGCAAACGCTCGATGTCCGCCAGCGACTCCGTCGCTTCGATGAAGAGAATGTCGGCGCCGGCCTCGATAAAGCGATGACCGCGCTCGATCGCGTCTTCGATACCGTGGACTGCCGCGGCGTCGGTGCGCGCCATAATCTGCAGATTCCCGTCCTCGCGAGCGTCGACCGCCGCGCGGATCTTGCCTGCCATTTCGCTGGCGCCGATCACTTCCTTGCCGGAAAAGTGCCCGCATTTCTTCGGCATCACCTGGTCTTCGAACTGGATCACGTCGGCCCCGCTGCGCTCCAGCACGCGCACGGTCTGGCGTACGTTCAACGCGTTGCCAAAGCCGGTGTCGGCGTCGACAATCAGCGGTAGCGCAACCGCATCGCGGATTCGCGCGGTGTGCTCGGCGACCTCTGCAAGACCAATGAAGCCGAGATCGGGCAAGCCGAGCGACATGTTGGTGACGCCCGCGCCGGTGATGTAGATCGCCTCGAAACCGGCGTCCTCGATAACACGAGCGCTCATCGCGTTGAAGGCGCCCGGCACGAGCAGGCCTTGGCGTTCGTTGACCTTGGCGCGGAAGGCGGCGCGGCGCGCGGCGGAAGTTGTCATGGCGGGTGTCTCCAGAGAAAAGGGTGGCCTCCAAAAGGCAGAAAGTATGCCAAGGAGTCGGCGCTGACAAGTAACGTCGTGAAATCAATCGCTTAGTGAAGCGAGGCTCGCAATCGGCGTTTCGTGGCAGAATGGTTGAATGTTCCATGAAACGTTTCCTGAAACGATTGTGGAACGTTTCAACTGCCTCTTCTGGAGCGTTTCACATGTCGACCTTTGCGCCGTCTCTTGTCAACGCTGATTCGAGCCGCCCGGGGATTGCACTGGTAAGTATCAGCCGCCTCGAATCGCTTTGCGAGACGATTGCGCCGCGCTACGCCGGCCGCGCGAGATTTTTCTCGATTCGCGAAGGCTATGGCTCCGCTGTCACCGCGTTGCAGGCATACGTCGACGCGGGCTCCGTCGACGTCGTCCTCGCGGCGGGCTCAAACGGCGCGTATTTGCGCGACCACCTGAGCGTGCCGGTCGTCATGGTGAAGGTGAACGGCTTCGACGTCCTGAGCGCGATCACCCGCGCCACCACCGTTTGGCCCAACGAGCCGATCGGGCTCGTGCTGCACGAAACGATCTCGCATGAACTGGCCGATCTCAGCGGCTGGCTGAGCGTCGGCCTGAAACAGCGCGCCTACCGCTCGGTCGATGAAGTCAGAACCGCAGTGAGGGATCTCGCCGCCGAAGGCTGCCGCGTAATCATCGGGCCGGGCATGGCTTGCGATCTCGCGCAGCAGGAGGGTCTGGAGAGCGTGTTCCTGTACTCGCTTGGGGCCGTCGAGGAAGCGTTCGAGCGCTCGGTCGAACTCGCGCGCGTGAGCCGCCAGAAGGAGTCGAAGCGCGTGCGCCTGAACACGATCGTCGCGCATCTGCGCGACGGCGTGGCCGCCTTCGACGACGCAGGCCAGCTCGAAGCGGTCAACCCCGCGATGCTCGAGCTACTGGGCCTCGACCGTGACCGGGACGTTTCGGCGCAACTCGCGCGGACGGTCGGCCCGTGGCTGCGCAAGGCGCTGCAAGGCGACGGCGCGCTCGACGAGCGCATCGAGCAGATCGGCGAGCGTTCGCTGATCGTCAATTGTGTGCCGATAGTCGAGCAGGGCGCGCGCTCGGGCGTTGTCGTGACGGTGCAGGACGCGCTGGTCGCGCAGCGGATCGACCGGTCGTTGCGCACCAGTCAGCGGCCGATGCATCTGGTTGCGCGGCATCGGCTGGACGATCTGATCGGCGAATCGGCGGCGCTCGAACGCGTGCGCCGGCTCGCGCGCGCCGGCGCGGCGCACGACGTCACCGTCTTATTGACCGGCGAAAGCGGCACCGGCAAGGAACTGGTGGCGCAGGGCATCCACAATGCAAGCCCGCGGCGCGGCAATCCGTTCGTCGCGTTCAATTGCGCGGCGCTTCCCGAGGGGCTGATCGAAAGCGAACTGTTCGGTCACGAGGAAGGCGCGTTCACCGGCGCGCGGCGCGGCGGCAAGCCCGGCCTGTTTGAAATGGCTCACACCGGCACTATTTTTCTCGATGAAATCGGCGAAATGCCGCCCGCGCTGCAAAGCCGGCTGCTGCGCGTGCTCCAGGAACGCGAGGTGATGAAGCTCGGCTCGGGCCGCGCGACACCCATCGACGTGCGGGTGATAGCCGCCACGCACCGAGACCTGCACGCGCTCGTCGACGAGGGCGGGTTTCGCGCGGATCTGTATTTTCGTCTGAATCTGCTTCAGATAGAATTGCCGCCGCTGCGTGAGCGGCGCGCCGACGTCGCTTTGCTGGCGCGGCACTTGTTAAGCCGCAATGCGCTCCAATATGGATTGTCTGAAGCGGCAAGCGACCGGGTTCTGCAGTTTCTGACGCCGCTCTTCGAGCGCTACGCGTGGCCAGGCAACGTGCGGGAACTGGAAAATCTGCTGGCGCGCGCAGCGATCTATCTCGGCGATGCAGCGAGTGAGCAGCGCGTCGATCCTGACGGCAACGTTCAGCCCGACCTGTTGGCGCTGTTTCCCGAATTCAGCCGTATGGAGCAAGCGGGCGGCAACGGGAGGCTTGTTAGAATTTCCGCAGACGCCGCCACGCCTGGCGCCGCCCGTGCCGCGCCGAGCCGCGACGACGCACTGGAAGCACTGGCACGCTGCGGCGGCAACCGTGCAGCGGCAAGCCGGGCGCTGGGCATCGGCCGCACGACGCTGTGGCGGCTGCTTAAAGCGGATGGCGCGCGATAGCCGACGGGGCCGGATCAGATAGCACAAATCTATCAATATAATTAAAACAATCCACTTTACCTATTAAGCGCTGTCTGACATACTGACTCCACTTTCCAACCACTCAGAAAGAGGACTCAGTAAATGCCGATCATCAATAGTCAAGTCAAACCGTTCAAGGCACAGGCTTATCACAACGGCGATTTCGTGACCGTCACTGAAGAAAGCCTGAAGGGCAAGTGGTCGGTTTTCGTTTTCTATCCGGCCGACTTCACGTTCGTTTGCCCGACCGAACTGGGTGACCTGGCCGATCGCTACGCCGATTTCCAGAAGCTCGGCGTTGAAATCTACAGCGTGTCGACCGACACGCACTTCACGCACAAGGCATGGCACGACACGTCGGACACGATCCAGAAGATCAAGTATCCGATGATTGCTGACCCGACCCTCGCGATCTCGCGCAATTTCGACGTGCTGATCGAAGAAGAAGGTCTGGCGCTGCGCGGCACGTTCGTGATCAACCCGGAAGGCGAGATCAAGCTGTGCGAAGTCCACGACAACGGCATCGGCCGTGACGCTGGCGAACTGCTGCGCAAGGTGCAAGCTGCGCAATACATCGCAGCACATCCGGGTGAAGTCTGCCCCGCCAAGTGGACGCCGGGCGCTGAAACGCTGACCCCGTCGCTCGACTTGATCGGCAAGATCTAAGGTTCAGCAGCTTCAAAGCCTCAGGCAGTACTAGCGCCCTAGCGGCGCATCGGCGTGCGGGCCGCTTCTTACAGCGGTTCGCGCGTCCCCGGTTCGCCTGTGTTCTATCGGACACAGGCGGGGCCGGGAACCCAACACCCCATCGTCACGGAATCGAATAGCCATGCTTGATGCCAATCTCAAGACTCAGTTGAAAACGTACCTCGAAAAGGTTAGCAGGCCTATCGAGATCGTCGCCTCGCTCGACGACAGCGCGAAATCGCAAGAGCTGCTGGCATTGCTGAACGATATCGCGACGTTGTCGGAACGTGTCACCGTGATCGAACGTCGCGGCGACAGCGAACGCAAGCCGTCGTTTTCGATCGGCGAGCCCGGCAAGGACATCGGCATCCGCTTCGCGGGCATTCCGATGGGGCATGAATTCACGTCGCTCGTCCTCGCATTGCTGCAGGTCGGCGGCCATCCGGTCAAACTCGACGATGCGGTGATCGAACAGATCCGCAGTCTCGACGGCGACTATCAGTTCGAAACGTATTTCTCGCTGTCGTGCCAGAACTGCCCGGAAGTCGTGCAGGCGCTGAACGTCATGGCGCTCATTAACCCGCGCATTCGCCACGTGGCGATCGACGGCGCGCTGTTTCAGAACGAAGTCGACGCACGCCAGATCATGGCCGTGCCGACCATGTTTCTCAATGGCGAAGTGTTCGGCCAGGGTCGTAGCGGCGTGAAGGAAATTCTCGCAAAGCTCGATACCAACGCCGGTGCACGTGCCGCGAAGGAACTTGAAAATAAGCCGGTGTTCGACACGCTGATCGTCGGCGGCGGTCCTGCTGGCGCGGCTGCCGCGATTTATTCGGCGCGCAAGGGAATTGCGACCGGCGTCGTCGCGGAACGCTTCGGCGGTCAGGTACTCGACACGCTGGCGATCGAGAACTTCGTCTCCGTCACGGAAACCGAAGGGCCGAAGTTCGCTACGGCGCTCGAACAGCACGTGAAAACGTATGAAGTCGACATCATGGACGTGCAGCGCGCCGAAGCGCTGATTCCCGGCCGCATCAACGAAGTGCGCCTCGCAAACGGCGCGGTGCTGAAGGCCAAAACGATCATTCTCGCCACGGGCGCCCGCTGGCGCGAAATCAACGTGCCGGGCGAGCGCGAGTACCGCAATCACGGCGTGGCGTATTGCCCGCACTGCGACGGTCCGCTCTTCAAGGGCAAGCGTGTCGCGGTGATCGGCGGCGGCAACTCGGGCGTGGAAGCGGCAATCGACCTCGCGGGTATCGTGCGTGAAGTCACGCTGTTCGAATTCGGCGCGACGCTGCGTGCCGACGAAGTGCTGCAGCGCAAGTTGCGCAGCCTCGCAAACGTGACCATCGTCACGCAGGCGCAGACTACCGAAATCACCGGCGACGGCAAGAAGGTCAACGGTCTCGTCTACAAGGACCTGCGTTCTGGCGAAGTGAAGAACGTCGAACTGGAAGGCGTATTCGTGCAAATCGGTCTGGTGCCGAATACCGAGTGGCTGAAGGGCACGGTGGAGTTGTCGAAGCACGGCGAGATTGTCGTCGACGCACGCGGTGCGACGTCGGTGCCGGGCGTGTTCGCGGCCGGCGACGTCACCACGGTGCCGTTCAAGCAGATTGTGATTGCAGTGGGCGAGGGCGCGAAAGCATCGCTCTCCGCGTTCGATCACCTGATCCGCAACAGCGAAGAAACGGAAACCGTTAGCGAAGTCGAAGCGGAAGCTGCGGTTTGACGATAAGACTTTGCTGGTAATGACAGACGGCGGCCCGCGGGCCGCCGTTTTTATTTGTGGACGCAGATGTGTACTGGACATCCCGCCAGACTGCGCTGACAGCCAGCGCCAACGCGCAAAAAAAGCCGCCCGGTTGTGAAACCGGGCGGCTCTTGCTCAAGCGTAAGCCTGTGAAGACGAACGGCTTAGCCCCACAAGTCCGACACTTCGTTATCGCGCAGGTCGAACACCAGTACTTCTGCGTCGCGGCCTTGGGTGAAGGTCAGTGCTTCTTCGCCGCGCACACGGGCGCCGTCGCCCTCGCCGAGTTCCACGCCGTTCACAGTGACGCTGCCGCGCGCCACATGGACGTATGCATAACGGTTGCTCGCCAGTTGCAGCTGCGCCGTTTCGTCGCCGTTGAAGAGTCCGGCATAGACGCGTGCGTTCTGTTGCAACACCAGCGAACCGTTCGCGCCGTCCGGCGACAGAACGAGGCGCAGCACACCGCGCTTGTCGTCCGCGCTGAAGTGGTGCTGCTGATAGCGTGGCTCGGTTCCCTTTTTCGCCGGCGCTATCCAGATCTGCAGGAAGTGCACCGGCTCGCTCTTCGAATGGTTGTATTCGCTGTGCGCCACGCCGGTTCCTGCGCTCATCAACTGGACGTCGCCGGGCACGATCACCGAGCCGGTTCCCATGGTGTCCTTATGCTCGAGCGCGCCTTCCAGCACGTACGAGAAAATTTCCATATCGCGATGCGGGTGCTTGCCGAAGCCTTGAGCCGGCGCGACACGGTCGTCGTTGATCACGAGCAGATCGGAGAAGCCGTTTTGCTTCGGATCGTGATAGTTCGCGAACGAAAACGTATGACGCGAGCTGAGCCAGCCGTGTTCCGCGCGGCCGCGTTGATTGGCGTGTCTGATTTCAAGCATCTCTTTCTCCTGTCGACCAGAGGTTGCGCGACGCGCATGTTCTGGGTCCATGCAACTTTCGTTGCGGGCGATCCGGGCAACTGCTTGTCCGTGATCCATGAACGACAGTTTAGGTCAACTTGAACGGCTTTAATCAGGCTAAAATCAGAAACACCGTCTCATATCAGTAGACAATGACAATGCAACTCGATGACATGCGGATCTTCGTCGCTGCGGTCGACGCTCATAACTTCACTGCTGCCGCCAAGCGCCTGTCGCTGTCGAAGCAGTTCGTCAGCCGCCGGGTCATGGCGCTCGAAGAAGCGCTCGGCGTGCCGCTCCTCGTCCGGAACACGCGCAAGCTGGCCGTGACAGAACTGGGGCAGGAGTTCTACGAGCGCGCCAGACGCATTCTGGGCGAGGTGGAGGAAGCGGAGCAGGCCATGTCGCTGCGGCGAGCCGGGCCGCGTGGGCTGCTCAGGGTGAGCGCGCCGATGTCGTTCGGCATGATGCATCTGTCGCCGCTCGTCGCCGACTTCCTGCGCGAGCATGGCGACGTGCGCTTCGACATGGAGCTGAGCGACCGCACCGTCGACGTGGTCGGCGAGGGCTTCGACATGGCGGTGCGAATCGGCGTGCTGCCTGACTCCACGCTCATCGCGCAAAAACTGGTGGATGTGAATCTCGTCGCGTGTTGCAGCCCGGGCTATCTGCGCCGTCGCGGCGCGCCCGCTACGCCTGCCGACCTCGCGCGCCATTCATGTCTGCTGTACGGACACGGCGGCGTGGTGACGTGGGATTTTGCAGTAGATGGCGCGTTGAAGGGCTTCGAAGTACACGGACCGCTGCGCGCCAACAATGGCGACCTGATCCGCGATGCGGCGGTAGCCGGCCTCGGAATAGTTCGGCTTCCTGATTTTATTGTCGCCGACGCGCTGCGAAGCGGCCAGCTCGTCACCGTGCTCGATGACTTCTTGCCAAGCGCGACGGGTGTCTATGCCGTCTACCCGCAGCATCGGCAAAGCTCGCTGACCATTCGTGCGTTCGTCGACTTTCTGCACAAACATCTGAAAAAGCGTCTTGCAGCGTAGCGCCCGGCGGCAACGGCCCCCGTTCGAAAACGGACGCGGGCCGCTGCATGTCTCGCGACGATCAGCCGTCGCGGAAGATAAAGCTATAGCCGTTCAGAGCAGGCACGCCGCCGAGATGCGCATAGAGCACGCGCGAGCCCTCGGGAAATTCGCCGTTGCGCACCATGTCGATCATTCCGTGCATCGACTTGCCTTCGTACACCGGGTCGGTGAGCACGCCTTCCAGGCGGGCGCACAGGCGGATCGCCTCTAGCGTGCCGTCGTTCGGCAGGCCGTATTCGGGGCCGCCGAAGCGTTCGTCGAGCACGACGTCCTCAGCCGTGATATCTCGTCCGAGGCCCACTTTCTCTGCGGTGCGGCTCGCGATTCGCGTGATCTGCTCGCGGGTCTGCGTCGGTTTCGCCGACGCGTCGATGCCGATCACGCGATCTGCGCGGCCGTCGGCGGCGAAACCCACCACCATGCCTGCCTGCGTGCTGCCCGTCACCGAGCACACCACGATGTAGTCGAACTTGAAGCCGAGTTCCGCCTCCTGCTGGCGCACTTCTTCGGCGAAACCGACAAAGCCGAGACCGCCCAGCGGATGATCGGAGCAGCCTGCCGGAATCGCGTATGGCTTGCCGCCGGCGGCGCGCACGCTTTCGAGCGCGTCTTCCCAGCTCTTGCGAAAGCCAATGTCGAAGCCGTCCGGCACGAGGCGCACGTCCGCGCCCAGAATGCGCGACATCTGAATGTTGCCGACGCGGTCGTACACGGCGTCCGAATAGTTGACCCAGTTTTCCTGCACTAGCACGCATTTCATGCCGAGATGCGCGGCAACCGCCGCGACCTGGCGCGTCTGGTTCGACTGGATGCCGCCAATCGACACGAGCGTATCGCAACCTTGCGCGAGCGCTTCGGGAATCAGGTATTCGAGCTTGCGCGTCTTGTTGCCGCCGAACGCGAAGCCGCTGTTGCAGTCCTCGCGCTTGGCATAGAGATGCACCTTGCCGCCCAGATGATCGCTCAGCCGCTTGAGCGGCTGGATGGGTGTTGGCCCGAAGGTGAGCGGATAGCGGGGAAATCGTTGCAAGTTCATGGTATCTCCGGTGTCGGTTGGTTCGGCGCGGTGCGTGGCAACCGCGGTCAACACATGGTAGGAAAAACGCCGGGAAATGAGCTTGCGAATAAAATCGCGCAAGCAAAATTTTGGTAATGTAACAATGAGATAGGCCTATCGAAATTGTGCACGGAAGCAGATGAACAAAACTAAAGTTCGCGGCCTTGCCGCAACCCGCGCCACGGCAACTGCGGAAGCCGATCCGCTGCAATCGCTCGATCGCATCGACCGGGCGATCCTGCGTCAATTGCAAACGGACGCGTCAATCTCGAACGTCGCGCTGGCTGCGAGGGTGAAACTGAGCGCGCCGGCTTGCTTGCGGCGAGTCGAGCGGCTCAAGGAATCGGGATTGATTCGCGGCGTTGTCGCGTTGATCGACCCGAAGGCGGCGGGCGCCGGCATGCTCGTCATCATCGGCGTGGTGCTCGATCGCTCAACGCCCGAATCGTTCGCCGAGTTCGAGAAAGCGGCGCAGAAGGTGGCCGGTTGCATGGAGTGCCACGTCGTGACCGGCGAATTCGATTACTTCATGACGATTCGCACGCGCGACAGCGACAGCTTCAACCGCCTTCACGCGGAACAGCTGCTTTATTTGCCGGGCGTGCGGCAAATTCGCTCGTTTATGGTGCTCAAGGAGATTTTGTCGACCACCCGGTTCCCGCTCTGACGCCAGTGGTCATCAGGCACGAAGCCGCAAACGGGCGCATGCTGTCCGGGTGCATGCTGTCGGGGTGCATGTCATTAACGCGCCGCATGTGCGACTAACACTGTGGACACTCGGGTCATACGCAATCCGCGCCGGCAAGAGTGAACCGCGTGCCTTTGCGAAGGCGGAATCAGGACAGGACATCATGAACATGGACAAACATATCGACCGCAAGAGCGTCCGCTCGCGCGCGGCCAGACTTTCACTCTCCGTTGGCTTCGGTGCACTCGCGCTGCTGCTTGCACAACGAATGGCGTTTTCATCCGAGGGCGCGGTGGCGATCGCACCGCCCGCGCTCGATGAGCCGGTCGCCGCGGCCACGGTTCACGAAGAAACCGCAGTGTTTGCGGGCGGCTGCTTCTGGGGCGTGCAGGGCGTATTCCAGCATGTGCGGGGCGTAAAGCAGGCCGTGTCAGGCTATTCGGGCGGCCAGCGCGACACCGCCAACTATGAAACGGTGAGCGGCGGCGCGACCGGGCACGCGGAATCCGTGCAGGTCACGTTCGACCCCACTCAGGTCACCTACGGCCAGTTGCTGCAGGTGTATTTCTCGGTCATTCACGACCCGACGCAACTCGATCGCCAGGGGCCCGACAGCGGCACGCAGTATCGCTCGGCGGTGTTTCCGCTGAACGATATGCAGCGGCGCGTCGCACAGGGCTACATCGCGCAGCTCCAGAAGGCGCATGCATTCGCAGCGCCAATCGTGACGAAGGCGGAGCCGTTCAAAGGCTTCTACCCCGCGGAGTTCTATCACCAGAACTACCTGACGCAGCATCCGAACTCGGGGTACATCGCGCTATATGACATGCCGAAGGTGGCCAATCTGAAACGTATGTTCCCCAATCTGTATCGCGACACGCCAGTGCTGGTTCAGGCAGCGCAATAGAAACGCTCGATTCGCTGAAGTCGTGCCTATTGTGCGCGTGTAGGAGCGCCGCCCCTGAGGCGGCGCTTTTCTTATTACAAGGCTTTCTACGGACGATCGCCGCCCGCGCCCGGCAGCCATCGACCGTGACCCGCCAAGCACCGTCTGCAAGGCAATGGAGGCATGCTTCAACCGCTTGGGCCCATATCTTGCACTAGCTCGTCCGTCGGCAAAACTTTCGCATGGTCTGTTATGACGAATACGTGGGCAGGAAGCTTGTTCCTCCCATCGGCAGACCTTCAATGTGCGCGTTTTGCCGTGCAATGCGTGTCGGTTGCTGAAAAACTTACATGCTGCGCGTAGCAACGCGGCGGTCGGCCAGGCTCTTGTGCTGCGCGGGTGAGCCGGGCCGGAAAAGATAAACCCTCTTCGCGATACGCGAGATTGGAGGCATTGGTGTTGAACAGCCGTAGAAAGCGGATCGGCAAGGTCCGCAATAAACAAACAGGCATCGCGGCTACTTCCATGGTGGCCATGACTATTGGCGGCTTTGCCGCGCTACCGGGGGTTGCGTCTGCGCAGACGCCTTCGCCGTTGGGCGAGTGGCAATACTCGGTCGGTATTCCGCTGCAAAAGATGTGGCAGCCGAACATTCCTGACTGGCAGGTGCGCGTTGGCGCCGCTACGTCTTTCCAGCCGCGCTACGAAGGCTCGGAGCGGTATCACCTGATGGCGGGTCCCAGCATCGACGTCCGCTATAAAGACCTGTTCTTCCTGTCGAGCGGCGAAGGTTTCGGGGCGAACTTCGCACAAGGCGAGAACTGGCGTGCAAGCCTCGCCGTGGTGTACGACCTCGGTCGTCGCGCTCACGACGATCCGCAGGAACTGAACGGTCTGGGCAACATCAATCCGGCGCCGGGTTTAAAGCTTTCGGGCGAATACGTTGTATCGAGAGACTTTCCGCTCGTGCTGCGCGCAGCCGTGCGCCGCTATTTCGGCGGCTCGAACGGGTGGATCGGCGATCTCGGTGCGTATATGCCGATGCCGGGCAGTTCGAAGAAATTCTTCTGGTTCGCCGGCCCCAACGTGACGCTCGCGGACTCCACTTATATGAACAGCTGGTTCGGCGTGAACCAGAACCAGGCCGCCCATTCCAACTTCCCGCAGTACCACGCGAGTGCGGGTTTCAAGTCGGTTGGCTTCGGCGTTAGTGCTGTATGGCTGTTCGACAAGCACTGGTTTGCTACCGCCGACGGCGCGTTCCAGCAACTCGTCGGCAGTGCCGGGAATAGCCCGATCACGCACCGCAAGGCCAATGGCGTTGCGGACGTCTCGATCAACTACCGGTTCTGAGCGAAGCGCAACCGTGGCGGTTGCGCAACCGTCACGGTTACGGATTCACGCGCGTGCCCTGCAGCCGGTGCGTGTTTTTGGACGCGGCAGCGGCGGACGCTGCCGCTGCCGATACACCCGCCGGACCCGCTGGAATATCGCTCGGGCGTGAAGTGCCCGCGGCTTGCGGATAAAGCGCAAGCAATGTGCGCAACACGCCGTTTGTCCAGCCGAAACCGTCCTGCAACGGATACTCGCCGCCGCCCGCGGACACGCCGGGCGACGCTGCGTCCACATCGTATTTTTCGACGAGCTTACCCGTGTGCTGATAGTACGAGACGTTGGTTCTGATCCAGCGCGTCGCGATGGTTTGCGCGAGCGCCGGTTCGCTATAACGACGCAGCCCGATCACCGCGAGGTATTGCAACGGCGCCCAGCCATTCGGCGCGTCCCATTGCTGACCGGTCGCGACCCTGGTGGTTGCAAGGCCGCCGGGGCGCAGCAGCTCGCGCTGCAACGTCGCGGCCACGGCCTTAGCCTGCTGACGGCTCGCAACCCCCGTGTACAACGGATAAACAGTGGCCGCGGTAAGCCTGTGCGTGAGCGTGCGATGTACGAAGTCGTAGTCGCCGAATGCCTGCAATTGCGGGTCCCACAGCACGCGTCGAATCGTGTCGGCTCGTGTGGCGGCGCGCTGCGACATGTTCTCCGCATGCGTGACGTCGCCCCGCACGCGGTACGCCTTTGCGAGTGCGCGTTCGAGATCGACGATCAGGCAATTCAGATCGATCGGCGCGAGCGACGTCACATCGACCGTGGCAAGCGTCTTGCCGTCGGCAAACCAGCGCGAGCTGAAATCCCAACCCGTTTCGCCGCCTGCGCGCAGGTTGCGCCACAGATCGTCCGCGTTGCGTTGCGGCGTTTGCTGCGAGGTCGCAATGTCTTCACGATACGACTCGTCGCGCGGCGCCGCGCGTTCGTCCCAATAGCGGTTGAGGAGCGAGCCGTCCGCGAGGCGCACCACATGCCGGTTAGCGTGACCCGCGGGCAGCCCCTCGCTGCCGTCCATCCAGTAAGCGTATTCGCGTTGCAATTCCGGCAGGTATTGCGCGTAGACGGCGTCGCCGTCTTTCTCGGCCACGAGCCGCACCATCTGCGCGAAGAACGGCGGTTGCGAGCGGCTCAGGTAGTAAGTGCGATTGCCGTTCGGTATGTGGCCATAGCGATTGATCAGCGTCGCAAAGTTCTTCAGTTCGTCGACGACCCACGCATGGTGTCCGCTTGCTTCCAGACCCAGCATGATGAAGTACGAGTCCCAGTAGTAAATCTCGTCGAAGCGGTCGCCCGGCACGATGTAGGCATCGGGCAGCGGCAGCAGCGAGGACCACGGACTCGCCGCGGCATCCGGCTCACGGCGCAGCACGTTCCACAGCGTATCGATATGACTCACCACGTCCTCGTTCGGATCGGACACGTAGCTCTTCGACATACGAACGGGCAGCGTGAAATTGCGCTTCACGAAATCGCCGAGGCTAAAACCCGGTTGTTGCCTGGCGGTTTCATACGCCGCGGCAATCTGTGCCGGCGGCGCGAGCGGCACCATGTCGGCGAAGGTCTTGCTGTCGGGAAAGAGGTGAGCCAGTTGCACGTCCCGATAGAGGTCGGGGTATTGCTCGGAGGGCGGCACCGGCACCACCGGCGACGCCTGCACGGGGGGCTCGACGTGCAATGCGACACGCGTGATGCCGCTTGCTCGCGGCGCTGCATCCGCAGCCGGGGCTGCAGCCGCGATCGACGCATGCAACATGAGCGCGGCGGCGAGCGCGGCGACATGGGCGGCCCCAGGCGTGGTATCAAGCCAGGCGCCAGGCCAGGAGACCTGCAGGGCGCCCAGCGCGCGACGCAGATGGTGACGGGCAACAGCGGCGAAAGCGTGAACTGTCATCGGCAGGAGAAAGGACGTCGAAGCATGAATGGGTCAAAGAGGTGGACAGGGTTCGCATCATTGACCGCGCGCGCCCCGGCAAAGTTGCGTGTATCTGCTCGGCCTTGTCCAGCAAGGCGGAGCGCGGTGGCGCACGCAAAATGCAAAGCCCGTCCTGTATGATTATGCGGCTGTGTAAGAACCCGAAAACACCACGCGGAAAACCCGAAAAATATTCCGGATCGCAATGATCCGTTTTGCTGAATATAGAAAAAATGACCGCATCCCAGGTTGTCGACGAACGTTACTTTCGCGGCATCGTCCGCCGCAACATCGCCTTACCTCTCTTTGTCGGCCTGATCACGATAGCCGTGTTCGTCGGGCTCATCGGATACCTGGTTTCCACCACGAATTGGGCCGAGCATTCCGAGCGCGTGGTCGGCAAGGCCAACGAAATGTTGCGGCTCGCCGTCGATCGCGAATCGTCGATGCGCGGCTTTCTGATCACCGGAAACGAAAGTTTTCTCGCGCAGTACGAAAACGGCGGACCGCAGTTCAAGGCGCAAATGGAAGACCTGCAGCGCCTCGTTGCCGATAATCCGCCGCAAGTCGAGAAGCTCAGGCAGATTCAGGCAATACAGGACCGCTGGACTCGCTTCGCCGAAAGCATGATCGATGCGCGCCGCAGAATGCAGGACGTCACGAGTGCCGTGGCGAGCGGGCGCGGCAAGATGGAATTCGACGAGACTCGAAAGGAGTTCAACGATTTTCTCGAAGTCGAATTGCGCTTGCGTCAGGAGCGCAGCGAGGCATCGCGCCGCGTCACCGGAATACTGGTCAGCGTGTTCCTGATCTTCAGCATCGGCGTGAACGGTCTCCTTGCATGGATGGGCCGGCGCGAGCTGCTCAACCTGGCGGGGATCTACGACAAAGCGATACGCCAGCAAGCCGAACAGACGGAAGCGCTGGAAAAGCAGGTCTGGCTGCGCTCCGGTCAACGCATGCTGGCCGAGCGAGTGGTTGGCGCGGCCACGCCGCAACTCGTCGGCCGTGCGATGCTCGACTGCCTTGCGCAGTACATGGAGGCTGCCGTCGGCGCCGTTTATGTGCGCGACAAGCGGCACGGCACGTTGCGCCGCATTGCGACTTACGGCTTCAGCCGCGAGAGCGAGCAGGCCACCGGGCGCGATCTCAGCGAGGCCGACACGCTGGTCGGCGAGGCCGCACTCTCGCGCCGTATGGTCGTGATGCGCGACGTGCCGGAAAACTATGTGCAAGTCGTTTCTGCAACCGGCAAAGCTGCGCCGAAGAACCTGATCATCATGCCGATCAGGAGCGAAGGCGAAGTCAACGGCGTCGTGGAACTGGGTTTTATCCGGGCACTCGCGCCGCGCGACGAAGAGTTCATCGAATTCGTCAGCGACAGCATGGGCGATTTCATCGAAGCGGCGCTGTATCGCGAGCGCCTGCAAGATGCGCTGATCGAAACGCAGCAGTTGAACGAGGAGCTTCAGGTTCAGCAGGAGGAACTGCGTGTTTCGAATGAAGGGCTCGAAGAGCGCGGCCGCGCGCTGCTCGAATCGCAAACGCGCCTTGAAGCGCAGCAGGCCGAGCTCGAACAGACGAACGTGCAACTCGAGGAGTATGCGCAGCGCCTCGAGCGGCAGAAAGCGGATCTGCTGCGCGCACAGGACGACCTTGAGGCAAACGCCGAGCGCCTCGAGCAATCGAGCCGCTACAAATCCGAGTTCCTCGCCAACATGTCGCACGAGTTGCGCACGCCGCTGAACAGTTCGCTGATTCTCGCGAAGTTGCTGCAACAGAACCGCAGCGGCAATCTGACCGAGGAGCAGGTGCGCTATGCGGAAACCATCCACGCATCCAATAGCGACCTGCTGGTGCTGATCAACGACATCCTCGATCTGTCGAAGGTCGAGGCGGGGCAGGTGACAGTCGAACTCGAAACCGTGTCGCTCGACGCAACGCTGCAATCGCTCGAAGAAATGTTCAAGCCGATGGCGGATGCAAAGCACCTGAACCTCGCGTTCGACCGCTCGCCGGGTGTGCCGGATACGTTCATCGGCGACGGCCAGCGTGTCACGCAGATATTGCGCAATCTGCTATCCAACGCGATGAAGTTCACCCAGCGCGGCGAGGTTGCGCTATCGGTCGCGCCTGCGGACGGCGACATGCTGCGTATCGATGTGCGCGATTCCGGCATCGGCATCGCGGCCGACAAGCTGGAGATGATTTTCGAAGCGTTCCAGCAAGCTGACGGATCCACCAGTCGTCAGTACGGCGGCAGCGGACTCGGCCTGTCCATTTCGCGGGAATTTGCGCGACTGATGGGCGGCCGGATCACCGTTGTCAGCGAAGTGGGCAAGGGTAGCGTCTTCACGCTGTGGTTGCCGCTCGACGCGCGCGCAGCGCTGGCGGCCGACGGCGAGAACACAGCCGCCGCGGCGGGTACGGCTACGGCAACCGCCGCGGCGCAGGGTCGGACGGCAGGCAACGCAGAGACCGCCGGTGACACGCGGGGCGAGCCGCTGCTTGCTGCCACGTCATGGAACGGCGGTGCGTCGACGGTCATTACTCCGGCCAACGGATTAATGACAGAAGCGCGTCACAACGGAGCAAGCGTGGCGTATGTTAGCGACGCGGGGAGCGCGCCGGATTCGGCCGCGGCGTCGATTGCCGACGACCGCAACAACCGCACGCGTGCGGGCCGTCTGATCGTCGCGGTGGAAGACGACCTCGCGTTCGCCGAAATCCTTCGCGATCTCGTGCATGAACTCGACTTCGACTTCGTGCATGCGAGCAGCGCGGCGAGCGGTCTCGCTCTCGTGCGCGACATGCGCCCTGCGGCGGTGCTGCTCGACGTGGGCTTGCCGGATCGTTCGGGGCTCACCGTGCTCGAATGGCTGAAGAACGATCCGCTCACGCGTCATATTCCAATCCATATCGTGTCTGCCACCGACCACGCGGATAAGGCGCTGCATCTCGGCGCAATCGGCTATACGCTCAAGCCGACGGCGCGTTCCACGATGGAAGCCGCGATCCGCCGGCTCGAAGCGCGCTTGCAGCAGCACCTCAAACGCGTACTGGTGATCGAAGACGACGCAGCGATGCGCGAAAGCATCCGCGCGTTGCTGCAAAGTGAAAACACCGAGATCGTGGCGGTCGCCACGTTGGCCGAAGCGCTCGAACACATCGAAACTTTCTCGTTCGATTGCGTGGTCACCGATCTCGCGCTGCCCGACGGCACCGGCTACGATCTGCTGGAACGCCTGGCCGGAAACGCCGAGCATGCGTCATTGCCGGTGATCGTCTACACGGGGCGCATGCTCTCCGATGAAGACGAACACCGCCTGCGCCGCTATTCGAAATCCATCATTATCAAAGGCGCAAAGTCGCCGGAACGCCTGCTCGACGAAGTGACGCTGTTCCTGCACAGCGTGGAGTCGTCGCTCGCGCCGGAGCAGCAACGCATGCTGCGCACCGTGCGGCAACGCGACAACGCCTTCGAAGGCCGCACGATCCTGCTTGCCGAAGACGACGTGCGCAATATCTTCGCGCTCTCGCATGTGATCGAGCCGCTCGGTGCGAAGTTGCAGATTGCGCGCAATGGCCGCGAAGCGCTCGAAGCGCTGGAAAACGGCCCCGAAGTGCATCTCATACTGATGGACATCATGATGCCGGAGATGGACGGTTTAACCGCAATGGGCGAGATTCGGCGCAATCCGCGCTTTGCGCATTTGCCGATCATCGCGTTGACGGCAAAGGCGATGGCGAACGATCGCCTGCGTTGTCTCGAAGCGGGCGCCGACGACTACGTGTCCAAGCCGATCGACGTGGACAAGCTCGTTGCGCTCTGCCGTGTCTGGCTGCGCCAACGCTAACAGGCTGAGACAACGGTCCAGACACGGAAACAGCAATGAGCCAGTTCGAACTAGACGCACGGCAACGCATGAGCGATTTCGACATCGAGTTGAAATTGCTGCTGGAGGCTATCTACCTCAAATATCAGCACGATTTCCGTCACTACGCGATGTCGTCGCTGCGTCGCCGTCTGTCTCAGGCACTGGATGAATTTGGATTGAGCACGTTATCGCAATTGCAGGACCGCATCATGCGCGATAGCGATCAGTTTTCGCGGCTGTTCCAATACCTCACTGTGCAGGTCAGCGACATGTTTCGCGATCCTGCATATTTTCTCGCGCTGCGCGAGCATGTGCTGCCGCGTCTTCGCACGTATCCGTCCATCAAGGTGTGGGTGGCCGGTTGCAGCACGGGCGAGGAGCTATGGTCGCTAAAAATCCTCTTCGACGAAGAGGGCTTGACCGAGCGCACGCTGTTCTATGCAACCGATATCAGCCCGGACGCGCTCGCGCGCGCCGAAGCCGGAATCTACGCGCTGGATCGCGTTCAGGGCTTCACGCAGAATTACCTCGCGGCCGGCGGCAAGCGCTCGCTGTCGGACTATTATCACGCGGCCTATAACGGTGCGCGCTTTGCCGGTTCGCTTAAAGGCCGCGTGGTGTTCGCCGACCATAGCCTCTCGACCGACGAGGTCTTTCTCGAAGCGCATCTCGTGTCGTGCCGCAACGTGCTGATCTATTTCGATCGCGGTTTGCAGGACCGCGCGTTGGGGCTCTTCCAGAATGCGCTGGTACGGCGCGGTTTTCTCGGCCTGGGCAGCAAGGAGACGCTGCGTTTTTCAAGCCATTACGAAGCCTTCGACGAGTTTCGTCCGGGCGAGCGTATTTACCAGAAGCGCTGAAACCACCGTGATCCCACGCACAACGATCCAGTCGCCCGAAGACGCTCCGCGAGGCGCGCGAAATGGGCGCACTTGCGAGCTCGTCCTGATCGGCGGCTCGGCAGGCGGCATGGAAGTCCTCAACCTGCTGCTTGCCTCGCTGCCAGCGAGCTTTGCGCCCGCCGTGATGGTCGTCATGCATCTGCCGCCCGATCCGCCGAGCTATCTCGTTCACGCGTTGGCGCACCGCTGCCTGCTTCCCGTGGTCGAGCCCGACGCGGGCGAACAGATCATGCCGGGCCGCGTGCATGTAGCACCGCCCGGCTATCACATGCTGGTGGAAGTGGACCGGACGGTTGCACTGTCAACGGATGCAGCAGTGCGCTTCTCCCGGCCTTCCATCGACGTGTTGTTCGAGTCCGCGGCGGGCGTCTACCGCGATCAATTGCTGGCCATGCTGCTCTCCGGCGCCAACGACGACGGCGCGCGCGGTCTGCAGCGAGTGCGCGCGTTCGGCGGCCTTACGTGGGTGCAGGCACCGGACACCGCCACTTCGCCGGAAATGCCGCGTACCGCAATTGAACGCGGTGCGGCCGATTACATCTTCTCTCCCGAAACAATGGCACGGCAGCTTGCAGCTCTGCCGGCCTCTCTCTGACCCGATGCCATGTCGAACCCACCCGTGAACATTCTGATTGTCGACGACATCGCTCACAACATTACTGCGCTCAAGGCGTTGCTGACACGGCCAGACGTCGCCGTGCTGGTGGCCGATTCCGGCACCGCCGCGCTCGATCTGCTGCTCAAGCACGAAGTCGCGCTCGCGATTCTCGACGTCAACATGCCCGGCATGAACGGTTTCGAACTGGCGGCGCTGATGCGCGGCAGCCCTCGCACGACACATGTGCCGATCATCTTTTTGACGGCAACCGCGCACGACGCGTCGCGCACGTTTCGCGGCTATGAAGCAGGCGCAGTCGATTTTCTTTACAAGCCGTTCGACCCGCGCATTCTGCAATCGAAGGTGGACGTGTTCGTTCAGCTCGAACAGCAGAAGCGCCAGCTTGCCGCGCAACTCGTGACCACGCGTCAGATGCTCGAAGCGAATGAGATGTTGATGGCGGTGCTTAGCCACGATCTGCGTACGCCGCTCGGCGCGGTGCTCGCGTCTGCGGAATATCTGATGCGCACCGCTGCCGACCCGCAATCGGCAACGGTTGCCGCGCGTGTGAAAAACAGTTCGCTGCGCATGGCGCGCATGGTCGAGCAGTTGCTGAACCTCGCGCGTCTGCAAGGCGGACGTCTGCCGTTGCAACCTCGTTCGATCGAACTCGCGACGCTATGCAGATCGGTCATCGACGAGTTTACTTCGCGCGAGAACGGCAAGCGTATCGTGTTCGCGAGCCGCGGTAACACGGCCGGCGCATGGGATACGGATCTCGTCTGGCAGGCAGTGTCGAATCTGGTGAGCAACGCGCTGCATCACGGCGCGGAAGGCGGCGACGTCAGCGTCGAGGTGGACGGCGAAGCCGCCGACTGCGTCCGCCTGAAGGTCGCCAATCGCGGCGTCATTCCCGCTGAAGTTTTCCCGCATCTGTTCAAGGCATTCGGCCCGAACAACAGCGGCTCCCGCTCACGCGAAGGCCTCGGGCTCGGTCTGCATATCGTGCAGGAGATTGCGCGGATGCACGGCGGTGGCGTCAGCGTGAAGTCGGACGAAGCGGACGGCACGGTCTTCACGATCGAACTCCCGCGAATGGTGACGCTGCAACGCGGCTCGTTTTCAGGAAAATAAGCGCGAAGATAAATGCGGCGCATACGCGGCAACGGCGCTGCGAATACGGCCGTCGATACCAGCGCCGCGCTGTGCTACGCTTGGCGGAACACAATCCACGCCGCGCGAGCACGAAGCCATCATGCGTTCATGGCGCATTTCCCCGCCGCATCGAAGCGAACAGGTCAGCACCGCGCGTGCGGCCGAGCTCGTCATGTCGATTTCGCACAGCGACGCCGACTCGCTCGCCGCCAGCATGCTCAAAACCGTGGGCGATATGCTGCCGGTTTCGCAGTGCACCGTGTTTGCGTACGAATTCGACGCGCGACCGCGCACTATTTCCGCCGCCGATCATCGGGGCGGACGTTTTCTGCGCGACGTTGCTGACCGCTACTCGACGCACTTTTATGCACTGGACGGCAATAGGGCGATCATCGGAAACGCGCGCGGTGCGCGATCGAACGACGCGCTAGTTCTGCATCAGCAGCAAAGCGAAGAAATCCCGAACGAAGCGTATCGCGCAGCGTGCTACTCGCAGCCCAACGTATCCGACCGCTTGTCGCTGCTCCTGCAGCCCGTGGAAAACGTGTGGCTGTCCATCAATCTATACCGTGACCGCGCGTACGGCACGTTCAGCGCGGGCGAGCTGGAACGGGTCGAGAGCCTCGCGCATCTGTTTGCGCACGCTGCGAAAGGGCATTACGCGCTTCATGGGCAGCATCAGGAAGGCCCGGCAGCGGCCATGCTTGCACGCGTCAGACGAATCTGTCCCGCGCTTACGCCACGTGAGCTCGACGTGCTTCGCGGCACGCTCGAAGGCGCGACAGCGGTCGAGATCGCCGCGCAAATGGGCGTCAAGCCCACGAGCGTTATCACTTATCAGAAGCGTGCATACGCGCGGCTTGGCATTTCCAGTCAGAGGCAACTGTTCGCTCTGTGCTTAGCGCCTCAACGTGGCTGAGATTGGCATCTTGCCGAGCCGTACTCAACGCTTTTTCAACCGCGTCTCGCGCGCGCATCGGCTTGCGTCTCGCGGTCCCAGCGTTTGAGCCACGGCAACAGGAAATCAGCAAAGCCGGCCGCAGGCGGTGACAGCGCGCGTTCGGTCGAGCGATACACGCAAACCTCGCGGATGGTCTCCGGCTCGACGATCCGCTTCATGATCAGCCCGAAAGTGCGCGCAAGCGGCGCGACGTAGGCCGGCGCGAGCGTCACCGCAAGTCCGCGCGAAGCGATGCCGAAAGCGGTCGTCACGTTGTCCACCACATCGACTGGAACGATGCGTGCCTCGACCGGCAGGTTTGCAAGCATCTGGTCGACCGCGCGTTCGTGATCGCGGCCTGTAGCGACGATAGGTATATCGCGCAACTGCTGCCACTGCACACGCCTTCGCGTGCCGAGCGGATGCGACGGCGCGCACCACATCACCCACGGACTTGCGAATGCGGAGTCGCGGCGCACGCGTGCACCGCTTGGCCTGTCGGGGCCAACCGCGAGGTCCACGTCCGCGCTCTCCACACGCTCCACGAGTTGCTCGACCACCGTGTCGCAAATGCGCACGACCACCTTCGGCTTGTCGCGCGCGTACTCGGCGATCGCCTCCGGCAACGCAGTGGACGCCAGCACCAGCGGCGCGCCGATCCGGACAATGCCGGCCGCGCGGTTGCGGATATCGTCGGCGGATTGGGCGGCAGCGCGCACGTGACGCAATACCGATTCCGCCGACGCGAGGAAGTCTTGCCCCGCGCTCGACAGATTCACACGCCGCGTGGTCCGGTCGAACAGGCGAAAGCCCAGTTCCGTTTCAAGCTCGGCGAGCAGTTGACTGACTGCCGACGAAGTGAGGCCGAGCCGCTGCGCCGCCGCGCCGATGCTTTGAAGATCGACAATGGCGAGAAACGCCTCAAATTGACGGATGGTGATGCGAGTAAGTGCCATTGCCCGATTCTAAAGAAAAACTTACGAATCGTGAAAAATCCGTTGATTGTGGATTGGGGTGCGTTCGTCGACACTTGTCCCAATCGACGGGAGCACGTAAAGACGCTTAGACTTTCAGTCTCGCCCGGCCGTCGACGCAATGTCGGCGCAACATCTCAGGGCTCCTTTCAAGGAAATGCCATGTTCGAACATATCCCCGCTTATCCCGGCGATCCGATTCTGAGTCTCAACGAAGACTTCCAGCTCGATCCACGCCAGAACAAAGTCAACCTGAGCATCGGCATCTATTTCGACGACGCCGGCAAGCTGCCCGTCATGGACGCGGTGCGCCGCGCAGAAACGGCGTTGCTCGACGCAATCGGTCCGCGTTCCTATCTGCCGATGGCGGGCTTGCCGCTCTATCGCGAGACCGCACAGGCGCTGGTATTCGGCGAAGACAGCGAAGCACGCGCCGCAGGCCGCATCGCGACGTTGCAGACCATTGGCGGCTCTGGCGCGCTCAAAGTCGGCGCCGATTTCCTGCGACGCTATTTCCCGGGTTCGCAAATGTGGATCAGCGACCCGAGCTGGGAGAATCACCGCGTCGTATTCGAGGGCGCGGGCCTAACGGTCAACACCTATCCGTATTACGACGAACAGACGGGCGGCCTGCGTTTCGCCGATATGATCGACACCATCGACCGTTTGCCCGAGCGCAGTGTCGTGTTGCTGCATGCGTGCTGCCACAACCCCACCGGCGTCGATCTCAGCGTCGAGCAATGGACCGAACTCGTGCCGGTGCTGCAGCGTCGCAAGCTGATCGCGTTTGTCGATATGGCTTACCAAGGCTTTGGCGCGGGCCTCGAAGAAGACGCCGCTTGCGTCCGTATGCTGGCTGAGGCCGGCGTACCGCTGATCGCTGCCAATTCGTTCTCGAAAAATTTTTCGCTGTACGGCGAGCGGTGCGGCGCACTGAGCGTTGTCTGCAAGGACGCCGACGAAGCGAGCCGCGTGCTCGGTCAGCTGATGTCCGCCGTGCGCGCGAACTACAGCAATCCGCCGACGCACGGCGCGCGCCTCGTCGCGAACGTGCTGTCCGATGTGTCGTTGCGCGCTTCGTGGGAAGCGGAACTCGCCACCATGCGCGAGCGCATTCTTGCGATGCGCGGCACGATTCACGCGGGGCTCGCCGGCCGCGTCGACGAAGTGATGCGTGCGCGTTACGTCGCGCAACGCGGCATGTTCACCTATACGGGCTTGACCGCAAGCCAGGTCGAGCGTTTGCGCGACGAACACGCGGTGTACGTTTTGCGCTCAGGGCGCATGTGCGTAGCAGGCTTGAATGCGCGCAATGCGGACTACGTCGCATCGTCCATTGCCGCGGTCGTGTCCGGCACGTAACGGCGGCGCATAACGGCGGCGCACAACGGCGACGCACAACGGCGGCGCACAACGTCAGATACGCACATTTGCAGCCAGCAGATAACCATGGAGAGATCGATGACGACACTTGATATGCCAGCGGCGAGTGCGCCGAAGAGCACCGGAATGCACCCCGACGAATGGCAGTCGCGCGTTCAGCTGGCTGCGTGCTACCGGATTTTCGACATGCTCGGGTGGACCGAGATGATCTACAACCACATCACGTTGCGTGTGCCGGAAAGCGTAAGCGGCGGCGAGCGGCAGTTTCTGATCAATCCGTTCGGCTTGCACTACAGCGAAGTCACGGCGAGCAATCTCGTGAAGATCGACGCGCAGGGCCGCGTGCTGGACGACTCGCGTTATCCCGTCAATCCGGCCGGCTTCGTCGTGCACGCGGCAATCCACGAAGGCGTGCCCGACGCCCATTGCGTGATGCATACACACACCACGGCGGGCGTCGCGGTGGCGTGTCTCGAAGACGGCTTGCAGCAGACCAATTTTTACAGCGCTCAGTTGCACGACCGGATCGCGTATCACGATTTCGAGGGCATCACCGTGCATGCGGAAGAAGGGCCGCGGCTCGTCGAACATATCGGCAACCGGCAGGCGGTGATTCTGCGCAACCACG
Source organism: Paraburkholderia sp. SIMBA_053 (assembly GCF_046534895.1). Taxonomy (NCBI): domain Bacteria; kingdom Pseudomonadati; phylum Pseudomonadota; class Betaproteobacteria; order Burkholderiales; family Burkholderiaceae; genus Paraburkholderia; species Paraburkholderia sp. SIMBA_053. The sequence goes on along the minus strand of NZ_JAWRXU010000001.1, from coordinate 483,256 downwards.
GACTGCTTGCGTGGGGCCGCACGTTGCCGCAGACTTTTGCGATTCTCTGGACACTGAACCGCGCGTGCGAAATTCAGATGGCGACGTTCTCGATGGGCAAGGCGCGGCCGGTCCCCGAAGAAGTGGCGATCCGCTGTTCGCGCGACGCGCTCCAGTTCGATCCGCGTCACGGCGCGGGGCAGGATGTGTACGATGCGCTGGTGCGTCGCGTGGAACGCATCGACGCGAGTTACAAGGAATGAATCAATGAAAGCAGTGATTTACGGCGCAGGCGCAATTGGCGGATGGATGGGCGTGAAGCTCGCGCAAGCGGGCCACGATATCGGTGTGGTGGCGCGCGGCGCGACGCTCGCCGCGTTGCGCGAGCATGGCCTGCGTTTGATCGAAGGCGGCGAGACGCAGACGGTTCGCGTGAGAGCAGCCGAAGATCCCGCGGAACTCGGTGTTCAGGATCTCGTGGTGGTGGCGGTAAAGGGTCCTGCCATGGCGTCGGTGGCCGCGCATATCGCGCCGCTGCTCGGGCCGCAAACCCTCGTGCTCACCGCCATGAACGGCGTGCCGTGGTGGTTCTGCGACGGGCTCGGCGGCGATTTCGCGGGCAAGCGGCTCAAGTCGGTCGATCCCGACGGCGCCATCGCCGCGGCGATTCCGGGCGAGCAGACGGTGGGCTGCGTGGTGCATGCGAGCTGCCTCGTCGAGGCGCCTGGCGTGATCCGGCATCATCAGGGCAATGGGTTGATCGTCGGCGAGGCTGCCGGCCGGCCGAGCGAACGCGTCAAAGCGTTGACTGAAGCGCTCGTCGCAGCCGGCTTCAATGCGTCGATGTCGGAGCAGATCCAGCGCGATGTCTGGTACAAGCTCTGGGGCAACATGACAATGAACCCCATCAGCGCAATGACCGGCGCGACCACCGACCGCATTCTCAGCGACGAACTGGTGCGCAACTTCGTCACGAGCATCATGCTCGAAGCGAAGGAGATCGGCGCGCGCTTCGGCATTCCGATCGATCAGGCGCCGCAGGACCGGCACGCGGTCACGCTCAAACTCGGGGCGATGAAAACGTCGATGCTGCAAGACGTAGAGGCGCGCAAGCCCGTGGAACTGGACGCACTCGTGAGCGCGGTGCGCGAACTCGGACAACTGACCGGTGTTCAAACGCCATACACAGACGCGCTGCTCGGTCTCGCGCGTTTGCATGCGAGCACGCTGGGTTTGTACTGAAGCCGATATAGCCGATCTGGCAGATATAGCAGTGGTGCTTCGCTGAAGCTGAAAGCCGCCGCGGGTCAAGTCGCGGCGGCTTTTTTTGCGCCTGGTTCGTCGTGCTCTCTTCAACCTATGTCGCCGCCGTGACTGCCCTCGGCGAAGGCAGGCGAGCTGCCTCGATCAAAGACAAAGCCCGTTGCGTGTCATCGAGTTCGGTCACGCAGAGCAGTGCGAGGCGGGCGAGATAGAGCGGTGCCTGCGCTTCACCTTCGGCCGTGATGTTCTGGCAAAGCGTCGTATAGATGCGCTCGAGATCGCTATCGGTCATGACTGTCTCTCCTTGCTCCGAATGTTCAGTGCGGCGATAAGCGCGCTGTGTGTCGCGGCTGCCGTGCCGTCGCGCCAGCGCGCGAGCACATGGCCATCCGGGCGGATCAGATAGACGGTGCCCGGTGTTGCGTCGAGCATGTGATGCAGGCGGCCGTTGTGATCGATAACGGCAGTGCTGTCTGCACCCAGCTTGACGTTCGTGTCGACGACGGTGATCGTGTTGAATGGAATCGCACGACTCTTCAGATCGTCCTGTATGCGTTGCCACTCGGCATCTTGCGAAGCATCCATGCCGAAGCGCAGCGCCGTGAAACAGGGTGCCAGCAGATCGGTAACGTGCATATCGACCGTCTTGCCGTCGCTAATGCGCCGCAGCCTGCACTCCGGTAACACGCTGCCAGGCGCGGGACCGCTGGCAAATCGGCTCGCCACGGGCACTGCGCCGGTTGCGTGCACGCCGTCTGCTGCAACGCGATTGAGCGGCGATTCGACATACGCGATCGGGTGCGTTTGCCGCGGATTGATCAGCGGCCGCACAGCGGGATGATGTTCGGCGAGCCCAAGCACCGCTGTTCTCATCAACTCGAACCCGAACGTGGGCGGCGCCATGAACTCGGTGCTTTTCATCCCGTAGCTCAGGTTCTCGCGCGCGGCGAACACGCGCTCGTCGCTATAACTGTCGAGCAGATCGGGCGATGCAATGCCGTTGACCACGCAGCCGAGTTTCCAGCCGAGGTTGTCGGCGTCGTCAATGCCCGAATTGGCGCCGCGCACGCCGAAGATCGGCACAAGATGCGCCGCGTCGCCGGCGAACAGTACCGAGCCGTGGCGATAACGCTCCAATGTCAACGCGTTTGCCTTGTAGACCGTGATCCAGATCGGCGACCATTCGCCCGTTTCGCCCATTGCGTCGAGCACGCTCTGAACGCGTGGAATTACGTTATCCGGCTCGATGGCCGCCTGCGGGTCTTCGTCGTCGCGAAGCTGATAGTCGATACGCCAAACGTCGTCCGGCTGTTTGTGCACGAGCACCGTGGAACCCGGATTCGACGGCGGATCGAAGTAGGCGAGACGTTCGGTCGCGCGCTCGCTGTGCAAGGCGATATCAACGATCACGTAGCGTCCTTCGTACGTGGTGCCGGTGAGCTTCAGACCGAGCGCTTCACGTACGGTGCTGCGCCCGCCGTCGCACGCGACGACCCAGTCGGCGTGCATGCGCCACGCGGTGTCGCCGGTGCGCAGCGCGAGTGTTGCGCCACGCTGCGCGTCGGAACCGTCGGATTGCTCGATGCCGGTCACACGAGTTTGCCAGCGGATGTCGATCAGATCCGCATGCCGCTCCAGTTCGTCGAGCAGGAACTGCTCGATCTGGTATTGCGCGATGTTGATCATCGGCGGCAACGATTGCTCGTCGTCGTGATGCATCGTGAAGCGGAACACTTCGGTGTCGCGATAGAAGCTACGGCCTCCCGTCCACGGCAGGCCTTTTTGCAGGAAGCCTTGCACGGCGCCAAGGCGCTTGAGTATTTCCAGGCTGCGCCGCGAAATGCAGATTGCGCGGCTGCCGGTGCATACGCTGTCGTCGGCCTCGATCAGCACCGAGCGCACGCCTTGCCGGGCGAGGGCGAGCGCGAGCGTCATGCCGACCGGCCCGCCGCCGACTATCGCCACGGGCCGCCGCACGGGATCGTTTCCGTCGATGAGCGGGGGCGCCGCGCCCTCGTAATGGCGCGGCGCAAAGGGGTAGGGTTTGAAACTGCGCGTCATGCATGTCTCCTCGATTTTCGCCGCGTTTTCCGGTGCGCCGCGCCTGTGAGTGTTTTAGACGCGCGGCGATACGAAAGAAGCGATGAGCGAAGTATGGAGGAGAGCTTACGCGCGCCTGTCCTCATTTTGGGTACAGGCGCGCCACGATTCGATCCACGCTAACGGGCGTGCGGTTGGCCCATCACCGTGCTCAATCCGCGCTGCTCGCCACGTGCGAATGCTGACGCGTGTGCAGCGACGACGCGGCCAACTGGCATTCCTCGATCATCGCGCGGAAGGTCGGTGCCGAATGTGAAGCGGCAGTCGCACCCGCTCCGGTCTCATGCCCGTTTTCCGCGGTGCCGCCGACGCCGACCACGAGTGCCGCTCTCGGCCGCCATTGGCGTGTGCGTCGAAGCATATTGCGCAGATACGGCGGCGATTCCGGAGCGTCGAGCGTGACGATGCAGATGATCGGCGCATTCTTGTAGCTCGGCTCGTCGGCGTGCGCGCTGCGATAGCCCGAGTGCGTCGCCATGATCGGCGAAAAACCGAAGCGTCCGAGCAGTTGCACCGCGATGGCCGTCGTGACTTCGTCGAACGCGCCGCGTCCGGGCACGCAGAGCACCGCCGCTTTTTCGCTGTCACTCTGTGGTGAAGCATGCGCTCGCGCCGCACTGTCGTGCCGCTCGGAAAGATCCGCTGAGGAAGCCGCGACGAGCGCTTCTGGAGACTCGGCGCGGATCAGCCGGTCCGGCAGACCATCGGCGATTTCCAGATTTTCGACGATGTCCACCAGCGCTTCGTTCACGCGGGCCAACTGGTCCGGCATCAGCACGCCGCGCATCGCGTCGTTGCGCGCGAGCTTGAGCCCTTCGAGCGCGACGGTGTCGTAGTAGTCGATTAGCGACATCTCGCGCAGCAGACGCTCCGCCTGCACGATCGCCTCATGCGGATCGTCCGCAAGAAGCCGCTGATAGAAATTCTGCGCGGGCGTGAGCGCCGGCTGGTCGCCGAGCAGCACCGTGAGAAAGTTCAGACGATCGGCATAGCGCCCAAGCGTGACGACGCACAGCGTGAGCGGCGTGGACAGCACGAGGCCGATCGGCCCCCACAGCCAGCTCCAGAAAATCGCCGCGACAACCACTGCGAGCGGCGACAGCCCCGAACGGTGGCCATATAGCAGCGGCTCCGCGATCTGCCCGGCTACCACATCCACGACGATAAAAAGAATCAGTGTGTAGACCGCCATCGTCCATTGCGGCTGGATGGCTGCCGCGAGAAACACCGCGAGAATCGCCGCGATCCAGATGCCGATATATGGCACGAAGCGCAGCAGCGCCGCTATCACGCCGAACAGCAACGCGCCTGGCACGCCGATGATAGCGAGCCCGATGGCAATCACACCGCCTGCGCTCAGGTTCACGCCGAGTTGCGCGACAAAATAGCGGCTCAGGCGCACCGCGGCGTCGTTGATGGCTGTCGTCGTGCGATGCAAATCGCGAGAGCCGAAGAGGCTGATCAGGCGGTCGCGCAGGTCCTCGCGCTGCAGCAGAATGAAGATCGTGACCACCAGCACGATGAAGGTGGTTTCAATCGGCGCGATGGCTGGCGACAGCGCACGCTGCGCGAGTTGCAACGGCGTGGGCGAAGGCTCGTGGACTTCGACAGGCGTGGGCACAGCAGGGGCGTTGCGCGCGGCCCGGCCAGTGGGTCGCGGCGGCGGCTTCGAAGGCGCAACGCGTTGCAGCGTGGCCGCCGCGCGGCTCATCAGCGAATCGGCGCGGCCGATCGTTTTCTCCTGCACGGTTTCGATCTTGCGTTCGATGGCGACCTGGTACTGCGGCAGGTCGCCCGCCAGTTGAACGAGCTGCGCGCCGATCAGCGCCCCCACGGCGAGCAGTGCGGCCAGGGCGAACAGCACCGCGATGAAAATGGACGGAAACTGGCCCATATGCAGCCGCCGCAACATCTGCACGAGCGGCGCGAGCAGAAAACTGAGCAGCACGGAGAGCGTGATCGGAATCAGCACCGCGCGGCCGAAGTAAAGCGCGCAGACCACCACCACGCCGGTAATCACCGACGCGAGACCATGCAAACTCGGAGCGGCGGGCGGATAAACGCGGTTCGACCGCCCATGCGGCGGTAAGGATATTTTCATGAGCACACTGTCCGTTTGAGTGGCGCGGCCGCGTCCGCGGTCGCTTGTAGTCTCGCGCGCGGTAGATGCGGCGGCGGCACGGTGCCGTATGGGCCACTGCGGCTGAGCAAACCCTATGCCCGGATTGTAGGCGCTTTGCGTCGCGGTTCGCCAGAACTGCCCGCTCAGCCGATATGCATGCGCAGCAAGTCGAATACTAGCGAGCTTCCATAAAGCAGCAGGCCGATGAAGCCGCCGACCACGGTCCCGTTGATGCGGATATATTGCAGGTCCTTGCCAATGTTCAGTTCGATCTGCCGCGACATCTCATGCGGGTCCCAGTTCTTCACGGTGTCGCTGATATGCCGTGTGAGGAATTGCGCGAACTCGGGCGCCATTGCGCGTGCTGCGTCTTCGAGGTGATCGTTTAGCGACTGGCGCAGCGCCGGGTCGTTCGCGAGTTCGCGGCCCACCCATTGGCCCGCCGCGACGACTCGCGCATGCAACGCCGATTCGCTGCTTTGCAGATCGCGCTTGAGCCACGCGCGAAGTTCGCCCCACATGTCCTTCACATACAAGGCGAGCGCTTCGCCTTCCACCAGATAACGCTTGAATTCCTCGCCTTTTTCCAGAAAGGCCGGATCGCTTTTCAGCTTGACGATCAGCTTGTGCGCGGCGTCGTCGAACTTCTGGCGCAACTGGTGTGTGGGGTTTTCGCTGACCTGTTCGAGCATCCGGTTCACCGCGTTCGCGATAGTCTCGGCACCTTTCTCGCCGAGCCACGCGGAGGGCAGGATTTTTTCCATCTTCGGATATTCGCTCTTGACCCAATCGACAATACGTTCCGCAATGAACTGGCGCGCCTGCGGTTCGCGCAGCAATGCGACGACCTGTTCGATGCCCGCGTCGAGAAGTTCCTGGTGGCGGCCGTCTTTGGTGAGCGTGTCGAGAATCGAGCCCATTGACTGCGAGAGGTCGACCTTGGCGAGCACATCGCGCAATGCGTCCTTGATGAACACCTGAATCCGCACGTCGTCGGTCAGATCGAGAATGCCGCTCGTCAGTTTCACGACGTAATTGCCGAGGCGCGCGGTGTTGGCGGGCTCGGTCAGCCAGCGCGTGATGCTCTGTGCCGGATCGTGCTTCTTGATCAGACCGACGAGCGACGGCACGTCGAGAAACTTGTCCTGGACGAACACGGCGAGGTTGTCGGCAATCTTGTGCTTGTTGCGCGGAATGATCGCCGTGTGAGCCGATACCACTGGAATCGGCACGCGCCTGAACAGCGCAGCGACTGCGAACCAGTCGGCGAGCGCGCCGACCATCGCGGCTTCGGCCACCGCCTTGATACCGTCGATCCAGACGCCGCGCGGCATCAATGCCGTGACGACGAAAACGCAGGCCGCCGCGGCAAGGAGCAGCAGCGGCGTGCGTTTGGCCTTCTTCAGTTCGAGTGCTTTATTCATCGGCGAGAGAGCCAGGGTCCGGAAACGCGAGTTTAGCGCCGCGCGCCGCGCGGTGTGTAGGGCGAGTCGAGCCGCGCTGAATGATGCCGGATGATGGCGAATGACGTTGAAGAGCGCGGCATCGCGCCGCTTGAGCGCGATCCGGCCGTATCGGTCGCTGTTTGCGCCGCCGGCGCGGTAACATCGAGGGTTGAACCGCGGCGGCCTGAGCAGCATGCGCCGCGCGGCAATGCATTTGAACGCAATGGGAGGCACAGTGATCAGGTTTCTGCATACCGCAGACTGGCAAATCGGCACGCAGTTCGGTCAGTTCGAGCCGGAGGAGGCCGCGCATCTGGCACAGGCGCGCTTCGACACCGTGCGCCGCATCGCCGACGAAGCAGCCGCGCGCCAGGTCGACGCGGTGCTGGTGGCAGGCGACGTGTTCGATCTGCAGACGGTGTCCGATACGGTGATCCGCCGCCTGTTCGCCGCACTGCAAGCCTTCGCGGGCCCCTGGATCATGCTGCCTGGCAATCACGACGCGGCGCTCGTGGAAAGCGTCTGGACGCGTGCGCAGCGTCTCAATTGCGTGCCGCCCAACGTGCGCCTCGTGCTCGCACCCGGCGTCGTGTTGCTGGACGCATGCCGTTGCGCGGTGCTGTGCGCGCCGCTCACGCAGCGTATTACTTACGACGACACCACCGGCTTTTTCGATACCGTCGAGACGCCGGCGGGTTATCACCGTGTGGGCCTCGCGCATGGCAGCGTGAGCGGCATTCTGCAGGAAGGCATCGACTCCTCGAACCCGATTTCGCCGACGCGCGCCGCGAGCGCGCGTCTCGACTATCTCGCGCTCGGCGACTGGCACGGCCACTTTCGCGTCGACGAGCGCACCTGGTACGCGGGCACGCACGAGCAGGACCGTTTTCGCGCGAACGATCCCGGCTTCATGCTCGACGTCACGCTGAGCGAGCCCGGCGCACAGCCCGCGGTCGAGGCGGTGCGAGTCGGGCAATACCAGTGGCATCGCTGGGACGAAACGATTTCCGTGCCGACCGATGTGGATTCGCTGAAGACGCGCCTCGCCACGTTGGGCAGCAGCGACGTGCTGCGCGTATGGGTGAGCGGCACGGCCGCGCTGGCCGACGCCGAGGCGCTTCATGTCGCCGTCGAAGAGACCCGCGCGCGCGTGCGTGCCTTGCGTGTCGATCTGAGCGGTTTGCAGGTGCTGCCCACTACAGAGGATCTCGCAGAACTCGGCGCGCAAAGCGGCTATCTGGCAAAAGTCGTCGCGCGTTTGCGAGGCATGCAGGAGGACCCGCAGTCGGACCCGCAACAGGTCAAGCGCGCGGCAGAGGCATTATTGCTGCTGGCGCGGTTTCAACGTGAATTGCCGCGCGAAGCGAGGTCCGCATGAAGCTTCAGAGCATCGCAATAGAGGAATTCAAACAGTTCACCGGGCGTCTTTTTATCGACGACCTGCAGCCCGGCCTCAATCTTTTCGTGGGACCGAACGAGGCCGGTAAGAGCACGATTGCCGAGGCCGTGCGTGCGGTATTTCTCGAACGCTACAAGGCCTCGCATCTGAAGGAATTGCTGCCTTGGGGCAAGGCGAGCGGGCAGCCGTCGGTCGAGGTGAGCTTCGATCTCGATGGCGTTGCGTGCCGCCTGTCGAAGCAGTTCGTCACGCGTCAGCGCTGTGAGTTGAAGATCGGCCAGGCCGTTTTCGGCGAAGACGAAGCGGAAGACAAGCTCGCCGCACTGCTCGGCTTTTCGCGTGCCGCGCGCGGGCCGTTGAAGGCAGAAAACGCGGGCGTTCCGGGGCTGCTATGGGTGCAGCAGGGCGGCACGCAGGATATGCGCGACTCGACCGGTCACGCGGCGCAGTATCTGCGCGATGCGTTGTCGCAATTGTCCGGCAGCCGCGAATCGGCGGGCGAGGATGCGTTGATCGCCGCCGTGCAACGCGAGCTTCGGCAACTGCTGACCGCACGCACGCAGAAATCCACGGGGCCGCTGGCGGAAGCCGAAGCCGCGCTCGCCGCGCTGATCGCGGAGCGTGACGATCTAAACCGGCAGCGCGAACAGTTCGATGAAAACATCGCGCGGCTTGCCGCGCAGCAGCAGGCCTTCGAGGAAACCGAACGCAAACGGCCGTGGGAACTCCACGAGGAGAAGGCCGTGCTCGCGCAAAAACGCGCCGATGCGGCTGCGGAACTCGAGCGCAGCGTAGACCAACTCGCGCAGGCGTTGAAAGTCAGCGAGGCTGAACTCGCGCTACCGTTGCAGCACGAACAGGCCGCGGTGGAACTGGAAACAGCGGTGATGCGTGAACGTCAGCAACTCGACACGGCGCGCGCGAACGTGGCGGCGGTCGAAACCGGATATGCGCAGGCGGCAACCCGCGTCGCGCAACTTGAGCAGGCTTTTACCGATGCAAACCGCGCGCTTGAACTGGCGAATGCGGCGGTGAGTGCCGCGGATCTGCGCAACCAGATCGGTCTTCATCGTGCTGAACTGGAACGGCTCGAAACGGCGATTGCCGCCGCGAGCGAAGCCAACGAAGCGCTCGTAGCAGCCGCGCGCGCCGCAGCCGCCCTTGAAATAGACGAGGCGAAGCTCAAGCGCCTTGCATCGCTCGATGCGTCGCTGACCGTGTTGCGTGCGCGCACCGAAGCGGCCATGACGCGCATCGAATATCGGCTTAGCGGCGCGATTACGGTGGGCGATGCGTCCATCAGCGGCACGGGCGTATTGCGTGTCGACGAAGAAAAGCGGATTGGCCTCGGCGAGCTTGGTGAACTGCACGTGATTCCGGGCGTTTCGGATCTGTCCGCGCGACTGTCGGAACTCGCCGCGCTCGAAGCGCAGCATGCGCAGTTGTTGCAAGCGCTCGGCGTCGCTTCGCTTGCCGAAGCCGAATCGAGGCACGAACAGTGGAAGGCGCTCGTCGCGCAGCAGAAAAGTTACGCGAAGGTGCTGGAAGCGTACGCGCCGCAGGGCATCGACGCGCTGCGCGCCGCGTTGGCTTCGGCCACCGCGCGATCGCAGGCCGCCAACGAGCGTTTGACGAGTTTGCCCGACGTCTCGGCCGCGCTGCCGCTCGACGAAGCGCGGCGCAGCGCCGAAATCGCAGCCTCCGCGCTGGAGAGTGCCCGCAAGATACTGAACGAGGCAACCGAGAAGCGTTCCACCGGCATTGCGACGGCTGAATCGCTCGCGCTCCAATTGCAGCGCAAGGAAGCGCAACTGAGCGACCCGGCGTTCTGCCGCAACCGCGCGCAGTGGCAGGCGAAGATCGTCGAACAACGTGTGCAGGTCGAGGCGCTGACGAAGCAGCGCGAAGCGCGGGCGCGCGAACTCGAAGCCGTGCGTCTGGACGACCCGGCGACCGAGGCGAAGCGCTATCGCGCGTCGGCGGAACTTGCGCGTCAGGACCAGCACGAGCGGCAGGTCAGCATCGCGCGTTTGCGCAGCCAGCTGGAGACCGTGGGCGCGTCAGGGCTCGGCGAGCGTCTTGCAGCGCTCGACGCAAAAGTGGAACAGGCCACCCGCCGCAAAGAGGAGCTGAGCTTGCGCGCCGGCGCGTTGAGTTTGCTCGACGAAGTGCTCGTCGCGGAACGCGATGCGGCGGTCGCCCAATTGCGTGCGCCGTTGACGGAACGGCTCGGCCACTATCTGAAGCGGATCTTCCCGCAATCGACCATCGCGCTCGGCGACGATCTGAGTCCCGCGACGCTCGATCGTTTTGGCCGCGCAGACACGCTCGAAGCGCTGAGCTTCGGCACGCGCGAGCAACTCGGCATTCTCACGCGGCTCGCGTATGCCGATCTGCTGAAGGCGTCCGGCCGGCCCACGTTGCTGATGCTCGACGATGCGGCTGTGCATACCGACGCCGCACGGCGGGATGCGATCAAGCGGGCGCTGATCGACGCTGCCACGCGGCATCAGATTCTGGTGTTCACCTGTCATCCGGAACTGTGGGACGACCTGGGCGTGAGGCAGCGCGCGATCGACGATATGAAGGCCGCGGCGTAGCTACTCGTCGTGGCTTACTCGTACCAGCGCGGCGTGTAGACCCACTGCGCGCCCCTGGTGAAGCGGCGCGTGGTGGAGGAGCCCACGATCAGCATCGTGCGCATATCGACATCCGCTGAGCGCAGTTCGCCTAAGGTTACCGCGCGCAGCGTTGCGCCCGGTCTGCCGATGTCGCGGCCGAGCACGACCTGCGTATGCGCCGCGCGATATTCACGAACGATATCGAGCGCCTTATCGAGTTGCCACGGACGTGCGCGCGAAATCGGGTTGTAGAACGCCATGACGAGGTCCGCTTGCGCGGCATGTCGCAAGCGTTTCTCGATGATGCTCCAGGGCTTCAGGTTATCCGACAGCGACAGCATGCAGAAGTCGTGGCCGAGCGGCGCGCCGGCTTGCGCGGCGGTAGCCATTGCCGCCGATACACCCGGCACGATGCTGAGCTCGACAGCGGCCCAAGCGCTGTCCTCAGAGGCGTCGAGCGCTTCGAGCACAGCCGCGGCCATCGCGAACACGCCGGGGTCGCCGGACGACACCATCACCACTGACCGTCCCGTGCTCGCGAGTTCGAACGCATGGCGCGCGCGCTGCATTTCCTCGCGATTATCGGTGCCGTGCACGCGTTGGCCGGCGCGCAGCGGGCCGGCCATTTTCACGTACGTCTCATAGCCGAGAATATCGGTGGCCTGGTCGAGCGCCTTACGCGCCGCGGGCACCATCAGTTCCGCGCTGCCGGGGCCGAGGCCGATCACCGTCAGCCGGCCGCGCGCCCGTCCTATCGTGCCGGGATCGACCGCGAGCGGCGATAGAGCGAGGGCGATGCCTTGCACATGATCGTCGTGCAACGTCTCGTAGGGAATGCGCAGGGCGGCGCGTAAAAGGCTGGCCGGTGATTCGCCGATTGCGGCGTCGCAACCCGTAAAACGCAGCGGCACGTTCAGCAGCGCGGCCGCTTCGGCAAGCGCCGGTTCTGCCATGTGTTCCGATGAGCCAAGCAACGCGGCAAGCGAAAGAGACGCGAGGCCGTGCGCTTCGAGTGAGTTGCGCACACGAGCCGCGATTTCGGGGGCGGCGTTCTTGTCTGCGGTTGATGTCGCGGCGCTGTTCGCCTGTGCGGGCGTTGAAGCGACAGCCTCAAGCGTCACCGCTGCGACCACACTGCGAGGGTGAATCACAAGCTCGTCGTCGCGTCCATTCCACGCGCGCGGCGTGATGCGAATCGCCAGCCGCGCCGATGGCGAGCGCGGCAGTTGCGCATCGTCGAGCCACGGCGCGTCGCCTTCGACCCGCGTGCTTTCGCCGGCGAGCAGGTCCGACACGAAACGCTTACCCTGGCCGATATCGGCAAGCGCATAACCATCCGGCGGATTGAGCACACAGGTGCCGAACCGCAACTCGCCACTCGTGGTAATTGCAGGCGATATGGCAAGTGCGGCGGCAATCTCGCGCGCCATCACGTTGACGCCGGCAAGGCCGCCGAGCAACGGCACGACGGCGCTGCCGTCTTCGGCGACGGCGAGCACCGGCGGCTCGGCGCCCTTGTTCGACAGCAGCGGCGCCACGCAGCGAATCACGATGCCGGCCGCGCACAGCGCGACAATCGGCGTGCCGCGTGCATAGAGGTCGCGCAGATGCGGGCTCAGTTCGGCGTACGCGACGTCGGCTTCAACGCGGCCTTGCAGCGCATGCACCTGCGAATCCGCATACAGCGTCTGAATGCGCCGCGCGGTATCCAGCGCGCCCGCGCCGAGAATGACGATGGCGGGCGGCATCATCCTTGCCATTTTTCCCCCGGCACGACGAGCAGCGAGAAATACGGCGACGCCATCGGGTCCACTTCGGCGAGCGGGACGATACGCTGGTTGCCCATCGTCGCCCGCTCGACGTACAGCGCGCGGTGCGCGAGTCCGAGTTCGCCGAGCACGCGCCGCACCTTGTCGAAATTGCGTCCGAGTTTCATCACGACAGCGGCGTCTGCATCCGCAAGACGGCGGCGCAGTTCGTCTTCCGGCAGTACGCCCGAGAGCACCGACAGGCTCTGGTTGCGATATACGAGCGGCGCACCGAGCACGGCCGCGCCGCCTAGCATCGAGCAGACGCCCGGCACCACTTCGCTCTCGTAGCGCGCCGCGAGCCGGTCGTGCAGATACATGTACGAGCCGTAGAAGAACGGATCGCCTTCGCAGATCACGGCGACGTCGCGCCCCGCATCCAGATGTGCCCCGACTATGTCAGCCGCAGTGTCGTAGAAGTCGGCAATGATCGCTTCATACGACAGAGGCGGCTCAAGCGCTTCGGTCGTGACGGGATACACGAGCGGCAGTTGCTGCTGCGTGTCGTGCAAATGCGCCTCGATGATGCTGAACGCGTTGCCCTTCTTGCCCTTCGCGACGAAGTAGGCGACCACGGCCGCTGCCTTGAGCAGACGCAATGCCTTTAGCGTGATGAGTTCCGGGTCTCCTGGACCGACACCGAGTCCATATAGACGCCCTGCACGTTGTTGCGCCGTCATTTATTCGATCTCCGTTGCGAGCGCGTTGACAGCGGCCGCAGCCATCGCACTGCCGCCGCGCCGGCCATGCACGACGACATACGGCACGCCACGGCTATTCTCTGCGAGCATCGCTTTCGATTCCGCCGCGCCGACAAAGCCGACCGGAAAGCCCAGAATCAGCGCGGGCTTCGGCGCACCGGCGTCGAGCATATCGAGCAGATGGAAGAGGGCAGTCGGCGCATTGCCGATCACGACGACGCTGCCGCCCAGATGCGGGCGCCACAATTCGAGCGCGGCGGCGGAACGCGTATTGCCGAGTTCGCGGGCGAGTGCAGGCACTCGTTCATGTGTGAGCGTGCAGATCACGTCGTTGTTCACCGGCAACCGCGCGCGCGTGATGCCTTGCGCCACCATGCCGGCGTCGCAGAGAATCGGCGCGCCTTGCGCGAGCGCCGTGCGGCCTGCTGTGCCGGCATGTTCGGAGAACGCGAGATCGTCGATCACATCGACCATCCCGCACGCGTGGATTACGCGCACCGCGAGTTTTTCGAGGTCGGCAGGAATGCGCGACAGGTCGGCTTCGGCGCGGATCGTCGCGAAAGACTGGCGATAGATCTCCTGACCGTCGCGAATGTAATCAAGCATCGGTGTCACTCATGTGTCGCTTCGAACAAGGCGCGCGATCGTGTCGGCGGCCTGTTCGACTGTCAGTTGGCGCGCGACGCATCGACCGAAGCCGGGGCCCTGGTCGCGTCGAAAAAGGTCGTACATGCCCGGCGCCGCAGCGAGCAGCGTAAACGGCGCGCAATGCGCGGCAGCACATGAGCGCGGGCATCCGCTCAAATGCACGTCGACGCTGGCGGGTAGGCGCTTCGCGAGATTCAATGCGTCGGCTTTGGTATCCGCGAGGCCTTTCGCGCAGCCAGTGGAACCGGCGCACGCGATCAGGTGTGTGATGGCTTCGGCGCAATCGCATGCGAGGCCCAGCGCGTTCAGCGCGGCAAGCACAACGGGCACTGAGAGCGTCCGGATATCGGGCAGCAGCACGCTTTGCCACGGCGTGATGCGCAGCGTGCCGTCGCCATGTTGTTGCGCGAGCGCGGCGAGGCCGTGCAGCGTGGCCGCATCGATACGGCCGAGCGGCGGTTGACCGCCGGCATGCCATGTATCCGCGGCGCGTTGCGCATGTGCGCCGAGGCGCAGCGAGGCATCGGCGGTCGTGCTGCGACGCCAGCCGCCGAGCGTCGCGTCGCGTGTCAATGGAAAATCCACGTAGGTTTGCGCATGCTGCAATATCGCGTCCGCCGAATGCGTGTCGAGCAGATGACGCATACGCGTGGCGTCGGCAGCGGCAAGATCGAGAAACGTATGCAGCAACGCGCGCACGAGCGCCGGAACTTGCGACGGCAGCACCGAGGCCAACGCGCCTGTCGCATCCGCATGCAATCTTTCGGACGAGTTCGCAGCGTTGCCTGATGATGGTGACTTCCCGCCGATGTGCGTGTTTGCGCTCGCGTTTGCATCCACGGTCGGGCAGCCCGCGAGCCCGAACACGAAGCGCACCGCTCCGGCCGAATCTTGTGCTGCCGCGAGCCACACGTCATGCGGGTGGTCCACTCTCGCGAGCCGCTCGCCGCCGTCGACCAATAACGCGAATTTCGGCGATAGTGCCGCGAAACGCGCTTCACTTTGCAGCAGCGTGAGAAGGGCGGTGCACAGAGGTCTGGTGTCGAACAGTGCGCATGGGTCGCGTCCGGCAGTGGGGCTGATCATGACGTTGCGCACGTCGTCAGCGGCGGCTGCATCGAGTGCGTGCGCGTTTCGATCGCGATCGCGATCGCGATCGTGACCGTGATCGTGATCGTCTTCGGCGGAATCGGTCGGCGCTCTATCGCCCATTCTTTCAGAGCCGCTTGCAGCGCCCGGTCCGAGCCCCGCATCGATCAGCGTGGCGACCAGCGCAGCTTCATGGCCGGCCCGAACACCGCGCAATTGCAGATTCGCGCGATTCGTCAGTTCGATCACACCCGCCGTATGCTGCGCGCTCGCGTTGGCGACCGCCTCGGCCTGAGCCGCGCTCAATTCGCCGCCTGGCAGCTTGATCCGACAAATGCCGCCGTCGCGCGCCGCCACGATCCGCAGCAGGCCCGGACACGCCGAGGGCCGCAGCGCAGATGCCGCGTCGGCCAAGAGAGTGGAGGGCGAAGCTGGATTCAAGACGGACACCGGGTTAGCGTCGCGCGACGGCCCGAGCAAGCGGTCAAAACGGCATTGCTGCGGCATCGGTACACCCCGCCCGATGTTGGCTGGCACGAACAGTCTGGCCGGCAGGTCTCCTGGCTGGCAGGTCGTCGTCCGCTGCGGCCTTCCCGGTTGAACCAGTGGCGCCAAGCGCAGGCGGACTCGCTGCATACAGTTGCGGGGGCAGCCACAGCGGCAATCTTCCCGCTGTGTTCCCTGTTAGGCCCCGAAGGGCACCGGCGGCTGTATTATGCCCTTTTTCGGATAGCACAACGAGGCTGGACGCTTTGACCGGCGTGGCGCAGTGCATTGTTTGAGATACAAAATGAGGAAGGGTGCATGTCGGCGTGGCTGACGGTAGTGGGCATTGGCGACGACGGCTTCGCCGGTTTGGGGCGGCCCGCACGGCGTGCGTTGCTCGAGGCGTCGGTGATTTACGGCGGCGAACGTCATCTGTCGATGTTGCCCGCGCGGCTGGCGGCGCGGCGCGCCGAGTGGCCGCGCCCATTCGATCTCGCGCCGCTTCTGGCCGAGCGCGGCGGTTCGGTGTGCGTGCTGGCGAGCGGCGATCCGATGCTGTTCGGCGTCGGCGCGACGCTGGCTCGACAGTTGCCGCCCAGTGAACTGCGCGTGTTGCCCGCGCCGTCGTCGTTATCGCTCGCGGCGGCGCGGCTCGGCTGGCCGTTGCAGGATGTGGCCATGGTGTCGGTAGTTGGGCGGCCGTTGCCCACGCTGAACGCTTATTTGCATGACCGCGCGCGCGTGTTCGTGCTCAGCGCGGACGGGCGCACACCCGCCGCGCTTGCCGACCTGCTGAGCGCGCGAGGTTTCGGCGCAACGCGGATGACCGTGTTCGAACACCTTGGCGGCGACGACGAGCGGCGCATCGACGGCCGTGCGGATCAATGGTCCCCGGGCGATGTCGCCGCGCTGAACCTGGTCGCGCTCGAATGCCGCGCCACCGAAGGCGCGCCGCGCCTGCCGCTCACCTGCGGTCTGCCCGACGACGCGTTCCGTCACGACGGCCAGCTCACCAAACGCGATGTGCGAGCGATCACGCTCGCGCGACTCGCACCGACGCCCGGCGAATTGTTGTGGGACGTGGGTGCGGGCAGCGGCTCGATCGGCATCGAGTGGATGCGCGCGCATCCGACTTGCCGGGCGATCGCCATCGAAGGGCACGCGGAGCGTCAGCGCTTCATCGAGCACAATCGCGATGCGTTGGGCGTGCCGGGTTTGCAACTCGTGGCGGCCCGCGCGCCGCAAGCGCTCGAAGGGTTGGCCGCGCCGCATGCGGTGTTTATCGGCGGCGGCGTGACGGTGCCCGGCGTGCTCGAAGGGTGCTGGGACAATTTGCGCGACGGCGGCCGGCTGGTCGCGAACGCGGTCACGCTGCAAGGCGAGGCGGCGCTCGCTGCATGGCGTGACAAACATGGCGGCACGCTCACGCGAATTGCGCTTGCGGACGCTCAGCCGCTCGGTGGCTTCGATACGTGGCGGCAAGCGCTGCCGATCACCTTGTACGATGTGGTGAAGCGTTGCGCTGCCGATGGCGTCCATAGTGTTGCCGATAACACCAACGCTGCTTCATCGGCGTGACGCTCATGCGCGACGAAACGCCTGAACAACCCGCACCGCTGCGCAGCGGCTACACGACCGGCAGTTGCGCAACCGCCACGTCGCTGGCGGCCGCGCGTCTGCTGCTCGCGGGTGTGGTCAGCGAGGTGGCCGAAATCGTGTTGCCCAAGGGCCAGCATGTGCCGATGCCGCTCGTCTTCTGCCGGTTGACCGATGACGGCGCCGAAGCGGGCACGATCAAGGATGCCGGCGACGATCCCGATGTCACGCACGGCGCCGTGGTGTTCGCGCGCGTGCGTCTGGTCCCTGAGCCAGGTGTGGTGTTCCGCGCCGGGCCGGGCGTGGGCACGGTGACGCGTGCGGGGTTGACGCTCGCCGTCGGCGAACCGGCGATCAACCCGGTGCCGCGCAAAATGATGAGCGAGCATCTTGCAGAACTCGCTGCCGAGCATGCCTATGGCGGCGGTTTCGAAGTGACGATTGGCGTTGAGGACGGCGAAGCGCTCGCGCTCAAAACGATGAACCCGCGGCTCGGGATTGTGGGCGGCCTGTCGATATTGGGCACGACCGGCATCGTGCGGCCGTTTTCGTGCTCGGCCTACATCGCGTCGATTCATCAGGGCATCGACGTTGCGCGCGCTAACGGCTACATGCATCTCGCCGCGTGTACAGGTAATGCAAGCGAAGACGCGATGCGCTCGCACTACGCATTACCCGATATCGCGCTGATCGAAATGGGCGACTTCGTCGGCGCGGTGCTCAAACATATGAAGCGCGCGCCGGTCGAGCGCCTGAGTATTTGCGGCGGCTTCGGCAAGCTGAGCAAGCTCGCGGCGGGCCATCTCGATCTGCATAGCCGCAACTCGAGCATCGATCTTGAACGGCTCGCCGCATGGGCCGCCGAACAGGGCGCCGACGACGCGTTGCAATCCGCGATCCGCGCGGCCAATACGAGTCAGCAAGCGGTCGCGCTAGCGCACGCGGAGCAGGTGCCGCTCGGCGATATTGTCTGTGCGCACGCGCTTGCCGTCGCACGCGAAATCGTGCCGCCGCAGGTGAACGTGGAGATGTTCGCGATCGACCGCGCGGGGAAGCTGATCGGAGTCGCGCGATGACAAAGGTTCTGCTGCTCGGCGGCACCGGCGACGCTTTACGCATTGCCCGCCAACTTACTTCCGTCGACGTGTACAGTCTCGCGGGACTCGGCAAGGTGCCCGACGATCTGCCATGCAGCGTGCGGGTCGGCGGCTTCGGCGGCAGCGAAGGCATGGCACGGTATATCGCAGATGAAGAGATCGGCCTCGTGATCGATGCGACGCATCCGTACGCGGCGCAGATCAGTGGGAATGCTGTGAATGCGGCCCGTCACGCGGGCGTGCCGTGTTGGGCGCTGCGTCGACCGGCGTGGCAGCCGCGCGCCGGCGACGACTGGCGCATGGTCGACGGCTGGGACGAACTCACCATGGCGCTCGCGCCGTTCAAGCGACCGCTCTTCACGCTCGGACGCGAACCGCTCTCGCATCTCGACGAGATTCCGCCACATCAATTCTGGCTCGTGCGCTGTCTCGACTCGCACGAAGACACGGAACGCGCCCGCATAATCGCGGCACGCGGACCGTTTACGCTCGAAGGCGAGCGTGCGCTCTTCGCGCTGCAACACGTCGACGTCGTAGTCAGCAAAAATAGCGGCGGCAGTGCGACCGAGGCCAAGCTTGAAGTCGCACGTGAGCGCCGCCTGCCTGTCGTGATGCTGCGTCGACCTTCATTGCCCGCGGCGGATCGTGAATTCGAAAGCGTGGCGGAGTTGCTTGACGCGCTGCATCTGTCACGTTGAGTCGTCCGCTTGAATCAATGGAGTATTGAATGACGGTGTTTTTTATCGGCGCGGGTCCTGGCGATCCGGAGCTGATCACGGTGAAGGGGCAGCGTCTCGTGCGCAGTTGTCCCGTGATTCTCTACGCAGGTTCGTTAGTGCCGGCTGCGGTGCTCGAAGGGCATTCGGCGGCGCAGGTGGTGAACACGGCCGAACTCGACCTCGACCAGATCGTGGCGTTACTAAAAAGCGCGCACGATAAACGTCAGCACGTAGCGCGCGTGCACTCCGGCGACCCTTCGCTGTACGGCGCGATCGGCGAACAGATTCGCAGGTTGCGCGAGCTTGCAATTCCCTACGAAATCGTACCGGGCGTGACCGCGACCGCTGCTTGCGCGGCGGCGCTCGGCTGCGAACTCACATTGCCAGACATTTCGCAGACGCTGATTCTCACGCGCTACGCGACCAAAACCACGATGCCTGAGGGCGAACAGCTTGCCGATCTGGCGCGGCATCGTGCGACGATGGCCATTCATCTCGGCGTGCGGCACCTTGCGCGCATCGTCGAAGAACTGCGGCCGCATTATGGCGGCGCATGTCCGATCGCGGTGATCTATCGCGCGAGTTGGCCGGACGAGGAAAAGATCACGGGCACACTCGACGACATTCTCGGGAAGGTCCAGTCCACGCAGATCGAGCGCACCGCGTTGATTCTGGTCGGACAGGTGCTCGCGGCCGAAGGCTTTGCGAATTCGACGCTGTACGCGAAAGCCTGACGTATCGGAAGGCTTTCGATTGCATTCGCGCGTCGGCCATTCGACATACACGTCCGTCCATCTACCGGCAACAGCTAGTCTTCGAGCGGTGCAAGCGCTTCGACCGGCATCTTTTTCTCCGTGCCGATGATGATGGCCGGCACGAGAGTCAGCAGCAGCACCACGAAAATCGCGATTGCGAAGATCGAAATGAACGTGAGGTGCAGCGATTGATGCAGCACCATGCGGATTGCTTCGCCACCACCGAGGCTCGCGGCCTGATTTTGCAGCAGGCTTTTCAGTTGGTCCGACGTTACGACGGCGACGCCGTGCGAGTGGCTGAGGCCGAAGTTGAGCACAGCGCCGAATAGCGTGGCGCCGAGCGTGCTGCCCAGATTGCGCGAGAACAGATTCGACGCCGTTGCACTGCCGCGTTCGTCCATTTTCACGATTTCCTGAATCAGAATGAGACAGCTGACGCTCGACGTGCCCATGCCGAAACCCATGATCAGCGAACCGAATGCGGCGACGAGCGGCGAGCCGCCCGGCGCGAGAAACAGCAGCAGCACCGCGCCGATGGGAATGAAAGCACTGCCGCAAATCAGCATGCGCCGCAAGCCAATGCGATGAAACGACTTGGCGGCGAGCGTGGCGCCGGCCGGCCAGCCGACCATCATCATCGTGAGCGCGAGGCCCGCTATCACCGGCGAGCGATTGAGCACGCCTTGCACATACATCGGCAGGAACGTGGTCGAGCCCATCAGGATCATGCCGGACAGCAAGGTCGCGCCGTTGCACGCGGCAATCGGGCGGCGGCTCCAGAGCGCGAATGAGATCATCGGTTCTTTTGCGCGGCGCTCCTGCAGCACGAACAGCAGCAGGCACACGACGAATGCACCGCCGGCCATCGATGCGTGCGCGAGGTCGTCGTCGCCCGCACAGGTAAGCGCAGTCATCAACGCGGCTATCGCGGCCATGAAAAGCGCCGCGCCCGCGAAGTCGATAGAAGGGCGCGCATGCCGCTCGGACTCTCGTAGAAACGCGATAAATCCTGCTGCGGATGCGAGGCCGATCGGCACGTTCATCCAGAAAATCCACGCCCACGACAAGTTGTGGATGATGAAGCCGCCGACCATCGGTCCCACCACCGCTGAAATCGCCCACACGCTTGCAAGATAACCTTGCACCTTGCCGCGTTCGCGCGCAGGGTAGAGGTCCGCGACGATGGTCAGCGTGACCGGCTGGATCGCGCCCGCGCCGATGCCTTGAATCAGCCGGAACGCGATCATGGCCGGCATCGACCATGCGAAGCCCGCGAGCACGGAGCCGATCAGGAAGATCGCGATGCCGGCCAGCATGACCGGCTTGCGGCCGTACAGATCGGCGAGTTTGCCGAACACCACGGTCATTGCCGTTTGCGTGAGCAGGAACGAAGAGAATACCCAGCTATACAGATGCAGATCGCCGAGTTGCGCGACGATCTGCGGCATGGCGGTGGAAACGATGGTGGCTTCGATGGCGACCATCGCCATGGAAGCCATCACGGCGGCAATGACTAAAGGACGCGACGATTGCGGATTGCGGGACATGGGGCGAAGTTGGATCAGAATAGTGGGTGCGTCCGGCCGCCTGGCGCTCGACCTGCACGCGGCGACGCATGAGCACGGCCGTTCGGAGGCGGCCGACCCCGAGTATGCACCTTGCACAGAATCTTCGCATGCGAGCGGCGCCATCGGCGCCCTGCGCCGTTTGGCACAGCACTTGCGACTTGCAAGGTTCTTTCGACACATGGAGGGTCATTATGAGGATCGAATTCACCGGACGCCGTGAAGTGGTGGCGGCGGCACGCGTCGCCTTCGAAGCCAATGTCGATGGAAAAGACGTCTGGTGCAGCGTCTCGCTCGACGCGCTAAACGACCATTTCGGCAACGGCGGGCCGTCGGCTCACGATCTCGTAGGTACGTTCGAAGCCAATCGCGCGCAGATTGAAAAGGCTACCCAGCGGGTGCTGGAAAAGAACGGCGGGCAGTCGGTGGAACTGGAGACGCGCGACTTCGACAAGACGGGGCCTTAGCATTGGCGCTGCCGCGGTCATTGCCGTCGACGGGTCCGGCATGCGCCGGGCTCGACGGTTGTTCTAGCCGATGAATCTGCGGTGGCTCGGCGGCTCAGCGGCTCAGCGGCTCGGCGGCTCGGCGGCGCTTATGCTGCGAGCCGTTGCAGCACTTGTAGCCAGTCCATGCGCCAAGCGGTGAGTTCACGAGTGCCTGGCCGATTGCGCCGCCCCGATAGCCCACCGCCATGCCTGCCGACGCCACGGCAACGCGATATAGTTCGCGCGAACCGCCGCGGCCATGCAAGGCGTGCCGCGTATCTTCGATTATCGGGAGAACATCGTGCAGGAAATCATCGAGGGCTTGATCCGCTTTCAACGTGAAGTGTTTCCACAGCAAAGTGCTTTGTTCAAGCGCCTGTCGACCGCGCAAAGTCCGAGCACGCTTTTCGTGACGTGTTCGGACAGCCGCGTGGTTCCTGAACTGCTGACGCAAGCGGAGCCGGGCGCGCTCTTCGTGATCCGCAACGCGGGCAATATCGTGCCGTCGTATGGTCCGGAGCCTGGCGGCGTATCGGCGACAGTCGAGTACGCGGTCGCCGTGCTCGGGGTACGCGACATCGTGATATGCGGCCATTCGAACTGCGGCGCGATGACCGCAATTACGACCAATACGAACCTGGAACATTTGCCGGCAGTGGCCGGCTGGCTGCGTCACGCCGATGCGGCGAAGGCGATCAATGCGTCGCGCACCTATCAGTCGCCCACAGAGCGTCTGGACGCGCTCGTCAAGGACAACGTGGTCGCGCAACTGGCCAATATCCGCACGCATCCGTCGGTCGCTGTCGGGCTCGCGAACAAGACGCTGCAATTGCACGGCTGGATCTTCCAGATTGAAAGCGGCGTAATGCTTGCACTCGACGGCCGCACCGGCCAATTCGTGCCGCTGCTCGAGAATCCGAACATTTACGCGGTCTGATTGACGGTATCTCAGTGCGCCGCGCACGCGGCATGCAGCTCGTGCCGCTAGCCGCTGTAGCAGCGGAACGCCAGGCTGATGCGCGGCCCAACGCGCTCATTGAGCTTGGGAATGCCGTGGTCATGGGTGAACTGCGATGCGTAGCTCATGACGAGGCAACTGCCCGGTTCGAGTTCGACATGCACTGCGCGGCCCGGGCCTTTCTTTGGACGGACCGTCATGCGGCGGCTTGCACCGAGCGACACGATCGCGATCGGCTCGCCGCGCACCAGATTCGCCGTTTTGTCGCTATGCGGCGCGACGCTGTCGTGCTCGTCGCGATAAAGGTTGAGCCCCACGCGATTGAACGGCGCGCCGACCAGCGAACGCACCGTCTCGAACGCTTCGCCAAGCGGCGTGGGCAGGTCAGCCGATTCGCGCAGGAAGGTCGCGATCAGACGGGGCACGAGCACCTCGCGCTCATACATCATGCGCTGATAGCTGCTCCAGCCTATGTTGCGTAACGCCTCGTCGAACCACCGTTGCGCGAGAACGGGCGGGACAGAGTCGGGCAGGTAGCGTATTCCGCCGTCGCTGTCGCCGAATAGCGCAACGGGTTCAGGAGCAAACAGGCATTGCTGGGACGCCATGGTTCAATGCCGGGCGCGAGCGGCCCGGCCGGCAAATAGTCGGTTCATGCAAGGCATTATACTGTGTTTTTATACAGTATTGCTGCCCGCAGGCTGGACCTCTTGCCCGTGTCCGCGCTTGAGCCTGTTTGCGTCCCTGGAAACGCCGCTACTCGCCGGGGCTGTACAGATCGAGCAGTTTGAGCGTTACGCCGTTGGTCCAGCCGAAGCCGTCCTGAAGCGGATATTCGCCACCGCCGCCGCCGCCCGTGCCCGCTCCCTCGACTACGTATTTTTCGACCAGTTTCTTATCCGACGCATAGACGCCTTTCACGTCGGTAAGAAATCGCGTGCCGATCTGTTGGGCGAGGGCGTCGTGGCCATAGCGCTTCAAGCCCTGAATCGCGACCCAGTGCAGCGGCGCCCAGCCGTTCGGCGCGTCCCACTGTTGGGTGGTGTTGTAGGTTGTCGTCGCGAGTCCGCCGGGTTGCAATAACGTCGACTGCACTTGCTGTGCAGTCTTTTGCGCGCGCTCCGGCCATGCCGCGCCCACGAACAACGGGAACACCATGGCGGCGGTCTTGTTGTCGCGCGGTTTCGCGAGCTGCCAGTCATAGTCGCCGTAGTAGCCGTTCGGATTCCACAGGTAGCGATTGATGCCGAGCGCGCGCTTCGCGGCGCGTCCTGCGAATTCGCCGACACAGCGGAAGTCGCGCGTCTCGCTGCAGCCTTTCGCAATGCTGATCTCCAGGTGGAACATCAGGCTGTTCAGATCGACAGGGATGATCGACGTCGTGCGCACCGTCGCGAGCGTCATGTTGTCGCCGAACCAGCGCGAGCTGAAATCCCAGCCGCTTTCCGCAGTGGCGCGCAGTTCGCGGTAGACGTCGTTCGGATTGCGCCCGGTGGCTTTCTGCGCGGTCTGTATGTCCTCCAGATACGATTCGTCGCGAGGCGTGTCGAGTTCGTCCCAATAGCGGTTCAGTACAGTCCGATCGGGCATCACTACGACATTGCGGGTCGCCGAGCCGGCCGGCGTGGACTTCTCGCCCTGCATCCAGTAGCCATACTCCTTGCGTAGCGCGGGCAGGTACTTCTGATAGACGCCGTGGCCTTCCACCTTCGCCGCGAGTTCCACCATGTGCGAGAAGAAGGGCGGCTGCGAGCGGTCCAGGTAGTAGGTGCGATTGCCGTTTGGAATATGGCCGAACGTGTCGATCATGTACGCGAAGTTGTCGAGCATGTTGTCGACGAGGTCCTCACGGCCCGCTTCCTGCAAGCCGAGCATCGTGAAGTAGGTGTCCCAGTAGTAGCCCTCACGAAAACGGCCGCCCGGCACGACATAGGGTTTTGGCAACGGAATCAGCGAACTGTTCGGCGGCGCGCTCGTGGTCGTGCGGGTGAGGGCAGGCCATAGCCAGTTGATGTGCTCACGCAGCGTCTGATTGGCGGGCGGCGTGATGACCGGCTCGCTCGGCGGCGTGAAGTACTGGTTCACGAAATTCGCCAGCGAAAACCCGGGCTTGCCTCGCTGCTGCTGATAAAGCTGCACGATGACGGCGGGGTCCGCATTTGGCGTTGCATCGACAAAGGTCTTCTGGTCCGGATAGATCTGCGCGGTTTGCACGGCAACGAAGAGGTCGCCGTACAGAATATCGGGCGCGGGCGGCAGAGTGCCACCTACTTGCGTGTCGGCTCGACAGACGGATGACAGCCCAACGAGGAAGGCAAAGCCTGAAACAGCAGCCGCGCGATGCAAGTACTTCAATCGCGCGGCGGGGAGGGAGGGCTGAACGAGGACGCCGGGAACGCCGGACACATTCCCGGCACGGCTAATGCTGCGCGCTTGCGATGACACAATCATGTCTCCTCCTGAGGAATGGACAACAGGATTGGTCTGCCTCTTACGCCCTCTGTTTTCATGGCCCGCGTTGGGGCGTGGCTAGCATGGCATAAAACCGGGCGCGCTTCAAACTATGCACGGTGAATGCGTTGAGCGCATTGTCGAAGAGTCATGGTTGACGGTCGTTTAGTTCGGATGCCGAAACGATTGCGTCGAATGTCTGTGTCGGCGAACTTTGATCGACGCTGGTAGCTGCTACCACTGACGTGCCCACAACGCTTTTCGAATCAGGCGAAATGTCTTTGCTGTTAAATAAATAACCAATGGAATTGTTTCAATCGCTGATTCATTATTTCCATAACTTACTAATGCAATAATGTGGAAGAATAAAGCGATTGAATCTGCGTTGTTGTGAGACTGTCCATATGCTATTCTCGATTTGCCTGAGATTCCGAGCGCTTTTGTAAATCAGGCACTTGGGGCGCGTCTTCCGCGAGACGC
This sequence comes from Paraburkholderia sp. SIMBA_053, assembly GCF_046534895.1. NCBI lineage: Bacteria > Pseudomonadati > Pseudomonadota > Betaproteobacteria > Burkholderiales > Burkholderiaceae > Paraburkholderia > Paraburkholderia sp. SIMBA_053. Next base: position 457,486 of record NZ_JAWRXU010000001.1, on the reverse strand, counting down.
GCCCCATTTCATTTGGCGCGGAGGTTAAGCGTGTTAAAGGAAATAAAACGAAAGTTAAATCGCAATGACGTCGCTAAAAAGCAACGTCGTAATATAGTGAAAAATAGGTTTTGAATTTCTGCGGTATTCTCCGCCGCTCAATAGCAGCCGCTATTGGATTCAGGAGATATTCAATGAACAAATACGTATTGTCGAGCCTCTCGCTCGCTCTTGCCGGCGCCGCGGGCGTCGCTCATGCACAAAGCTCCGTCACGCTCTACGGCCTGATCGATACAGGCTTGACCTATACGAGCAATTCGGGCGGCAGCAGCAACTTCCAGCAGGCAAGCGGCATTCTGAACGGCAATCGCTGGGGCCTGCGCGGTGCGGAAGATCTCGGCAATGGCCTGAAAGCAATTTTCGTGCTTGAAAACGGCTTCAATCTGTCTACCGGCAAGCTTGGTCAGAACAGCCGCGAGTTCGGGCGGCAGGCGTTCGTCGGTTTGTCGAGCAACCAGTACGGCGCCGTCACGCTGGGTCGCCAGTACGACAGCGTGGTCGATTATCTCGCGCCGCTTGCGCTAAACGGCACGCAGTATGGCGGCACGCTGGCGTCACACCCATATGACAACGACAACCTGAACAACTCGGTGCGTATCAACAACGCTGTCAAATTCCAGAGCGTCGATTACGCCGGCTTTAAATTCGGCGCGTTATACGGATTCTCGAACGCGGCGGGCAGCTTCGCCGATAGCCGCGCGTACAGCGTCGGCGCGTCGTACGTGTTCGGCGGCCTGAAGGTCGCGGCGGGCTATCTGCAACTGAACGGCGGCGGCTCGTCGACGAACACCAGCGGCGCCGTTGCGACTGGCGACTCGACCTTCACGGCGGCGCGCCAACGCACGTACGGCGCCGGTTTGAGCTATGCCTTCGGCCCGGCGAACGTCGGTCTCGTCGTGACGCAAACGCAACTGAACGGCGCGAGCGCGATCAGTTCGTCGGCATCGGGCACGAGCAGCGGGTTGGCTCTGACGGGCGGCAGCGCACGCTTCACGAACTACGAAGTGAACGGCCGTTACGCGTTGACGCCGGCGTTGTCGGTGTCGGGCGCGTACACGTTTACCGACGCGCGTCTGGACGGCGTGAGCCCGAAGTATCATCAGGTCACCGTGCAAACGGACTACGCGTTGTCCAAGCGTACCGACGTCTATGCTGAAGCCGCATACCAGCATGTGGGCAGCACCGGCAACTCGGGCATTACTGCGGACATCGTCGGCGTGAGCGCTTCGTCCACCAGTTCGCAAGTGGTTGGCACCGTCGGTATCCGCCATCGCTTCTAAGCAGTGGCGTCGAGTGCCGCATTAGCGGCACTTTGAAAAAAAGCCCGCAATTTGCGGGCTTTTCTGCGTCGTAGAGACAATGAACACCTTGCGCTCAGGCGCCGATCCAGCGCGCAATGAGCGGCATCAGCACGGGAACCACGAACGCGGTGAACACACCATTGAGACCCATGCCGAGCCCCGCGAACGCACCCATTTGCTCGCTGACCTGAAAAGCGCGCGCCGTGCCGATGCCATGCGACGCAACGCCGAGTGCGAACCCGCGCACTTCAGGCTCGGCGATTTTCAGCGCGTTGAGAATAGCGCGGGCGAACACTGCACCGAATACTCCCGTCGAGATAACGAGTACAGCCGTCAACGAAGGAATCCCGCCGATTTCGGAAGCGACGGCCATTGCAATCGGCGTTGTCGCGGATTTCGGCGCGAGCGACGCAACCGTCTGATGCGAGGCGCCGAAGAGCGCAGCCACGGCGACCGCGGACAGTATCGCCGTCAACGAGCCGGCGACGAGTCCGCCGATCAGCGGAAACGCAAAGCGGCGCAGCTTCGGCCATTGACGATAAAGCGGCAACGCAAGCGCGACCGTCGCGGGCCCGAGCAGGAAGTGCACGAACTGCGCGCCCTCGAAGTAGGTGGCGTACGGAGTGCCCGTGATTTCGAGCAGCGCGACCAGCAACGCGACCGCGATCAACACCGGATTAGCCAGCGGATTGAAGCGCGCCTTCGCATACAGCGTCTGGGCGATCAGGTACGCGATCAGCGTGATGGTCAGGCCGAGCAAAGGGCTTGCTGCGAGATACACCCAGAGTGCGCCGAGTTTTGGTAAGGCGGTCATTGTGCGGCCTCGCGGTCGGCGTCATTGTGCAACTGCCGGCGCATCAACGCGCGCGTGACGAGCGCGGCCACCGCAATCGCGAGAGTCGTGCTGACGGCAATCGACACGATCACCGCAATGGCGTCGCCGCGAATGCGGCTTGCCGAGACCATGATGCCGACGCCTGCCGGCACGAACAGCAGCGACAGGTGCCGCAACAGTTCGAGCGCGGTGGGTTCGATCGCATCGGCTGTCCGCGGACGCATCATGACAAAGCCGAACAGCAGCAGCATGCCGATCACGGGACCCGGCACCGGCAAATGAAACACGTAAGACACACCTTCTCCGAGGCATTGAAAAGTAAGCAGGACAGCCAGCGCGGCAAGCATGTAGATCTCCAGCAGGAAACGGAAATGCGGCCATTGTGTACCATGCAGATAGTTCCGTGGACCCCGCGAGCAGATTGCGGCGAGCCTTGCGCACAGAAAGTTCTTCATCAATGACTTGTTGCAGGACGACAGCCATGCAAATCGAGCCGTTTCAAATCGCCGTGCCTGACGAGGACGTCGACGATCTGCGTCGACGCATTCGCGCGACACGTTGGGCGCCCGCTACGCCGTCCTCAGCGTGGCAGCAGGGTGTCGATTCGAACTGGTTGCGTGAGCTCGCCGACTATTGGGCCGGTCAGTTCGACTGGCGCGCGTCGGAACAGCGCCTGAACCGGCAGCCGCAATTCGTGGCCGATGTTCAGGGGCAGCGCGTGCACTTCCTGCATCGGCGCGGTACGGGACCGGCACCTTATCCGCTCGTCGTTACACATGGCTGGCCGGGCTCGTTCGTGGAGTTCGAGGCGTTGATCGAGCGGCTCTGCGAACCGGCAGCGTTCGGCAGCGATCCCGCCGATTCCTTCGACGTGGTCGTGCCTTCTCTGCCGGGCTTTGCTTTTTCGCCGCCGCCCGCGCAGTCCGGCATGTCCGCGTTTCAGGTCGCGGATCTCTGGACATCGCTGATGCGCGGCCTCGGTTATCAGCACTTCGGCGCGCAAGGGGGCGACCTCGGCGCCGGTGTGTCGGTTGCGCTCGCGGCACGGCATCCGCAGATGGTCGACGGTATTCACCTCAATTTTCTGCCTGGGTCGTATGAGCCCGCAATCGGAGCGGCCCAACAACCGTTGACGCCGGAAGAAGAGCGCTTTCTGCGTGAGAGAAACGAGTGGGTAGCGCTCGAAGGCGGCTACGCGCACATGCACGCAACGAAGCCATTGACGGTCGCAGCTTCGCTGAACGATTCGCCGGTGGGGCTCGCCGCTTGGATCGGCGAAAAATTCCGCGCATGGAGCGATTGCGAAGGCGATGTCGAACGGGTGTTTTCAAAAGACGATTTGCTGACCAACATATCGCTTTACTGGTACACGCAAAGCATTGGCCCGGCGATGCAGATGTATTGGGAGAACCGCCTCGCGCCGATGCGATTTGCCGATGGGCAACGTGTCGTGCCGCCCGTCGGCTTCGCGCGTTTCCCGAAAGAGATCAGTCGTCCGCCGCGCAGTTGGCTCGAACGAACCTTCAACGTGGTGCAATGGACCGACATGCCGAGCGGCGGGCATTTCGCAGCCATGGAGAAGCCAGATCTGCTCGCCGCAGAAATCCGCGCATTCTTCCGGCCGCTGCGGACGTAACGCATTGAACGAAGTGCGAAGAGCCGCGCGTGGCTGTCGTGGCAGTTCATCGGATAACCGCGATGTATGTTCGACAAAGCATGCGCCGCGCGCTTGTGGATAAACATTGTGCGAGGTTCGGCAATGCGGTGGAACCGCCGGGGGCCTGCGGGCGGCGTCTAGACGCCGAACCGGTGCGAGCAGACATGCACGGTCCTACGCGGACGATGCCTCATGAAAGCCGTGATAGCGGAAGTCGCGCGCGTCCACCGGTTCGTCAAGGCGGACGGCGGCGCCCACTGACAGCAGCGTCTCCACCGTAACACTGCGGTTCGATACAAACGTCCATTCCGCCGATGCGGGTGGCACATCCGGAGTCGCGCGAACTCGTTCGAGAGCCGCAAGTAGTTCGCTGCTTCGCGGCGCATGAATAACAAAGCCTTCGTTTGCAAGCGACGCATGAGTAATCGCCAACTCGTGACATAAGCGCATACGAAGCGGTGCTTCATTTTCCGCCGTGCGGCGCGATAGTTCGATCAGCCGCCGCGTCGTCTCCTCCACCAACACACCGTGCCGCTGCAACGGCTTCGTATTCCATGCCTCGGGCGGACACGCCTTGTTTGCAGGCGTCAGCGAGACGAAAGGATTGATCTCCGCCGGATAGATACGGCACACGAGTGGCCGCTCTTCATAGATGCCGCACAGCATGTCGGCACGAAGATTCGGACATGGACCCGCGAACGCGGCCGCGAGAATGATCGACACGCGCACGGGCAGCGAACCGCTCGCCGCGGGTGTCGAGCGCGCTTTTCTATAGTCCGCTTGCGCATTGGGCGGCTCGGGATCGGCCGGCCACGGAATCGCCTCGCAAATCAATTCCATCTGTCCGCCTCGCGCGAGCCAGTCGCTCGCCTCGGCCAATGTCAGCGGCAAGCGCAAGTCGTGGCAGCACTTGCCGCACGCGGTGCATTCGAAGTCGATGTCGTCCACGCGAAAGTCCTTTTTCAATTCGACGTTCGGCTTGGTCGCGCGAACGGCGAACTTCTGACAGCAGACTGCGGAAAAAGTATCGCGCAAAAATCCTTGACACTGCCCGTCGAATCTCTATAGTTCACCACATGGTGAAGTGTCCAGTCAGTCAACTCGATCGTACTTTTTCCGCGCTGGTAGATCCGACCCGGCGGGCCATCCTCGCTCGTCTGGAGCGAGAGCCGGGCCTTTCGGTCACGGAAATCGCGCGCCCGTTGCCGCTCAAGCTGCCGGCCGTCATGAAGCATCTCGACGTGCTGAGCGACGCCGGCCTCATCACGCGCGCCAAGCATGGCCGCACCGTGTCAGTCGATCTGGTTGCCGGCCCCATGGAAGAGGCCATGGCGTGGCTTAAACGCTATGAACGCTTCTGGTCCGCGAGCCTCGACCGGCTTGCCGATTTTGTCGAAGGAGGAGAGTGAGCGATGCAGAAACCCAGTTTAACCATCGTGCGCCGCCTCAAGGCGCCGCCGCAAAAAGTGTACGCAGCGTGGACGAGGCCGGAGTTGATGGCGCGCTGGTGGGGACCTGACGCCGGCCCGGTGTTGAGCGCTGAAGCCGATCCGCGTGTGGGTGGCCGGTTTCGCGTGGTATTCCAGACGCTCGACGGCGAAACGCATGACTGCCGCGGCGAATATCAGGAAGTCGAGCCGGACCGTAAGCTCGTCTTTACGTGGGAATGGGTGACGTTGCCCGAGCGGCGCTCACTTGTCAGCATTACGTTCCGGCCGATCGACGATGGCACGGAAATGAACTTCACACACTCGCAGTTCTTCGATGAAGCCGCACGCGACGGTCACGACGCCGGGTGGAAGGGCGCGTTTGAGAAGCTGGATGCATTGATTGCGGAACTCGGCAATACGGAACTTTGAAGGGGCAGCATCGAATGAAGTGAATCATCACGGAGACGTCAAATGAAGCTTTACTATGCGGAGTCGTTAGCGCCGCGCAAGGCATGCGCAGTGGCTAAATATTTAGGGTTGCCAATTGAATACGCCTATGTCGATCTGGGCAAAGGCGAGCACACTGCGCCCGCTTATCTGGCGCTCAATCCGAACGGCAAGGTGCCTTGCCTTGTCGATGGGCAAAGAAGCATCTGGGAAGCGGACGCGATCATTTGCCATCTCGCGCAACGAGAGCAATCGCCATTGTGGCCGCAGAACGCCGAGCAGCAGACCGACGTGCTGCGTTGGCTAAGCTGGAATAGCCAGCACTTTTACCGCCACGGCGGTTTGCTTTACTTCGAACACCTGATAAAACCGGCAATCGGTCTGGGCGCGCCTGACAGTGCGAAAGTCGCAGAAGCACAAGGGTGGTTCCGCAAACATGCGGGCGTTCTCGACCGGCATCTGCATGGGCGTAAATGGTTGCTTGGCGATCAGATGAGCATCGCTGACTTCTCGGTCGGCGTCACGCTGCCTTATGCGGCAAGCGCGAACATGCCGCTAGACGAGTTTCCCGAGGTAATGCGCTGGCACGATCGGCTGAGCGAGCTTGAGGCGTGGCGCGATCCGTTTCCTTTGAGGCGGGCCCAGGCGGTTGCGGCCTGAGACGTTCAGCTGCGGTGCGATCGTTGCATCGACGGTGACGTGCACCACGTCCGTTCTTAGCCGCGGGTCGGCAGTGCGCCGACTCGCGGCCATGTGCCCCATGACCCATTCGCACACCGGTCTTTTTGTGCGCTGCGTGAACTCAATAGCTAGTACAAAAATCGATTCGCAATTCGTTATTTGCGTCCTGTTCGCCATAGCACATCCGGCATTGAAAAATAAAAAGTTTCTCGTAGACCAATCCGGAAAAACCGCTATTTAGAGTATTAACTCGGATGGATTACGTCCGGCATCCAACCCGCATACATCGCGTGGCAATTCAGGAAAGATTGTGAAAGGAAGTTGACACGATAACGTTTGCCAAACTAGGCTACGCACTGTCGTCGAAAACTGATCCTGTTTCCGGTTCTGCCTGTGAGGTCCGGTGGGCGGCGCTTTGCCCGGCGATCATCAGAGCGTAGTCATTACGTTTCTGAAAGCTTTGTAATAAATAAGCATTTGAATCTTAAAATCAGCCAATTAGTGCTGAGGACGTAACACGTCCATATTCTGGCTAGCAATTCGGTGCTAGTGCGGGAGACCTTTGTCGCTGAAAAAACAGAAACACGGCTCAAGTGGCTCAACGCACTTCTTTATACCGATATTGTCAGTCGAGGATTAAAATGCGTATAAATTTCCGATCGCAGGTGCAGTGCCTGGCGTTAGCCGGAATAATGGTAACGGCCGGGTGCGGTGGAGGAGACGGCTCTTCGTCATTGACGAGTAAATCCGCACAGGGGCCGGCGGGCGCGTCCGAAGTCGCTCAGGTGCCGCCCGCAAGTACAGTGCTCGCGGATACGTCGATCGACAAGACCGTGCAGCCGGTCGAATTGCCGAACACTGTCATGCCGGTCAACTACAAACTATGGTTCCGGCCCAACCCGGCGCTGTCGTCGTTCGACGGTCGCGCAGACGTGCAGATCAAGGTGCTCAAGGCCGTCAATGCGATCACGATCGCAGGCCATCGCGTCAAGTTCACCAACGGCACCATCACGCTTCAACCGGGTAACATCGCGTTGATCGCCACGCCGCAAGACGACGGCGACTTCTATCAGCTTCGGCCCGTGAGCGGTCAGATCGCCGCCGGCAACTACTCGCTCCACATGGAGTGGAGCGGCATCATCAACTTCAAGAGTTATGACGATCCAGTCGCGAAGACGGGCGGCAGTTGCGGCGACGATCATTACCCCGGCTGCTCTGCAGCGGAGGGCGTATTCCGCGTCGATCTGAAGGCGACCGACGGCACCACGAGCGGCGCGATCCTCACGCAAGGCGAGTCGAATCTGGCCCGGCAATGGTTCCCGGGCTGGGACGAGCCGGCTTTCCGGCCCACCTATGAGGTGAGCGCGGAGGTGCCGCGGAACTGGAACGTCGTGTCGAACGCGGCGGAAAAGCCCGCAGTGAATGTGGATAGCGGCTACAAGCTGGTGTCATTCGAAAAGACGCCGCCGATGCCTTCGTATCTGCTCTTCTTCGGCGGCGGCCAGTTCGACATTCTCGAAGACGACTTCACGAGTCCGCTGCCTGACGGCAAGGGGCTGCATCTGCGCATTTTCACGCCGCCGGGCATGCGGGACTGGGCCAAGCCGGCGATGCAGCAGACCAAGCAGGCGCTGGATTACTACTATCGCTACACCGGCATCCCATTGCCGCTCACGAAGTTCGACACGGTGGCCGCCAATGACGCGTTCAAGGAAGAGAAGGACCTGAACTTCGGCGGCATGGAGAACTGGGGCGCCATTCTCGAATTCGCCGACGACATCCTGCCCGCGCCGGGCACGACCATGTCCGACTATGGCGTGACCGTGCTCACGCACGAAGCGGCGCACCAATGGTTCGGCGATCTGGTCACGCTCGACTGGTGGGACGATGTGTGGCTGAACGAATCGTTCGCAACGTTCTTCGAAAACAAGACGAAGGTGCGTTTCTTCCCGGACCGGTTCAGCTGGGTCGACGACGTGAAGAACAAGTATGCGGTGATCAACGCGGACCTGAAGTCGACCTCGTTCCCGGTGCAGCCGAACTTCAACGGCTGGGCGTCCAACGACTTCGTGCTGAGCGCGAGCGCGTTCACGTACGACAAGGGCGGCCATGTGCTGAAGATGATCGAAAACTATCTCGGCGAGGAAACCATGCGCCGCGGTCTGCAGCAGTATCTCGCCGACTATTCGCTCGGCAACGTCACGCCGAAGCGTCTGTGGGATGAGCTGGCAAAGGCGAGCGGGGAGCCGATGGTCGCGATCGGCGACAGCTTCGTGCGGCAAACCGGCGTGCCGTTGATTTCGCTCGACACGCAATGCGATCTGACGACGAACCAGACCATCGTGACGCTGAAACAGTCGCCGTTCCCGAATCAGAACCAGTATCCGGGGACGCAGTGGACCGTTCCGCTGACGCTCGCGTATGGCGACGGACTGACCTCGCGCAAAACGCTCGCGCTGAAAGATCCGCAAACGCAGGTGCGGCTCAACGGCTGCTCAGCGGTGCTCGCGGACCCGAGCGGTCTCGACTACTACGTGACGAACTACAGCAACAACGCGTGGAGTCAGTTGCTCGCACAGGGCAATGCGCTGAAGGATCCTGTCCTGCTGACGAGCTTGCAACTCGAAGCAAAACTGCTCGTGGCACACGGTCTTGCGGACCCGTCGCGTGAAACGAGCATCGGCTCGTTCAGTTCCGCTAACGCCATGGTTGCCCGTCAGTTGCTGAAGACGCCGGCGCCGACGACGCAGTCGCTGCGTCCGACGATCCGCTATCAAGGCAAATTGCGGCAAAAGGCGCAAGGGGAGTAACGCGCCAAGCCGGCGGCCTCTACCAGCGTGTTAGCCGCCGGAAGTACAGTGGCCCGCATCGTTCACGCGATGCGGGCCACTGCGCTTTTGCAAGCGAAGTCAGCGTTACCGCATTACCGGCCAAATCCGCTTAACGTATGGGCAAGCGGCTCCACTAAGCGATAGCACAATAGCGCCGAAATATCGTCGATGTACGCCACTCGCGCCTGCGCGTGTCAGCAAAAGGCGTGCAGCCGCGCGCGGCCGCTCCGGTGAGAATGTGTGACTCCTGTGTGCGCCGGACGTGGCGTTAAACATTTCTCGTTTAGTGGATGGCGCAACCATTTCTGGCACCGCTCGGCGCAGCTATTCGACGCGAGGCGTAAACGGCAAGCGCGGCAAGCGCGCCGCGCGTTCAGTTAACCGGCCTGCAGGCGCGAAAATTGCATGGTACTGAGCCCCTGGCGCATTCTGCCGACCGAGCATCAAGGCTGGCGGCGCTTTGCGCCCGCTCCGACGTCAGTTGAAAGGCCACTGCGTTGTTGTATATGCATGGGCGTTGAACGTTTTACCCGGGTTTCAGACGCGAATGCGCGCTGCCGAACAGACGTCGGCAGCCGCGCCGCGTGTTGTTGTCGCTACCGGACGAGCGAGTTACATTCTTTCAGCAGCGTTTGCATCGACCGTGCGAAATAGTGAGACCCAGCCTGATGGAGCGTCAGACGGAAGAATTCCGGAGCGTATTGCGATGTATAACGATCCCGACTTGCCTCCTGTCCGCGGACATGGAGACGATGCGCGCTTCGATAGCGGCGATGTGGAAGACTCAGGCGTGACGCCCCGCTTCGGACGCCTCGCGCTATGCGTAGCGGCGGCGAGCGCGCTCGCGTTCGGCGTGGTGGGCACCGTGGCCTATGGCGTCTGGTTCAATAGCGACCAGCAGACGTATGCCGAGGCCATCGCCCGCGCGCGCCAGGCGTTGCGTATGCCCACGCCGAACAACGTGGCGTCGGCGCTCGCGAAAGCGTCCGCGCAGGCAGACACTGCGCTCGCGACCAGCGCGCAGGCTGCACCGCCTGCAGCCGCTATCGTGGGAGCACCGCTCGTGACATCCGCGATCAGCGCCCCGGCACCGGCCCCGTCACCTGCACCGATGCAGGCATCGATGCAGGCACCGACACAGATTCCCAGACCCGTCACCAGCTCGCCCGCAGATGCGATTGCACTGCTTGACCTGCCGGCGGTCCCCGCGAAGTCGCCGGTGTCGAGTACGGAGAGCCGGAAGCCGTCGGTGTGGTCCGGACAGATCAGCCGTCCGGAGGACGAAGAGGAAGTGCTCGCGGATAATGCCGAGGCTGTGCCGTCGGGCACGGAAACCGGCGCGGCCGTTTCGCCTCGCTCAATGCAACGTACTGCCGCCGCGGCAGATCCGGCCTCGCCGCAGCTGGCATCAACACGTCCCGCGCGAGCGGCGAAATACGTGCAGCAGGAGCGCCGCGCTTCAGGGACCAGCGCACGACGTAAGCCCAATCTGTTTGCAAGAATGAGCTCCTTCTTTCGACGCGTAAGCTACCGACAACATGGCAGCGGAAGTCAGCAAGACCCCTACTCGCATCCCTGAAACGCTCTTTGCGTTGCCCCGGGAATCCGGCCGCGCCAACGGATGGCGTCTCACGCCCGGTCCCGCAACCGTCGCCGTGGCGTCGCTGCTGTGCCTGCTGATCGGCCTGCTGTATCTGGCGTTGCAGATCAGAACGGTATTCGCTGATCAGGTCAAACAGGAATATGCGGGCCTCGTGCTCGAAGCCGTCGAGCGAGCCGAGACCGCGCGTGCGCGCGTGGGCGTATGGGACCAGGTGCCGCACGCTCACGATGCCGCAGCGGAAGGCTACGGGCAGGCGCGCGCCGAACTGACGCGGCGTCTCGCGTCGCTAGCCGCGCTCGTGAACGCGAGTCCTGCGAATGCGCCGCGTATTCCGTCGTCGGTGTTATTGCCCGACGCGACGTTCGGCGAAATGGACAGGTTGCTCGGCGACGCGTCGTCCTACTGGCACACACAACGCGATACCTATAGCGCGGACATGCGCAAGCGAATCACGGGGATCGCGCACATGCTCATCGCGGTGGCGGCGCTGCTTTTCTGCCTGCTGATTACGGCGCTGGGCATGTATGCCAAACGCAACCGGCAGTTGGCCGGCCAGTCGCACGAATTCAAGCACGCAGCGCTGCACGATCCGATGACCGGGCTCGCGAACCGGCGCAAGCTTTTCGCCGCGCTGGAGGAGGCCGCTGCCCAGGCGTCGATGTCGGTCAGCCCGCGCAAGATGGCCGTGCTGTATGTGGATCTCGATGGCTTCAAGAAGGTCAACGATTCACGCGGTCACCGTGTGGGCGACGAGTTTCTGGTCGCAGTGTCGCGGCGTTTTCGCGAATCGGTGCGCAAAGAAGACGTTGTCGCGCGCATTGGCGGAGACGAATTCGCGGTGCTGGTTCAGGAGTTCGCCGAGCAGGAGGAGTTGCGGCAGATCGCGCAGCGCCTGATCGCCTGCGTGGCCCGCACCGACGAACAAATGGGCATGGGCATGGTTCGCGCGAGCATCGGTATAGCGAGCTACCCCGATCTCGTCGACGACTATTGCCGCCTCGTCGCTGCCGCCGACGAAGCAATGTATCGTGTCAAGCGAAGCGGCAAGAACGGCTTCGCGTTTGCCTCGCGCGCATCTGAGGCGCGCGTCGGGTAGCTCGGGCGTTGCGCCTTTAAGCGAAGCGGCTGCACTTTTAAGCGAAGCGCCTGGACCTTTGATAAAGCGGCTGCGCCCTCGCGGCGCAGGCCCTTCATTACCGCCAGACTCCAGCCATCGCGCCGTCAATCCATCACGCGGTTCGCGCCAACTCGCCCACACCCGCGTTGAACGTATCTTCGCTGCGAACTCGCCGTGAGTTCGCCGGGGCTGCAGTTCTTGCGCGGACAGGCGCCTTGCGAACACGCGTATCGGGCACCGCAGGGTGTGCGTCGACGAGACCCGCATATAACGCAAGATAGTTCGCTGTCGACACTTCCCAGCCCGAGTCGCGGTTCATCGCATTGCGCTGCAACGCATGCCACGACGCGGGCCGCACGAACGCGGCCAACGCACGGCCGAGTGCATGCATGACGTCGTGCGGATGTTCGCCATCGAACAGGAAGCCGGTCGCGCAATCTTCGTCCCGCGCTTCGTGCGGTGCGTAATCGACGATCGTATCCGCGAGACCGCCTACGCGCGAGGCCACCGGGATCGTGCCGTAACGCATCGCATAGAGTTGCGTGAGTCCGCACGGCTCGAAGCGGCTGCCGTGCAGCAGAATGTCCGCGCCCGCGTGCAGCATGTGCGCGCGCGGCTCGTCATAGCCGATCTGCACACCCACACGCGCTGGCCACGCGGTGGCGAGTTCCTGCATCGCATGTTCGAGTCCGCGTTCGCCTTGTCCGAGAATTGCGAACTGCAGACGCGGATGCTCTTCGAGCAGTCGGGGCAGCGCGTGCACCACCACGTCGGCCAGTTTCTGTTCGGTGAGACGGCTGCCTATCGCGACGAGCGGGGCGAACGGGTCGCGCGTCAGACCAAATGCCTGTTGCAATTCGCGCTTGCATGCCTGCTTGCCGGCGGTGTCGTCGACGGAATAGGGGCGGGCGATGTATTCGTCAGTGGCCGGATTCCACACGGACATGTCGATGCCATTCACGATGCCGCTCAGTTTTCCTATCTGTGCCTGCAGCACGCCTTCCATTCCGTGGCCGAAGTGCGGCGTGAGAATTTCGCGTGCATAGCGCTGACTGACGGTCGTCACGCGATCCGCATGGACGATCCCCGCCTTCATCATGCTGAGCGAACCGTAGAACTCGATGCTGCGCTCGTCGCTCAGTGCAGGCGCGAGCAACTCCGGCGGCACACCGATCCAGCCGCCCATCGCGAGCGGATGATTGCCCTGGAACGCGAGGTTGTGAATCGTATAGACGCTTTTCGCGGCGACGCCTGCGAGCCGCATGTAAAGCGGCGTGAGCCCTGCATGCCAATCGTGCGCGTGCACGATGTGAGGGCGTTTCAGGTTGCGAACGCCGCGCGCGACACGCGTGGCCGCCGCCGCCAGCGACGCAAATCGCGTGAGGTTGTCGAGATAATCGTGCCCTTGCGGGTCACGGTACAAGCCTTCGCGCGCAAAGAGGTGATCCATTTGAAGCAGCAGCACGGTTACGCCGCTATCGGGCATGCGGGCGCGCAGCAAACGCGCGTCGCCGCCCGGCAGACCGGTCATGCGCGCAACGTAAGTGACATCGACGGCACGCTCGAGGGCGTCCGGATAAGCGGGCATCAGAATCGAGACGTCGACGCCGGCATCGCGCAAAGCTGCGGCATAGGCGCTGACCATGTCGCCGAGTCCACCCGACTTGGCGAGCGGTAGGGCTTCGGAAGCGACAAGTAGTACGTTAAGCGGCAAGGTGGCCCCCAGAGGACGCGTTTTTTGCACTTGTGCAGTGCGGCGGATTCACAGGGCCAACTAACAGCAAGCCGTGTGCCCAGCACCTGCATTGGGTTTGCGGCTGGCTCGCGGCCATGCTGCAGTGCGTGACGTTCGCTCTCCGACGCACCCGGTTCGTTCGGGCCAGGCTTTTCTTCATGCGAATGTAGTTTTGACCTCCTGATTGCCTGGCGGCAACAAAAAAGCCGTCGCACTAGGCGACGGCTTCAGTAAGCGCAAGGTGCGCTCGATTCAATGCGCCGATGCGTGCGTATGCTCGACGCGTCCGCTTTGCGTCATCGCACTGACAATGATAAATACGACGATGTTGACCGCCAGCGCCACGAAGCCGATGTTCACGTCTTTCAGCGCGTCGGGCAGGAACGGCATTAATTGCCCGATCGTCAGATGCATGGTCGTGGTAATTGCCACCACGGCGACGCCCGCAACGATGCCGCAAAACGCGCCCTGTTTGGTCGCGCGATTTCGCGGGAAAAGGCTGCAGATAACCGCGGGGAAGAGCTGCGTGACGAAGCTGTAGCCCATCAGCAGCAAGGCGACGATGGTTTCGCCGCCGTGCAGCGTGAAGGCGACCGCCACGAGCGCGACGACCGGCACCAGGATTCGCGCGAGATTGGCAACCGTGGCGTCCGTCGCGTTGCGGTTCACCATGCCGCGATAGACGTCGTTGGCGAGCAGCGTGGATGCCGAGGTGAGGATCATCGAGCCCGGCACGAGCGCAGTCAGAATACCGGCCGCGCCGATCACGCCGACGAACCATGGGTCGAAGGTCTGCAGCGACAGGCGGAACAGCGACAGGTCGATGTCGCCGCCCTTCAGACCCGGCACCTTCAGCGTCGCGGCAAAGCCCACGAAGAACACGAACAGCAGGATCAACTGGTAGAGCGGCAGCACCATCGCATTGCGGCGGAAGATGCGCTCGTCCCTGGCGGTGAATATCGAGCCAAAAGTGTGCGGCCACATGAAGAAGCCAAGCGCCGTCAGCAGCACGGTGGACTGGAACCACGTGACGCTCGAGCCCTTGGCGGGGAAGGTCAGAAAGCCGGGGCGGGCGGCGTCGATTGCATGGAACATTTCGCCCAGGCCGCCGTAGTAGTGCAGCGGCAGATAAATGCCGAGGAACAGCACGATTGCCAGAATCAGCAGATCCTTCACGACCGAGTTCCATGCGGAGCCGCGCACGCCGGACACGATCACATACACCGTGACCACCGCCGCGCCGATCCAGATCGCAGCGGTCGACGAGATCGCGCCATACGAAGCGGTTGCGACGATGATGCCCAAGCCCTTCAACTGCAGCACGAGGTAGGGGATCAACGCGGCCACGCCGACCAGCGCGACGAGCGTGCCGAGCGCGGGGCTTTCGTACTTGCGGCTGAAAAAGTGCGGCTGCGAAACGAGATGGTGCTGTTTTGCGTAGCGCCAGATCGGCGGCAGCATCCAGTAGGAAAGGATGTACGCGAGCGTGCCGTAGGCCAGAATGTAATAGACAGGCGCGCCCTTGCCATAGGCAAAACCGCTGCCGCCAAGGAACGTGAAGGTCGTATAGATTTCGCCGGCCATCAGCAGGAACACGAAGGCGGTGCCGAAGCTGCGGCCGCCCACTGTCCACTGTTCGAGGCTCATGTCATGGCCATGCTTCGCGCGCACGCCGAGAAAGAGCGCAAAGAGCGTAATGGCTGCAATGATAACGAGTGCGCTCATGGCCGGACCTCCTCGCCGTCAGCGGCGACGTGCCGGTTCGACGCGTCGAGCCGGTACACGATCGCCATGATGATCGAACTCAACACCACCCACGCGACGATCCAGCCCAGCACGAACGGCATGCCGAGCACAAGCGGCTCGACCCGGTTCACAAACGGGACACCGAGCAAAATGCCGATGAACGGCAGCGCGGCGAGTACACGAAGCAACATGGGGCAACTCCTCGAACTGTAAGTACGTCTCGTTGAAAGTGCGGCTTCGCTGGCGACTGTATGCCGGATGCTTCGGTCCCGTAAAGTAAGTCAAAAAAGTGTAGGCTTTTCGAAAGTTGCGGACGCATCGATCGGCACATCGAATGTGAGCTTGTGTTGCGCCGCAATGTGCGACGCGCGCGAGTGGAAGTCGGGATGCATCCAGAACATTCACGCCGTTCTATATAGGTTCGCGTTCTACCGGGTTCATATCGCGCCGCGCTATGATCTCGCCACGCAACGCGCGCAGGTCTGAGGCTTCGGCGCTTCAGTTCAACTACACGGCGCGGCGCACCAGTGTGCAGCAGTCGCAGTGCCTGGGCCGCCGCTCGACACGGATCGCATATGGTCGAAAGTCTGATCTCGGACATTCTGTTCGGCTTTACCGGGCTGATCAGCATCATCAACCCGATCGGCATTGCTTTTGTCTTTCTTGACCGGACAGCCTCACTGACCACCGAGGAACGCACCGCACTCGCAAGAAAGATCGCGATCAATGTCGTGTGCGTGCTACTGGTGGCGTTTTTTATCGGCACGCCCATTCTGCATTTCTTCGGAATTTCGATGCAGGCGCTGCGGATTGGCGGCGGACTTGCTGTGGCGGTGGGCGGCTGGCAAATGCTGAATGCGCCCGATACACAGCCCGCCGAACAGCCGACCGTCAAGCGCGTGGATGCCGAGAACGCGAAGGCGAGAGCGTTCTTCCCGCTGACCATTCCATTGACCACCGGACCGGGCTCGATTGCCACGGCCGTCGCGCTGACCGCGAACCGTACGCACAAGCTGTCGGAGTTCGTGCTGTCGAGCATCGCGTCGGTTGTGATCTCACTCGCGGTCGCGCTCACGGTCTATCTGATCTACAGCCGTGCCGTCATCTTCGCGCGGTACCTCGGCGTGGAAGGTACCAAGGTAGCGATGCGCGTTTCGTCCTTTCTGTTGCTGTGCATCGGCGTGCAGATCATGCTGACCGGTTTCTCGGAGTTCCTCATTCCGATCGCGACGATGCAGCCGGCGGTGAACCGGTAATCGATGCGGTACTCAGACGGCAGCCTTGCAGTCGAGTCCATGCGTCGCAAAAGTCTATTGCGCGAAACGGGTAGTTCGCCGAGCGCGCATCGCCTATAGTTCGGCGGCACTGCGTGTAGTTTTACAACATCGCGCGTGCCATCTCCTCTGGCAGCACCTGGCGTCGAGCCGCATTACTTCGAGCCGCATTACTTCGAGCCGTCCGCAGTTCGCATTGCGTCATGCAGTGCTCATGCTTTGCCCCATACCGCGTCACACGAACTCACGCCAATACAATGAGACTACACACAAAACTGGTGGCCGCTCTTGCGGTGGCAAGTCCGCTTGCATATGGTCAAACAAGCGTAACGCTATATGGCCGTCTGGATGCCGGCGTCGAATATCTGAATCACATTAACAACGGCACGGGCGGAAGCTCGAACCGCTGGCGCGCCGAAGGTGGCGATTGGGGCACCAGCATGCTGGGTCTCAAGGGCAATGAAGAACTGGGCGGCGGACTGAAAGCGATCTTCACACTGGAGACCGGTCTGCAGGTGATGGACGGCACGACGAGCGGCGGACGGCTCTGGTCGCGGCGCGCCTTCGCCGGACTCAGCAGCCAGCAATGGGGCACGTTGCAAGCGGGTCGTAATCTTTTCATCGACAGCGACGGCGTTTGGGAATTCGATCCGTTCGTGCAGCAGGCGTTTTCGTCGGCGTCGCTCGTGCGGGGGCGCAACTGGCAGCAGACCAGCAATAACGTCGAGTACCACAGCCCGGTGTTCTGGGGCTTCGACGTGCAGGCGCAGTACGCGTTCGGCAATCAGCCGGGTGCCTTCAACAGCGGCGCGAGCGGCGAGTTCGGCCGCTCGGACGGCATCATGCTGACCTACCATTCGCAGCTCTTCGACGTGCGCGGCATCTACGACGAACTGCGCGACAGCAACGGCCGCTTCTCGAACATTTTCCAGAGTTCGCGCGAGTACTTCGTGGGCGCGAACGTGCATTTCGACGCGGTCAAGATTCAGGGCGCCTATACGCATTACTCGGCGCCGGACTCGCCAGCGGGTGTCGCCGATACCGCCGACCACTACTGGCTTGGCGCGACATACAACTTTCAGCCGCGCTGGGCCGTCACCGCGGGCGGCTATTACGTGAAGGTCGGCGACGGCAGCGGCGACGCCGCGCATGATCCCTCGGGCCACGCGATGATGTACGTACTCGGCACGACGTACAACCTCTCGAAGCGAACATTCCTTTACGGCACGGTAGGTTACGTGCGCAACAGCAGCAACGCGAACTTCTCGCTCGAAGCCTCGCCGCGCGATTCGACCAGCAACACGAGCCCGCTCGTCGGCGAATCGCAGACGGGTGCCTATGTCGGCATGCTGCATCAGTTCTGACGCGCGGCCTGATTGTCAGGCAGCGGCGTTTCGTTCAATCGCATATCACACGCTTCATTTCATTACCGGCATTACCGCATCAACAAGTTTTGAACCACGCCTCACAAGGGATAAGAACATTGACTCCACAAGACTCTCTCGGCGAGCGCGCCGCGAGCGGTGAGCCGTCGACCATGACGCGCCGCCGCTGGCTGCAGGGCGCGCTCGCGTTGACGGCCGCGGGCCTGACCGGCTCGCTCACGCTCAAGGCACTGGCCGACGACTCGTCGTCCGCTCCCATCGACACCTTCATGACGTTGTCGCAATCGCTGACCGAAAAGTCCGCGCTCGATCGCGACGTCGGCACCCGGCTCTTTGCCGCGTTGCAGAAGTCCACGCCCGAACTCGCGCAGCAATTGCCGAAGCTCGCGGGCGCGCTCGCCGCCGGTTCCGCCGATGCCGCTCAACAAGCGCTTGCGCTGAAGATCATGGAAGCGTGGTATCTAGGCACCGTCGATGACGTCGTCATTACCTATGAGCAGGCGCTCATGTTCGGCGTGGTATCCGACACGCTGATCATCCGCTCGTATTGCCCGAACAAGCCCGGCTTCTGGGCTGCAAAACCCGTCGAGAGGCAAGCATAAGCCATGGCCGATAAACAACAGAGCACTGAGCAAGCCGATATCGTCGTTGTCGGGTCGGGCGTCGCCGGGGCGATCGTCGCGCATCAGCTGGCGCAGGCCGGCAAGTCCGTGATCCTACTCGAAGCCGGGCCGCGCATGCCGCGCTGGGAGATCGTCGAGCGCTTTCGCAATCAGGCGGACAAGATGGATTTCATGGCGCCGTATCCGCCGAGCAAATGGGCACCGCACCCTGAGTACTATCCGCCCAACAACTATCTGATCCTCAAGGGCGAGCACAAATTCAACTCGCAGTACATTCGCGCGGTCGGCGGCACGACATGGCACTGGGCCGCATCGGCATGGCGCTTCATGCCGAACGACTTCAGGATGAAAACCGTCTATGGCGTGGGCCGCGACTGGCCGATGCAATACGAGGAACTGGAGCCGTATTACCAGCGTGCCGAAGAAGAACTCGGCGTGTGGGGCCCGACTGACGAAGAACTCGGCTCGCCGCGCAGCCAGCCTTATCCGATGGCACCGCTGCCGCTGTCGTACAACGAGCAGACCATCAAAAGCAAGCTCAATGCTTTCGACTCGCGCTATCACGTCGTGACGGAACCGGTCGCGCGCAACAGCCGTCCGTACGATGGCCGTCCGACCTGCTGCGGCAATAACAACTGCATGCCGATCTGCCCGATCGGCGCGATGTACAACGGCATCGTGCACGTTGAAAAAGCGGAGCAGGCCGGGGCCAGGCTGATCGCCAATGCGGTGGTCTACAAACTCGAAGTCGGCACGGACAAGCGCATCACGGCGGCCCTGTACAAAGACGCGCAGGGCAACGAGCATCGCGTGGAAGGCAAGTATTTCGTGCTCGCCGCGAACGGCATCGAGACGCCGAAGATCATGCTGATGTCGCAGAGCCACGACTTTCCGAACGGCGTTGGCAACAGCTCCGACATGGTAGGTCGTAACCTGATGGACCATCCGGGCACGGGCGTCACGTTCTACGCTGACGAAAAACTGTGGCCGGGGCGCGGCCCGCAGGAAATGACCTCGCTGATCGGCTTTCGCGACGGCGCGTTCCGCGCGACGGAAGCGGCCAAGAAGATCCACCTGTCGAACATGTCGCGAGTCGATCAGGAAACCCAAAAAATCTTCAAGCAAGGCAAGCTCATCAAGCCCGCCGAGCTCGATGCGCAGATTCGCGACCGCTCGGCGCGCTTCGTCGAGTTCGACTGTTTCCACGAAATTCTGCCGCAACCGGAAAACCGCATCGTGCCGAGCCGCACCGAGACCGACGCGATCGGCATTGCGCGGCCCGAGATCACTTATCGCATCGACGATTATGTGAAGCGCGGCGCCGCGCACACCCGCGAAGTCTATGCGAACGCGGCAAAGGTACTGGGCGGCAGCGACATCCGGTTTGACGACGAATTCGCGCCGAACAACCACATCACGGGCGCGACGATCATGGGCAGCGATCCGCGCGATTCCGTGGTCGACAAGCATTGCCGCACGTTCGACCACCCGAATCTGTTCATTTCGAGCAGCGCGACGATGCCGACCGTCGGCACCGTCAACGTGACGCTGACCATTGCCGCGCTGGCACTGCGCATGGCCGACCAGTTGAAGAAGGAAGTGTGAACGTGTTGAAGAAGACTTTTTTCTGGATGCTGGCCGGCGCCTTCGCGTGGTCTTCGGCGCTGCCCGTTTGCGCACTCGCGCAGGACGCTAAAGCGGTGGACGGCAACGACGCGGCGTTGATCAAACGCGGCGAATATCTGGCCACCGCCGGCGATTGCATGGCGTGTCACACCACCGCGAAAGGCAAGCCGTTCGCGGGCGGCCTGCCGCTCAAGGTGCCGATGCTCGGCACGATCTATTCGAGCAACATCACGCCCGACCCGCAAACGGGTATCGGCACGTGGTCGCTCGAAGACTTCGACCGCGCGCTGCGCAAGGGCGTGTCGAAGGACGGCCATAACCTGTACCCGGCGATGCCGTATGTCTCCTACGCGAAGGTCAGCGACGGCGACGTGAAGGCGCTATACGCGTATTTCCGCTACGGCGTGGCGCCGGTGCAGCAGGCTACGCGCGCGAGCGACATTGCATGGCCGCTCAACATGCGCTGGCCGCTCACCGTATGGAACTGGATGTTCCTGAAGAGCGGCCCATATCAGGCGAAGCCTCAACAGAGCGCCGAGTGGAACCGTGGTGCGTATCTCGTGCAGGGACTCGCGCATTGCAGCACGTGCCACACGCCGCGCGGCTTTGCCATGCAGGAGCAGGCGCTCGATGAAACCGGCAGCGGCTTCCTCGGCGGCTCGGTGCTCGCGGATTGGGACGGCTACAACATCACGTCGTCGCCCGATAGCGGCATTGGCGGATGGAGCCATACGCAGCTCGTGCAGTATCTGCAAACGGGCAGCGTGCCCGGACTCGCACAGGCAGCGGGGCCGATGGCCGAGGCGGTCGAGCACAGCTTCTCGAAGATGAGCGACGCCGACATCGGCGCCATCGCGACGTATGTGCGCACGGTGCCGCCGGTCAACGACGGCGGTGCTCAGAGCGGTTCGCGCTCGCGCAGCGCGTGGGGCAAACCGTCGACGGACGTGGCGCGCCTGCGAGGCGTTGCGATGAACGACGGCACGCTCGATCCCGCGCGGCTCTATCTGGGCAACTGCGCGACGTGTCACCAGGCGAGCGGCAAGGGCACACCGGACGGCTACTATCCGCCGTTGCTGCACAACTCGACGGTAGGTGCGTCGAATCCGGGCAACCTGATGCAGGTCATTCTGCACGGCGTGCAACGCAAAGCCGCAGGCAACGACGTCGGCATGCCGGCCTTCGCCGCACAACTGAACGACGCGCAGATTGCCGCGCTCACGAACTACGTGACGACGCAGTTCGGCAACCCCGCAGCCCGGCGCGTGAGTGAGAAGGACGTCGCCCGTCTGCGCTGAGCACCGCTCAATGACCGCCTTGTCACGCGAGCCGTGACGAGGCACGCATTGGCGGCGGCTTCGCAGGCGGGTCGCCTTCCGGCGCGGCCGGCGGCAGCCCGCCTGGGTCGTCGTCGGGCGTCGCGGGTGGATCGGGATCGATGTTCGGAGGCGGCGGCGCCTCGGGATCGACCTCGGGCGGCATCGGCGTGTGCATGACGAACGCCGTCCCATCGTGCGAGTTTGAACCGGCCATCGTTACCTCCAACTTTTCTCTCTGATCATGCGTGCAACGCGCATGTCCCTTTGTCCCCAATCGCCCTTTGCGTAGTGCCTTTCGCGCGTGGAACGGCCATTGCTGTGTTTCATCGCGCAATGCACCAGGCATTGCGCGGTTAAGCGTGGGGTGCTCATCGAGCATCGACAGGGATAGGGAATACACAAATGGCGCGACATAAGGCCGACGTTGCTGACGACGAATTCGAGATTTTCGCCAGCTATCACGGAACAGGCGACGGCCGTTACGTAGGTGGACTGAAGGTCGTCCGCAGAGCGGATCGAAGGATACTTTTTCCGTTCGACGGTGCGCCGGAAATCGGACCGTACGAGACGGCCGATCAGGCGCGCCGTGCCGCCATCGAGTACGGCAAGCAGATCGTCGCGGCCGACCGCAAATCGCCGGAACGTTGACTGCGGCGCGTGTGCGCTCGTCAAGGCATGCCACCGAGCGACGGCGAGATCGTGCTGCCGCGATTCGGATCGTCCGGATGTTCGTCGGGTACGGTGGGCCGCGCCGAGAGCGGCGGATGACTGCGATAGCAGGTGTCGATCGAATCGTTCACTACGCACTGCGCGAACGCGTCGGCATCGCTCTTTTGCGCGAATGTGTATAGCGTTCGCTCGACCTGAACCTCCGTGTCGGAGATGCGAATTGTCGTCACTGTCATGAAGTGCTCCTTTTTACAAAAATGAACCGAAGCTTCAGTTCTGGCGACGCAATGCACGTGCCCACTTGCCAGTGTGCGCGACGCTTGCGAGCCGTAACGGGACGCCCCTCGGCGTGCGGTCCGATGCAGTCCGGCAGGGTCCGTATGTTGCTGCACTCACGAGGTAGCCGATAAAAGGAGAGCGATATGCAGCCTGACACACCCAGCGAGAATTCCGGCGCTCCCGAGGTTTCGCCGGAAGTGAAAGAACGCAACAAGCCGAGCGGCGCGCAGTACGTGGAGCCGAGTCCCCTCGGCATCGAACCGGTCGTGCAGACCGGAGTCGACAAGCAAACCAATCCGCCGCGCTCGAACGAACGTCCGGAGCAGACCGCCGAGGTGCCGCTCGGCACCGGCACGCACGGCGAGCCTGCGGGCGGCGGCGGCCGCGCGTCGCACAAGAACTGATGCGGTCAACAGCGAACGGAGAGACATATGCAACAGGACAACCAACCCCTGAACCCCGGCGATGAAGCGCCCCCCGACGCGCCCGGCGTCGGCGAAGATATCTGCCCGGCATGCAAGGGAACCGGCAAGGTAGAGGAAGTACAGTGCACCGTGTGTGGCGGCACCGGCAAAGTGCTGCAGGGCATTGGCGGCGGTTGAGCGGTTTGCTCAAGCGTCGCTGTGATGGTGTGATCGCCGGGCCAAGGCGTGGCTGCCGCCCGTCGCGGCAGCTTCGTGCGAGTTGAATGCGTCGTGGGATCAACCCGGGCAGCGACATGCCGCGGAGCGGGCGCGCTTTATGCGGCGCTGCAATATCGCGCCCTCCGGCACACGCACGCCGGACGCGCCCCGCTACCCACAGGAGCCAACCATGCAGGAACATTCGAAGCACGGATTCGACGCAGCGCAGACCGAGTACGAAGCCTTCATGCTCGAACCGCACGACTGGGTACCCAATAACAGCAAGCTGCCGGTCGTGATCTACAGGCAGGCAGTGGACCCGGCTATCGGCGACCTCGCCAAGGCGTTCGAACTGCTGTTCGCACGCAACGAATGGCCGCCGCAGTGGCGCGACGGCATCTTCGACTACCACCACTTTCACTCGACCGCGCACGAAGTGCTCGGCGTGTCGGACGGCTCCGCGGATGTGATAGTCGGCGGTCCGGGCGGCAAGGTGGTCAGCGTGTCCGCGGGCGACGTCCTGCTGCTGCCCGCCGGCACCGGCCATTGCCTGCAATCGTTCGAAGGCCGCTTCCGCGTGGTGGGGGCCTATCCCGCGGGCCAGCAGTGGGATATCCGCCGCGAAGCGCTGACCCCGCAGGAGCTTGCAGCAATGCATGCGCTGCCGTTCCCGAGGATGGATCCTGTGGACGGCAAGCATGGCCCCCTTTGCGAGCATTGGCTGAACGCGGCCTAGCCGCGCCCGTCGGCACGTCCGCCAGAGTTCCAGCAACGAGCCCGATGTCACGCAGCGTGCAGATTTGCGCGCATCGGCGCATCATCCATGAGGCTAGCTGAGCTCTTCATGCGTTGTTTCCCTGAACACCGCTTGCCGGCGACGTCGCGGCAGCGCGCGCCGGCAATGTTTCCAACGGCCGAACAAGGAGTGTCCCATGCAAAACGATCCCGCCCTCGATCAGTTGTGCATCAATACGATCCGCACGCTGTCGATGGACGCTGTCCAGAAGGCAAATTCAGGCCACCCCGGCACGCCAATGGCGCTCGCGCCGGTCGCCTACCATTTGTGGCAGAACCATCTGCGCTACGACCCGGACGAGCCGTTGTGGCCCAATCGCGACCGCTTCGTGCTGTCGGTCGGGCATGCATCGATGCTGCTGTATTCGCTGCTGCATCTGGCAAACGTGAAGGCAGTGGACGAAGAGGGCAAGCCGACCGGCAAGCCCGCCGTGTCGCTGGAAGACATCGAGCGTTTTCGCCAGATCGACAGCAAGACGCCGGGCCACCCTGAATACCGGATGACGACCGGCGTCGAAACCACGACAGGTCCGCTCGGCCAGGGCCTCGGCAATAGCGTCGGCATGGCGATGGCGGCCCGCTGGTACGAGAACCGCTTCAACAAGCCGGACGCGCCGCTTTTCGACTACCGCGTCTACGCGCTGTGCGGCGACGGCGACATGATGGAAGGCATCTCGCACGAAGCGGCCTCGCTCGCGGGCCATCTGAAGCTGTCCAATCTGATCTGGATCTACGACAGCAATCGCGTGACGATCGAAGGACATACCGATCTCGCCTATAGCGACGATGTCGAAAGCCGCTTCCGCGGTTACAACTGGCATACGCTGCATGTGAACGATGCGAACGACGCCGCTGCGCTGGAAGCCGCATTCGTCGAAGCAAAAAGCATCACCGACAGACCGACGCTGATCGTGGTGAACAGCATCATCGGCTGGGGCGCACCCAACAAGCAGGACACGTCAGCGGCGCACGGCGAGGCGCTCGGCGTCGAGGAAGTCGCGCTCACTAAAAAGTTTTACGGCTGGCCAGAAGACAAATTTTTCTATGTGCCCGAAGGTGTGCACGAGCGTTTCGCCGCGGGCATCGGCGCGCGCGGCAAGGCGGCGCGCGCCGAATGGCAGGCGAAGTACGACGCCTACAGCAAGCAATATCCCGAACTGTCGCGCGAATTCGCGCTGATCGAGGCGCATGATTTGCCGGTTGGCTGGGACAGCGACATTCCGACTTTCGATGCGGACGCCAAAGGCATGGCGTCACGCGAGTCGTCGGGCAAGGTGCTCAACGCGATTGCCGCGCGCGTTCCGTGGATGCTCGGCGGCGCGGCCGACCTCGCGCCATCCACGAAAACGAATCTGAAATTCGAGGGCGCGGGCAGCTTCGAGTATGACAATTATGGCGGCCGGAATCTGCATTTCGGCATTCGCGAGCATGGGATGGGCGCGGTGGTCAACGGCCTCGCGTTGTCGAATTTGAGGCCGTTCGGCTCGACATTCCTGATTTTCAGCGACTACATGAAGCCGCCGATCCGCCTGTCGGCGATCATGGAAGTGGAGTCGATCTATGTGTTCACGCACGATTCGATCGGCGTCGGCGAAGATGGCCCGACGCACCAGCCTATCGAGCAATTGGCGTCGCTGCGCGGCGTTCCTGGCCTCACCGTGCTGCGTCCGGGCGATGCAAACGAAGTAGCCGAAGCGTGGCGCGTCGCAGTCACGCAAAAGCGGCGTCCTTCGTGCATCGTCGTGTCGCGGCAGGCGTTGCCGACTCTCGACCGCAGCCGTTATGCCTCGGCCGAGGGCGTGAAGAAGGGCGCCTATGTGCTAGCCGACGCGCCAGACGGACAGAAGCCGCAAGTCATTCTGCTCGCGACGGGCAGCGAGTTGTCGATCTGCGTCGACGCGTACGAGAAACTGAAGAGCGAGGGCATTGCCGCGCGCGTGGTGTCGATGCCGTCATGGGATCTGTTCGAGCGGCAGGACGAAGCCTATCAGGACGCGGTGCTGCCGCCCGACATCGATGCGCGCGTGGCCGTCGAGCAGGCCGCCTCGCTGGGCTGGGACCGATACGTCGGCCGGCTTGGCGCGCAAGTGGTGATGCACACGTTCGGCGCATCCGCGCCGCTTTCCGATCTGAAGAAGAAATTCGGCTTCACGCCCGAGCATGTTTATGAAGCGGCGAAGCAGCAGATTGCGCGGGTACAGGGAAAGCGCAGCCAGGAGTAGTGCGTAAGCTGTAACCTGAGCAGCGGCGAAAAAAGCCGGCGGTATGAAAACCGCCGGTTTTTTTTCGAGCGTCGGCGCTGACTGTGAGACGGCGCAAACCGCCGCTTCCGACCCGCTTCAGTTCAATTCAATTCGCCGGAATCGTCACAACGGGCGCTTTGCTGCTCGTATCCGCCTCGGCGAGCGCCATCAGGTTTTGCACGACCGTGAACGCGTATTTCGAGTCGAAGTCGTTGCGATCGACCCAGTACGACGACGTCCCGTACGGAATCATCACGTATGCATTGTCGGGCGCGCTCTCGCCCGAGTGAATGATGATCGTCGGTCTCGTCTCTCCGCCGATCAGGCCCACGGTCGGCTTCGTCGAGCCGTCGGTTATGCGCTCGACGGGCACCTGCACCTGTGCACCGAGATCGGTCAGGATGCCGAGCACCGAGCGCGTCACCATCGGAATCTTGTCCGCTTTCTGCCATGCGGAAGAAGGCCCGTAGACGATTTCATAGCTGCGCGTTTTCGACGACAGATGCAGCAGCTTGCGCACGCGGGCCAGATCGGCCGCCGTTTGCGGCGACTCGCCGCTCGTGGTTGCTCCCATCACCAGAAACACGCTCATCTGCTCATTCTTCGTGCCCACGTTGCGCGATTCGACGTTCAACTCGCCGGCGAGTTGCAGGCGGCGCAGCGAACGCAGCAACTCAAAAAAGCCGGGTGCGCCCGCGCTGTTTTCTCCGCCAAGCGCATTGCCGTTCTGCAAGCCTCCGACCGATTGCGCGGTGATGCGCAACAGCAGGTCGATAGGAATGCCGCCTTCGGCGAGCGGCAGCACGAGTGCGGGCGCTAGCGGCCGGATGTAAGCGGACGCGAACGCTTCGCCGGTCGTCGGCGTGAACGTGAAGGTAGGGTGATTCGAATACGACACGCTGCCGGTGGCGAGTGCGTAGTTCGGCTGGCTGCCGGAGCCCGCGTTAGCGGTTGCGCCGCCGCTGGCGTCGAACGTGTAGGCGGCGATGATGCTGCTGACGGTCAGAAACGCAGGCGCGTCGCCGTAACGAAGGCCGACCACGGCCGCAAGAATCTCGCGTTTCTTCGCGTCGCCGAGTGCACGCGCATAGTCGACCTGATCGGCTTTCAGGCGCGAGGGTCCGATATGCACGCAGGCGGAGGAAAGACATGCCGCGCAAAGCGCGGCGGCGACCGAAGCGGTTCTGATCATGTCGGCAAAAGGGCGGAACGCATATCCGCTGAAGAATGAGGGCGCAACGGCGGTAGCAGGTCGCATTCCCGGACGCGCGGCGTGCGTGCGTGAAGAAGGGTGTCATCAAGGCTGCACGGCGCGATCTGCGGCACTACGCAGTGAGGAACGCTTCGCGAACCGGTTAGGCGAATGACGCGAACGCGCACGGTCTTTGCAAGATTTGCAGCCGCGCTTTGCGCATAGCCACACCCGCTGAATTAGCGCTAGGGCGCACTTGCGGCGGACGCGTCCGTCGCTTCTTCGAGCGTGCTGCGATAAGCGCGCGATTGCATCTCCGCGAGCCGGCTCAGCGTTCTCGATAGATCATGTGCGCCTTCGAGTCCTCGCAAGGCCGAATGAATCGGCTCGTCCGATGCGATGAAAAGCGCACGCTTGCGGTCGTAAAGAATGTCGACCAGCCACACGAGCCGCTGCAACGTGTGCGCTTTCGTGAGCCATTCAGTATGTAGATTATCGACTATGAGTCCATGCCATCGCTCGGCGAGGTCCAGATAGTCGAGGTGCGAACGGCTTGCCACACATAGTGATTCGAAGTCGGTCCACAGCAGCGCCGCGCCCACCGCGTGTGCCGCAAGCGGACGTCCCGCGACACTGATCTTCGTCGATTCGAATGCGCCGCTGCTGTCGTAACGCAGGAAGATTTCACGCAGCGCGTCGTGAGCGGCCGCATCGAGCGGGGCGAAGAAGTGCGGCGTGTCATGCTGTTCGCCGCCGAACCGATAGTCACGCGCGCCGTCGAAATGGATCACGCGGAAATGCCGCTTGATCTGCTCGATGGTGGGCAGGAAACGCTCGTGAAACTCGGGGTCGGACAAAAGGCCGTCGGGCGCATAGTTCGATGTCAGCATGATGCGTGTGCCGAGCTTGATCGCCGTGTCGAGAAAGCGGCCCATCAGGAACGCGTCCGCGATATCGTGCACGTGGAATTCGTCGAAGCATAGCAACTCAATGCCGTCGAGCCATTGCATCGACACGGAGCCGAGCCTGTCGTCTCCACGCGGTTCGCTCACGAGGCGTTGATTCATCTCGCGGAGAAACTCGTGAAAATGCAGGCGCCGCTTGCGGCAATCCGCGAGTTCGAACGCGGTATCGACCACGAGACTTTTGCCGCGTCCAGGCAGTCCATGGCAATACACGCCTTGATAACGCGATTCGACGCGGCTGGCTGTGGACCCAGCCAATGCGGAGAGCGCCGCGATTGCATCGCGCTGCCTCGCATCCGGCACGATGCCGCGCGCGGCGAGACTGCTGGTAATCTCCGCTTCCTCGAACATGCGCGCGCTCATTTCACCTGATGTCCGCTGAGCACGCGCTGCAGTTCACTCGGGTCCACCGGCTTCGTGAAGTGATGATCGAAGCCGGCTTCCACCGCTGTCTGCTTGTCCTGCTGTTGCCCCCAGCCCGTTACCGCAATCAGGCGGATGCCGGCGTCCGGATAGTCGTTGCGAACCCGTCGAGCGACTTCATAGCCGTTCAGGAGCGGCAGACCGATGTCGAGAATGACCGCCTGTGGGGCGAATTCGGCGATCACCGCAAGTCCCGCGACTCCGTCGCTTGCCGTGCGCACCTGGTGACCCTCCAGTTCGAGCACCATTGCGAGGCTGTCGGCGGCGTCCGCATTGTCGTCGACAATCACGATCCGCAGTCCGGCGGCCGGCGGCTTGTCGGGTTCTGTGCTGTCAGCGGGTGCATCGGCGGAACTGGACAGCGGCAGCCGGATCACGAATTCGCTGCCGGCGCCGGGCCCATTGCTGAATGCCGCGACCGTGCCGCCGTGCAATTCCGCAAGACCGCGCACGAGGGCGAGCCCAATGCCGAGTCCGCCTTGGGAGCGATCGAGCGCGGGTGCGAGTTGCGAGAACATTTCGAAGACGCTGTTCAGATGTTCGCGAGGAATGCCGATGCCCGAATCGCGCACCGCAATCACGGCCTGGTTGCCTTCGCGATGTGCGGTGAGCGAAATGCTGCCGCCCGGCGGCGTGTATTTCGCTGCGTTGTTCAGCAGATTGAGGATCATCTGCGAAAGGCGGGTAGGGTCAGCATCGAGAAAAAGCGGCTCAGGAGACAGCGTCACGCTCAGACGATGGTCGGACGCCTGCACGATTGCACGCGCGGCTTCCACCGCGGATTGCATCGCGCGCGCGAGTTCGAGCCGCTGCTTGCGCAGTTCCAGTTTGCCTTGGGTAATACGCGAGACCTCGAGCAGATCGTCGACAAGATGGGTCATGTGCTGCAATTGACGGGAGAACACGTCGCGCGACCAGTTCAGTTGCGGATCGCTGAATTCTTTCGCGCGCAGAATTTCAAGGACATTGCGCATCGGCGCAAGCGGATTGCGTAGCTCATGCGCAAGCGTCGCGAGGAATTCGTCCTTGCGGCGATCCGCGTTGGAAAGCTCCGCGTTAAGCCGTGTGAGTTGCTGCTCGGCATGCCGCCGCTCGGTAATGTCGCGATTGATGCTCACCGCGCCGTAGATGTCGCCGCGCTCGTTGGCGAGCGGTTTGACCACGGTTTCGCAAACGCCGCGCGAACCGTCGCGCCGCACGAACGGCAACTCGCCCCGCCACGTGCCGTACGCGCCGAGACTCGCGAAAACTTCGCGTCGAATGCGCAGCGCATCTTCTGGCGGATGAAAGATCGAGACGTGCTTGCCGAGAATTTCGCGCAGCCGGTAACCGAGCATGCGTTCGCCGCCGACATTGAAGTCGGTGATGTTGCCGCGCAGATCGGTGATCACGATTGCATCGCTCAAGTGCTCGAAGATCGCGGCCTGGCGTAGCAGCACCGTCTGCGCCTGCTTGCGTTCGGTAATGTCGATGCCGAGCCCGTAGACCGTCAGCGGCTCGCCACGCTCGTCGTAAGTGGCGCGGCCGCGGCCTTCCATCCAGCACCAGTCGCCGCTTGCATGCAGGAAGCGGAACTCGGCGACGTAGTCGTCGCGGGTTCGCACCGCATGATCGACGGCTTCGTTGAGCGCGAGCAGATCGCCCGGATGGATCAGTTCGAAAAAACCGCGCGTTGTAATGGCGAGGCGTCCTTCGGCGTAACCCGCGAGCGCTTCCAGTTCGCGGCTCCACCAGAACTTGCCGGTCTTCGGTTCGTGCGACCACGCGCCCATGCGCGCGCCGCGCATGGCCAGACTCAATACGTCGCGGCTTTCCTGCAATTCCCGTTGTGCCCGCTGATGCGCGGCCACCGAAGCCTCCGCATTACGCCGCGCGAGCACGAGTTCCTGCTCGTACTTATGACGATCGGCGACGATGAGCACTGCGACTTCGATGTAGCTCTGGTCGCCGTGCACGCGGCGCACTGCGTTGAGCAATGTCGGCACCGTGTGGCCGTCGCGATGCAGCATGCTCAGCTTGACCTCGGCGACAGAGCCCTGCATTTGCAGCAGCGGCGCCCAATGCGTCTGATAAAAGACCTTACCGCCCGTTGTCAGCAGGTCCTGAAGGCTGATGCCGCTCGTAAGCTCTGCGGCGCCATAGCCGATCCATTCGCAAAACGTTGCGTTAGCGCGCACGATGCGCCCGTCGGTATCGGTCACGACGAGGCCGCAGGCGGCGTGCTCGAACAACGCATCGGCGAGCGGCAAGTGGCGGTCGGTACTTTGCATTGCGTTAAGTTGGGGTCGTCCGCAGGAAAGCGCTGATGGCCTCCGCAGTGGCGATAGGCGCGCTTACGTGCGGACAGTGTCCATTATTCTCGACGACGCGAAGCGTGCTGTTACGCATCGTGCGATGCATGTACTCGCCGACCGCGCGGGGCGCGACGACGTCTTCGCTTGCTTGCAAAATGAGCGTGGGCGTGACGTTCAAAGGCAGCACACCGCGATAATCGGAGAGAAACGTGACACGTGCAAACTGAGCGGCGATCCGCGGATCGGTCCGGCAAAAGCTGTTAATTAATTCAGCGCCGAGTTCCGGCTGATCCGGCACGCCCATGATAGCGGGTGCCATTGCGCTGGACCAGCCGAGGTAGTTGTGCTCGAGCGTGAGCAGCAGGTCGTCGATGTCCTCGCGCGTGAAGCCGCCGATGTAATCGCCGTCGTTCACATAGCAGGGCGAGGGAGTCACCATCGCCTGAGCGGAAAAAAGCTGCGGTGCTTCGAGCGCGGCGAGCAGGCCGATCATGCAACTCACCGAATGGCCGACGAACACGACTGGCCCGTCGGACACTTCGCGGACGATCTCGATCAGGTCGCGCGCATAGCCGTGCAGCGAATCGTATTTGTCGACGTCGTACGCGGCGAGGTCCGACGAGCCGCTGCCCACGTGATCGAACAGCACGATGCGGTAGTCGTCATGGAATGACGGTGCGAGGCGGCGCCACATGCTCTGGTCGCAGCCGAAGCCGTGCGCGAACACCATGGTGCTCGCGCCGCGCCCGGAAATATTCACGTTGTTGCGCTGGATGATGCTCATTGTCGAGTCCTGGAGCGTGCCGGGATAGAAGCGGCGGATGCGCTCGGTCCGGCCTCCGACAGAATGTTACCGCAGTCTCGCGGCGGCGCCGCCACTGCACGTCCGCGCCGATTCGCCGCGCTGCGGCCTGAAGGTTTCATCCGGTCTTTATCGGCTGCTTTGGCGCGTTCTGCGGCTCGATGCCGAAGCGCTCGTATTGTGCAATCACCTGTGCGCCGAAAAGCAGCAACGTGGCGAGCCATTCCAGACTGAAGAGAATGACGATTGCCATGGTGAGCGAACCATACACCACGCTGACCTGTGAAAGCGTCGCGAAGTACCAGACCAGCACATGCCGTGTGATCTCCCACAACAGCGCAGCGACGATGCCGCCGAACAGCGCATGCTTGAGCGATGGCCGTCCGACCGGCATGACCATATAGATCGACGTCAGCAGAAAGACTTCGCCGGCCAGACCCAGCAGATACAGCAGAACGCGCGAAGCGCCCTGCAGCGACACATGCAGCCCGAACAGGTCGATGCCTTCGGCGCCCACGGCCTCCAACCCGCTCGACACGAGCGTGACGATCAACGCGCCGACGCCGAGGAACAGGATGTAACAGTAGGGCAGCAGCGCCGAGAGTAGAAAATGCCGCCGCCGTATAACCACTCGGTGTACGAAGATCAGCGACATCGCGTTTTCGAGTACCGTGAATGCAAGTGAACTGAAGAACAGCATCGTCACGAACAGCACCCAGCCGATCACCGCACGGTGAGCGAGAAAATTGGCAAGCTCGCGCACGAGTGCTGCGGACTGGCCCGGCACGAGCCATTGCAGCAAGTGCCCCAGCGCCGGAAGCAGAATGTGTTGCGGCACGATGCGGGACAGCGCGATGACAATGAGGATCATCAGCGGCACGATGGAAAGCAACGCGTAGTACGCGACCGCGCCGGCGAGCAGCAAACCCTGATTGGCCCGGAACGCCTTCATCGTTTCGAGGAGGAATCTGCCCGGATGCTTCGCGACATTGAGTGTGCGTTGATCGATGATGGAGTACATGGGGCCTCGCCATGCGCGCGGCGGGCCGCCGACGGACGGCGCATGCCGGTGCGCTTCTGCATAGGTTAAGCAAGAAAGCCGCCACGCGCACCGCCACCGCGAAGAAAAGTGTGCAGGAATACGCCTTGCTGTCGAGGTGCAACATGGCATCCGAATCGTCATCGAACACGTTCAGCTCATCGAACATCGCAGCGGAAAATGCGGACTCCGGGGACCTCGTTATCGCGCGGCCCGAGGGTCTGTACTGTCCGCCCGGTGACTTTCATATCGACCCCTGGCGCCCCGTCGAGCGCGCGGTGATCACGCATGCGCACTCCGATCACGCCCGCTTCGGGCATCGGCGTTATCTTGCGTCGCGCGCGGGCGCAAACGTGCTGCTGTCGCGCCTGCCTGACATTTCGCTGCAAACGCTTGCGTACGGCGAACGGCTCGATATCAACGGGGTGACCGTGTCCCTGCATCCCGCCGGACATGTGCTGGGGTCCGCGCAATTACGCATCGAGCACCGCGGGCGCGTGTGGGTCGCATCCGGCGATTACAAACTCGACCCCGATCCGACCTGCGACGCATTCGAGCCCATGCGCTGCGATACATTCATCACCGAGTCGACTTTCGGTCTGCCGATCTACCGCTGGGACGCACCGCAAACCATATTCGACGGCGTCGATTCATGGTGGCGCCATAACGCGGCGCAAGGGCGCGCGTCCGTGCTGTTCTGTTATTCGTTCGGCAAGGCGCAACGCGTGCTGGCAAGCGTCGACGCGGGCATCGGCCCGATCTTCTGTCATGGGGCGGTCGAACCGCTCAATCGGGCTTATCGCGAGGCGGGCGTGCGGTTGCCGCGAGTACGTCTCGTCAGCGAGATTGCACTCAAGGACAAGGCGGCGTTCAGCCAGGCGCTGATCGTTGCGCCGCCGTCCGCACAAGGCAGCGCGTGGCTCAAGCGTTTCGGCGACTATAGCGACGCGTTCGCGTCGGGCTGGATGCGCTTGCGCGGCGCGCGCCGCAGGCGCGGCGTCGATCGTGGGTTCGTGCTTTCCGATCATGCGGATTGGCCGGCGCTGCAAACGGCGATTGGCGCGACCGGCGCGGGCCGCGTGATCGTCACACACGGCTCGGTCGAACCGATGGTGCGCTGGCTGCGCGAGCAGGGACTGGATGCAGGCGCCTTCGTGACCCAATACGGCGACGATACGGTCGAAGCGGATGCATTGGGCGGCGACGAGGCCGTGCCGGGCAATGCGCCGCTCCCGCCAGGCGATGTTGCGCCCGTGCATGAGTTCGACGATGCCGCGAGCCGTTCATGAAGCGCTTCGCTGCTCTTTACACCGCGCTCGACGCGACGACGTCCACGCACGACAAACTCGAAGCGCTGACGAGTTACTTCGCCGTAGCGGAACCCGAAGACGCCGCGTGGGCGTCGTATTTCCTGGCCGGCGGCAAGCCGCGGCAATCGGTGCCCACGCGTCTTTTGACCGAATTCGCCCGCGAACGCGCGGGATTGCCCGCGTGGCTTTTCGAAGAGTCGTATCACGCAGTCGGCGATCTTGCGGAGACCATCGCGCATATTCTGCCGCCCGCGCAGCGCAGTTCCGAACTCGGCCTCACGCAATGGATCGAGCAGCGTGTGCTGACGTTGCGCGGTCTTGCGCCTGAGGAGTTGCGCACACGTTTGTTCAGCTATTGGGACGAACTGGATTGGGGCGAGCGCTTTCTTCTCACGAAGCTGATTGGTGGGGGCTTTCGCGTCGGCGTGGCGCGGCAGTTGGTGGTGCGTGCGCTCGCACAGGTCGCCGGAGTCGATCATAAGCGGATTGCGCAGCGCATGGTCGGATGGACCGATTCGCGGCAGAAGCCGGACGCCGCGCGTTATCTGCGTCTCATCGCACCCGACGCGCCCGACGCCGGCAACGCGGGCGAGCAGAAATCTGCGGATCGACACGACAGCGATCTGGGCCTTCCATATCCGTTCTTTCTCGCGCATCCGTTGCAAACCGATCCCGAGACGCTTGGCGATCCGTCGCGCTGGCTGATCGAATGGAAGTGGGACGGCATACGCGCGCAACTCGTCAAACGCGGCGGCCGTGTGTGGTTGTGGTCGCGAGGCGAGGATCTGATCACCGACCGGTTTCCGGAAGTGGCCGCGCTGGGCGAGGCCTTGCCCGACGGTTTTGTGATCGACGGCGAAATTCTTGCCTGGGAGCCGGGCGCCGCTGCGCCATTGCCGTTCGCGCGCCTTCAACCGCGCATCGCACGAAAGACCCTGACGAAAAAAATCCTCGCCGATTCACCCGCCGCGCTGCTTGCTTACGATCTGCTGGAAGCGCACGGCGAAGACTTACGAATGACGCCGCTGGCCGAACGGCGCGCGCGTCTGGATGCGTTGGCTGCATCGCTAGACGGGACGCTTTCGGGCGACTTGCTTCGTGTATCGCCGCAGGTGTCCGGAGCCGACTGGCGCGCGTTGGCAGCGCTACGCGAAGAGAGCCGCGCGCGGGGTGTCGAGGGCTTCATGGTGAAGGAGCGCGAGTCGATGTACGGTGTTGGTCGCACGAAAGCTTCGGGCACATGGTGGAAGTGGAAGATCGATCCGTATGCAATCGACGCCGTACTGGTTTACGCGCAGCGCGGACACGGCAGACGTGCGAGCCTATACACTGATTTCACGTTCGCGGTGTGGGACGAAGCCAATGGCGTGCGCACTTTGGTGCCGTTCGCCAAGGCGTATTCGGGTCTTACCGATGAGGAAATGCGCCAGGTTGACGCCATCGTACGCAAGACTACGATCGAGAAGTTCGGGCCGGTGCGCAGCGTGACGCCGACGCTCGTATTCGAAATCGGCTTCGAGGGCATTCAGGCGAGCACGCGTCACAAGTCCGGCGTGGCCGTGCGGTTCCCTCGCATGCTGCGCTGGCGCACCGACAAGCATATCGACGACGCGGATACGCTCGCGATGCTCAAGGGTTTCATCGACGATCGCGCGGCCTGACCGCCGCGGTGGCGCATAAGCAACAGACACGCAACGAATCCGTAAGACGCATCGGCAACGATGCGTTCACGAAACACGACGGCAAACACGGCCGCTGCGAGATCGCGGCTCATTCAGAAAGCATGTCACCAGTGATGCAGCGCAGCGCGGGAGCGAATCTTGCAACCGGGCGGCGGGTGCCGTGATGCGGCGCGCGCATGCACCAGGGAGAACGTAGTGATGCTCGACAACCAGTTCGACAACCAGCTCGACAACCACTTCGACGACAGCGAAGACGTGGTCGTGTGGCGGCCAATCCAGTACGCAATGGCGTCGCACCGGCGCGTACTCGTCGTGGACGACTATCGAGAGGCGGCGGACGCGCTGCAAATGTTGTTGAACGCGGACGGGTTCGAATGCCGTGCGCTCGAAGATCCGCACGCGGTCTGCGAAATGGCGTCGCAATGGCAACCGTTCGCCGTGGTGCTCGACATCAAGATGCCCGGCCTGGACGGCCTGGAACTGGCGCGGCGCCTGCGCGCGCATCCGTCCACCGCGCATATGCTGCTGATCGCCTGTACGGCGTTTGCATCACGCGACGACCGCGCTCGCGCGCGCGCCGTGGGCTTCGACGCGCACTGCGCGAAGCCGTTGACGCCGGAGCGTCTGCTGCGCGTGCTGGAGTCGGCTGCGGCGCTGCACGCGGTGGGCGCGCCGTAAAGCGTGCGCGCCGTTTGAAAAAACTGCGGTGTGCAAGACGCGGTTCCGACATGCGTTCCGCCGTGTTCTACGTGTTGCCGACTCCCTCCGTTTTGCTCGAATTGCCGCGCAGCGCATCGCATTTCCTTGCGCGTTTGCTTCGTCGATGCCCGACTCATGTCCCATTGTGCAGCGG
The DNA here is from genome assembly GCF_046534895.1 of Paraburkholderia sp. SIMBA_053. Lineage (NCBI taxonomy): Bacteria > Pseudomonadati > Pseudomonadota > Betaproteobacteria > Burkholderiales > Burkholderiaceae > Paraburkholderia > Paraburkholderia sp. SIMBA_053. Next base: position 420,668 of record NZ_JAWRXU010000001.1, on the reverse strand, counting down.
CAATGCACCAGAAAACCGCGTTATGCGCGGGCCCGAGGGTTGCTGAATCTGTCGCACCGCCGTGCTTTTTGCACGCCGCGCAGGTTAAACAGCTTTCTGGAGGTTTTATATGAGCGACACAGAACGTCCCACGCCGCCGTTCAAAGGACAGCAGCAGGATCAGACGCCGGGCCGCACTGCGGAGATGAACCCGCAACCCGATCACGGCGAGAAATCGTATAAGGGCTCGGGACGCCTCGCTGGCAAGGCAGCCATCATCACTGGCGGCGACAGTGGCATTGGCCGCGCGGTCGCCATCGCATTCGCGCGTGAAGGCGCAGACGTTTTGATCTCCTATCTGAACGAAGACGACGATGCACGCGAGACCGCGCGCTGGGTCGAAGAGGCCGGCCGGAAAGCGGTGCTGGTGCCAGGCGACATCGCGAATCCGGCGCATTGCAACGCGATTGTCGACAAGGCGATCGAGGCGTTCGGCCGGCTCGACGTGCTCGTGAACAACGCGGCATACCAGATGACCTATCCGTCGCTGGACGAAATCACCGACGAGGAATGGGATAAGACGTTCGATACCAACATCGGCGCGATGTTCCGGATCACACGCGCTGCAGTCAGGCACATGAAGCCGGGCGGCGCCATTGTCAACACCACGTCGATTAATGCGGACCATCCGAATCCCGGGTTGATCGCGTACGCGACGACCAAGGGCGCGATCCAGAACTTTACGGGCGGCCTTGCGCAACTGCTGGCTGAAAAGGGCATCCGCGCGAATTGCGTCGCGCCGGGTCCGATCTGGACGCCGCTGATTCCGTCGACGATGCCGCCGGAAAAAGTCGAAAAATTCGGAGAGCAGGTACCGATGAAGCGTCCGGGCCAACCGGCCGAGGTCGCGCCGGCCTACGTGATGCTGGCGTCCGACGAAGCGAGTTACATCTCTGGCGCGACGATCGCCGTTACAGGCGGTTCGCCGATTATCTAGGCCTGTTCTGCGGGCGCCGACTGGCCGCTGCTTGCGCGACTAAGCGCAAGCAGCGGTTCTCAAAGTTGCGCGTCAAATCTTTATCGACGCCACGCTGGATGAGCGGCGCGCAGTATTGCAACGCTGTGCTGCCGGGCACGCCGCTTGCGCGCGTCATGGGTTCGTCTTGCGCTCGCCGTACGTACCCATCGTCAGGAGAAACCCCCATGAATTCACCCACAGCGGAAACGCTGCTGGACGTTGCACCGAGCGACGTCCAGCGCGTGCCGGTGAGCTTCGACATCAACGGAAAAAAGCACGAGTTCGAAGTGGAAGCCTGGACCTCGCTGCTCGACTTGTTGCGCGAGCACTGCCATTTGAGCGGCACGAAGAAAGGCTGCGATCACGGGCAATGCGGCGCGTGCACCGCGATTGTGAACGGTCAACGTATCAACACATGTCTCGCGCTCGCGGTGGTTCACGACGGCGCGTCGATTACGACAATCGAAGGACTCGCGGACGGCGAAACGCTGCATCCGGTTCAACAGGCGTTCATCGACCACGATGCATTTCAGTGCGGCTACTGCACGCCAGGACAGATCTGCTCGGCCGTGGCGATGCTGCAGGAAGGCCATGCTAAAACCGCGGACGACGTGCGTGAACTGATGAGCGGCAACCTGTGCCGCTGCGGCGCTTACACGAATATCGTCGCCGCGATTCTCGACGCAGCGGAGCTTGCGGATAAGGACCGCCAGGGAGTGACGCCATGAACCGGTTCTCGTACACGCGCGCGAATGAAGTGTCGCAAGCGATCGAACAGCATCGTGCAAAAGGAGCCGCAGCGTTTATCGCGGGCGGTACCAATCTGGTTGATTTGTGGCGCGTGAACGTCGCGCATCCGCAGGTCGTGATCGACATCAACCGCTTGCCGCTTAAGCAGATCGAGCCGACTGCAGCGGGCGGACTGAAAATCGGCGCTCTCGTGACCAACAGCGCGGCCGCTTACGACCCGCAGATTGCCGCGCGTTACCCGTTGCTCTCCAAAGCGATTCTCGCGGGCGCTTCGCCGCAGATTCGCAATGTGGCGAGCGTGGGCGGCAACCTGCTGCAACGCACGCGCTGTGTCTATTTCTACGATGCGGGCACGCGCTGCAACAAGCGCGAACCCGGCACGGGTTGCCCAGCATTGGAAGGCGTGAACCGGATGCATGCGATTCTCGGCGCAAGCGAACACTGCATTGCGGTGCACCCGTCCGACATGTGCGTGGCATTGGCCGCGCTCGACGCAACGGTGCATCTGTCCGGGCCCGACGGTTCGCGCGTGTTGCCGTTCGCCGACTTTCACCGCTTGCCGGGCGACACGCCGCACATCGACACCAATATTCGTGACGACGAATTGATCACTGCGGTCGAGTTACCGAAGCAGGGCTTCGCGCAGCATCATGCGTACATCAAGGTGCGTGACAGGGCGTCCTATGCGTTTGCGCTTGTCTCCGTGGCATTGGGACTGGAACTCGACGGCGACGTGATCGTGAATGCGCGTTGCGCGCTCGGCGGCGTTGCGCACAAGCCGTGGCGCAATACGGGCGCTGAAGCGTCGCTGCAGGGCAAGACGTTGAGCGCGGAGACGGTACGCAACTTCGCTACCGACCTGCTGCGCGACGCGCAGGGCCGCCGCGGCAATGCGTTCAAGGTCGAATTGACGGCGCGCGCGATCGAGCGCGCATTTCTGGGCGCGAGTCAACGTTCGTTCGAGGAGTCTGGGCTATGAACCGTGTTGAATCTTTGCCTGCTCTGCGCGCGAGCGGCGTGCCGCACAAGCGCGTCGACGGCAGACTGAAGGTGACCGGCGCCGCGCAGTACGCGGCCGACTTCACCGCCAATGGACTCACGTATGGCTTCGTCGTGTCGAGCACGATCGCGGCGGGGCGTATCGTGTCGATTGATTCGTCGGCCGCGCTTGCGTTGCCGGGCGTGCTGCATGTGCTGACGTATCAGAATCGCCCTGAGTTGCCTCGCGAGGACAAACCGTACAAAGACATGGTTGCGCCCGGCGGCAGCCCGCTCAGGCCGCTGTGGGACGACCGTGTGTGGTACAGCGGTCAGCCCGTTGCGCTCGTGCTTGCGGAGTCGCTCGAACTGGCGCGTCATGCGGCGTCGCTCGTGGATGTGCGCTATGAGTCGGCGCCGCATCGAACGGATATGGGCGAGGCGCTCATGGACGCAGAGCCGCCTTCGACGGAGAAGGGCGGCTTCGACCCGCCGCCCCCGCCGCGCGGCGACGCCGACGCTGCGTTGGCCAGCGCCGTGGCGCGTGTCGATGCGTTCTACAGCACGCCGGCGGAATATCACAACCCGATGGAAATGCATGGCTGCACAGTCGTGCCCGACGAGCACGGACACTTGACCGTGTACGAAAAGACTCAAGGCGTCGTCAACACGAAGTCGTATCTGACGGCAGTGTTCGGCTTGAGCGACGATCAGGTGCAGGTGGTGTCGCCTTTTGTCGGCGGCGCATTCGGCTCGGGCTTGCGGCCGCAATATCACCTCGCGCTTGCGGTCATGGCGGCGCTCGAATTGAAGCGCCCCGTGCGAGTGACGTTGACGCGCCAGCAGATGTTCACGTTCGCGCATCGGCCGCAGTCGATTCAGCGCGTGGCACTGGGCGCGGGCGCCGACGGCAGGCTGCAGGCGGTGATTCACGAAGCCGTCTCCGAGACATCCCAATACGAAGATTACTGCGACGTGGTGGTGAACTGGGCCGGCCAGCTATATCAATGCGAGAACGTGACGCTCGGCTACAAGGTCGTGAGGCTCGACGTGCCGACGCCCGCCGACATGCGCGCGCCGGGCGCCGCGCAAGGTCTTTTCCCACTCGAAGTGGCAATGGACGAACTGGCCGAGTCGTTGCAGATGGACCCGCTCGAACTGCGCCTCGTTAACTACGCCGAACGCGATGCGAACAAGAATCTGCCGTTCTCCAGCAAGGCGCTGCGCGAATGCTATCGCGAAGGCGCCGCCCGCTTCGGCTGGGACAAGCGGCCGCTTGCGCCGCGCGCGCGACGCGAGGGCACTGAGCTGATCGGCTGGGGCATGGCGACGGGCGCATGGGACGCGATGCAAAACGAAGCGTCCGCGCGCGCGGTGCTCACGCGCGACGGCCAGGTGACTGTGTCGAGTTCGACTGCGGATATCGGCACCGGCACCTACACCGCAATGACGCAGATCGCGGCGGACGCGCTCGGTGTGCCGCTTCACGACGTGGTGTTCGAACTCGGCGATACGCGCTTGCCAAAAGCGCCGCTTGAAGGCGGATCATGGACGGTGTCGTCGGTGGGAAGCGCGGTCGATGTCGCGTGCAAGCGGCTTCACAACCGTCTCGTTGAACTTGCGCGGCAACATGGCGGCGCGCGTTTCGCGAGTGTCGCGCGCGAGGACATCAGGCGTGCGGGCAAGCAGATGGTGTGCGGATCAGGTACCGAAGACGCCATCGCAATCGACACGCTGCTGGAGCGCGCCGGCCTCGAATCGCTCGAAGAGCAAGCCAGCGTGAAGCCGCACGAGAAGCAGCAGGCGTATTCGATGGGCACACACTCGGCGGTGTTTGTCGAAGCGCGCGTGGACGAAGCGCTGGGCACCGTGCGCGTGACTCGCGTGGTGAGTGCCGTGGCCGCGGGTCACATCGTCAATCCGAAGACTGCGGCGAACCAGGTGGCGGGCGGCGTGGTGTGGGGCATCAGCATGGCGCTGCACGAGGAAGGACAGTTCGACCACGATATCGGCCGGCAGATGAACCACAACCTTGCCGACTATCACGTGCCGGTCAACGCGGACATTCATGACATCGACGTGCTGTTCGTCGAGGAGCACGACGATATCGTCAATCCGCTTGGCGTGAAGGGCGTAGGTGAAATCGGCGTGGTGGGCGTGGCGGCTGCAGTTTGTAATGCGATCTGGCATGCGACCGGCAAACGCGTGCGGGAATTGCCGATCACGTTGGACAAACTGTTCGCGTGAGTGCCGGTTGTCGCGCGGGTCGAAGCGGGTCAGTGCAGATCAACGCGCAGGAAGTGTAGAAACGCCGGGAGAGGCAGAGCGGGGCTCGTTAGCCGCGCTCTGCTTCGTCCATTGCGCTGCGGATCAATCTTCGCGCTGTGCGTATTCGCGCAGCGCGAGGCACGACGAAACGTGCCCAAACATCAAGACACAATGCTAGTCGGCGTATTTGAATTCCGGCAGCGCTTCGAGCGACTTTTTGGTCGCCTCCGGCAGTACCACGCGACGATTGGTGATCTGCAGATCGTTGAACGGAACCGCCACGAGATGCTTGCCCAACCCTAGAAAACCGCCAACCGACAGAATGGCGTAGGTGCCGCGGTCGCCGCCTGGCGAGACGATCAGATCGTCGACTGTTCCAATGGTGTCCTTGTTCTTGTTGAAGACGTCGGCCCCGGCCAGCTTCGACGCGCGATAGCCGCTCGCAAGCTGAACCACGTCGGTGCGCCTTTCGGTAATGGATTGCGGAGCGCCCTGCGCATAAGCGTTGCCTTGCGACGCGAGTGTGCCGAGCAGCAGTGCTGCTGCAAGCAGCGGTCTGGCTTGCGTGCTTCCCATGATCGTTTCTCCTTGTTATGTATGGCGCCGTTCGTGGCGCGTCCAGTAGCTTTAAAACCCGTTACCGCAAATTGCGTGCCGCGTCTGGCGCTCCGCCCAGTCTCAGGCCCAAGGATTGCTACAGGAGCGAGCCTGCTATTCATATTGCCTACACAGGAACCGCGCGCAAGCGCTTTTGCTTCTCACAGGAATCCCTATGTCATCCCCGGCCAATTACTCCACGCGCATCGCGGAGGGCACCCCTTTTCCGCTCGGCGCGACATGGAATGGAAACGGTGTGAACTTTGCGCTGTTCTCAGCGCACGCGACCAAGGTCGAACTGTGTCTGTTCGATGAAACCGGTCAGCATGAAATCGAACGCATTGAACTGCCCGAATATACCGACGAGGTCTGGCACGTGTTCGTGCCGAACCTGAAACCCGGTGCCGTGTACGGTTATCGCGTGCATGGTCCGTATGAGCCCGAGAAGGGCCATCGTTTCAATCCGAACAAGCTGTTGCTCGACCCTTATGCGAAGGCGCACATCGGCGAGCTGAAATGGGCGCCTGAAATTTTCGGCTATACGCTCGGTTCCGAAGAGGGCGACCTGTCGTTCGACGAGCGCGACAGCGCGCCGTTCGTGCCGAAGTGCAAGGTGGTGGACGCAACCTTTTCGTGGTCGCACCCGGAGCGCAATCCGCTGCCGTGGGACCGCGTGATCTTCTACGAAACGCATGTTCGCGGCTTCACGAAGCGTCATCCGGAAGTGCCCGAGGAGTTGCGCGGCACCTTCGCGGGGCTCGGACAGAAACCGGTGATCGACTACATCAAGAGCCTCGGCGTGACGTCGGTCGAACTGATGCCAGTCCAGACATTCGTGAACGACAGCTATCTGCTGGAGAAGGGACTCACCAACTACTGGGGCTACAACACCATCGGCTTTTTTGCGGCCGATCCGCGTTTCTTCGCTTCGTCGACGGATTCCGTCAGCGAGTTCAAGGGAATGGTGGACAGCTTCCACAACGCGAACCTCGAAGTCATTCTCGACGTGGTGTACAACCACACCGCCGAAGGCAACGAACGCGGGCCGACGCTCTCGTTCAAGGGCATCGACAACGCGTCGTACTATCGCCTGATGCCGGACGAGCCGCGTTACTACATCAACGATACGGGCACCGGCAACACGCTCAATCTGTCGCATCCTCGCGTATTGCAAATGGTGACCGACAGCCTGCGTTACTGGGTGACGGAAATGAAGGTCGACGGTTTCCGCTTCGACCTCGCGACGATTCTCGGCCGCGAGCCGCACGGCTTCGACGAGGGCGGCGGGTTTCTCGACAGTTGCCGGCAAGACCCGGTTCTCTCCAGCGTGCGGCTCGTCGCGGAACCGTGGGATTGCGGCCCCGGCGGCTACCAGGTGGGTGGCTTTCCGCCCGGCTGGGCCGAATGGAACGACCGCTTCCGCGATACCGTGCGCGCGTACTGGAAGGGAGACGAGGGCATGGTTGCCGATCTCGCTGCTCGGTTGACCGGCTCGGGGGACAAGTTCAACCATCGCGGCCGGCGCCCTTGGGCCAGCGTGAATTTCATTGCCGCTCACGACGGCTTTACGTTGAACGATCTTGTCTCGTACAACGACAAGCACAACGAGGCGAACGGCGAAGACAACAAGGACGGACACTCGGACAACAAGTCGTGGAACATGGGCGTGGAAGGTCCGACCGACGACATCGATATTCGTCAGCAGCGTGAGCGTCAAAAGCGCAATCTGCTGTCCACGTTGCTGCTTTCGCAAGGCACGCCGATGATTCTTGCGGGCGACGAGTTCGGTCGCACGCAGAAGGGCAACAACAACGCGTATTGCCAGGACAACGAGATCAGCTGGGTGGATTGGGAAGGTATCGACGAAGACGGCCGCGCGCTGACCGAGTTCGTGAGAAACCTCACGACGCTGCGTCACCGCTTGCCGGTGCTGCGTCGTAGCCGCTTTCTCACCGGCGAGTACAACGAGGCGCTCGACGTGACCGACGCGCGCTGGCTCTCGCCCGACGGCACCGATCTCACGCCTGAACAATGGGCCGATCCGCTGATGCGCTGCTTCGGTCTCGTGATCGACGGCCGCGCGCAGGCAAGCGGCATTCGTCGTCCCGCGTCGGACGCCACGCTGTTGCTGGTGCTGAACGCGCATCACGACGTCGTCAACTTCACCTTGCCTGAGGTGCCCGAAGGCGAACGCTGGACCTGCCTGCTCGACACGAACATGCCGGTGCGCGCGGAACTGCCTCAGTTCAGCGCTGGCGACGACTATCAGGTGACAGCGCGCTCACTTCTGCTGTTCGCGCTCGAGGCACCGAGTCGCGCGACGCAACGCGTGTTCGACCGGCTGGAAGAGCAGCTCACTTCGGATGAAAGCGAAGTCCCGCCTGCACCCTGATCGGGGATAGCACTTCGGGAATAGCACTTGCTGTTTGCTTCAAGGCCGCGCGTATTCACTCAGTGATTGCGCGCGGCCTTTCGCCATGCCGGCATCCGCTTGACCTTTACTGTAGGTGACCAAATGGAACAGGAGCAGACCTCTCAGGAGGAACAGATTCGCATGCGTGCTTATTACCTGTGGGAGCAGGCGTCGGAGCCGAAGGGCACACCCGACGAATACTGGGAGCAGGCCCGCAGCGAGATTGAGAAGGAAGCGCCGCCAGTGGAAAGCGGGCCGATTGCGGAAGAGCCGAAAAAATAAGCACATGCAAGGGAGCACTACAACAGATAACCACAAGCGGCACGCATCGCCATGAAGGACTTTCCTGAACCGTCACGCGGCAGGCATCCCACGCGCATCGACGCGCCGCCTGCCGCGTTCGGTCTGGATGCGCTGATCGCGTTGGCTGTCGGCGCAGGTCTCGTAGCGTGCCTGTATTTCGCGCGAGCGGTTCTGATTCCAATGACGCTCGCAATTCTGTTGAGCTTTCTCGTCGCGCCACTTGTGAAGTCGCTGGGCCGTTTGAAGCTTGGCCATGTCGCGTCGGTGTTCGCCGCTGTGGTGATCTCGGTGTCGGTGATCGGCGTGCTCGGCGCGGTGATCGCCATGCAACTGACCGATCTGGCGGCCGGCATGCCACGCTATCAGGCAACCATCGAGCATAAGATGGAAGCCGCGCATACGCTGACGGTAGGCAAGCTCGATCGCTTCGCCAAAGCCGCGGGTCAGGCGCTGCAGCGTGCCACCGTTGAACCGACGCCGCCCGCGCCGCGGCGCGATGCGTCTTCTTCCGATGGCCGCGCGCCTGCCGCCGTTCCCGTCGAAGTGCGCGAGCCGGTACCGACGCCGCTGGAACTCGCGCGCCGCGTGTTGTCGCCGGCAATCAGTCCACTGGAGACGGCGTTCATCGTCTTCGTCGTGATGGTGGTGATCCTCCTGCAACGCGACGATCTTCGCGATCGCGCGATCAGGCTGTTCGGCTCGCGCGACCTGCATCGCACCACTACTGTGATGGACGAAGCAGCGCGGCGCCTGAGCCGCTACTTCGTTTCGCAGCTTGGATTGAATGCGGGGCTCGGTGTCGTAATCGGCGCAGGGCTTTTCTTGATTGGCGTGCCGAGTCCGATCTTGTGGGGCATCCTCGCGGCGTTGCTTCGGCTCGTGCCGTATGTCGGTATCTGGATCGCGGGCGGCCTTGCTACCGCACTCGCCGCCGCGGTGAGTCCCGGGTGGGACATGGCGATCTGGTCGATAGCGCTTTTCGTGACGGTCGAGCTGCTGGTGGGCCAGGTCGTGGAGCCGCTTCTGTATGGACGCAGCACCGGACTCTCGCCGTTTTCGGTCGTCGTGGCGGCGATCTTCTGGAGCTGGATCTGGGGGCCAATCGGGCTTATTTTGTCGACGCCTTTGACGCTCTGCCTGCTCGTGCTCGGCCGGCATATCAGGCGTCTGGAATTTCTCGACGTGATGCTGGGCGACCAGCCCGCGCTCACGCCCGTCGAAAACTTTTATCAACGTGTGCTCGCAGGCGACCCCGACGAAGCGCTCGCGCAAGCGGAACTCCTGCTGCGCGAGCGTTCGCTGTCGGCGTACTACGACGAGGTGACGATCCCGGGCCTGCAACTCGCCGCCAACGACGTCGTGCGCGGCAGCGTGACCTCGGTGCAGCTCGCGCGCATCGAGTCCACCACGAACGATCTGATCGATGGACTCGACGGTTATCCGGACGAGCAGCCGCCGCGGCTCATGGCGGAGGATGCGGGCACCGATATCGGACCGGTGGCGCCGTCGCATATCGCGCCGGCTGCATCGGCGGGCATGCATGCGTTGTTTGCAAACCATATGTCGCGTGGTGCCGCGCAAGGGCCGCGCGACGATAGCGCTCAACAAGCCGCTGAAGATGCGCTGGAGGAAGCAGAAGATCCGCCGCGCGCAGCGAATCAACGTGTCTTGTGCATTCCCGGGCGGGGCCCGCTCGATCCTCTGGCGTCGACCATTCTGTTGCAACTGCTCGGCAAGCATGGTTTCACTGCACGCGCGCTACCGCATGAGGCCGCTTCACGCGCCTCGATCGAGCAGATGGATGCCGACGACGTGGGCATCGTCTGCATCGTCTATTTGCGGATCGACGGTGTGCCCTCGCATTTGCGCTACATGGTGCGGCGCATTCGCGCACGCTTGCCGAACGCGTCGATTATCGTCGGACTGTGGGCGCGCGAGGATCTCGAGAAGTGGAGCGTCGATCTGCAAAACGCAATGGGCGCCGAATGCTATGTCACTTCATTACAGGAGATGCTGGCGGCTTGCCGCATGTGCGCCAGCACGGCAAGCGGTGAACCGCTCGCAGTCGCCGACGTCTAGAAAAGCACCGGAAAAGCAGGCAAAAAAACGCCCGGCGCTTGCGCGTCGGGCGATTGTCGTTGGAGCAGTGCTTACTTGCCGGTGGCTCCGCCTTCTGAGGTCTTGCCTTCGTCGTCAGTCACGATTTTCGTCGTGCCGCCGGTAGAGGGCGGGTCGCTCGCCGGAAACGTGTCCTCGACTTCCTTGTCGATCTGCTTCTCGGTCTTGTCGGCATTCGGATGCTGTTCCTTGGGTTCTGCCATGACGCTTCTCCTTGAGCTGATAGGTGTGATGGGTGGACGGCCATGCTGCTCGCACGGCCTGCTTGGGGTGCTTTTTACATCGGCATGTAGAGTTGAATGAAAGGTGAGCGCTCCATGAGCTAAACATCGACACGCTTCAGACTGTCCCGCACGACTCGCGCCCGACAATCCGCAATGCGTCGGCGCGCGTGAGCGGACCTCGGTGCATGGCGTCGATCAGGTGCGCGGTCTGTGCGTCGCGTTCACACGCGAGCACGGCGAGAACCTTGTCGTCCTTCACGTAAAGCACAGCGAACTCGTAACTGTCCAGGTCGCCGTCTATCACCAGCTCGTCCCAGTCGCTTGCATGGCCGAGATATTCAAACGTCTTGCCGAAGTGGTAGGTCCAGAAAAACGGCACGCCGTCATAACGGTTGCGTGCACCGCACATGTTTTGCGCGGCGATGCGCGCGTGCTGTTGCGCTACTCGCCAGTGCTCGATCCGCAGCGGCTCTTCGTTCTCGCGCAGCGGAAACATCGCAATGTCGCCGGCGGCGTAAAGACCGGGCGCGGCCTGCATACCTGCATTCACGATCACGCCGCCGTCCTTTTGCAACGGCAATCCTTGGACAAAGCCGGTGGCCGGGGTCACGCTTGTGCCTAACAGCACGACATCGGCGGCGATATGCTCGCCGCTTTCCAGCATCACTTCATGCACGCTGCCTTCTTCCCCTTCGAGCGACGCGACCTTCGCTTCCGGATAAAACTTCACGCCATTGCTTTCGTGCAGCGCGCGGAACATCGCGCCCATGCGTTCGCCGAACTGCTTCGCAAAGGGCACCTTGTCCGGCGAAATAATGGCGACTTCGACGCCGCGTTTGCGCAGCGATGCGGCGGTTTCGAGTCCGATGAAACCGCTGCCGATAATCGCTACCCGCGTGGAGGTGGTCGCGGCGGTAGACGGGGCGTCGGTCGCGAGTTCGTCGGTCGGCCCGTCGCCAAGCGCGTCGACGATCGCCGTGGCGTCGGCGAGATTGCGCAGCACATATACGCCGCCAAGCTCGCAGCCAGGAATAGACGGGACTTTCGGCACACCGCCGGTCGCGAGCAATGCGGTGTCGTAGGTCAATGCGCCACCGGGTTCCAGATGAACGGTACGGTTGGGAACATCGAGGCGCACCACCTTTGCGACGATCCGTTCCACGCCGTGCTGCTCGAACCACTCGTGAGCGAGAAGCGGCGGCACATCGGCGGGGGACATCTCCGCGGAAGGGACAAACTTGCTGAGCGACGTGCGATCGTAAGGCGCGTGCGGTTCGTCGCCGATCAGCGTGATGCGCCCGCTAAAGCCGTACTCGCGCAGCGCCGCGCAAGCCGCGGCGCCGGCCGCGCCCGCGCCGATTACCGCGAAATGCGGTTCCTGTGTGCGGGCAAGCTCTGTTTCGTTCGGCAGCTTGCCTGGTGTCACCATCACGTCATCGCCGTCGACGATCACCGCATAGCGTTCGAGCGGCACGAGCGGCGGCGGCTCCAGCACCTGGCCGGTGGATGCGTCGAACGTGCCCTTATGCCACGGACAAATGATCCGGCCGCGGCACAACGCGCCTTTCTCGAGCGGCCCGCCTGCGTGCGGACAATCGGCGGAATAGGCGCGCACGGTGTCGCCGTCGCGGACCAGCAGGATTTTTTCGTCACCCACTACGACGCGTTGTGCCCGGTCCTCGCGTAGCTGCGAAAGCTGGGCGACGTGTACTGCGGTCGTGGGCATGCGGGTTCCTTGAGGCGTTGTCTGATGCGGCCCGCAGCGGTAGGATCGCGCGCCGAGGCCACAGGACCAAAATGAGAAAAGTGCTACATGAGCGAGCAATTGCCGTGCCCGACATCGGCTAAATCCAGTCCATGCAAAAACATTTCTCGTTTCTTCGCTTCTCGCTATGTGAATGGTCGGAAAGTACGCTAGATTCCTTTTAAGGAAATAGCGCACGATCAGAAGGCACGATATGTGCTACGAATCAGATGACTTCCCATGACTTTGTGGAGATGTTGGCCGTGCAGCGTGCGGAGCGAGTTGCAGTTGATGTCCCAATGCCGTCGCGCAATTTTGCGGCGACGCGGCGTGTGTTACTTGTTGTGCTTGCTGTTTCGATTCTCTTCCCGCTTGCATGCCTCGCCGGCTACGGTTATTTCGATTACCAGCGGCGCATCGCCGATTCGAACGACATGATCGACCGGCTAGTGCGTGTGACCGAGGAACAGGCGGTCAAGGTGCTCGACCTGAACCAGCAGATGGCTTCGCGCATCGTCGAGCTGATCGGCGACGAAGACGATCAGCAGCTTCGTGCGCGTGACGCGCAGTTGCACAAAGCCCTGCGCGAAATCGGCGGGGACTTTCCGCAAGTGGCGTCCATCAACCTGATTGGTGTGAACGGCGATCTGCTCGTGTCGAGCCGCGCGTATCCGGCAACCGGCATCTCCATCGGTCATCGCGAAGACTTCGTCTCCGCGCGAGCGATGCGCCCGCATCCGTACTTTTCGTTGCCCATGTTCGGTCCGTTATCGCAAACGGACGTGTTCAACACCACCATCGCCCGCACGGACACCGACGGCAACTTCCTTGGCGTCGTGTCGGTCGCGTTGCGCAACGAGTACTTCTCGCGCTTTTATCGCGAGCTCACTAACGGCGACTCATCGCTCGCGTTGGCGCTCTATCGTCAGGACGGCAATCTGCTCGTGCGCTATCCGCCGTTGCCGGCAGGCGTGGCGGATAGTGCGTCCGACGCATTTGCCTCCGCGTTGCGCGACAAACAGCTGTCCGGCCACGTGCGCGTCAAATCGGCGGAAGACGGCGGCGAGCGGCTCGTGGCGTTTCGCCGGGTCGGCGACTATCCGTTGTATGTGTCCAGCGCCTATGCAACAGGCGCGATCGTCGACGCGTGGCGCCAGCACTTCATGGTGATCGCCGCGTTGACCGCGGTGCCGTGTATCGCGATCTGGATCCTCGTGCTCTACTCGCTGCGTCAACTCGACGGCGAGCGCGTCGCATGGGAGCGCTGGCAGGGCGAGGTTGCGATGCGGCTTTCCGCGGAAGCTTCGAGCCGGCAATTGCAGCGCATGGGCGCGCTAGGCAATCTGGTCGCGAACGTCGCGCACGATTTCAACAATCTGCTAATGGTCGTCTCCGCGAATATCGAGCTTGCCCGTCTCAAGCGGTTCAACAACCTCGAAAAGGAAATGACGGCGGTTCAGCGCGCCACCGCGACTGCGGAATCGCTCACGCGCAGGCTTTTGAGCGTCGCAAAGAAGCAGCCGCTGAAGCAGGAGCCGATCCACCTGAAAAAGTGGATTCCGGGCGCGGCGCCGCTCATCGAGGCGGCGCTCGGCGATCAGATCGAACTGGCGCTCAGCATTGTCGACGACGTATGGGACGTGCTCGCGGATCCGACCGACCTCGAACTTGCGATCATGAACCTGGCGGTGAATGCACGCGACGCGATGCCGCGCGGCGGACGCTTCGTGATTCGTTGCCAGAACAACCGGCTGGTCGGCAGCGATACCTTGCTGCCCGATGGCGAATACGTGCTGATCGCGTGTTCCGACGACGGCGAAGGCATGCCCGAATCAGTCGCGCGGCGCGCGTTCGAGGCGCTGTTCACGACCAAACTGAGCGGCTCGGGCGCGGGCCTCGGTTTGGCGCAGGTGCTGTCTATGTGCGAACAGGCGGGCGGCACCGCGAAGATCGACAGCGTGCCCGGCAGCGGCACGACGGTGCGGATGTATCTGCCGCGCTATCGCGAACGCCGCCAGCCGCGCGCCGTGAAAGAAGAAGTGGTGGAACAGGCAACACTGCAGCATGCGGGCATGGTGCTCCTCGTGGAAGACAACGAAGACGTCGCGGCGGGCGTCGCAGCCGTGCTGGAAACGTTCGGCTGCGCAGTGCGTCACGAGCCCACAGCCGATCAGGCGTTCGACGTCCTGACCGGTGGCGAGCGCTTTGAACTCGTGTTGTCGGACATTCAGATGCCAGGCAAGCTGAACGGCATTGACCTGGCTGAAAAAGTGCGCAGTGCATGGCCCACGCAGAAGATCGCTTTAATGACGGGCTACGCGGACGAACTCGAACGCGCGAGGCGCTTGGGCGTAGCCATATTGGCGAAGCCATTCAACATCGAGGAACTGCACGCGCTGGTGGCCTGCGAACCGTAATGCGTTGCAATCTTGAGGCACAGCCCTTGCTGAACTCCTGACGAGGCATGCGCGCCTGGCTCGCCTACGCGCGCAATCCGCTTCTTTTTCGCGTCCATTCCGACAGGAGAACAGTCATGAAGATCAAGAAGGCACTGCTTATTTCCACATTGCTCACGGCTTCCACGCTTGCCATGGCACAAGGTGCGGGCGGTTCGGGTGGGGCTGGCGGCGGGCCGGCCGGCAACGATCCGGCCACGACCGGCGGCGCGAATGCTTCCACGCGCGAAGGCGGTGACGCTACGTCATCGGGCGCTATGTCGCATTCGAAGTCGAAGAAGCACTCGTCGAAGTCGAAGGCCACGAAGCCCGCGACCGACACGACCAACATGCCGGGCGCGAACGCAAGCAGCGACACGAAAGGGCAATAACCGGCCGCGTTCCGAGTGAGCGCCTGTAGCGCGAATGCGCTACAGGCGTCTCACGAATCGAATGCTTTACCGGCGCGGCCTGACTGACTAATTTTTTTCTTGCGACGCGTCGTACTTGCCGAGTGCCGCCGCGCTGTTCAGGCGCGCCCGCTTCAGTAATGCCTGCTGCGCTTCCTCGACGTTGCTTGCCGCGCCTTTCCAGGCTTGTAACGGCGGTTCCTGCAACGCACGTCCATACGAGAAGCTCAGATTCCACGGCAGCGGTCCGAGGCGATTCATTGCGTCGAGGTTCGCGGTAGCTTCTTCGGGCGACTGCCCGCCAGACAGAAATACGATGCCCGGCACGGCCGCGGGCACGGTGCGTTTCAGAATCCGCACCGTGTAAGCGGCGATATCCGCAGTGGACGATTGCCGCGCGCTCTCCGAACCGGCGATCACCATGCTCGGCTTCAGCAGCATATGTTCAAGCACGACGCGATGCCGTTGCAGCGCGACGAACACCTCGTGTAAAACCGCCTCGGTCACTTCGGCGCTGCGCTCGATCGTGTGGTCGCCATCCATCAACACTTCCGGTTCGACGATCGGCACGATGCCCGCTTCCTGCGCGATCGCGGCGTAACGCGCGAGCGAGTCCGCATTCGCTTCTATCGCGAGACGGCTGGGCAGATTGGCCGTGATGTTGTAGACCGCGCGCCACTTTGCAAAGCGCGCGCCTTGTTTTTTGTAATCGACGAAGCGGCGCGCGAGGCCGTCGAGGCCTTCGGTGATTTCATCGCCCGGAGCATGAGCAAGCGGAACCTTGCCAAGGTCCACCTTGATGCCCGGCACGATCCCGTTCTTCGCGGCGACCTCGGGGAACGGCGTGCCGTTGTCCGCTTTCTGGCCGAGCGTTTCTTCGTAGAGAATCACGCCGCTCACAAATTCGCCGAGGCCCGGCGTGGTGAGCAGCAGATTGCGATACGCACGGCGGTTTTCCTCGGTGGAGTCGAGTCCGATCGTCTTGAAGCGTTTGGCGATGGTGGGGCCGCTTTCGTCGGCGGCGAGCAGGCCCTTGCCGGGCTGAACCATTGCGTCGACGGTGGCTTGCAGTTCGCTACGGGTGTCCATGAGATGTGCTCCCTTTGTTCCGGTTGCGGAAGGAAAACTGCGGCCGCGGCGCATTGGCGGCCGCTGCATGACGCGCGTTATTCGCCTATCAGATGCAGCACGATGTCGCGATGCTGCGTGTGACGCCGATGCTCGAACAGATACAGCCCTTGCCACGTGCCGAGCACCATCTGCCCATGCTCGACCGGTATGCTCAATTGAACCTGTGTCAATGCGGTGCGCAAATGCGCAGGCATGTCGTCGGGGCCCTCGGCGTCGTGCTCGTAGCGTTGCTTGTCTTCGGGCGCGAGGTTCGCGAAGTAGCGCTCGAGATCCCGCTGCACCGACGGGTCGGCATTCTCCTGAATCAGCAATGAAGCCGACGTATGACGGCAAAACAGCGTCAGCAGTCCGGTGTCGATGTCCTGCGCCGCGACGAAGCGGCGGGCTTCATCGGTGAATTCGACGAGTCCGCGAGTGGGCGCCTTGACGCTCAGATGGTGGATGGCCTGTCGCATGATGAAAGTGCTCGACTCCGGTTCAGAGCGACGCGAACGCGTCGGCGATCTGTTCGACACTCCCTGGGCGAACGACGCGCGCTACTTCAGTGCCGTCGCGCATGAAAATCAGCGTGGGCCATAGCTTGACCTTGAACGAGCGGCCTAAGGGGCGGCCGGGACCGTCCTCGATCTTCAGGTGCCTGACGCCGGCATGCGCTTCGAACGCCTTTGCAATGGACGGTTGCGCACCCTGGCAGTAGCCACACCAGTCCGTGCCGAACTCGATGACGGTGGCGCCTGGCAGCGCGTCGATTTCGGCTCTTGATGGGGCTTTGGTGGAATAAGGCGTCCGGATTGCCATGCATGCTCCGCTGCGGGTTCAAATATGCGCTCTGGGGTTGGAAAGGCGCGTCCGCTGCCGCGGACACGCGCCGCACTCTGGTTTGATAAGAGTACCAGCTATTGGTTCGGGAGTCGGCGGGGCGGGCATTGACACAACCGCACAAGCTGGGCGGGTGCTCGAAAAGCGGCTATCGCATGCTCCGAACCGGGTGAGGGGCGCTTGCGGGAGTAGATATTGCTAGCGTCTGGCCTCGACTACCACGCATGGGGCCGGTGAGCGGGCGCCAACGCGTGGACGCGCAGGTTCAACCGTCATGGAGGCATGTCATGCCATCAGCATTGATCGTCAAGCGGTCCGTCGGACTCCCTGCAAAGTTACGCCGCGGCGTGAAGTGCGCGATGCTCGCATGCTCGCTCGCGGCCGCGCTGCCAGGCTACGGCGCGGATGTAGCGTCTGCGCCTTCCGGCGCGTCGCAGGAGACACCGGCTGCGGCCTCCGCCGCGCGCGCCGCCAACGCACCCGACGACACCTTCCTGCTGACGATCTTTTTGCGCCACGACGAATCCAGGCCGCTCCCGAAGATCAACGAGCAATTGCGCGCACAGGGTTTCTTCAAGACTTTCCCGCCGCCCGGCATAGAAGTGGTGTCGTGGTACGTGATGATGGGCATCGGTCAGGTGGTTACCCTGCGTGTGCCCGCGAGCCGCTTGCGCGAGGTCAATCGCGCGATTGAGACAACCGCGTGGGGCGGCTACCGCACCGAGTTCTATCCGACCTACGACTACAAGGCGCTCGCGCAGCAGATGCGCGCGAACGACGGCAAGTAACTTGCGCGGGCGGAGCGGTAAGCTCGCTATCCGGCATAACGGTCGCTGTCACAAATTTGGGATACATCCCCGCGCCTTTACGCGCCCTCACGCGCGGCCGATAATGCCCCGTCATTCCCGCCACGAAGCCTGTCGCGCGCGCCGCGCCTTGCAGGCTTGCTTGCTCTGAGCCCACAGCCGCCCGTGTTGAAAACCTCACGTTTTTTTGGTCTGCTGCACATTACCGGCTTCAAGCCGCTCGCCGCCGCCACGCTGATGCTGGGCGTCGCCATGTCGTTCACCGCTCCATATCTGTCGCTATTCGGTGTCGAGCGCGCCGGTATGACGCCGTTCCGCCTTGGCGTGTTCATGACGCTGATTGCGGCAAGCGGCGTGCTGGCGAGTACCTTCGCCGGCCGCTGGAGCGACGCGAGCGGCCGGCATCGGCCTTTGCTGCTGGCGGCATTGGTTCTCGCCGCCCTCGGTTACCTGTGTTTATGCGTGGTGCGCGACTACCGGCTGTTGCTCGTCGTCGGCATTGTCTTCATAGGCGCCGGCGGTTCGGCCATTTCAATGGTGTTCTCGTTCAGCCGTGCCGCGCTGCCCGTGCCTGACGCGGCCGAGCGCGTGTTCGCCAGTGCGACGCTACGAACGATTCTTTCGGCGGCGTGGGTGTTCGGGCCGTCGGTGGGCGCGCTGGTGCTGGCGGCAACGAGTTTCTACGGGCTCTTCCTGTTCGCCGCGGCCAGCTTCGCCGCGTGCGCCGCCATCGTCTGGCGCATGCGCGAGCCGCAGGGCCATCTCGGCGATCACACGGTGCAGGACACGGCCTCCGAGCCGTCTTCCTCGATCACGGTACCGCCGCTGACCGAGCCGGGCGAAGACGCGCACGAGGACTTGCCGGGCGTAGCATCGGCGAACGATATTGGCCGCGCGGTCGCGGCGCTGACCTTGCTCGGGCTCGCCGCGAACGCCACGATGATCGTGTTGCCGCTTTACATCGTGCATGGTCTGAGCGGCACGCATCTGGACGTGTCGGTGATGCTCGGCCTCGGCGCATTGACCGAAATTCCGATGATGCTCGCACTCGGCGCGAAGTCTTCGCGCTTGCACAAGCCGAACTGGCTGGCGGCATGCGCGGCGGTTCACGCTCTGTATTTCGTCGCCATGTCGCTCGCTGGAAACGTGCATGTGCTGATACCGATGCAGATTCTCAACGCGTTCGTGGTGGCCGTGACCTCTTGCCTCGGCATGACCTACGTGCAGGATCTGATGCCGCATTCGCCGGGGCGTGCCACGGCGCTTTTCTTCAACGCGGCGCGGGTAGGCTCGATTCTGTCGGGCGTGTTGTCCGGTTTGCTGGTGCAGGCTTTCAGCTATCGAGGAACCTTTCTTTTCTGCGGTTTGCTGGCGCTGTGCGCTCTCGTGCTGTTTGCCGTACCTGGTTATCGCTATCCGCTGATGTGGCGAGCGGTGCGGCGTTTCGCTCGTACGCAATACGGCAAGCTTCAATCTGCGCGCTCGCTGCGCGGCGGCCGTGAGCGTTGATCTGCGGTGCCACGCATCGCACGCGCAGCCGAAGCTTGCATCGAGCTGAACGCGAGGAACTTTACGCCGCACAAAACCTCTGCAATGAGGCGTATCGTTCTTGCGATGGACAGCGGTTGCTGTCGTTACCGCAACCGGATCAGTCAATGCGGAATCGCCGGAACTTGCAGCAATCGCATCATGATCATCTAACTGAACCAGGCAGCGTCACGAAGCACTTTCGGGAGCGGTGAAATGCAGCTAGGCATGATTGGATTGGGACGTATGGGCGCCGACATGGTGCGGCGGCTGAGCAAGGGCGGTCAACAATGCATCGCCTACGACGTACAGCCCGCTGCCGTCGAGCGGCTCGGGCAGGAAGGCGTAATGGGCGCATCGTCGCTCGAAGATCTCGTGGCGAAACTCGAGAAGCCGCGTGCGGTCTGGCTGATGGTGCCCGCCGCCGTGGTCGACGGCACGCTCGACAAGCTCCTGCCGTTGCTGGAACCGGGCGACATCGTGATCGACGGCGGCAATTCCTATTACCACGACGACATCCGCCGGGGCGCCCAGCTGGCCGAGCGCAAACTGCACTATGTGGACGTCGGCACCAGTGGCGGCGTCGCCGGACGCGAGCGCGGCTACTGCCTGATGATCGGCGGCGAAGCGGAGGTCGTTCAACGGCTCCAGCCGATTTTCTCGATGCTTGCGCCAGGCGCAGGGGCCGCGCCTGCCACGCCGGGACGCACCGAGGGCAGCAGCACGGCCGAGCAGGGCTTTCTGCATTGCGGCCCGATAGGCGCGGGGCACTTCGTCAAGATGGTTCATAACGGCATTGAATACGGCTTGATGGCCGCCTATGCCGAGGGCCTCAATATTCTGCGTCATGCCGACGCCGGTAAGCACGCTCGCGACGCAGATGCCGAGACTTCGCCGCTACGGCGTCCGGAGCTTTATCAGTACGATCTGAACCTGGCCGATATTGCCGAAGTGTGGCGGCGCGGCAGCGTGATCGGCTCGTGGCTGCTCGACCTGATCGCCGGTTCGCTGGTTGGCGACGCCGATCTGAAAAACTACGCAGGACGCGTATCCGATTCGGGCGAGGGACGCTGGACGATGGCGGCGGCCGTCGACGAGGGCGTGCCGGCGCCGGTGTTGAGCGCGGCGCTCTTCGGGCGTTTCAGTTCGCGCGGCGAAGCGGACTTTGCAAACCGCGTGTTGTCGGCCATGCGCCACGACTTCGGCGGTCATGCCGAAAAACCGCCTGCGCCGTCGGGCAGCCAGCAGGGCTGATCGTCCCGATCCTCCGGCTCACAGCACAGCCGATTTCATGGAGCCGCACATGCAAGCCACACAACCCACTGAAAGCGCGCCGCACGACGTCGTGTTCCTGTTCGACTGCGACAACACGTTGCTCGACAACGACCACGTGCTATCGGATTTGCGCGCCCACATGATGCGCGAGTTCGGCACTGAGAACAGTAGCCGCTATTGGGAGATTTTCGAGCAATTGCGCGGCGAGCTCGGCTACGCGGACTATCTTGGCGCGTTGCAGCGTTACCGCACCGAGCATCCAAGAGACACACGGCTCTTGCTGATGTCGTCGTTCCTGATCGACTATCCGTTCGCCAACCGGCTCTATCCAGGCGCGCTGGACGCGTTGCAGCACGTGGCGAAACGCGGGCCCACGGTGATTCTGTCGGATGGCGACGTTGTGTTCCAGCCGCGCAAGGTCGCGCGCTCCGGCTTGTGGGAAGAGGTGGAGGGCCGCGTGCTGATCTACATCCACAAAGAGCTGATGCTCGATCAGGTGATGGAATGCTACCCGGCGCGCCACTACGTAATGGTCGACGACAAGTTGCGCATTCTTACGGCAATGAAGAAAGTCTGGGGCAGCAGATTGACCACGGTGTTCCCGCGCCAGGGGCATTACGCTTTTGACCCCAAGGAGATATCGAGCAATCCGCCCGCGGATGTGACTATCGAGCGGATCGGCGATCTCGCGCAACTCGATGTGGAATCGCTGCTGGCCGGGAAGACCTAAGCGTTGCGAATGCGCTGTCCGTTATCTGGACAGCGATCGCGCGCGGCGCACCGCGGATATCGTGAAGCGCGGTTAATCGAGCATCACGAGTCTTGCGCTTTCAACCTGGCTTGCGCATCCGCGGCGCCCATTCTGCCGGCCGCATCGAGTGCGCTCGTTCCGCTGGCGTCGCGTGCATTGGGGTTTGCTCCGTGCGCGATCAGCATGTCCATGATCGCCGTGCGGTTGAACATCGCGGCCACCATCAGTGCAGTGCGTCCGTCGGGCGATGCACCTTCGACGTCGGCCCCGTGCGAGAGCAAGGTTTCGACCACAGCGTCGAAGCCCTTGAAAGCCGCGCCTGCGAGAGGGGTCTGCCCGTTATTGTTGCGCAGGTCGGGATCTGCGCCGCGTTCGAGCAGCGTGCGCACGGCATCGACATGTCCGTGATAGCTTGCGAGCATCAACAGACTGTCGCCTTTGTCATTGCGCAGATTCGGCGGCACGCCTTTTTCGATCACCGCTGCGAGCATCGCGGCGTCGCCGGCACGGGCAAGATCGAACACCTGCTGCGCTACTTCGAGCAACTGCGGGTCGATGGGTTGCGGGGAAGGAGGGGACGGGTCGGCTGGGTTAGTCAATGAAATCTCCTTGCAATAAAGCCGCGCGCCTCGGCGCATGAACATCGGCAGCATACACAGATTGCGCAGGCACCGCGCGTTGCTAAACGGCGCCAAAAAGTTTGACCAGCAAGCCGAACACGCCAACCAGAACGGCCACGCCCGCGCACAGCAGTAGAAGCGTGACAAGAAGAACGAGCGGCGCTTTAAAACGGTTGGGTGTCGGCATGATCAATGTGTATGGTTAAGAACGAATAAGCGAACAGACGACACTGCAGTGTGACGGGAACAACGAGATGTGGTCGTCGCGGTCCACAGCTTAAGCGTTTCGCGCAATACCTGCAGCAAGGCTGGCGTAAGACTTGCAGCGCGATGCGCGGCGACGGCGAGTCTTGACCAGCATCAAGCTTTCGCAAAGAGTCCCGAACGATGATGCGTGCATCCGGTCACACCGCTGGCGACCGGCGCGCAACGGCAAACTATCCTCCATTAGCGCTCTACGCACCACGCGGCTGTCGTGTCAAATGCATGACGCTCATCCGCGAAGCTTCGCAACCTCCGTCAACCTGCCTGACAGTCCTTACGAGGAGTGACGCCATGGCTGAGACAACCTCCCGTCCCACCCCGCCGCAAACGCTAGACCCCGATACGCTGCGCAACATGGATCGCTACTGGCGCGCGTGCAACTATCTGTCCGCCGGCATGATCTATTTGCGCGACAACCCGTTGCTGCGCGAGCCGCTGAAGCCCGAGCACATCAAGAATCGTTTGCTCGGACACTGGGGCTCAGACCCTGGGCAGAGCTTTCTGCTCGTGCATCTGAACCGGTTGATCAAGAAGCTCGACCTGAATGTGATCTTCATTTCCGGTCCAGGCCATGGCGCGCCTGCCACGCTCGCCAATTGTTATCTGGAAGGACACTATTCGGAGATCTATCCCGACCGCAGTGAAGACGAAGCCGGAATGCGGCGCTTTTTTCGTCAGTTTTCGTTTCCCGGCGGCATCGGCTCGCATTGCACGCCCGAAACGCCCGGGTCCATCCATGAAGGCGGCGAACTGGGCTACAGCCTGTCGCACGGTTACGGCGCCGCGTTCGACAACCCGAACCTGATCGTCGCGGTAATGGTCGGCGACGGCGAGGCCGAAACCGGTCCGCTCGCCACGTCGTGGCATTCGAACAAGTTCCTCAATCCGATTCGCGACGGCGCTGTGCTGCCGGTTCTGCATCTGAATGGCTACAAGATTGCGAACCCGACCGTGCTCGCGCGGATTCCACGCGAAGAACTCGAAGCGCTGCTTACCGGATACGGACACAAGCCGTATTTCGTCGAAGGCGACAATCCCGAGGTCATGCATCAGCAGATGGCAGCCACGCTCGAACAGTGCGTCGGCGAAATCCGCGCGATCCAGCAGCATGCACGCGATAACAACGACCCGACGCGGCCGCGCTGGCCGATGATCGTGCTGCGCTCGCCGAAAGGCTGGACCGGTCCGAAGGAAGTAGACGGCCACAAGGTGGAAGGCTCATGGCGCGCGCATCAGGTGCCGATTGCCGATCCCGTGACGAACAGCAAAAGCCTCAAACTGGTAGAAGCCTGGCTGCGCAGTTATCAGCCTGAAGCGCTGTTCGACGCTTCCGGCCGCCTCGTCGAAGAATTGCGCGAACTCGCGCCGAAGGGCGCGCGCCGCATCAGCGCCAATCCGCATGCGAACGGCGGCGCGCTATGCAAGACGCTCGACATGCCCCCGTTTCGCGACTATGCGGTCGACGTGAGAAAGCCCGCATCCGCATACACGTCGCCGACTCAGGTGCTTGGCGAGTTTCTGCGCGATGTCATGCGCAACAACATGACCAACTTCCGCGTGTTTGGGCCGGATGAAACCGCAAGCAACAAGCTGACTGCCATCTACGAAGCATCGGGCAAGACGTGGCTCGCGGCGGGCGACCCCGGCGACGCGGACGGCGGCGCGCTGTCGGCGGACGGCCGCGTGATGGAAATGCTCAGCGAACACACGCTGGAAGGCTGGTTCGAAGGTTACGTGCTGACAGGGCGGCATGGACTCTTCGCCACTTATGAAGCCTTCGTGCACGTGATCGATTCGATGTTCAACCAGCACGCGAAGTGGCTGGAAAAAGCGAAGCGCGAGTTGGCTTGGCGTCAGCCGGTGCCGTCGATCAACCTGCTGATCACGTCGCTCGTATGGCGCCAGGATCACAACGGTTTCACGCATCAGGACCCCGGTTTTCTCGACGTGGTGACGAACAAGAGCCCGGACGTGGTGCGAATCTACATGCCGCCCGACGCGAACTGCCTGCTGAGCGTGGCCGATCACTGCCTGCGTTCGCGCGACTACGTGAACGTGATCGTCGCCGACAAGCAGCCGCACCTGCAGTATCTCGACATGGATGCAGCCGTTACGCATTGCACGAAGGGCATCGGCATCTGGGACTGGGCGTCGACCGATCAGGGTGCCGAGCCGGATGTGGTGATCGGCTGCGCGGGCGACATCGCAACGATGGAAGCGCTCGCCGCCGTCGAGATCCTCAAGGAGCGTTTCCCGGATCTGAAAATCCGTTTCGTCAACGTGGTCGATCTGTTCCGGCTGATGCCCGAGCATGCGCATCCGCATGGGCTGACGAACCGCGACTTCGATTCGCTGTTCACGACGAGCAAGCCGGTGATCTTCAATTTCCATTCGTACGCGTCGCTGGTTCACAAGCTGACCTACAACCGGACGAACCACGAGAACCTGCATGTGCACGGTTATCACGAGAAGGGCAACATCAACACGCCGCTCGAACTCGCGATCATCAATCAGGTGGACCGTTTTTCGCTGGCTATCGACGTGATCGACCGCGTGCCGAAGCTGCGCGGTGTCGGCGACCATGCGAAGGAATGGCTGCGCGGCCAGATTATCGAGCATCTGAATTACGCGCATGCCGAGGGCATCGACAAGGAAGAAATCCGCAACTGGACGTGGAAAAGCTGAGCGAGGCCCGTTATGACCACTCAGGACGGCGCTTCGCCGCATACCATTCTCGTGCTGAACAGCGGATCGTCGTCGCTGAAGTTCGGGTTGTTCGAACATTCCGGCGACGACGAATCGCTGCTGCTCGAAGGCAGCGCACAAGGCATCGGCCGCCGCGACGGCCGCTTGCGGATCGCGGCTCCCGACGGGCGCGTGCTCGTCCAGGAGGAGCATGTGCTGGAGTCGCAAACCGACGCATTGCAAAAGCTTTCCACCGTGCTCGCCCAGCAACATCATGAGCAACCGACGGCGGTGGGCCACCGTGTGGTGCACGGCGGCCCGCACTTACGCTCGCATCAGCGGCTGACGCCCGAGGTCCGCCGCCGCTTGCAGGACGCAGTGCATTTCGCGCCGCTGCATATTCCGCCCGCGCTCGATCTGATCGACGAAGCGCAGAAGATTTTCGGCGGCGCCCAGCACTTCGCCTGCTTCGACACCGCTTTTCATGCGACGCTGCCTCCGCGTGCCGCGCAACTCGCGTTACCGCGGCGCTATTCGGAAGCCGGCGTGATTCGCTACGGATTTCATGGGCTGTCGTATGAATCGCTCGTCGCCCAGCTTGGCGCCACGTTGCCGGCGCGGGTGGTGTGCGCGCATCTCGGGAACGGTTCGAGCGTGTGCGCATTGCGCGACGGCCGCTCGGTCGATACGTCGATGGGCATGACGCCCACCGGCGGCGTGCCAATGGGAACGCGTTGCGGCGACCTCGACCCGGGCGTGCTGTTATATCTGATGCGAGTGGAGAAACTAGACGCAAACGGGCTGGAAACGCTGCTGAACCGGCACAGCGGCCTGGCCGGTTACGCCGATGGCGAGAGCGACATGCAGGCGCTCGAACAACGCGCGGCGGCGGGCGACCCGCATGCGTCACTGGCGCTCGACGCGTTCGCGACCGCGGTGCGCAAGACCATTGGCGGATATGCGGCTTTGCTGGGCGGCATCGATATGCTGGTGTTCACCGGCGGCATCGGCGAACACAGCGTGCAGATGCGCAAACGGATCTGCGAGGGGCTGTCGTTTCTCGGTCTTCATGAAGGCGACGTCTCGGGCAAGGTGAGGGTGCTTCATACCGAAGAAGAGAAGCAGATCGCGAGGCATTGCCGCGCGTTGCTGCGTGCAGATCGAGGTTGAGCGGGTTGGATCTTGGCCCGCTCACGGGTGCTTCACGACCAGTCGATCGCATACGCCTGCGACGCCGAACAGGCGCGTCACGTCTTCGAGCGCCGCGATTCGCTGGGCGTTGTGTTCGAGTTCGCCGTTGAGCACGATGCGCCCGTTGCTGACTTCCACCGTGATCGTACGTTCAGGAACCGCGGCGTCCCATGCGAGCCGCCGCGTCGCCTCTTCGCCAATCTGCTCGTCGCTCAGACGAGCGCCGTCCGCGCCGTCGGGGGCGGCGCTGTCCGGATTGGGAAAGCCCGAATGAGCCATGGTTTTCAAGGTCAAGACGCGGATAGCACAACACTAGCAGATGCCGCGTCTTCGTGGCGGCGGGCTATTCAATCGCGCGCGCCACCGCCTGTGCCGTTGCGGCCGACAGCGTCCAGCCGAGGTGGCCGTGCCCCGTGTTGTAGAACACGCCGCGCCGTTTTCCGCGTCCGACCTTGGGCAGCATGCTCGGCAGCATCGGCCGCAATCCAGCCCACGGAATGACGCGCGCGGTCGATACCTCGGGGAAATGCCGCCGCGTCCAGTCTACTAGCGGAGCAATCCGGGCGGAGCGGATATCGCGATTGAAGCCGTTGATCTCCGCCGTGCCCGCGACGCGAAAACGGTCGGCGCCGAGCCTGCTCGTCACGATCTTCGCGCTGTCGTCGAGCAGGCTGACCCACGGCGCACGCTGCCTGCTCGTTGCATCGTCGAGACAAACGGTAATCGAATAGCCTTTGACCGGGTACACATTCACGTGATCGCCGAGCATCGCAGCAAAGTCACGGCTTTTCACGCCGGCACACACGACGATCCGCTCGAACCCGAAGCGCTGCGTCTCGCCTTCGAGGTGGGCTGTGAGCGAGAAGCGACCTTCGGCGGGTTGCTCGATCGACATGATTTCCGCATCGTAATGAAACTGCACGCCGTGGCGCACGCATGCATCGGCGAGACCGCGCGTGAACTTGTGGATGTCGCCAGTCGAATCGGACGGCGTGAAAAAGCCGCCGTAAAAATCGCCGTGCAGCGTGGGCTCGATGCGCTGCACTTCGCTCGCCGTCACCGCGCTGCGTTCGAGTCCGCCTTCGCGCAGCAGGTCATTCACCTTGGCCGCCGCGTCGAACTCCTTGCGCGTCTTGTAGACGTGCAGAATGCCGCGCCGTTCGAGATCGAAGTCGATGCCTTCCTGCTCGGCGATCGAAAACAGATGCTCGCGCGCGGCGATGGCAAGCCGCACCGTTTCGACGGTGTTCGCCCGGTAGTGGGGAATCTGCCGCAGGAACTCGCCCATCCACGAATACTTGTGCCACGTGGGCACGGGATTGAGCAGCAGCGGGGCGTCGCGCGTGAACATCCAGCGCAAGCCTTTCAGAACAGTGGCCATGCTGTTCCAAACTTCTGCATTGCTGGCCGACAGCTGGCCTCCGTTGGCGAACGAGGTTTCCATCGCAGCATAGCGATGACGTTCGAACACGGTGACGTGGTGGCCGCATTGGGCGAGGGCGTGCGCGGTCGTGACGCCGGTAATGCCGGCGCCGATAATGGCGATTCGTGACATGACATGGTCCAGAGTAGTTGAGCATCACCGGGTTCGATTTCGTACGAAACCGGTGCCGATGCCCCATCTGTCCATGTACCTGAGAGTTTCTTCCCGCGCTGCGCGAAAGCGCTGTATGTGCGCGGGAATCCCCTTCGGTGGGCGCGCGCGGCGCCGCTCTCCAGATGTTCCTGCTGCGCGGTCCTTTTGCCTGAGAGTTTCCGGGGCGGTTGCTCCGTCGGCGTCGCCCTGGCTTCAGACGATCTCTCCCGCGCTGCTTTGCAGAACGCCACGACGATACCGGGCAAAATTTCTCCCGGCAAGTGTTTTCTGGCGCGTTACGTATGCTGCGTGATGCGCAACATCGACGTGTCGTAGCCAAGCGCACGCACTCGCTCGATCAACATGTCTTTCACACTGGCGACCGGTTTCGCTTCACGCGTCAGAATCCACAGATAGCGTCCGCTCGGTTCGCCGACGATCGACCAGCTGTAGTCGTCGGCGTGATCCAGCACCCAGTAATTGCCGACGAAGAACGGGCCGAAGAACGACACCTTCAGCTTCGCGTTGTTCGATCCAGCTACCACCTTGGCGCGCCCCTTCGAGGCGTCG
This sequence comes from Paraburkholderia sp. SIMBA_053, assembly GCF_046534895.1. Taxonomy (NCBI): domain Bacteria; kingdom Pseudomonadati; phylum Pseudomonadota; class Betaproteobacteria; order Burkholderiales; family Burkholderiaceae; genus Paraburkholderia; species Paraburkholderia sp. SIMBA_053. The sequence continues at coordinate 392,216 of NZ_JAWRXU010000001.1, read as the reverse complement.
AGCGGGCCTTCAACGCCACCCTTGCGGCAACTGTTGGTCACGTCGATCAGGCCGTCTTCACGCGCGGCGTAGTCGGCGGTCACCGACTCGCAGCCTTTTTCAAAGCGGTTTTCGTAGCGTGCCAGTTCGTACCAGCGGCCCAGATAGCGCCCGAGGTCGACCGGCTTGGCGGGCTCTGGCACACGCGCATTGCCGCTCTTGCCGCCTGGGTTTAGCGCACAGGCGCCGAGCAGGCACACGGCGCCCACCGCGAGGGAGATAGCGCTCACGCGCAGGACCGACTGTGAACGCATTGGCATTAAACACTCCGTGTCGAGAAAGACGATGAGAAAGCAGACCTCGTGCCCAGCGCACGTTTACGCGCCGCAGTCCGTCGCGACGATTCATACGTCGTCAAGGCGCGGGCCGTTTATCATAGTGCCCACCAGGAGAAAAGTGCCGCCTCGCAGAGCGATGGTAAGGCGTGTTATCCACGACCACACCGGCACATGCCGCTACATCAAATGAACTCGACTCCCGACGCTCCGTCCCGTCCCGCCATCCGCGCATTGACCCTGCTCGAGGGGCGCGTGCTTGGCGTGCTCGTCGAAAAACAGCACACGGTGCCCGACAGTTATCCGCTCTCGCTCAATGCGCTGACATTGGGCTGCAATCAGAAGACCGGCCGCTCGCCCGTCATGAACGCGACCGAGGCAGAAGTACTAACGGCGCTCGACGGTCTGAAACGGCTAAGCCTCGTGATGGAAGCCAGTAGCAGCCGTGTGCCGCGCTTCGAGCACAACATGAATCGCGTGCTCGGTCTGCCGAGCCAGTCCGCCGCGTTGCTGACCACATTGTTGCTTCGCGGCCCGCAGACGGCGGCGGAGTTGCGCCTGAACAGCGCGCGCTTGCATGGCTTTGCCGATATCTCGTCGGTCGAGGCGTTTCTCGACGAACTCGCCGCGAACGATCCGCCGCGTGTCGTCAAACTGCCTCGCACGCCGGGCGAGCGCGAAAACAGATGGATGCATCTGCTATGCGGCGAAGTGAACCTGAGCGAGTTCGCGCAGTCGGGCGGAGGCGAGGACGAAACCGTGCCGCTGTCCACGTTCGAAGCGGTGAAGGCTGAACAGAAACGGCTTGCCGATCAGGTCAACCGTCTTCAGGGAGTGGTACGGCGCATGGCAGCCGAACTAGGCATCGACGCGAACGATCTCGACGCCTGACGCCGGCCGCTCAGGTTTCGGCGCCGCGCCGCGGATCTGCGGATAACGCTCGCTGAGTACGGTAGAAGTTGCGCGGCGGCACATTGGGCGAGTCTTGTGCAAGCCGGTCGAGTTCGTCGCGAATCGCGGTCAGATAGTGGCCGTCGCGCGCGTCGGCATCGCCCGCAAAAACCGATTCGAGCCGCCGCCGCACCGCGCCATAACGCGCGCCTGCGGCGCGATGTTTTTCTGCGCGCTCCGCATAACGCATATACGTTTGCAACGCCGACGACACCGCGGCGATCACGCTCACGAGGCCGACCAGAATCCTGATCTCCAGTGAGACCGCGTTCGTGTTCAGCGATGCAAACACCGCCGTGCCCACGAACGCGGCCAGCACGGTAACGAGCCAGCCCAGCTTACGATCACGTGCGGACAACAGATCGGCCATGTCGTAGTGGCTCATTTGCGATTCGCGCGCTCGCCGGATCCATTTCAGCAACAGTTGCTGTTCATCGACTGGCGGCTCATAGGCTGGCAGATTCTTCATGGGGCTCGTCAGGGCAGTTGCGTGCCGCGCGCCGCGCGCATGCACTGACGCTACTGTGCCACATGAAAGCGCGGCCTGGCGCGCTGCCGGTCACGCGGCCACGGCTGTCGGCCGGGCAACGGCAAAGCGCTCGTTGTGCGCGTTGCCATTCAGGTAGAAGTCGCCGATGGCGGCCTCGCGAATGATCGCCGGGTTGTGCGACGCGAGCACTCGCGCATTGCGCCAGTAGCGGTCGAAGCGCCGCGTTTCACTGGTCGCGGACGCGCCGCCCACTTCGAATAGCAGCGTGGCCGCCTGCAAGGTCTGCTCGATCGCGATCTGCTGCGCCTGAAAGGTCTGAATGTCGAGGCGAATGTAGGTGTCTTCGGTGGTGCGTCCTTCCTGTCGCGCAACCAATACCTCGTCGATGGCCCGCGCGAGCGACGCACTAACGCTTTGCGTCGAATAGGCGAGACTCGCAAGCCGGCCGACCACGCGATGCACGAGCGGATTGTCGCGGGGACTCGATTCGCCTGGGATACCGAAGGTTCTCGTCTTGCCCTGCGTAAAGGCCACTGCATCGCGCAGCGCGGCACGGCTGATGCCAGCCAGATTCGCGACGTGCAGGGCCTGGTAGTACGAGGTGAGCACACTGTTGCGGCGCGGCGCCGACGCGTCGTAGCGCCGGTACACGTTCTCTCGCGCAACAGGTACATGATTGAAGCGCGCGGTGCCGCTGCCCGTCAGACGCTGGCCAAAACCGTCCCAGTCGTCGATACGCTCGAGGCCCGGCGTGTCGGCGGCGACCAGCACGCGCACGTCGCTTTGTCCGTCGTACGCGGTTACGTCCACCCAATCCGCGTACAGCGTGCCCGTGGTGTAGTACTTCTCTCCGTCCAGATGCCACGCGCCGGCGGATTGCGTCAACCGCACACTGTTGTTCGTGCCGGCCGTGCGCTCGGCCACTGCGCCGCCGATTATCTGCCCTTGCGCGACGCGGGTGAGCCAGCGGTCGCGTAGCGCGTCGTCGCCATATTCCAGCAGCGATTCGATGAAGCCGCCGTGCACGCGCAAAATCTGCGGCAGGTTCGAGTCGGCTTCGCCAAGGCGTGTGACGAGCGCGAGGAATTCGCTCAGCGACACGCCTTCGCCACCATATTGTTCCGGCACGCGCAGCTTCGTATAGCCGGCTTCACGCAGCCACTGCACGGGTTCGTAGGCTAGCTCGCGATGGCGTTCGCGATGCACCGCGCCTTGCGCGATGCGTGCGAAGACCGGCGCGAAACGGCGGGTCAGCGCGTTGTCGTCGAAAAGCTGGGCGGCGTCGGCAATGCCGGCCGCAGAGGCCGGCTCGGCATGCGATGTGGGCGCGGACATGGATTCTCCGTAGTGAGGCGCGCAATGCGCAATCCGTCAACGGTACGGCATGACACGCGCCGCGAGCAACGAAGCATTTGGCCGATTCTTAGCAGCGGGAGAGAAATGGCTCGGGCGCATTCCTGCTGCATGGCCCGTATGGTCCGTACTGGTCCGGATGGTCCGCGTAGTCCCCATGCTCGCGGCGCACTCACGACCCGCGCAGCGTGCGGCCCCGCACACACGCTGCGAGGCGTGCGGTGCATGCTCGCAATACCGGCAATACCAGCGATACCCGCCATACCTGCTTGAGCCCGGGCGGCCGCTTGCGCCTGATCCGTCGAGCGCTCAGCAACACCGGTGCAAAAGCGCCAACCGTATCCTGCACTCTGTGAGACCGCATGAACGAGACAACGCATCGTACGCGGCGCTACGACATCATCACCGACGAAGCGCAATTCCGCGCGCTGCAGCCAGAATGGGACGCGCTGTGGACGCGTGCGCAAGGCTACTACTATCAATCGTTCAGTTACTGCTGGCTCGCATGGCAGCATGTGTCGAAGCCGCACGGACGCATGCTCAAATGCATCGTCTGCCGCGAAGACGGGCAGCTCGTCATGATCTGGCCGCTCGAAACAGTCAAGCGTGCGTTATGGACGTACCTCGTGCCGCTCGGACCCGAAGGCGGCGACTACACGAGCGTGCTGGTTACGGACGACGCATCGGCCCCGGCGCTGATCGAAGGCGCATGGAACATGGCGCGCCGCCGCTGTGGCGCGGACTTCATTCATATGCCGTATGTTCGCGAGACGCTCGATCTTCACAAGCTCGTGTCGCGCGAACGCCGGGTGCTGTTCTGCGAGCCTCACCAGGCGTCGGCTGCGCGTTTGCGCGGGCAGGGCACGTGGGACGAGTATTGCCGGTCGCTTGGCACGCTATTCGGCAAACGGCCGGGCGGCTTCGTCAAGCGTTTGTCGAAAGAAGGCACGGTGGCCGTGCGCGTCGTCGATCCGGCCGACGAGGGCGAGACCGCGTCGATCATCGAATTGATGTTCAACTGCAAGCGCAGCTGGAGCGACCGCGTCCGCAAACGCAGCGTGTGGCTCGACTCACCGGAGTTCGAGCGCTTTCTAGGCAAGCTGATTTATTCGCCGGACGTGCCTTCGATGGCGCGCCTGATCGTCGTCACGCTGAACGAGGCACCGGTGGCGGGCATTATCGTGAGTCTCGGCAATCCTTGGGCAAGCGCGATTTTTGCCGGCTACGATCCCTACTATGGCAAATGCTGTCCCGGTCTGATCGCGGTCGAAGAATGCGTGAAGTGGGCGTTCAACAACGGCTTCGATCTTGACTTCGGCGTCGGCGCGGAGCGCTTCAAGGCCTATTGGGCGCGCGGCGAAGCGTCGACGGCATGGACCACGCAGATCGTCAACTCGCACTGGGGATGGCTGGCGATTCGAGCGCGCCGGGTCGCCCGCGCACTCGCGGCCCGCGCGAGCGGGCCGGCTCAAAACGCTACGACCGATCCCGATTCCGCGCTCGCGTCGCGCCGGTGATCACGGCGATACCGAAGAGAATCACGGCCACGATCGCGATCACGTGCTGCGCGACATGTAGCGCCGTCAATCCCCACGCGACGCCGCCAATGAAAATGATCCATCCGGCGAGGTAGATAAGCAGAGTCATCGTTTCTCCTTGTAATTTTCGGCCGATGGCGCCGGTCGTCTGCGTTGCAGAATTTACCGTGCGCGCCGATGAGCCGCTGGCATCGCCCTGACACGGCGGGCGGGTGTGCAGAAACGCTACCGCCGCCATGCGATCAGCGGGACTAACTCCAAGCACATTGCGCGCCTGCCCTCGGCGCAGTGCTCCCGCAGTGCTCCCGCAGTGCTCCACTACGACCGGAATGCGGTTTGCTTCGCCACGGTGTCAGCAGCACAAAAACGCGATGCATTGAACCATGGTCACGACCAAGCGAACAACCCGACGCACGCCGGCAGCCGAGGACGAAACATCGGCGCAGCCCGAAGTCGATCCCGACCAGCAGCCGGCGACGCTCGACGATTGCCGCCGCTGTCCGCTTTGGGCCAACGCCACGCAAGGCGTGCCCGGCGCCGGCCCGCGCCGCGCGCCGATCATGATGGTCGGCGAACAGCCCGGCGATAAGGAAGATCTGCAAGGCTTGCCCTTCGTCGGACCCGCCGGAGCATTACTCGACGACGCACTCGTTGAGGCCGGCGTTGGCAGGAAAGAAGTCTATGTCACCAATGCGGTCAAGCATTTCAAGTGGACGCCTCGCGGCAAGCGCCGCATGCACAAAACGCCGGCGCAACGCGAAGTGGACGCATGCCGTTACTGGCTCGATCGGGAACTGGAGAGCGTGGGCGCTCACGTGATTGTCGCGTTGGGCGCGACCGCGTTGAGGGCCGTGCTCGAAGATCCCAAATCGCGCTTGCAGGATGCGATCGGCAAAGTGATCGAACATGGCGGCCGTTTGGTGATCGCAACGTATCACCCGTCGTTTGCACTGCGTGCGCCCGATCCCGAGACGCGACACCGCGCCTATGCGGCGATTGTCGCCGCGCTACAGGACGCGAGGAAACTCTCGCAACGGCACAGGTAAACGCGCGCCGGCAGGGTCTGGCCGCGCCATGTCGCCCTGACGCCGCCGCCCGTCACGCGGCCTTCATTCCGTCGCCCTGGTGTGCGTGCAGGCCCAGGCGCTCCATCAACCGTTGCGCGTCGAAGGGCGCATTCGTCTTCGCGTCGTTGTCGAAATAGCAGTACACGTCGCGCGTTGCCGCGCGTGGCGGCTGCAGATCCGGTGCAGCGAGGCGGGCATCGGCGGGCTGAGTGCCGCGGCTCCACGACTCGATTCTCCGCGCCCACCGTTCAAGCGATGCATCCGAGTATTCGCCCGAGTATTTGGTTTCGGTGCCATGCAGCCTGATATAGACGAAACCCGCGCTCAGGTCTTCGAACTGCGGCCATGCTTCGGTCGAATCCGACACGACGAGCGCGACCTTATGACGGCGAAGCAGCTTGATGAACGCAGGGTCGACGAAGCTCTCATGACGCACTTCCACCGCATGACGCAGTTTGCGCTTGCGGTCGATTTCCAGGTACGGTGTCTTGACACGCTGATCGTGCTGTTGCGCGAGCGACAGCGCCGCTTCCGTGTCGCGAGGCAGCAGCGTCAGGAAACGTTCCATGTGCTGCGGGTCGAAACGCAACGAGGGCGGAAATTGCCACAGTATCGGCCCGAGCTTGTCTTTCAGCGCGAGCAGTCCTTGCGCGAAAAAATTCGCGCACGCGACGGTTGCCGTTTCGTCGCGAAACCGCAAAAGATGAGTCAGATAACGCGCGCCTTTCACGCTGAAAACAAAACCCGGCGGGCTTTCGTCGTACCAGTGCTGCCAACTGTCGAGCGATTGCAGGCTGTAGTGCGTGCCATTGATCTCGATCGTCTGCATCAGTCCCGACGCGTACTGCAATTCGGTGGCCTGTTTCAGCCCTTCGGGATAGAAGGTGCCGCGCCATCCTTTGTAGCGCCAGCCGGAAATGCCTATGAGAACCTCGCCTGTGGTGCTTTTCACGTCAATACTCGAAGGGTCTTGGGCCTGGACTTGAGTCTGCCGAATACCGGCGAGCAACGGTCGTGCCATCGCGCGGCACATGCGTTGCTGCATAGACATACTGAGCAGCACATTTGGCGATACCGTGTAGCTCGAACAAGGCTGGCACACACACTCGGAGGCACGCATGGATGGCACCGGTTCCCGCAGCACGGACATCGAGACGCAAAGCGACGGCACCCTGCGTGTGACGCATCGCGGCGTGCAGATCGTCGTCAGTGCGAAGCAGAACGATCGCGGCGCATGGGTCGCGCAAATCGGCGCGTCCGTCGACGGAAAGCCGTTTGCGTTACCTGATGTCGAACCGGTTACGCCGGAATGGACGACACAGGCCGAGGCACTGCGCGACGGGCTCGAGCGCGGCTGCTACCTCGTCGATCGAAGCAGCGCCGGTCGAGGCCTTGAAGACTCCGCGCACGGATCGGGAGAAAGCTGATGAACCGCCTTGCCAACCTCGTATGCCGCGCGACGGTGTCGGGCACCGCGGCGGGCAGCGCCGCCGCCGTCACGGCAGCCGCACGCGCCACCAACGACGGCAGCACGCCGTACGCGCCGCTGAACGCGGTCACTCATTGCTTGTGGCCGCGCCGCGCGTTCACTGAAACCGGCTTGAGTGCAAGGTTCACGCTTACGGGTCTGACGATTCATCAGGCGTCGGCTATCTTCTGGGGCGTGCTGTTCGAAGGACTGCTGGATCGTTGGCAATGCCACGTCAATCGCAAACCTCGCGTCGTGGAAGTCGCCGCTACTGCTGCGACCACGGCGGCCATTGCCTATGCCGTCGACTACCACGCGGTGCCGAGCCGGCTCACGCCCGGATTCGAGGCGCATCTGTCGAAACGCTCGATGTTTTACGTGTACGCCGCGCTCGCTGCGGGCTTTGCCGCCGCCGCGCTGTGCCGCGGAAGTCGCGACGAATGAGTTGATATTCGCTGCACCGCACGGCGGGGCGCACTCACGCGGCTTGCGCCTTGCGTGCATCGGTCGCACGTTCGACGAGAATCACGAAAGGCTCACCCTCGTGTATTTCAAAGCGCCGGATTTGCGCGACCTGCTCGGCGGAAAGTACTTTGCCTTTTGTCATCAGCAGCGTGCCGCGCGACGTGCGCAGATCGTCGGCGAGTTTCATCCCTTCTTTCAGATTCGAAGCATCCACGCGGTCGGGCACGCCTTCGGGCGTCAATTCGGCATGCTGCATCAGCAACTCGATGTACTTCTCCGCAATCGCGGGGTCGTAGCGAATACCCGTCTGCGCTCGCACTGTGGAAATGATCTGCGCGTCGCTCATCTTTTGCGGTGCAATTACGCCGATGCGCAAGTCTTCGGCGTCGCGCGCCAAAGCAAGCACGCGCGCGCCCAACGGAATCAATCCGCCGACGAGGCCATCGGGCGTACCGCGTCCATCGTAACGCTCGTACTGGTGGCGGATCATGGTTTGCACCGCGCTCAATTGCGAAACAGGCGTGAGCGCCATCTGGCCATGCAGCGGATGAAGCTGGTACAGCTTCGCTTCCTGCGGTTGCAGCTTCGCGATCGGCGTTTTCAGCAAAGCGTCGGGCAGAAATAGCTTGCCGATGCCGTGCAGCAACCCCGCCATGAGCAGTTCGTTGCATGCGTAGTCGCTCAGGCCGAGCGCGGCGCCGATCTGCCTTGCTGTCTCTCCGATCCGTGCTGAATGGCCGGGCAGGCCGCAGCGCATTTCGACCATGTTCGCGCAGACCTTCACCATCGTCAGGAAGTTGCTTTTCAGGTCGTGCTCGGCACCTTCGAGAAACATCACGGTCTGGCGGATCTCTTCAGTGCGCGCGTGAACCTCGCGTTCGAGTTCCATGTTGAACGACGACAGCTTGTCGTTCTGCTTCTGCAACAGCAGCGTTAACCGCTCGGCCTTGCGTTGCAAAGCGAGTTGTTCCAGCGCGCGCTGAACCGTCAACAGCAGATCCTGATCGTCCCAGGGCTTGTGCAGATAGTGATAGACATGACCTTCGTTGACAGCGCGCACGACCGCCTCGACTTCTGAATAGCCGGTAAGCAGGATGCGGATCGTATCTGGCGCAACGGCTCGCGAGCGCGACAGGAATTCGGCGCCGTCCATGTTCGGCATGCGCATGTCGGAGATGATCACGTCGACCTGCGCGGATTCGAGCAGGGTAAGCGCTTCCGCGCCGCTGCTGGCGCTGAGCACCTCGTATTTGAGTGGCCGCAGCAAGCGTTTGAGTGACGAAATCACGCCGGGCTCGTCGTCCACCAGCAACAGCGTGGGCACGGGCGAGGTATCGGCCTTGAGAGCTTGAATGCAAGGGTCGGCGGGGATCGTCGAATTGCCGGTTGCCTGTAGGTCAGACATGGTCATCCTCATCGATTATTTTCGCGTCGCAGCGCGCGTTGCATCATTAGCCCGAACTACAGCGCTTCGAGAAAGTGGTCGAGCGCTTCCATCATTCCGCGAATGGCCGCATCCGGCAGCAGCAGCACCATGCGCGCGCCGAAGCCGCCTTCCTCCATCGTGAAGTGAATCTCCAGCAACAGCGCCATCTGCCACCGGCCGCCAGGCACCAGTCCGCCTTGTTTGTTCCCGGAAGGCGGCAACAACGTGGGCTGCGAGAAGCAGATATGCCACCCCAGCTGCTCGAAGACGCTTCGCACACATGCGCCGACCAGCAGGTTCGTGATGTCGCACAGCACTTCAACCTGCGTGTCGGGGTCGCCGGCGTCATGTCCCATCAGTTGCCGCAGTTCGCGCTGACCGTCTTTGCCAACGAGCACGATTGCTTCGCCGGATATGTCGGACTGGAACGCCTGGCGCACGGGCGGCAATTCGCCGTCGCCCTGCGGACTCAACAGGACGCGCAACTGGTCGACGCCGACGAGCCGGATATCAGGCACCGCAAGCGTAACGAACGCGCCGAGCAGTTGTGCCAGCGCAGCGGCGGCCTTGCCCATGCCGACGTTGCAGATTTCCTGCAACGCGTCGCGCTGGTCTTCGTTTAGAGTCTGTTCATTCATGGAGACCGTACTCCGCGAGAATCGGCCGGATCGCCTCGGGCGATACCGGTTTGGCAACAAAGCCGATCGCGCCGAGCGCCTTTGCGCGCTCGACAGCGCCGGACTGCACGTCCGCCGACACGACGATCACGAAAGTGTCGAGTCCTTCGTGCTGGATCGCTTCGAGCACCTGGAAGCCGTTCATTACCGGCATGGTCAGATCGAGAAACATCACCGCGGCCTTGCCCGCGCGATATAGGTCGAGTGCGGCCGCTCCATCGGATGCCTGAGTAATTTCGATGTCCCAGCCCTCGGGCAGCGAGCGGATCAAGAGCTTGCGGGCGAGCGTCGAATCGTCGACTACGAGGACGGGCAATGGCATGGAATCACCTCACGTGGCTGCCGGTAACTGCGCTGTCGGCGCGATTTGCTTCACCGGACCGGCTTGCGCAAGCACATCGGGATTGGCGGCTTCTTCGCGCACGGCGCCATCGACCGGCAGCGTCACGCGAAACGTCGTGCCCCGGCCCACGGTGCTGGCCACCGAAATCGTGCCGCGATGCGCGTTGACGATTCCATAGGTCACCGATAAACCGAGGCCGGTCCCCTGACCAACGGGCTTCGTCGTAAAGAACGGGTCGAAGATTCGTTTCAGGTGTTCAGGCGGAATTCCGCATCCCGCGTCGGCGACTTCGAACCACACGCGTGACGCATCGGCTGGATCGACGCCGGTGCGTACCGTGATCGTGCCGAGCGGCGCGCCGTGCTGCTCGTGATTGCTGCCTTAGGCCTGCGCGGCGTTCACCACGAGATTGAGCACCACCTGGCTGATCTGCGAGGGGATGCAGTGCACGAGCGGAATCTGCGCATAGTCGCGGACGAGATGCGCGCAGTACTTCACTTCGTTATGGACGATGTTGAGCGTCGATTCGATGCAGCGGTGAATGTCGGCGCGTTCCCACACGTGCGTGCTGTCGATGCGCGAGAAGTCGCGCAGATCGACCACTATCGTGCGCACGCGTGCGAGTCCTTCTCTCGACTCCTGTACGAGCGTCGGCGCATCGCCGAGCAAATAGTCGAGGTCCGCCTGTTCCGCGAGTGCGCGCATATCGCTCTTCAGTGCGGGCGCAGTGTCGCTTACCATGCGCTCGATGTCCGCTGCATAGCGGATCAGCGTCTTCACATAACCGTCGAGCGTGTTCAGATTCGACAGCACGAAGCCGACCGGATTGTTGATCTCATGCGCGACGCCCGCCGCGAGTTGACCAATCGCGGCGAGTTTTTCCGATTGCAGCAATTGCTGGTGCGCGTGCTCCAGTTCCTCGTTGAGCGAGGTGAGCTGTTCGTTGCGCTCGGTCAATTCGGCGAGTGTGCTGGTGACCGCTTTCTCGCGATCCTGAAGCTCGCCGTACGCGATGCAGACATCGGTCGTATCGACGATCGCGACGCCGACCGCGACCACCTCGCCGTGCTCATCCTCGATTGGAATGAAGCTGCAGTTCTGGCGCATTGCGTCGATCGTGCCGGTGATCGGGCGCGAATGCTCGAAGCGGAACAGATACGGCCGATGCTCCCACGACGAGTAAGCGGGCGTGCCTAATACGAACACGCCCTCGATCTTTCTTTGAAGCCACTGCCGCGGCAATTCCGGGAAAGTGTCGAGCAGATTTTCGCCGACCACGGACTGCGCTGAACGTCCGCTGTGCGATTGCATGAAGCGATTCCACGTGAGGATGCGCAACTCGCGGTCGACCGAGAAAACACCGCTATTGATCCGCTCGACAATGGCTTCCGACAGATTTGTTTTCACCGAAAAGGCCCGTGAATGACAACGCCGGCAACGTGTGATCGCAAGCCCGTCAAGCGCTCATGGTCTGAAGACCGGCGTCGCTGCCATAAGTGAATTAACGGAGCGTATGGCGCCGGGACTAAGCGGTATTTACCCTGAGTCAAAGCGCATGGCGGGCGGTGCAGGGCATTAGAGCGGAGATGGATGAAGCCTTAACGACGCTTCGGCCTGCAGCGAAAGAGGGTACGCGCGGGCGAGTCAACGTGAAGGAGTCAACGTGAGGCTCAGATAGCGGCAATGATCGCCTCCGAACCGGCCAGACGATAGCCGCTTTCAGGGAGTGCCTGCCCCTCGCGGCCCGCGAGCGTCGATAACAGCACCACACCTGAACGCGGCTGCATTACCGCATCCGCTGCACCCATATTCAGCGCGATAAATAACCGCTGACCGCGATAGTGACGCTCAAAAGTGAGCACATCGCCCGTGGCGGCGACGTTTTCGATCGCGCCCCGCACGAGCGCCGCATTGCTGCGCCGCAACTCGAGTAGCCGGCGATAGAGCGGCAGCATGCTCGATGGGTCGCCGTCCTGCGCGCGCACGCTGGTGTCTGTCGAGATCGGTAACCATGACCTGCCGTTTGTAAAACCGGCACCCGGCAGCGCGGCATCCCATTGCATCGGCGTGCGCTCCGGATCGCGTCCCTGGCCGATACCGGGCTGCCGGATCTCGGCCGGGTCCTGCACCTGATCGGGCGGAATCTCGCCGTCTGTCATGCCGATTTCATCGCCGTAGTAGAGCGTCGGCGTGCCGCGCAGCGTCAGCAGCAGCACAGCCGCCACGCGTGCCTGTACCTCTCCCACGCGCGACGCCACGCGCGGATTGTCATGGTTGCCCAGCACCCAGTTGGGCCAGGCATGTTCGGGCAATGCGCCGTCGTAATCGCGGATCATGCGTGCGATTTCGCCCGCATTCCACGCCGCATTGAGCAACTGAAAGTTGAACGGCATGTCCGCGCCATCGCCGTTCGCGCCGTAGTACCGGACCAGTTGTGGAACGGGCAGATAGATTTCGCCGATCAATACGCGCTCTCCGTACTCGTCGAGCGTCGCACGCATGGAACGTACGATCTCATGCACTTCGGGCTGGTCTTCGGTGTAGGTCTGCAATTGCTGATGATGCTCCGGCTGGCCCGGCTCATAAGCGGGATTTGGCGGGTTGTCGCGAAACTGCGCGTCTTTGATCAGCAGCCACAGCACGTCGACGCGAAAACCGTCCACGCCGCGATCGAGCCAGAACCGCAACACGTCGTCCATGGCCCGGCGCACCTGCGGGTTGCGCCAGTTCAGATCCGGCTGCTCGCGCAGAAACGCGTGGTAGTAGTACTGGCCGGTGCGCTCATCCCATTCCCACGCGGAGCCGCCCATGCGGCTCAGCCAGTTGTTCGGCGGGCCGCCATCGGGCGCGGGATCGCGCCACAAATACCAGTCGCGTTTGGGGTTCTCGCGTGACGAGCGGCTTTCCTCGAACCATGGGTGCCGGTCCGACGAATGGTTCGGCACGAAGTCGAGCAGCACCTTCAGGCCCAGTTCGTGAGCCCGGTCCGCGAATTGCTTGAAGTCGCCGAGGGTGCCGAACATCGGGTCGATATCGCAGTAGTCGGCGACGTCGTAGCCGAAGTCGGCCATGGGCGACGGGTAGATCGGCGAAAGCCAGACTGCGTCGATGCCCAGCCCGGCGAGATACGGAAGACGCGAAGTGATGCCGGCGAGATCGCCGATGCCGTCGCCGTTGCTGTCCTGAAACGAGCGCGGATAGACCTGATAGATCACCCCGCGTTGCCACCATGCCAGTTCCGACATTGCAATTCCCCTCAACGATCGATTGTTTTGGTGCCACTCAAAGACCGCATGCTCAACGATCTCTGGTACAAGAACGCCATCGTCTATTGCCTTTCGGTGGGCACGTTCATGGATGCGAACGGCGACGGCGTCGGCGATTTTCAGGGCCTTCTGCGCCGGCTCGACTACCTGCAAGGCCTCGGAGTCACGACGATCTGGCTGATGCCTTTCCAGCCGTCGCCGGGCCGCGACAATGGCTACGACATCTCCGACTATTACAACGTCGATCCGAAGTACGGCACGCTTGGCGACTTTTCCGAGTTCACGCATGCGTGCCGCGAGCGCGGCTTGCGCGTGATGATCGACCTTGTCGTCAATCACACGTCCGATCAGCACCCCTGGTTCCGGGAAGCACGCAGCGATCCCGATTCGCAGTATCGCGACTGGTATGTCTGGTCCGACAAGCAGCCGCCGAATGCGAAAGACGGCGTGGTGTTTCCCGGCGTGCAGAAATCGACGTGGACTTTCGACAAGCAGGCGAAGCGCTGGTATTTCCATCGCTTCTACGAATTCCAGCCTGACCTGAACACCGCGAATCCGTATGTGCGAGCCGAATTGCTGAAGATCATGGGCTTCTGGATTCAGCTCGGCGTGTCGGGATTCCGCATGGACGCCGTGCCTTTCGTCATCGCCACGAAAGGCCCGAAGGTGCGCGAGCCCGTCGAGCAATACGACATGTTGCGTGAGTTTCGCGAGTTCCTGCAATGGCGTCAGGGCGATGCGATCATCCTCGCGGAAGCCAACGTGCTGCCGGATACCGATCTTGAGTATTTCGGCGACGAAGGCGAACGCCTGCAGATGATGTTCAACTTCCAGCTCAATCAGAACACGTTCTATGCGCTTGCGACCGGCGACACTGCACCGTTGAAAAAGGCGCTCACGGCGACCAGACCACGCCCGGCGACTGCGCAGTGGGGCGTGTTCCTGCGCAATCACGACGAACTCGATCTCGGCCGTCTCACGCCCGAACAGCGCGAGGCCGTGTTTGCGGCGTTCGCGCCCGAGCCCGACATGCAACTGTACGAGCGCGGCATTCGGCGCAGGCTCGCGCCGATGCTCGCGGGCGACAGGCGGCGGCTCGAGCTTGCCTACAGCCTGATGCTGACCTTGCCCGGCACGCCCGTCTTCCGTTACGGCGACGAGATCGGCATGGGCGACGACTTGCGGCTACCCGAGCGCGAATGCGCGCGCACGCCAATGCAATGGTCGACGGAACCGGAAGGCGGTTTCACGAAGCATGCGAAGCCGCCTTGCCGCGTGATAACCGGCGGCGCTTACGGCTTTGAGCGTGTGAATGTGGCGAGCCAGCGGCGCGATCCGAACTCGTTTCTGAACTGGATGGAACGCATGATCCGCATGCGCCGCGAGGTGCCCGAAATCAGTTGGGGCGACTTCGACGTGCTGCGCACGTCGCGAAGCGACGTACTTGCGCTTCGTTTCGACTGGCGCAACAACTCGGTTCTGTGCCTGCACAACTTCGGCGCGGAGGCCTGCACGGTGAAATTCCGCTCCGGCTGCAACGAGCCGGGCCAGAACCGGCTCATCAACCTTCTCTCCGACGAGCACAGCGAGGAGCAGGACGACGGCCGTCACGCGGTCGTACTCGAACCGTATGGCTACCGATGGTATCGGGTCGGCGGGCTCGATTATCTGTTGAGGCGCAGCGAGATCTAGACACAGTTACGGAGTCCGCAACATGCAAGGCGAATGCAATGAATAATCACGACGCCGGATGTAGCAAAGCGCGCCTGAGCAGGTCTGCCGGGATGCTCGCACTGAGTCTGTCGCTGAGTCTCACTTTAAGTCTCGCGGCCTGTGCGTCCGGTGCGGTCGATATCGGCGATACCGGGCTGGGCCCGCATCCGCCACTGCCCACGCCGCAAACGTCGCTGTTCCCGACGGTGAACATCGCGCCCGTTCAGGCGCGCGACAGCCAAAGCGTGCCCGTTGCGCCCCAAGGCTTCAAGGTGACGGCTTTCGCGAGCGGGCTCGACCATCCGCGCTGGGTGTATCCGCTGCCGAACGGCGATCTGCTGGTCGCCGAGAGCAATGCACCAGCTCAGCACGACGAGGATCAGGGCATTGTCGGCTGGATCCGCAAACAGGTGATGAAGCAGGTGATGAAGCGCGCGGGCGCGGGCGTGCCGAGCCCCGATCGGATCGTGCTGCTGCGCGGCGAGGGCGATAGCGCACAAAGCCGCAGCGTGTTTCTCTCGGGGCTTCACTCGCCGTTCGGCATGGCGCTCGTCGGCGACTACCTTTATGTCGCCGATACCGACGCGCTGCTGCGCTTTCCGTACCACGCCGGCGACACGCAGATCACTGCGGCGCCCGAGAAGGTCGCGGACCTGCCGGCGGGGCTGATCAATCATCACTGGACCAAGAACGTCGTGGCGAGCCGCGACGGACAGCGCCTGTATGTCACGGTCGGCGCGAATAGCAACGTCGCGGAGAACGGTATTCAGGCCGAAGAGGGCCGAGCGCTCATCCTGGAACTGACGCTTGCGAGCGGGCAGTCGCGCGTATTCGCGTCGGGCCTTCGCAATCCGAGCGGGATGGACTGGCAACCCGATAGCGGCGCACTGTGGGCCGCGGTCAACGAGCGCGACGAACTGGGCGACGACCTCGTGCCCGACTACATGACCGCGGTGAAAGACGGCGGCTTCTACGGATTTCCCTATAGCTACTATGGGCAACATGTCGATACGCGCGTGAAGGAGCAGCGCCCCGACAAGGTGGCGAGCGCGCTCACGCCGGACTATGCGCTTGGCAACCACACCGCGTCGCTCGGACTGGCGTTCTATACCGGCAGAAGTTTTCCACGGCACTACTGGGGCGGCGCATTTGTCGGCCAGCATGGGTCATGGAATCGCAAGCAGCATAGCGGCTATAAGGTCATTTTCGTGCCGTTCGCCGACGGGCGGCCAGCGGGGATGCCAGAGACGTTTCTCAGCGGCTTCCTGAGCGCGGACGGGCATGCGTTGGGGCGGCCGGTCGGTGTGGCCGTCGACAAGGCGGGCGCGTTGTATGTCGCCGACGACGTTGGTAACGTCGTCTGGAAAGTCGTTTATAGCGGCAACTGACGATGAAGCGCGAACGCAACACGGCGGCGCCGCATTCGGGGCCTGCCGGAATTGCCCGGTAAAATACCGCCCACTACCGACGGCGCGGAAGGCCTGATCTCCGCCTGCTTACTTTGAATTTCGAGGCGTTCATGTCCATGGAAACAGACACCGTCACCGATGAACGGGTGGCTCACATTGCAGACCGCATGGTTGGCGAAGGCAGGAAAGTTTCGGCGCTGGCGGTCTGGACAGAGGTGCGCAGCGGCTCGATCGTCGCCGTGTCCGCGGCTCTGGAGCGCTGGCGCGCGGCGCGGCAACCCGCGCCGGAGGCTGCGCCTGTCGCGGCCGGCTTGCCGGAAGACGTTGCCCAAACCATGCTGAACGCCGCAGGCAACGTGTGGGCGAGCGCCCGCGAGGAAGCCGAGCGCGTCGTCAATCAGCGTCTTGCCGTGGCAAGTGAGCACGCCGGTGCGATTGCCGCGGAGCGCGACGAGGCGCTGGTCGAATATCAGAACACGCTGGCCGAAGCCGAGTTGGCGCGCGAGCGCGTCGCGACGCTCACGAACGCGCTGAGCATTTCGGAAGACGCGGTGAATCGCCTCGCGACGGAACTGTCGGGGTTGAGGGACCGGGCGAAAGCTGCCGAGGAGCGCGTCGCCGAACTCGAGGACCGCACCGCGGAGGCGGAAGCGCGCGTCGCCCAGACCGAGGAGCGCGAAGCGGCGGCCGAGGCGCGCATCGCCGAGGCCGAGCAGCGTGCGGCGGCTGCGGAGGCGCGTGTCATGGAGGCCGAGGAGCGGGCTTCGACTGCGGAGGCGCGTGTGGCACAGGCCGAGGAACGGGCTTCGACCGCAGAGGCGCGCATTGCACAGGCTGAGGAGCGTGCTTCGACTGCGGAATTGCGGGTTGTAGAGGCCGAGGAGCGGTCTTCGAATGCAGAGGCGCAGGTCGCCCAGGCCGAAGAGCGGGCAGCGGACGCCGGACGGCGCATCAGGGAAGTGGAAGAACGTGCGGCGGCAGCAGAGGCGCGTGTTGCACAGGCAGACGAGCTGGCAGCCACGGCAGAGACGCGTGTCGCGCAAGCCGAGGAGCGCGCAACGACCGCGCAAGCGCGCGTGGCAGAGGCTGACGAACGCGCATTAGCGGCGCAGGCGGGCATCGCGCAGGCCGAGGAACGCGCCTCGGCAGCAGAGGCGCGCATTGCAGAGGCAGAGGAGCGTGCAGCCGGTGCGGCGGCGCGAGCCGCAGAAGCCGAAGAGAGTGCGTCGACAGCGCAAGCGCGCATTGCCCACGCTGAAGAAAGCGCCGAGGAACACGCTTCGGCGGCGCAAGCACGCATTGCAGAGGCTGAAGAACGCGCGTCGGCAGCCCAAGCCAGGCTGCAAGCCGTCGAAACATCCCTGAACGAAGAACGTCAGGCGCGCGAAGCGTTGAGTAACGCCACTGTCGCCAAGGACGAGGAGATCGCGCGTCTTATTGAAGAGCGCGATGCCGCGCGCCACGAGGCGGCCACGCTCGGTGAAGCCGGTCAGACACACGCACGCGAAGTGCAGAAATGGGCGGACGAATCCAGCGCGGCGTCGTCGCGTGCGCAGGACGCCGCGTTACAGGCAAGCGAAAGCCTCGCGCAGCTTGCCGCGTTGCAGACCGAACTGGATCAGGCCCGCGCCGAACTGGCGGCACACCGCGAGGCGAACTCAGCTCACGGCGACGAAGCAGCCGCCCAGCGCGCCGAGGTCGAACGTGTGCAGCAGGAACTCGATGCCGCCCGCGAACAGCTCGTCGCCATGAGCGAAGCCAATGCGACCGCGACGGCGGAGACTAGCCGGCTGGCGGAGCAGGCATCGTCGGCGGCGAGCCGCGCAGAGGCGGCCGAACAGCGCGCCGCAGACCTCGAGCGCCAGCTTGCCGAACTCGAAACAGCACATGCGCAACGACTTGAACAGGCGCAGCAACACCCCCTGTCGCCGGATACTGTGTCGCCGGATAGCGCGTCGCCGGTCTCCGAATCGAAGGAAGCGGTGATGGCCGACGAAATCGCGTCGCTGCGCCGTCAGATGTCCACTCAGGCGAAGGCCCACGAGAAGGCGTACAGCGAACTTCGTACGCTGGCCGAGCAGTGGGTCGCGCACGCCAAGGAACTCAAGCAGCGGCTCAGCGCAACGAATCAGAAGGTGACCTTCCTCGACGCGCGCAGCGCGGCGGAAGTCGCGCTTCTACGGCGGCTGTCGTCCGAGCTTGAACGGCTGAAGCCGGACCACGATCTGGTGTCGCGCGACGCGCAGCAAAAGCTCATCAGCGCGACGCTCGCCGAACGCCTCGAACAGAAGGGCTATCGGTACGATCCGGCAACCGCGGTCATATCGAAGATCGAAGCCTGACGCGTCGGGGCGTCGGGGCGTCGGCGCGTCAGGCAGGGCCGCGTGCTTATAACGGCTTGGGCGGCGAGCCTTCGTCGTCGACGCTGTGACTGCCCGCGCCCGGCGGCGAGGTCGTGTCGCGCAGTTGCGTCTCTTCTGGATTTTTTGGTACGACCTTGTCGGCGTCGGCTTCGTCGATTGCGTTGAGCTGATTGCCGCCCGGCGTGCACGGCGTGCCCGGCGCGGGCGTCGGCACCGCTCGTGGCTGAGCCGGCCCCGGCCCCGACAACCCCTCTTGCGAAGGCGTGTTCGGCGAGGGCGGGGCGGCGGGGTCGTTGTTCGAAGAAGAGGAAGAAGCGTCCTGGTGGTCGGTCATGGGGTCATCTCCTTGGCTGGGGTCGTTCCGAGGTGCACGAACGACATTTGCGTGCAATGCGTACCGCAGACGCAGCACGCGCCGTTCCATCAGGCCTCGCCTGCAACTGTTGCGAACGGCGGACCGGCTCAGCGCAGCACGCGCGCGACGAGCGGCAGATGATCCGACGCGATTCGTGCGGGCTTGCTCCGATCCACCTCAATATCGACGAGACGCGCGGCCGGATGCACCCACACGCGGTCCAGTGCAAAAGTCGGAAAGCGCGAAGGAAACGTGCGCGGCGCGGCCACCCGGCCGAAACGGGTGAGAAGCGCGCGCAGCGGCCATCCCCAAACGAACCATTCATTCAGATCGCCGAGCAGGATGACGGGGAGATCGGGCGTATCGAACGCTTCCAGCAGCAGCCGCACCTGCGCGCGGCGTTCGCGCGCCGACAGGCCCAGATGCGTCGCGACAATGCGCATCACGCCACGGCCCGTTTCTATGTCGACGTCGAGCGCGCCGCGCGCTTCGCGGCTGCCGAACGACAGGTCCAGCGTGCGCACGGCTCGTACCGGGAGATTCGTCAGCACCGCGTTGCCGAAGCGCCGGTCGGGACCGTCGAGCGTCGGCCCCGGCACCGCGTGCATGCCGGTCAGATCCTGCAGTTCGCGGAGCACGTCGATGCTCGCCGCGCCGCCGAGCGGCACTTCCTGCAACGCGACCACATCGGCCTTCAAAGCCGTGATCACTTCCGCGATACGGGCCGCCGAGCGTTTGCCGTCCGTGCCCACGGCCCCGTGAATGTTGTACGTGGCGATGCGCAGCGGCTCGCCCGCATCGCTCGAATGTGCGGGCATCGTTCGCACACGCGGCGCTGGCTGCGCTTCGTCGAGCGTCACTGTATCGTTCGCGCGGCCAGTCATTGGCGCCTCATCAGCACGCGCCGCAGGACAAGCGACATCGAGACGAGTGCGACGCCGATCGCGGCGACGAGCAGCAAGGAAAGCGGCGTCGGATGCGTGAGCGCCGTCACCAGTTGACGGGCGAACGACGTCGCGAGCACCACGCCTGGCGCCATGCCGATCGCAGTGCCCGCCATGAAGTCCCAGAAGCGGATATGCGATGCGCCCGCCGCGAGATTCACGATCGAAAACGGCGCAACTGGCACGAGCCGCAGCAGGATCATTGCGACCAGCCCTTTGCTGCGCAGCCGTTCGCTGAGCTGATTCAGGCGTTCGCCAGCCAGTTCGCGCACGGCGTCGCGACCGAGCCAGGCGCCCGCGGCCCAGCCCGCCGCCGCGGCGATCAGCGTCCCGGCGAGCGCGTAGGCGGCCCCGGCGATCGCGCCGAATACCAGCCCGGTTACGGCGATCAGCAAGGTGACCGGCACCGACAGCAGAGCGGCCACTGCGTACATCGCGACTACGGCAATCGGACCGAAATGCGTTGCGGCGAGCCGTTGTGCGTCGGCGGTCAGTTTGGCGAAGGTCAACTCATGACCGAACGGCGTGAAGCGCCAGGCAATGGTCAGCGCGACGACGCCGAGCGCGAGCGCGCCGAGCACCAGCAGTTTCGCGATGACGGGACGACGCGTGGGCTCGGGCAGGAATTGCGCGAGCAGTTCATTGGCCTCGATCGGCGCTTCGGGATCGAGAACGTGAACCCGATCGGCGATGTCGCGCAGCTCGGGCGGCACCTCCGGCGTCAACGGTACAAGCGTGCGCGCCGAATGTCCTTTCAGGCTCGCGATGGCCGCGTTGAGACGCCCATGGCGCGCGAGCGCCTGCTCCACGTCTGCCTCGCTCGAATCGAGATGTTCGGCGAGCAACCGGTTGCGAATGCGTGCAATCGCTGCTTGCCTAAGCGGATTATCGCGCGCGTCGATCACGATGCAGCACTCGGAGTCGAGCACCATCGAGCGGTTGTTCAGATTCGCACTGCCGATCACGAGCAAACGGTCGTCGGCGATCATGATCTTGCTGTGCACGTTGATGAACCGGCCGTTCGGCGCATCGACGGCCGGCGCATACATGGCATAGCGGCCGTTGCTATCCGCGGCCTCAAGCAGCTTGTGCAGACGCGCACGCAGAACGCCCATCGTCGCTTCCTGGAGCCAGCCGCTTTGCCGGTAAGGGCACACAACCGCAAGGTCGGGGCCGTTTTCTTCCGCGATGCGTTTTTGCAGCGCCGAGCCGACCGAATTGGCCGTGAAATACTGATTCTCGACATAAATATTGCGGCGCGCGGCGGCCACGGTAGCCAGATGCAACGCTTTCACTTGCTGGATCGCGGGCCTGCCGTCGTACGCAGGCTCGGTGAGCGAAATGCCCAGGTCGATATCGGCGAAATCGGGTTCGATGCGCGACGGCCACAAATCGGTTCGCGGCGGCGGCTTGCCGTTGAACGGGCGGCCGGCCTTGCTGCTGCGGCGCGAGCGGCGCCAGCGTTCGCGGGCCAGATGCGCGATGGCGGCGGCAGCGGGGCCGTCGAACATCAGTTGCGCGTCGTGCATCGGCTCGTAACTCGTCTTGCCGAGATTTTTGCGCAGCGGGTCGTCGGGCCGATGTTCGGGCGTGTCCCAACGCGAGCCGGTGAGGTCAATGCCGCCGGTGAACGCGAGGCTGTCGTCGATCACGACGATTTTCTGATGATGCGACGCACCCAGCGGATGACGCCCGTCCAGCCGGAACCAGAGGCGCCGATGCGCGTGCCACGCGGGCTTGTAGGACGGCAGCCATTCGCGCTCGAATGCGTACAGCATCGCGAAATCCCAGCCGAGCAGATAGATGCGCAACTGCGGATTCGCGTCGAGCACGGCACACAGGAACTCGGAGAGTTTAGGCGGAAAGCCGTCGTCGACGCCGCCGGGGACGAGTTCGATGCGGCTGTCGATATCCCATCCCAGGATGAAAATGGAATGACGTGCGCGCGGAATCATCTCGCGCAACACCGCGTAGTAGGAGGCGGCGTCGATCAACACGCTCGCGCGGTGCGCCCTCAGAATCCATTCGCAGGTCGAGCGGGTGTCCATCACCTCGCCGTTGGGGACGGCGGGCGGCGCGTCGGCGGTGTCTCGCGACGGCGACGGCGCATCGAGCAGAGCGGATTCTATCGGGTCAGGTTCACTCATGGTGGTCCGTGCGACTGTCAATGGGTATATGCGGATGCAAGTGGCATTCCATGGCGCGGCGGGCGCTGCTGTCAGCCGTTTTCGCTTGTCAGTGGGCGCGGCTTGTAGTTGCGCTTTGTAAGGTTTGAAATTTTGGCGGCGGTGGGCGCTGTTTTTTCAGTCGCGAGGGTTTCGGCGTTTTGCGCTGGAGTGGTGCGCGATGTTTCGTGGTTCGTCGTGTAGCGGTGGTTGATGGCGATCAATCTTCTGTGGCGTCAGATTTTCGAATGATGCCGTGGCGAATTTTCTGAATTTGCAGGGGTGGGTGGCTTCAGCGTGCGGATGGGATCGGATCTGTTCTAGAGTGATTCGGGCGCGAATAGGTGAGCGGCTGCGTCCACGGGTCGTTTTTTGTGGGCGAGCGTTTGGGTTGATGTTGCTTCTGGTGGTTGCTGCTACGCGGTAAAGGCCGGGATCGATTCAAACATGCAGAGGCGAGCCAACACTGGAAAAGGGGGCGTCGTAGAGACATTTAGTAGGATTCCAAAATGTCTGGACAGCCAGCGGCATATGAAACATAACTTTTGGAGGGGGCTGACAATGTTGTGGCTTATCCAGCCGCATACGCCGGACACGACCGGCGACGCGCGGACGCAATGGGCGGGGAAGCCGCTTCCCACTGTTCCCCGACCCGCTGAAGCGAGGCACGCATGACCCGGTGGACAACCCAAACGCGCACCCTCACGTTCAACGGTGCCGCGCTTCCCGAAATCGTCGGCGTCGATTACCGCAGCCGGCAGCGCATCGAAACCCGGGAGCCGATGCTGACGGTCCGCAGTCTGCGCGGACGCGAGGCGGTGGGCGAGCTGTTCGAATACATCGTGGAAACCGAGGTCGAAAACCCGGACTTCCTGCAGGACCCGGCGAGTGCCGCGCAGCTCGACCTGGCGAAGATCGTCGGCACATCGGGCACCGTCGCGATCCAGGTTGCGGGCATCGGCACTTTCCGCGCCGGCGCGACAGGCGATACCGGGCGCGTGAACGTCGGTGCCGATACCCGCCATATCAATGGCGAAATCGTTTCAGCGCGCATCCGCTGCGTTGAGGATCGCGCGGCGGTTTTCGAATTCGTGCTGCGCCCGTTCGTGTGGCGTGCGACGCTGAACTGCGATTCGCGCATCTTCCACGGTACCGTGATCGAGGTGCTTGAACAGGTGCTGCAACCCTACGAGGGCACCGTCGAGTGGCGCATTGGCGGAATGTGGCCCGGCAGGGGCAGGGCTTACCCCGCGCGCGACATGCTCCGGCAGGCGTGGGAATCGGACTGGCAATTTGTGTCCCGTTTAATGGAGGAGTTCGGACTCTTCTACTGGTGGGAACACCGGAACAACTATCATTCGCTCGTCATCTCTGACCTGCTCGGTGGCTTCCGTCCGCATGGCCTGGCCTATGAAACGCTTCGCTATCACACCGGCGGCCGCATTGACGAGGAACACATCAGTGAACTGTCGATCGCCTACACGCTGACACCGGGCAAGGCGACGGTCAACGACCATAACTACGCACAGCCGCGGCTGGCAAAAAGTCTGGTGCCGAACCGCGAGTCATTCGAGGACGCGCGCGGTACGGCGAGCCAGCGCATCGAGCTGTACGAGCCCGCTGACTTTGCCCAGCCCGAGGCGCGACGCACGTCTGCCCATCCGAACGACGAGCAGATCGAAGGCCAGTACCTTGCGCGGGTCAAGCTCGAAGCGCGGCGCTGCCAGGGGCTGCGCGCAACCGGCAGGGGGCATCTCCAGGCCCTTCAGCCGGGCCGCACGTTCAAGCTTGCGGGCTATCCGCAGGAGCGCGCGAACTGCGAATACATCGTGCTGCGCTGTGATCTGGACATCTCGGAAGTCGGCACGTCATCGGGCGCATGGCGTCAATACACCGTCAACACGGAGTTCGAACTGCAACCGGCGAACGAGTATTTCCGGTTGCCGCAGATCACGCCCAGGCCACGCATCGACGGCTATGAATATGCGGTGGTGGTCGCGCCGCAGGACAAGGAAATGTTCATCGACCACCGGAACCGGCTGCGCATCCAGTTCGACTGGGACCGGCGGGCGAATCTCGATGGCGCAAGCTCGATCTGGGTGCGCGTCATGACGCAATGGCAGGGTGGCGAACTGGGTGTCGTCGCTCCCGGCCGCGCCGGTCAGATGGTGCTGGTCGCGCACGTGCACGGCGATCCTGACCGGCCTGTAGTCGCGGGATTCGTGGTGGACAGATTCAACATGCCGCCGTGGGAGCTGCCGGCCAATGCGGCACTGAGCGGCATCCGGAGTAAAAGTCTTGAGCGTGGTCTACGCTCCAACCATCTCGCGCTGGACGATACACCCGGCATGATGCAGGCGCAGCTTGCGAGCGACCAGGCGAATTCGCGGTTTGTGGCGGGGTTCAACACGCGCATCGACGGCACGAAGGGGCGTACCGAAGCGCGCGGCGAAGGGATCGAGGTGGCCACCGATGCGCATGCGGTGATGCGCGCTAACAGGGGCATGTTACTGACGACGGAAGCGCGTGCGGGTGCGAGTGCGCCGGTGAAGGACATGGGCGAGACGGTGGCGCGGCTCACGCAGGCGCGGCAGCAGCATGAGGAGCTTTCACAGCTCGCGCAGAAGCACAACGCGCAGACACTGGCCTCGGGCCAGACCGATACCACCCATACCATCAGGACGCAGAACGAGGCGATCAGAGGCGGGCAGAAGACGGCGGACAACCCGTCGCCCGAAATGACGCGGCCGGACGTCGTGATCGCGAGCGCAGCGGGCATCGCGACGACCGCGGCCGACAGCACGCACATGGCGAGTGCAAACGATCACGCGATCACGGCGGGACGCGATTACAGCCTGTCTGCGGGCCGCTCGTATCACGTGTCGGTACGCGGCTCGGTGTCAATATTTGCGCATCAGGCCGCGATGAAATTCGTCGCCGGGAAAGGGCCGTTGATTCTGCAGTCGCAAAGCGACAACATTGAGATCATCGCTGATCAGGTGCTGAAGCTGATTAGTGCAAAAAAGCGCATTGAAATTTCTGCGGCAGAAGAAATCCTATTGCAGGCGCGAGGCAGTTACATCCGCATTAGTGGCGCAGGAATCGAGAATGGTACGCCCGCGAACTGGATCGCACACGCTGCTAATCATGATTTGCCGGGACCGAAGTCTCTGCCGGCGTCGCTGCCCGGCATTGACATGCCGAAGGCATTTAGCAACCGGCTCGACGCTTACGACATCTACTGGCTCAGGGAATTTCACGACGTTGAATATATGGCCCGCAGAGCCAACGGTGATCTTATTGCGGAGGGAACGCTTGACCAGGATGGGAGAACGGCTCGCCTTTCAACAGACGAGTCGGAAACTATCCAGGTGCTCGTTGGGACGCGCGGAGCATGGCTTGTCGAGATTGACGGAAGCGCAGCCACAGGTCGATCAGATGAAACCTTGCCAGACGATCCGAATCATTACGTCAATCTGAGCACGTAAAAAATCCTGTTTGATCCGAGGGATGAATGCAAAGTTCTAATGTTCGCAATAACGACAGGTCCGCAGTAACGGTATTTTTTAAAGACCACTTCGGCGTGCCCATCCAGAATTTAAAGGTTGAGATCAAGGGTATGGAAGAGCACTCAAGCCACGTGTACCACGCGGCGTTGACAAATGTTCGTGGTGCCATTCAGTTTTCTGTACGGAAAGGCGAGGCGCTTTCAGTGCATGTGAAACGTTGGACCAGCGAAAGCATGAAGGAGGTAGCCCGGCTCGACGCGGCGTTATCCGAGATCTGCTTCAACCTGACGAGCCCGAAGACCAGGCATGATCTGTCGACCAAAGTCGATGCCTCGACGAAAGGCGACTATCGGCGCGGCACCTACATTGTCAAGGCACATGACAATTTGACGACGATCGCGAAGAAGTATCACACCAGCGTCGATCTGCTTAAACGCGTCAACGGATTAAAATCGGATTTGATCGTAGTCGGCCATAAACTCAAGGTGCCACCCGTTGAATCGCGCAGGTCGAATGAGCCAGCGCCGAAAAAACCTGCACCAAACGGTACGCCGCCGCAGAACGATCACGCAAACAACGCCCACGGAGCACCAACATCCGTGCCTCGCCAAAGTGCCGCGCCAATCATCTTCCCGATCGGATGCCGGCCACTCAATGACGAAGGCGGTATTTACGGTACATCGTCGTGTGACTATACGTGGACCAAACCATCAAATGGCGGCGGTCACGATCAGGCGAGATACCGTGCAAACCGACCCGGAGGCCGCAAGCACGCTGCACGGGATCTTTACGTACAGGCACATACGCCGATCGTCGCTATCGCGCCGGGTGTCGTCATTAAGTGCGAATTCTTCTACTGTCATACTTGGCAGATCAGTATTCATCATAAAACCACCGACGGCCGCGAGTTTATCGCACTATACGGTGAGGTCGATCCGTCATCGACAACGGTAAGAATTGGGGATACGGTAAACCAAGGACAAATTCTTGCGGACAGCGGCGTGCTGCTGAAGGCAAATGGTACGCCGCTGCACGTCGTTGGCAACGAAAACGTATCAATGCTGCACTTCGAGGTGTATTCGGGCTCACTCGGATTCGACTCTCACTCCCAACTGAACGGTTCGTCGATGGCCCTGCCGTTCCAGCGGCGCGCAGACCTGATCGATTCGCTCGCAATTCTGCAGGAAGGTTACAGAGCGACCTTTCTGGATGCGCCCGCGCTACAGCCCGCCGGCCAGCGGATTCCAATAGCCCAGTTGAAGATGACGGACCAAGGTAGGGCGTTTATCAAGGGCTGGGAAGGGGTGCACTACGACGCTTCCAAAGCGAATACGTTCTATTACAACGACAGCAAAGGCTATTGCACGGTCGGCTGGGGTCATCTGATTGCCGAAAGCAGTTGCGCCGCAAATGGACACGTCGCGATGTCGAGCACGATAACCATCGCTGAAGCACAGACGTTGTTCAACAATGACATCGCAGTGATCGAGGGACGTGTCAAGAATGCAATCAGCGTACCGCTTTATCAGCATGAATACGATGCGCTTGTTTCGCTCGCCTTTAACATGGGCAGCCTCAGCAAGGCCCCCAGTCTATGTCGAAAACTTAATAGCGGAGACTATACCGGTGCCCCCGTCGAGTTTCTGGATATCGAAAACAGGACTCGGCGAGAACGAGAGCACGACATGTTCTGCTTGGGCACTTACAATTCAAACCACTAAACGAACGATGTTTATATAAGCCATGAAGAAACTTAAGCTGTGTCTGCTTCTCGTGATGTCGGCACTTCTGTTGCCAATTCACGCGGTAGCGCAAGACATATATCGAATGACAGGGGCTGCGCAATTCGAGCACGGACACGACTCACACAATCTCCCATTTCCAGTCAATCCGCTGACAGCGGGTTTTCTGACATTCAACGGCAGCGCGTTCGTGTTTCACTATACCGGCCACGATTGCAGCGTGAAAGTCAACAAGAGGGTGAACTTCTACGTCGACCCGGTCATCTCCCACTCATTCGGCTCGCGAAATAAGTTCAATGCTTTTCTGAGCACCAAGTTTCGTGCGAAAGGTGATGTGCTAACCGATACTCATATTCTCGGCGAGGCTGACGCGCCGCTCTGCTCAGGATTACGTTCGGCAATGATCTACAGTTCGCCGGATGAAATGGTACTGCTAGATGGCTCCTGGGCCTATGTGTTCGAGCGTCAGACGCACACGCCCACGAATGCCGAGCAAAGTTTCGATTGCACGAAAGCCAACACGAATGTCGAGCATCTCATCTGCAAGAATCCGGACCTGGTCAAGCTGGACGCGACGGTTAATCGTGGTTACATCGCGATGCTACTGACTGACTCAAAGGAAATTTCGTATCAGGATCCTGTTCGGCTGGACCAAATCAACTGGATCAGGAAGGTGCGGAACGTATGCAACGACAACGCGTGCTTGCTGAACGCATATCACACGCGCATCCAGTATTTAAAGGGCAAGATAGCGACCACCGATCCGTCATATCCGAACGAGGACTCCAACGATGAGGGGGACTGACTGGCGCGTTTCGTTGCGATGGACAGCGTACGGATCCCATTCTGAAATTCAAACGAGGGACATCATGTGTATTAGCTTGGTCTGCACCTGATAGCTGGTCTCATCCTGTACATTTGGCGGTGAGAGCGTCGCGCGCAAAGGCGATACCGGTTGCCTGACTAAAGATGCTGGACTGAGGACGCGCATGGAAGATCCATGCGACAGCCGCCGAAAAGCAATCAACCGCGCCGCAAGTTGACCAAACCGGCCCGGACCCTCGCGCCCGACATCAACAGAAACAACCTGCCCATTCCGCACCCGCGGCACGACACACGTTAAAGTCTTCCACGGAGTGCCCGCATCCAGTCCACAGTACCGACACACCCCGCACCACCATCACAACTCCCTCCCGAGCAAACCCCGCCAAACCCCGCCAACCGCTCGCAACCTCAAGGCGTCCCAGCCTGATAGCACGACTGCGTGCCGCTCGTCTGATAGATAAGCCGATAACCACTCGTAGCCGTCGAACCCGCTTGCCTGGAGGCAAGCGTCAGCCAGCCTTTCCTCGTCTGCGGCAAAGGCTTGATCACATAGGCGGCGAGGTGCGGATCGGTTGTGGCCGCGTCGGCCCCGACAATGCGCCGCACATGCGACAGGCGCTCCGCATACCAGCCGAGAAACGGACGATATGCGGGACCGGCGTAATGGCTGTCGATGATCATCCACGGATCGTGTCCGGGCTGTCCCAGGTTCGCGGCGGTGTCGGTCGGGCCCAGCAGCGCCAGGAAGTCGCCTCCAAGCCGCGAATCCGGCTGGCCGATGCGGCTCAGGTCATACTTCGCGCGGTCGGCACCGGCCTGTAGATCGCTGAAGCGCTTACCCGTCCACGTGATGACGTGTGCGAGCTTGTAATCGGCGGCGAACGTGCCACTGCCAACCGTATCCTTTTGCGTCACATAAAGCAGATCGCCGGGCAGCAGGTATTGCTCCATCGTCGTGAGATTGCCGCGGTTGATGTCGAGCAGTACGCCCGTCAGCGGATCCACACCCGAAGACGGCGTGCTGCACGCCTGCACGCCGATCGCTCCAGACAATTGATTAGTCGCGAGTCCCGCGAAGTTGTAGACCCACGACGTGAAGTTGGAGCAGTCCGCGGCGTTCCACATCAGCGCCGACGTGATGGCGGGCGGCGTTTGCGCCGTGGAGGTCTGGACACTCTGCGAGCCGTCCGCCCCGCGCTGCGCGGTGCAGGTCATTTTCGGCGAATGCGGATCGGCCGAGCCGCCGCTGGTGCTGCCCGCCGACGAATCGCGATAGTCGATGCTTGCGGTGTTTTCCGGCGGCGTCCAGCCCGGAACGTGATGGTGGCAGTAGTTGAGGTTCTGATCGACCCAGTAGTTTTCGATCGCCATCACGAGTTCGCGCCTGAACGTATCGATGTCCGTGCAGGCAGGCGGCGCCGAGATCGCGCCATAAATCGCCGCGTGCGGTCCCCACGTGCTCGTGGTCGGGTAGGTCGACCAGTTCGTGCTCGTCATGCCCGGCACGAGCGACGCCTGCACACTGTTCTTGCGTCCCTGGAAAAGCCACAGGTTCTCATTGAGCAACGCCACACGGTCGCCGCACGCACTCGCCGACGCGCTAGCGGTCTGGTGGTCTGAAGCCCGCGTGGTCCCAAGCATCGAGAGCGCGGTGACGCCCGAGTGGTTCAGCGGGTTCGTCGCGAAGTTGGCGGCGCCGGTGGTGACGTAGCAGGCGTCGTCCGCGGGAGCGACGAGCGAGCCGTCCGCGGCGATATTGCCCGCCCCAGCGTGGCAGGCCGCGAGCGTGTCGCCATTCGCGGATTGCGCGACGATGCTCTGCACGCTCGCAGCCACGGTCAGGTCGTTATCGACACGGCTTTGCGATTCGGCGCCGAGCGCGAACGCCATGCGGTTGCCTTCAGCGATCGTGCTGCTACTGCTGGCCGTGGCGCCGGTCGCCATGAAGGCGGGCGGCGTCTGCTGCGGATCGATGCCGCCGAGGAACGCGGAGACTCGTGTGGCTGCGGCCGCGACATTCGACGCCGTGAGCCCGCCCGCCGTCTGCGCATCGACGACCACCGCGCTCGAATACGGCGTGATCACCATCGTCGACGGCTCGGCGAGATACACCGCAGACAACACGGATTGTCCGACCGGTGCTCGCACGCCGGTCGCTTCCTCGGTATAGCTGCCGCCCGTCGATTGCACGAGCAGCGGCCAGTGCGAGGCGCGCGGCAACACGAAGTGGCCGTCGGCGTCGGTCACGACGGTCGCGAGCGGTGTCGCTGCCGGATGCCCGTTTGCGTCGACGGCATAGGCGGAAACCGTCGCGCCCGAGACCGTCCCGAGATAGACGCTGCCGCTGATCGAAGGCTGCGGGCTGGCAGTACCGCCGCAGCCCGCAAGGGAAACTGGCAGCAGTGGGAGCAGGGTGAGGAGGGCGGTAAAAGCGCCCGAAGCGCGCGGGAAATGCATTGTTGTCTCTCAGCTTCTCGTGAATCTGTTTGGAACGTCATCAAGATTAACGGCAGCTTACAAAACAACTTAATGCAGATTGACAAGCGCGGCACACATTATGCGAATTATCGGAAGAAGCTTTCTCAACCGGCAAGGAGATGAAAATGGCTCAGCATCCGGCTCGTTCGCAGAACCACCGCCATCCGGACCAACCGCGAATGGAAGAAATTACGCGTGCGCTCGAAGGTGCCGCGTTTCCTTCCACGCGCGACAAACTGGTCGAGTTTGCAGAGCGCCAGGGCGCCGACGGCGAGGTGCTAGCTGTGCTTAGGAGAATGGGCGACCGCCATTTCGACAGCATCTCGGCTGTCGTTCGCGAGGCATCGAACGTGGAGTAGCGCTGCATGTCTTTAGAGATCGCGGCGGCTTGTGCAGGCCTCGCGTGCAATGACCTGAAAAGCCTGACAGGAGTTTGCGATGTCGAAGCCCCGGGGCAATCAAGACCCGCGTAAATCGCCAGAATTGAGCACCAGCGCAAGCGTGCCGACGAGGATGAAACTGAACGCCCACAAGGCGTCAAGGTTGAACCAGCTGCGCGACACGAACTTGAGCCCTAGATAGCGATACACGAGCCACGCGATCAGTCCGCCGGCGAGCACCATGGCCGCGGCATGCACGCCGGAGACCAGCAGCGCCATGCCGAGTCGCGCTTCCATCAATGTCTGCGCCGCCTGGTGCGCCCGGTCGGCATCGTCGGCGCGGCAAAGGCCCAGGTAGATCGGCACGAGCATCAGCCCGGCGCCGTGCGCAATTGCGATCGCAAACGACCACAGCGCGAGCCGCGATGGCGCGATCCGGGCGAGCACGCGCGGATGCCGTCGCCAGAGCAGCAGGACAACGCCGAAGCCGATCACGAGCACGCTCGCGCCAGTCTGGATCTCGCGCTGCCATGCAAACACGACGGCGAGCATGGCAAACGGCATCACCATCAGAAAGATGGCCAGCACATGTCCGGCCGCGAGATAGAAAAGAGCGGTGAAGAGCGCACGCGAACGCCTTTGCATCAGGGCGTTCGACACCGCAAGCGGCCATCCCATCGCCGGATTGGCGCCGTGATAGCAACCGCTCGCGACGACCGCGAGCCAGAGGCCGGTCTGCGACCAGCCGCCGCTCAAATGCCCACCGACGGGTAGCAGAACGAATCCGTCGAGCAGTCCCCCCCTTCGAGACGAATCTGGTGCGCGCGGTAGCCATCGGGAAACTTCACCCAGAAGTCGTCGGCGAGCGTCAGGCCGCCGCCAGGATCGGCGTGCGCCATGACCTGCGCGGCGGGCACGCCGTTCGGATAGAACTGGTTGTCCCACGTCGAGTAGAGCGAGTTGGTCCAGTACACGCGCTTGCCGTCGCGGCTGATCTCGACCATCTGCGGGCCGCCTGCAAACGCCTCGCCGTTCGGATGCGGCGTGCGACGCACAATTCCGCCGAGATGAACCGAACCGGCGAGCTTCGGCTTGCGCGGCTCGGTCACGTCGTACTGGCGCATTTCGCCGGTGCCCCAGCAGGCGACGTAAAGAAATTTGTCGTCGATGGAAAGATCGATGTCGGTGACGAGCGGCGGCACCGCGCCGAAGCCCTGCAGCAAGGGCGGCAGCGACGCCGCGTCGGCCGGCTCGGGCGGAATGGTCGCCGTCTTCTCGATGTGGAACTGGCCGCCTTCGCGCCACCATGTCCAGATCGAGCCTTCCAGATTGGTCGTGTCGACCACCACGCCGATAAATCCATATTCGCGGCTCGGATCGTGAGCGGGACGCACTTCCAGCGCCATTTGATGATTCGCGCCGAGGTCGATCGTCTGGACATTGCGCCGGGCGCGCAGATCCCAGAAGTGGACTGCGTGTCCGTATTTGTTCGACAACAGATCCTCGGGCACGATGCCGTTCTCGAACTGCGGCGGCAACGCCCACTCGCTCGACACCATATAGTCGCGCGGCAGATTCCACCAGAAATCGTAATGTTTCTCCTGCGGTCCGCGATCGATTTCCCAGCGGCCGAGCACGTCGAAGGTTTCACAGTCCATGATGAAGATGCCCGGCGGCCCGTCGGTCCCATCCGGCCCCGCGCCACCGAGCGTACTGACGTAAATGCCCTCGGGGCCGCAATGAACCGTGTGCGGACGCGAGTAACCTGTCTTGCGAAAAATTTCCTCGGGCTCGATGATTTTGTGAATCCGCGCCTGCGTCGGATGCGGCTTCGTATCCACGATGTAAATACGCGACGAGCGCATACCCGGAATAATCAGAAAGCGCCGCTCGAGGAACGCGTGGCCGGTCAGCGGCGACAGCGCCGACGAACACGCGTTCCAGCCGAAATGATGGAATTCGTCGCCCTTGTTCGGCACCGGCACTGTGTGCACGACCTGACTGTAGGTCGGCGAGCCGGGCTTGACGTCGATAACGGCGAGCGCGTCGGGCTGCGAAAAATCGGGGCTGAGCAGGAGCGTGTACGCGTATTCTTCCGCGGGCGCATCCATTGCGAGTTTTGGCGACGCGTGGAACGTGGGATCCGGGCGCATACCCATGACGGCTCTCCTCTGTCTGACCGCGCGCGGGCTGCCGCCGAGCGCGCTCCGGCTTTAGATGTAGTTCACGGCGGCGCCGAGAGCAACCGGAACTTTCATGGAGCTTGCTGGCGCCGATCTTGCCAGCGTCGTGCGTCGCAGCGCCTTAAGCGCTCCGTCGGCCGCCATCGGGCGTCCGCGCTGGCGTCTTTACGCGAGGTTCGGCGGGCCGGCCCGCAGCACGTCGACGTGTTTGGGGATCAATCCAAGGTCGAGAAACGCATCCGCGATCTGCTGCTGCTCGGCGAGAATGGCGCGAGTGATCCGCTCCGTGCCGAACTGCTGACGCGCCACGACGACATCCACGACCGGTTTCGGCAAGCCCCACAGCTGCGCCAGTTCGCTCGACATCTGATCCTTGTTGAGGCTGCCCCATTGATCGACTTTCTCGATCTCTTCGATCACGATCCGTATCACGTCGGGGTTCTTGGCCGCATAACTCTGCGACGAGAAGTAGTAGCCGCGATTGCCCACGACGCCGCTGGCATCCGCCAGTACCCGCGCACCGAGCGATTTCTGCGCGGCCGCAAAGAACGGGTCCCAGATCACCCATGCGTCGATGGACGCGCGCTCGAACGCAGCGCGTGCGTCGGCGGGAGCGAGGAAGGCGACATTCACGTCGGCATACTGCAAGCCATGCTGACGCAGCAGCTTGACGAGAAAATAGTGAACATTGCTGCCGCGATTCAGCGCAATCTTTTTGCCCTTCAAATCCGCTATCGAACGGATTGGCGAACCCGGTGGCACGAGCACGGCTTCGGATTGCGGTCGCGGAACCGTCGCTGCGACATAGGCGAGCGGCGCGCCGGCCGCTTGCGCGAAGATTGGCGGTGCTTCGCCGACATCGCCGAAGTCAATCGAGCCTACGTTTAGCGCCTCCAGTTGCACGGGGCCCGCAGCGAACTCGGTCCAGCTCACCGACACGTTCAGCGGCGCCAGCCGTTTTTCGAGGGTGCCGCGCCCCTTCAGCAGATTCAGATAACCCTTCTGGTTGCCGATTCGCAAAGCGCGTGGCCCGCGCGCTGGTGCCCCTGGCGCCGGCGCTTGCGCAAGAGCGAGCGGTGCGGCCACTGCGGCTGCCGCGGCTACGGCGGCGCCGGTGGAAAGCTTGAGAAAGGCGCGGCGATTGGGTCGTGTCGTTGTCGTGGCCATGGCAGTCGGGAAGGTTAGGGATGCATCTGGCGAGCCATCCTACCTGCGGGCGCGAAGTTGACGAACCGATCTTTCGCCGTAAGCAAATGACGACAGATGGAATAGACGGGAGCCTGGATTGCGCGGGGCGCGGTTCCCGGTTGCGCTGAAATCAGACGACCATTGAACCGCCATATGGTCTACCGCACATAACGCGGCAATTGGCCCATGACAAACTGTAAGGCAGAAGCCGGCGATTCCCAGGACGAAACCACCATCCACTCTGCGCCCACACTGCATGAGGAGCTATGGAAAGTGCCTCTGATCAAGCTTTGGACTCCGTATTGAAGCAGGTGACCGACGCAAGGCTCGACGCATTGAGCGAGGAGATGGACACAGTCGGCATAAGCGCACTTCGGGACGTCCTTTCGCCGGCTGAAATTGCAATGGCGGGCAACTACGTTCAGCGCGAACTGGACAAGCATGAGCGCCAGCACTTTATTTACGCCGGACGCCCGTGGCTCGATGCCTCACCGCTCGCGACGTTTGGGCAATCTCCGCATCTGCGGCGCATACTCGCGGGGCTGTACCGGCGAGGCACCGGGCGAGCCGCACCCGATATAGACATTGTCGCCGCGCTTCGCGTGCTGTCGGGCGACCTGGGACTCAAGGCATCGAACCTGTTCCACTACGACACCTATGTCGTCACCGCGCTATTGCCGCTGATCATTCCGAACGCCCCCAACGAGCCGCGCGGCGATCTCGTGATGTATCCGAACCTGCGCCGGGTGCGGTCTTCATCGGTGATTAATCTGGCCGAAAAAGCACTGGTGCAAAATTCGCTGACGCGCTCGGTACTCGCGCGAGAAACGGTGCAGCGTGCGCTCGGCGCACGCATCTTGCCGCTGGAGCCGGGCAATCTGTATTTTTTCTGGGGGATGCGGTCGCTCCACGCGAACCAGGCGTGCCTGCCGCACAGCGTGAGATCCACGGTCCTGTTCCATTTTTCCAACCCGCACTCGGGAGGCACAGTGGACAGACTGCGCGAGTGGGCTCATCACAGGAATTCCGCGCCGTCCGAGCGTGCGAGGGTTCCGCTCACTCAGGCTCGGAACACATTCGACGACCAGCAATGAATCTGGATCGATCGTGCGACCGTTTCTTCGGAGTAAGGAAGCGTTACGTTAGAAGCCGGCCCCACTCGAAATCGACGCGATCGGGCCTCATAGGGACCACGCCTGCGCCTGGCGTGAACGTGAGTTCGCCGAAGTACACGGCATTGCCCGGCGCATACAAGTCGACGCGAACATAGTTGAAGTCTTCGGCCAGTACAGCGGCCATGTCCAGTATCGAATTCAGATTCTCCGGAGGCGGTGGCGGCGTCGTGCTGCGGGCGTACGGGCCAATGCCCACGTCGAGATGATTCCAGTGAACGTCGAATACATCGCCACGTGTGTTATTGCCGAACCGGTCCGAGATGACGACGATGTACATCATCGGTCGTCCCGACTTTCCGCCGAAGCAATGAACCTTGTAGTCGGCGGGAATCTGGCGATGCTCGTCGAGAAGAAGTTCTTCGAAGAAAATCCGCGGCCGAATCTGCCGGTAGTGACGCTCCCGTGCAATCAGGTAGAAGTCCGTAGACATCCAGCGATTGGCCATAGTCCGCAACCCGTCGAACGTGACTTTCGACTTGTCCTGCACGATCTCCACAAAGCTACTGCCATGATTCGCCTTCATCACAAAGGCGTTGGGTAGCGCATCGAAGACCGACTGCGTGAAAACGTCGGGCGACGAAATCAGCGGGACCAGATGTTGTTCGCCAACTTTCGCCTTGACATAGTCTCTCACGGTCAATTTATCGGTCAACGCGGCATATCGCGGGTCTGGCCGCAGGCTGCGCTGCAGGATTTTCTCGTTGAATGTCGTGGGACGAAGCAATCTCGGAAAGCGCCCGATGTGCTTCCGATGCAGAAGGCTGAGGAACAGCGCATCTGGAAGCAACTGTTTTGCGTTGTCCTTCACCAGCTGAAGGATCGCACTGGACGGCTGCCACATGGTCTGTCTCCGAATAGAGGGCACTCAGTTATGAACCATCGCGACAGGTCGGTCAGTGGACGCGACCTGTCGCACGCGCGAACCGACCGTTTCGTTGGGGTCGGCCGCGCGCGATATGTCCATTGCTTCGCCAGGTTTCTGGCGGTCAGCAATGGATTAGGTGTCCTGGCATCTAATTGTCATACTCAAACGCCCGCCCGCTCGTGCAGTAGCCAAAGCAGCGGGGTGGTTCAGCATAGCCCGGAGAAGGCCTCTCGAAAGCTAGTGGCGCAAATCGTAGAGATATCGGCTAATTTGGTTGTATGGTTCGCGGAAGGCGGTCGGTGGCTTGTCTTCATTGGCTCCAGCCGAGCGGGAGAGAGGCGAGGTCAGTCTGCACAAATGCCGCAATTCCGCCTTCGTCAACAATCTGTCATATCCGTTTACGGATACCGCGTTTTGGCCGTTCTGGCAGGTGGATCGTGCTCATATATCTGCCGCGCGGTCTGAAGTCCGTCGCCATGGCATCCCCCAGACGTTCCTTAGTCTGAACATTGTTGTCTGAAGCACAACACGGTGATCGCCGCGAGGGCTCTACTGACAACTAAAGCTCGAACCTACAATTCGTTTCGACAAAGGCACTCCGTGCAACGAGTTAAACGTTGGACTGAGCGGCCCCGATATGCATGGCTCCATAACGAAGAATCGCGGTTTCGATTCGTTAGTAGTCCAGCGGAGCATGTCCATTCGGCTGACTGAACGCGCCGACCAAACCCTTCACCTGTCTTCTTTACAACGGAGTTGAGCATGAAATTGCGTGCCGCTTTGCGAGCCACCGTCTGTTCCACAACCTTGCTGGCGATTGTGCCGGCCCCTGCGTTTGCCGAGCCGTTTTCAGTGAAGGTCGATGGTTTGAATCGAGGGCAATTCGCGAACGAACAGGTGTACGGCGGATTCGGCTGCCGAGGTGAGAACGTCTCTCCACACATCTCGTGGTCGCATGTTCCGGCGGGGACGAAAAGCATCGTCGTCACTATTCACGACCCTGATGCGCCGACCG
The DNA here is from genome assembly GCF_046534895.1 of Paraburkholderia sp. SIMBA_053. Lineage (NCBI taxonomy): Bacteria > Pseudomonadati > Pseudomonadota > Betaproteobacteria > Burkholderiales > Burkholderiaceae > Paraburkholderia > Paraburkholderia sp. SIMBA_053. Next base: position 354,549 of record NZ_JAWRXU010000001.1, on the reverse strand, counting down.
GCGGTCTCGGCTGGACACATTGGGAAGTAGCCAACATTGCACCGTCGCAGACGTCGATCGAAAAGGGCGCGTCCGGAAATGCAAACCTGCTGCCGGCGGGTGCTGTTGAAACACTGACTGACTTTGGCGACTCGAAATACGGTGGACCGTGTCCGCCTCAAGGCGAGTCGCATCGATATGTCGTCACGGTTTCCGCGCTCTCTGTGCCGGGCATCGATGTAAATGCGGCGTCGAGCCCGGCACTCGTCGCATACCAGATGCACGGAAAGGTCATCGGGCAGGCGCGCTTTGTCGCGCGATATCACCGTTCGGTGGAGTGACTTCGCCTTTCAGCGGAGGTTGTCATGCGGTCTTCCGCCATGCGCCTTCAGTCATCTAACCAGGAATTCTTGTGTCAGTGTCACACGGTGCAAGATCAAACGTCTTGTGAGAGTGCGGTCATTCGACCAGACCTCATTTAATCGAACGTCTCACACACGACATGCACCTTGGCAAATCGTATCGCCTCACTGAGTTCCTCATCTGGACACGAAGGCAGATCTACGCACTCGTTATTTGTGGCTCGGTGCCCGTCATTCTCTACAAGTACGCGTCGATGACGTGGCTCTCGGTGCCGTTCACCATCGTCGTACTGCTCGGCACGGCGACGTCGTTCATCGTGGGCTTCAAAAACGTGCAGACGTATAACCGTGCAATGGAAGCACAGGACGTCTGGACCGAGATCGTCGGCGCGAGCCGCAAGTGGGGACAACTGTCGTGCGCGTTTCCGTCTGAACGGAATTTGAGCCGCGAACTGATCTGCCGGCATCTCGCGTGGCTAACCGCATTGCGATACGAACTGCGTAGCCCTCGAATCTGGGAAAGCATGACCCGGCGCTTCAATCTCGAGTATCGGCGTCACTATCATGTTCCCGAATGGGAAACAGCGATCGAAGAGGTTCTGACGAACTATCTTTCCAGCACCGAGAGTACGCGCGCGCTCGCCTCACCGTCGGCGACAACGGCGGTATTGAGCATGCAAAGCGATTGCCTTAAGTCACTGCACGTCGCCGGGCATCTGAACCTGTCGTTCTATCTCGAACTTCAGCGGGCGACTGGCGATTTCATCGCGCTTCAGGCGAAAGCCGAGCGCCTGAAAAACTTTCCTTACCCTCGCCAATACGCGACCATCAGCGCGTTGTTCGTGCGGTTTTTCTGCTTTCTATTTCCGTTCGGTCTGTTGCAGGAATTCGACAAACTCAATAGCGGCGCAAGCGGACTCATGCACGGCAACATGATCTGGCTCGTCGTGCCATGCAGCGTCATGGTTTCGTGGATGTACACGTCGCTCGCGCAAGTGGGCGAAAGCACGGAAAACCCTTTCGAAGGAAGCGCGAACGACGTCCCCATTTCCACGCTGTGCGCCGCGATTGAGCGCGATCTGCGCTGGATGCTCGGGGAGCCGGTCGAACATGCGGCGCGCCAGGTCATCGCGCTTTAGATTGGTGTCTCACGGACAACACAGTGAGGCGCTTCGTATGGCTTCCGACCGTCTGCCGCCAGGACTACGATGGTTCTGTACGGCATCTCGCCGGCGCCGGTGCGTGGCTCGTGTGCACCGGTTTTATTCTCGCTGGAGCAACCATGACTCAACGCATCAACTATATGCAGCAATCGCCGGAACTGTTCAAGAAGTTCGTCGCGTTCGGCCTCGCGGTGAAAGAGACTGGCATTGAAACGTCGATCTGCGAACTGGTGTCGCTACGCGCATCGCAAATGAACGGCTGCGGATTTTGCGTCGACATGCACGTGAAGGAGGCGAAGATTCACGGCGAGCGCGAACTGCGTTTGCATCATGTCGCCATCTGGCGCGAGTCGACGCTGTTTTCGCCGCGTGAACGCGCAGCGCTCGCATGGACGGAGATCCTGACGAAGCTGCCGGAAGGCGGCGTGCCCGATGACATTTTCGAACGCGTTCGCACTCACTTCACGGACCAGGAACTGTCGAACCTGACATTTCACGTGATGGCGATCAATGGCTGGAACCGCGTTAACGTGGCGTTCAGGACTGTGCCAGGATCAGCAGACGCGGCATTCGGACTCGGCAAGGCGAACCTGTCCTGAGCGACGAGTCCAGTCGCGTATCTTCAGCAACACGGAGGACACCATGCCTGAATTCAGAAAGCTTGCGATGATCGCCGCGGCGTGTCTCGCGCAAGCGGCTCACGCCGCGCCCGACGCCGTCGTCACGCCCTTGATGGAGAAGCCCCTAGCGGATTATCCGGGCAAGGAAGCGCTGATGATCACCGTTGTGTATCCGCCGGGCGCCGCCGATCCGGTGCATGTGCATCGCGCGCACGGTTTTATCTACGTGCTCGAAGGCACCATCGTGATGGGTGTGAAGGGCGGCAAGGAAGTCACGCTGACGCCCGGTCAGACTTTCTATGAAGGCCCGAACGACGTGCATACGGTCGGCCGCAACGCCAGTGCCACACAACCAGCCAAGTTTCTCGTGCTGCTGTTGAAGGACCAGAACGCGCCAGTGCTCGTGCCCGTGAAGTGACGTATCGATAGTACTCGCGGCGCGCTCAGCAAAGAGGCGCCGCGGGCCTCAATGACATGGCCTGGCAATTCAACGCGCATCAGTGAATGCGTATCCGTGCTTTCCACATGACGCTTGCCGACGTCGCGGGCAATCAGACCGACAGCTAAACGAAGGGTCCGGGCATGGCTAATGCAACGGCATCCAGACCGGTTCTGATACAGAAATGGAAAGCCATGTCCACCACGCACACCGTCACCAGACGTCCATCGACGATCGCTCCCGCCATCTTCGAACTGTTCAACCCCATACCCTACGGACTGTTCGTCGGCACCTTGATGTTCGACGTCATCTACATGGCGACGCGTAATGTGTTCTGGGGCAAGGGCGCCGCCTGGCTCGTGACAGTGGGCCTCATTATCGCGATCGTGCCGCGCCTTCTCAATCTGGGGCACGTATGGGTGCAACGACGCCGCCGGGTATCGCGCATCGAACGGCTGGACTTCTGGCTCAATCTGCTTGCAATCGTCGCAGCAGTCATCAATGCATTCGTGCATAGCCGCGACGCCTATGCGATGGTTCCGGAAAACGTCATTCTGTCCGTTATCACTGTCGTGCTGCTGAGCATCGCTCACGTTGCGATGGCAATTTACAGACTTCATCGCGTGGAGGCGACTCATGAGTAAGCTCGCCCCGGCCAGCGCGCTCATCGTCGCCATGTCGGCGCTGATGAGTGGGTGCAACGAACACGCGCAGTACGATGCGTCGCATCAGGCTGGCGCCAATCCGCCGATGCCGGAGGCGCGCAACTTCTTCGCGCCGCCGATGCAGGTTCCCAAGTACGTGGGTTGGCAGAACGGCGCCACGCCCAAGGTCGCTGACGGCCTGAAGATCGAGAAGATCGCCTCGGGGCTCGAGCACCCTCGTCAGGTCTATACGCTGCCCAATGGCGACATTCTCGTGGCGGAATCCAATAGCCCGAACGAAGAGGCTGTTACCACGCCGAAGCAGGTCATCGCGGGGCTTATCGAAAGCAAGTCAGGGAAAAAGGCGAAAGGCGCGAATCGCATCACGCTGCTGAGAAAGTCTGCGAATGGCAGTGGCGAATGGGAGCGCCACGTGTTTATCGACAATCTGCACTCGCCATTCGGCATGCAACTGGTTGGCGACACGCTCTACGTTGCCGATACCGATGCAATCCTGAAGTTTCCGTATAAGGCGGGCGCAACCAGCATTAGTGAGCGGGGCGTCGAGCTTGCCGATCTTCCCAATACGGTCAACCACCACTGGACGAAATCGTTGCTGGCCAGTCGCGATGGCAAGAAGCTGTACGTAGGCGTCGGATCTAACAGCAACGTCGGAGAGAACGGCCTGGAAGTCGAGTACCGGCGCGCAGACGTACTGGAAGTCGATACGGCTACCGGTGCAAGCCGCATTTACGCAGCGGGCATTCGCAATCCGACGGGGCTGCAGTGGGAACCGAAGACGGGACAACTGTGGGCCATCGCGAACGAGCGTGACGAGATCGGCGCAGACCTGGTGCCGGATTATCTGACGTCGGTGAAAGAGAACGCCTTTTACGGCTGGCCATACAGCTACTACGGCCAGCACGTCGATCCCCGCGCTCAACCGCAGCGCCCCGACCTGGTCGCCAAGGCGATTGCGCCGGACTTCGCAATAGGTTCCCATGTCGCACCGCTTGGACTGACGTTCTATACCGGCAACAACTTGCCGGCGCAGTATCGCGGAGGCGCGTTCATCGGCGAGCACGGCAGTTGGGACCGCTCGCCGTTGAGCGGCTACGTGGTCTCGTACGTGGCGTTCGAGAACGGCAAGCCGGTGAGTGCGCCCAAAGATGTCGTGACGGGTTTTACATCCGCCGATCAGAAGCAGTTGTATGGCGCGCCCGTGGGCGTCGCTCAGGATCGGGACGGTGGCCTCCTGATCGCCGACGACGTCGGCAACGCTATCTGGCGTGTGACCGGCACAGGCGGCTGATGCACAGGTAACGTGGCGCGCCTTCATTCGGCCGGGGCGCTCGTCATGCTGGAACACGCCGAAGTGCGCTGCGACGACAGGCATCGGCATATCGTCTCAAGGCACGAGATCCATCATTCGTACCGGAGTTTCAATGCCCACTCGCAACCGCACCTCGCATTCCGACCAGCCGACGTCCGACGTACCGACGGAGGCGACTGCGCCTGCAGAAACCGCGCGACGCCTCTTTCTCAGGCGAGGCGGCGCGAGCCTGGCCGCCGCACTCACGGCCGGCTCGACCAGCAGCGTGTTGGCCGCAGGTCCAAACGGTGCCGATACGAACCAGGTGAAACTGCCGCTGATTCAGGACCCGGACACAGAGCAAAAGGAAGAAACGCCAGACGCGAACTTGCCGCCTGATGAGCGTGTGGGCTACGCCATCGTCGGACTCGGCCGGCTGTCGCTGGACCAGATCCTGCCTGCGCTTGCGCAGTGCAAGTACTCGAAGGTCGCCGCGCTGGTTTCCGGCGACAGGGCCAAGGCACTTCGCGTCGCACGTCAGTACGGCGTGCGGGAAGCGGACATTTACGACTATCAGAATTTCGAGCGCCTCGCCGACAACCCGCGCGTACAGGTCGTGTATATCGTGCTGCCGAACGGCATGCATAAAGAGTTCACGCTGCGCTCCGCGAATATCGGCAAACATGTGTTGTGCGAAAAGCCGATGGCAAACAGCGCGGCGGACTGCGAGGCAATGGTCCGGGCGATGAAACGCGCCAACCGCAAACTCATGATCGCGTACCGCAGCCAGTACGAGCCGATGGACCGCATGATCGCGAAAATGGTGAAGGAAAAGCAGTTGGGGCCATTGCGTGAGTTCGTCGCCGGAAATTCGCAAAACGTCGGCGATCCGGGGCAATGGCGGCTGAAGAAATCACTGGCGGGTGGCGGCGCCATGCCCGACATCGGACTGTATTGCCTCAACGCGGCGCGCTTCCTGTCCGGCGAGGAGCCGCTGGAGGTGTTTGCGTCGGTGCACCGGCCGGAAAACGATCCGCGCTTCGTCGAAGTGGAGGAATCGGTGCACTTCATTCTGCGCTTTCCGAGCGGATTCACGGCAACGTGCATGTCGAGCTACGCGAGTCACGAGTCGCGCTTCTTTCGGCTGCAAGGCTCGAAAGGCTGGGTCGAAATGGATCCCGCATTTGGTTACAACGGCCTGCGGCTGCGCCACGGCATGCTCGTGGAGGGCAAGTCCGCGACAACCGAGTTGCAGATCGATCCGCAGAACCAGTTTGCGCGGGAGATCGATCACATGTCCGTGTGCGTCAAGGACGACATCCAGCCGCACACGCCAGGCGAGGAGGGCTTGCAAGATCAGCGCATTACCGACGCGATCTACGAATCCGCCCGCACCGGGCGCGCGGTCAAGCTTGCGCCACCGTCAGCGCCGACGCGTGGCCCCGAGCCGCAGCAGGAGACGTTCTGAAGCGCGCGTGCGAGCAGAACGGGCTTTGCGGCACGCACACCGAAGTTCGACTTTCGCACTACCTAGAAGCGGTAGTTGAGAGACGCCAGCGTGTTCAGTTCGCTGCGGCGCTCGGTGATCGGGCTCGCCGCCGCATAGTGCTGCAGTCGCCCGACAGTGACCGCGACCGAGCCTACCCAGTGCTTCGAAAAGTCGTAGCTGAAGTAGCCGTTCAGATGAATATCCCGGACGCCAGAACCGGTTCTATAGACCGGCAGTCCTGATGCCGCGCTCTGCTGGCTGGACACGCCGAAGAACGTCCGCGTGTAGAGCGCATCGGCCCACGTAAAGCCCGGGCCAATAGAGAAAAGGCCGCTTCCCAGAGGCACCGACGCAAGCAGGTCCACCGGAACGGTTTTGCCCTGGCCGTGCCCTGCAATGTCCTGGTACAGGGCGACGGAGCCCGTGAACATCCATACCGTGTAGTCGGCGAACAGTTTGAGTTTCGGGCCGCCATGCACGTTGCCCAGACCGTGCAGGTGCGGATCGTCCTTCTCGTTGCGTGACTGGAAATCGAAACTCAGCGCCGCGCCGATGTGATAGTTCGTACTGCGCAGCGCATTGACGCCCAGCACGTCCGGCCCCTGCGAGAAGACCCGGTCATCGTAGGAGATATCGAGCGAAGGAAATGGGAACACCCTCGTATGCTGCGAGCCGGGCGACTCCGGCGTCACGATGACGCCCGGCCCGACCGCCACTTTCCATTTGCTGTCACCGGGGGCCGCTGTTGCGTCGGCCGCGCGCGCGGTCGTAGCGCTCAGGAAACCCGCCAGCGATAGCGCGAGCGCTGCGGCGCCCACGGTTCGATGCGTGAACGTCCGCGCTTTCATGCGTCGTCCTTGCCGATGGCAGCAAGCTGCCGCAAGCGGCGCGCGAGCGCTTTGGATACAACGGGGCTACGCGGCTCTCCAGATCCCGAAGCCGCTTCGCTCTCGCGCAGAAACGATGCCGTTTCGCGCGCAACGATCTCGCGTTCGTTGTCCGATGTGATCATGTGGTACGAATCGTCGAGGTAGATGGTGCGCAGAAAGGTCGAACCGAGCGCCAATGCCGCGGATTGGGCGGTACGCGGGCTCGACGTTTCGTCGTCGATCGCGTGGATGACGAGACAGTCGTTGCGGATACCACGAATCTGCGAGCGGACGAGCGATGCAAGGCGGCTTGCTTCGTGCAATGCGGGCAGTGCAATCGTCGACGGACCGACTTCGCTGAAATTCGAGCGCTGCATCGAGCGCGCGATCTTTGCACGCAGCGCTTCGTTGCGCAGGCCGTAGGGTTCCGACTCGCGATACTGCCAGCGCGAACGTAGGGGCGTGTAGTAAGCCCAGCCAAGAAGAAAGCGGTACCAGGGAATGGCCCAACCGTTGTAGGCGAGTGTAAGTGACAGCAGCACGACCGCCTGCGCTTGCGGGCGTCGATGGGCGAGTGCGAGCGCTAGCGCCGCGCCCATCGACAATCCACAGATAGACACCCGGTCGAATCGCGCGGCGAGCGCATCGAATTCGCTGGTTGCGGCGTCGAGCCAGTGTTCCATGGTCTCGCCGCCCGTGCCGGCGCTATAGCCGTTGAGCACCGGGGCGCACACCGTGAAGCCCTCGTCGCGCAGGAACCGCCCGAGGTAGCGCATTTCGAGCGGCGAGCTCGACAGACCGTGCAGCAATAGCACCGCGTGTCCGCCGCCTTCGAGAAAGATGGACTGCGTTAGTGATTTCATGTGTCGGTCGCCACGCGCAGCACGAGGAAATCGCCTGCGTGAGTCGTAAATTGTTCGCAGATGCAGTCGACGACGCGCGCAGTGCCTCCGGCAAGGTTCGAACCGGCGGCGAATCGCACGCGATGTGAACCGGCCGAGAGCCCATTCGAGAGCCGTCGGATATCGTCCGGATCGACTTCGGAAAGGCGGGGCCCCGGCGCCAGATCGGCAGGCAATCCGGCGAAAGCGTGCGATGCGACGGCCAGCGCCGACGCTGTGCCGGCGCCGTTGCGCCGCAGCGGCTCACGTTCGAGTGCCTGAATCAGAATGAACGTCTTGTGATGGTGCGATAGATGCCTGAGAAGCCGGTGCGTTTCGTCAATGGCACGACGGGCGATTGCGCGCTCGTTGTCATGGCGAAGCAGCATTTCGTAGCGCGATTGCGCCACTGCAGCGATCAGTTCGGCGCGAAACTGCACGCGCCGTAGTTTTTCGAGCAACGTGATCACCACGAGCGTGACGACTGGATACGACACCAGCAATAGCAGGTCTGCCCGGTCGAAGACTGCGATGGTCACGTAGGGCGGCACGAACAGATAATCGGCGAGGCCCAGTCCTGCCAGCATCACGGTCAGCGCCGGAGCAAGGCCGAAGTGGTATTGAACGAGCACCGCCGCAATGCAGAACGCGGTGCCAGGCATGACGGGCCCGAGCAACGGATGAAGCAGCATGCGTACTGCGCTCGCGATGGCCAGCGCGGCAGCAGCGGCGAGCCACCGCCGCTTCCCTTGAGGTGCCCAGCAACGGGCGTTACGGACTTTCATATGCTATTCGGGGCCGCGTCGGCTGCGCTATTGAAGTAACGGTGTTTCTGTTCAGCGGGCTGAGTCTCGCCAAAGCCTGCACCATTAGCAGTGCAGGGAATTCGCGCTTCCCGGTAATTTGGTTCGAGGTGTTTCAGACGCTGCTCCCGGTTTCGATCCGTTGGAGCGCATTTGCTAACGGCATCAAGCTTGTCATGCAGAAAATGGAGTTTGTTTCCTGGGCGAAGTCCAAACTGGCGCTTGCAAGATTTAACTTGAGTCCGCTTACTCATGTACGGTCCGGAACTCCGGCAAAGCTGTGTCTTCGTCAGCCGCTGCGTCTATTCCTGCGCCTTAATGGGTTTACGGCTTCGGGCGCGAAAAGTTGAGCTGGGAATAATGTCCGGACGATGTGCAGAAGCCCGCTCCGGCTATTCGGAGGGTTAACCCAGGCGACGATATGGGCAACCCGACCTGTTCGAACTACTTCAAAAGCAAACGCCCGAGAATCAGTAATTCTTCGAATTGGGTCACCAGTTCAAAACACACAGCAAATAGCAACGTATAACCTGGCCCCGGAGATTTTCGTAGCCATCGCAGGATCGGAACTGCAAAACGGGTTCTGACTGCGTCTCGCGTCATTGTCCACGTGGTGGCCGCTCCGAACGCCGCGCCCGCCAGTATGTCTGTCGGATAGTGCCAGCCGAGATAGACGCGCGGCAGGCATATGAAAATCGCCGTGTGCAGTAGCGCAAGTACACCGACGGCGCGCCAGACGAGAAAGATGCCGGTGGCGACCGACACCCACAGCATGGCGTGATCGCTCGGAAACGAACTCCACGTCGGCAAAACGGCAGCGCCCAGATCGTCCGATGGAAACTGCAGGTGCAGCTCCGGGTTATAAACCGGACGCATCCGGAACGGTAAGAAGTGAGCGACGATTCTGAACGTTGCGAGCGCGAGCAACGCGCTCAGGATCGTCGCAACGACCATTTCTCGTTCCCATTCTGCCCGCTGACCGGGTTTGAACCAGATCCACCATAACACCGCCACGAGCGCCAAACCTTTGAACGTGTATAGAGCCGCAAGGACTCTGATCGGGTGGTTCAGTATGGGCAGATCTGCAGCAACGCCGGTCAGGAAAGTCTGGATTGCGGTATCGAAGACATTCATCGGCAACCCTCGTAGCCTGTTTGTTATAACCAGAGTTCTTTTTTGCCGGTGGCCATGCCGTCATGGCGGAAGAAAAAGACGTGACCCACGCAGTTGCGTCCACGATTTATAGGCCTTGTTCTCAATCCGGTATGTGGGAAGAACCACCTAAGTCTTCGCCCTTGACCTCGCGAGGCAAGATTGTATTCGGCGTGGCGGGCCGCTTTAGGTGGCAAATGCCCAATAGTCTTTGGGAATTTCGGAGCGTTGGCTGGGAATTTGCCACTCGTCTTCACATGAATGTCATCCACTATCTGCAATGCATTTAAAACGGTAATTCCGCGCGATTGTTAAATCTTGCAAGACGCCCCAATAGCCACGTCTTTCTGTGGACAAATGAAAAATCGTATGAGAAAGTTGCGCGGAATTTGCAACTTTCTTTTCATTACATTGGAATTTGCACTGCAGCGGCTGTAGTGCAACGCACCACGAAAAAGTCCCAACAGGCTATTAAGGGGCAATACAAATGAATATGGGAAGCGAAAAACGATCAGGCATGCGTCTGGCCGAAGGAGACCCTTTTCCAGGCCGCCCGTTGCAGCTGATGCCTGCCTTTGCTCCCCTTATGCCGCGATCATTCGGACCTTCGTAAAACCATTGCCTGACAGGGCGGCAGGCCGGCTGCATAGCCGTTCAGCAGCTTTCTAGTCGAGGCTCAGCCATTACCCCGTAACTTGAATTCCTGCACGGCGAGGACGGCTTCGCTCGCCCTGGGAAATCTCGTTACCCATGAACACCTGAAGGGGAAAAGGGCTAGTCGCGCCTGTCCAAAAGACACACGGCTGAAGTTCTTCGTCCATCCAATATAAATAGTCATCCTAAATGTAATGGCTGTAAACAAACACGCTTGTCTTTTCCAATTCGAATTGTGAATCCTTACAGGAAAATAACCATGAATAAGGCATATCGGACAGTCTGGAACGCGTCACTAGGGGCTTTTGTGGCCGCCTCGGAACGGGACAAAACGCGCGGCAAAGGGAATTCGGGAACCTGTGCCCCGGTATTCGATGGACAAGACGGCGATCGTCGCAGCACGTTGTTGCACGGAGCGAGTCTGCGCATCTTGCCAGCGCTCGTGTTGGCGGCCCTCGGCGCATGGGGCACGCAGGCGCAGGCACAGGTCAATTGCTCGTCGTCACCTTATAACTTCTTCAACGGCAGCGATTCGTGCGCGGGCTTTTTGTCCACGGCCAGTGGTGGCGGTGCGACTGCGCTGGGTTACGCCGCTAACGCTACAGGAATCAATGCCACGGCCGTCGGCTATCAGGCGATCGCCAACGCAACGAATGCGCTTTATCTGGGGGCGCGCAATGCTCCGGGCACCGGCGCGACCGCTGAATCGGCGATTGGGATCGGTACCGATGTTGCCGCTACCGGATCGGCCGCCATTGGTATCGGCGTCGACGCAGTCTCCAGCGGCAACCTGTCGACAGCCGTCGGCCCGTCGGCGAAGGCGACCGGAGACAACGGCGTTGCACTGGGCGCGAGTTCCAGCGCAGCCGCGTCCGGCGCAGTGGCATTGGGCAGCGGAGCCATCGGTTCGCAAACCAATGGTGTAGCCGTTGGTTCGGGAGCCAATGCTGCCGGTGTCAATGCAATCTACATGGGCTCGCGCACCGCCGCGGGCACCGGTTCGTCCGGACAATCGTCGATTGCGATCGGCACTGACGTCACCGCTACCGGCGACTATGCTGCCGCGTTCGGCTTCCAGTCGGTGGGGAGCGGAGCCGCAGCTGTTGCAATGGGTTATATCGCCGACAGCTCGGGCACGCATGCCGTGGCCGTCGGCTTCCAGTCGATCGCGAGCGGCCTCAACTCCGTGTATCTGGGAGCGCGCACCGTCGCGGGCACGGGCGCAACGGCGGCGGGGGCGATTGGCATCGGCACCGATGTGCGAGCTTCGGGTCCCTCTTCGCTGGCTGCGGGCACGGTGGCCGCCGCCACTGCCCAGAATGCCGTGGCCTTGGGGGCGGGAGCCGCCGCGTCGGGGCTCAACTCGCTCAGCATGATGAACGGCTCCAGCGCCAGTGGCGCCAATTCGATAGCGTTGGGCGGGGCGGATTCCGTCGCCGAAGGCGGGTCGTCCGCACCGGCGGCAGTAGCGGGCGCCGCAGCGTCGGGCATTCGTGCGGTTGCGATCGGCTCAGGCGCGAGTTCGGGCGGGTCCTCGTCGATTGCGATAGGCGATTCTGCTTCGACGGGTACCAATGCGAATGCCATTGCGATGGGCACGGCTTCGACGGCCTCGGGAAGCAGCGCTGTCGCATTGGGCAACCAGACCGTGGCGAGCAACGCGAACGCGACGGCGGTTGGCTCTTCGTCGCAAGCCCTCGCGGCGTCGACGGTTGCGATCGGCGATAGCAACAAAGTTGCCGCAGCGGCCGGCGCCGGTTCCATAGCGGGCGGCCAGAACTCTCAGGTGCTGAGCGGGACGGGCGCTGTCGCGCTCGGTCAGGCGCAGACGGTCAGCGGCAATGGCGCCGTCGCCATCGGCGACCCGAATAGCGCGACCGGCAATGGCGCGATTGCGGTCGGCGCGGATAACACGGCGACCGGCAATGGAGCGATCGCCCAAGGCAACGGCAACATCGCGAACGGTCAGGGTGCGGTCGCCCTGGGCAACGCCAGCAATGCGAGCGGCGCGAGCGCGCTCGCATTCGGCGATACAGCAGTCGCGAACCAGGCCGGCGCGATTGCACTCGGCGCCGGCGCGTCGGCCGGCAACGCCAACAGCGTGGCGCTCGGCTCGGGCTCCCAGACCGGCACCGCAACGCCGACCGCGAGCACGACCATCAACGGTACGGTCTACAACTTCGCCGGCACCGCTCCGACCAGCGTGGTGAGCGTTGGCGTGGCAGGCACGGAGCGCCAGATCCAGAACGTGGCGGCGGGCCGTCTGAGCGCGACGAGCACGGACGCCGTGAACGGTTCGCAGTTGTACCAGAGCAATCAGGCGATCGACGCTCTCGCAGCGACCGTCGCGACTGACAAGACTCACTACTTCAGCGTCAACGACGGCGGCACGCAAGGCGGCAATTACAACAACGACGGTGCCACGGGCGTCAACGCGTTGGCGGCAGGCGTGGGAACCGTCGCTGCCGGCGCGGGCAGCACCGCTATGGGCCAGGGCGCGACGGCGAACAATGCAAACGACGTGGCGCTCGGCAGCGGCTCGACGACCGACGTGGCCGTGGCGACCACTGGCGACACCATCAACGGCACTGCATATGCGTATGCCGGCACTTCGCCCACGAGCACTGTGAGTGTCGGCAGCCTCGGTCACGAGCGCACCGTGACGAACGTGGCCGCGGGCCGTGTCAACGCGAACAGTACCGATGCAGTGAACGGCTCGCAGCTTTACGCCACCGATCAGGCAGTGGATAACCTCGCCAGTGTCGTGACGGCGAATGCGAAGCACTACTACAGCGTCAACGACGGCGGCACGCAGGGCGGCAACTACAACAACGACGGCGCCACTGGCCTCAATGCGCTGGCCGCGGGCGTCGCGGCGACGGCGAGCGGCGCGAGCAGCTTCGCGGGCGGCAACGGCGCTTCCGCACTGGCCAATAACGCCGTTGCGCTAGGTTCGCTGTCGAGTGCGTCGGTCGCGGGTGCCGTTGCGATCGGTGCCGGTTCGGTGTCCGACCGGGCGGTGCTCTCGGGCGTCGGCTCGATCGCCAACGGCTCGCATGCGATTCCGTTCGATACCAGCGACCAGACGTTGCTCGGCGCGGTGTCCTTCGGCAGCGCAAGCGGCAACACGTATCGGCAGTTGACGAATGTCGCCGACGGTACGCAGCAGCACGACGCCGTCACCATCCGCCAATTGGCAGGCGCACTGTCGTCGTTTGCGGTGACTGGCCAGATGTACTTCCATGCGAATTCGACGGCGGCAGACTCGCTCGCGGTCGGCGCGGAGTCGATCGCCGTGGGACCGACCACGGTCGTCAACGGCGACAGCGGCGTGGGCATGGGCAACGGGGCGATCGTCGACGCAACCGCGCCCGGCGGCGTCGCGATCGGCCAGGCCGCGAATTCCGCGCAGGCGGACGCGATTGCGGTGGGCAGCGGCTCTGTCGCGAGCGGCGCGCAGTCGATCGCTCAAGGCGCGAATGCGAGTGCCGCAAACGCCGGATCCGTTGCGATCGGTTCAGGCGCGCACAGCAGTGCAATCGACGCGCTTGCGCTCGGGGCCGGCGCGGGTGCGACGTTTGCCAACAGTGTGGCGCTCGGAGCGGGATCGGTGACGACGGTCGGCGCGTTGAGCAACTACATCGCTTACGGACTGAGCAGTCCGCAGTCGTCGGCGGGCGAGGTCAACGTCGGCAACCGGCAGATTACCGGTCTCGCTGCGGGCAAAGCCGGCACGGACGCCGTGAACGTCTCGCAGCTCGATGCAGTGACCAACCGGTTGACGACGCTCATCAACCAGCAGACCACCAACAACGGCGGCAGCTTCTCGTCGTCGCCCGGTACGCCCACGCCCCCGACGCCTTCAGGATCGAACTCGTCGGCGGGCGGGCAGGGGGCCGTGGCTTCGGGCAACAACAGTTCGGCGGTGGGTAACGGCTCGACGGCGTCGGGCAGCGGTTCCACAGCCGTAGGAGCCGGCGCGACATCCACAGGCAGCGGCTCGACCGCGCTCGGCGCGAACAGTAACGACGGCGGACGTGCAAATGTGGTTGCGGTCGGTTCCAGCGAGTCCACCCGGCAGGTGATCAACGTGGCGGCCGGCACCGCGCCGACCGACGCGGTGAACGTTCAACAACTGAACGCGGCGTTGTCGCAGGCAAACGCATACACGGACGCCCGCGTGAACGAACTGCAGAACGGCATCAATTCGACGGCGCGCAACGCGTACTCCGGCATCGCGGCAGCGACTGCGTTGACGATGATTCCCGAAGTGGACAAGGACAAGACCTTGTCGCTCGGTATCGGCACGGCGGGCTTCCGCGGTTACCAGGCGGTCGCGATCGGCGGTACCGCGCGCCTCGCGGAGAATCTGAAAATGAAGGCCGGCGTGGGCATGAGCCCAGGCGGCACGACCGTTGGCGTCGGCGCCGCAATGCAATGGTAAGTCGTGAGAGCGGGACCGCAGCCGCGTGTCCCGCGTTCTCCGCGTATTCCGCCACACACAGTCTATGGAGCACCTGATGAACCGACTATTTCTTGCAAGCCTTTTCACTACCGGCGTCCTTCTCATGAGCGGATGCACGGCAGCGAGTGGTCCATCCTTTAACGCCTATTCCGTCGACGCAAGCAACGGCGTCAGGACATACCGGGCCGAGTGCCACGGCCTCCTGGAAAGCGCGGCGACCTGCACGAAAGTGGCGCAACAGATCTGCGGCGACAAGTCTGTACAGCCGATCGAACGGATCGACCGCGTTCGCGAAGCCGACGACAACCGCAATGACCCTCGGGTTCTGCTGTTCAGCTGCGCTCAGGCGTCCGACAGCAAGACGTCGGCCGAACCGCCTTCGACGGTTGACGAAGGCGCGAGGATCGGAGACGTCGATCACCGTTCAGGAACTAAAGCGATGTAACCGTGAAGGCAGCGCGGCCACGCTCATCTCGGGCGTTGGCCGCCGTCTCGCCGACCTGAGCGACCTGCGCACGTTCAAAAACAGACGCACCGGCAGGTCGCGAAAACCGTACTTGCATGCCAGATCTCAACAAGCGCGGGGGAGTCTTACTCATCGCCTTGTTAAAAGCATGCATGCGGGGTCAACCTGCGGACGCATCGAGCGCCCTGTCATCCGGCGCTCGCATGCAAAACCGGGATGCCGCATCAATGCGTCGTTGCTTTCCAGGTCTTCGTTTCCTAATCTGGTCGGGAGGCTCCGGTCGGAGAGGCCGGTGAGCCGTCACGCGTTTTCCTGGAGGTCCGAAGTGTCCTTTGATCGTACGGAGACAGCCGTAGTATTCATCGACCCGCAAGTCGATGTCCTGAGCAAGTCGGGTAAGAATTGGGGCGCGGTGGGAGCGAGCGTGACGGAGAACAGGACGGTCGAAAACATGCTGCGAATCTTCAAGGCGGCAAAGACCGCGAAATTTCCCGTCTTTATATCGCCACATTACTTTTTCCCGACCGATCGCCTGTGGAAATTCAACGGACCGTTGGAGTCCGATGAATTCGCTACCGGGACGTTTGCCCGTAGCGGTCAGTTGAATCTCGAAGGTTTCGACGGATCAGGCGCTGACTGGCTCGACGAATTCAAGCCCTACATCAACGACGGCGAGACGGTTGTTGTGAGCCCACATAAGGTCTTCGGACCGCAAACCAACGATCTCGTCCTTCAACTGCGCAAGCGTGGCGTGAGCAAGGTGGTACTGGGCGGCATGCTCGCCAATATGTGCGTGGAATCGCATCTGCGCGACCTGCTCGAACAGGGATTCGAGGTCCACGTCGTGAGCGATGCGACTGCGGGACCACGTCACCCCGTTTGGGGCGATGGATATAAAGCGGCAATGGTCAATTACGCGTTTCTCGCACACGGCGTGGTGACCACCGACGAAGTTGTCGCTTCAATGGAATGACGCTCGCGTAACCGGCATTTCCTGGACGATCTGCCGTTCGCCTGCTGCCTCATCAATGCGCCGCTTCGGACTCGGCGATATGCCGCGCGATCGTCGCATTGACCTGGTCGGCGTGCGTGAGCGGTCCCATGTGTCCCGCGCCCGCGACGATTGCAAGGCGTGCCGCAGGCAGCAGCATGGGCAGCCGCTCGGCGATCGCCCGCGTCGGAACCGGCGCATGTTCGCCGCGCATGATCAACGCCGGCACACGCAGGCTCGTGTAAGCGCTGGTGGGCGTGCGTTCATCGAGAAGCGCGCGAAAGTCGAGCGGCGCTTTCGGCGCCCAGCGCGTGAGCGCGGCCTGCACCGAGGGCCGCAGCGCATCCCATGCGCCCCGTCCACTCCAGTAGTCGACGAACGAAGCCGCCGCACCGCGATAGTCGCCGCAGCTGACTCCGTCGGCGGTGCGCTTCGAGATCGCGACGATTTCCGAAAGCGCTTCGACTCCGTAGGTGCCCATTGCCTTCAGCAGGTGAAAAGCCGACGGTTCGTACAGCGTCAGGCTCGCAATGCGCTCGGGCCGCTCGACAGCCGCGCGCAACGCCACGCCACCGCCATACGAATGGCCGACGAGATGCACCTTGCCACAGGCGGCGTCGATGATGCCGACCGTCCTCGCCGCCTCGTCGGCAAGCGTGAACGCGCGCTCGCCGCTCCATGGGCCGGTGCTGTCGCAGCCGTAGTGCTCCGGCGCGACGAACGAATGGTGCGATCCAAGCGCCTCGCCGAGCTTGCGCCATTGCGTCGCGCCGGAGCCCGAGCAATGCAGAGCGATGACGGTCGTTGGAGATGAGCAGGTTCGCGATGCGATGGCGTTATTCATGTCGTTCCTGAGGAGTCGGGTAGTCGAGGAGTCGGAAGCACGGACGCCGTGCCGGGGAGTCTCTACTATCGGTGCGACGCCGCCGGCTGGCTATGCTCGAGACGCCGGAAGATTTGCTCTGCCATCCGAACTGATCGACGGACAGCGCGCCCATTGAGCGACTTCAACCGTCGATATCGAGCGACTGCATGCGACGTTCAAGCTCGCACATGTCCACAGCAGATGCGAGGTACGCGTCCCGACGGCTGTGTTCAGCGCGGTCGAGCAGCTCTTGCAGCAAGAGAAACAGATAGATGAACATGATGCCCTCCGGTCGACGACCTGGTCGATTAAGTACCAGCGCGAACGGGGCGCGACGCAACAGCATCCGGTGGGATGCACGGTGGCTTGCGCTACGGCTGGACGCTGTGTATTGCAGAGTCCATGCCATATCGATGCAAGCCTTGTTTAGCGGTGATCCGGACAATGCCGGGCGCGACGAATTCGATAAACTGTCGTCGCGTCGCCAACACGGATTCATGCGAAAGTCGGCATGACACGAACACCTGTTTGTTGCGGCGGGAAATGTGAGCGGAGCTTGAGAAACCAGGCGTGGGGATTGCTCGTAGTTTCTGTCGCCTCCATGAGGAGGCGTTATCGCACAGCAACGGAATCATCACTCGAAAGACGAACAACCCGAGGAAACACGCCAGCCGCGCCGACATGGCGTCGCCCCTGGCACGCTCGCACCGAAGGACACGCACCATGAGCAGACTGCTGACAAACTGGTTGACGCTTTTCGCCGTGACGATGCTGGTCGCCGGTTGCGTGGCTCCCGTCATGCCGTACACCGGACGGCACCTTACCCCGACAGAGTGCCGCGACCTCGCGGCACTGAGAACAAACGCGCCGCCGACCATGGCGCAGCACCAGAGCGAACTCGGTGCTCTGAGAAAGGCGGGCTACGACCCGTCCCCGTGGTATGACCCGTACTATCCGGACGACCTCCAGGCGGCGCAGCGCCTCGTCGACTACTGGTTCCAGACCGAGTGCCAGCGGCCTCAGTCCGGCTGATTGTCATTCACCAGCAGTCGATGCGAGGACGAACCGGGACAATCATTTGCAATGGTCCGATAGGGGGCATCCCGAATACAGACTGCCGCAACGCTCGTTTCTCTGGCTATGGACCATGTCCGGGCGCGGGCAGATTGCGCAAGTAACGAGCGAGCCCGTCAGATTCAACGGACTCGCGCAGTCCGCGCCCATGCGCCGGTCGCCTGTTAAGCCGCCCTTGCAGGAACCTTCGACAGAAGCGGCCCCAAACCTTCGGCGAACGTCAGATGCGAGATGACGGCATCGCGCAGTTTCGGGTACGGAAGCTCTGCGATCATTGCCGTCTGCACCGAAGCCATGACTTCGCCCGCCTCCGGTCCGATCATCGAGAATCCCAGGATACGATCGTCTTTGGCGTCGACGAGAACCTTCATGAATCCCTGAGTTTCGTCGGTCGCTTCAGTTCGCAGCACATTGCTCATTGGGAGTGTCGCGACGCGAACCGCAATACCGTCGCGAAGTGCATCGCGTTCGTTCAGACCCACGCGTGCGAGCGGCGGATCAGTGAATAGCGTGTACGGAACCAGGCGGCCGGTTGTCGTTCGATCTCCGCCAGCGAGGTTGTCGCGCACTATCCTGAAGTCGTCTACCGAAACATGCGTGAACTGCGGACTGCCCGCGACTTCGCCTATTGCCCATACGCCGGGTGCTGATGCCTGCAACCTGTCGTTGACGCGAATGTATCCGCGTTCGTCGAGTTCGATGCCTGCCTGCTCCAGCCCAATGCCGGCCGTATTGGGAACCCGTCCTGCCGCAACGAGGATGTCACTGCCTTCAATCACCCGTTCCCCCGAAGCGGTTCTCAGCACGACGCGAATCTGCGTACCGGAGCGGCCTTCGACACGAACTGTTTCAGCACCCGTCACGATATCGATTCCTTCGTTGGTCAGAATCCCACGCATCTCTTCGCTGATGTCCACGTCTTCGCGAGCCATCAGCCGGGCGCCGCGCTCGACAATCGTCACGCGACTTCCGAAGCGGCGATAAGCCTGTGCCATCTCGATGCCGATATAACCGCCGCCCAGCACGACCAGATGCGCAGGAGCGTAGTCGAGATCGAGCGCGCCGATATGCGTCAGCGGATTGGCGGCCAGCAATCCGGGCACATCGGGAATTGCAGCGTGCGTGCCGAGATTCACGACCACCTGATCGCCGGCGAGCGTGCGCGTGCCGCCGTCGTTCAGTTGCACTGCGATCGTCTTCGGTCCGATGAAACGGCCGGAGCCCATGATCAACTCGGCGCCGCTCGACGCATACGCCTGCACGTGAAACGCCGCCTCTCTCTCGATCATGCCGCGCTTGCGTTCGCGGACCTTCGCCATGTCGACGGCGACCGGACCGGTCGTCGTGCCAAAGTCGCCGGCATGCCGCGCCAGATGCGCGACCCGCGCGCTCCATATTTCATTCTTGCTCGGCAAGCAAGCCACGGCAGGGCATGACCCACCGACCCATTGCCGTTCGACTACGGCGACCCGTTGTCCGGATCGTCCCAGATGCCACGCCAGAAGCTTGCCGCCCTGGCCGCTGCCGAGAATCAACGTATCGAAATGTTCAACTTGAGACATGAAATCCTCCAGTACACCTGCGAGTGAGTTGGCCAGTGCGGCAGCGATCCGGCTTTCCGCCGGATCGCGACGATGCGGCGAGCGGCACGTCACCGCGTGACGAGTCCGCCCGACTACGCACGTGTTACTTGACCGGCGGGAAATCGACGTCAGTGTCGTTAATGCGATTGAATGTATTCGTGAAGATCGTCATGGCGATCGCCAGCGAAATCTCAGCCAGTTGCGTGTCGCTGTAGCCCGCGGTGCGAATGGCTGCAAACTCGCTTTCATCGATCGTGCCGCGCGTGTTCTGCAGCGTCAGCACGAAGTGGACGAGGGCGTCACGCTTCGCATCGCCCGTCGCCTTGCCCGCGCGAATCTGACGGAGCGTCTCGGGCGAGAGGCCGGTCATCTTTCCCAACATCACGTGAGCGGCCACGCAGTAATCACAACCCGTCTGCTCGCTGACGAGCAGCTTGATGGTTTCCAGATCCTGTTTGCTGAGACTGCTAGAGGCGAGCGCGCCTTCCGCGTCGAGCACGGCGTTCAATGTCGCGGGTGCGACTTGACCGACCGTCGCGAACAGGTTCGGCACGCTGCCGCCTGCGATCTTCCGTACCCGTGCATAGACTTCGGCGGTGGCGCCCGTGGCGTTCGAAACTGCGGGAATTGCAATGCGACTCATGATCGACCTCATGCGGTGGTGGTTAGGAGCCTTCACTTTAGGGTCGCGAAATGATCTTGTTGAGCCTCTCGATTGCCAATATCATGCTCAAAAGTATCAACCGAGGTAGATATGTCACTCACGCTCGATTGGCTGAGCCGTCTGCTCGGCATGATGACAGTGCGCGGGCAGCTCGAACTCCGATGCTCGTACGGCGCTCCGTGGCAAGTCATCTACGACGATTCCGCTGCCGGGGAAATGCCGTATCACATCGTGCTTGGCGGATCGGCCATTCTGGAGACGCCGGGCGAGGGCAAGCCGCAAGATCTGGGCGCTGGCGACATCGTGATGTTGACGCACGGTTCGGCCCATATTCTTCACGACGGCAGCGGCGCGCGCCCGAAACCTGCGCGCCAGCGCCAGACGTTGAACCTGACCGTCAGCGAAAATAAAGGCAGTGGTCAGCGCCTTGAAATGCTTTGCGGTCGAATCGTGCTGGCGCCGCCGCATGACCGCCTGATCCGCGCATATCTGCCTCCTCGGCTCGTTGTGCGGACGTCGGCCGCAAGGGCTTCGTCCAGCGCTGAGACGCTTGCACAACTGAAAGGGCTGATGGCGCTCATGCAGGCGGAATCGAGTGCGGACAGGCTGGGCGGCTATGCAATGCTGAACGCGCTGTCTACGGCGTTGTTCGCGCTTGCGCTGCGTATGTCCGGCGAGTCTGACGAGGCGCCGACAGGCTTGCTGGCTCTCGCTGGACATCCGCGCCTCGCCCCGGCGCTTGCAGCCATATTCAACGATCCGGCCTATCCGTGGACCCTGTCCGAACTGTCCGAACTTTGCAGCATGTCGCGCGCGACGTTGCTTCGCCACTTTCAGGACAAGGTGGGACGCTCGCCCAATGAACTCCTGACAGATGTCCGGATGGCATTGGCCGCCAATGAGTTGAAAAAGCCGGGCGTTTCCACCGAGGTCGTAGCCGAGACGGTCGGCTATCAATCCGTCGCGGCGTTCCGTCGGGCCTTCACCCAACATCTGGGCATGACGCCCGCCGACTGGCGTCGTTCGGAGAACAACCGGCACGGACAGTCATGATTTGCACCCGCTCCGGCCCGTCGCAGCGAAGATTGTCGCTGCGACGCAAATAAATATTCGAAGCATTCGACGGATTTTTCCCGCTGCCGCGTTTAAGAAGAAACGAAGCCCTGCCGCGCTTCGATACTGAATGAATGGGAGAAACCGACATGACATCGAAAACGCCGTTTCACTTTGGACGCAACGTGCTCGCCGTCGCGGCGACCTGCGCGGCCGCGCTGACCGCGGCACCTGCCATCGCCCAAGCCGTGATCATCGCGCCTGTCGCGCCACCGCCGCCCCGCGTCGAGGTCTTGCCCGCGCCGCGAGCGGGCTATGTGTGGGACCAGGGCCGCTGGCGTTGGCACCACGGTCGTTACGAGTGGGCGCCGGGCCATTGGCAGCCGGTTCGCGCCGGTTATCACTGGGTGCCGGGACATTGGGTGCAGCGCGCTCCGAACTGGCGCTGGGTCGAAGGCCATTGGGCGTGAAGGCCTCACATGACTCAAGGAGGCAAGCTGCCATGAAAACACTGTTGATATTGCTGCTCGTGGCGTCGCTCGGCGGTTGTGTGGTCTACCCGGCGCGGTCGGTCTACTATCGTCCGGCAGTCGTCGTGTATTGAACAACGGCGTGAATGACCGCTGCAAAAAAACCGCTTGAAAAACCGCGCCCGGATAATGCACGCGCAACGAACCTACGAGGATAAAGCCGACGTGAAGCGCATCGCACGTGTGTCGAAGGGTGCGGCCTCTTGAGCGAACGCGATCCCGACGCGGAATTGCTGGAGCAGGTCGGCCGGCACGATCCGGCCGCTGTGCGCACGCTGGTTGCGCGCAAGCTGCCGCGTCTGCTCGCGGTCGCCACGCGCATGCTGGGCGACCGCATGGAAGCGGAAGACGTCGCGCAGGAAGTGTTCGTGCGGATCTGGAAACAGGCCACGCGCTGGCGAGAAGGCGAGGCGAAATTCGACACGTGGATTCATCGCGTCGCACTCAATCTTTGCTATGACCGTCTGCGCGGCCGGCGCGAAGATCCTGGCGACGACCTGCCCGACGAGGTCGATCCCGCCCCGCCGCCGGATGCACGGCTCGAAGCGCGCGCCCGCGGCGAGCGGGTTCGCGAAGCACTCGCCGCCTTGCCCGCGCGACAACGCGAGGCACTGGTGCTCACTTATTACCAGGAGATGTCGAACACCGACGCCGCAGCACTCATGGGCGTCACCGTCGATGCGCTGGAAAGTCTGCTGGCTCGCGCGCGCCGCAATCTGCGCGCTCAACTGGCCGACAGCGGCCTTAGCAAGGACAAGTCATGACGCCGGAAAGATTTCACCAGATCGTCGAAGCCTATGGCGCCGATCCACGCCGCTGGCCGCAACAGGAGCGGGCAGCGGCGCAGGGCTGGGCGGACGCGCATCGCGCGCAAGCGGATGCGTACCTGGCTGAAGCCGCCGAGCTGGACACGTGGCTCGCTGCCGACCACGTTGCGCCGCCGGACGCGGCACTGCAGCATCGTATTATCGGCAGCGCGCCGCGGCGGCAGCCTGCTGCGCAGCGGCGCGCATGGTGGTGGTCAGGCGCGGCGGTCGCGGGCGTCGGCTTGCTCGGCGGCGCGGCCGGCGCTTTGGCCGTGTCGTTTTTCGTATTGACCGAGACGGTTCCGCCGATGCACGAGTCGTCATATCTAACGTCGAGTTTCGGTGGTTCATCTGCCGACTGGAGCGGCGAATGAACAGCCGGACATGGAAAATCGTTCTGGTAGCCTCGCTGGTGCTCAACGTGTTCCTGCTGGGCGCGATTGCCGGTGGCGCCTATCAGTGGTTTGCGGCGCGCGGTGCCACGACGCCGCTCGTCGCGCAACAGCGCGCGTTGCGCTTTGCCGCGCAGACGCTTTCAACCGAGCGCCAAAAAGAGTTTGCCGACAGCCTGAAGACCGGGCGCCGCGAGGCGCGACAGTTCGCGCGCGAGGCACGCGAAGGGCGGCGCGAGGTGTTGCGTCTGCTGGCCGCTCCGCAGCTCGATCGCCCGGCACTCGACGCCGCCCTCGCTCGCACGCGTGCGGCGGACAGCAATCTGCGCGCGCAAGTGGAAAGCAGTGTGGCGGATTTCGCGTCGGGGTTGTCGCCTGAGGAGCGCGTCAAGTTCGCCGACAGCCTCCGCTTGCGCGGACAGTGGCGCGAGCCGCAGCCCGGCGCCAGCGTCGCGAGGCCGGCGAGTCCCGCATCTTCGGGCGATTAAAAATCAGACTGGCGCGACGGATATCTCTCGCGCCGCACGTTCAAGCTGTATCTAACGCCGAAGAGGATCGCATGGCTGCGCAACCGAACCTTACCGCCGCTGCAATTGCGCTGAATCGCTTCGGCCTGGGCGCCCGCGCCGACGATACGCCGCCCGCCGATCCGAAGGCCTGGCTACTCGCACAGTTCGATCAGTATCAGGCGAAGCCGGCTGCGTGGGCGAGCCAGCCTGACTCGCTGGCAATCTCGGGCGAACTGGAGCAGCAGCGCATGCAGTTGCGTATGCAGGCTCAGCGCAATCCGGGCGGCGCGAGCATGCCCGTACAAGCGAATGCCCAGACAGGTGAGCAAGCGGCATCGCAAAGCGATGCGCGAAAAGATAAGGAAGGCGAACGAAAGGCGATTCGTGCGGAAATACGCGACAACTATCGATCGTCCGTGAATGCGCGGGTGGTGAGCGCACTGACGACACAGACGCCCTTTGTCGAGCGGCTGGTTCATTTCTGGTCTAACCATTTCGCAGTGTCGACGGAAAAGCCCGCTGTGGCGGCGCTCGCTGGCTCATTCGAAGCCGAAGCGATCCGTCCACATGTGCTGGGCCGCTTCGAGGACATGCTGGTCGCAGTGGAACGTCATCCGGCCATGCAACTGTTTCTCGATCAGACGCGCTCGGTAGGGCCGGACAGCGTCGCGGCGATGCGGGCGGCGCAGCGCAATCCCGAGAGCAAGCGCGGCCTCAACGAAAATCTCGCGCGCGAAATCATGGAGCTGCATACGCTAGGTGTGCGCAGTGGCTATAACCAGGAGGACGTGACCGAATTCGCCCGCGCGCTGACCGGTTGGAGTCTCGCTACCGGACCTCGGAATCCCGGGAATATCGCCAACGCCGGCAGTTCAGCCAGTGCAGGCATGCAGGCAAGCCGTCCGATGCAAGAAGCCTCGGCGCCGGGCAGCTTCGTGTTTCGCGACGCGTTGCATGAACCCGGCTCACGAACCATCATGGGCCGCCGTTACGATCAGCCCGGCGAACAGCAGGCGCTTGCAATCCTGCATGATCTCGCCAGCGCGCCCGCAACAGCGCAGCACGTCGGCTCGAAACTGGCCCGTCATTTCATTGCCGACAATCCGCCGGCAGGCGTGAGCGAGCGGCTTGCGGGCGTGTTCGAGCGCAGCGGCGGCGATCTGCCGTCCGTCTACCGCGCATTGCTCGACATGCCGCAAGCGTGGTCGCCCGTCGCTGTCAAGTTCAAGACGCCGTGGGAATGGGCGATCTCTTCGATGCGCGGGCTCGGCTGGCAAGACCTCGGTAATCAGCAGGCTGCGCCCATCCTGGCGCAACTTGGTCAACCCGTGTGGCGGCCCGGCTCGCCTGCCGGTTACGACGATATTGCTGCAAGCTGGGCCGCGCCCGATGCGCTGGTACGCCGCGTCGAAGTGGCGCAGCGCCTGGCCGCGCGCGTCGGCGACCGGCTCGACGCGCGTTCGCTGGGGCAGGTGCTGCTCCCGGGATCGCTCAGCGCGCCGAGCGCTGTGGCCGTCGCACGTGCCGAAAGCGCATCCACGGCCATCGCACTTTTGCTGGTCTCGCCCGATTTTCAACGGAGATAGTCCATGTCTTCACGCCGTCAATTTCTGCAAATTGCTGCTGCCGGAGCGGGCGCAATTCTCGTATCGCCGCGCATTGCTTTCGCGAGCGTCGGCACGGATCGGCGTTTCGTGTTCGTGATTCAGCGGGGCGCCGCCGATGGCCTGAACATCGTCGTGCCCTACGCGGAGCCTGCCTATGCAACATTGCGCGGCGCGCTTGCGATCGATGCATCGAGCGCGCGCCGCCTTGACGGCACCTTTGCGCTGCATCCCGCACTCGTGCAGATCGGCGCCATGTACGCGGACCGCCAGGCGCTGTTCGTGCACGCGGTGGCGTCGCCGTATCGCGACCGCTCGCATTTCGACGGACAGAACGTGCTCGAGACGGGCGGCGCGTCGCCATATCGGGTAAAAGACGGCTGGCTGAACCGGCTCGTCGCTCAATTGCCGAGCGCACGCGAAAACGCGATTGCGTTCGCGCCGACGGTGCCCATGGCGCTGCGCGGCAATGCGGAAGTAACTTCTTACGCGCCTTCAGCATTGCCGCAAGCGCCGGACGATCTGCTCATGCGCGTCTCCCAGCTATACGATCAGGACGCGCAGTTGCGCCCGCTGTGGGAATCGGCAATGACGGCGCGCGGTCTTGCTGGCGACGCCGGCGCGCGCCAGGACCCCGCGAGCCTCGGCAAACTGGCCGCCAGTTTCCTGTCACGCGATGACGGCCCGCGTATCGCAATGATCGAAACCGGCGGCTGGGACACGCACAGTGCGCAGAGCACGCGCCTTGCGAATCAGTTGAAAGCGCTCGACACAATGCTCGCGGCGCTGCGCGACAACATGGGCGCGGCCTGGAGCAAAACCACCGTACTCGTCGCGACCGAGTTCGGCAGAACCGCGGCCGCGAACGGCACTGGCGGCACCGATCACGGCACGGGTTCGGTGGCGGTGGTATTGGGCGGAGCGGTCGCGGGCGGGCGGGTCATCGCGGATTGGCCCGGTCTCGCGCCTCGCGATCTTTACGAAGCGCGCGACCTGAAACCGACCACATCGCTCGACTCGCTGATTGCCGGCGTCGCGAGCGAAGGCCTCGGCCTCGACCCTCAGCGTACGGCTCGCGCGCTATTCGGTCAGACCGTCGCGACGAAGCCGCTCACAGATATCGTGCGTGCATAGTGCGGCGCGCGCTAACCTCGGCTGACTCCCACGTCCACATGCTCCGGCGACTCGATCGCTTCCATCAACAGTGCAATGAACGCGGTCACTGCCTGTGGAAGCGTGCGGCCCGCCATTGTCTGAATCTGCAGCGTGCGCTGGTGCAGTTCGGGGTTTGAAATCGGCACCATTGCAAGTGAGTCGGACACGAGGCGGCTGTGTACCGTCAGATAGCCGGTCAACGTTATCGCGTCGGTGTAGCGCACGAAGTTTTGCAACGCCACGTGATAGTTGCTGGCGATTACCGGCTCGAAGATCAGCCCTTCGAGACTGCATGCGATATCGAACAGTTGCCGTATCGTCAGAGTCTGGCTCGGCATGGCGAGCGGCCAGGGCAGCAGGTCCGCCAGCGAGACGCTGGCGCGCGCGGCGAGCGGATGGCTCTGCCGCATCAGCGCGTACACCGGTGCGCGCTGTGCGTAATGCACTTGAACGTCCCGCTCCGGCACCATGTTGAAACATACCGCCACGTCGTGCGTGCCTTCACGCACGCGCTGCGTCGCTATCGACGGCGCGGAGACGTCGAGCTGGAAATGCGCTCCGGGATGCATCTTGAGGAACTGCGCAAACACGAGCGGCAGGAAGTCCGGTGCAACGCCTTCCGAACTCGCAATGCGAATCGTCGCGCGTTCGCCGGCTGAGAGACCGCGGATCTCTCCAGTGACACGCTCGTCCTCCAGCTGACTGCGGCGGGCGTGGTTGGCGAGGAGCCGCCCGGCATCGGTGAGTACCATGCCGCGCGGACGGCGCTCGAAGAGCGGCGTTCCCAGTTGCTCCTCGAGCCTCGCGATTTGCCGGCTCAAAGCCGACACGGCGACGAAAAGCCGCTCGGACGCCTTGCTCAGCGATCCGCTGCGCGCGACTTCGAGGAAATAGCGCAAGGCTGTCTGGTCCATTGGATGCGTTAGTCCCGGTGACGACCTTTGCCGTTCTGGCAAAGGTGGGTAAGAAATATTGTAATTGTGCAGAAATATCGGCCACCACAGCATGGGTGTCGACCCGCTGCCGCATGCGCCGCGCACTCTGACGCGGCGGCGCAACGCAGTTTCCAGCGCACCCGACGGAGACCGAGTTGACCCGACATACCGCCATTGAGCTAGCCACCGAAGGCTACCGATCCGGCCAGTTTCTCGCCGACCTGCAACGCCGCGTCGCGCTGCGTACTGAAAGCCAGGAGCCGGAGCGCAACTCGCTTCTGCGCGCCTATCTGACCGACGAACTGACGCCGCGCCTCGAAGCATGGGGCTTCGTGTGCCGCATCGCCGAGAATCCGCACGAAGGCGCGGGCCCATTTCTGATCGCGCATCGTCATGAAGGCGACGATCTGCCGACCGTGCTCAGCTACGGCCATGGCGACGTGGTGCGCGGCTACGACGCGCAATGGGCCGACGGCCGCTCGCCATGGGAGGTGAGCGTTGACGGCGAGCGCTGGTATGGCCGCGGCACCGCCGACAACAAAGGCCAGCACAGCATCAACCTGGCCGCGCTGAAAGCCGTGATGGATGCGCGCGGCGGCAAGCTCGGCTTCAACCTGAAGCTGTTGTTCGAAACCGGCGAAGAGGTTGGGTCGCCCGGTTTGCACGCACTTTGCACCAGCTTGCGCGACGAACTTGCCGCCGACGTACTGATCGCCTCCGACGGCCCGCGTCTCGCCGCCAGCCGCCCGACGCTCTTTCTCGGCTCGCGCGGCGTAACCAATTTCCGGCTCGATGTGAACCTGCGCGACGGCGCGCATCACTCGGGCAACTGGGGCGGCTTGCTGCGCAATCCGGGCATCGTGCTCGCCAACGCGATTGCGTCGATGGTCGATGCCAACGGCCGTATCGCGATCGAAGGGCTTCGTCCGCCGCCGGTGCCGGACGCGGTGCGCCGCGCGCTGGCCGACATCACCGTGGGCGGCAACCCCGGCGAGCCGGAAGTCGACACCGACTACGGCGAGCCGGGCCTGACGCCCGCCGAGCGCGTGTTCGGTTGGAACAATCTCGAAGTGCTCGCGTTTCGCACCGGCAACCCCGAAAAGCCCGTGAATGCGATTCCGCCGTTCGCGTTTGCGCACATGCAGCTGCGCTTCGTGGTGGGCACCGCCTGGTCCGATATCGCCGGCATCGTGCGCCGCCATCTCGACGCGCACGGTTTCCAGATGGTCGAAGTGAGCGTCGAACGCGGCGCGCCCGCCACGCGCGTCGATCCGGAGAACCCGTGGGTACGGTGGGCGTTGCGCTCGCTTACGCAAACCACCGGCGCGCAGCCGGTGCTGCTGCCGAACCTCGGCGGAACGCTGCCGAACGATGTGTTCGCCGACGTGCTCGGCATGCCCACGCTGTGGGTGCCGCATTCGTACCCCGGCTGTTCGCAGCACGCGCCGGACGAGCATCTGCTCGCGCCGGTAGTCGAAGAAGGTCTGCGCATCATGGCGGGCCTGTTCTGGGACCTCGGTACGCGCGAGGGCGACGCCCCCGACGCGAATCCGGCCGCCAATCTGCCCCGTCAACCGTATCGAGGACAGCGCAATGAGTACTGACACCGCCGCCATGCAACAACCGCTCGACGCCGCGCAGTCGCACAACATTGCGCGCCTGATCGTGGCGACATCGATAGGAAACGCGCTCGAGTTCTACGACCTCGTCGTGTATGGCTACTTCGCCTCCACGCTGTCGCGGCTGTTTTTTCCGACGCACGACCGCACGGTTTCGCTGTTACTTACGCTCGGCACGTTCGCGTTGTCGTATCTCGCGCGTCCGGTTGGCGCGCTGGTTCTCGGTTCATATAGCGACAGGCACGGCAGAAAGGCCTCGCTCACACTGTCGATTGGGTTGATGACGCTCGGCACAGGACTCGTCGCCGTCATGCCGCCGTATGCGACGATCGGCATCGCCGCGCCGATCCTGATCTTCCTGTCGCGCCTGCTGCAGGGCTTTTCGGCCGGCGGCGAATTCGGCAGTTCGACGGCGTTTCTCGTCGAGCATGCGCCGGCGCGCAGCGGCTTCATGTCGAGCTGGCAGTTCTCGAGCCAAGGCGCGAGCACCTTGCTCGCGTCGTTGTTCGGCGCCTTGCTGACCGGCCTGCTGACGCCGCCGCAACTGGAAGGGTGGGGCTGGCGTATCCCATTCCTGTTCGGCATGCTGATCGGCCCCATCGGCCTTTACATTCGCCGGCGCATGGACGAAACACCGGAATTCGCTCGCGCCGAAAAGCTCGCGTCGCCGATGCGCGTGGTGCTTGCGACACAAAAGGAACGGGTGCTCGTTTCTATCGGCTCGCTCGTGCTCACCACGACCGCGAACTACATGCTGCTGTATATGCCGACGTACGCGACGCATCAGCTCAAACTCTCGCCGTCGTCGGGATTCATTGCGACGCTCGTGGCGGGTTTCATCATGATGGCGCTGGTGCCGGTGGTCGGACACCTGTCGGACAAGCTCGGGCGCATACGCATCATGCTGCCGGTCGGCGTGCTGTTTCTGGTGACGGTGTATCCGGCCTTCATGCTGATGAACGCCTATCCGTCGTTGCCCATGCTGCTGGCCTGTGTGATCTGGGTCGCACTGCTGAAAGCGACGTACTTCGCGCCGATTCCCGCGTTGATGGCGGACCTTTTCCCTGTTGAAACGCGCACAACCGGCATGGCGTTCGCCTACAACATCGGCACGACGATTTTCGGCGGCTTCACGCCGGTGGTGGTCGCGGCGCTGATCGCGTTCACTCATAACAATCTGGCGCCCGGTTTGTACCTGATGATCGCCGCTGTAATCAGCCTCTTCACGCTGATGTGGGCGCGCCGTCGTCTGCATGTGCGGTGAGTGCGCGGGGTTAATCGCGGTCATCACTCTGCACGCGCAACGACTTTCCAGAAAAACTCACAGGAAATACGCATGAACGAAGCATTGCAGCAGGCCATCCAGTTTTCCATCGAGCATGAATCGACGTGGGATCGCCAGGTCGATGCCAACTGGGGCGTGCATGTGAAAGACCCGGCACCGTGGAACCGGCTGCTCGGACCCGTGCATGACCGGGGGCCGGTCTCGGGCGCGATTGCGCTCGACGGACACAAGCTCGCGACGTGGGGTGAGCCGGACCGCGCGGACCTCACGTTCAGCATTGCGAAGACGTATCTGGCGCTGCTCGCGGGCGTGGCCCACGACCGCGGCCTGCTGTCCGATCTCGACGAGCCCGTGCGCGTGCGCGTGCCGGGGATCGGCTTCGACGACGATCACAACGCAAGCATCACGTGGGCGCAATTGCTGCAACAGACGAGCGAATGGCAGGGCACCTGCTTCGGTTTGCCCGACCAGGCGGATCACTATCGCGCGGTCACGTTCGGTGAGCCGCCGAATGGCAAAAAGGGCGATCTGCGTCCGCTACAGCAGCCGGGCACGTATTGGGAATACAACGACGTGCGCATCAACCAGCTTTCGCTTGCGCTGCTGCATCTGTTCGGCGACCCGCTGCCGGACGTGTTCCGCGAGGCGATTGCACGGCCTTCAGGAGCAAGCGACGCCTGGGATTGGGTCGGCTACGACCACTCATGGGTGGAGGTGGGCGGACGCCGCGTGCAGTCGGTGCCGGGCGGCACGCACTGGGGCGGCGGCATGTCGATCAGCGCAAACGATCAGTTGAAGATCGCGCAGATGCTACTCGACGAAGGCGTCGCATCGGGGCGCCGTGTGCTGTCGAAGGAATGGATCGAGCGTATGCAAACGCCTTGCGCGATCGCGCCGTTCTACGGCTATCTCGTCTGGCTCAACACCGGGCAGAAGATGTTTCCGAGCGTGCCGACATCGAGCTATTTCGGTGTGGGCGCGGGTAGCTCGTTCATGTGGATCGAGCCGACCCGAAGGCTCGCCGTCATAGTGCGCTGGCTTAATCCCGAGCATGCGGATGAGTTCTTTGGGCGTGTGTTCGATGCAGTGGCGCAGTTGCGGTGACGGCCGGTCGGGTGAGCACGGCACAGATGCACATTGATAATTCGCTCGGCCGAAACAACCGGATCGTGGACAATGGTGCTCCGGGAACACGATCGCGCCGGACAGCCGGCCGCGTCGTGGTCCGCACAAATAAAACGGCGGCAAGGTATCCGCCTTCAATTTGCTACGGCGTCAGCGAAACGGAAACCGTCCAGTGCGCACCAATCAAAGTGCCTTCTTTGCCTCTTTGTTTCTGTCGAGACTAGCGGACCAGATTCTGCTCTTTCTGGTGCCCCTGGTCGTCTATCAGACT
The DNA here is from genome assembly GCF_046534895.1 of Paraburkholderia sp. SIMBA_053. NCBI lineage: Bacteria > Pseudomonadati > Pseudomonadota > Betaproteobacteria > Burkholderiales > Burkholderiaceae > Paraburkholderia > Paraburkholderia sp. SIMBA_053. The sequence continues at coordinate 322,790 of NZ_JAWRXU010000001.1, read as the reverse complement.
ACGCATGAGACGTCGTGGTCCGGCATTGCGTTCTTCATCGAGGCGCTCCCGAGGTACCTGGTGTTTCCCTTCTGTGGCGTCCTTTGTGACCGGATATCGCCGGTCAGGATTCTGCGTGTCAGCCAGTTGTATCGCGGCTTCGCGTGTATTGCAGGCGTTATCGGATACGCAATATTCGCCGGCATTGGTTGGCTCGTCGTACTTTCAGCGTGTTGTGGCGTTCTCACGAGTCAGGGACTCGTCGCACGAGAGGTGTTGCTGCCCCAGTTATTCAAAAATCAAAAATTGGAACGGGTCCTGTCGCACTCGCAACTCGCCGACCAGATAGGTGTGGTTGCCGGCCCCGTATTAGCCGCGTTGATGTTGGGTTGCTGGAGATGGGAGTTCGTTGTCGTGGCAACGGCGATTCTGTTTTTCGCCGCGGACTGGGCGACCGTCTTATGGCAACGCACGAGCGACTTCGAACTGTTAGCGCCTGAGGTTGCCAGGGGGCCTTGGTCCGCGCCAATCAAGGTCGCGTTAGATCACGTCGCGCGCCTGCCGAAACTGAAAAAGCTCGTGGCGCTGGCTGCGGCGGAAAACCTCGTCATTGGCGTTACGCTGGCGACTTCGGCGGCGATGGTGACCGGCGTGCATCATCAATCCGATGCTTTCTATGCGCTTTTGCAGACTGCCGGGGCTATCGCAACCGTCGTCATTTTGCTGGTGATCGCGAGAACCGCGATACCTCGGCGAGTGCTGGGCCTGCTGTCATTCGTAGCGATATGCGCCGGCGGGATCGTTGCAGGTGTCAGCCCGTCCCCCTGGGGCTACGCGATCGGCTTTCTGCTGATCGCAGGCTTCGACAAGATGTTCAGCATCTACATTCGGACTGTGCGGCAGACAGTCATTCCACCAAGGGATTACGGCAAGACTCTCGGTGTGGTCATCATGCTCAACAATTTGACGCAGCCGCTTGCGGGCTTACTGGTCGGCCTGTTCTCGGGACACAACCGCGTCGGTCTGGTAATCGTATCGATCTCGCTCATGATGGGCGGCTCAGGGGTTCTTGCTCTGGCCATCGAGGCTCGGCGCCGCCACGCGAACAAACGCCTTTCGACAACTCCACCGAAAGCATGATCAAACCAATGCACAGCCAAAGCTGTTTCATCCCGGTGATTCCGCCGCGCCGCCTATCTTGCTGGACGCACGCGACTGTACGCTCGACAGATGCTCGCGCATGCATCGAGCCGCCGTTTCACCGTCACGGGCTTTCATCGCGTTGACGATTGCCTGATGCTGCTGGGCAAAATAATGCCGCGTCTCCTGGCTGACGGTTTTCTTTCGAACCTCCGGCTTGACGCGCATACCGTTGATCACTTCCATGAGCGCAATGAGCGCCGGATTGCGGGTGGCCTGGCTGATCAATAAGTGAAAGCGGTGATCCCATTGCTGCCACTCCTCGTCGCTGTTCGCGGCCGCGTTTTTCCGCGCGCACTTCTCAAGTTCGAGCAGATCGTCCCAACTGGCCTTGGTCGCGGCGAGTTCCGCCAGCGCGGGCTCGAAAAGTAGCCTCATCTCGGCGATATCCGCTGGACTGGTGCCCGCGCGCAAACCGCGCAGCGTGGGACCGAACTTGAGCGGCCGTGCTCCCAGATACGTGCCGCGCCCAACTCCGCGCCATACGCGACCCGACGCTTCCAGCGAGGCAAGCACCGAGCGCAATTCCCGTCGACTGACGCCAAGCTCTTCAGCCAGCTTCCTTTCGGGCGGTAACGCGTCGCCGTCTTTGAGCTGATGACTGGCGATATACCCGAGCAGGCCGTTCAACGCGGTCTCTTCCATTCCATTCGTCCGAACCAATGAATATTGGTATCAAAGATAACAGATTGACGGTGCACCGGCGCTGTGAATTTCATGCAATGCTTTTTTTGGCTGGTATTGCGCGATTGTATTCCAGGTTAGCATCGAGGAAAGGGTGGGGTCATCCAAGGCCGGCTGATGAAATTGATACCTTTAAACATTGGTTCAGCACCCGGTCGCAGCGATCAAAAGAGGAGTAGGTCATGTCGTTCACAACTCGTCCCGAACTGATTGGCACGTTCGGAATGGTGGCGTCGACGCATTGGCTGGCCAGCGCGTCGGCCATGGCCGCGCTGGAAAAAGGCGGCAATGCCTTCGATGCCGCTGCAGCCGCGGGGTTTGTACTCCAGATCGTCGAGCCGCATCTGAACGGTCCCGGCGGTGAACTGCCGGTGGTGTTCTACAGCGCTCGCGAAGACCGGGTTCGAGTGCTTTGCGGCCAAGGCGTGACGCCCGCGAGCATGACCATCGGGCGTATGCGCGAGCTGGGGCTGGAAGTGGTGCCGGGCACCGGACTTTTGCCGGCGGTGGTACCGGGGGCATTCGGCGCATGGATGGCCATGCTGCGCGACTATGGCCAGTTGCCGCTCGAAGACGTGTTGAGCTATGCGATTGGCTATGCGGAGAACGGCTACCCGGTGCTGCCGCGCATGGCTTCGTCGATCCTCGCGATCAAGGATTTTTTCCTCACCGAATGGCCTACTTCGGCCGAACAATGGCTGCGAAATGGCGACGCGCCCACGCCGAATCACCTCTTCGCCAATCCTGCGATCGCTGCCACCTACAAGCGCATTCTGCGAGAAGCGACTAGCCGCAGCGACCGCGCCGAGCAGTGCGAACGGGCTCGTGAAGTGTTCTACCGCGGATTCGTGGCAGACGCCATCGACCAGTACTTTCGGTCCACAGCCGTTCTCGATACGTCCGGGCAGCGCAATCGCGGCTTGCTGTCCGCCGACGATCTCGCTCGGTGGGAGCCATCCTATGAAGACCCAGTGTCCTACGACTACGGCGACCTTCGCGTCCACAAGACGGGTCCGTGGGGGCAGGGACCGATGTTCCTGCAGCAGCTTGCGCTGCTCAAGGGCTTCGATCTCGCGGCGATGGATCCGCTGGGAGCGGATTTCGTCCACACGGTTATCGAGTGCTCGAAGCTCGCGTTCGCCGACCGCGAGGTCTTCTACGGCGACCCGGCGTTTGCCCATGTGCCGCTAGATGTGCTGCTCAGCGACGCCTATAACGACGAACGTCGCAAGCTCATCGACCCGCAGCGTGCGTCGCTCGAATTTTGTCCGGGAACGCTGGGCGACAGCGGGCGCCGCGCCGCGCGCATCATGGCACTCGCCGGGAAGGAACAGTTTGGGGGCTTCGGGCAGGGAGAGCCGACCTTCGCGCCGCTGCCTGAACTTCGAGGCGACACCGTACACCTCGATATCGTCGACCGGTGGGGCAACATGGTGTCGGCTACGCCGTCCGGCGGCTGGTTGCAGGCGTCGCCGGCGGTGCCCGGACTCGGGTTCAACGTCACCACGCGTGCGCAGATGTTCTGGATGGAAGAGGGCCTGCCATCGTCCTTGGGTCCTGGCCGACGTCCTCGCACGACGCTGTCGCCCACGCTCGTTACCCGCGCGGGCAAACCTTACGCGGCATTCGGCACGCCCGGCGGCGACCAGCAGGATCAGTGGTCGCTCCAGCTATTCCTGAAACATGTGCACGCCGGCATGAACTTCCAGGCCGCCGCGGATTCGCCGTCGTTCCAGACCGCTCATTTTCCCGGCTCGTTCTACCCGCGCGCGATGCAGTTGGGCAAGATGTCCGCCGAAGCACGCTTTCCGGAAAGCACGCTCGCCGAATTGCGCGCGCGTGGACACGATCTGACCGTGGCGGAGCCTTGGGCATTGGGGCGGGTCTGCGCGGTCGGCATCAGAAATGGCCTGATGCGCGGCGCGGCGACGCCTCGCCAGATGCAGGCATATGCGATCGGGCGATGAACTTCGTGCCCGCGATCAACGCGCTCATTCCTCCATGGAGAAACTCGCCATGTCCGCTGTAGCTGCTCGTCTTGAACGGCTCCCGTTATCGGGATTTCATCGCAAACTTCTGCTGATCGGCGGGCTGGGGTATCTGTTCGACGGACTCGATTCGTCGTCGCTTGCGTTCCTGTTACCGGTCGTCAGCAAGCTGTGGCATCTGACGAGCGCCGAGACTGGCCTCGTTGCCAGCAGTACCTATATCGGGTACTTCTTCGGCGCTTTTCTGTCGGGGGTTTTCGCCGATCTCATCGGCCGCCGCCGCATCATGATGACGGCGCTGGCGATCTACTGTGTCGCGTCGCTCGCGAGTGCAGCGGCAACCGACTGGCACACGTTCTTCGCATTACGCATCGTCGCGGGTTTTGGCTCCGGCGCGGAGACCGTGGTGATCGCGCCATTCCTCGCGGAATTCGTGCCGCGGCGCTACAGGGGAATGTTTTGCGGCGCACTGGTCGGTTTCATGTCGTTCGGCTATCTGAGTTCGTCGATTCTCGGCTTCGTGGTGGTCAGAAATTTTGCCGATGGCTGGCGGTATCTCGCCGTGGTCACGTCCTTGCCGGTCGTCATGCTGCTCTGGTGGCGAAGGACGCTGCCCGAGTCGCCGCGATGGCTCGAAAGCCAGGGCCGAACCGAAGAAGCGAATCGCATCGTAAGCGCAATCGAATCATGGTTTACCGGCCGCGGCATTCATCTTGCGCCGGTTGCCTCCGTCCGCATGATGCCGGCGACGGCACCGGCCAAGGGTCGCGCATTGCAGAACGTGTTGACGTTGTGGTCGCCGCGACTCGCGCGTACCACGGCGGTAAGCTGGCTCATGTGGTTCTCGGTCGCGTTCGCGTACTACTCGTTCTTCTCGTGGATCCCGAGTCTGCTCCTCAAGGAGGGGCTCACCATGACCAAAAGCTTCGGTTATTCGATCGCGATCTATGGGGCGCAGATCCCTGGCTATTTCTCTGCGGCATGGCTCAATGAACGCATCGGACGCAAAGCGGTGGTCGCCTCGTACATGCTGCTGGGCGGCATCGCGGCGATCGCGCTTGCGTTCTCTCACACGGGAATCGGCATCATGCTTGCGGGCATATGCCTGTCGTTCTTCATGAACGGCGCATTCGCGGGCGTCTATGCGTACACCCCGGAAGTGTTTCCCACTGCAGTCCGCACGACGGGCACGGGATCGTCGTCGTCCTTTGGCCGCATCGGCTCGGTGAGCGCGCCGATTCTGGTCGGCCTCGTCTATCCGACGTTCGGGTTTCTGGGCGTATTCGCGATGACCACGACAGTTCTGCTCGTCGGAGCATGCGTGGTTTTCTGCCTCGGTATCGAGACTCGCAACCGTTCGCTCGAAGATATCGAGGCCGAGGAGTTCGGGCGTGCGCAGGATGTTCGAGGTCCGCTCAGTTCCACGGAATTAGGCGGCTGAACGCCGCGATGTGCCAACTCTTCGTTTATAGACCATGCAAGCCAACAGGATCGTGACTACGCCGCCCGTCCCGCAAACGCTGGACATTTCCCATCTGGAACATCTCGCCAGGGCCATGCGGCTCAACGGTCAGCCGGTGGCGCTTTTCCGTGCGGTTCATGAGGTGGCGGCAAGCGTAATCGGCTTCCGCCTGCTCACGATCATGTCTTACGACGCCGGGCGCGAGGAAGTCGAGCGCGCTTATACGAACATGCCAGACGTGTATCCAGTTGGCGGGCGCAAGAAGAAACGCGGCACCGCGTGGGCCAGACAGGTTCTGCACGACCTTGAGCCATTTCGCGCAGAAACGCCGCAAGGCATTCTCGAAGCGTTCGACGATCACACGGTGATGACCGGCATGGGCCTCGGATCGATATTGAATATCCCTATCGCGTACAACGGCGTGTGCATCGGCACGATGAACCTCACACACCGGGAAGGGTGGTACACCGAGCGGCACGAAGCGCTTGGCTTGCTGATCGGTTCGTTCCTCGCTCCCGCTCTGATCGCGGGCAATACGGTATCCGCCGGCAGTTCGGATTCTCTCTGACATGACTACAACTCCCCGCGCTACAACAGCGGCGACGGCGACGGCGACGGCGACGGCAACGGCAACGGCAACGCAAAGCGCGGAATCGCAAGGCCGTTGGCTGCTGGTCTTCGTCCTTTCCTATCTCGCGCTAATGGCCGATGGCGCCGACGTGATGATGTACGGCTTGACCCTCACGCGAATCAAGGACGATTTCGGGCTCAGCAATGTGCAGGCAGGAGCGTTGGGAAGTTTGACGTTGGTAGGCATGGCCGCGGGCGGGATACTGGGCGGCTGGCTGAGCGACCGTGTGGGCCGGGTGAGGGTGGTCGTATGGGCGCTGACGCTATTCTCGCTCGGCGCGGGACTGCTCGGGCTAACGCACAGCTTTTGGCAATTCGCGATTGTTCGCTTCATTGGTTCGTTGGGAATCGGCTGCATGGTGCTCGTCACCACGCTGGTTGCCGAATACGTGCCCACCGAAAGACGTTCGTTGATTCTCGGCGCGTTGCAGACCGCCATTTCGGCCGGCTATATCGTGGTGATCGCGCTGAGCAGCTGGATCTTGCCGCACTATGGCTGGCGCACGCTGTATTACGTGTCGGCGGTTCCCGTGGTTTTTGCGCTCGCGATCAAATTTGCCGTGCCCGAGCCGGCCAGTTGGCGGGCAAGCCGTGCAGCCGACCGCAAAAGCCAGAACGAAAGCGGCACTCAAGGTCACAGTGGAGCGCGATTGCGCGACGGCCGCTACGCCGTGATTTTCCGCACACGACAAACGCGCACGCTGTTCATCCTGTGGACTCTCGCCTCTGTTTTCATTCTTTCCGGCTTTTATGGTTTGAACAACTGGCTACCCACGTACCTCGAAAGAGAACTGCATATCAAGTTCAGTTCACTGACCGGCTACATGATCGGCACCTACGTGGTCGCCTTCATCGGCAAGATCTTCGCCGGGTGGCTGGGCGACCGCTGGAGCCGGCGCGGTGTATACGTGCTGGGTTGCGCGGGCGCCGCGCTCTTTTTGCCGGTCATAATCTTCTGGCATACGCGGGAGAACATTGCTGCACTCATGCTCTTCTTCGGCTTTCTGTATGGTGTTCCGCTCGGCACGATCGGCACTTTCATGTCCGAGAGCTTCGCCACTTCGATACGTGGCACTGCTGTTGGCGGTTCCTATAACGTTGGCCGGTTCTGCGCAGGCGCAGCGCCGATTGTTATCGGCTACCTCGCCACGCAGTTCTCCATCGGCTTCGGCTTTCTTGTCGTGGGTGCGGTTTTCTTTCTGAGCGGCGTCACGGCGCTGTTTATCCCGGACCGCCTGTACGACACCGAGCGGCCATCCACGCCATGACGCTTCGGGTTTCGTCCCAAAGCATTCAGGATGCGGTGGATCGTCGTGTCCCGCGCAGAGGCAAGAGGATCGTCCTATCAGCCAAGCGATGGAAGATAGGAGAATCGTAGCCACTTTCTGCGGATGGTGAAACGGTGATGCGCGCTCTTGTACGCATTCCCGAACTCACCGCTGCAGTTCACCAGGAAGCGGCAACCGGCGGCTGTGAAATGTTAAGGATCGACGAAGTCACGAATAGCGAAAGTTTCCCCGATCGATGCGATGTCGCGGTGATAGGCGGCGGCATCGTCGGCGTCAGCACCGCGTATGAACTGGCGCGGCGCGGTGTCCAGGTGGTGTTGCTCGAAAAGGGCGTTATTGGCGGCGAGCAGTCGGGGCGCAATTGGGGTTGGGTGCGTCAGCAAAACCGCGACCTCTATGAGTTGCCGCTCGCCATGCAAAGCCTCAGGCGCTGGGATGAACTGAGCGGAGAACTCGGCGAGGACATTGGCTTTCGCAGGGCGGGCATTCTGTATGGCACGGAGCTTCAATCGGACGTCGCGCAATGGGAGTCGTGGATTGCGCGCGCACGGGAGATCGGTTTCAACAGTGAGATCCTCAGTGCGCGAGAACTGGCTGCGCGCATTCCTTCCGGACGTGCAAGGTGGGCTGGCGGTCTGTGGTCGGTCACGGACGGCCGCGCCGAGCCGTCGAAAGCCGCGCCTGCAATTGCACGCGGGGCGCAACGGCTTGGCGCCAAGGTCTTCCAGAACTGCGCGGTACGCAGTCTGGACATGAGTGCAGGACGCGTAGGCGGCATCTGGACGGAGCGCGGCCGCCTCGCAGCCGACACCGTCGTGCTTGCCGGAGGCGCCTGGAGCGCGTTGTTCTGCCAGCATCATGGTATCGATCTGCCCGCCATCAACGTAATCGGAACGGCGTTGCGCACCGCTGAGGCACCGGCGGTCGTCGAAGGCTGCTTCTCCGGACCTGACTTCGCGTTGAGGCGGAGGTTGGACGGCGGCTACACCATCGCGGTCCCCGGCTATGGACGGGTCGAACTCGCGCCGCAAAACCTGCGGCATTCGGTGAAGTTCCGCACCATGTTCCGCAGCAAGCTGAAGAAGAAACTCAAGGTTCGCGTCGGTGCCAGCTTCTTCCACGGACCAGAGGCGAACGCGACGTGGCGCGACGATGACATCTCGCCATTTGAACGGACACGGGTGCTCGACCCGCGTGTCGATAGTGAATGGCTCGAACGCGGCCTGCGCAATGTGGCCCGCGTGTTTCCCGAGTTGTCGGGCTTGCGGATCGCTCACGCATGGGCGGGCGCAATCGACACGACGCCGGACCTTGTCCCGATCATCTCGAAGGTCGATGCGAAACCGGGTCTTGTGATCGCCTCCGGCTTTAGCGGTCACGGCTTCGGGCTAGGGCCCGGCGCGGGCTTACTGGCGAGCCGGCTGGTAATGGACGAGGCGCCGCAATTCGACATGGGTCCCTACAGACTGACGCGATTTTCCGACGGAACGAAACTGAGCAGCCCCGAAATGATGTGAGTTGAATTACGGGGACTAGTTCTCGTGGCACTGCAATGCGCGCTGAATGGAGTGCGCCTTTGCAATTAAACGCGACGTGCTACGATTGCCATCGTCAAGTTCCTGGCTGTCGCACGTCCATGCACAAACTGGCTTACCTGCTCGTTCCTTTGACGCTCGCCGCACCGTTATCAGCCTTCGCGCTTGGCGGCGAGAATGTGGAATACGACCAATGCATTCTGAATTCTTTAGCGAATAGCCAGAGCAGCTACGCGGCACGTGTTATCAGAAATTCGTGCCAGGCACTGTACGTAAACAGTGCACTGCTTTTGCCGCGCGAGAAGTCTTATCACGTGTGTATCTTGCAGAATGTCCAGAACGTGAGAGGGGCATTTGCAGTCAACGAAATATTGCACGCCTGCCGCCGCCAGAATCGGATGTGAGTTGTGCGCGTCGCGATTCGATATCGGCAAGCGCGAGCCTGTACCCGGTTCGCGGTTCACCGACCGCGCGGATAGAAAATGCCGACGTGACGTAGCTCGGTCAAACAGGCAGGGTGTGCCTGCCTGTTTGTCTACTGTTTAGCCGGCGTGCGCGAAGGCGCGTGTCGTGCGAGTCCTGGGCGGCCGGTCCCGCAGCAGCAGTGGCATCAAACGCCGGTTGGCTGTGCGCGCGGCCCACTCGCAATACTCGGCGCTGCCTAGCACCCAGCCATTCAGCGTGGACTGCATCAGTTTTTCGACTTCGAGTTGATCCGGGGACTGCGCGCCCAGATCCCGATAAGCCTCGTTACGCTCGAACGGCGTGTTGCCGAGCGCGCGATAAAGCGGGTGATCTTTGATAAAGCTATCGACACGCAGCCCGATATGGTGCGAGTAGCTCGACCACCGGTATTTTCCCGGCTCGTCTACAAGGTTGCTGCGCACCGGCGCATGATCGATGATCTGGCTCGCCAGCAGAAAATATCGATCCGGCTCGATCACGGTTGCCCGGTACCCGCCACGCCACATCGTGCCGCGCCGTCCGTGGCGTCGATTAAACGTCTCGACATAGCGGCGGCCCACCGCCTGCATCGCCATGGCCACGCTCGACTCATATGACGGCGTGACCAGAAATTGCACCGCACCTGGCATCAGGACCCAGGCGTGGACTGCCAGGTCGGCGACGCGCGCTGCGTCTGCCAGGCAGGCGAGGAAGTACAGGTAATCTCCTTCGTCCAGGAATGCGGGCCCCGTGAGCCCCTGCAAAATAACGTGCTGCGGTTGATCTGGAACGTAATGACGTGCGAGCCGTGTCATGCTGAATTAACCGGAAATCCGATGTGAGAAAGCGTTCCGACAGGTAACGAATGTGTGACGGTGCGTGAAGCAGGTATGAGATGGAATTCTAGTGGTGATAGGCGCGAGTTTTCATTGCGAATAGGCCTTTGTTCTAGCCTCATTTCACTGAATTGGCGTGCGCTGCCATCGCCGGTTTTATGCCAATGCTGAATCGCAGCGGCGTGCTAACGCAACTGGCCGGTGTGGTTGTGTCGACGCGGAAGGACGAAGTGGGGATCGATGGGCTGGCGGATGCGAAGCAGCGATCAGGCGCAATCGCGTGCGTCTGGGAGACCTCGGTGGTCGGACAGGTCTTACGCTTCTTTGGAAAGTGCGCCTGATGTCGTTATCAGGCGCACCTGGCACTTTGCGAGACTGTGAGTCGCCTACGACTGTCCGGACACCTGCTCTCGCCACCGGTAAGCCTGCTTCCACCCCAGCAAACGCTTGAGCTTTTCATTACTCAGCAAGGTCTCGAATTCACCGAGCGATTTTTTCACCGGCACATTCGGGTAGTAAGTCTTCAGCAATTCCGCGACTGGCCGGTCGGAGGAAACGTCGTCTGCGGCTACGTTCATCACCGTGAAGCCCAGTCCATCCTTTTCGATGCCCAGACGGCAGGCCGTTGCCAGGTCGCGGCCGTCGATATAGCTCCATGCAATGCGCTTTCTCAAGGCGGGGTCCTTGAGCCAGGTCGGGAATTTCTGGTAGTCCACCGGGTCGAGTACATTGCCGATGCGCAAGCAGTAAATATCCGCGCCCGTGCGCGCATGAAACGCCTTTGCTGTCACTTCATTAATGACTTTCGACGTGGCGTAGCTGTCCATCGGGTCCACGGGATACTCTTCATCGAGCGGAAAGTACGCCGGGTCGCGATGCCGGTGCGCGAACACCACGCCGTAGGTCGTCTCGCTCGAAGCGACGATGACCTTCCTGATGCCGAGCTTTGCAGCCGCGTCCAGCACGTTGTAGGTGCCCATCACATTGATGCGGAACACCTCGTTGTCCGTGGTGACGAGAATGCGCGGAATGGCGGCGAAATGCACGACGGCGTCGATCGGCTTGGGCTCGATGTCGTCGTCGAATTCTTTTGCCGTGGTCGTCGACGAAAGTGCATTGAACACCTGTCCCGCATCGGTAATGTCGGTGATCAGAGTCCGCGCGGTGCCTTTGGCCATTGGCACGCGGTCCAGATTGAGTACTTCGTAGCCGTGCGCCACCAGATCTTCAACTACCCATTTGCCGGCAAGTCCGCTGCCGCCCGTCACAATCACTCGTTTGGTCATGCCTTGTCTCCTTTGCAGTTCATCAAGCCACCCGACGGCAATGCGCCGCTGACGACACCAGACGCATCGTAACGCCACACCCTGCGCGATGCTGTGACGCCCGTCATAGGCACGTGGGCATTCATCGCGCTATCTGCAGACAATCTACGGGTCAATCCCGATGCGAATCTATGACGCGCGTCACAGATTTCCGCATGTCCGCGCTCCTATGATCTGTTCCGAGCCCGTAAAGGAGGAGCGATCGGTGACTGCAATATCGTCGAAGAAGGAACCCCCGTCCGGGCGTGCCGCTGACTGGATCAGGGCGTGTTTGCGCATACGCGAGCTGAACGTGCTCTCGGTGCTGCTGCTCGTTGGACTGTTGATCAGCGTTTTCTCACCGTACTTCCTCACGACCAACAACCTGATGGGCGTGTTCCGCTCGTTTTCGTTGATTGCGCTCATGTCGATCGGCATGATGCTCGTGATCATTACGGGCGGCATCGACCTCTCGGTTGGATCGGTCATGGGCCTGTCGTCGCTCGTTACCGCGCTCGTCTTCCAGCATGGTTACAACGCGCCGGCGGCCATTGGCGCGGGGCTCGCCGTGGGAATCGCGGTCGGCGCATTCAATGGCTTCATGATCACGTGGATACAGTTGCCGCCTTTCATTGCGACGCTTGGCACGCTGTCGATCGGGCGCGGCCTCATGTACATCATCACCAAAGGCGTGCCCGTCACGCCCGACGTTCCCGACAGCTTCACATTCATCGGCCAGGGTTACATTGGATTCGTGCCTTTTCCGGTCGTCATTCTTCTGGCCATGACGGCCGTCTTCTCCGTCGTCATGCGACAGACGCGCTTTGGCCGCTACGTGTACGCGACGGGCGGCAATGAAGTGGCCGCGCGCCTATCCGGCGTGCGCACCGCGCGCGTGAAATTCACGGTCTATGTGCTATCCGGCCTGATCGCATCGATGGCCGGCGTCATTGCGTTCTCGCGCTTCGTGTCGGCCGAGCCGGCTTCTGGCTTCGGCGCGGAACTCGATGTCATCGCGGCGGCGGCCATCGGCGGCGCGAGTCTGTCGGGCGGGGCGGGCAGCGTGGAGGGCGCGATCATCGGCGCGGCCCTCGCGGGAATCATCACGAATGGCGTGGTGCTGCTCAACATCGATACCTATGCGCAGCAGGCCATCACCGGCTGCGTGATTCTCATTGCCGTCAGCATCGACATCTGGCGCGTGCGTCGCAAGGAACGCTAGGAACACTGAACGCTGCAACCATAACATCAGGAGACATGCATGAAACTCACGCAACGAATCACCGCGAGCGCCCTGATCGCACTAGCCGCATCAGTTGGCGCAACGGCTCACGCCAAAGACGCAAAAGATATTTCCGTCGCCGTTATTCCCAAGGTCGCGGTGCCGTTCTTCGACGACTGCAACAAAGGGGCAAAGACGGCGGCCGACAAAGCCGGTGTGAAATATCAATGGGTGGTGCCGCAAAACACGCAGGGTTCCACGCAGGTACAGATTATCGAGGACCTGATTTCGAGGCATGTGGATGGCATTGCGATATCGGTGAACGAGCCGAAGTCGGTCGAAAGCGTGATGAAGCGCGCAGAGCAAAGCGGCATCAAGGTGCTGACGTATGACTCGGATTCGCCCAGAAGCGGACGTTCGATGTATATCGGCACGAACAACGAACAGGCGGGCGCGACCATGGCGGATACGATGGGCAAGGCGCTCAATGGTCAAGGCGAAGTGGCGATCATCACGGGCCAACTGGGCGCGGTCAATCTGAACGAACGTATTGCCGGCATCAAGAAAGGGCTGGCGAAATATCCGGGCATCAAGATTGTCGAGACGCAAGGCACCGACGACGATCTGGCCCGCGGCGTCTCTGTGGTCGAAACCACGCTGCGTGCGCATCCGCAACTCAAAGGCATCTTCGGCGTGAGCCAGGTGGGCGGTCCGGCTGTCGCGAAGGTGCTCAACACGAAGGAGTTCGGCACGATGAAGGGCAAGCTCGAAGTGCTTGCCTTCGACGATCTTCCCGACACGCTAAAGGGGCTTAAGGAAGGCTATATCCAGGGCATCATGGTTCAGCGTCCGGTGACCATGGGCTCGCTCGCTGTCGAACACCTCGTTGCGCAGATCCAGGGCCAGGAAGCGCAGCCAAAGGACATCGACACCGGCGTGACCGTTGTCACGAAAGACAACATGACCAGCTACACGAAGTGATGAGCCACGTAACAGGCGTGCCTTTTCTGGAGATGCGTAACATCTCCAGAACTTTCCCTGGCGTCAAGGCGCTCGACCGCGTGAATCTGGAAATACGCGCGGGCGAAGTGCTCGCGCTTGCCGGTGAGAACGGCGCGGGCAAAAGTACGCTGATGAAGATACTCACCGGCATTTACGCGCCCGATGCCGGCGGCACTATTCTTGTCGAAGGGCAGGAAGTTGCACTCGCCGACAGCCATCACGCTCGCGCGCTTGGCGTGAACATCATTTATCAGGAGCTTGCGGTTGTCGGCAATCTCACTGTCGGCGAGAACATTTTTCTGGCGAGAGAACCGCGTACACGGCTCGGACTGATCGACCGTCCGCGCATGTATCGCGAGGCGCGCGAAGTGCTGGCCACCATCGACATGGACATCGATCCGGCTACGCGCGTAAGCGAATTGAGTGTCGGCCAGCAGCAGATGATCGAAATTGCCAAGGCCCTCTGCGCGCGGTCCAAGGCCATCATCATGGACGAGCCGACAGCATCGCTCAGTCATCACGAAACCAGCGTTTTGCTGGGCATCGTCAAGCGCTTGCGCGAAAGAAACATTGCGGTGGTCTATATTTCGCATCGGCTCGAAGAGATTTTCGAACTCGCAGATCGCGTGACGGTTCTGCGCGACGGACGCACGGTCGGCACCGCGCCCATTGCTGACATGACGCGCGAGACGCTCGTGCGCCTGATGGTGGCCCGCGAGTTGAGCGAACTCTACGGCGAGCCGCAGTCTCATGCGAGCCGCGATCCCGTGCTCGAAGTGCGAGCGCTGTCGCTCAAGCCGGTCAGGAAGGCAGAGCCTCGCATCCGCGATATAAGCTTTACGCTGCATCGTGGCGAAGTGCTCGGGATCGCCGGGCTGGTCGGTTCGGGCCGCACCGAGATAATGGAAATGATCTTCGGAATGCGTGCGTGCACGGGATCGGTCAAGGTAGAAGGCAAGCCGGTGTCGATCCGCAATCCGCACGATGCGATCAGGTCGGGCATAGGTTTCGTTACCGAAGACCGCAAGGCCCAGGGGCTCATACTCGGCATGACTGTGCGTGAGAATTTCAGCCTTACTCATCTGGAGCGCTATTCGCCGTTCCAGTTCGTGCAGCATGCGCGAGAACGTGAGAGCTGTCGGCGGTTCGTCCGTATGCTGGGCATCAAAACGCCGGGCGTCGAGCAGAAGGTCGTCAACCTGAGCGGCGGCAATCAGCAAAAGATCGTGATCGCCAAGTGGGTCGCGCGCAGCCCGAAAGTGCTCATCGTCGATGAGCCGACGCGCGGCATCGACGTAGGCGCGAAAGCGGAGGTGCACGCGCTCATTGCGCGGCTCGCGGCAGAGGGCATTGGCGTGATCGTCATCTCTTCGGATCTTCTCGAAGTGCTCGCCGTCAGCGATCGCATCTTGACTGTGCGGGAAGGACGCATCAGCGGGGAATTGAGCAGGGCGCAAGCTTCGCAGGAAAAAGTGATGGCGCTCGCCACCGCTTGATAACCATCAACGAAGTAATGGATACGAATATGACCACGATCGTCGTTATACATACCGGCCCAGTCACGGTCGATCCCCTCAAGGCGCAGTTCGCCGAGCAGTTGGCCGATGCGCGGGTCGTCAATATCGTCGACGACAGCCTGCTGACCGATGTGCGTTCGGCGGGCCGCCTGACGCCCGAAGTGACACGCCGTTTATATAGCTATATGGCGAACGCCGAAGCGCTCGGCGCGGACATCATTCTCAATGCGTGTTCGTCGGTGGGCGAGGCAACCGACCTCTTGCGCAGCATGATCCGCACGCCAATCGTCAAGGTCGACGAAGCGATGGCCGAGGAGGCCTGCGCGCTTGGACCGCGGATCGGCGTTGTCGCAACTGTGTCCACGACGCTCGAGCCGACGGTGCGTCTGATCCGCAAAAAAGCCGCCGAGCGCCGCATCGAGATTCAGGTGACGGAATCCATCGCGCCAGGTGCATTCGAAGCGCTGCTTGCGGGCGACGCCGCGAAGCACGACGAAATCCTCAAGCGCACGATTGTCGAACTTGCCGATCAGGTGGATGTGATCGTGCTCGCGCAAGTCTCGATGGCGCGCCTCGTGCCGTCGCTCGCCTCGCTCTCAGTGCCGGTACTGTCGAGTCCTCAAAGCGGCGTAGCGTTGGTCAAGCGCGCATTAGCGGCGCTCTGAACTCGCGTGGAGCCGGGTTCGCGGGCAGGGCAGCAAAGGCCGGCGCTTTGGTGATGTACCGCGTGACGAAGGCGGGTGTCAGCACGATTTTGCGCTCGTGCATGTCGACGAAGCCTTCTGACTTGAGGTCGCTGAAGTGCCGGTTGACTGATTCGCGCGACGTGCCGATGAATTCCGCGAGCTTGTCCTGCGCGATCGGCAAGTCGATGAGAACGGTATCGCCATGCTCTGGATGATCGAAGGGTGTGCCCACTTGCCCCGAGAACATGACGAGTATGTTGACGAGCCGCTTTCTCACGTCGTGTAACGAGAGATTCTCAATTAATTGCTGTGCTTCCTGCCAGCGCAGATAGTGGTTGCGCAGCACGAACTGGTTGATGACGTCGTAGCGCGCAAGCAGTTCCTTGAAATCCGCTTTACGGATATAGCAGACCATGCTCGGCGTGAGCGCCTGTGCGTGATGGGAGTAGTTGTCCTCATTGAGAACATCGCCATCGCCGAAAATCATGCCCGCCTTGACGAAGGCAAGTGTGATTTCCTGGCCGTCTTCGGTGAGGCGATAAAGCCTTACGCTGCCGCTCTTGAGCAGGTACACATGCTCGCTCGATTCATCCGGCCTATAGATAACGGTGTTCTTGCGTAACGTGCGATGGTCGCTGAAGGCGGGCATCACCTCGTCGAGGCAATGACACTGGATCAAAGAGAGCAATTCGCTCTTGCCGACAAACCACATTGCCGTCTCCTTAAAGTTGCCTTGCGAACTTTGGCGCCTTATCAGGCGTTTGTAATGACGCTGCTTTGGTCCGATTCATTCTACACACGGAGCCTCGAAACGCGCTGAGGACAACGCGCCGGAAATGTTCGCGAGAGCTGGCTGCGGCAAACCGTTTTTGCGCAACGCAGCGCGTCGCAAAGCCAACGACAACAGGGTCGAGGGCAATGGCATGTTGCGCGAGCGACGCGCGTCGCTACCCGCGAACCGCACTCGGCGCGAAACGAAACCAAGGGAAATTCCCTACAAAAACATCAGATGTCTGATGTATATTTGGTCCAGTGACGAGCGAGAGAGCAACATGCGCCTAAGCGTAGAGCGATCGATGAGCGACAAGATCCAGGAGTCGCTGTTGACCATGATTCGTGAGCGCAAGCTCAAGCCTGGTGATCAGATTCCCACGGAATTGGAGCTCTGCGAGCTGCTCGGCGTTGGCCGTTCGAGTTTGCGCGAGGCCGTGGCGCAGATGATCTCGCATGGGCTCCTCTCACGCGTGCAGGGACGCGGCACCTTCATCAGACAAATTTCGCTGAAGCTGCAAGGCGGTCTGGATGATCTGATGTCTGTGACCGACATGATCAGGAGCGTTGGCGCGGTGCCTTCCACGAGCCGTATTCAGATGGACAGCATTGCGGCTTCGGAGAGTCTTGCCGAAAAGCTTGGGATCGCGCCCGGCGAAACTTGCATCCGCATCGAACGGGTGAGGCGTGCCGACGATGCAATTGCCGCTTACTGCATCGACACGATCCCGAAAACGCTTTTCGATGAAGCTCAAGGTGAATTAGGCGAATCGCTCTTTGGCATGTTCGCGCGCACAGGGCGGCGCTTGTCGCATACGCACACGTCGATACAGCCGACCATCCTCACGCCGCGCGATCTGCCAGAACTGGGCGACGGATTCGGCATGTTTCTCCTGCTGGACGAAGTAGATTTCGATCAGAGCGGCGAGCCGCTTTGCTATAGCAACGACTACTACAACACGAGCATCTTCAAGTTCGATCTGGTGCGCAAGCGTCGCTAAAGACGTGTCCAGGTCGATGGGCGCCGGAAGCAACATCGGAGGAGGCACCGATGGAGTTTGAAGCCTTTACCGCAGGTGAGCTGGCAGCGTATCTCGGCGCCATTCCCAAGGTGCGCGCGCTGCTTGGCGAGCCTGACGATCTGGACGTAGCCGAAGTGGGCGACGGCAATCTGAATTACGTGTACTTCGTAACGAATGCGAAGGCGCCGCAGCGCAGTGTCGTGGTCAAACAGGCGCCGCCTTTTCTGCGGCTCGTCGGCAAAACGTGGCCTCTGTCGTGCCAGCGCATGGAGCACGAAGTCGCAGCCCTGCGCCGCTTCGGCGCGCTCTGCCCACAGCACGTGCCGAAGGTGTATCACGCCGACAGCAAACGTTTCCTGATGGTCATGCAAAGGCTTGCCTCGCATTGCATCCTGCGGCAAGGCCTCGTTAACGGCATAACCTATCCGAAGCTCGCTGCGCATCTTTCCACTTATCTTGCGCATACGCTTTTTTACGGCTCCGATCTCTTTCTGGCGCCGGACATCAAGAAGCAGGCAATGAGCGCGGCCGTCAACGTCGAGTTGTGCAGGATTACCGAAGATCTCGTATTCACTTTTCCCTTCGAAGACCATCCGTCCAATGTATATAGCCCGGCACTGCCGTTGTCCGTGCTCGAGCGCCTGAGAACGAACGAAGCATTGCGTATTGCCGCAGGCGACATGAAATGGGCATTCATGAATCGCGCGGAGACGTTGCTGCATGGCGACCTGCATACCGGCTCCATCATGGTCAACGAGGAAGAAACGTTTGTCATCGATCCGGAGTTTGCGTTTTACGGGCCGATGAGCTTCGACATCGGCGCCTTGCTGGCCAATCTGCTGCTGGCCTATTTTTCCCGCGACTGGCATGGCCGTACTGACGGGCGAGACCCGGCGCCTTACGAGGAATGGCTGCTCGCGCAGGCGATCGGTATATGGAATGGCTTTAGCGAGCAGTTCGTCGCGCTCTGGCGCGATCACGAAAGCCGCAGCGAACGCCGCTTCATCGGCGGACAGACCGACTCGCGCGCAGTCGAAGGCTATCGTGCGCATTTCATGCGCCGCCTGCTTGCCGATACGCTCGGCTTTGCGGGCTGCAAGATGATTCGACGCATCGTGGGCATGGCGAAAGTCGCGGAAATCACACGCATACCGGATGCGCAGGCACGGGCACGGATCGAAGTGCGGTGTCTGCGTTGTGCCGAAGCCTTGCTCGTGGAACGCGACGCGCTGACCGATATCGAGCAGGTCGCCATGCTTGCGCGCGAGATTCGGCGCGAGACGCACACACACGTTTAACGCACACGGAGCCTTCATGGTTGCGCAGTCCCTGTTCCCCGCACTGGCCCCTACGATCGAATGGCGCGACGACGCTCTTCTGCTGCTCGATCAGACCCGCCTGCCGCATGAGGTCGTGGTGGAGCATGTCGCCGATGCAGCCGCCGTATGGCGGGCCATTCACGAACTGCGCGTGCGCGGCGCGCCCGCCATCGGGGTCGCAGCGGCGTATGGCTTATGTGTGGCCGTTCAGGATGCGCGCGCATTGCCGCTCGCCCAATTCCGGGCGGAACTCGAACGGCGGGCGCGCTGGCTCAATACGGCACGTCCCACTGCTGTGAATCTCAGCTGGAGTCTCGGACGCATGCTGCAACGTGCGCACACGTGTGGCACGAGCGATTCGACTGCGCTTTACGAGGCGCTCGTCGAAGAGGCCCGGCAGATTCATGTGGAAGACCAGACGCTGTGCGAAGGCATCGGCCGCCACGGCATGCCGCTCATCAAGCAGGGCGGCGGCGTGCTCACCCACTGCAACGCCGGCGCGCTTGCGACCACTGGCCTTGGCACCGCCACGGCACCGATTTACGCAGCGCATCGCGAGGGCATAGCGTTCAAGGTATTCGCGGACGAAACGCGGCCGCTGCTGCAGGGCGCGCGGCTGACTGCATTCGAATTGCAACAGGCAGGCGTCGACGTGACGCTGATCATGGACAGCGCAGCCGCTTCGATCATGTCCCAGGGGCTCGTCGATGTAGTGATCGTCGGCACCGATCGCGTGGCGGCCAATGGGGACTTCGCCAACAAGATCGGCACGCTCGGGGTTGCCATTGCAGCGAAGCATTACGGCATACCGTTCTACGTGGCCTGCCCGTCGTCGACACTCGACTTTCGCACGCCCACCGGCGCGCAAATCGAGATCGAGGAGCGGTGCGACGAAGAGGTTACGCATTTCGCGGGGCAGCGCACGGCACCGGACGGCATCAAGGCTCGCAATCCCGCATTCGATGTAACGCCGCACGAACTCGTCACCGGATTCATCACTGAGCGCGGCATTGCGAAGGCGCCGTTCGAACGGTCGCTCGGCCAGTTCTTTCCGGCGGCGGGGAACGCGGCATGAAGGCGGCGCAGGAACGCGCGCTGCGCCGGGGCATCGTCGAGACCTCGCTCGAGATGGAGCGGCTCGGCATCAACCAGGGCACCTCCGGGAATGTGAGCGCGCGTCTGGGCGATGGTTTTCTGATCACGCCGAGCGGCGTGCCGGCTCGCGAGTTGCGCGAAGAAGGCATCGTCTGGTTACCGCTCGACGTGGACGACGACGCCGAGGTGCTGCATGTAAAGCGCCCGTCGTCTGAATGGCGCATTCATCGCGACATTCTTCGCGCGCGGCACGAGATGCATGCGGTCGTGCATACGCATTCGACCGCGGCCACGGCTATGGCAATTCATGGACGCGATATTCCGGCGCTGCACTACATGGTTGCGGCAGCGGGCGGCGATTCGATTCGCTGCGCGCCCTATGCGCTCTTTGGCACGCAGTTGCTCTCCGATCATGCGCTCAAGGCATTGCAGGACCGGCGTGCGTGCCTGCTTGCGCATCACGGCGTAGTCGCCCTTGGTGACGATCTCGCGCGCGCCCTGTGGCTCGCGCACGAAGTGGAAGTGCTGGCCAGGCAGTACCTGCTCGCCTGTCAGCTGGGTCCGCCGCCGCTTCTGTCGGACGTGCAAATGGAAGAGGTTCTGGCAAGGTTCAAGACGTATGGCAGACCGAGGCATGCCGAGCGTTAGTGTGCTTGCTTCAAGGGAAATTATCGTTAGCACCGCAGTGAATAATCTACAACGGAGACGACTATGGCCTGGAGTTCAGCAAGATTCGACGGATGGGACGTATTGGGTAAGCCGACCTGTGCGGTGCTGCTGTGTGCGGCAGCCGCGCTTGCCGGTTGTTCCAAAAGCGACAACAGCTCGACCAGCACCACTTCGGGCCAGGCCGCGAGCGCGCCGGCCAGCGCGCCCGTGGCCAACGCGTCGGGCGGCAAGACAAAAGTTGGATTTTCCGTTTCTACGCTCAATAACGCTTTCTTTGTCGGCCTGAAGGCTGGCGTGGAGAAGGGCGCTAAAGAGCAGGGCTTCGACCTCGTGCAAACCAATGCGAATGGCGACGCGCAGCAGCAGGTGAACGACGCGATCAATCTTCTGAGCCAGGGCGTGACAGCGCTCGTGCTCAATCCAATCGATTCCAAGGCCATTATTCCCGCCGTCGAAAAAGCCAATTCGATGAACATTCCGGTGTTCATGCTGGATCGCGGGTCGGACGGCGGCAAGGTCACGTCTTTCGTTGCATCGGATAACGTCGCGCTGGGGCAGACGGCGGCCAAATGGATTGCCGACCAGTTGACGAAGCGCTACGGCTCCGCCAAAGGCAACGTGGTCGATCTGATCGGGCTCGTCGGCACGACGGCCGCCACCGATCGCGAGAAAGGCTTTAGCGACGAGATCGCCAAATATCCCGACATCAAGGTGGTCGCTCGTCAGGAAGGCGCGTTCGATCAGGAGAAGTCCCTCAACGCAATGACCAATATCCTGCAGAAGTATCCGCAGATCGACGCGGTGTTCGGCGCCAACGACGACAACACGGTCGGCGCGGAAAAAGCGATCGACAATGCCGGCCGCTATAAGCCGCTCGGCGACAAGCAGCACATTCTGGTCATCGGTGCGGACGGTACCGCGCAGGCGCTGTCGGCGATTCGTGCCGGCAAGCAGGACGCGACCATCTCGCAGAACCCGATTCAGATGGCGGCGAAGTCGCTGCAATTCGTCGCCGACTACAGCGCGAAGAAAGAGGTGCCGGCGAATTATGCGTGGCCGACGCTGCTGATCGACAAGTCGAATATCGATTCGGATGCGACGAAGAAATACGGGCTGTGGTCTGAGGAAGTCAAACAGTAAGACAGGCCGCGGGCTGCGTCGCATCGGACAGCGCGCAGCCCGCAAACGGAAAGAGGCGACATGACAGTGCAAGCCGAAGAACGGGAGCGCGCGCCCGTGAATACATCCGTGCCGTTGTTGCGCATGCAGGGCATCGTCAAGAGTTTTCCGGGCGTGAAGGCCTTGCGCGGCGTGAGCCTCGAATTGCAGGCGGGGCACGTCATGGCGATCGTCGGCGAGAACGGCGCTGGCAAGTCGTCGCTCGTCAAGACGCTGTCCGGCGCGTACGAGCCAGACGAAGGCACGATCGAAATAGATGGAGTGCCGCTTGCGCGCGGCACCAATGCGGCCATTGATGCCGGTGTCGCGGTGATCTATCAGGAACTTTCGCTGATCAACGACATGACGGTCGCGGAGAATCTGTTTCTCGGCCGCATGCCTGCGCGCAAGGGTTTCATCATGCAGCGCGAGGCGAATCAGCTCGCACGGGAGGCGCTCGCGCGTGTGGGCCTCGATTCCGTGCCGCCGTGGATGCGCCTCGGCGATCTGCCGCTCAACAAACGCCAACTGGTCGAAGTGGCGAAAGCCATTGCACGCGATGCGCGCATCCTCGTCATGGATGAGCCGACCGCGGCGCTGCAAAGTCAGGACATCGTCAATCTGTATGCCGTGGTACGCAGGCTGCGAGCCGCGGGCATGGGCATCATCTTTATTTCGCATCATCTTGAAGAAGTGTTCGAACTGGCCGATTCGGCGGTCGTGATGCGCGACGGCGCCACTGTCGGTGCGCGTCCCATGTCGGAATGGACCGAAGCCGCACTCGTGCAGGCGATGGTCGCGCGCAATCTGGAGTCGTTCTACCCCTGGGAGCCGCGCGAATACGGCGATGTCGTGCTCGAAGTCCGTAATCTCGTCAGCGCGCCTCTGCTGCGCAATGCGAGCTTCAAGGTGCGGGCGGGAGAGATTGTCGGTATCGCGGGAATCGCGGGCGCGGGGCGCACCGAACTGCTCAAGACGATTTTCGGCGCGCTGCCGGCGACGGGCGGCGAGATACTCATCAAAGGCAAAAAGATCGCGAATCATTCGCCGACCGAAGGCGTGCGTCACGGGCTCGTGTACACGTCGGAGGATCGCAAGCTCGAGGGGCTCGTGCTCGATGCCAACATCGAAGAAAACATTGCACTGTCCAGCCTTAAAGCGCTGGCGAACGGCGGATTTGTTAGCGGTGCCAGGAAGCGCAAGCTGGCGCGAGATGCCAGCACGCGATTCGGCGTGCGGGCGTCTTCGGTCCTGCAGGTCACGCGCACGCTGTCGGGCGGGAATCAGCAAAAAGTGATTCTGGGGCGCGCCACCGCAACCCAGCCCGTCGTCATCATGCTCGACGAGCCGACGCGCGGCATTGACGTAGGGGCGAAGACGGAAATCTACGCGCACATGGTGGCCATGGCGCGGGCGGGCGGTGCTGTCGTCATGGTGAGTTCCGAATTGCCGGAGCTGCTCGGCATGTCGGATCGCGTGCTCGTGATGTATCGCGGCAGCATCGTGACGGAGATTCCGCGCGAAAAAGCGCATTCGGAAGCTGTCATTCAATGGGCTACAACAGGAGCAGGCGCATGACCTCCACGGCAGCCAACCGTGCGGATACGGAGGCGCTGTCGCGCCGCGTGATCCGCCAATTGAGGAGCGGGATCGGGCCACTGTTCGCCGCGCTCGTCATCATCTGTATTGCTTTGTCGATTGCATCGCCCGAGTTTCTGACGACCAGTACGCTGACCAACATCATGGTGCAGGTGTCGGTGGTCGGCATTGCGGCGGTGGGCGGGACCTTCGTCATCATTACGTCGGGAATCGATCTCTCGGTCGGTTCGCTCGTCGCGTTGACGGGCATGGTCGCTGCGACTGTCATGGCCGGGTCGAGTCCGGGGGCGATCGGCCTCGGCATTGCGGGGCTTTGCGCGGCGCTCGCGGTCGGCGCTGCGGCAGGCGCATTGAACGGTCTCGCGGTTGCGTGGCTGCGGCTCGTGCCCTTCATCGTCACACTGGCGATGATGGCCATGGCGCGCGGTTTGACTCTCGCCATTTCGGATGGCCGCACCAAGTTCGATTTTCCGAATGCCTTCACGGCATTCGGCGCGAAGACGGTCGCCGGCTTGCCGATGCCGATGATCGTCATGCTCGTGATCTTCGTCATAGGTCATGTGTTGTTGCGCAAGACCACGTTCGGCCATCAGGTGTTCGCGGTGGGCGGCAATCAGGAAGCCGCGCGTCTCGCGGGTATCCCGGTGCATCGCGTCGTGTTCCTCACTTACATGCTGGCCGGTGTGACGGCCGCAATTGCCGGGATCGTCCTTGCGGGGCGGCTCAATTCCGCGTTGCCTTCCGCAGCCAACGGGCTGGAGTTGCAGGTGATCGCCGCTGTCGTGATTGGCGGGACGTCGCTTGCCGGAGGACGCGGGTCGATTGTGGGAACGTTCATCGGCGTCGTGCTCATCGGCGTGATCAATGTGGGATTGTCGCTGCTCGGCGTGAATCCCTTCTGGACGCAGTTCATACAGGGCGGCGTCATATTCGCGGCTGTCCTGCTGGATGCGCTCAGTCAGCGACGCAAGCAGTGAGCGTCTTTTTGCATTCTGTGAAAGCACCCCGAACCGGAGGAGCACGACATGAAAAAAATCATCAACGAACCCGATGCCTTTGTCGATGAAATCATCGAAGGCCTGCTTATCGCGCATCCGGCATGGATCAAAAGCGCAACTGCGGACAAGCGGGCGCTGGTACGCAAGGACGCGCCGAAAGCGGGGCGCGTGGGCATCGTGACGGGCGGCGGCTCGGGTCATCTGCCAGGCTTTCTCGGCTACGTGGGCGAGGGTTTGTGCAGCGGCGTCGCGGTGGGCAACGTTTTTTCATCGCCGTCCGCCGAGCAGATACTGGAAGCGACGAAGGCTGTGAATGGCGGCGCCGGTGTGCTCTACGTGTATGGGAACTACGGTGGCGATGTGCTCAACTTCGATCTTGCGGCCGACCTGGCCGAGCCGGACGGCATCGAGATCCAGACGGTCGTGCTGACCGACGACGTGGCCTCCGCGCCCAAGGAACGTGCCGCAGACCGGCGCGGCGTGGCCGGCATGCTGTTCGCCTTCAAATGCGCGGGCGCCGCAGCGGAACGCGGCGACTCACTGGACGAAGTGGCGCGTATCTGCGGCAAGGCCAATGCCAATTGCCGCACCATGGGCGTCGGCCTGTCGCCGACGATCCTGCCCGCTGCCGGCAAACCTACCTTCACGCTGCCCGAAGGCGAGATGGAGATCGGCATTGGTATTCATGGCGAGCCCGGCACGCACCGCGGCAACCTCGAATCCGCGGATGCAATTGCTGAGCGCATCACGCGTGAGATTCTCGACGATCTGGATGCGGAGAAAGGCTCACGCGTTGCGTTACTCGTCAACGGACTCGGCGCGACGCCGTTGGAAGAGCTCTATCTGCTTTATCGACGTTCGGCGCGACTTATCGCGGATCGCGGATTGAAGGTGGCGCGCTCGTATGTCGGCGAATATGTGACGAGTCTCGAGATGGCGGGCGCATCCATCACTGTGATGCTGCTCGACGACGAACTTCAGGCGCTGCTCGAAGCACCGGCAAATTCGCCGTTCTTCCGCGACGGCACGCCATCCTGACGAGGCACGCGATGAGTGTATCCAACAACGAACTGCGCGAGCTTCTGACGCGCGCATTGAATGCGCTTCCCGCTCACGCCGACGAACTGCGCGACCTCGATGCCGCGTTGGGCGATGGCGATCTCGGCATCACGGTTCGCGCGGGATCGGCAGCGGTCGTCAATGCGCTTGCCGCATTGCCCGACGGCGCGTCGCTCAGCGATGTGCTGCTGGCCGCGGGGAAGGCCTTCTCGACCGCCAACCCGTCCACGTTCGCGGCGCTCGTGGGCGGCGGTCTGCTTGCTGCTGCCAAGGCGGTGCCCGGAGTACAAGCGGTGGGGCGCGCCGAAGCCCTGGCGATTGGGCGCGCGGTGGCGGGCCGCATCGTCGAACGCGGCAAGAGTCAGCTCGGCGACAAGACGGTGCTCGATGCGCTGCTGCCGAGCCTCGATACGCTGGAGGCATCGCAAGGAAGCGCCGTCGAGCTTCTCGACGCGATGATCGCCACGGCGCAGGAAGGCGTCACCGCCACGGCCTCCATTCAATCGCGAAAAGGCCGTGCCGCGTGGGTGCAGGAACGAAGCATCGGCCATGCGGACCCCGGAGCAACGGCATACGTGCGCTTCTTACAGGCGCTGCGCGAGGCGTGTGCTGGATAGCGCGATTCGAGGTGGGGCCGCTTTGCTTGCTGGTGTAAGAAAACTGCGTTGAAGGGGCGGCCTTTCTACATCCGAAGCTCTGTATCGCGCGCAATCCCGCAATCGGACTGTTGAACGTCATGCTGCTCCCACTGGCACCGTTTACGGTGTCAGTGGTGACCGCTTGCGTCGTATGGACCTGTCGCTTCTCGATTAGTGCGGCTCCGTTCAACCTGGAAGCCAGACACCCGCGTCTGGTCGAGAGCACTCCCTGTCTACACGAAATGTCTCTGAAGGACACTGGCTGTCCGGAAAAGACCTTACGTGGCGAACTGCATCCACACTACTATCACTCGCACAACAGTCCGTCGGATCGGGCTGCGATCGTTCATAGGCATGACGCGGCGCACAACGTCGCGCGCAGGGCCGTGCGCTCGGCACAAGCGCACGAGATAATAGTTAGATATACGAAGTAAATATTCGACGCCGTTAAATTGTCGAATGTGGCGTGAGTGGAGCTCCGGCGGCGGCAACGCGATCTGAATCTGGCTGTGGTGAAAGCGTTGTCGTGCGTGTGGCGAGGCGAGCGCCCAGACGGCGAGTATGGCGTTCTCATAACGGAGACAGCATGATTTCACTTGATACTCGTATCTTGAAGATAGCGGCCGTGGGCGCGTTCTGGCTGACATCGGCGGCCTCGGCAGCCACCGGCGCCGCGAGACCGCCTGCGGAGCCCGTAACCGCCTGCGAACGTCTTCGAGGCTTTGTCGTCCCTCCATTCGAAATCGGCTTGTCCACTTCCGGCGCGACCGTGGTTTCCGTCAAGCCGGTTGCTGCGAGCGGGACTGGCGCAAAAGCTTTACCGGATTACTGCGAGGTCACAGGCAAGATCTCTCCGCTCGACAGATCCGCGCCCGACATCCAGTTCAAGGTCGGACTGCCTGCGCAATGGAACGGCAAGATCGTCATGTTCGGCGGTGGTGGTTTCGACGGCACCATCCCCGACATAACCGGGAACGTACCGAATGGCCCGGTCGACGAACTGGTGCCGCTTGGCCGCGGCTACGCAACCTTTGCGAGCGACTCCGGCCATCAGGCTAATGCGCTCGGCTCACAGGACGGACGCTTCGGCTTGAACGACGAGGCAGTGAGAAATTTTGGCGGTGACGCGTTGAAGAAGACGCACGACGCGGCGCTCGCCATCATCAAGGCCCGGTATGGGCATTGGCCGCATAAGGCCTATTTCGCCGGCGGATCGACGGGCGGCCGCGAAGCCGTGACAGCGATTCAGCGCTGGCCGTCCGATTGGGACGGTGCGATTGCATGGTATCCCGCATGGGACGACGCTGCCGCGCTGCTCGGCGGTCAACGCATGAACCGTGCGCTCGCGAAACCCGGTGCCTACCTTTCCGTTGGCAAGCGCAAAGCGCTGTACGACGCGGCGATGCAGGCATGCGACTCGCTCGACGGCGTTGCCGACGGGCTTATCAGCGACCAGCAGCAGTGTAACGCCCGGTTCGATCCGGTTACCGCTACGTTGAACGGCGCTCCGCTGCGTTGCCGGAACGGCGCGGACACCGGCGACAATTGCCTTTCGGACGCACAAATCGAGGCTTTGAAAACAATAAACTCGACGACGCATTTTCGCTTCCGGCTCGTGAGCGGTGAAACTCAATATCCCGGATACAACGTCTGGGGAGCGGACCTGGGCATCACCACACGTAGTTCGCCAGTCGAGCCCGTGGTCACGTTTCTCGCTTTCGGAACGTCCCAGCCGGCCAATCCCATGCCTGCAACGGCGCCATACATCAGCGTTCTAACCGACCAGTGGTTCAAGTACGCCGTGACGCGCGACCCTGACTTCAATTCACTCTCGATCGACCCCGAGCAGCCCGGCGTGTGGGCGAATCGTATTAGCGAACTGAGTTCGCAGCTCGATGCAAGCACGGACATCTCGGCTTTCAGGAGGCACGGCGGGAAGTTACTACTGGTGCATGGATTAGCCGATGTTCTGGTCAGTACGCGCGCGACCGAGGAATACTATCGGCGGTTACAAGAGCAGTTCGGCATCCGTCAAGTCGATTCCTTCGTACGCTTCTATGAAATTCCAGGAATGGGCCATGCGGTGAGCAGTACCTTCAACGCGACCTGGGATTCACTGTCCGCGCTCGAGCAGTGGGCCGAGAGAGGCAAGGCCCCTGTCGCGCAGGTAACGACCGATACCGCTGGCGTGCGTGGCCGCACGCGGCCGCTGTGCGATTACCCGGAGTGGCCGCGGTACGTAAGTGGCGACGTCAATCGGGCCGAATCGTTTCAATGCTCGCGATGAGCGATTGGCGTGACACCGATTAAGTCGCCGGCAGGGCCGCCACAGAAAATGCGGCCGCAACCGCATCGGCAAAAGGCGTAAAACGCAGAGATATCGGCAGGCGTGGGTTTTAGTCCGCTTGTAGCGAGTTGCCGCTTTGTCGCGAAAGAGGGCGTCGCCGACGTTTCCGTCCCGCTAATCAGCGCATCCACTGGATATGTAAAGTTCCGCGCGCCCAACTGGGCGCAGGCACTTATCAACGGTTGATCTCGCCTTTTCTTCCGGAACGCGTAGCTGCTGGGCGACGGCGCTCCCGGATGTGAGTGGCGCTTCGCGTCCAACTGAAGCATGTCAGCCAGTCATTTCTGCAATGACGGCAACGTGCTGGACTGCACATCACGTGAGCGGTAGCTTCTTCAAACGCGCAAAACTCGCGCTCGGTGTCTCCATGAGGCGACACATGGCTAGTCTTTTCTTCAAGGAGCGCACATACGATGGCAACTGACAAAACAGCACTGATCATTGGTGCTTCCCGCGGACTCGGCCTGGCGCTTGCGTCGGAGTTTAGTAGACGCCAGTACAACGTAATCGCCACGTCGCGACAATCGTCTCCAAAGCTGGCAGAACTGGACGCGCAATGCTCGGGGAGAGTGACGACCGAAACCCTAGACGTAGTGGACCTGGAATCGGTAAGGGCGCTTTATGAACGCCTCAATGGTCGCAAGCTTGACGTGTTATTTGTCAACGCGGGCGTTTGTAAGGCAAACGAACTCACACCGTTGCAGGTGGACGAAAGCGACTTTCTCGACATGATGCTCACCAATGCGCTCAGTCCGATGCGGATCGTCGAAATGTTCCACAACCTCGTCGCGGAAAACGGTGTAATCGCTGTGATGTCGTCCGAAATCGGAAGCATCGAAAACTCCGCCGGGTTCTGGGAACTGTACAGTTCGAGCAAGGCAGCCTTGAACATGCTGATGAAAGCCTTCTCGCAACGTCATCCTCAAGACAGCCGCGCGCTCCTTCTTGTGGCGCCGGGCTGGGTTCGAACCGACATGGGCGGCAGCAATGCGACGCTGGATATTTCTGAAAGCATTCCGCTTGTCGTGGACATGATCGAGGCAAACTTCGGGGTTCCGGGTCTGCGCTTCACGGATCGCCACAACAAGGCTATACCTTGGTGAGTGCCAGTGCGCCAACAGGGTGGTGCGTCCGGCTTTCGACCCGCGACGCCCCTTGCTGCTTTCACGCGTGTTGATAAGCCTCAAGGGCCCAGGTAGAAATCGAACGGAATAAGCTCGACCGCCCATCCGCCTTCTTCGCCCAGTGTGGCGGCCGGGTGCATGGACGCGATGCGCAACGCTTCGTCACGGCTATCCGCCTCGATGATGAACAGGCCGCCCACGACTTCCTTCGATTCCGTGTAGGGCCCGTCCGTGACGTGCGTCTTGCCACTGAGCGGGCGAAGCGTGCTCCATTTGTCCAGATCGCCAAGCGACGCGGAAATCAGAACCTTGCCGGTAGCCCGCATCTTCTCGTCCAATGCGGGGCATTGGCTCACCAGAGCCTTGACGGCTTCTGGTGTCATGGCGGCGAATTTTTCGGGGGTGAAGTAGGCCAGGCCAAGGTATTTCATGGGAGTTCCTTTGGGTGGGACATACACCTACGACGAACCTGATGATCGAAAATCGACATTCTCCGAAGAGAATTTGTAACGGGTCACGCCAGCCTGTCCTGCTTCGGCCCGGCTGCCGGAGTTCGAACAACAAAAGTACGGCTGAACACTATGGGCTTCGGTCACCGGCCAGTTCAGGAGCGCCACGCGTGGCATACGTCGATTGTTGTCGCTCAGTCTGCCAGCAACCCGTCTTCCCGCAGCACCCGCTGGACGGCCGGTCTATCCCTGATTCGCTGATACCACGCCTGCAGGTGGCGATACGGACCGAGGTCGATATTCGCGTGGTACACCGATTTCATCCACGAGGCGGTGCCCCATCCTGTCAGTGCGAAAAGGTAAGCATCGGCAATCGTAAACCTGTCGCCCATCAAAAACCGCTTACCGTTTAATTGACCGTCGATCCAGCCGAATCTGCTTTCGAGCTTTGGCCTCGCGGTATCGACCCACTTTCCCGCAGCCACCGCATAAAGCAGCGGAATGAAGCCCTTATGGATTTCGGTGCTCAGGAAGTTGAGCCATTCGAGCAGCCTGTAGCGTTCAATCGAACCATGAGCGGGCGCGAGTTTCGATTCCGGCGACTGGTCAGCAAGGTACTGGGCGATGACGGTACCCTCACGCAGAAATGTGCCGTCCTGCAATTCCAGAAGCGGCACGTAGCCAAGCTCGGAGACATCGTAATAGCTGGTCCCGTCTGGCAGCAAATGGCGCCGCGCGTCGACCGTGACGACATCGGCATTGAGCCCCGTCTCCTGCAATACGATGAATATTGCTTGCGAACAGCTTCCAGGCGCGTGATACAGCTTCATGCGGTCTTCCTTTAATGATCATGTTGCGAGAAGTATCCCGCGCAAAGGCTAAAAAAAGAAGAAGGCAGAAGTTTGTGATATAGGTACAAAAACTATACTGGACAGAAAAGCAATGAGGCAGAGTGCAACGGGATGTTCAATCGAAGAGGCGATGCGTCTACTAGGTGGGCGCTGGCGTTTGCTGCTGGTGTCCTATCTGGTAGATGGGCCGAAGCGCTTCAATGAGCTTCGCCGCGATGTGCCGGGAATATCGCAGCGCATGTTGACGCTCGACTTGCGGGCACTGGAGCAAGCGGGGCTGATTCAGCGGACGGTCTTTGCAGAGGTCCCCGTGAAAGTCGAGTATCGACTCACGAGTGACGGTGAACGGCTAAAGCCAGTCATCGAAGTCATGCGCGAGTTCGGCCTCTGGCTCAAAGGGCGTCCGATTCTGGACTCACAAGAAGCGGACCTTGAGTGTGCAGAAGATGCATCGCAATAGATGCCTTCGCGGTTTCCCGAATGGGTGATTGGCGCGTCTACCCGTCAACCGCTCACATGACATATCCTCTTGCCAACGTCACTACGGCCACAACAAGGCCACAACGCGGCCACAACGCGGCCAAAACACGAATAGACATGGAAGACCCCATCATCACCACCCGCGCAGCGGCCGAACTTCTGGGCGTATCAATCCGCACAGCGCAGACGTGGATTGAAGAAAATGCTCTCGACTCGTGGAAGACGCCAGGCGGGCACCGGAGGGTGCGCCGCAGCGCTGTGATGGATCTCATGGCCCGACTGGCGCGCGAAAGAATTCAGGGGCCCGCACTGGTTCTGGTGCATGCGCCACAGCATAAACTTCAGCGGTACGTCGATGCCCTCAGCCTCTCGCCCGAATGCACGGTGCACGTGGAGGCCGACACTTTCAGAACGTTGCTCACTGCCGGCTATCTCTTACCCATGATCGTCGTCCTTGAACTGGATGGCGGCGACAGCGACGGTCAGCGCCTTGTTCAACAGATTCTCAGTCATCCAGGGCTGGGGCATACCAGTATCGTCGTGACAGGTGATGCAACAGGTGAGGATCTGATTAACCTGGGGGCTTCACGCAGCCGCGTGCACATTCTTCCTGCTAGCTGGACCGCGGAAGCGCTGCAGAGCAAAGTGCGCCAGTGGCTGAGCGACAAGGGCGCGCTTGCTCGGACTGCAACTGGACCGGTCAGCGGGGAGCCTGCCACTAACGAGTCGCAGCGTCTGCTGGCCGTCGCCGCCGCTGGCGTCGTCGATACACCTGAAGAAGAAGCGTTCGACGAAATCACGCGGCTGGCCGCAACGATCCTCGAGGTACCCATTGCGCTGCTGACGCTGCTCACACCTGACCGCCAATGGTTCAAATCTCATTGGGGCCTTGACCGGCAAGAGACGCCCCGTTCATGGGCGTTTTGCAACTTCACTGTCCTGCAGGACGACGTGTTCGTCGTCGAAGATGCAACAGCCGACCGGCGCTTCGCCGAGAACCCGCTGGTGACAGGCGAGCCGCACATCCGGTTCTATGCGGGCGTCAACATCCGCGACATCCAGGGTTACGCGCTTGGTTCGCTGTGCGTGATCGATCGGGCGCCAAGAAGGCTGCCTCATTCTCACCGTGACGCGCTGGCCACGTTGGGTCGCCTCGCGTCTGACCGTATCAACCTGCGCATCAGGGAGCGGCAGCTTAGGTGGGCGGTTGCGGCATCCGCCAACACCAATCCGGCGGGGAGCGCCTGACAGTCCCGGGCGACCGGGAGCCTGGTCGACGAGCCCGCAAACGAGCTAGTTTTGAAGGCCGAGAGACGGCGTTAGGCTTGTGCGACTGCATTGACTGACACCACTACGCACGCACGACTGTGACCCCCGCAGATTTGATCTGTTTAATCACTTCACGGTCGGCGTCCTTCTCGACCACGATGGTCTGTGCGAGCGAGATCTCACCGATGACGAACCGCGACGCCGCGTTGAGTTTGGACGACGACGCGAGCACGACTGTTTCGGCCGCACGCGCAGCAAGCGCGCGCTTGATCGCGGCTTCCTCGAAATCGCCGGTACTCAGGCCCGCCTGTGGATGAACGCCGGTCACTCCCATGAAGTACCAATCTGCATGGATGCGGGAGATGCCCTCCATAGCAGCGGCGCCAACGGCAACGATCGAATGCTTGTACAGCCGGCCGCCGATCAAGATGACCTCGACGCAGGGATGCTCAGCGAGCGCCGTCGCGACGCTCGGGCTGTGCGTGACAATCGTCGCACGCAGATCAGCGGGCAGTGACCTGACCAGCAATGCGGACGTGGTTCCGCCGTCAATAATCGCTGTCTGTCCGGGCGCAATCATCATGGCCGCTTGCCGTGCGATCCGCTGCTTGGCCGCTGATTCAATGTCGCGGCGCGCCTCGAACGGTGCGAGCGCCGGAGAAACGGGCAAGGCGCCGCCGTGAACGCGTTGCAATAGTCCTTCCGCAGCCAGTTCGCGCAGATCCCGGCGAACGGTGTCTTCCGACACGCCGAATTCAACGCTCAACTCTCCCGCGAGCACCTGGCCATCGCGAGCGAGCGCATCCAGGATAGCTTTCTTACGTTGCGTAGTTAACATTGATGTGCACGAAATATCTTGATATTGCACGAAACTGCACGATACCATGAGCGCCATTTGCTGTCGACTGGAGACGCCATGAGCGCAACGAAAGACCGGGTTCGCATCGTCGAGTCAACCACACTCTCCGACGATTGGTACACGCTGAAAAAGGTGACGTTCGACTTTCTTCGCCGCGACGGTACGTGGCAACGTCAAAGCCGAGAAACGTACGACCGCGGCAACGGGGCAACTATCCTGTTGCATAACCGGCGCACAGGAAATGTCGTGCTCACGCGCCAGTTTCGAATGCCCGTGTTCGTGAACGGGCACGACGGCATGTTGATCGAGGCGGCCGCCGGTCTGCTCGACATGGCCACGCCGGAGGAGCGCATACGCCTCGAAGCGGAGGAGGAGACCGGGTATCGCGTGAGCAATATTCGCAAGGTCTTCGAGGCTTACATGAGTCCAGGATCAGTGACCGAGAAGCTCTACTTCTATCTGGGCGAATACGACGCGTCCACGCGCGTGAACGATGGCGGGGGCATCGAAGACGAGGGCGAGGATCTCGAAGTGCTCGAAATGCCGCTCGGGACCGCTTTGCAACTCGTGAGAAGTGGCGAGATCGTCGACGGCAAGACGATCATGCTGTTGCAGCATCTGGCGTTAAGCGAGATTGCGGAGGCAGGCCGAGCATGAAGGCCAACTCGCTCTGAGTGCGGGCCGTTATCGCTGTCTGCAGCAAGCGCTTTCTGAGGACGGTGAGCCCATCGTGAACGTGCCGACCCAGTGCGCTCTTCCCAACCTGACGTTCGAATAAGCACGCTTAAGGGAATCTTAAGGTAGCGGGTGCCGTTTTCCTCGGCAGGAGGCAAATTGGCAGCCCGCATATCGACCTGCACGGAAGGCACGATGAGGACGGGCGTCGCCAATGTGGGCGTGCGTTTCAAGTATCCACTTAACGTGCATGCCTTTCTGGCGCACGAACTCGATGACCCGGTCCGCATTCGTCGTTGCAGTGCGTCCTGACTTTGGGTCATAGTCGAGAACCGGGTCAACGATCGCGCATTCCGGTTGCCCGGACTGGAAAACCACGTAACTGACCGTGCGGTCACCGGTTCGAAGTACGGCTGAACCGTGGGCTGCATGCTGAACTCCTCAAAGATCGTTCATTCTATTCATGAACAATATATTTTTAAATATAATGTACATGTGTGAATCAGAGGATGATGCGATGAGGAAGAAGTCCGTCCCGATCGACTTTTCGGCGATGCAGGCCTCGGCAGAGAAAGCCTGCGCGCTGCTGAAGGTGCTGGCTAATCCCGACAGGTTGCTGCTGATGTGCCAGTTGTCGCAAGGCGAGTTGTGCGTGAGCGACCTCGAAGAGCAACTGGGTATACGTCAGCCTACGCTTTCCCAACAGCTCGGCGTACTTCGCGACAACGAACTCGTCGAAACACGCCGCGAGGGCAAGAGCATCTTCTATTCCATCGCGAGCAAGGAGGCGATTGCGGTCATGAACGTGCTCTACGACCAGTTTTGCGCCCCTTGAAGATGAGGACTGACCATGTCGATTGATACTGCGAGTTTTACGCCCGGCCTGTCCCTGACGGGAGGTCTGATGATTGGCGCCGCAGCGGCGATGCTGGTTCTCTTCAACGGGCGCATCGCGGGCATCAGCGGCATTCTCGGCGGCCTGCTGAGCGGGTCACACAAGATGCTGGGATGGCGGATCGCTTTTCTTGCAGGGTTGATCGGTGCACCTGTGCTGGCGAACCTGCTCGGAGACCCGATAGCGCCTGATATCGAAGCGGGGTGGGTCCAGATACTTCTCGCAGGATTTATGGTTGGCATCGGCACGCGCTACGCAAGCGGTTGCACGAGCGGCCACGGTGTCTGTGGCATCTCGCGGGGCTCCGTTCGTTCGCTTGTCGCGACGGCAATATTCATGGCAACCGGTTTTCTGACCGTGTTCGTGTCCAGACATCTGCTGGGAGGCTGAGATGAGTTTGCTCGTGGCCATGTTGTCCGGCCTGCTGTTTGGAGTGGGCCTGATGGTGTCTGGCATGGCCAATCCTGCGAAGGTGCTGGGATTTCTCGACCTCGCGGGACGATGGGACCCTTCGCTTGCATTGGTGATGGCAGGGGCGATAGCTGTCGGCGCCATAGCGTTCCTGTTTGCAAAGCGTCGCAAGAAGTCGCTGCTGGGGCTGCCCATGCAGATTCCGGCCAGCGCGAACGTGACGTTGAGACTTGTACTGGGAAGCGCGGTGTTCGGCGTTGGTTGGGGGCTCGCAGGGTTTTGTCCCGGACCGGCACTTGTCGCCCTAGGCGCCGGCCTCCCAAAGGCGTGGGGTTTCGTGGCCGCGATGCTCGCCGGCATGGCCGTGTTCGAGTTCATCGAGCGAGCTAGCCAGCGTCGGCAGGATGGTGCGCTCTGATTGCAGGCCGCGCCTGAACATTCTTCGCTTTGGCTCGACGCTTAGCTCGACCGCTTCAACAACACCTCTTTGAATACGGGCATCGCTGAAAAAACATTCGGCCAACCCGCGTAGAACGCGAGTTGTGTCAGCATTTCAGACGCCTCAGCGTTGGTCAGCCCATTGTCCATCGCGCGATTCAGGTGATACGGAATCTGCGCGACCTGACCATTGGCAACGAGAGCGCTTACGGTCACGAGGCTTCGGTCGCGAGGGACGAGTCCGGGACGCAGCCAAAGATCGCGAAAGAGCGCATCCGTCGTGTACTGAACGACGCCGGGAGCAACCGCGCCGAAGTTCTCCTGAACCATCTCTGCACGCTGTTTCTCGGCCGATTCGTTCAACGGCAGAGGTTTAACATCGGCCGGGGAGAGTTGGTCGGGGCCAATGCCACGGTCATCAAAGACGCGTTTGACAATCGCGGAAGCAGCCGTTGCATTGGCCCACCCGGAATAGAAGGCCAGATGCGCGATCATTTCAGAGATCTCTGCGGGCGTCACGCCGTTATCGAGCGCTAAACCAAAGTGAAAAGGCATCTCAATGGTCTGGTTTCGGGCGATGAGCACGGACAGGGTCACAATGCTCCGGTCGCGTGCGGAGAGCTGCGGCCGTTTCCACAATCCGTCGAGCACTGTTTGGTTGGTGTACCGCTCGAACGCCGGAGAAGCCGACTTCAAATCAACGGTTGTCAGCGAATCTTGCATGTTTCTCGTCCTTTCCAGATTCGTACAGGCGGCCAGCAAAACGGCCACGCAAGCTACTGCGACCAGGCGCGATATGGGGTGTGCTTGCGGGCGTGCTTGCGGGCGTGCTTGCCGATTACGGTTTGCGATATTGCTCATCAGTGACTTTCTCGAGCCATTCGACGTTCTTGCCGTCGAGTGCTTCCTGAATCGCGATGTGAGTCATCGCCGTGGTCTCAGTTGCGCCATGCCAGTGTTTGTGGCCCGGCGGGCACCAGATCACGTCGCCTGCGCGGATCTCGACGCGCTCTTCGCCTTCGCATTGAGTCCAGCCGCATCCGGCGGTGACGAGTAGCGTTTGACCGAGCGGATGCGTGTGCCACGCCGTGCGCGCGCCAGGCTCAAACGTCACGGCGGCGCAAGACACTCGCGCGGGCGGAGGCGGCGCGTTGAGCGGGTCGATCCGGACCGTCCCGGTGAACCATTGTTCGGGACCTTTCATTGATGGCTGCGAGCCAGCGCGTTTCAGTTCCATGATTTCTTCGCCGATGTCCGATTAACGTAATGCACATGACCACAATGTAAGCCTTGGCCGGCTAGTGGACTAGATGGCAAAATCGGGATGCCCTTATGCGCTGGAGCATTAATGAACGAAGACTTCAACGATCTCGCCGGTTTCATTACCGTTGCCCGGGAGCGCAATTTCACTCGCGCGGCGGCGCAACTGGGTGTTTCGCAGTCGGCGCTGAGCCGGACTGTGGCGGGCCTCGAGCGACGCATTGGTCTGCAACTCCTGACGCGAACGACCCGCAGCGTTTCGCTGACTGAGGCGGGGGAGCGGCTACTGTCTGCGATCAGGCCACGCTTCGAGGAAATCGAGGCTGAAGTTGCCTCGTTACGAGGGATGACAAATCGGCCGAGCGGCACCGTCCGGATTACCACCACGGATTACGCCGCCAACACCTTTGTGTGGCCGCGGTTGCAGCCTT
The DNA here is from genome assembly GCF_046534895.1 of Paraburkholderia sp. SIMBA_053. NCBI lineage: Bacteria > Pseudomonadati > Pseudomonadota > Betaproteobacteria > Burkholderiales > Burkholderiaceae > Paraburkholderia > Paraburkholderia sp. SIMBA_053. The sequence goes on along the minus strand of NZ_JAWRXU010000001.1, from coordinate 285,195 downwards.
TGCTTCGTCGATATCCCGAGCTCAAGATCGAACTGGTGAATGACTACGGGCTAGCTGACATCGTTGCCGATCGCTTCGACATTGGCGTGAGGTTGGGCGATCAGATAGAGAAAGACATGGTCGCCGTGCGTATCGCGCCTGACATGACGATGTGCATCGTGGGTTCGCCGAAATACCTGCAGTCGAGGCCGCACGCAAAAAGGCCGCAAGATCTCACTCTTCATAGCTGCATTAATCTGCGGTTACCGACGCGGGACTCGTTACTGCCCTGGGAGTTGTCGAAAGGCCGGCGCGAGTTGCAGGTGCGCGTCGAAGGGCAACTTACTTTTAACAACGTCTATCAGATGGTCGATGCAGCCCTTGCCGGATTTGGTCTTGCATACCTGCCGAAGGATCTGGTCGAGCAATACGTCCGCGCCGGGAAGCTTGCATGGGTGCTTGAAGATTGGTGTCCGACCTTCGTCGGACATCACGCCTACTATTCGACCGGGAGAAAGTCTTCGCGGGCGGTGCAGCTTGTAGTCGATGCGCTAAAGGCGGGTTATCAAAGCGGGCGGTGAACGTTGTCAGTACATCGCTACGTGTGAAGGGTTCAATGGGCGAGCGCAAGCCCGGGTCGAAAGGATCAAACGGAGACCCTCCCAGATACGACCGTCCGGCTCCTCGAAGCTGCGGCCGTACATGAAGCCGAAGCCCTGCACAGGCGTGGGGTCGGCCCTGCCGCCGGCACCGCTCGCCTTATCGACCATGCTGGAAACTTCGTCCCGACTATCCGCCGAAAGACACAACAGCACCTGCGCGTCCGCGTGTGCGTCGACGATTCGCTTGCTGGTGAACTGGCGCCACATGTCGTGCGTGAGAAGCATCGCGGAAATCGTCTCGGAGAACACCATGCACGCTGCGGTGTCGTCACTGAATGCGGGGAGGGCAAGAATCGACAAAAGCTGATCACGCCTTAAAACCAGACTCCGGGTGGCGCGCGAGAAAGACCGGCAGGTCGGTGGTCGGAGGTTTCGCGGGTACGTCGAAGAACATTTCGCACACCCAGCCGCGGTGATACGAAGCGTGGTTCACGAGATGCATGAACATGGCGCCGCGCGACATGACGGAACGCTCGCCCGAGATGAACGCGAACGAAAGCTCTTCGTCTAGCGAGGCGTTGGTCTGGGCATCGGCCCAGCTTTCGAACCATGCGTTGAGTTGCTGTTGCGCGACGCGCAAGCTCTCCAGGTCGGCGTGCAAAATCACGTTGCGCGAGGTGAAGCCGTGTTCCTTGCGTTCGAGATGCGCCTTCCAGATCAGATCGACCACGTAGTTGTGGTTAAGCGTGCCGATCATTGTCTTGAACAGCGTCTGCCGGATCTTGACGACTTCATCTGGCGGCAATGCGGCGGTAGCGTCGAACAGTACGGTGTCGGCCCAGGTTTTATAACGGGAAAGAATGCGAGCGGTTTGGGTATTGAGCATGCCGGTTTCCTCGATGATTCGTTTGCCTCGTCCAACACATCCAGTGCCGCGCGACGTGCGTCGCATCAACGTTACTCCGTCGCCTGAATACGCTGTATACAAATTATACATCGGGACGTCCTAGGCCGCATTTAGCGGCCACAACAGTCGCGCTCACCGTACCGCATGCGAACACGGACTAACTCAACCGGAAGACCGCCACTGCGTCGCGCAACAGCCTCGCCTGATCGTCGAGCGAGGTGGCCGCAGCCGCTGCCTGTTCGACCAGAGCGGCGTTCTGCTGCGAGACCTCGTCCATCTGCGATACGGCGAGGCTCACCTGTTCGATGCCATCTCGCTGCTCGTCGGACGCGCTCGCAATCTCCCGCATGATTGTGGTGACGCGCGTGATCGAGTCGCTGATCTCGTGCATCGTTTCGCCGGCGACGCTGACGAGCTGTGAGCCTGACGCCACACGTTCGACCGATTCATCGATCAAGGTCTTGATTTCCTTGGCGGCCGCGCCGGCGCGTTGCGCGAGCGAACGCACTTCCGACGCGACCACGGCGAAGCCCCGTCCCTGGTCGCCGGCGCGGGCAGCTTCAACGGCGGCATTGAGCGCGAGGATGTTGGTCTGGAATGCGATGCCTTCAATCACGCCGGTGATGTCGGCGATCTTTTGCGAGCTGCGGTGGATTTCCGTCATCGTTGCCACGACATTGCCGACGACCTGCGAACCGCGCGTCGTGACGCTATGCGCCGACTCGGTCAGCAATTGCGCGGTGCGCGCGTTGTCCGCATTCTGCCGGACTGCCGCGGTCAATTGCTCCATGCTGGCCGCCGTTTCCTGCAGCGAGGCCGCCTGTTCCTCGGTGCGCTGCGAGAGGTCGTTGTTGCCGGCGGCAATCTGCCGCGTAGTGCTGGCAATGGATTCCGAGCCGCGCGTCACTTGCCGCACAACCTTATCGAGACCGCCCTGCATCTGTTGGAGTCCGTCGACGAGTTGGCCCATTTCATCGCTCGTGCGTGCGCGAAGCGACCCAGTCAGATCGCCTTGCGCAATGCGCTGCAGTGCCGCAAGCAGGCTGGAGAGGGGCATCACGATCGCCCGACGCAATCCGTAAGCGCAGGCCGCGCAAATGGCGAGCCCCAGTGCGATCAGCACCGCGCCCACGACGCGCAGCCTTGCATTGAAACGCTCGGCCGAAGCAAACGCCTGCTTGCCATACGCGCTCTTCCAGCGATCGAGCGCCTCGCTGCTATTCGAGAGCACGGTCGAGAGCGGCGAGATCGCCTTCGATGCGATGCGGTCCGCCGTGTCGCGATCGCCTTTTTTGAGTGCATCGGCGAGCGGTACGATGCCACGCTGAACGAGTGCAGTGCGCGCCTCATCCACGCGATCTGCAAGCGCCTGCTCCTCTGGCGGAAGCCCGAGTGAACGGTAGGCGTGCCACGCGCGATCGGAGTCCGACAGGTGGCCGAGCGCTTTCGTGACGGCCTCCGGCACGTTGGCGCCCTCGGGATGTATCAGCGCGCGATTCAGCACCGCGCGCGCGATCTCCAGTTTCAGATTGGCCCTGCCCACGGCAATCGATGCGGCCAGCTGGTTGGAGTAAGCGTAGTCGAGCGCGTCGTTCGAACGTTGTATCGCGAGCTGCCCGAGCATACCCACCGTGACGATGACCACGCCCAGCACGGCCATCACGGCCGAGAGCCGGCCGGAGATTGAAAGACGACGAAACATTTTTTGTCCCCGATTAACATCTGGTCTGAATCAGTTTGGGTCTCTGCCCGAACCGCTTTGTTGTCCCCATTCGTGAGGCGGCGCGTGATCTGCATCGCGCCGTAATGGCCGCGCGTCTGCTGCTATCACCAGAATCAGTGACGCACGGTAATAGCGCAGTTCGTCTGCTCATTCACCGCAACGTCCAGCCTCGTTTTTGCATCCTCAATCCGGAATTCGCCCGGTAAGGCGACACCGTTCCTGACCGCTGTGACCTCGGCCAGAATCGATACCGCGATTTCCGGTGGCGTACGGCTGCCTATGTAAATGCCGATGGGCCCGCGCAGACGGTTGAGTTCATCGTCGGTGAGATCGAAATGCGTTTCGAGCCGTTCGCGCCGCGCGGCATTGTTGCGGCGCGAACCCAGCGCGCCGACATAGAACGCCGGCGTTCTGACCGCTTCCATCAACGCGAGATCGTCGAGCTTCGGGTCGTGCGTAAGCGCGATCACGGCGCAGCGCTCGTCGAGTTTCATGTCGAGAACGGTGTCGTCAGGCATCGTGCGCACGAGCGTCGTGCCCGGCAGATGCCACACGTCGGTATATTCCTCGCGCGGATCGCACACGGTGACCTGATAGTCGAGTCCAAGCGCGATCTGGCAGAGATACTTCGAAAGCTGGCCTGCGCCGATCACGAGCATCCGGTAACGCGGGCCATGAACGGTCAGCAACTTGCGGCCGTTGAAATCCATGCCGTCGGCTGAGTGCGCCGGCAGGAGTTTTACCGCGCCGCTTTTCATATCGAGCGAACGTGCGACGAGCTGGCCTGCCATCACGCGCCTGCAAAGTTCGTCGATACCGCTTGAGCGCGTCAGCGGCTCGAGCATGAGCTCGATCGTGCCGCCGCACGGCAAGCCGAAGCGGTGCGCTTCGTCGGCGGAGATGCCGTATCTGAGAACTTCCGGGCGTGTCTGCTCGATGCCCTGGCGGCGCACGCGGTCGATCAGATCGTCCTCGATGCAGCCGCCCGAAACCGAACCTGCCACCGAGCCGTCTTCCAGAATGGCGAGCATCGCGCCTTCAGGCCGCGGCGACGAACCCCACGTCCTCACAACGGTCACGAGCAGCACGCGCCGGCCGCTTTCGATCCAGCGCGCGCTCGCCTTCAATACTTCGAGATTGACGCTATCCATAAGCACACCGTGTGGTTGCCCGGCCTGAGCCGGGGTTCGGCGAAGTCGCGTTAATGCCGCGTTAATGTCGCTTTAGTGCCGCTTCAATGCCGCGATAGCGCCGAGCGCAACGACATCTCGCGCGCAGCCTCCGGCGTGATGGTCCGGTTGAGCATGAAGCAGGCGACACCCGCCGCGAGCAACGGCAATGCACCGAGCAGAAAGATCGTGCCGATCGGCGTGCCGACGGCGATCAGCAAACCCGCCAGCAGCGGGCCGATGATCGCGCCGATCCGCGCCACGGCGAACGAGGCGCCGGTGGCGGTCGATCGGATGAAGGTCGGATAGATCATGCTGGAAATCGCATTGAGGCCGATGTTGCCGCCCAGCACCAGCAGACCCGAGATCAGCGCCATCGCCATGGTGAGACTCGCGCCCGTGCCGACCGCTACGCCGAGTGCCGCTACCGGAATGGCGCCGAGGATCATCGTCAGCGTCATGACCGATACGCCCTTACGGTCGATCAACCAGCCGAAGAACCAGCTGAAGCCGGCGCCGAGCTGGAACAGCGCCTGGCTGCGCGCTGCGTTGGCGTAGCCGATTTCGTCGGTCAAGAGCGTCGTCATCCATTGCGAGAGGAAGAAGTGCGTGACGAACGAAAGACCGAGCCCGAGCCACAGGAAGGCGGTCATCGCAGAACGGCCCTCGGTAAAGAGGTGCCTCACCGGCACACCCGTACGGATCTGCTCCGGAATCGAGAAGCGTGTGTCGTCGGCGAAATGCGCGCTCGGCTTGAGCTTGCGCGCGTAGTGGAGAATGCGTTCGCTGCCAGGCTTGCGCAGCGTCAGGTAGCGGATCGATTCAGGCAGCCCGATGAGCAGGATGATGCCCGCCACTACCGCGCCAGCGCCGCCCACGTAGAAGACCGAGCGCCAGCCGTACGCCGGGATGATCTCGGCAGCGAGCAGGCCGCCGCCGGAGGAGCCTGCGGTATAGCCGAGATAGAGCAGGGTGATGATGAGCCCGCGCTTGCCTGAGCGCGCGTAGTCGGTGATCAGCGAGACCGCCATCGGCATGCCGCCGCCGATGCCGAGCGCGGCGCAAAAGCGCAGGACCGACAGTTCGACCAGGTTGTGCGCGAACGGCACGGCGAACGTGAAGACGCCGAACAGCGAGGTGGCGAGCAGGATCGCGCGGCGCCGGCCGATCCGGTCGGCCAGCATGGCAAACACCACCGAACCCGCCATCCACCCGACGATGCTGATGTTGAACACGGGCGTCATCAGCGCCCGGTTGATGCCCCATTCCTTGATGATGCCGGGGGCGGCGTAATTCAAAGCCTGATTGTCGAAGCCGTCCGCGAGCATGACGAGCGCGCAGAGAATGAAAAGGCTCACAGTGAACCAGCTTCGCTCCTGCGTCTCGATGACGTGGGCTATATCGACGGTATTGTTTTGAGTCATGGCTGTCTCCGGATGCCTCTGCTCCACGGGTTGTTCAGTGCGGCGTGCAAGCGTGTGCTTATTCGCCGTGGCCACCCGAGGCCTCCCGCACCGGAGTTTCCGGCTTCACGCCGCCTCGCCGGTTGGCCCACGTACGTTCACCCGTTTCGCGCCAGCCGCCCGAGGTCGCCGCTTCTGCGTACTCGTCCCAACGCTTGTCCCAGTCGCCGAGGTGATAGCCATGCCATGGCGGCTGCGGCGTCAGGCTCGGCAGATTCAGCTCTTCCCAGATCTTGCGTGCCGCGCTCATGTATTGCTCCTTCGGCAACGCAAGCGGCGGCATCGGATGCTTGAGCGTCGCGTCGATCAGCAGCGTGCTTTCGAGCGGCGCGCGGCCGGACTTGGGACCGTGACCGCTCGCCCGGTAAGGCGTCACGTGCAGGTCATGCGTGAAGTCGGAGCGATAGGCGAGGGACCAGAAGATCGCATCGGCGTTTTCCGGGTCGATGTCTTCGGAAACGGCGATCACGAGCTTGCCGCACTGCGCCTGCAGCGTCGCGGCGCCTTGCAGACCGCGCCATACTTCCGCCTGCTGCGTGCCGCGCGCGAACTGCAGGAAGATCACCTTGCGCAGGTTCGTGAGCGGCTCGTGCATCACCACGCGCTTGATGCCGCGCACGCCCATCACCTTGCTCAAATGTTCGAGGTACAAAGGCTCGTAGGCAACCTTCTTCAGCACGGAGCTTTCGCTCGGTGTCACCTGACTGATGATGGAGACGAAGACAGGCTTCTTCTTCATCGTGATCGCGGTGACGTGCATCGACATGTTGTAGTCTTCGAGCGCGATGTGGCCGTGGCTTTCGCCGAACGGACCTTCGGGCTCCAGCGCGTCGGTGTCGATCAGACCTTCGATGACGATTTCGGCGTCGGCGGGAACCACCAGATCGATGGTCTTGCAACGCACCACCTCGACAGGGGCGCGCATCAAACTGCCGGCTACGGCCATCTCGTCCTGATCGATCTGCAGTTTTTGCGGACCGGTGAACAGCACGGCGGGCGCGCAGCCCAGCACGATCGCGCACGGCATCTTCTCACCCATCGCGCGATATTTTTCCCAGTGCAGATAACCGCCCGCACCCGACAGACGGCTCGCCATGCGCACGCCCAGCCGGTCTTCCGATTTCAGCGCGGCGCGGTAAGTGCCCATGTTCTGCACGCCGCTCTCCGGATCTCTGGTGACGCACAGCGTAGCGGTGAGATAGGGCGCAGCGTCGAAGCCGGGCGTGGAGACGGGCACCGGCAGACGCGACAGGCCTTTTTCCTTCAGTTCATCGCCGCTGATCACGACTTCATGACACGGCGCCTCGTTCACCATGACGGGCGGGACCGGCTCGGCAATCGCTTCGGTCCATGCCTTGCCGATCTGCTCGACCGGAAGACCGAGGCCGGTGGCGTAAATTTCCGGCGAGGCGGCGAGTCCGCCGACCAGAACCGGGATGTCGTAGGTGTGTCCGTCGCCGTCCACGACGTTGGTGAAGAGGAAAGCGCGACGCTGATCTTCGTGCAGGCCGCCCTGGAACTGCCAGCGCGCGAGCGGGTGCAACTCGGTGTCCTTGTTGATCGGCCGGTCGATGCGCGTCAGGAGGCCTTTGGCTTCCAGCCGGGCGATATGGTCCTGCAAGTCGCGCGGCGCGCCGCCGGTTGCCGTTTGCGAGTGGTCTTGGGGCAAGGGTGACATTCCGTTTCCTAATATGAGACCCAGCAGATGGGGAAATCCGTAGGATTGTATGATTGCATGTGAATAAGACGACTGTCAACGCGACGCTGCGCCTGGAGCCCGGTCGCGGGCTCGCGACGCGGCGTCGCTCAAAGACCGCCCATGCACAGATATTTGATCTCGAGGTAGTCCTCGATGCCGTACTTCGAGCCTTCGCGGCCGAGGCCGGACTGCTTGACGCCGCCGAACGGCGCGACCTCGTTCGAGATCAGGCCGGTATTGATGCCGACCATGCCGTACTCGAGCGCCTCGGCCACGCGCCAGATCCGGCCGATGTCGCGGCTGTAGAAGTAGGCGGCGAGTCCGAACTCGGTGGCATTCGCCGCGGCGATGGCCTCTCTTTCGTTCGTGAAGCGGAAGAGCGGGGCGACGGGGCCGAACGTCTCCTCGGTCGCAAAACGCATCCGTGCGGTCACGTCGCCCACCACGGTCGGTTCGAAGAACAGCTTGCCCGCCGCATGGCGTTTGCCGCCTGTCAGCACGCGCGCGCCGTGCGCGACGGCGTCGGCGATATGCGCCTCGACTTTTTCCACCGCCGCTTCGTTGATGAGCGGCCCTTGCGTCACACCCGTCTCGAATCCGTTGCCGACCTTGATGCGGCCGACCGCCGCCGCGAATTTTTCTGCGAACGCGTCGTACACGCCGTCCTGCACGTAGAGGCGGTTCGTGCAAACGCAGGTCTGCCCCGCGTTGCGGTACTTCGAAGCGAGCGCGCCTTCGACGGCGGCGTCGAGATCCGCGTCGTCGAATACGATGAAGGGCGCGTTGCCGCCGAGTTCGAGCGAGAGCTTCTTCACAGTCGGCGCGCACTGGCTCATCAGCATGCGGCCCACTGGCGTGGAACCGGTGAACGAGAGCTTGCGCACGATCGGATTGCTCGTCATCTCGGCGCCGATCGAACGCGGGTCGCCGACCACCACGCTGAACACGCCGGCCGGCACGCCCGCGCGATGCGCGAGTTCGGCGAGCGCGAGCGCCGACAGCGGCGTGGCTTCCGCGGGCTTCAGGATCATCGCGCAGCCGGCGGCAAGTGCGGGCGCGACTTTGCGGGTGATCATCGCGGCGGGGAAATTCCACGGCGTGATCGCGGCGCATACGCCGATCGGTTCTTTGGTCACCAGCATCCGTTTGTCGGCGGCGGGCGAGGCGAGTACGTCGCCGTCCACGCGCTTGGCCTGCTCCGCGAACCACTCGATGAACGACGCTGCATAACCGATCTCGCCGTTCGCTTCCGCAAGCGGCTTGCCCTGTTCGGCCGACATGATGATCGCGAGGTCGTCCGTGTTCGCGATCATCAGCGCGTGCCAGCGCTTGAGGATCGTCGATCGCTGTGCGGCGGTGAGCTTGCGCCAGCCGCGCTGCGCGTGTTCGCCGGCTTCGATCGCTCGACGCGTTTCGGCGCCGGTCATGAGCGGCACGTCGGCGATCTTCTCGCCGGTTGCGGGATCGTCGACGGCAAACGTGCGTGCATCGTCGGCGCCGCACCATTGGCCGTCGATGTAAGCGAGCGTGCGCAGCAGGCTCGGGTCTGCGAGCCGGGAAAGCGGATTGGATTCAGTCATGGTCATCGCGAAGAAAGCCCGCCGGCACGCGTCGCGCGACGGGTCTGGAAGTAGGGAAAAGGCGCGGGCGGTGCGCCCGTTACGACTCGTGTTGCTGCTCTTTCCAGCGTTTGATCACGCCCGTCTCGATGTCGAACAGATCGAGCATGCGGCCGACCGTGTGATCGACGATATCGGCGATCGTCTGCGGCTTCGAATAGAACGCCGGAACGACCGGCGCGATGATCGCGCCCATGTCCGAGAGTTGCACGAGCGTGCGCAGATGGCCTCCGTGCAGCGGCGTTTCGCGCACGCCGAGCACGAGGCGCCGGCGCTCCTTCAACACGACGTCGGCCGCGCGGCTGATCAGAGAACTCGTGATGCCGGTGGCGATCTCGCTCATCGAGCGCACCGAGCACGGCGCGACCAGCATGCCTCTGGTTTTGAACGAACCCGACGAAATAGCCGCGCCAATGTCGCCGGGCGAGTACCAATGCGACGCTCGCGCGCGAAGGTCGGCGGCGCGGATGTCGGTCTCATAGGTCATCGTGAGTTCGGCGGCCTTGCTGATCACGAGATGCGTCTCGATGCCCGCCTCGGCGAGCAGTTCGAGCGCGCGAATGCCGTAGACCACGCCGGACGCGCCGGTGATGCCGACGATAATGCGCTCCGGAGCGCTGTTATTCGTGCCCACGATTGCCCTCGACGCTGCGCACGGGCGAATTCGGCTCGACGCCGCTCTGGCGGCGCGCGTGATACGACGCGTCGCGCTGCATCCACTCGCCGCGAGTTGCCTGCTCCGCGTTGCGGTCCCACTTCGCAGTCCAGTCGCCGAGCGAGTAGCCGTACCACGGCGACTCCGGCTTGAGCTTCGGCAGACCGAGGCGCTCCCACAGCGCCTTCGCGTTTTCCATGTATTCCTTCTTCGGCAGCGCGAGCGGCGGCATCGGCGTCTTCATCGTCGCGTCGATCAGCATCGCCGAATCGAGGCCCGTATCGTGGTCCGAGCGCGGACCATGGCCGTGCTCTCGGTACGAAATCAGCTTCACGTCCTCGACCGGATTGCAGCGATAGCCCATCGCCCAGAACACGGCGTCGGCGTTGTTCGGATCGATATCGTCGTCGATCGCGATGACGAACTTGCCGATGGCGGCCTGCAGCGACATCGTGCCGTACAGCGCGCGCCAGATTTCGGTCTTCTTCGAACCGCGCTCGAACTGCAGGAACACGAAGCGGCGCAGATTCGTGAGCGGCTCGTGCAGCGACACTTTCTTGATGCCGCGAATGCCCAGGTGATCGCGCAGATGGCGCAGGAACATCGGCTCATACGCAAGACGCTTGATGACACTCGATTCGGACGGCGTGACCTGCGAGATGATCGACGTCAGCACCGCGTCCTTGCGGCGCGTGATCGCCGTGACTTCGATGGAGAGGTTGTAGTCTTCGAGCGCGACGTAACCGTGGCTCTCGCCGAACGGGCCTTCCGGTTCCAGATATTGCGGATCGACATAGCCTTCGACGACCACTTCCGCTTCGGCCGGCACCAGCAGATCGACCGTGCGGCCTTTGACGACGCGAATCGGCGCGCCGGCGAGACCGCCCGCCACGCTCAGTTCGTCGGTGTTCGGGCGCAGCTTCTGCGGACCCTGGAACGCGACGACGGGCGGCGCGCCGAGCACGATGGCGACCGGCATCTTCTCGCCTTTCGCGGCGTATTTGCGCCAATGGTCGAGACCGCCCGCGCGCAGGTTCACGAGCATCATCATGCCAAGGCGCGTGGCGGATTTCAGATGGCCGCGATACGTGCCCATGTTCTGCACGCCGGTGTCCGGGTCGCGCGAGATCACGCCCGTCATCGTCATGTACGGGGCGGCGTCGAAGCCCGGCGTCGAGATCGGCAGCGGCAGCGATTCGAGGCCGTTGCCCGGACCTTCGAGATCCTTGCCCTCGATCACGATGTCGTGCACCGGGCCGCTTTCCACCACGACGGGCGGCACCGGATTGTCGATCGCGCGATTCCACGTATCGCCGATGTCCTCGAGCGACGGCACGTTCATGCCGATCCGGTAGATCTCCGGATTCGCCGCGATGCCGCCGACGATGACCGGAATGTCGTACTTGCGGCCCTTGCTGTCGACGATATTCGTGAAGAGGAACGCCTTACGCTCCGCTTCGGGAATACCGCCGCGAAACTGCCAGCGCACGAGCGGATGCATTTCGGTGTCTTTGTTGACCGGCTCGTCGATGCGGTACAGCAAACCTGCTGCTTCGAGACGCGCGATGTGGTCGTGCAAGTCCGCGTAACCGGCATTCGCGGAAGTGTTGGAAGTAGTGTCTTGATCTGCCATGGCTGGGTGTCCCGTAAAGCACCGCATTGCGCGGCGCCCTTATTGCCTGAAGTGTTGCCCGTTGCGCGAAGCGCGCCGGTAGTATTGCGGCGAGTAAAGAAGGCGTATTAGCGGCGCATCGACGTCATCGCGTTGGCGAGCGACGCACCCGCCATTTCGCTCGCGAGCGAGAAGTCGGGAATCGTGATCTCGCGGAAGTACGTCTTCAGCGTGGCAATCGCGATCCGGTCGCGCGTGCAGATCGAGGCGACCATTGCGTCCGCACGCTCGGCGAGCTTCGCGGCTGCGACGACCTCTGCGACGATGCCCCACTCGCGTGCGTTCGCGGCGTCGATCGTCTCGGTCAGATAGACCATGTGCGCAGACGCTTTCGGCGGCACCTTGTGACGCAGCACGGACAGCACGAGCGTCGGCGGCAGATTCTTCTGCAGCTCCGGCAGGCTGAAGCGCGCGCTATCGGCAGCAACGGCCAGGTCGCACGCGGTGACGAGTGCGCAGCCGAAACCTTCGGCGTCGCCTTGTACCTCGGCGAGAACCGGCACTTCGCTTTCATGCATCGCGCGGTAGACGTCGAGAATCGGATCGGCCACGTTACGGCGGAACTGCGCGGCCGTCGGCGGCGTGGCCGGCGGGGCGCCGACCGCACGGCCGCGGCAGAACGCAGGACCGGACGCGCGAATGCGGATGATCTTGACGTTGTTGTCGCGGCCCGCCTTGCGGATTTCCGCGGCGAGCGCGCGCATGGCTTCGAGCGTGAGCATGTTGCCCTGCTCGGGCTGGCCGAGAGTGATCCGGTATTCGGATTCGTGGAGCGCTGCGGTGAATTCGGTCGTCATGGAGTAAAAGTCCAAACAAGGTAAACAGGGAAGGGCGCCCGCGCTCCGCGCATGGGAGCGGGGCCTGCGCAGGTCAGCGCGCGTAGGCGCCGGCCTCCTTGAGCTTCTGGAACACGCGCTGCGGAACGAGCGGTGCTTCGGTGAATTCGACGCCGTATTCGGACAGCGCGTCCTCAATTGCAGCGACGATTGCTGCCGCCGCCGGGATCGTGCCGCCTTCGCCCGCACCCTTCACGCCGAGCGGATTCAGCGGCGAGGGCGTCTCCAGGTGCACGATGTCGATGTTCGGCACGTCGGTTGCCATCGGCAGCAGGTATTCGCCGAAGTTCGTCGTGGTGGGCTGCGCGTTCTCGTCGTATTGCATCCACTCGAGCGTCGCGTTGCCGATGCCGTGTGCAACCGAGCCGATCACCTGGCCGTCGACGATCATTGGGTTGATGAGCTTGCCGGAGTCGTGCGCCATCACGTAGTTGAGGATCGTGATGTGGCCCGTCTCGCGATCCACTTCGAGTTCGACGACAGCGGTGCCGTTGCAATACGTCGACTGCGCGGGCGAAAAGTATTTGGTCTCTTCGAGACCGGCGGTGAGGCCCTCGGGCATCGTGAAGCCGGGCATGCCCTGCGAGATTTTCGCGAGTTGCCCGTAGCTCATGCGCTGCTCGATGCCGGCGCGCCGCGCAACGTGACCTTCGACCAGCAACAGTTCTTCGGGCTTGCACTTCCACAGGTGAGCAGCGAGAGTGAGCATCTTTTCGCCCACGGCCTGCGCGGCGATGTAGACGGAGTTGCCCGCATTCACCGTCACACGGCTCGCGAACGTGCCAACGCCCATCGAGATGCCGCCCGTGTCGCCCGTGATGACGTCGATCGTTTCGAGCGGCACGTTCAGCTGTTCCGCGCAGATCTGCGCGAAGGTCGTCTTGTGGCCCTGGCCTTGCGGCGATGCGCCCGTGATCACGGCGATGCGGCCGTTCGCCTGCACGCGCACCGTCGCGCCTTCGAACGGACCCATTCCTGTGCCTTCGACGAAGCTCGCCATGCCGATGCCGATGAAGCGTCCTTCACGGCGCGCCTCGGCCTTGCGTTGCGCAAAGCTCGAGTACTTCGCGCGCTCGAGCGCCGCTTTCTGGCAGGCCGGATAGTCGCCGCTGTCGTAACGCAGCGGGCTGCCGTCGCGATAGATGAAGCCCGCGTCGTACGGCATCTGCTCGGGCTGGATCAGGTTGCGCCAGCGCAACTCGGCGCGGTCCATGCCGAGTGCGCGTGCGGCCTTGTCGAGTATCCGCTCCATCGCGAACACCGCCTGCGGGCGGCCCGCGCCGCGCACCGGCGAGGTCGCGCATTTGTTCGTGTAGACGACGTCGAGCTTCGCGCCCATCGCCGGAATCACGTAAGGGCCGGGCGTGGTCGTGATCGAGATGTACGGCGTGATGATGCCCCACGGCAGGAACGCGCCGTTGTCGTGCACCATCTCCAGTTTCACGCCTCGAATCTTGCCGTCGTTTTCGAGCGCGATTTTCACGGTCCACCACTGGTCGCGTTCCTGCGTGACCGCGAGGAAGTGTTCGCGCCGGTCTTCGATCCATTTGACGGGGCGCTTGAGCGCAACCGCCGCAATCGCGACGAGCGCTTCTTCCGGATAGAACGGCAGCTTCGGACCGAAGCCGCCGCCGACGTCGTTCATCAGCACGCGCAGCTTTTCCGCATCCCATTCGAGCAGTTCGACGAGATTCTTCTTCTCGTGGTGCGGCGCCTGGCCCGACGACCAGACAGTCAACTCGCCGTTGGCAGCGTGAAATTCGGCGAGATAACCGCGGGTTTCCATCGGATGCGCGGAGCCGCGGTTCTGCCAGTAGGTTTCCTCGACGACGTGCGGCGCGCCGTTAAAGGCCGCGTCGATGTCGCCAAAACCCATTTCGATATGCGCGACGACATTGTCTTTCGCGTCGGTGTGGCAAAGCGGCGACTCGGGGCGCATGCCGTCGCGGCAATCGGCCACAGCGGGCAGCGTATCGTATTCGACTTCGATCAGGCCGCACGCGTCTTCGGCGATATAGCGGTTGTCCGCGACCACGAAGGCCACCGCTTCGCCCGCGAACGTCACTTCCGTCGAGGCAAGCAATTCCTGCGTGCGCTCGAAACGGATTGCCGGATTCGGCAGCATCGAAGGCGCGCGGCCCCTTGCGCGGCCGCTCAGGTCCGCGTGTGTGTAGACGGCGTGCACACCCTTCAGTTCGCGAGCGGCCGTGCAGTCGATCGAGACGATTTTCGCGTGCGCATGCGGGCTGCGCAGCACGGCGGCTTGTAGCATGTTCGGCAGATGCACGTCGTCCACGTAGGAACCCTGACCTTGCAGCAGCTTCTTGTCTTCGGTGCGCGTCACGCGCTTGCCGATGTAGCGCTGGTCGGTGGGCGCTCCCTTCAGATCGGAAATTTCCATCGTGTTACTCCGTAGCATGTGCCGCGGGCGTCGTCGACGCTGCCGCACGCTGATCGCGGATGCGTTGGGCGGCAAGCAGCGCAGCGGCCACGATCGGCTGATAGCCCGTGCAGCGGCACAGGTTGCCCGTGATCGCTTCGCGGATTTCCGATTCGCTCGGCGAAGCCGTTTCGTTCAGCAATTCGGTGAGCGTCATCAGCATGCCGGGCGTGCAGAAGCCGCATTGCAGCGCGTGCGTTTCGGTGAAGGCTTTCTGCAGTTCGTTGAGCGAGCCGTCTGCGTGAGCAAGGCCTTCTACGGTAGTCAGCGAGCGGCCGTTGACCTGGGCGGCAAGCGTCAGACAGGCGCGCGCGGTGCGGCCTTCGATCAGCACGGTGCAGGCGCCGCATACGCCGTGCTCGCAACCGTAGTGCGTTCCGGTGAGTTCCAGGTCGTGACGCAAGAAGTCGCCGAGCATGCGCCGCGATTCGACTTCGCGCTCATAAGCGGTGCCGTTGACGACGACTCTGACAGTACGAGTCTCCATGTCCATCTCCTTAGTCACTCTACGATTGTCTTGCGACACGCGAGAACGCACGTTTCAGCGCTCTTTCGGTCAGGACGCCGGCAAGATGCTGGCGGTAGTCGGTACTGACGTGCGCGTCGGTCATGACGTCGAGCGCGCTGGCGGCGTCGCTCGCCATGCGCAGCGCGGCGTCGTCCATCGGGCGGCCGCGCAGCGCGGTCTCCACGTCGTGCATGCGGACGGGGCCGGGCGCAACGCCGCAGATCGTCAGCGACACGCGGTCAAGATTGCCTTGCGCGTCGGCGGTGCAGAGCGCCGCGACGCCGACGATCGCGTAATCGCCATGACGCCGCGCGAATTCTTCGAATGCATAGCCATGACCTTCGGGCCAGATGTCGAGCGAAATGCCTGCGAGCAGTTCGCCTTCTTCGAGCGCGGGGGTCATGTACATCACGGCCCAGTCGGACATCGGCAACTCGCGGTGCGTGACCGCGCCGTCTTCATAGCGTGCAATCGTCAACACGCCGTCGAGCGCGGCGGTGAAGCACGGCTGTTCCGACGAAGGATCGAGCTGGCACAGACTGCCGCCGAGCGTGCCGCGATTGCGGATCTGCTTGTGGCTCACGAGCTGATACGCCTCCCGGATCAGCGGCGCGCGTTGAATGACGAGCGGCGACAATTCGATGTCGCGTTGCCGCGCCATCGCGCCGATGTGGAGGCGATTGCCGCGCTGTTCGATGCGGGTCAGTGCTTCGACGCCGTTCAGGTCGATCAGATGACTCGTCATCAGATACCGGAAGTTCATCATCGGCATCAGCGACTGACCGCCCGCCAGCACTCGCGCGTCCTCGAGCGTGCCGAGAAGTTGCACGGCTTCGTCGAGCGTGGTCGGCGCGTGGTACACAAATTCACTGGGTTTCATGCGTGCTCCGATAGTGCAGCGGTGGCGTCTTCAATGTTGCTGTTTAGCGCCGAAGAGCCGCGCGAAGAAATTCCGGACCGACTGCCACATGGCTTTGCGCATGAGTGCGCCCGCGTCGAGCGGAACAACCGGCGCGGCCGCGGGCGGCGGGCGGCGCGTTTCGACGGCCGGGCGCGACGCATCCGTCGTGGCGGTCTGCGTTGCCTCATTGATCCGGTTAGTTTGATCGCCGGGAGCCGATGCGGCGCCGTCGGACGTCGCGGGCGTCGCGTGCGAAGCTTGCGCCGACGTGGCGGTTTCAGCGGCATACGCGGCGTCGGACTCGATCAGCGCGGTCAGATTCTTCGCGAACTGGTTCAGCAACTGTTGCGAGAGCGCTTCGATCATTCCGGCGCCGCGTCCATACTGCGCGACGGTGCCCGACAGATTCACGTCCGAGACGACGTCCACTTTGGTCTTGCCGCTGCCGGCGTCGGTCACGGCCGCGTTGATCTGCGCATCTGCGCCGCCGCGTCCCTTCGTGTCGGTGCCGCTTGCGGACACCACTACCTTGCGGTCTGCGTCGTTCTGTTCAGCGATCTTGAATTTGCCCGCGAATTTCAGCGTAAGCGGGCCGAGCTTCACGGTGAAGCCACCCTTGTAGCTGCCGTCGGGCTGCTGTTCCTTCAGTTCCGCGCCCGGAAAGCACGGGGCGGACCGTTCGATGTCGATCATGGTCTTCCAGACGTCGGACGGCGGTGCATCGACGGTGAAAGACGAACGGATTGTGATTGCCATACTGCCTCCTCGAGACGATCGGCCGTGGCAGCCGCCGCTCCATTTATTCGGTCACTGCTGGGCCGCGCGGCGTGCGAAAAGGTGTTCGCGTGCGCACGGCCAGCGTTTCATTTCATTGAGCAAGGCTCGACAGAAAATCGTCGAACACCGTTGCGAAGACTTCACGCATGTCGAATGCGCCGAAATGCGCGGCGCCCGGCACCACGACGAAACGGCTGTGCGGCAGCGCGTCGGCGATCTTCTGCGATACCGCCGGCGCAATGCTCGCGTCGGCCTCGCCCGCGACGACGAGCGCCGACGCTTTCACGCGGGGCAGCTCGCCAAGGTTATCCAGCTGCGAGATGGCCTGCCAGTTCGCGCTCCAGCTGTACCAGTCGTCGGCGGCAAGACGTGTGCGGCATTTCTCGACGAGGTCCGGGCGCGGGGTGTCGGCGGTGAACCAGCGTGCGATCGTGTCGTCCGTGACTTCGGACATCGAGCCCTGGCGGCTCATGTCGCCGCGCGCAAGAATGCGCGGACGCACTTCGTCGGGGAAGCCGCCCGCCGTGCCGCACAGAATCAGCGCGCCGGCGAGTTCCGGAAACTGGATCGCAACGCGCTGCGCAATCATGCCGCCCATCGAGACGCCGATCAGCGTGGTGCCGCTCAGGTGCTCCTTGCGCAGCACGGCGGCGACGTCGGCCGCATGATCGGCGAGCGTGACGGGCGACGTGATGACGCTCGACTCGCCGTGGCCGCGAAGGTCGATTGCGACGACGTCATAGGACGCCGCCCAATGCTCGACATATTCGTCCCACCAGCTGCGGTCGACGCCGATCGGATGAAGCAGGACCAGCGGCCGGCCCGTCCCGCGACGGGAGTAGGCGATGCGACCTGCGGGGATTTCGCAGAAAGTTGACTGAGACATGACTTGTACAGGTAACGCGTCGGTGACAGGTGTTTCGCGCCCGGCCGCCGCATGGGCGGCTCGCGGCGCGCAACGCCTGGAACTCCCGGAACCGCCAGGCGGACGTGCCCGAGATGAATTGCGACGACGGATCGCAATGTGCCGCGGTCTTGACGGATCGCTTGCGGGATTCAGGCCGTTGCCGCGGCTTTTGCCTTCAGATCGAGCACGACCGCTTTTGCCCGGCGCAGCCCTTCGGCGGCGACCGGAATCCCTGCGTAGACGCCTGCCTGCAGGACAACTTCGGCAATTTCCTCTTCCGTCACACCGTTGTTGACCGCGCCGCGCGTATGAACTTCGAATTCGTGCCAGCGGCCGAGCGACGCCAGCATCGCGAGGTTCAGCATGCTGCGCGTGGCACGCGTGAGGCCGTCCCGGTTCCACACGTTGCCCCAGCATACGTCTTCCGTGTACTCGAGGAACACGGTGTCGAAAAGATGAGGATTCGCGGTGTTCTGCGTATGGTTCGCGCCCAGTACTTCCTTGCGGATCTTTGCGCCGATGGCACGACGTTCGGATAGCGTGATGTCTTCCATGAGTATCCTTCGAGTTTGTCCAGCGGTTGTAGGATTGTATAATGAGAGCGAGTATCGGAGCTTAGCCGTCGAATGTCAATATGATTGTATTACGAAGTATGGCGGCTCCTATTTTTCTACGGCAAAGGGAAGGGATGAATACCAATAGACTGGTTGTGCGGCCGGTGGCCACGCTGCGGCAGCAGGTGATAGATGGTCTGCGTGCGTGTATTAGCGATCTGACGTTCAAACCGGGCGACCGGCTGATCGAGCGCGAGCTCTGTGAAATGCTCGGCGTCAGCCGCACGCTTGTTCGTGAGGCGCTGAGCCAGCTGGTCGCAGAAGGGCTCGTGCAGATCATTCCGCACAAAGGTCCGATCGTCGCCGTCATGACGGGCGACGAGGCGCGCGGTCTATATGAAGTGCGCGCCGTACTGGAGGCGCTAGCGGGCCGCCAGTTCACCGAGCGGGCAACCGAAGAGCAGCGTACAGCGCTGAAGAATGCATTGAGCGAACTGGCGTCGATGCGCGACATGCAAGGTCAGGAAGGCACCATGCGCTTCCTGAAGCAGAAGGCGCAGTTCTACGACGTGATCCTCGAAGGCGCGGGCAATCCGGTGCTCACCGAGATGCTGCGTCTCGTCCATACCCGCGTGATGATGCTGCGTGCCACGACGCTTTCCCAGGAAGGGCGCCTCGTGCAGAGCTACGACGAGATCGCCGCGATTGTCGACGCGGTGATGCGCAACGACGCCGACGCTGCTGCGGCGGCGTGCAAACACCATGTCGAGCAGGCGGAAAGGCTGGCGGTCCAAGTTCTGGCCGTCGCAGCCAACGACCAATGACTAGCAGCGGGCATCGCAACGGCGGCGTATGCCCGCCGCTTGCCTGACCTGATTTATCCCGCATAAGGCACGACGCGCGAATTGCGAGCGTGTCGTCCGTCTTGCTGTCGTGCCGTAATACAATAATCTGTATTGCAATCTAATTGCATTACGATATACTGCGCGCATTGACGAAAGCGGGCCTATGACCCGTACCAATCACACCGCTCGCCCTCACGGCGGAAGATCAGGAGACGGGAACCATGGGCACATCGCAGGGCGCCAAGGCGGCGCCGGTGGCTTCGGTCGACGCGCAGCCATACAGACTGTCGCGTTACCAGTGGCTGGCGCTGATTTCAGCGTTCCTCGGCTGGATGTTCGATTCGATGGACCTGAATCTCTTCACGCTCGTGCTCGTGCCCAGCGTGAGCCAGCTGCTGCATAGCACCGACGCAACGGAAATCAGCAAGATCGGCAGCTACATCATTGCGGGCAAGCTGCTCACGTGGGGGATCGGCGGCGTGCTGTTTGGCGTAGCGGCGGACCGGTACGGCCGCTCGCGTGTCATGGGCCTCACCATCCTCATCTATGCGGCCTTTACGCTCTTGAGCGCATTCGCAAAAACGTGGCCGCAGCTTGCAGTCGCGCAGGCAATGGCCGGTTTCGGTATCGGCGGCGAATGGGCGGCAGGCGCCGCGCTCGTCGCCGAATCATGGCCGGGGCGGCAACGCAACCGCGCCATGCAGATCATGCAAATGGCGTTCGCGTTCGGCTTTCTTGCCGCGGCGCTCGACAACCTGCTGCTCGGCCGATTCGGCTGGCGCGTCGTGCTCGGTGTGGGCGCAGCGCCCGCACTCGTCACCATTCTCGTGCGCCGCTTCGTGCCCGAGCCGCAGCGCTGGGTGCAAGTGCGGGAGAGCGTCGTCGCCGAATCGGCGATGCAGACCTTCACCGCCATTTTCGCGCCGGGACTTCGGCGCAAGACGATTATCGGCGTGATCGTGTCGTCGGCGGCCATGCTCGGCTGCTGGGGCGGTCTCACGTTCCTGCCGAGCTGGATTCATCAGCTTTCGGCTGCCGCTGCTGATCAGCGCAACATCGGCACCACGGTCAGCTACGCGTTCATCCTGATGATGTTCGGCGCGACGCTCGGTTATCTGACACTGATCTGGATGCTCGACGCCTTCGGCCGACGCATGTCGTATTTCATATTTTCATCAGGATCGCTGATCGTGTCGCTCGTGCTGTTCATGACGGTGCACGACGTCGGCGGCGTGCTCTGGCTCATGCCTGTGTACGGCTATTTCGTGATCGGCGCGTTCGGCACGTTCGCCGCCTATCTGCCCGAACTTTTCCCGACTCGTGTGCGCGCAACCGGCCAAGGCTTCTGCTGGAACATGGCGCGTGCGTTGACGAGCATCGGACCGATCGCAGGCAACGCGGTAGTGAGCAAATTCGGCTCGTTTCCGGCGGCGTCGGCTGCAGTGTCGCTGCTCTTTATCGTCGGCATGGTGTCGATCTGGTTCGGTCCGGAAACGAAAGGCGTTCCGCTCGACAACTGAAGTTCGCCGACAGCAGGCGCGCGTCGCCAGACAGGCTTTCCTTTTGGTTCAATGGAACAAACCTTGAATACACACATGCCGAAACCCGGCGCATCGACCCGAGACGCCACCGCGGACATTGCGCCGGCGGGTGTGTTCGACATCGGGATCAACGGGCGTTTGCCGCTGCCGCAACTGGCCGTGCTCGCGCTGCAGAACGTATTCGGCATGACCGGTATGTTCGTTTTTCCGGGAATTCTCGGGCGCGCCTTCCATCTGGCCGATGAGCAGATCGCCTACCTGTACGGAATGACGTTCATCGCGTGCGGGATCATCACGATCCTGCAATCGGTGCTCCTATTGCGTCTGCCGATCGTGCAGGGTCCTTATGCAGGCAGTTTCGGTGCGCTCCTGACGGTAGGTCACTTGCAGTCGGGCGGGCTCGGCACGGCATTCGGATCGTTCTTCGCCGCTTCGCTGATCTGGTGCGTGCTCACGGTGCCGATCCGCGGACGCAGCGTTGCAGGCGTATTCGCGAAGCATCTGCGCCTGCCGATCATCTCCGGAATGATGGTGATGCTGATCGTCGTGCAGATCGCAAGCGTTGCCTTGCCGACGTGGATCGGAAGCACTAAAAGCCCTGGTTTCCCGGTCGTGAATCTGCTTTCGGGCACGGTGGCGGTGGCGGGCATTGTGTTCGCGATGCTGTGGGGCGGACAGCGTATGCGTCGCGTGGCGATCCTGGTGGGCCTCGCGCTCGGCACGTTGGCTTATACGCTGTTCCAGCCCGTGTCGTTCACCGCGGTTGCTGCGGCGCCGTTCCTCGTCGAACCGCGCATCTTTCCATTCGGCTTCGGCGTGCGGCCAGATCTCGTCGCCGTGTTTCTGCTCGTGCTGATTCCGGCCGGCATGGGATCGATGGCGCTCTATCAGGCTGTTGCCGAATGGGGCGATGAGACACTGAGCCCCGGCCGGATGTCAGAAGGCTTGTTCGGCGTCGCACTCGGCTCGGTGGTCGCGGCAGTCTGGGGCGGCTTCAGCACCATTGCGTATCCGGACAACATCGGCATTCTGCGCGCCACGCGCGTGGGTTCGCGTTTCGTTACACTCGCCGCCGGCTGCCTGCTGATCGTGCTGGGCGGTTGCGTGAAGTTCGACATGCTGCTGGTCGTCGTGCCGATTCCGGTGATCTCGGCTGCCGCGACGCTGCTGTTCGGCATCGTCTTCATGCACGGCGTGCATATTCTCGCGCAGGTGGAATGGGACGACCGGCGGCTGATCGTATCGGGGCTCGCATTTCTCATTGGCCTTGGTGGTCTCTTCATCTCGCCCGAAGTGATTCATGCAATGCCGCTGATGCTTCAGCTCGTCGTTCAGCAGCCTGTGATTTCGGGCGGTCTGACTCTCGTCATATTGCACTCGCTACTTTGCTCGAAACAGAAGGCGCCGAACACGCCTTCGGCTGCGCCGTCGCGCACACAGAATCAGACATAAGCAGGGCAGCAGGGCGGACATCCCTGCGCGTCGCTTTCCGGTGACGCGCATAGATATAAAAGTAGAGACCACAGAATCTATATTTCGTAGTCCGTAAAAACCGTCGACGTCGCAAACGTGACTGGACATATCCTGGTATGTCCGTCGCGCGCTGGCTCGCATGCGCACGTTCAGGTTGGAGAAGCAGGAGACTTAGATGCGAATAAGACTGAAAGTAATGGCACTGATCATTGGCGCTGCGTTTTGTGCAGAAGCCGCTCACGCGCAATCTAGCGTGCAGCTTTATGGACTTCTCGATGCGTTTATCGGCTACAAGAAGCCGATGAACGGTCGGGCGAGCGTGATCGCCGGTAATGGCGGCATGACCGCGCCGTATTTCGGCCTGCGCGGCACGGAAGATCTGGGCGGCGGCACCAAGGTCGTGTTCGATCTCGAAGGGTACTTCAACATTCAGACCGGCGCGATGGGCCGCACCGGCTTTCCGCAGGACGGACTGTTCTCGCGTAACGCGTATGTTGGCTTGACCGGCCGCTACGGCACGGTGACGGCCGGCCTGATTCCGCCGTTGCTCTGGTTCTCGACGATCACTTTCAACCCGTTCTTCAATTCGTTCGTGTTTTCGCCGATCGTGCTGCAGAGCTACGTCGGCGTGAATGGACAGGGTGTATTCGGCAATGCGGGCGAATGGTGGAACTCCGTGTACTACGCGTCGCCGTCATACAACGGGCTCGTAGGACGCGCGATGTATTCATTCGGCAACGAAGCGGGCCATCCCGGCCAGAACAAGTGGAGCGGCCAGGTCTCTTACAACAACGGCGGTTTCGCGACTTCGGTCGTCTATCAGCAGATCAAGTACAGCCTTAACGCCGGCGATCTCGGCACGCTGATTCCGGGGCTAACCACGCAGTCCGTAATGAACCTCGGCGTTTCGTACAGCATGAACTTCGTGAAGCTCTACGGACAATATCAGCACGTGTGGGATTCGATCTCGAACGGCGATGTCGGCATCGACACCGCACAGATTGGTTTCGCCATTCCCGTGGGCGTGGGCCGGATTCTCGGTTCGGATGCTTATTCAAAGAGTTCCGGTCACGCGTCCGTCTACCGCAACACCTGGGCGCTTTCTTACGACTACCCGCTGTCCAAACGCACCGATGTCTATGCCGCGGTGCTGTCCGACCGCGCGAGCAGGATGGCGACCGGCACCACAGTCGGCGGCGGCCTGCGCACGCAGTTCTGATTGACGGCCCGCTGCGGCGAATGCGCGGATTTCTCGGGCAATCCACGAAAGATGGCGAAAGGATGGGCAGCGCATGGCATGCCCTCTCGCCTCACAGATTAACGATTTCAATGGAGGAGATATGTTTGAAACTGGAGTAAGGGGGCGCGGCACGCGCAGGATCGGCATGCGGCGCTCGCTGGCGGCAATGACACTGGTGGGACTGTCGAGCGGTGCAGCGCACGCACAAAGCAGCGTTACGTTGTATGGCTCGCTGGACGGCGGGCTGCGTAATCTCGTGAACGGCACCAAGGCAGGCGGTGCAGCGCTGTCTATGGCCTCGAACGGCGTCTACAAATCGAATCGCTGGGGATTTCTTGGGATCGAGGACATGGGCGGCGGCTACTATGTACGCTTCAATCTCGAAGCGGGCTATATTCTGTCGACTGGCGCGAACAGCGCCTCGAACAACACGCTGTTTTCGCGCACGTCGACGGTTGGAATCGGTGGCCCGTTCGGTCAGGTAGACGTGGGGCATCAGTTCACACTGCAGCACCGCCTGATCAAAGACTTCGAGCCATTCGATCTGCGTTATCTGGGCATTACCGAAGCGGCGGCGATTTCGGGCGGCACGAGCGGCCGCGACGACAACGCGATCCATTACCACGGAGACTTCGGTCCGTGGACGCCCCGTGCGGTCTACGCGCCGGGCGGCATCGCGGGCAGTTTGTCTAGCGGCTCCATGATCGCGGGCGGCCTGAATTACCACACCAGGATGTTCAAGTTCGGCGCCGGCTATACGCATCGTTCGAATCCGCTTTCGACTACAGCGACCACGACCCCGTATTTCGCCAACAATCAATACACCGCTGGCGGTGCCGTGACGATCGGTCCGGTCGATCTGATGGCGGGCTATTCGCTCACTACACAGTCCGTTCCTTCGACGGTGCACGGCGAGACTCGCAACCAATACCTGTGGGGCGGTTTCCGCTATAAGGTGTCGTCGTTCTTCAACGTGACGGGCGCGTATTACGACAACAAGAACTCGACGGCCGGCGTGGACGGCAGGAAGGACGTTTCTATTCTCGGCGTCACCTATTCGCTGTCGAAAAGCACACAGTTCTATGCTGACGTCGACTACACGCATTTCACTGGCGGCTATGTCACCAACGCAACGCTCAACCCATCCGGACATGCGAAGCAGACCGGCGTCTCATTCGGTATGAACCATAACTTCTAGTGCTTGTGAGTGGCTACCGAAGGAAACCTCCCGGAGGGAAAGCGGATTCCGACTTCCGTTCTCCGGGAGGAGTACTTCAATCAATGCGCCTCGCACGGGCGTTACATAGCGAGAATTTCCCTGACTGCATCGTCGATGAACTTGACGTCGACGGGATTGGCAGCGGGGCCGCCCGCAAAATGACCCCACACTGATTCGATAGGCCGCAGTAGTGCATTGGGCATCTTCGAGACTTCATACTCACTATCTTCCGGCGGAAAATATAGATCGGTGCGCCCGGGCATCACAATAGCTTTGGCGGTGATGCTGCCCAACGCCCGATCGAAATCACCTTGATAAAGCGAATTCGCGGAGATATCGGCGTATTGCCAGCTCCGCATCATTGACAGGATGTTGTTCGCGTCTTTCTTCAGGAAATCGCCTTCCCAGAAGTGGGTAATGAAGTCCTCTAGCGAGCCATATCCCATGGCTTCCATGTCGAGCCGTTGCCGTAAAAACGCCTGCGAAAATCCCCACCCGGCAAATACACGTGCGGCAGCGCGCATTCCGCGCGTCGGCGGCGTATCGTAGAAGCCGTCGCGGAATTCCGGGTCCAGCAGCAACGGTGCCTTGAGCCCCTCGATAAATACGAAGTTGTGCCGCGAGCACCGTGCCGCTCCGCAAAACGGCAGAATGCGTTCTACCATCTGCGGGTACATCGCCGCCCAGTGGAACGCCTGCATCGCGCCCATCGACCAGCCGGTAACGAGCCTGAGCGACTCAATGCCGAACTTCTCGGTCACGAGGCGATATTGCATCGCGACGTTATCGTAAAGCGTCACGAGCGGAAATCGTCCACGGTCATAAGGTGGCGGATTGTTGCTCGGCGAACTCGACACGCCGTTGCCAAACATGTTGGGAACAATAATGAAGTACTCACGCGGGTCGAGCCCCATGTGCTCGCCTATCAACCATTCATTGTCCGCATGACTGCCGCTATAAAACGTCGGGTAGACAATCGCGTTGTTGCGTGCCGCATTCAGCCGGCCATAGGTCTTGTAGCTGAGCAGCATGTCGGGCAGCGTCGCGCCGGACTGCAGCACGACACGGCCAAGGTTGAAAGTTTCGAAGTCCGTCATGAGAGCCTCTTATTCAATTGGCGACGACGTTAAGGAATTTTCGAGTGCGTTCGTGAGTCGGGTTGTCGATAACCTGCTGCGGCGTACCTTGTTCGATGACTTCGCCGCCATCCATGAAAACGACGCGGTCAGCGACATCGCGGGCAAAGCGGATCTCATGGGTAACGACGATCATCGTCATGCCGGCATCAGCGAGCCCTCGCATCACGCCAAGTACTTCTCCGACAAGTTCTGGATCGAGAGCTGAAGTCGGCTCGTCGAAAAGCATCAGCTTGGGCTTGATCGCGAGCGCGCGCGCAATCGCCACGCGCTGCTGCTGCCCGCCCGATAATCTATGCGGTAAATAATCCTCATGCGCGGCGAGGCCCACGCTTTTCAACAGGTCCCGGCCAAGCGCTTCTGCTTCGGCGCGCGGCACGTCATAGACCTGCCGCTGTGCTTCCACGATATTGTCGAGCGCACTCAAATGACTGAACAGATTGAAATGCTGAAATACCATGCCCACGCGCGCTTCGGCGCGTGCGCGTGCGAGGTTGTGCAGCGGCCGCACCGTGCCGCCGCCGCCCGGCACTTCCCGGTAACCTACGTACTGGGAATCGACCTTGATCGTCCCCCAGTCGAGCGGTTCAAGATGATTGATGAGCTTGAGCAGCGTGCTTTTTCCGGAACCGCTCGGACCCAGAATGACGACCACTTCGCCGTGCGCGATCGACAGATCGACGCCGCGTAAAATCTCGCGTTTGCCATACGATTTCCAGACGTTCCTGCACGCGACGAACGGTTCGTCGCGCTGCCGTGGCGTGCGGCTTTCAGCGGGCAGTAGCGTGCCGATCCATGCGTGATCATTCGGCTCCTCCACCTGAGCGGCGACCGGCAAGACAACTTGTGCGTCGGGCTGTTTCGCATCTGGCGTCGAAGCGCGCAGTCCGAACCACGAGAATGTAAGTTTGCGGTCGCGCTCGTGATCGAAGAGGCGTTCGAGCCATACCTGAGCTAATGAGATCCCGCTCGTCAGGAACAGATAGATCACCGCCGCCGCGCCGAAGACAGTGAAGAACTTGAAGTTCTGACCGACGACCTGTTGTGAGCGAAACGTGAGCTCGTTGACGAAAATTACCGAGGCAATCGACGTCAGCTTCAACATGCCGATGGTGTCGTTGGCGAGACCGGGAATCACCGCCCGCATGGACTGCGGCAGGATGATGCGGCGTAAGGTCAACAACGGTCCCATGCCGAGTGCCGCGGCCGCAATGGATTGCGATCGGTTCACCGACAAGATGCCCGCACGAAACAGTTCAGCGCTGAACGCAGCCTCGTTCAATGCGAAGCCAATAACAGCAGTCGAGACTTCATCGAAGCGCAGACCGATCAATGGCAAAGCATCGAAGATAAAGACCAGCTGTAGCAGTTGCGGTGTCCCGCGCACGAACCAGATGTAGCCCCACGCCGCCGAGTTCAAAGTCCTGAACCGTGAGAGCCGCATTAGCGCAAGACCGAGGCCGAGCACAAGCCCAATCGCCATTGCTATCAGCGTGATTTTCACCGCAATCCACGCGCCGCCGAGCAGGAATGGCGAGCCGACGTAACCCACCAGTTCCCTGAAACCGTCGAGTACCTGGACGCCATCAAGACCGGCGGCCATTGCCGGCTGAAAGACCAGCATGGCGGCAATACCGAGTGCGCCAACGACGTTTTGTTTGATTCGCAATGCCTTCATGTCAGAACCTGATTCATGACGCTACGGACACACCCAACGGCGTGCCGCGCAGGCAGCCTTTATTGAGTAAGCAGCGTGCTCGGCATTTCGAGCGACGGATCCACGCCGTAGTGCTGAAACGTTTTCTTCTGAGTCTGATTGGCCTGCATGATCCTGAGTCCGTCGGACACGGCGGCGATCATATCGGCGTTGCCTTTCTTCACACCCACGCCGATCTTCATGCCGCTCGTCACCATGAATCCGCGGGTGTAGAGCTGCGGGTTCTGTTTCGCGAGACCGTCGACGAGCGCCAAGTCGTACATCATCACGTCGGCGCGATGACTGGCGACAAGGCGTGCACCCGACGCGATATCGGCTGAAGTCATGATGGTCACGTCGGGTTTGCCTTCCGCCTTGCACTTCGCGGCTTGCACTTGCGCCATCGTCAGTTCGACGGTGCCGATGCCTGCTGTGACGGTAAGGCCGCACAGCTTTGCGATGTCATCGATTTTCTTCGGGTTGCCGACGGCCACCAGGCCGCCAGTACCGGCCTGCATATACGTGACGAAAGTCGTTTCCTTTGCGCGTTCGGGCGTGTAGTACAGCAAGTCCCACATCACATCGATCTGTCCGGCGCGCAGTGCCGGCAGCAGACCAGGCCAGCCGGCGGTGAAGAACTCCGTTTTAACGCCCGCGCAATCGAACACGGCGCGAGCCATGTCGGCATCGGCGCCGATAATCTTGTTGAAGTCCTTGCTGTCACGAAACGCATACGGCGGCGACTCCGGATCGACGCCGATCTTGATGGTCTTTCCGGCCAGGGACGGATATTTCTGTGCCACTTTCGACGGCTCGCACGATTGAGCGGATGCGCCTTGTGCGAGAAGAAGGCTGGTGACAGCGCATAAGAGAAGCTTGAACGCTTTTGACATGGACATGGCGGGACCTGTGAAGAGGTTGAACAAAATATCGGTTAAACAGGTGGTATGGCGATGCGAGAAGAGGGGGAGTCAATGGCCAAGGAAGTCCATGTGACTTGCGATCGAACCCGGCGTAGTGATGCAGATGCGGCCTTCGTCGCGCGCGCGGACGATATGCTCGAGCGCTCGCCGCAAGTGAACCAGGCGGTGCGGCTGCCCTGCCAAGTACGCGTGCAAGGCAATGCCCATCACCAGCGGCTCGCGGGCGGACTGCCGCAACATCTCCTCGAAGTGATCTATCACCAGATCGGCGAACGACCTTGCGTCCATCTGACGCGCGAGGATCATTGGAATATCGTTGACTTCTTCCGGGTACGGAATAGCCCACAGCGGCTGACCGTTGCGTGTAACGAGGCGCGTGGGTTGATCGTCGTGACACCAGTTGAGCGTGTACTGGTAACCCGCTTCCGCCACGAGATCGCTGGTGACATGACTCTCGGACAACCACGGCGATAACCAGCCTGCTGGCTGCTGCGCGCTTTCCGCGGCGATTCGCTCGCGACATGCCACGATCAGCGCACGTTCGTCGGCCTCGGACAGCGTTCCCTGTCTCTCCGAATTGGTATGGCCGTGGGCGACAAGTTCATCGCCACGTTGGGCGAACGCGGCGACCAGGTCAGGGCAATGATCATAGAGCGCCGTATTGATGATGCCCGCTACCGGTAGCGCCAGCTCATCGAACAGATCGAGACAGCGCCATGCTCCCACGCGCAACGCGTACTCGCGCCATGCGTGATTTAGTACGTCTGGCTCAGGCATCACTGGACCGATGGTGGGGCCCAGTCCTTCGCCGAACGCAAAATGTTCGATGTTGAAACCGATGTAGACAGCGAGGCGGGAACCGTCGGGCCAGCGATAGACAGGGCGGCCGCCGATCGGCGAATAGTCAAAGCGCCCGTGGCCGGCCAGCGCGCGATATGCGGGAGAATCCATGGTGCAGTGTCCTGTCGAACGGCGCGTACGCCTGTGTTCACGTCAGGACCCATCGTACGGAAGCCAAAATCGCCGCATCGAGCTTGCTGCGAACAAACTCTTGTACGCGCGCGTATTGAAGCCGCCGCTTGCTACGTCACGCTACGTCACGCGGAGAACAGCGATTTCCGGATGATCGCGTGCACGCCCCAATTGCCGTCTACCACCTGCGTCACACCGAAGTCGATCGCGACTGAGATCAGCGAAATCGCCTCGTCCTCGGACAGGCCCTTGGTCGTCATGAGGAAACGCCGCGTTTTGATGAAAGCGTCGCGCATCGCGAGGTCGAGGGTGGATTTTTCGTACACGGCGCTTTGCGCGCTGGTACCGAACTCGGCCAGATAGTTTGGATAGCTGAAGCCGTGGAGTACCCATTCGTCTGCGGTTTCTACTAACGGATACGTGAGGTCGGCGTACACCTGGTTGGCGAGCGTTTCTTTCTTGTGAAGCACTACCTGGAATTCGCCGGTGAGCGAACACTCGATTGCGGTGCCGCACAGCTCCGAGTCTCCTTGAGATGCATGCGGGTCGCCGATGGAGAGAAGGGCGCCGGGCACCCCGACCGGCAAGAACACGCTCGCGCCGCGGGTGACGCGCCAGTTGTCGAGATTTCCGCCGAAGGTCGAAGGCGGAATTGAATCGATTAGCCCATCCTGCTGCGGCGCGACGCTGATCACGCCAAAATGCGGACGCACTGGAATCTGGACATTCCTCAGGATGTCGTGATTCTCAACTACTGTCGAATGATCGACCGGCACGCCGGGATAATCGATTGTCGGATGCATCACGCCGAAAGGATCGCGCTGGGGTGTCCAGCGGAAGTTGTACACGGCGCGGGCGCAGGCGGTCTCGCTGTCGGTTGCGTCCGCATCGAGTTCATAGATGGTGACGACCTCGCGCGGTTTCGGCTCGGTCAATAGCTCGCGATAGTGGAATCCCCACCACGCGGCAGCATTGCTGCCGAACGCACGGCCGGCGAATTTCGGATTGGCGCAACGTCGCGGGTGAATGTCGAGGATGCGCACCTCCAGCACGTCGCCGGGTTGCGCGCCGCGCACGGCGATAGGTCCAGTGCAGATGTGCACGCCGAAGCCTTCTCCCGCGCCACGGCCGTAAATGGACGCATCCATGGGTCCCGCGCCGCGCCGGTTCACGTTCTTTCGCGCTGCGGTCCAGTGGAACACGCTTTCGGCGCCAGGATCGCCGCGCACCATCCGCTCCCAGTCGTCGGCTGCGTGTTGCGTGAGTGTTTCGATAGTCACGGTGTCTGCACTGTCGATTTCCAGCACGGGCTTGAGATCGTGACTGAAGTAGCCCCAATGAATCGTATTGGCGGTTGCGCGCAACAGATGATGACGCGGCTTGCTGGACTCGCGAGTGGGCGATGAGGAAGGAGCTTCGGGTTGCGTCGCAACGTACGGCTCGTCCGCGGCTTCCTGTACGGCACCCTGGCCGGCGAGTTGTGCATGCACGAGCAGGTTCCCCGCGTTGACGGGCAAGCCGCGTGAGATACGCCGCACGAGATGGCGCGCCAGTTCGAGACTCGCTTCGTGCCGGAACGTGCGCGGCGATGCCCGATATTGCTCCCGGAACGCGCGGCTGAAATAGGCCGCGTCATTGAAACCCCAGCGGAAGCAGACATCGGCAATGGAGAGCTTTTCATATAGAGGATTGACCAGATCCGCGCGGCAACGCTCCAGCCTGCGCGAGCGCAGATAAGTCGAGAAATTCTGTCCGACTGCTTCGAAAAGCTTCTGTAAATAACGCGGCGAGACGCGCTCCTGTTTCGCTATCGATGTGAGCCCGAGATCCGGATCGGCCAGATTGGCCTCGATCGTTCGGCACACGCGCGAGAAAAGGGCGGCTTGAGATGGGGTGAGACCACTGAAGCTGCCTTCCTTGTCATGACCGACAAGAGACGCGACGAGGAACTCCGCGAGCGCGAGTTCCAGTGGACGCAACTCGTCGAGCGTCAACGTTTCCACGCTTTCCGCAACCGAGCGCAGAAAGCCGGAAAACACGTGGCCGATACCGGCGTCTCCTGGCAACCGCCCGGCACGCAATGAAAACGGTGTTAGAAGACGTGCGTTGATCGCAGCGCGGGGCACGCGGATCACAAACGCTCGAAAGTCTGACGCGAACGATAGGAGCGCTTCCTCGCGCGAGGAAGCATAGACGATATCGCCGGTAACAACGCTCTCGCTCGCACCGTCGGCAACGAGCGTCAGGCAGCCGTCGATATGCAGCACGATCAGGAGACTGTCGGCGCCGTCGACATTGAGTTCGATGGTTTGCGCGAAAGCGGCGAGCGCGATCAATTCGAAGCCGTTGGTCGACATGCGTGACCTGACGGTGCCATGCAAGTGGGGCGCGGCTGCCTCAGGCGCGCCGGAACGCAGGCCAAATCGGCCCAACGCCTCTTTCCATGCTCGCAGGCGATCTGTCTCGGCGTATGACTCGGTGGTGAAACGCTGTAGATCCAACCCAAGGCTCCCGTACGCTGACGAACGTCAGTCGAGTTGTTCAAGGGCAATGTCCGTGCCATCGATAACAGCCCGGTTGGCGCCGCAGCGCTGCGCTACGGCAGTGCGTGGGCGCACCGCCGTGGCGCGCGCGCACAGCTCACGCGCGAGGTCGTTTCTTCGGAGGAAAAATGCTGCGGGGGATTTTGCAGTGAATGCCCTGACGGCCATCGACCACCTGCGTCACGGAGAAATCGGCCGCCACGCTCATCAGCGAATAGGCGTCGTCGCGTGATAACCCTTGCCGTTCGGTGAGCAGAAGCAACATATCGCGAGAAGCGTTTCTGGTCGCGATATTCAGGTCTTCATCGAAACCGTGGACGATCCAGTAATCCGGCGTCTCCAGCAACGGTGAAGGAAATGTAAAGTCCCGCCGCAACACGATCTGGAACATCACATTGAGCGAGGCCTCAATTGCGGTGCCGCTAATCTCGCCATCGCCTTGCGATACATGGGGGTCGCCGATTGAGAATAGACCACCGTCCACCGCGACTGGGTAATACATGGTGGATCCAGCGCCGATGCGCCAATTATCGATATTGCCGCCATGCGCGCCTGGTGGCACGGTGCTCACGCGGCCAGCTACGTCGGGCGCGACGCCTGCGGTGCCCAGGTGAGGGCGCACCGGCACACGAATGCCTTCGAGCGCCAGTTCGCGGCAGCAGTCCCGAACGTCCGATCGCTTGCCGGGCACCAGATATTTTCCGGGGTAGTCGTATGCATACAATGCGTGAGCCGTATTGGACGTCTGATCGAGCTCATAGATCGTGACCCGCTCTTTGTCGAAGTCGGTAAACAGATGACCCCAGTGCGCGGCGAGATTCGAGCCGTAATTGAAACGCGGGGTCATTTGTAAGTAACGCACCTCGAGCAGGTCGCCGGGTCTCGCGTCTCTCACGAAGATCGGCCCCGTCATCAGATGCACGCCGGGTTGCCGATCGGATTCCGGAATCGTGTCGTAGAGCGCCCGCACCGTGTCGTCCATCATCAGATCGGGCGCGTCGCCCGCATGATGCGTGATCGCGTCGGCGCGCACGAAATCGCCGCTTTCGACGATCAGCGCGGGCGCTAGCGCCGCGTCAAAGTAGCCCCAGTGGACATTCCGTGTAACGGCTGGCAGTTCGTGAAGCATGCTTGGCTTAGCTCCGTAAGAGTATGCGGTCGGTGCGGCGCTACCGATGGCAGATCGTACGGGCGACAAAATGCAACGGCTTGGGCGACTGCGCACAAAAGCTTGTGCGTGAGCGAATCACGCCTACAGGCTCTGACTTACTTCAGTAGCGACTTCAGCGAACGCGCGCGCAGCGGCAGTTCGATATGCACCTTTGCGCCGCAAGAGCGCGGCGGTTCGCTGCGGTAACGAAGGTTCGAGCTTGAGGAGCGACAGGTCACCGTTTTGCCGCGCGATGGCCGCGGGCAGAATGGTCGCGAGCTGGCTGCAGCCGACAATCCCGATAACAGCGCTAATAGAGTTGGCCTCTACTGCTATGCGCGGTGCCACGCCGTGCTCGCGGCAGTAGTGATCGATGTAATGCCGCGTGGCGAACGTTTCGTTCAGCAGTACCCAAGCTTCGCGTTCGAAGTCGCGAGGCGTTAGCGCGCCGCGCTTCCTCGCTCGGGGATGCGAGTTTCCGACCACGACAGCAAGCGCCTCGACAAGCAGAGGCTCAGTTTCGATATCGGGTGAATGCGTGTCTGCGAACGCGATGCCCATATCCAGCTCGTCTTCGTTCAACAGTACTTCCATCCGTTCCTGCGACATCTCCTCGATATTCAGGATGATGCCGGGATAACGCTGGTTGAACCTGTCGACAAGCGGTCCGACGAGGTAGGCGGTGAAAGTCGGCGTCATGCCGAGCCGCAATGAACCACGGCTCAGGTCGTGCACGTCGTGAATAGCCCGTCTGCCGGCGTCCAGATCCTGAAGCGCTCGTTGAGCATAGAGCAGCCACGCCGCGCCGGCGTCGGTCAACCGGATTGTCCGGCCACTTCGATCGAGCAATTGCACGCATAGCGTGTCTTCGAGCTGCCTGATCTGCTGCGACAGGGTGGGCTGCGAGACATGCAGTGACTCTGCCGCGCGCGTGAAATTGCGATGCTCGGCCACGGCGAGGAAGTAGCGGATATGTCGGAGCAGCATGGTCCCTCACTATAGGCGTCTCCTATAGAAACCATAATAAACCGGTCTTGGACGCTATGGTTGAACGGATTCATGCTTCGACCATCGGTTCACAACTTGCCGGAGGGGCGAAGAGATGAAAGACATCATTGACGGTTTCCTGAAGTTCCAGCGCGACGCCTTTCCCCGACGCTCCGAGTTGTTCAAGCGACTGGCCACGAGCCAGAATCCGCGCACTCTCTTTATCTCGTGTTCCGATAGCCGGCTTGTCCCCGAACTCGTTACACAGCGTGAGCCGGGAGATCTGTTCGTGATACGCAACGCAGGTAACATCGTGCCGTCGTACGGTCCCGAACCCGGTGGCGTTTCGGCAACGGTCGAATACGCTGTGTCGGCGCTCGGTGTCACCGACGTCGTGATCTGCGGCCACTCGGATTGCGGCGCGATGACCGCAATCGCCGCCTGCAAATGTTTGGACCACATGCCCGCCGTGCGCAACTGGTTGCGGTATGCGGATTCCGCGAGAGTCGTCAACGAGTCACGCGTGCACGGCAGCGAGCGTGAGCGCGTCGACTCGATGGTCCGCGAAAACGTGATTGCTCAGTTGGCGAACATCAAGACGCACCCATCCGTGAGACTCGCGCTCGAACAGGGGCATCTCGCGCTGCACGGCTGGGTCTACAACATCGAAACCGGTTCTATTGATGCGCTCGACGGCGCGACGGACCGCTTTGTTTCTCTCTCCGAGCATCCGCATGTCTGTGCAACGCCCGCACGACTTTCCCGCGCTGCCTGAATCCTGTTCATCAACTGAAGGAACCATCATGACCCAGTCGCAATTCAGCCAAACCACTCGCCAGAATCTCGCGGATGTGATCATCGACGCGAAGATCCGCAAGAACCTGACCTTTGAGCAGATCAACGAAGGTACCGGTCTCAGCCTCGCATTCGTCACGGCTGCGCTGCTCGGCCAGCATCCGCTGCCTGCCGACGCTGCCAAGGTCGTCGCCGACAAGCTCGATCTCGATGAAGGCGCCATACGCCTGTTACAGAGCATTCCGGTGCGCGGCAGCATCCCGGGGAGCGTGCCGACCGATCCAACGATCTATCGGTTCTATGAAATGGTGCAGATCTACGGCTCAACCCTCAAGGCGCTCGTGCACGAGAAGTTTGGCGACGGCATTATCAGCGCGATCAACTTCAAGCTGGACATCAAGAAAGTGGACGATCCAGAGGGTGGGTCGCGGGCCCTGATCACGCTCGACGGCAAGTATCTGCGACCAAGCCGTTCTGAGTCGACAGTGAAGCATCTTCGGGGCGCTGTGACTTCTGCCTGCTAATACGAATCACGTTGGACTTCAGCGGAAAACGTGGTTCGCTCCATGAAAAGGGAGATATGAAAGTGAAAGTACTTGTCAGACTCGGAACGATTGCGAAAGAAGCCGTATTAACCAGGCTCGTGTTGGTACTGGTTTCCATCGCTGCGAGTTCTCTGCTTGTTTCCACTCTAGCTGTGGCCGATCCCGTGAGCCCGTCCTCGACGAGCACGAGTGCAACGCCGGATGACTATTTTCATACCGGTGCAGGCGCACGATATCTGCGGCGTGCCGATGAAGACATCGTCGTCAATCCTCAACGCGGAAACATCACGGTGCTGATGGGGTCCGGTGGCAACATCACGGTTCTATCGGGCAGGGACGGTAAATTCCTGGTGGACGCGGGCATCAGCAAGTCGCAGCAAAAAGTCCGGGCGGCACTGGACAACATCGGTCCCTCGCCGCTGAAATACGTGGTCAATACTCATTGGCACTGGGACCATACCGACGGCAACGCGTGGATGCATGAGGCGGGGGCCACTATCGTCGCCCAAAGGAATACCACAAAGCATTTGACTGAAACGACGCATGTCAATGCGTGGAACTGGACCTTCGAGCCGGTGCCGGCAGATGCGCGCCCGACACTCCTGATCGATCACAAGAAGACTTTCAATTTTTCGGGCACCAGCGTCGAAGTGGAAAATTTCGGCGGTGGCCATACCGATGGAGATCTGTGGGTGTACTTCAAGAATGCCGATGTGCTTGCTCTCGGCGACACATTCTGGAACGGCATCTATCCATACATCGACAACGAGGACGGCGGCAGTATCGACGGCGCGATCAATTGGGCCAACAAAGCTGTTGCGCGCACAACTGATCACACGATCGTTGTCCCCGGTCATGGTCCCGTTGGTACGCGAACTCAATTGATCGAGTTCCGCGACATGCTTGTCACGGTACGCAATAACGTGATGACGCTGAAGCAGCAAGGTAAGTCGCTTGACGAAATCATTGCCGCCAAGCCGACCGCCGCCTTCGATGCAAAATGGGGGAATTTCGTGTTCAACGGCGATCAGTTCACGAAGATGGTCTACGCCGGTCTGCGATCGTGAAACTGAATTTCGCCGCGCGCCATCGTAGCCGCTAGCTCCATGTGCCCCACGACAAGGCGGGGCAGCCCGCTGTCGCGAGGGCAGCAGTCTTATTGCGTGCCAGATGGCGAACAGCGGGTCGTGACGGTGGCTTCATCGCCACCGATAGTCAACGAAATTGCTTCTACTTACCCGATGCCGGCGACTTCACACTCGGCGTCGCCAAGGTGTTGTTGCCGCCCACCGGTGCGGTGGCGCCGGAAGTCGAATCGCTGTTGACGCTGCTCGGCAGACCGGAGTTGGGACGGCCGGACATGCCGCTGTCGGAATTGGTGGTGCCCGGTGTGCCGTAGCCGCCCGTTGCACTATTCACCTGGTTTGCGGGGCTAGCCGTGCTACCTGCCGAACCGTTCCCACCGGAGCCACCGGCGGCCTGTGCGTAGGCGCCGCCCGACAGCGTGAGTGCGGCGACAGCCGCGAGTAACGCGCTCGTTGCCTTGCTCATGATTTCTGCCTCCTTTGTCAGAGAGAATTGGGACGCAGCCGTTTGCCGCATCCTTAATACTTATGCAGCAATCAATGTGCCGGGCCTCGCGCGGTGGCAAAAAAATGCATATCGAATGTCCGGCAGGAGAGCGAGCCATTCCTCATGTCGCATTGCCGGCTTGCACGTGCGGCCGAACGTTGGGTCAAACCATCGGGCGGTATTGCTGCGTGAGCATCAGGTTCAGGTTCTGAACCGCAGCGCCGGATGCGCCTTTGCCAAGATTATCGAAAACCGCTGAAAGCAGAACGTGCCCGTGATCCACGGCAGGAAATACGCTTAAGCGCATGTCGTTGGTACCGTTGAGCACTTGCGGGTCCAGGTGCTTCTCAGCGCACGATTCATGCAGCGGCACGACACGCACGTGAGCCGCCTCGGCATAGTGGCGTGCGAGGCATTCGTGTAACGTCGCGCCATCGACGCCGGGTGCCAGCAACCGCAACTGTAAGGGCACCGTCAGCACGATGCCCTGGCGGAACGCCCCATACGCAGGCACGAAGATCGGACGCTGCGCGAGCAGGGCGTGCTGCTGGATCTCCGGCGTGTGCTTGTGCGCGAGATCCAGACCATATACCTGGAATGAAGGCGCGTTGATGGCATCGGGACCTTCATGCTCCTCCACTCCGGCACGCCCGCGTCCGGAGTAGCCGGACACCGCGTGAATGCTGAGCGGGTAGTTGTCTGGTATCAGTCCGGCCTGCAACAGCGGACGCAGCAAGCCGATCGCACCCGTCGGGTAGCAACCGGGATTGGTGACCCGACGTGCGCTCGCAATGCGCTCAGGCTGTCCCGACGTCATTTCCGGAAAGCCGTATGTCCAGACCGTCTGCGTGCGGTGGGCCGAACTTGCGTCGACGACCCTGACGGCAGGATTAACGATGGCGTTCACCGCCTCGCGTGCGGCGGCATCGGGCAAACAGAGAATCGCGATGTCGCAGGCGTTGATGGCTTCTGCGCGAAGGCGTGCATCTTTGCGTTCCGCGGCGGCAAGCGTGAACACCGTGATGTCGGTCCGGTTGCGCAGCCTTTCATGGATCTGCAGTCCGGTGGTGCCTTGGTCGCCATCGATGAAAATAACGGGAGCGCTCATACGCGAAATACTCCGAATGGTGGTGATGGGCGGAAGGAGCCTCCATGTTCACCGAACCGCTAGAATAGGAAAAGTTGAATTTTATAACCTTGCAGTTTAGTTTTTCTGAATCGGGACGTCGACATGCGAGAGATCAGTCTGGACCGCCTGCGCACTCTGATTGCGATTACCGAGCGTGGCTCGTTTGCCGATGCAGCGCGCGCGTTGAATCTGGCGCCGCCGACGGTCAGCCTGCATATCGCTGAACTCGAAAGTCGCATCGGGGCGCCGCTCCTGTCGAGAAAACGCGGTCAGGTAAAGCCGTCGGCAATAGGTGAGGTGCTAGTGGAGCGCGCGCGTCGACTGCTGGCCGATGCGGAGCAGGCGTTGGACGATATTCAACGCCAGGTGCAGGGGATAGAAGGGCGCGTGCGGCTCGGTGCGTCGACCGGCGTGATCGCGTACCTGTTGCCGCAAGCGCTCGAGGTGCTGCGCGAGAATAACCCTGCAATCGATATCCAGCTTGCAGTGCTCACGTCGCATGAAACGCTGTCGCGCCTGGCGGAGGGGACGCTGGATATCGGGCTGGTCGCGCTGCCGCAGCCCCCCGTGGCTGGACTCGTGATAAAGCCCTGGCGCCGGGACCCTGTAATGGCCTTCGTCCCGGCGCATTGGCGGTGCCCCGCCCGGGTGACGCCTGAATGGCTCGCCGCTCAACCTCTCATTCTCAATGACGCGACTACACGTCTCTCGCGCCTGACGGCCGAGTGGTTTGCGACCGCCGGGCATCATCCTGCGCCGCGCATCCAGCTCAACTACAACGACGCGATCAAGAGTCTGGTAGCGGCAGGGTACGGCGCAGCGCTGCTTCCCCATGAGGCCACCACGCCAGTCCCCGATCGGCGGATTGTCATGCGTCCACTGCGCCCGGCGTTGTGGCGTCGGCTCGGCATCGCACATCGGGCAGGGTACGTTGAGCGTTCCACTCAACATGTACTCGATGTGTTGTGGGACCTACGATTAGCTTAAACGTTGCCTGGTCATCGAATTTGACATCGGGTTTCATTGACAGCGTGGCCTCGTGTTAAGCGTTTTCTATCACCTGCGATTCGCGTATTTCCTATCTTTCCTGTACCTTATTTACTACATTTAATCCGCCATGCGAATCAATTGATGACTCAAGCCGGGCCACGAGTCAGTTTCGGATTCAAGTCACTTCCAACTACTAGCGAGACGTCATGGGAAAACACAAAATCACTTTTGCAGTTGCGATGCTGTCACTGCTCGCGACAATCCAGACTGCGCTTGCACAGTCGGTCCCGGTACCGGTCACCACCGACAATTTCATTCGTGCAGAATCCGATGCCGAGTTGGCTAAGGTGGTGAAAAGCAATGGATTCGGCAAATTCTTCCACAACAGGGAAATTGCTCCGGTGGACCAGCAGATCGTCGTGCGCGTGAATCGGGATACGCTCTATTCTTCGGCAGTGTTCGATCTCGATGCTGGTCCGGTGACCATCACCTTGCCCGACGCGGGAAAGCGCTTCCGTTCGATGATCGTCATCAACCAGAATCACTATGCTCAGGAAGTCGTGTACAACCCCGGCAGATACACGCTGGACAGAAAGCAGATCGGCACGCGGTATGTGCTCGCGACGGTCCGTACGCTAGTGAACCCGGCTGATCCGGGCGATCTTGCCAAGGCTCATGCGTTGCAAGACGACACCAGGATCGAGCAGAAAAACGTTGGAAGTTTCGACGTGCCCAACTGGGATGAGGCAAGCCAAAAGAAAGTCCGCGACGCGCTTCTGGTGCTTGGGGCCACTCTGCCTAGCGCGCGCAAATCGTTTGGCCGTGAGAGTGACGTTGATCCGGTCCACCATCTCATCGGTACAGCAACTTTATGGGGCGGAAATCCGGATAAAGATGCCATCTACCTCACCCGGACTCCTTCGAGAAATGACGGTACGACGATCTATAAGATCCACGTTGACCGAGGCGTACCGGTTATCGGTTTCTGGTCGGTAACCGTGTATAACGCGGCGGGACTGATCGACCCGAATCCACTCAACGCCTACTCGCTGAACAACACCACCGCGCACAGGAACGCGGACGGCTCGGTGGATATTCAGTTCGGCGGATGCGACGGGAAAGCATCTAACTGTTTGCCCATCGCTGCAGGGTGGAACTACACGGTACGCCTGTACCGGCCCAAGCCGGAAGTTGTGAACGGCAAATGGACGTTTCCGGAGGCTCAGCCGGCTTGAGAGAAGTTGGCTGGTCATCGGGAGTCGCGCAGAGAGGCAAGCGGACGGGAGTTCGACGGCCCACTCGCTCGCAGCCAGCGTCGTCACGCTTGGACATTCAACCATCTGTCCTCAGGCCGATGACCGCCAGCAACGTCGCCAAGTGTTCCATGGCGATCGGTTTCACCAGATGGTGATCAAAACCGGCGTACGGACAGCCGCAGGTAGAAAACCGCGTCCAATGTTCCTGTTTGACGGCGCTCTCCGTGTGCCGCAGTTCGCCTCAGTCGACGGGCGGCACCGCACCTTCCAGCAAGGTCTTGATGAGCCGCTCGCGCCGCTTTTCGAGGTCCGCGATCTGGCGATCGATGGCTTCGAGTCTTGCCCGCTGGACGTCGGTGATCTGGTCGCAGGAGCGGGCGCCTTCGATTAAAAGCATGCAGTCGGGAAAGCCGCGAATATCGTCGATGGTGAAACCGGTCGCGATCATGCGCTGAACCTGCTTGACCTGCGTGACTGCCTTCTCGGGGAACATGCGATAGCCATTGCTCGCACGTACCGAGGCAAGCAGACCGTGTTCGTCGTAATGCCGGATTGATCGCACGCTCGCGCCGGTGAGTTGCGAGAGTTGTCCGATCGTCAGCAGTTCCTGTGAGGGTGTGTCTTTCATAAAGAGCAGGCTAGCATAATTTGCTTGACCATCACACCAGTGTAAGGGTTGAGACTGGCCGCACTGACACTTCCTCGGGAAAGACAATGACCTTACGAACGTTCCCTCGCTTTCTGATCGCCGCGTTCTGCGCGGCGGCACTGTTCGCACCCGCACCCGACGCGATCGCGGCGCCCACCAGCTATACGGTGACATCGACGGATGGGGTGAAGCTGGCGGTTCAGGAAAGCGGTGATCCGGACGGTCCGCCCATCATTCTGGTGCATGGGCTGCTCGGTAGCCGCCTGAACTGGGAAGCTCAGGTGCAAAGTCCCGAATTGCGCCGATATCGGATCATTACGTACGATCTGCGCGGCCACGGTCTGTCGGATAAGCCGTCCGGCCCGGAGCCATATCACGACGGAAACCGTTGGGGGGACGACCTCGCAGCGGTGATCCAGGGCTCGCACGCGCGCAAGCCCGTCCTGGTTGGCTGGTCGCTCGGCGGTGTGGTGATATCGAACTACCTTGCAAAGTATGGCGATCGCGCGGTCGCGGGTGCCGTGTATGTCGACGGCGTGGTCGAGCTCGCGCCGGTTCAGATCGTCGACCATCCCGATGTGTATCGGGACATGAATTCGCCGGATCTGAAGACGCATCTCGACGGTGAGCGCACCTTCGTGGGCCTGTGTTTCAACCATCGGCCTGACGCCGACACCTTTGACCGGCTGCTCGCGAACGCCGCAATGGCATCGTGGGACATGCAAAAAGAAGTGCCGACAATGACGGTGTTCGCTGCAGAGGGGCTCGGCAAGGCGCGCGTCCCGCTGCTCTTCATCTACGGCGGCCGCGACGCGCTGGTGGACACGCATGCGACGCTGGCTCGTGCGGCCGCGCTGAATCCGCGGATCGTCAGCAAGGTGTACGCAGACTCGGGTCACGCGCCGTTCATCGAGGAAGCCGCGCGTTTTAATCGCGATCTGGCGGAGTTTGTCAGGTCAGCGTCGCAGCAATGAAGCCACGTTTGACGAGGAGATGAGCATGACGCATGGAGACGAGCAGGACTTCTTTCCGGGCTTCGCGAGCCTCGACGTGGAAGCGGGCGATGTCTCGTTTCGCGGCAGGATCGGCGGGAGCGGATCGCCGGTTCTGCTTTTGCACGGTTACCCGCAAACCCACGTCGCGTGGCGATTGATTGCGCCGACGCTCGCGAGGTCGCACACCGTCATCGTGCCCGATCTGCCGGGGTACGGCGACAGCCGCACCCGCAACGATCAGCCGCGTTGGACCAAACGTCGCGTAGCCAGCGCGCTTGTCGCGATGATGGTCCGGCTCGGGCACGAGCGATTCGCGGTGGTCGGGCACGACCGCGGCGCTCGGGCCGGATACCGGCTTGCGCTCGACCATCCTCAATGCGTTGCGGCGTATGCCTCGCTGACCGTGATACCGACGCTCGATGCATTCGCATCTATCGACAAGACATTCGCTTTGAACGCCTGGCACTGGTTCTTCCTGGCGCAGCCCGGCGATCTCCCGGAGCGGATGCTTGCGGCTGACCCGGACGCTTATCTCGACACTGCACTGGCGAAGATGGCCGGCGGTCTCGAGCGGATCGATCCCTTGGCCCTCGACGCCTATCGAACCGCGTTCAGAAGTCCGCATGTACGCCACGCCATGTGCGAAGACTATCGAGCCGCTGCTTCCGAGGACCTGGAACACGATGCAAGCGATGCAGCTGCGGGACGAAGACTCGCCTGTCCTGTCCTTGTACTGTGGAGTGAGAGCGAACAGAAGGCCCGAAGCATACTGCCTCTCGACACCTGGTCCCGATGGGCAGCGAATGTGACGGGCAAGGGGCTGCCCGGCGGCCATCTGCTTCCTGAGGATGCGCCAGGTGAGGTCTTGACGTCGCTTCAGGATTTTTTGGCCGGACAGGTTTAGCGTTGGACAGCATGGCGACCCATACCGTGGTTCGGCGCCGGTTCCCCGCCGCCCGCGTAGCGCGTCAGGGTTTAATGACCGAAACGATGGGAACCTCGCTATCGGAGACCGACTGCCGCTCGGCAATATCCATAGCTTCGACCACCCGATTGCGACCGCGTGCCTTCGCCCGATACAGGGCCGTGTCTGCCAGCCCCAGGAGGGCGGGCGCCGATTCGGGCGGATCTGGGAAAGTGCTGGCCATGCCGACCGAGACGGTGACGGGGGCCCCGGTCGGTGATGCCGATCTGATCGCAAGTTTCTCGACAGCGGCTCTTAGCGATTGCGCGACGCGTAGTCCCGCCGCCGGTTCGCATGACGGGAGAACCACCACGAACTCTTCGCCACCGTAGCGCGCGACAAAATCGCCCTGCCGCCGCAGGGTGCCTGATAGCGCCCCTGCGACTTTCTTCAGGCAGTCGTCGCCGGCCATATGTCCATACGTGTCGTTGTACTGCTTGAAATGGTCGACGTCGAGCAGCAGGACACACAACGGCTGTTTGCTGACCGAAGCTAACGAAAACTCACGCGCGAACCGGTCGTCGAAATAAGCACGGTTGAAAACGCCGGTGAGGCCGTCGCGTGCCGAGGTCTCAACGAGTTTCCGGTGCGTCTCGGACAGTCGCCGATACAGACCCGTAGTCTCGTAGATCAGCATGCCGAGCACTGCGCTTGACGACACCATCGAAGCGACACGCGCTGCGTACCATCCGACGCTGTATCGCGCGCCCGCCGAAAGGGTGAGTGTCACGTCAATGAGCGCACCGACGAGCGCAACAGCGAGCCACAAGTCCATCAACGAGCGCACGCGGGTTGTCGACACATGAAGCCCCAGCGCCGCGAGGCAAAGCGCTTCGACAATGATCCCTGCGGGACTGTCCGACAACTGCGTGTACGAACCGGATCTCGCGACCAAGGGCGGGAGGTGAGATTGTCCCGCGGTGGCGAGGATGCACAGTCCGACCGCCACAGCGACGGCGCCAACCGCGACGACTCTAGCAAGAGTGCGGTGCGTCAAGCTCGCGGGAACCGACCGGGCGAACAGGGATGCCGTCACCAACGCGGGAAAGCCGCCGTGCCAGAAAACCCAGATCCATACCGCCGTCTGCGGTCCTGCACCTAACAGGCCGGTAGGGGAGAACACGCCCGGAAAGACGAGCAGCTGGATAGCGGCGACGACACTGGTGAACGAATAGGCGCCGCTGAGCGCCGCGAACAGCAGCCGGCCTGAGACTGCGTACTGTGTCCACAGCAGCAGCGCCGTCAGGGCCTCGGTCAAGGTAACCCAGGTCGAGAACACCGGGAGAAATGGCGGAACTACCGGGCCCGGATCTTTGGCATGTGGCCAGACCAGAACGGCGGCGGCAATCGCCAGCACGGCGACAACCGCGGCCATGACTTTATGTCGGGGCGTGGACGGCAGGTGGACAAGCGTCGTTTGCATTGGAAGAAGAGTCACGAGTGCGGCGGGCGCCACTATAACCCGGCCGCGGCGGGGAACCCTTCGTTTTGACGGCAGCATGCGGGATTTCTTGAGCCCGGCGCCTTCCAGGCGGTCGCCTTTCCCGTTCTATTCCGAGGCGGTGTTTGTCATTCTTGCCGCGAGGCAGGTCCAACCGGACCTGTCACGCACTCGAGAAAGAGGTCGCGCATACACATGGCGGAACCGTTCCGGTTCTGTCGAACCGCGCGGCGGGAACGACCTCCATGGTGTTTCTACCACCTGCGCATAGAAAGTCGCCGAATAAGAGTCTGTCTATCGGCCACCCTCCATCGCAAGTTCTTCGGGCTTGATGCTTGCGATCGGTTGAAGGATCGAACTATCGAATGTCCGGGGCTCGCGCTGCTTTGCCAGCAGTTTCGGCAGATCGGGATTGGCGAGCGCGCCGCGACCGACCGTCACCAGATCTGCCCCGGCGGCCAGTGCGTTTTCAATCCGCTCAGCCGTGTGCAAGCCACCGTTTGCAGTGATTGTGACGTTGGGCGCA
Organism: Paraburkholderia sp. SIMBA_053; assembly: GCF_046534895.1. Lineage (NCBI taxonomy): Bacteria > Pseudomonadati > Pseudomonadota > Betaproteobacteria > Burkholderiales > Burkholderiaceae > Paraburkholderia > Paraburkholderia sp. SIMBA_053. The sequence continues at coordinate 240,197 of NZ_JAWRXU010000001.1, read as the reverse complement.
TAACGGCGTGCCAGCGTCACGAGGCTGTCGCGCGTGCCTTCGAAGGCTGGTTGCCATGCCTCGTGCTCGGTCACGTGAAGGAAGTCGATGCCCGCATCCGCAAGTGCGCCGAAGATCACTTCTGCATCCGCCTCGCCTCCCGACCACTTCGAACCAAAGTCATTGACCTTGCCTTGCGAAATCCGGATGCCCACGGGCACAGCATCCCCAATGCTGTGCCTGACAGCGTTCACGACATCGACGAGCAGTTGCGTCCGGGCCTTCGTGTCGCCACCCCAACGGTCGGTCCGACGATTGGTACCCGCCGTCAGGAACTGATCGAGGAGGTATCCATTGGCGCCGTGAATTTCCACGCCGTTGAACCCGGCGATATTCACGGCACGTCGTGCCGCGTCGGCGAAGCCCTGGATAGCCTCATCGATCTCGGCGTCCGTCATCTGTTTCGGCTCGGGATAGAGCCCCTCGCCCCAGTAAAACGTCATCTGTTCACCCTTGGGGCGAACGGCCGATGGTCCGACTGTATGGTTTCGGTAAACGTTTCCTTGACTCAGCGCGCCGGCATGCATGAGTTGCGCGAACACAAGGGTCCCATGCTCGTGCATCTCCCGATTGAACGCCGACCACGCCTTCGCCTGTTCGTCGTCGGCCAGGCCCGGCTGAAACCGGTATCCTTGCGAGAACGCCTTGTCGGTATAAATGCCTTCAGTCGTTACCAGCCCGAAGCCACCTTTCGCGAATCGCTTGTAGTAGTCGAACATGGTTTGGGTCGGCTGCCCGTGTTCCGTGGCCGTAATACGCGTCATAGGCGCGACGGCGATGCGGTTGCGTACCGTGATGCCGTTGCGGTTATACGGGGAAAGGATAGGGGAGGTTGAGTCGTTCATCTGGCCGCTCGTCTCGTGAAGGAAGGTGATTGCATGGTAGGCGGCGAGAGCAGCGGGAAACAGAGCTTTGACCGTGAAGCCGCCCTAACATTTTTGGATATAACCGATGCTCCTTCCAGACGTTCAGACATTCCTCGCCGTAGCGTCAGCAGGAAGCCTGTCAGCGGCGGCGCGTCAGCTGAACGTGGTGCCTATGCAGGTCTCGCGGCGCATTGCCGCGCTCGAAGAAGACCTCGGCGTGCGCCTCTTTCATCGGACCACTCGGTCGCTTACGCTGACAGCGGAAGGCGAGGCTTTTGTTCCGTACGCCAAGGCAATGGTCGATGCGGAAGCGGGCGCGCGAGCGGAACTGAGTCCGTCACCAGGCACCGCGTCGGGCGTGTTGCGCATGACCGCACCGAGTGGTTTCGGACAATCCGTCGTTTTGCCGATGCTGCCAGGCTTGCTGGAAAGCAACCCTGACCTTCGTATCGACCTCGATCTGTCGGATCGGCAAGTCGATATAGTGGGGCAGGGACTGGATCTCGCGTTGCGCATTGCGCCACTGGAAGATTCGGAACTGGTGGCCAGAAAGATTGCCCCGAACCCGCGCCTTATTTGCGTGTCGCCCGGGTATGTCAAGCGGTATGGGCGGCCTGATACGGTCGCAGACCTCGACCAGCATCGTTGCATCAAACTCGATGCCGTCGGGCGGTGGCCGCTCGTCGTCGACGGCAAGTTGATACGCAAGCGTATTGAAGGCTACGTCACCACCACGAGTGTTGAGGCGGCGCGTACGGCTGCGGTGCAGGGACTGGGCATTGCTATGCTGACCCACTGGGATGTATTCAGGCAGCTAGCTGACAATTCGCTTGTGGAAGTGCGTCTGCAGGACGCCTCCATGGAGGACCTGTCGGTGTGGGCCGTCATTCCGAGCCGGCGGTATGTGCCCAACCGCGTGAATGTGTTTCTCGCTGCGCTTCAGAAGGAACTCTCGGATCTGGCGGGAACGCGCGGTTTACAGCCGCTCTGAACGTTAGGTGAACTTGGGGCGAAGCCCGCAGGCCTAAAGGCGTCGTCAAGTGTTGCCGATATAACATAGTGTGGCCGCGTCAGGGACGCTGGCTATCCTTTCAATCGATACCTCCCCAGGTATCAAGGTATGGTTATGTCCGCTTTGCCCAGTACATCGCACGAGTTCATTGACGGCATGACGATAGGTATCGCTGTCGTGACGCGCGATTCGCGCGGTGAACCGGTCGTCAGCGCGTGCAACGACGTCTTCCTGGCAATGATGGACGACGCTCGCACACATCCGCGATCTTTTCCTGTGCCACTCGAGACATCGGTGCTGGACAAGGCAGGGTGTGGATTGCGCAAAAAGCTCGATGCGTGCTTCGACTCGGGCAAAGCCCAAGGATCGGAACCGGCCTGCGTGTCCCTCGATGGCGCACGGACATGGCGAGTCGCACTGGAGCCGATGGTCGGCGCGCACACGCCTACTGTCTGCATGACGGTCATTGGCCATGCCCCGGCGCGGCAGGTGTCGCGTGAACTGGAAGCTAGCGCATCGCGGTTCCAGGCCGTGATCGACTCCGCTTACGACGCGATCGTCACCATTGACGAGGAGCACCGCATCAGACTGTTCAACCGCGCGGCCGAGAATCTGTTCGGTTATCGGGCGGACGAAGTGATCGGACAGCGGATCGAAATGCTGTTGCCGGAGAAGTTTCGCGGGAACCATGCGCGCAATGTGCGGCAGTTCGCGAACTCGACGCAGAAAAGCCTGCGCGCAGTCACGCCGCCGCGCATGGACGAAAGCAACAGCGTGTACGGGCGGCATCGGGACGGCACGATTATTCCGGTCGAGATTGCAATTTCGAAGATTGAACTCGAGGGCGAAGTGGAGTTCACTGCTGTCGTTCGCGACATCTCCGATCGTGCCCGGCTCATCCAGCTACTCAAGAAACAGGCGGTTACCGATGCGCTGACTGGCTTGCCCAATCGCCGCGAGTTCATCGATTCCGTCGAAAAAATGCTCGCCGCCGATGGTGTGCTGTCCGTTTTCATTCTAGACATCGACTACTTCAAGAAGATCAACGACAGCTACGGCCACGATATTGGCGATGAAGTCTTGCGTGTGCTGGCAGATGTGGGCATGACGATCCCGTATGAGTCGAAGCTATTCGCGCGCTGGGGTGGCGAGGAGTTCGTCGGAGCGCTGCCGGGCGCGGACGCGTCCGTCGCGTTCCGCATCGCCGATGCACTGCGCAAGCGCTGTGAGCAGCAGGAATCGGAGCACGTGTGGCGGACGAAGCCGATCGCATTCACGGTGAGCATTGGCGTGGTGACGCGTGAGGCGGGCGAACGCGACGTCGACGCGCTGATGCGGCGCGCAGACCGTGCGCTTTATCGCGCGAAAGAGACTGGAAGGAATCGCGTCGCGGTTGGTTGAGTGAGCGCGAGTCGTGGGTTCGGTCGACATTGGCCATGTCCGGCTGGATCATACGGGACGCGGTTGCGTAGCGAAGAGCCGCGCGGACATGGCGGAAGGCGGTCCAATCTGCGATGATTGTTTTCCGTCCTCGTGGCTCGTGGCTCGTGGCCGCGCTGGCCCATTGCTGCGCAAAGCCGGCATAGGCGCGTCGGCAGGCGGATCCTGCAAGCGGCCCAGCAAGCGAAGAGAGCTCGATTATGGCCAGACTTCGAAATCTTGCCGCAGCCGTTATGATTGTCATGCTGGCCGCATGCGCCAGCCTGCCCCCACAAGTCGGACGCACGCCGACCTATGCGGCGCAAGATACACAAGCGACGCCGCTTGCCGAGCACTTCGCGTCCGGCGAGCACGGACATCCTGGCGAGAGCGCGTTCCACCTGCTACCCGATTCCGTCGACGCGCTCCTCGCGCGGGTGATCCTTACCGAAAAGGCTGAGAAAACACTCGACCTCGAGTACTACATCTGGCACAGCGACCTGACGGGGCGCGCTCTTGCGTTGGCCGTGCTGAAGGCGGCGGACCGCGGCGTCAGGGTGCGGGTACTGCTCGACGATCTCGGCACGAACGCCGACGACCAGGCGTTGCTCGCATTGAGCGCCCACCCCAGCATTTCTATTCGGCTCTTCAACCCCGTGGCGAGCCGCCGGTTCAAGAAGATTTCGGCTGCACTCGACTTCTCGCGCGTGAACCGCCGCATGCACAACAAGGCACTGATCGCCGATAACCGGGCCACGATTCTGGGCGGGCGAAATGTCGGCGACGAATATTTCGGCGCGTCGAGTGCAGTGTCATTCGGGGATCTCGACGTGTTGATGCATGGGCCGATCGTCCAGGATGTCTCGAACTCCTTCGACACCTTCTGGAATTCCGATGCGGCCTATCCGATCGACCGGCTGATGGGCACCCCGGCAGACCCCGAAAAACTCGCGGCGTATCGAGACGAGCTGGACCGCTACGTCGCTTCGGAACAGGCCTCGCCCTATGTCGTGCACGCGAGACAGCGGCTGGCTCAAGTCATCGAGAAGGGCGCCGCCGAGTATAGCTGGGGCAAAGCCACGCTGCTCTACGATGACCCGTCGAAAGTCACGCGCGCCCCTGAAGAGTCGCAAGGCCGTTTGCTCACCGCTCTCAGAGCGCGGGACCTTCATCCGAGTCGTGAACTGCTGATCATCTCCCCGTACTTCGTACCTGGAAAAAATGGCGTGGCCTGGCTGCGTGAGTTGACTGAAAATGGCGTGCGCGTGACGGTGCTGACCAACTCGCTGGCGGCGACCGACGTCGCCGCCGTTCATGCGGGATATCGGCGCTACCGCGAAGACCTGCTCGCCGCGGGCGTGCAGCTCTATGAATTCAAGCCCGTTGCAGCAGGCGTAGACGCGGCGAACAAGAAGCAGTTCTTCGGCTCGTCGAAAGCATCGCTGCATGCGAAGACGTTCGTATTCGACCGTGAACGGGTGTTCATCGGCTCGATGAATCTGGACCCGCGCTCCGTTCACCTCAACACTGAAATCGGCGTGTTGTGCGACAGCGCAGCGATCGCGAACCAGGTGATCGGATACGTCGAACCGCGGTTGAATCAGATCGCGTGGCAGCTCGTACTGCGCACCGACGCAAACGGCAGTCGCAAAATCGTCTGGATCGATACCGCTGCGGACGGGACGGTGAGGGAACTGCACACAGAGCCGGACACCACCGTCCTGCGCCGCACCGGTGTGTGGTTCATGGGTCTGCTGCCCATCGAATCGCAGCTTTGAGCTGACGGAGGCATGCTCACGTCGCTGCCGGTCTGCAGCCGCATGCCGCTGACGTCGGAATGCTCGCGCTTGTCCCGGTACTCGCGGTACTCACCGGTCTCACGCCTGTGAAAACAAGTTCCGAACTGCCGTCTCTTTCATATACTGCTCATATCAGCATCCCATGTTGGCAGCTACGAAACGTCTCGTTGACTATCTCCGGTCGGGGGCCATATGAGTACTATCGTGCCGGACGGACATGCCGAACCCGAACGGCGTGAACCGATTCTTAATACCGTTGACCGTGTCTGTGAAATATGTTTTGGCCTGTTCATGGCCTTGACATTCGTCGGCGCCGTCAAGGCAGTGACTGCACGCGAAGATGAGGGGTACAGGATGTTCTTTGCCGCACTCGGATGCAATCTCGCGTGGGGCCTCGCCGACGCCGTGATGTACCTCGTACGCACGCTCGCCGATCGAGGGCAGCGCCTGAAACTCGCGCAGACCGTACAGCGGGAGCAGGACCCGGCGGTAGCCTTGCGGTTGTTGCGCGAAGCATTGCCCGAGAAGCTGGGGCGGCTCGTCGAAGATGCCGACCTCGAGCCGATCCGCGCGCGCCTCGCGACCGCATCGACGCTGCCACCCCGGGCCAGTTTTGTGCGTGGTGACTTCGTCGGCGCGCTAGGCATTTTTCTGCTTGTGGTCCTGGGGACGTTTCCGGTCGCGGTGCCGTTTCTTGTCGTGAGGGATGTCACAACGGCACTGATCGCCTCGCGCGTGCTGACTCTCGGGATGCTTTTCATCGCCGGCTTTGCGCTGGGGCGCTATACCGGTGCAGGGCCAATGAAGGCAGGTATTGCCATGATCGCGGTTGGCATTCTCCTTACGATGGCAATCATTACGCTCGGCGGCTAACGACTCCGAGCCGACTCGGGCGGAAACGGGTCGGTGACCTTTCAAATTAGAATCGTTAGCATTTCGATCGAGGCAACCGTCGGCTTGCGGCATCGCTTCTAACGCCTTTGAGCGCGACAGCCGGGCCTGAAAAATCATGGTCAACGCGTCCTTCTTCGCCAGCGAGAAGGGTGGCGTCATGACCCAGATCAATCCCGGTTCTCAGGTTACTTCTACTCTTCTTTCATGAACTCGTCGTCCTTGCGACTACGGTAATTCACGTGTGCGCGGTCAAAGCGGGTTCTCCCGACAATAGGGCTCCGGCTCCCGGTATGCGGTGACGGGTCTTATGCCACCCGTCGACATGGTCGGCTCACGAGCGACCTGGGAGGAAGTGAAAATGTCTCGCAATCTGGACATACATCAGCGTGCGACAGTCACTGCCGCACCGTCCGCCGAAGAGATACTCAAGGATAGTGATGATTTTTCCGTAGTGCTTGGAGGTCCGTTCTTCCAGCTTCTGTGTCGCGCGCACATGGCCAACGATACGCTGGCTCTGATACGCCAGCGCATCGCCGTCATCGCGCTGCTGACCTGGGTGCCTCTCGCTGCGCTTGCCGCGCTTGAAGGGCATCTGCTGGACCGGACTATCGCCGTGCCGTTCCTGTACGACTTCGAAGTTCATATCAGGCTCCTTGTCGCAGTACCGCTATTGATACTCGCCGAGCTTGTCGTGCATCGGAGGCTCCGCCCCATTGCACGAGCATTCATTGACCGAAAAACGATTCCAGAAGCGTCGTCAGCACGGTTCGATGAGGCAATCAGGTCCGCATCCCGCCTGCGCAATTCCGTGCTTGCCGAGGTACTGATGCTTGCATTCGTCTATGGCGTCGGCGTTCTTGTCATCTGGCGTCACTACACCGCACTCCACGCAAGTACCTGGTATGCGACGGCCTCGCAGGACGATCTCAAGTTATCGCTCGCCGGAATGTGGTACGGCTACGTGAGCCTTCCGATCTTCCAGTTTCTGCTGCTTCGCTGGTATTTCCGGTTGTTCGTCTGGACCCGGTTTCTCTGGCAGGTCTCACGTATCAAGCTCAGCCTTGTCCCGACCCACCCCGATCGGGTCGGGGGGCTCGGCTTCCTCGCAAACACGGTCTATGCGTTTACCGTCCTGCTGGTAGCGCACGGTGCCATGTTGGCAGCGCAATTCGCAAATCGAATCCTGTTTATGGGCGCAGCGCTCACCGAGTTCAAGGTAGAGACTGGGGCGATGGTTCTGTTTCTCCTCTGCATAGTCTTCGGACCGCTGCTGGTTTTTGCCCCCCAACTCGCGAGTGCTAAACGCACAGGGCTGGGCGAATATGGCTCTCTGGCCCAGCGCTACGTGCGCGAATTCGATGAAAAATGGCTGCGAAATGGCGGGTCGCAGAACGAACCGCTGGTCGGCAGCGCAGATATCCAGTCGCTGGCTGATCTTGCGAACAGCTTTGAAGTGGTCAAAACCATGCGAATTGCACCCATTACGAAGGATGCCATCCTACGGCTCGCCGCCGCCGTTCTTGTGCCCATCGTGCCGTTAGCGCTCACCATGATGTCTCTTGAGGAGTTACTGAAAAGACTATTCGGCTTGGTGTTCTAACAAGCCGGCGGTTGGCGGGATTCAGTTACGGGTCCGCGAGGAAGGAGAAGACCCGGCATGCTAACGGATGTACTTCTTGTGTTTCTCCCGATAGCGATTGCTCTGGACGCCCTGGCTACGGCCTCATATCGCCCGTGTCGCCGCATCGATGTGCAATCCGCCCGGCAGCAGCTCGCGACGCGGGAACCGTACAAGCACAAATGCCCGCACTATGGCGGGATTACCTGGAATGCGCGCGAAGTGGAACTCGATTTCCCGGTCCGTCTCGCCCCCTCCAGGTTGGATCACATTCATCATGTCGAGACGAACGCGTTTGCTCTGCACATAAAGGTGATCGGACGGTTTCGACAATACATTGCATACGCACTCCAGTTCGAGCTCGGCCTGCGTCCCGGGCACCCTGAGGGTGGCAAGTGTCTTCGTATGCTCGTCGATCTGCTCTTGAAGTCGATCCAGCTCGGCTAAGTCGGTACCTGAGTCGGTACCTGAGTCGGTACCTGAGTCGGTACCTGAGTCGGTACCTGAGTCGGTACTGAAGGGCGCGCCGACGACCGCCCGCAGACCCGTGCCTTGCCGTTCCAACAGCGCGACTCGCTGCTCGATCAATGCTCGCGATTGCGTCGCCAGATCACGTTGCCTCGTGGCGAGACCTGCAAGGCCTTCCAACGCCAGTTGATCGATCATGCGGTGCGCAATCTCCGCACGCAACGACACGTCAGAATTGCCGCAGATTCTAATGCGATGATCGCTGAAGCACAGCGTAGTTTGCGGCACGTCATGACGAACGGAGTCTCCTTCCATGGTGACGCCCAATGTGTGCCGCTCGGTCATTGCCATCCCGAGGACGGCGTATGCTTCGGTTAAATTGGTCTGTCGATCGAAATAAGCACGCAAGGTTTCCGACCGGCTAAAGGCTTCAGCCAGATCGTCGCGCGTCGCAAAGAAGGCGCGGATTGCCGGATCGCGCGACCATGCGTCGGCGTTGGCATCGTGCGGCGGCGGCAGCGAAGCGACAAGATCGTCCGCATAGCGCAATGACAGAGTCACCGCGCGGGTGAGCTTCGCTTCGTAGTGACGCGCATACTTTAGTCCAGGGTTCATCGAAAGAACACGAGCAACCGCTTCGCTGGTCCTCGCATCCGGAATCGTGTGCGCCTGCTGACGCCTGAACAATTCATGGAGAAATCCCATTTCGTGACTCCTGCCGGCATGTCCCAATGAACAATAAATAAAGCAAGGTTGGCGAACCCAGCTTGATCTGGAGCAAACGAACTCACGACCCACTCACGTCCACGCGGGAGTGACCACCGATCGAGCCAATTGCAGCAAGTTCACAGACGTCGTTGCCGACTTCACCTTTGGTCTTGGCCCACACCCACAACCTGCTCCTTGACGACTTTCGCCATCAGGTACGCGCGTTCTGTTTCCAACAAGGATTTCGCGTCGATTCGCCCGAATATGTCCAACAGCGGCGCGATCAACCCTGTCCAGCCCGTCTGATGACTGGCCCCCAGACCAGCTCCGTTGTCGCCGTGGAAGTACTCGTAAAACAGGATCAGATCGCGCCAGTGCGGATCGCTCTGGAATTTTTCCGTTCCGCCGTAGACGGGCCGTCTGCCATCTTCGCCGCGCAGGAAGGTGCCCGACAATCGACGGACAATTTCCTCGGCCACTTCGAACAGCGACATCTGCTGGCCAGAACCGGTAGGACATTCGACCTTGAATTCGTCGCCGTAGAAACTGTACAGATTAATGAGCGCCCGCACGATGAGCAGATTAACCGGCATCCAGACCGGCCCGCGCCAATTGGAATTTCCGCCGAACATGCCGGTATTCGACTCGGCCGGCAGGTACTGAACCGTGTAGTCGATGCCACCAGTACGAAATACGAACGGGTGATCCTCGTGATAGCGCGAAAGCGACCGGATGCCGTGAGGTCCAAGGAATTCGTTTTCGTCGAGAAGATAGCCGAGCACGCGCTCGAGTTTCTTCCTGTTCAGAATGGCGAGCAGGCGTCTTTTCTTGTAACCGATGAAACCTGCTTCTGTTGGTGCGACCTGCGCAATCAACTCTGGATGGCGTTCGCGAAACTGGGCAATCAACTCCATCAACTTCGGATACCGGTCGACCGCATCTCCTTCGAATACCGTCGACGCGCACAACGGCAACAGCCCTACCATCGATCGCACCTTCAGCCGTGTTGCCTGGCCGTCCGGAAGGCGCAGCAGATCATAGAAGAAGCCGTCTTCCTCGTCCCACATTTCGTCGTGATGTACGCCACGGCGGTCCATCGCATACGAAATCCACATGAAATGCTGGACGAACTTGAAAGCAACCTCTTCATAGAGCGGATCGTATTCCGTCAGCAGGGTGGCCATCTCCAACATGCACTGGCAATAGAACGCCATCCACGCGGTTCCGTCCGCCTGCTCCAGTGTGCCTCCCGTCGGGAGTTGTGCGCTCCGATCGAACACGCCGATGTTATCCAGCCCGAGGAAGCCGCCCGCAAAGACGTTCCGGCCGGAAGGATCTTTGCGATTGACCCACCAGTTGAAATTGAGCATCAATGCCTGGAACGACCGCTCGAGGAAGCGGGGGTCTGCACGGCCCAACTGTTTTTCATACTTGTAGAGCCAGAGCGTGGCAGCGGCATGTACCGGCGGATTTACATCGCTGAAGTTCCACTCGTAAGCAGGAATCTGTCCGCTAGGGTGGAAGTACAGGTTCCGCAGCATCAACAGCAGCTGTTCTTTGGCGAAGTCGAAATCCACCAGCGCAAGCGAGACCGTGTGAAACGCCAGATCCCAAGCCGCGTACCACGGGTACTCCCACTTGTCAGGCATTGAGATCACGTCCGCGTTGAGCATGTGGAACCAGTCAGTGTTGCGCACGTCGCGTCGAGCCGAGTCCAGCAACGGATGGCTCTTATGCTCGCGTAACCACTTTTCCAGGTCGAAGTAGTAATACTGCTTGCTCCATAACATCCCGGCCAGCGCCTGCCGATGAACACGGCGCTGATCCTCCGTCAGCGTCTTTGGTGCAATGCGCTCGTAGAACTCGTCAGCCTCGGCGATGCGGCTGTCGAACACCTTCTCGAAGCCGTCGAACGCATTCTCCATTTGCGCTGCTCGTAACCGCAGCCGGAACGTCTTGCTGCCTCCGGCTGGCACCTCGACAGCATAGTGAGCCGCTGCCTTCGTGCCGCTTTTCGCGGGATTGACCGCGTCCGCTCGCGAGACGACGTAGTCGTGAAACGCGTCCTTCACGTAAGGAGACGAATTCGCCACGCCCCACAGACGCTGAGCATTGCTTTCATTTTCGGTGAACAGAGCCTCGCAATCTCCATCGCAATATAGCCAGTACTGCCTTAGCTCATGATGGGTGGCGCGGATAATGCCGGACCCCGCTTCGGTCAACGAGGGTTTCCGGTCGTCGCCGCCCCACGACCAGGTGTTGCGGAACCAGAGTGTCGGCAAGATCCGGATCTGTGCCGCATCCGGTCCGCGGTTGTGCACGGAAATCCGTACGAGTATGTCTTCCGGATCTGCCTTCGCGTACTCTACGAACACGTCGAAATAGCGGTCTTCGTCGAAGATGCCAGTGTCGAGCAGTTCGTACTCCATTTCTGTTCGCGATCTTTTGCGGTTGGTTTCGACAAGGTCCCGGTACGGATATTCCTTCTGCGGATATTTGTAGAGATACTTCATGTACGAGTGCGTGGGCGTACTGTCGATGTAGAAGTAATACTCCTTCACGTCCTCGCCATGATTGCCTTCGCTATTGGTGAGACCGAACAGGCGCTCCTTCAGGATCGGATCTTGCCCGTTCCAAAGCGCGAGCGCAAAGCAGAGCCGCTGCTGATCGTCACACAGTCCGCCGAGTCCGTCCTCGCCCCATCTGTACGTGCGTGAACGCGCCTGGTCGTGCGAAAAATAGTCCCATGCGTTGCCGTCGTCGCTGTAATCCTCCCTGACCGTCCCCCATTGCCGTTCGCTCAGGTAAGGTCCCCACTTTTTCCACGGGACCTGAGCTTCACGCTGTTCGTTCAAACGCTTCTGCTCCGTGACATCCACAATTGCGTCAGCCATGGTTTCAGCTCCGATACTGGGGTGAATCGATTCCGCTCGACCGTCGTGACATACCCGGCTTGACGTCGTCCTGATGGCACGCTTTCGCCTGACTAAAATGGACGTACCGACCCTTGAAACTCAGGCACCGTTCCGAAACTACGTCTCGGCCCAATTTCCTCCTGAACGATCAACCATACGGTGAATGCAGCCAATAGGACTTTGGTCCCACGGTTCGATAGCACTACGCAAATTGAGAAATGCCGACAGCCTCCTGTCGAACGGTCACCGCGCGCGCGGTTCAAGTTTCGTCGCCACCAGCGAAGAGGCCATGCTCGGGTGGCGCCTGCTCGTGATCGATACATTGGACATGCCAGTGCCCAGTCATCAGCGCGCGGCCGCGCTTCGCGCACCATTGCGCGCGCCCGGTTTCGCCTTCAAAGGGACCGTCGCAACCGTTGAGATCCAACCCTTCGAGAACGCATAGCGGTGTGGCGTCGTTGGGGCCGCACACGAGCGTATTGCCGCAATCCATGTGCAACGAACCCCATTCCGGCAGTTCCAGCCCGAGGTGACCCTCGCGCGACCATCGCCGCGTGTCCTCATCGAGCCAGAGGATTGCAAAAGCCATCGGATGGACGCAATTGAATGTGTCGAGATGAACTGTGAGGCGCATGACAATCTCCGAACGTAGCTGCCGTCAATTGACCCGGACTACGGGAACCGTGGTTTTCGCAGGGCGGTTATTGACTGAGTACCCATTGCACCAGCGTGTGTGCGTCTTCTGCCGATATCGGCCCGCCACGATCGGCTGGCAACGGCATCGCCATGTCGCCCCAATGCGCCTTGCCGCCTAACCGCAGCTTGTGCTCAAGCATGAATTGCGCGTTCGGAACGTCGCGGTAGCGAGCGGCGATCTGCTCGAACGACGGCGCGAGGAACGGTGCGTCACGTGTGTGGCAGAACATGCAGTGATGCTGATCGACCAGAGCGGCCGGCTCCGGCTCGGCCTGAACGGCGGTAGCAACCAGCAGAAACGCGGCACATGCGAGACGGCAGCGACGGGATATGGCATTCATGGCGCGCGCTCCGGTGCATGGGAATGAGACCAGTGTAAGGTCGGCCGCTGCTGCGCCGTTGACCTCGATCAACCGGAATAAGGCGTGTGAATTTGACCGGCAGCGCGTAGATCCTATGCTGATGACAGGCACACTGCGATGAGACCGCATACGCCATACAATCGGGTGGCTGTCGCGAAGATTCGGGCTTCAGAGCCGATTCACTGCGCGAAGAAGATCTGCTCGCTGCGTTTGAATTGATCGGCGTCGCATCGAACAAGCAGACAATCAATCTGCTAAACAGGGATGGCGCAAAGCCGTGCTCTTACACAGTGGTTACTTCCGCTTTTGTGACTGAAACCCACGAGTCTATTGTTTTGGGGCGACAGAGGTTCAGTACTGACCAAAGGGAGTTCCTATGCGCGCAATGGTTTTCGATGGTGACTCACCGATCCTACGCGAAGATGATGTGCCGGATCCTAAGCCCGGTATTGGAGAAGTACTGATCGACGTTCACGCGTGCGGCGTGTGCCGTACCGATCTTCACCTGGTCGATCGCGAGCTCGATCGTCCTAAGCGGCCTGTTATTCCCGGTCATGAAATCGTCGGCACGGTGGCGGAAGTGGGCGCCGGCGTGACGGGTTTCGCTGTCGGAGATCGCGTGGGGGTGCCGTGGGTCGGCTATACGTGCCGCCATTGCCGCTACTGCCTCTCGGCGCGGGAAAATCTCTGCGACGAGGCCCGTTTCACCGGCTATACGATCGACGGCGGTTACGCTGAACGCACGGTTGCGGACAGCCGCTACTGCTTTCATCTGCCGGTACAGTACTCCGATATCGAGGCGGCGCCGCTGCTATGCGCAGGACTCATCGGCTACCGCACCTTGAGCATGGCGGGCGACGCACGGCGCATCGGTATTTACGGTTTCGGTGCCGCGGCGCATATCGTCGCTCAAGTGGCGCGTCATCAACGGCGCACGGTCTATGCATTCACGCGGCCCGGCGATCAGGCGGCGCAGCAACTCGCACTACGGATGGGTGCGGCGTGGGCTGGTGACAGCAACGAGGCGCCGCCCGACGAACTCGATGCGGCGTTGCTGTTCGCCCCGGTCGGCGCGCTCGTTCCACAGGCTTTGCGCGCAGTCGTGAAAGGCGGTGTAGTAGTTTGCGGCGGAATCCACATGAGCGACATTCCGTCGTTTCCCTATTCGTTTCTATGGGGCGAACGGCGCCTTGTTTCGGTCGCAAATCTGACTCGCGACGACGGGCTGGCTTTCATGCGCATTGCGAGTGAAGCGCGGCTCACGCTTGAAACCACGACTTATGCGTTGGAGGACGCAAATCGCGCACTCGCCGACCTGCGCGATGGCCGCCTGACGGGCGCAGCGGTGCTCGCCATCAAACCCGAATGAGGCCGTCGTGATCGAGAATCCGGATGTCCTTGCCGCGCGCATCGAGTAAGCCGTCGCGCTGGAACCGCGACAGCATCCGGCTCACCGTTTCGAGCTTGATCCCAAGATAGCTGCCAATTTCCTCGCGCGTCATGCGCAGATGGAACTCGGCCGGCGAATAGCCGCGCTTTCTCAGGCGCTCCGACAGATTCAGCAGGAACGTGGCCACACGCTGTTCCGCTGACATCGTGCCGAGCAGCATCATCTGCGACGATTCACGCACGATCTCGCTGCCCATCATACGGTGCACGTGCTGCTGAACGGCCTTCACTTCGCGGCACATCGTCTCGAGCAGATGAAACGGAATGATGCAGACCTTGCTGTCCTCGAGCGCTACCGCATCGCAGCTATGGTGACCGGAGCACACGCCGTCGAACCCGAGGGAATCGCCGGCGAGATGAAAGCCCGTCACATGCTCCCGGCCGTCGCGGTGCATGACGACGGTCTTGAACGACCCCGCCCGCACTGCATAGATGCTCTCGAACGGATCGTTCGTGCGGAAGATCGTCTCACCCTGCCTGATAGTGCGTGACGGACAGATGAGCGCTTCGATTCTCTGCAACTCCTCGGGCGTCAGGCCTTGCGGCATGCACATCGGACGCATCGAACACGACGAGCAGCGCATCGCGTCCTTGCGCGTCGCGCGGTCCGTGGTACGTCCCTGTTCCGGCGTCGATGCAACATGCAGCGGGACGAATGTGCGAGAGCTGACCGGATAAGAGACAACGTCAGACATGATTTGCTCCAGATTGAAGAGGGGTGCGTGCACGATGTTCGCTGGCGATCCGCTGGATCGCGCTTCGCGCAAGTTCGAATTCGCGAGTCTTGTCGAAAAAGTATTGCGCGCCGCACGTCAGGCACGCGCGCCGGAACCAGGCGCCGGATCGGTTCGTCAGCACCATCGTGATGACGTGAGGCATGCGTTGCGCGAGCAGGGCCAGCAATTCCATGCCGCTACCGCCGTTCAGATGCAACTCCGTCACCACAAGGTGAGCTGCGCGAGCCTCGATGCCCGCGAATGCAGCACCGGGCTCCTCGGCCTCACCGACAATTTCTACGCCCTCGAGTGAGCCGAACAGCGCAGCCATACGGCGCCGTACCGGGAATGCATCGTCGACGAGAAAGACACGCAGGGCGGGGTGGTTGAGGCCTGAGTTCATGCCTCGAAGTATCGGCCGCGCCATCTCAAAATAAAATCGGCGAGGAGCGAACTTGGAGTAGGCGACGAAGAAGGGCTGTAGGGCGATTCCTACAGCATGCGTCGCAGGCCGCCAGCGGGGCGGTGGGGGCGTTTAAATATCGTCCTCTTCGTCGCTGACCAGTTTGTGACGCATCGCATAACGCACCAGCGCGGCTTCGTGCGGCATCTGCATCTTTTCGAGGATGCGCGTCTTGTAGGTGCTGACGGTCTTGGAGCTCACGCACAGCTCCGTCGCGATTTCCGTGATCGTCTGACCGGCAGCAATGCGCTTGAGGACGTCGAACTCACGGTCTGACAGGCGCTGATGTGGCAACAGATCGGTGGGCTCGTTCAGGCTCTGCGCGAACCGCTCGGCCATCGCAAGGCTCACGTAGACGCCGCCTGCGGCCACCTTTGTCACCGCCGCCACAAGCTCGGCGCTTGCGCTTTCTTTCGTCAGATAGCCGGACGCGCCCGCCTTGAACGCGCGCACTGCGTATTGCTGTTCGGCATGCATGGTCAGCACGAGGATACGCAGCGCCGGCTTTTCCTCCTTGATCTGTTTTATCAGTTCGACGCCGTTGCGGCCCGGCATCGACAGATCGAGCACCAGCACGTCTGCAGCGGAAGCGCGAATCAGCGCGATGGTACTCGCACTGTCACTTGCTTCGCCCACCACTTCGAAGCCGCTGGCCCCCTTGAGGATATGACGTAGACCATCGCGCACAAGTGCATGATCGTCGGCGAGCAAGACCCGGGTCATGATTGCAGCTCCTGCATTTGCACTGCCTCCGCTGGAATGGTGACGCTCAACGCAAAGCCGTTGCCTTGTGAGGTTTGAATGTCGACGGCGCCCCCGAGCATGTGCGCGCGTTCGCGAATGCCGAGCAGACCAAACGACTTGCCCGCCAGTTCGCCGTCACGATGCGCGCCCTGGCCGTTGTCGGCGATGCGCAGCACGAATGCCTCGTCGCCGGCGCGCAGGCTGAGTGTGACGAGCGTGGCGTCGGCATGGCGCGCAACGTTCGTCAGCGCCTCCTGCACGATCCGGAAGAGGGCAGTTGCGCCCGCGGGGCTGAAGCGGGCGTCGCCGGTTTCGATGTCGCGCTCCACGTCGATGCCATAGCGGTTCGTGAAGTCGTTCGCGAGCCACTCGACTGCGGGGATCAGTCCGAGGTCATCGAGCATCACCGGCCGCAGATCGGCGGCAATGCGGCGAACCGACGCCACGGTCGCGTCGATCAGGCGGCGCATGCCCTGCAAATGGTCGCGCACCAGCTCGCTGGCTGACCCGCCAAGCGTCTCTTCGACCGATGAAATGTCCATTTTCAGCGCAGTCAATTGCTGACCGAGGTCATCGTGCAGTTCGCGTGCGATGCGCGTCTTTTCGTCTTCGCGGATCTTCTGCAGGTTGGCGGACAGTTCGCGCAGTTCCTCGCGCGCCCGCTGCTGGGCATGCTCGGCTCTGACCCGTTCGGTGACGTCCCGCAGCATCACGGTGTAGAGCCTCGCGCCGCCGTCGCGAGTCTGCGAGATGGAGGCCTCGATCGGGAATTCCTCGCCGTTTGCGCGCAAGCCGGACAGCACGCGCTGCCGGCCCATTTGCCGGTCGGACACGCCCGTCACGCCGAACTGTTCGACATGCCGGGCGTGCGCTGCGCGAAACCGCTCCGGAATGAAGCGTTCGAGCGATGCGCCGATCGCCTCCATTGCCGTGCAGCCGAAAACCTGTTCTGCCATTGGATTGAAGAGCACGATGCGCTGCTGTTCGTCGATGGTGATGATGGCTTCCATTGACGAACGGATGATCGCCATCATGCGCGCTTCGTTCACACCGGACTGATTGATTGCAACGCTTGCCTCGCTGCGCGCGGAAGAGGCTTCCCGGCGCGCGCGCAGAAGCATGAATGCACTCGTGGCGACGAGCAGCGCCGCGGCGACGCAGATGAACAGCACCGGATCGAGCCAGCGCCGCGCGGCCAGCATCACTGCCAGTGCCGCGACGAAGGCGGCGGCTGCCGCGAGCGCGGGTCGCGCCGCAAACCAGTTCGACCGCTCGTGCGGCACCGCAGTGTGCGGCGTGGGCGTTTTACCGCTGACGGGCATGTGCGCCTCTTGACATGATTGCAAACGGGAATCCTTGCGCTGGAAAACGCCGCCGCAATGCTGCGCCAGAGCCAGGCACTTCGGTTGAGGGGCGGGTCTGCGGTCCACGTGGCGGGGGACCGCAGTCTATTCGCGCGCAAAGCTGATAGTTGCTCTCATTGTCCGCGATACGCCGGATTCGTGCTAGTGCGCGCAAGCTGCACCGGCGGATGCTTGCCGATCAGTGCGACATCAGTACGGGCACGGTCATCGACTTGAGGATCGTGCGCGTCGCGCCGCCCAGCACCAGTTCGCGCCAGCGTGCATGACCGTATCCGCCCATCACCAGCAGGTCGGCTCCTGTGTCGGCAACCTGCGAGAGAAGCACTTCGCCGATCGAGCCATCCGCACCTGTTTCGATGTCGAGCACATCGGCACGCACGCCGTGCCGCGCGATCACGGTGGCGATATCCGCGCCGGGAATGCGTGCGCTCCCGTCTTCCTGCATGCCGTTGACAGTGAGAATCGTGGTGTTTTGCGCCGCGCGCATGAACGGCAGGGCATCATGCACGGCGCGCGTGGCTTCGCGGCTGCCGTCCCATGCCACCAGGATCCGGCTGCCCGTCGTCCGCTCGTTGCGCGCATACGGCACGAGCAGCACCGGACGGCCGCTCGAAAGAATCAGGTTCTCCGGAAAGAAGTCGCCGACATACGATTCGGCATCGTCCGGATTGTCCTGGCCGGCGACGATGAGATCGGCACAGTGGCCAAGTCGCGGCATCGCAAAGCTCGCGGACTCGTCCACGGCGATCCATTCGCCTTCTACTTCGGCACGCCGCAGTTCCGCATGGAATAACCGCTGGAGCGCCTCGCGCCGTTCCGCGCGTCGCTCTGCGTGCTCGCGGTAGTACTCGGCGGTACCGGCCATCACGTACAACGACCGCGGGTCGGGCGAGAACAGCGCGAATACGCCGGTCAGATGCGCGCCGAACTGTTTCGCGAGAGACAGTGCGGTCTCGAGCCGCGGATGGGCATTCGCGCTCGTGTCGAGGTGAACAACGATGGTCTTGTAGCTCATGGCGGAGGCTCCGGGAGAGTGAACGTGACTCTGGGACAGGTGAGCTTGAGTCTAGGAACGATGGCGTCTGTCCCGTTGATGCAGATCAATGGCGATACACGCGCCCCGGGTCACGGGATGGTTTGACCTGGGTCATGTGCAGCCGTACGTCCGCCTCTATGCTCGGGACATGCATGGCGCACGAGTGCGCGCCAGTGAGCTTTCCATCAAAGGAGCGAGTCATGTCAAAGCCACGCGTTCTCATCGTCTTTTTCTCACGTACCGGTAGCACGCGCGTGCTTGCTACCGCGCTTGCGGGCGTCCTGTCCGCCGACGTCGAGGAAATCTGCGACCTCAGCGAGCGTCGCGGAGCGTTGGGATATCTGCGCTGTGTTATCGACTCGTGGCGCAAGCGGCGGGCCGAGATCGTCCCGGCGGGGCTCGATCCTTCACAGTACGACCTCGTGCTCGTGGGCACGCCTGTCTGGGCGGGAGCGGTGTCGGCGCCGGTTCGCGCGTACCTGCTCCAGCACCGCTCCAGGTTTCGCCACGTCGGGTTTTTCTGCACTTTCGGCGGCCTCGGCGCCGAAGCCGCTTTCGAAGAAATGCACTCGCTTGCAGGCAAGGCGCCGGTCGCGCAATGCAAGGTGCGGGCTGCCGAGATGCAGCGCGGCGTGGCGACGGCGTCGTTTGAACTGTTCGTCGGCGTATTGGAACGTCACCTCGCGCACTACACCGCGCTCGAATGGGCTTGCTGATTCGCTGGCTCGTCTAGCGCGGCGGCGATCGCGTTTCCCCTTGAGCAGGCGCGTGCTTCGTCGAGGGTCATCGGCTCGACAGCCGCCCGGCGCACAGCATCGTTCCGTTAGTGATGGCGTAGCTCGGAAGCCGCGCCGTAGACCACGCGCGGATCGTGTTGACCTTTATACACAGCCGGAGCCGCCCGGTTCAACCCGAGCAGCGTGTAGACAGCGGTCTGAGCAGAGCGAATCGAATATTCGACGGTGAACACGACGTCGTTCGGCAACTCGCAGAACTGTCCGACAAACGCGAGGTTCGCCCAACCTTCGGGTACGACTTGCGGCCGGTCGCCGCGCTTGCGGCGCAGGAACTGACTGGTAATAAACGGCATCACGCAGGGGATGCAGATCGCGTCGTCGAGAATACGCTGGGCCTGCGCCTCGATCTTCAGATGGCCGAGCAACTCCGTCATGATTTCGCGGCCTGTGCATTCGACCATCGGCTTCGCGATGAAATTGCCCGGGCGGTCGACAAAAAGCCCGTAACCCCACAGCACCTGGACGTCTTTCGGCTGACCGATGAAATGCGGTTGATGCGGCAGCACGATTGACGCGAGCCAGTTCGATTGCGGGAACGTGATCAGACCGCCTTCGCCCGGCACGTTGCCGGTCAGATCGCGAATGAGACGGAACAGCGTAGGATCGTGCAGCGTCGCGGTGAAGGAGAGCCACCTGGATTCGTCGACGTGATCGGCGAAAACGGAAGGATGGCCGAACTCGGTGCGCCCGGCGGCGATGGTTTTCCAGAGCGCCCATGCGCCGCTGCTGTCGTTGCTGTCGTTGCCAGCACATGCGGCTGGGCGGTCCGTGCCGCCCAGGCTCGAGCCCGCTGTCATCGAGCCGAGCGTAACGATTACTTTGTCGTGTTCGCCAAGCGGAATTTCATCGCGACGATTGTCGTGCTCGCAGACGATGGCCGCAACCCTGTACAGCTCGCCGCTTTCGTCATATCGAAGGTCCACCACGCGTGTGTGGTTGCGGAACACCACGCCGTGTTCGTCGAGCCATTTGCGCAGCGGCCGCACCATCGAGTCGTACTGGTTGTAGACCGTGCGCATGATGCCGTGCAACTGATTGAAGCCCGGCGTCATGTGCGCGAACCTCAGCAGATAGCGGCGAAACTCGGCGGCGCTGTGCCAGGGCTGAAAGGCAAACGTCGTGCACCACATGATCCAGAAGTTGGTGTCGAAGAAATCAGCGTCGAAGTGATCCGAGATGCGGCTATCGCCAAGCAGCGCTTCCGGTTCGAACGAGAGGCGGCCTAGCGTGAGCAGATGCGATTCGGCGAGGCCATAAGCGGGTGCGTCCTCGCGCTTGCCGTCGCGCACGAGCCGCGCTTTCGACGACGTGCGTATCGTCCTGTTCCAGTCGAAGATTTCCTTCGTCACGCTGCTGCGGCCGTCGAGGGTGGGGATCGAGTCGAACAGATCATACGTGCACAGGTACTTGCTTTCCAACATGCGGCCGCCGCGTACGACGTAACCGTCCCGCGGTGTGCCCGCGCCGTCGAGGCTGCCGCCCGCGTCGCCGAGTGCTTCGAGAATCGTGATGCGGCAGCCTGGCACATCGGCGTCGCGGATCAGAAACGCCGCTGCCGCGAGCGACGCAATACCGCCGCCGACAAGATAGAAATGGCCAGAGTCAATCGCTTCGTCGCGAGCCTGACGCGTGAGTGCGCTCACGCCGGCATAGTCGGATCTTTTCATGATGGTCCCGCAAGGTAATGGCCGTGAACGTATAGACCATACCCGCGGAGTGGAAATGCGCGTTGCGCTGGATCAACGGGGCCTACGGTGGCGCGGCCCCAATACCTCGTTGACGCAAGTCAACCGCCAGGCATGGATACGCGCCCATGATGGTCTCGTCGGCTCACCGATCCGCGTGGCTTTCGCGGCCGCAGCGGTCGAGAGGAAGTACAGTTCGCGCGGAGGCGGTATGGGAATCGATATGCAGATCGTCTATCTCGGCTTTGCGGGGTCTGCGAAGATCGAGTCCGAGGCGGCCGCACAACTGGTGCGCCTCGAGCGGTTCGGCAGATGCATCTCGGGGTGCCATCTGGCGCTGGAAGCCATCCGCGAGCGTGCAGGGTACGGCGTACCGGGCGTGCGCCTTGACGTGCCCGAAAACGTTTCAGACCAACGCCTGTTCGATGCGCGCCTTGACCTCGTGCTGCGCACGGGAGAACTCGTTCCCATTGAGCATCGGCAAAACCACGATCCGGATGAAGCGGTGCGAGCAGCCTTCGACGCGGCTGAGCGGTTTCTGGGGCGCCGTATTGCTCGCGCCTGACTTGCGATACGGGTTCCGGGTGCCAGGACCAACGTTTTTCAGGAGGCAGCTATGTACGCAAATGTTGTGGTGGCGCTCGACGGCAGCCAGGCAGCGAAGCACGCGCTAAGCGAGGCGATTCAATTAACGAAGCTCTCTCGCGGCAAATTGACGGCCGTCTACGTGCTGGATCAGTCGGCGGCTTTCACCTACGCAGGAGCATGCGATCCGCATCTTCTGACTGACGCCGCACGGCAGATCGGAACTACGCTGCTACACGACGCGCTGCACCAGATGCGTGAACTGAACGTCGTGGGCGACAGCGAGATCGTGGAGACACAAGGCTTCGCGGAAGATATTGCCAGCGCGTTGCTGCGCTGCGTGCAACGGCGCGGCGCGGACCTCGTCGTGATGGGCACTCACGGACGGCGCGGGTTTCGGCGCATGGTGCTTGGCAGCGTTGCCGAGCGCTTCGTTCGCCATACGACCTGTCCCGTTCTACTGGTTCGCGAGCCCGCAGATGCAGAGCGTCAGGCGCCGCTTTGAGCGATCACGCCTTCGGTCTATCTACTCATTCGATGCATGCCACCGCCGGCGCTTTGACCCGCGAGCGCGGTCCGCACGGGTCGCTAGTCGATTGCGCATACCGACCCTGCGATCGCCGTCGCGCTCGACCTCGAACAGACGCTTCATTGCGGCTCTCACAAATCGGCTGCATCGAAGTGGCCGACGGTCTGTGCGAGGACCGGCACGCTATCGCGCGACAGGCGCATTTCGGCACCCAAGGTGCTTCGGTTCAGCCAGCTTCTCGCCGCTACCGCCAATCCAGCCGCGGCACAAAATAGATAGACGTTTTGCACAATGGCGCCAGCGCTTGCATAGGCAAACGGCTCGCGTTGAGACGAGGCAATGTCCTGCATGCGCGCGAGGTCGGCGACATACACCAGTTCGACGGGCGCCTCGCCGACAAAATCCTGATAGCCGGTCAACGCCCGCAGATCGGCTGCGATCACGAGATCGAGGCCATGCTGTAGCGGATCGTAGAGATACATGCCGCGTGCGAGTGCAACATAAATCTGGATTTCGTGGAGTGCAAGAACAGAAGGCGCTGTGCGTCTGTCGTTTCCTTCGGGGTCTCTCCGGTTCACGCCGTTGGCGGCCCAGAGCAGCTGTCCGAGCGTTGCGTCGTCAAGCCCGGTTGGCGCAAAGCGTCGCGTCGTGCGCCGTTTGGAGAAGGCGTCCATGATGGGCATGCCGCCGCTCGACTTGGGCGGTGGCAAGACGATGCGCGGTATGGGCTCGCCATGCACTGGGCGCGCCTGCGTCGCGTTGGGTGTAGTCGTGCCAAGTCTAAAAAAATGCTTCATAGCAGCTTCATCAAACGGACGTTGGCCCTTCAGGACACGCTTTCGGCAAGCGGTCGGCGCGGTGAATGAACCGCCTGCTGGCCACGTCCGACGCGCAGCAGGACTTGCGGAACGGCGTCCATTTTTAGCGTGGTACGCAGCCGCTCGCGCAGCGTACTTATCTCGGTCGGCTGATTAAGATAGGACGCAGTGATGCCGGCGTTCGCCGCGACCAGCAACAGCCGCTCGAGTGCCTGGCCGGCCGAGAGCCACGCAGGCGCGTCGTCCGTCGACGTCCCAAGGCAGATGAGAAGCGGTGAGCCCGCGGCGAGCGCATGGTGCGCGGCGGCAAGTCCGCCGCCCAGATCGAACGTGCGAACAACCGAGGCAAGCAGTGGCGCGGCAACATCGAGCAGCGCGGCCATGCCGTGCGACAGGGCAGGCATGCCGTCATCGCGGCGTCGAGGGTGAATCCAGCTCGCCAGTTCCCGGCGAAAGCGCGGGTCGTCGAACTGGATGCGGTCAGCATCGGCGACGAGCTCGGCAAGTTTCTCGCGCAGCGATGCGCCCAAAGCGCAGGCGGCATCGGCGCCCTCGGCCTCGGCGGCATCGACGAATTGTTGAAGGAGCCCTGAGGGTAATGGCTCGTCCTGGAAGATCTCGCGTGTCGTAACACGTTGGCGGATTGCCGGAAACAGCGGTGGCAGCGCTGCGTCGCAACGGCCGTCGGGAACGATTTGCACATGCGCCAGCACGTCTGGATCGAGGCGCGAGGGAAACAGCGTGATAGCGTAAGCGAGCGCGAAGTGGCTGAGCGCCACCCGCAGGTTAAATAGCGCCGCGCCGCAACTGATGATCAGCTCGCGATCGAACGGATCGACCACCGGCAATGCGCGCCGCCGGTCCGCGCAGAGCGCCACGCTGTCGCCGTCGACGATGAAATGCCAGGGCTGCGTGTTGTGGTTGGAGGGCGCCAGCACCGCATAGCGCAGCGCAAATCGCAACTTTTCGTGGATGCTCGCGGTGCTGTCCAGCTCATGTTCGTCGACGGACCAGGCGGCCCTTTGCGGCAGTGCGCTCATGTCGTGGTCTCCTGCACGAATTCATGTCGTCACTGTGTCAGGCCGGGCCGTGCGCGGGTTGATCTGGATCAGCCGTCGTGCAGCGGGTTACCGGCACACGAGATCGCGGCGAGCTCGTCGGCGGATTCCAATTACGCAGCAGCAGATAACCGTACAGTCCTCCATCAAACGTGAACCTGCGATGCGGCTCGCTTGACGCACGTCAATCGGGCTACCTGAGCCGGGTCTAGAGTCATTCATACAGCGCGCGGCAGTCACGCTGACGTGTAAGGTCGACTCGGTAGCCGTGCGCGGTGCTGCGTGGGCAGTGCCGGGTGTGCATGCGGTCGTCGACAACTTGACGGGGGCATACATGCGCCTCTGCCCGCTTGACCACAGGACCGGTGCCGCTGACGCGTCCCGGTCCGTTCGATTCACGGAACTCCGAGTAACGGGGAGCGTTTCATGACGATTTCGGGCAACGTGGGCGACGGCGACTGGTCCGTTGTTGCCACTACACACTGTACGGCGGGCGGCTTCGGCTGCGCGATCCAGATCAGTCATCACACGCCGCAAGGCGTATTCAAACACGAGTTCACACACAGCAGCATCTTTCCGACCGAGCGCGAAGCGATACTCGCGGGTCTGAGCGAGGGGATGGACTGGGTCCGGCTCAAGATGTCGAACACGCTTTCCGTGCGTGCTGGCTAATGCAGGGTGAAGGCGACAGGGTGAAGGCGGCAGGGTGAGGGCGGCAGGGTGAGGGCGGACGGAGCTTCGCGCCGCCCGCCACTGGCGCCGCTCAGTCGAGCTTCAGCACGATGCGGCCATCTACCTTACCGTTCTTCAGTTCCGCGAGAACGTGATTGATGTTGTCCAGCCGGTCGAGGTGAATCCGCGCGCGCACGCGACCTTGTGCGGCGAAGTCGAGCGATTCCTGCAAGTCCTTCCGGGTGCCGACAATCGAGCCGCGCACAGTAATGCCGTTGAGCACCGTTGAAAAGATCGGCAGTGGAAAGTCGCCGGGCGGCAATCCGTTCAGCGCCACGGTGCCGCCACGGCGGACCATGCCCAGCGCCTGTGCAAAAGCGCTGCGTGAGACGGCGGTCACGAGCACACCGTGCGTGCCGCCTATTTCCTTCTGGATTGCGGCTGCGGGGTCGCACTCCAGAGCGTTGAATGTCAGCTCAGCGCCAAGCTCGCGTGCAAGAGCCAGCTTGTCGTCCGCGATGTCGACGGCCGCAACGCGCAGGCCCATCGCGATCGCATACTGAACCGCAACGTGGCCGAGTCCGCCGATTCCGGAGATCGTGATCCATTGGCCGGGCCGCGTATCCGTCACGCGAATGCCCTTGTACACGGTCACGCCGGCACACAGAATGGGCGCGATTTCTTCGAACGGGACAGACGCGGGCAAATGTCCGACATAGTTCGGATCGGCCAGCACATATTCGGCGTAAGCACCGTTGACGGAGTAGCCGGTGTTCTGCTGCTCGTGGCACAACGTTTCCCATCCGCCCAGGCAATGCTCGCAGTGACCGCACGCCGTGTAGAGCCATGGCACGCCGACGCGATCGCCTTCCTTGAAATGGGTGACGCCGTCGCCGACGGCCGCGACGTACCCAACGCCTTCGTGGCCCGGAATGAACGGCAGTGCGGGCTTCACCGGCCAGTCGCCGTCGGCGGCGTGCAGGTCCGTATGACAGACGCCCGATGCCTTCACATTGACGAGAATCTTTCCGCGCTCGGGCTTCGGGACGGGAACTTCCTCGATGCGCAAGGGCGCACCGAATTCGTGAACCACAGCGGCTTTCATAAGCTGAGCCATGAACTTTCTCCTCATGATGGTTACCTAGCGTCCAGTATCGGCTTCATGCATCCAACGAAATTGACCTCGGTCAGTCAACCGTGACGAAACGCTGTCGCACGCAAGCGTCGCCGGGATGATCCACGTCAAGCGGAAGGGGGGCGTGCAGGCCTAATCTGATATTGCACAGGGGCTTGTCGGCGTCACGGATTGACATGTGCGCCGTCTAGCCCCGAACTGAACGACTTAACCTTGAGGAGGCTTACCATGCGCGCATCTGATGTCATGACCACCAACGTGATCTCTGTCACGCCCGACATGACCATCCGTCAGGTTGCCAAAGTTTTTGTCCATAACGGCATCAGCGGCGCGCCGGTGCTGGATACGGACGGCAGCATCGCCGGCATGATCAGCGAGGGCGATCTGCTTCGCCGTTGCGAGATCGGAACCGACGAGCGCAAGCCTACGTCGTGGCTGGATATCTGGTCCGCGAGTCACGAGGCGCGCGACTACGTCAAGACCCATGCGCTCAAGGTGAGCGACGTGATGACCACCGAGGTGGTGACCGTGCAGCCCGACACGCCGCTAGGCGAGGTTGCTGGCATTCTCGAGGCACGGCACATCAAACGAGTGCCCGTGACGAATGCCGGACGTGTCGTCGGAATCGTTAGTCGTGCCAATCTCGTCCAGGCGCTCGCGAGCGTGCCAGATGAACCGGTGTCGGACGCGACACTCTCCGACGCCGAAATCCGTGCTGCCCTGATGGGCGAACTGGCAGGGCGCAAATGGGGTTTTGCTGGCCGCAATATCGTGGTGACGGACGGCGTCGTGCATCTATGGGGCGTCTTCCAGTCGGCGGAGGCGGTGAATGCCGTTCGCGTTGCGGCGCAAAACATACCCGGCGTCACGCATGTGGAGGATCACACCGAGCCGTATCAAATGATACCTGGCATCTAGCAGGCGTGGGGCAAGGCGGGCCGGTTCGGCGCACCGCACCCGGAGCGTCATGATCGTGTCGCCTATGCGGTCCCTGGCAGTGGACTGGAGACGAGAACGGCAGCCGAGACGAGCACAGCTGCGAGCACAATCGATTCGACGTGCAAGACAGCGGCAAACCGCTTCAACGGTCGTGCACTGAACTCCGTAGACGTTTCTCTCAGCGAAGTGAGCAGCTGGGGCATCTCGAAGAACCGGTTATGTCCGCCAAGCGCGGCGGCAATACCCACGAGAGCAAGCTTAACCATCAGGACGCGTCCATACGTCGATGTCCAGAGGTACTCCGCTGCATTGACTCCGCGCCAGCCACTGTAGGCGCCAGTGATGAAGATAGTGACGAGCGCCAACGTCGCGGCGTCGGAAAGCGATTGAATGAACGCCGCAGTGTCCGCCCGCTCAGCGGCGGGCGCACGACATATACGGGGCATCACGATGTAAGTTGCGACAAGCACGAGCCCCACCCACACGCTGATAGCAAGCAGGTGCACCCAGTCTACCCATACCGGAAGACTGAATGCGCCTGCATCGATGGGGTGTCCTCCGTGGCTGCGCGCCAGCGCAACTCCTGCGAGAGCGAGCCAGATCGCGGGCTTGAAACGAATCGGACGTCGAGCCTGCACTAGCGACAGAATCACCACCAGTAGCATGAACCCCGCGCCTGCCAGCCAGGCATGGCCGAAGTCGGTTTCCACAAGCATTGCACGAGCGGCTGGACCCGCCTCTTCGAGGGTCGACTCACTCATTAGCGCGCAATGAATCCAGAACGCGAAAGCACTGGACACCAGCGCGGTAAAAGAAGCGATGCGCAAGGTGAGAAGCAGATGGACACTGACGCTCGTCTGCCATCGTGAAGTGCTGCGGGAAAGCCACCTGTCACTGAGCAGAACACCTATAAGAATAGCGAAGCTGATGTTCTGCAGTGCCACAGATGCCAGCCGCAAAATGCCGAGGAAACCGTCGTTCATTACTTCACCGCGAATGTATAAGAGCCTTTGGTTTTGTGAGCATCATGCGTCATGACTGCCCACTGCACCGTGTACGAGCCGGAGGCGAGCTTGGGGACCTCGACCATGAGTACGCGCGGGTTCGACGAATCTACCTTTGCTTTGTCCTTACTCGCCGTTGTGCCCGACGCGTCAACGACCTTGATCGAGCTAAACGCGGATTCGAGGTCTTCATTGAAAGTCAGACGCAGCATGTCAGGCGACGAGTCGACCGCGCTGCCGGCCGCTGGGATGGCGCTCTCCAGCTTGCCGTGCGCGAACGTGATAACAGGTGAAAGCGCGGCAGCGGCGGTCGCCGCTGCTGTAACGAGTAATCTGGATATCTTGATGTTCACGAGTGTGTCCTCCCTTAACTCAATCGCGGTGCAGTGTGTACTGCACCGCTGGAGCGCTATTAAAAGCTCACTGCTTCTGCAGTTTCGTCACAGTGAGCGCGCCGTCAATTTCTTCGGCAACGAAGTCAATCTTGTCGCCCACTTTTACCTGTGAAAGCATGGCTGGGTCTTTGACCTTGAAAACCATCGTCATGGCCTCCATATCCAGATTTTTGAGCGGCCCGTGCTTGATGGTCAGCTTCCCGGCGCCGTTGTCCACCTTCTTTACTTCGCCGTGCGACATGTCGTTCTTCGCGTCTGCGCCCTGTTGTGCGCCGCCTGCCATATTCATGTTGCCCGTATCGCCCGCGGCATATGCGGTCGCGGATACGGCTACAGTGCAACCCATCACGATGGAAACAATTGCGTTCTTCATCAAGACTTCTCCCACAGTTGAATTAACAAATATCGGCCGGAGCCATGTCCGGCGTGTCACGAAATCAGCTATCCGGCAGCTCACCGGTGTATTCGTACGCGACCGTTCCCTTCGGATGTTTGAACCAGCCTGGGTCACGGTAGTCGTTGCGGCCCAGTCCCTCGCGCACCTTCACGACGCTGAACATGCCTCCCATTTCCAGGGCACCGAACGGCCCGGTACCGGTCATCATCGGTAGCGTGTTGTCCGGTAGCGGCATTTCCATCTCGCCCATCGAACCGCCCGCGCTGCCCATTGCCATGTAGTCCGGGACGAGCTTGTTGATGCGTTTGGCGAGGTCCTTCTGCGGCACGCCAATCAGGTTCGGGACTTGATGCCCCATCGCGTTCATCGTGTGATGCGACTTGTGGCAGTGAAACGCCCAGTCGCCAGGCCGGTCCGCGGTGAACTCGATGGCACGCATCTGACCGACGGCAACGTCGGCGGTCACTTCAGGCCAGCGTGCGGCGGGAGGGATCCATCCACCGTCTGTTCCTGCGACCTCGAAGCTGTACCCATGCAGATGGATGGGATGATTGGTCATCGTCAGGTTGCCGAAGCGGATGCGCACGCGGTCTCCTGCGCGGACCGGCAGCGAGTCGATGCCCGGAAAGACCCGTGCATTCCATGTCCACATGTTGAAGTCCGTCATCTCATTGACGCGCGGCGTGAAGCTGCCCGGGTCGATGTCGTAGGCGGACATCAGGAACACGAAGTCGCGGTCCACCCGCATGACGCCGCGGTCTTTCGGATGGACGATGAAGGTGCCCATCATGCCCATCGCCATCTGCACCATCTCGTCGGCATGCGGGTGATACATGAACGTGCCGTGCTTCTCGAGCTGGAACTCATAGACGAACGTTTTGCCCGGCGGAATGTGCGGTTGCGTGAGACCGCCCACACCGTCCATGCCGGACGGCACCAGCATTCCGTGCCAGTGAACCGTCGTGTGTTCCGGCAGCTTGTTGGTCACGAAGATTCGAACCTTGTCGCCTTCCACCGCCTCGATGGTCGGACCGGGCGCCTGGCCGTTGTAGCCCCACAGGTTCGCCTTCATGCCGGGCGCCATCTCGCGCACCACGGGCTCGGCAATCAGATGAAATTCCTTCCAGCCGTTCTTCATTCGCCATGGCAGCGTCCAGCCGTTCAGTGTGGCTACGGGCGTATACGGTCGGCCGTTGGGCGGCACCAGCGGCGGTTGCGTGGCGGTCTTGTCCATAGTTGGCGCTTCTGGAAGTGACGCTGCGCCAGCCTTGCTGACCAATGCTGCGCCGAGTAGCGCCGCGCCGGAGCCGCCGAGAAATGTTCGACGTGAGACCATGATCATTTACCCTCTGAATTCGTCGGCGATGCCGGGTGGGTCGCGGAAGCAGACAACGGCGAGTCCTGCATCGGGGCCGGTGGAGTTGGCGGCGCGTCGCTCTGCGGTGCGCCAGGCGTCGGTGCCATTGCGAGCGGCGGAAGGCGGCCGCCAAGCGACTGTTGCAAGTCCGTCTCCGCAAGCCAGTAATCTTTCAGCGCGTCGATGTATCCGTTGACGGCAGCCACCTGGTCGCGCGAATCGGCAAGCAGTTCGAACACGCTGGCGAGCATGCCGTTGTAGCGCAACAGCATTTCGTCCGAGATAGTCTTGCGTACGGGCACGACCTCGTCGCGGTAATGCTTCGCAACGTCGTAGCTCGTCACATAGCCGGAGTACGACTCGCGCACTTCGGAGCGGGCGTCAGTCGCCGTCTGGGCAAGCCGGTTCGCCGACTGCATATAGATGGCTTCGGCGCGTGCGACCTTCGCGCTGCCCCAATCGAAAATGGGAATCTCGACACTGATTTCGTATCCGTGCTCGTGTCCTTTATCGGTCTCGAAGTTGTCGAGATAGCCGACATCGAGCGCATTGATGAATCGGGTCGCCTTGCTGAGTCCCAGCGAGGTTGCAACGCCTTGTGTCCGCAGCTTCGCCGCCTGTATGTCGAGGCGGTTCTGCATCGCAAAGCTTTCTAGGTCGTTCAGTTGCGGCCTGTCCTTCGGGAGGTCAGGCAGACGGTCCGGCAACTTGTATTGGGTCCCTGAGCCCCACAGGCCCATCGTGCGCGTGAGCTTTTCCCGGGCCATGACTGACTGCTGCCGTACCTTGGCCAGCTGCGCAACCGACTCGGCGTAAAAGGCCTGTTCGCGCGCATAATCGAGCTTGCTGAAGTTGCCTGCCTGCCGCATGCGCAACGCAAGTTCTGCCCCGGCCTCGGCGGAATCCTTGACCTGAGCGGCGTATTGGGCTGCCTGCTCCGCGGCCACGGCATTCACATAGGCCTTGCGGGCCTCGGCGGCGACGATGAGCATCGCGTTGGCCGTCTCGAGCTTTGTCTGTTCGAACCCCCGGCTCTCGATGCGCGTCGCCACAGGCAGCGTGAGCACACCCAATACGCCCATGGAGAACGCTCGGCTGATACCGAAGCCATCGCTCCAGTGCGTCCGGCTGAACGTAAAACCGGGATTGGGCAGGCGGCCCGCCTGGACGAGGTCGGCTTCGGAAATACCGAGCTCGGCGTACGACGCCTGAAGTCCCCGGTTATTCAGCAGCGCGACCTGAACGGCGTCATCCATGCCGAGTGGCTTCGACAGCAGTTCCTGCGTACGCTTGAAAGCAGCGACGCGGTCTTCGTCGTTTTTCAGGTAGACGGCGTCCTTACCAAGTCGCTCGGACGCAGTCGTCGATACGGTGTTGAATCCGCCGTCCTTTGAGAACGTCGTGCAGCCGGCCAGAAGCATCGTCGCGAGGGCAATGCATCCCACGCGGTTCGGGGCGAGATATCGAATCATTTCGACTCGCCTCCGTGCCCGTGGCCGCCTTTTTCACCCGCTGTCGCAAGTGGTTGCTGACTGTGCTTGATGCCCGCCGTGCTTCGGGTTGGCGCAACGGCACGGTTTAGCTGCTGCCAGCTCGGCGCGTCACGGTCTTGCCATGACTTGTAGCCGTCGAAGGCAGACTGAACGGTGACGACCGGGACCGATGCCGCTGCATCAGTTGGGTCGGGAACTGCAGTCGTAGCGTGCGCGAGCGACGACAACGCTGCGCCCGCGCCCAGGAGCGCCGCAGAAATTGTTCGCATGAATTTTTCTCGTCGTGAACCATCCAGCGTCCGTTACGGACACCGGAAAACTTGCAAGCGCAGCCAACGGATGCGCTTGCGCGGACTAGACGAGATTGAAGCGGGGAGGACGTTCGATGCCGTCAGTCAGAAACGACACGACAGCGGCAGCAGGGGGCAGTGGAACGGGGAAGTGGGCCCGGTCAGCCGAAGCGGAAACCGCAGGCACGGGCGGTAGCGCAGCACCGACGCAACAGGAGGCGCAAGTCAAACACGCATGAGTGTGATGGGCACCGCTGTGGTCGTGGCCACGATGGTCGTCATGGTCGGCTACGAGCACATGTCCGTCAGATGATTCGTCCAGATGGAGATGGTCAGCGGTTGCTTCATCGACCGCTTCCGGGGCGGCACAAATCATCGAGACGGCCGCAAACGACTGAACCGGAAGGCTCAGTGCAAGCAGCACGACGAGGAAGAGTTTGCGCCAGTAGGACATGGGTGCAGAGTCTAGCATGCGCTCAAGACTTCTGTAATCGTCCGGAGGTGTCAGTCAGTAACGTTAAAGCGGGTGCGTCGTGGCAGCGGCCTTCGGCACCCAGTCTCATTCGACGTCGCGCGAGGAAGGATTAGGAGCCAGAATCACTTCGTACTCGGGCTCCCACGTCACGCTGTCCAGTTCGGCGATCTGCTCGCCGCTGTCCGGACGCGGATCATGACGAGCAGCGAGATAGACGGGCGCGTCGGCGCGCAGCGGCAGAATCGTCAGCATGAGCGGTGCGTCCGGATCGATCGCCACATTGCGCACGCCAATCCGCCACGGCAAACCGTTATAGAAGTGATCGTCGATCAGTTCCGTCCCGCTGAAAAGGCGCGCCACGTCGCCCCGATAGCGGATCGTCAGGTGAGCGTTGCTGAGACCATGTGCATCGACCGCGTCGCGAGTCACATCGATGCGCCAGGCGGCCGTCTTGCCGAACGTTTCCGGCAACGGCGCGACAGCGGCGTTGGCCGTGCCGCCGCGCATGACCGGCGGTACGGCTTGCGGCGCGCGAAGCGGCGTGACGCGCACGTCGAATGCCGACTGTGGAACGTGCACACGCAAACGCTGGAACACGCCGTGGCTCGATGCGTCGATGGTTGCGTAATCCGCCTGCAATGCGGACGGCAACTTTTGCAGCGGCGGATAGACATCGACATCGAACGCCGAAGCACTGTTCGAGCGCAGCACGAGATGGCCGTCGCGTTCGAAGGCGAACGCGTCGCTCAATATGAGCCTGCGCCGGCCGTCGAACGGCAACACGCTCAGTCTCTCCGCGTCCTTCCGCAAAAGCGTGAGGAAGACGAGGCGCGCGCCGTCGCGATCCGTGACGACGAACGCCGCGCCGTTGCGCGGCCGCACCACGAGCACGCCGTCGTCTTCATGCTGGCTCAACGCCGGCTCACCGCCAGGCGCGGGCGTCATACTGCTTTCCAGCGCGGCGATCGTCGCCACGCTGCGGGAGTCGAATGCGAACTCGGGCGCGATGCCGTCGGTGGCCGCGAACACCTGAACATCGCCATCGTCGCTCGATATCCGCGTCACCGGCTGCGCGGTCGCGTAACGCAACTGCACGCTGCCGAATCGCAAGCCGACCGGCCAGATGAACGATGTGCCCGGCGCAATGTCGACGGGCTCCACAGGCAGCGCGACGCTGCCGCTCGCAAGCTTCACCGAGAAACGCATGCCTCGATGCGCTGGCATCGCATGTTCGCGGACGTGATTGTTGAAGAACAGGAACCCCTGGTCGCCATTCGCGCGTACGGCGAAGCGCGGCGTCGCGAGGTCGGCGGGGCCATGCGATACGGTGTCGGGTGCATACACATCACATGGCGCAAGCACTGCGCCCCACTGCTTTAGGAAAAGGTGAATCGGCCGCAGCTTGCCGAGCACTTCGCGCGCCTCGCCATTCGCGCCGAACGGAGCCTGGAAGTCGTAATTGACGATCGGCACGTCGTTGTAGCCGCCGCTAGCCGTCGACTCCTGGCCGTCCATGTCGCCGGGCGGATTGCGTCCGCCGTGCAGCATGTAGTAGCCGTACAGGTTGACGCCCGAGCCGAGTTGCACGGGCAGCATCGCGGCGATGTCGTCGGCGTCGAGGACCGGCCGCCGCCGGTACATTGCGGGCACGCCGCCGCCGAACTCCGCGCCGAGAAAGGGCGTTTCGTGCGCGACGGCGTCGGCATCGCCCGGCGCGTCGCTGTGAGTCTGAGCGCCGAGATCGCCACCCACCCGGCTGGCGAAGCGGAATCCATAGACCTCGTTCGGCGGCGACATGTGCGGCGACACGCCCCACGGCAGATCGGAATAACCGCCGAACACAGGCGCGACTTCGCCGCGCGGAAAGACCGCGTTGTCCCACCCCGTCACCGTGTACAGCGGCACGTCGAGCCCCGCATCGCGCGCGAGGCGCTTGAGCGTCGCGATGTGCGCGGCACCTTGCTGCGGACCGCTCAGGTTGTACTCGTTCTCGAGCTGGATACCGATAACAGGTCCGCCGTCCTTCCATAACAGGCCGTGCAGCTGCGCGGCGATCTGCGAGAAAAGTCTTGCCACGTAGTGCAGATAAAGCGGGTTGTCGCCGCGCGTGGGCATCTGGTCGACGACCCAGCCAGGCAGCCCGCCATAGCGAACCTCCGCATGCACCCACGGCCCCACGCGAATCAACGCGAGCAGATCACGCTTCGCGCATGTTTCGACGAAGCGTCGCAAGTCCAGGCGTTCGCTCCAGTCGAACGTGCCCGCGCGCGGCTCGTGATGGCGCCACACGACATACGACGCGACGATATCGACGCCGGCTGCCTTCGTCTTAAGGAGCGTGTCGTCCCATTGACTGGCCGGCAGCCGCGCGTAGTGAATCTCGCCCATCACCGGCAGCCACGGCTTGCCGTCGCGTGTCAGATAGCGGCTGTTGATGCCGAGGGTGCCGCCGTCGGGCGAGGTCGATGTACCGACGCGCAGCGTGTCGTGCAACGGCGCGGTGGCGGGCGCGCTGGCGTCGATGCTCAGCGTGAGCGTTGCATGGCCGCCGGCCGCGCTGCCGGTGTTTGCGTCGGCGTCGTCGGCGGCGTGGCCGGTCAAGCTCGTCATGCCTGAGTCCACACGCACACGTCCGCGGTGCCGAGCGTACGGCTGCCCAGCACGAAGCGGGCGTTTGCCGGTGCAGGCGCTTCGACGGCTTGCGCGCCGAAGTTGAACGCGAAAGTCAGCGGGCCGCGCCTGCGAATGCGCACGCCTTCGGGCAGGTGAACGGGATTCAGCGACGCATCGCGTGCCGCCGCTTCGAGCAACGCGCGATGCAACGGCGGATCGAACCATGCGCTCGCGTAGCGGACGCGATCGCGCGCGACGACAGCCGGCCAGCCGTCGTCGAAGCGCGCCAGCACTTCGACGCCGTCGCGCGTTTCCAGATGCTCGCGCCAGTGCAGTGCGATCCCGGACACGCCGCCGAGTGTGGTGGAAGGTTGCAGACTCGGGCGCAACGAGTCGACCTCCAGCACCTTGAACGGCAGCAGCGTCTGCAACGGCCCCGGCGGCAGTTCGGAAGGAATCGCGAAGTCGAGTGTCTTCGAGCCCGTGCGCGGCCCGATCACCCACTGCGCGCCCGAGCGGCGAACCGTGTCGACGAAGCCGGGCGGCAAGACTGCGAGCCCCGGCACGACGATCAGTGCGTAGCCTTCCAGGTCCGCGTGCGCCGATACGATATCGACGTCCAGTGACATCTCGCGCAAGGTCCGGTAGTACTCGAACGCGAGCGTCTGATAGTCAAAGTCTTTGGCGTGGCGCTGAATCTCGAACATCCATTGCGTCTCGTAATCGAACACGAGAGCGACGGGTGCGCGGCCCGCCGGCCCGCTTTGCGCGAGCGCCGACAGTTCCGCAGACTTCGCGATTTCCTGCGCCGCACGCGCCACCTCGCGACCGCCGGGCGACGGCGTGTTGTCAGGCAGGTGCAGGCCCGAATGCATCTGCTCCTGGGCGAACGGCGCCTGACGCCAGCGGAAATACGACACCAGTTCCGCGCCGTGCGCGAACGCTTCGTAGGCCCACAGCCGCACCATGCCGGGCGCGGGCACGGGATTCCACGGCGCCCAGTTCACCGGTCCGGCCTCCTGCTCCATCACCCAGAAACGGCCGTGGCCGATGCCGCGATAGCGGTCGTGATCGAACGCGGACACGTCGGGATGTCCGGTGCGCGCATAGCGGGCCTTGTCGGCTTCCGTGAGCGCAATGACTTCGGTGCGCGCAATTGGGTAACTGTCCCATGTCGCCACGTCGATGCTGCCGTTCGAGGCAAAGCGGTAGTGATCGAAGGTGGTGAAGAAGCCCATGAAATTGTGCAGCACGTCTGCATGCGGCGCGTGCCGCCGCACTACCTCGGCCTGTTCCCGATGGAAGCTCGTCACCTCGTCGGACATGAAGCGGCGGAAGTCGAGCAGATGAATCGGGTTTGCGTCCGTCGGCGTGAGGTTCGGCAATTCGATCGAGTCGAACGACGGATACTCCATGCTCCAGAACACGTTGCCCCAGCGCGTGTTCAGTTCGCCGACAGTCTCGTAGCGGCGCGCGAGCCATTCGCGAAACCGCTGGCGAGCCGCGTTCGAATAGCTCGGCACGGTCTCGTGACAGCCGAGTTCGTTATCCGTCTGCCACGCGACGACGGCCGGATGCGCGCCGTAGCGCGCGGCCATTGCTTCGGTGATGCGCACGCATTCGCGCCGGTAGGGCTCGCTGCAAATGTCGTAGTGACGGCGCGAGCCGTAGTTCCATGTCGTGCCGTCGGCGCGCACCGGCAGCATGTCGGGAATCGCTTCGACGAGCCACCTTGGCGGCGACGCCGTCGGCGTGCCGAGCACGATTTTCAGGCCCGCGCCGGCCAGCGTGTCGATCGCCCGGTCGAGCCATGCCCATTCATAGACGCCCGCGCGCGGCTCCATGCGGCTCCATGCGAATTCGGCGATACGCACGTGCGTGATGCCCATGTCGACCATGCGTCGCGCGTCGTCGGACCACATCGTGTCGGGCCATTGTTCGGGGTAGTAGCAGACACCCAGTTGCATTGTCGTGATCTCCAAAGATCGGTGTTGTGCCGCGCTGCGCTCGCACGCGCGGTCTACGTTGAGCGACCGCTCAGCCCTTGCTGGCGCCGAAAGTGAGTCCGGCAACGAAGTGCTTCTGCATCGCGAAGAACATCAGCACCGACGGCAGCGCGGCCAGCACCGAGCCCGCCGCGACCAGGTTCCAGGCGGTCGTCCATTGGCCTTTGAGCGCGGCGACGCCGACGGTGATCGGCGCGGCGTCGTCGCCTTGGGTGAGGCACAGCGCCCAGAAATAGTCGTTCCAGACGAAGGTGAAGACGAGGATGCCGAGCGCCGCGAGGGCAGGGCGGATCAGCGGCAAGACGATGCGCGCGTAGATGGTCCATTCGCTCGCGCCTTCGACGCGCGCGGCCTCGATCAGCTCGAAAGGCAATTGCTTGATGAAGTTGCGCAGAAACAGCGTGCAGAAGCCCGTCTGAAATGCGACATGAAAAATGATGAGCGCCCAGACGGTATTGAACAGGCC
Organism: Paraburkholderia sp. SIMBA_053; assembly: GCF_046534895.1. Classification (NCBI taxonomy): domain Bacteria; kingdom Pseudomonadati; phylum Pseudomonadota; class Betaproteobacteria; order Burkholderiales; family Burkholderiaceae; genus Paraburkholderia; species Paraburkholderia sp. SIMBA_053. Next base: position 202,915 of record NZ_JAWRXU010000001.1, on the reverse strand, counting down.
CACTTTGAGCGCCATGTCGCGCACGGGAATCATCAGGATCTGCACCGGCACGAAGTTGCCGGCGACGAACGTGAACAGCACGACGATGTTGCCGCGAAAGCGATACGTGGCGAGCGCGAAGCCAGCCATCGACGCAAGCAGGATCGCGCCGAGCACGGACGGCACCGTGATCAGCATGCTGTTGGCGAAGTAGTGCAGCATCGGCGTTTGCGTGAGCGCCGCGCCGTAGTTGTCGATGAGCGCGAAGTGCTTCGGCCAGGTCCAGTAGTCGCCTTGCGACAACTCGTCGGACGAACGGATCGACGTGATGAGCACGGCGAGCATCGGCAGCAGCCACACGAACAGCGCGACGGGCAGCGACGCTTTGTACAGCGCGCGGCTCCACGGTTTCCAGTGTTCGACGGGAAGAGGGTACATGTGAGTCTCCTTTTTCGCTCTATCGGGAAGCGCGCGGCTCAGCGTTCCTCGCGCAGCATGCGGCGCAGATGGAACACGATGTAGACGAGCATGATCGCGAACAGCACGACGGCAATCGACGCCGAATAGCCTTCGCGGTAGTACTTGATGGCCTGGTCGTACATGTAGTACGCGAGCACGGTGGAGCTGTCGAACGGACCGCCGCCGCTCATCACCGAAATCAGATCGAAGCTGCGCAATGCGCCGATTACCGTCAGCACGACCGCCATGAAGGTGGCCGGGCGCAGTTGCGGAAGAATCACGTGCCAGAGCAGGTTCCAGCCTTTCGCGCCTTCCATGCGGGCGGCCTCGACGACTTCCGGATTGATGGAGGTCAGCCCCGTCAGATACAGCACCATGCAGTAGGGCGTTTGCGGCCACAGCGCGGCGAAGACGATGCCGAAGGTCACCGTGCGCGGGTCCCCGAGCACGGGAATGCCGTGTCCGACGATCAGCTTGAGCAGACCGAAAGCGGGATCGTAGAACCAGCTGAACACGAGTCCCACCACCACGCCGGACAACACGAACGGCGCGAAGAACAGCGACTTCACCACGCGCATGCCTTTGATCTGCTGGTTCAGATACAACGCGAAAAGCAGGCCGAGCGGCGGAGCGAGCAGGAAGAACACGAGCCAGATCAGGTTGTTCTTCAGCGCGAGATAGAACGTGTCGGCATGGAACAGCTCGACGTAATTCGCGAGACCGATGAAGGTCCTGGGCGTCATGCCGTCCCAGTTGTAGAAGCTGAGCGCGATGCTGGAGAAGATCGGATAAATCACGCAGAGCGCGAACAGCGCACAGCCTGGCAGCAGGAAAAAGAACGCGGCGCGATGGCGGGCGCGGCCCGAGGCGGACGCGCGTCGGCCGCGCGCCGTCGGCAGACGGGCAATGGACGTGGACATGACGAATCCCTCTTTCGATGCAGAAGCGGATCAGTGTGGCGGAGCGTGGCGCGGCGCACGATTGCCGGCGAGCCGCGCTGCTGCGAAGCCCTGCGGCGGCGTGGACGTCTGCACGACGACCACGCTGGACACGCCTGCCGCCAGCAGACTCAGTTGTGGTAAATGCGCTTGCGCGTCGCTTCGAGACGAGCAAGCAGCGAGTCGAGTTGCGATGGGTCGTTGTAGAACTGCTGCATCGCCTTCATGCCTTCGTCCGCCATTTCTTTCGTCATGTCGCGGTCGTAGAACTGCGCGATGCCGCCGGTCGTGCTGGCGAGCGTCTGGAACCCGACTCGGGAAATCGGATCGGCGGGTTCCGTTGCCTTGCTGTTCGACGGCAACTGGCCCCAGCCGCGCGCGAGGTCCGCGTTGATCTCGGGCGTCTCCATGAAGGCGAGCAGACGGCGCGCGTCAGTCTTGTTCTTCGCTTTTGCGGGGATCAGCAACACGTTCACAGGGCCGTCTTCCGCCACCGGCACTTTGGGATCGATCACGGGGAAGCGCATGAAACCGATCTGTCCTTTCACACTCGACGGAAGGCCCGCCGAGAAGAACGTGCCCATCAGCATCATCGCGGCTTTGCCGTTCACGAGGAAAGGCCCGATCGAATCGAGGTCGTACGAAAGCGCGTTGTCGATGTAGTAATGGTCGTCCATCAGCGTCTTCCAGGTCGTGTAGACCTTCTTCACGCGCGGATCGGTGTAGCGCACTTCACCTGCCATGAGCTTCTGGTGGAACGCGTTGCCGTTGATGCGCAAGTCCAGATAGTCGAACCACGCGGCGAGCGTCCAGCTATCGCGCGCGGCCACGGCAATCGGCGCGACGCCGCTCGCCTTCAGTTTTTTGCAGGCGTCGAGCAGTTCGTCCCAAGTCTTCGGTTCGCTCGAAATGCCCGCTTTCTCGAACAGATCCTTGCGGTAGAAAAAGCCATATGCGTCGTAGCCGAGCGGCGCGGAATACTGCTTGCCGGCGTATGTCGATGCCTGTTTGACCGACGCATACTGCTGGTCCCAGCCGTTTTTCTTCCAGTCGCCCGAGAGATCTTCCAGCAAGCCGCGCTTCGCGTAGTACGCCATGCGCTCGCCGTTGTGCCAGGAGACGACATCGGGAGGATCGGTCGCGAGCCAGCCGCCCATTTGCACCTTGTACGCTTCCTCGGTGATGTACGTGACCTTCAGGTCGACGTCGGGATTCGCTTTCTTGAACTTGTCGAATGCGTCCTGCCACGTCGAGCGCTGATTGCCGCGCGCCGACACGTTGATGTTCAACTGACCGGCGTCGGCTTGCGTCGCGAAACCGCTCAGCACCGTTGCCGAGAGAGCGAGCGCGACCGTGACGGCGCGCGGACTGAATGAGGCAAGCCGTGCAAAGCGGCTCGTGTGCGTAAAGGCCATCGTGTTGTCTCCTGTGACTGCGTTGTCGGCCGCCCGCGTCCGCGAACGGCGGTTGCTGCGAGCCGCGACGGCTCTATGACCGGCTGCGGCGTTTCGCGCGCGACAAGGCCTGTTGCGAGCCTTGCGCGCCGCATTCTCATGCCGTCTGTAGCGCGACGGCCTGCGCGTTGCCGACGATGGTCCGGTGCAGTGCAATGCCGTCTTCGTCGAACAGGTGACTCGCATCGGCGGGCAGATGCAGTGCGAGCCGCTCGCCGGTGCGCACATGCAGGTCACCCGGCGCTTTCGCGATCAGCGTGCCGCCCGCATGGTCGGCGTGAAGATAGCTGTGCTCGCCGAGCTGTTCGGTCAGCAATGCGTTGACGGCGAGCGTCTGCGTGCCGCCGGCGAACCGCACGTGTTCGGGACGAATGCCAAGCGTGACGCGCTGTCCTGGCTTGAGGCGCCTGCCGTCGACCAGCACGCGCAACGCGGTGCCGGCCATGCTGACTTCCACGCTGTCGTCGGCGATGCGCTCCACGACGCCGTCGATAAAGTTCATGCGTGGCGAACCAATGAAGCCCGCAACGAACTTCGACCGCGGCCGGTGATAAAGCTCCAGCGGCGCACCGATCTGCGCGATGCTGCCGAAGCGCTGCGTTTCCGCGCCTGCGTGCAGCAGGACGATCTTGTCGGCGAGGGTCATCGCTTCAATCTGGTCGTGCGTCACATAGACGACGCTCGCCTGTGCGTAACGCTGATGCAGCCGCGCGATTTCGATACGCGTCTGACCGCGCAGCGCGGCGTCAAGATTCGACAGCGGTTCGTCAAACAGGAACACACCCGGCTCGCGGACAATCGCGCGGCCGATCGCCACGCGCTGGCGTTGCCCGCCCGACAGTTCACGCGGCTTGCGTGCGAGGAGGGCGTCGAGTTGCAGCACGTGCGCCGCTTCGCGCACCTTGCGGTCGATCTCCGCTTTTGGCGTTTTCGCCAGCTTCAGACCGAAGGCCATGTTCTCGTAGACCGTCATGTGCGGGAACAGCGCGTAACTCTGGAACACCATCGCGACGCCGCGCTCGGCAGCCGGCACGCTGTTCATCGTACGGCCGCCGATGCTCACGTCGCCGTCGGTCTGATCTTCGAGTCCGGCGACGATGCGCAGCAAGGTCGACTTGCCGCAACCCGAAGGGCCTAGGAACACGCAGAACTCGTGTTCGCTGATCTCGAGGTTCAGGTCGCGAAGGACCGGCGCGTTGCCGCCGAAAGTTTTCTAGAATGCCGCGCAGGGAAATGGCCGCCATGGTTCGTCCTCCGTTTAAGCGCTTAAAAATCGGTTTACGAAAAATGCCGAAACGCTTGCGGCGTGGTCATTTAAGCGGTTAAATTGGGGGATGCGCGGCAGGGTGCTCATGACTGTCTCCTGATCGTTTCGAGAAAAGGTAGCGCAAGCCGGATGCGTCGCGCAACATCTGATTGGCGCTCCCTGAATATGGGAAAATTCTTAATCTTCTGCTTATGGCCACATTGAGTGATGTCGCGCGTCGCGCGAATGTGACGGCGGCGACCGTTTCGAATGTGCTGCGCAATCCCGACAAAGTGCGGCCCGAAACGTCCGAGCGGGTGATGCGCGCGATCCGCGAACTGGGCTATCGGCCGAATCTCAATGCCCGCGCGCTCGCGGAGGGCCGTTCGCCAACACTCGCGTTGATGCTTTCCAGCATCGCCAATCCGTTCTATCCGGAGTTCGTGCTGGCGGCCGAACGCGCCGCGCGTCGCGCCGGCTATTTCCTGATGGTGTGCAACACCGACGACGACGCCGAGACAGGGCGCGCATACCTCACGCAGATCGCCGGCACGCTTGCCGAAGGTGTGCTCGTGCTGAACACGGACATCGCGATCAACGAGCTGTGCGCGTCCGCGGCGGTCGGCGCGCCAATCGTGTTGAGCCTATGGGAGCATCCCGAGGACTTGCCCGCCTTGCCGTGTGTCGCCGTCGACTTCGCGCATGCGGGCGCGCTGGCGGCGCGTCATCTGCTGGAACTGGGACACCGCGACATCGGCATGCTGGTGGGAGACGGTTGCGGCGGCTTGCAGGACGCGCGCGCGAACGGTTTCAGATCGGTGATGCGCGATGCGGGCCTCGAACCCGACGACGCCGCCGTGCTGCAGATTCCCGACACGATCGACGCGGGCTTCACCGCCTGCATCGAATTGATGGAGCGCGAGCCGCATCTGAGCGCGCTGTTCGCGACCAACGATCTGCTGGCCATCGGCGCGTTGCAGGCGCTTGCCACGCTCGGACGCAAGGTGCCCGACGACGTGTCGGTGATCGGCATCACCGATATCCAGCTGGCGCACCAGGTGCGGCCCTCGCTGACGACGGTGGCTATCAACACGCAAGCCATCGCGGAGGCGTCGATCGAGTTGCTGATCCGGCTGATTCATGCGCCGGATGCCGCTGCGCCGCCGCCTTCCGTCGTCGCGCCGTTGCCGACGCTGGTGCGCCGGCAGTCGACGTGAGCGGAAGTTGATGAATCCGACAGTTGAACGATGGGGCACGCCGTTTTCTTATTTGGCAATTTGGTGGGCGAGGTCGTCTTGCGGGAGATCATCGTTGGTGATTTGACATAAGATAAATTATCACCTGAATGGATGTCAGGGCTTTTTAGAAATGTCCGGTTCGAGCCAGTTAGAAATGTCCGGTTCAGGACTGCCCGGGGCGCATGCTATCGACGCGCAATCCGGCGGAGCCTGCCATGAATGAGCCAGGACTGGTGACGATCAGCATGAACGAGCTACGACGCGTCAAGATTATCGAATCGGTCGTTGAAGGCCGTCTGAGCGGCGTGCGCGCGGCTGGGCAGATGGGACTGAGCGAGCGTCAGGTGTCGCGTCTGCGGCGCCGCTTCGAGGCCGCCGGGGCTGCCGGTCTGGTGTCAGCCAAACGCGGCAGACCGAGTAACCGGCAGTTTTCGATGAATCTGCGTGCCCGGGTGCTGGCCATCATCCGAGAGCGCAACGCGGATTTCGGACCGACGCTGGCGTCGCCGATGCTGCGATTGCCGCCAAGGACGCCGGGCTTGATGTCATCGCGATCACCGATACCCTCGCCTCGCCGCTCGTGCCGCCCGCGCGTCATGCGTTCTTGGTTCCGCACGATAGCAGCTTCTTCAGCAACAGCATGAGCGCATATCTGGTGTTTTGTGAGGGCCTGATGAATGTCGTCGCGGCCCATCTCGGAAAGCGCTCGCTGGAGGCGCTCGAACGGCGCGAGCGTCTAATCACGACGCTTGGCATCGAAATGTCCTGACAAGAACACCGGGAATGCCTGAGAGCGCGCGTCAGCAGATTACGTTCGTAGGTCTATAGGGGAGCTCGGCCGCGCGAAGACCGCCCCCCGAGCCAGCGAATGACGCTTCATGGCCGAACCCGGAAATCCAATGGCGGACTACGAACCGCCCGCGCGATCTGAGCGGCGGACCTTCCCTAGCCGCCCCACAACCGCCGATCAATATTGCCTGCAAATAACGTCCGCCTCGGAAACCGCTCCGACATCGTCGCTCTTTGAACAGTGACGCGAAGTTACGAGCCCACACGATTCCCTGGCAGCTACTTCTGACATTGGCCGTACCGCCGTGTCGACGCTTGATTGGTTGCGTTGCGGCGGCGTCAACCGACCGCTTACCCCAACGCGTGATTCGGAGCAAGCCGGAATACGCGGACAGTCGCCCTCAAACGCGCAGCCTGTTCGTCGAGCGACGCCGCCGCCGCGGTCGCCTGCTCGACCAGCGCCGCGTTCTGCTGCGTGACTTCGTCCATCTGCGAGACCGCGCGATTGACCTGCTCGATCCCGGTGCTCTGCTCGAGCGACGCGGCGGCGATCTCGGCCATAATGTCGCTCACGCGCTTGATCGATTGCACGATGTCGCGCATCCGTTCGCCGGCCGTCGCGACCTGCGCCGTGCCGCCCTCGACACGCGCCACCGACGAGCCGATCAGCGCCTTGATGTCCTTGGCCGCTGTCGCGCTGCGTTGCGCGAGCGAGCGCACCTCTCCGGCGACCACCGCGAAGCCGCGCCCCTCTTCGCCGGCGCGCGCGGCTTCGACCGCCGCGTTCAACGCAAGGATGTTGGTCTGAAATGCGATCCCTTCAATCACGCTGATGATCTGCCCGATCTTGTGCGACTCGTCGGCGATCTCCTGCATCGTGCCGATCACCTGATCGACCGCCGCGCCGCCGCGCGCGGTCGCGTCCGACGCGAGCACCGCGAGCTCACTCGCCTGGCCAGCGTTGTCGGCGTTCTGCTTCACGGTTGCGGTCAGTTGCTCCATGCTCGCCGCGGTTTCCTGCAGCGATGCTGCCTGCTCTTCGGTGCGTTGCGACAGATCGGTATTGCCTTGCGCGATTTCGCCGCTGCCGCTAGCAATCGTTTCGCTCGCGTTCTGAATGTCGCGCACGAGATCGCGCAGCTTCACGCGCATTTCGTTCAGCGCATAGAGCATGCTTGATCGGTCGCCGGGCGCGAGCGCGATTTGCGCGGCGAGATTGCCCGAGGCGATCTGCGCGGCGAACTCGCTCGCGTCGGCCGGCTCGCCGCCAAGCGTGCGACGGATGCTGCGCGTCATGAACCACGCCATCGTGGCGACCACCGCGAAGATCACTATGCCGATCGCGATCAGCGTGCGCGCGAGCCGCCAGAACACCGCGTTGATGTCGTCGTAAAAGAAGCCGGTGCCGATCCACCATTGCCATTGCGGAATCGCTACCACGCCTTGCAGTTTGGGGACCAGCGGCGCGTCCTGCGCCCGCTTGATCAGCACGTCGACCAATGCGATGTGCCGCTCCTGAAGGCCCTTCGCGTACGCTTGCGTGTCGGTCAGATCGCCCTCGAGCGTGCGGTTGCCGCCGGTCTTCGTGCCGACCAATGCGGCATTCGGATGGACTAGGTTGACGCTGTCGGTGCTGGTAATCCAGTAATAACTGCTGGCGTTTGCATTCAGTTGCGCGATCGCTGTCTTCGCGGCAGCCTGTGCATCCGTGCGGCTCAGCTTGCCACTCGCCTCCAGCGATTGGTAGTGCAGCGCGAGATGTTCGGCCTTATTCAGCATCTCGGTGATCTGCGCCCTTCTGCCCTCAATCAGCGCGCGGTCGAGTTGGGTCAGCGCAATCGCGCCGATGCAGATGACACCGGCGAGGGCCGCACCTACCAAAGAAATGAGTTTTGTGGAGACTTTCATGTTTGTGCGCGTTGTGAGGCCATTGGCAACTGAATGGCTTGCCTTTTTATCGGCGCCACGCCGGCGAACTTGAGCGACAGTTGCGCGAAAGCTTCCGCGCCGGTCCCTTGAAAACCCGAACAGTCAGGCGGCCCGAGCCCGAGCCTGCGCGAATTCATTATCGAGTCCGCGCCCGGCGTCATTACTCCGTCGATGCCGTTTAACTTCGTCAGGCGCTGCGCAGCCCTGTCAAAGCCACGCTAAGCCCTGGCCGGTGGTTGTTGTTCTTCAGGCAAAGCGTGGCGTTATGGCGATCGGCAATGCGCGCCGCAATTGCCAGTCCCAGACCGCTGCCTTGCCCCTTGGTCCCTGCGCTGCGATAGAAGCGGTCGCAAACCCGATCCAGTTCGTGCTCGCAAATTCCGGGACCGCTATCGACAACCGTTACGCTGACCTCAGTTCCCGCCCGGGCAAGTATCACGTCAACTTTTCCATGTTCCGGCGTGTAACGGATAGCGTTGTCAATCACGTTATTCAGCAGGACTTCGATACCGGCGGCTTCTGCGTGGATGTCATACGGATCGTCAGTGATTGAAGGGTCGGCGAAGTCCAAGCCGAGATCGATCTTCCTGGCTTCGGCAAGAAAGGAAGCGTCCGCTACGGCACGCTCCGCGAGTCCACGCAAACTGACGACTTCAAACTGATCAGCGCGGGGCGCATCTTCGCGTGCAAGAATCAGCAACTGGTGCACGAGGTGAATCATCCTGTCGAGTCGTCCCTTGATGCGCTCGAATGTACCTGGACTAGTCAACGAGCCATCCCGCTCGGCCGCCTGGATCTGAAGCTTCAGCGCGGCCAGCGGCGAACGAAGTTCATGCGCGGCATCTGCAACGAAGGTGCGTTGTGCACGTGATGCAATGTCGAGCCGGTTCAGTAGATCATTCAACGCATTGACGAGCGGCTCCAGTTCGACCGGACTACGTCTGTCCAGACGCAACGGAGCAAGTGAATTCAATGAGCGCGCCGCGAGCGCGTGAGAAATTCGTTCAAGCGGTGACAGAGCCCGGCCCACGACGACGAGCACGATCAGAATAATCGCCGGAAAGAATACCCCCAATGGCCACAACGTACGCAGCGCGAGACGCAACGCCAGATCGTTGCGTACCGATACGGGTTGCGCAACCTGCACGAAACGATCGCCCTGCTGTGCACCGAATACACGCCAGTGAACCTCCTGGTGTTCGATTGTGCGAATGCCAGCGGGATACCGGGGAAGATCGACACCGCCCAGCGACGCGTAAACCGGCGTCTCGGTGTTGCCCCAGATTTCGATGAAAAGCCGGTCTTCTGCGAGACCCTCGAAGTTGGGGCCGCGATGCTCTAACGACTTACCGTCGGTAAGGGTGGACGGTAGAGAAAGGGCGACCGTGCGTAGTTCGTAGTCGAACAGTTCGCTCGCCTCTAATCGCGCGGTATGAAAAATGCCATAACCTGCAGTCAATACCGCGGCACCGAGCCCTGCGATCAACCACCCGAGCAGCCAGCGGCGGATCGACGTCATTCGCACCTCTTGAGCCGATAGCCGACGCCGCGCACGGTCACGATGTGCTCAGCCCCCAGCTTGCGACGCAAATAAGACACGTGAACTTCGATCGTGTTGCTGCCGACCTCCTCGCCCCAGCCATACAGTTTCTCCTCTTCGATAAGTGCCTGTAACAGGCTGAATTCCCGTGGAAGCAGTGACAGTGGCTCGCCACGCAACGTCACCTCGTGGCTGACGGGGTCGAGCGTCAGGTCACCGTGCGTGTACAGCGGGCTGGTTTGTCCAGTGCGACGGCGCAGCAGCGCCCGCACCCGCGCCGCCAGTTCGTCGAGATCGAAAGGCTTGACGAGATAGTCATCGGCGCCGGCATCGAGACCCGCGATGCGGTCTTCGACTGCATCGCGCGCGGTCAGGATAAGCACCGGGGCACTTCCGCCACGCCGACGATAGCGGTTGAGAACGTCTACGCCGTCCGCCTTCGGCAGCCCAAGATCGAGCAACACGAGATCATAGACATCGTGATCGAGTGAGAGCTCGGCCTCACGACCATCGCGGGCCCAATCAATCGCATAGCCCGCGCGCCGCATGGTCTCCATGATCGGCTCGCCGATCATCTCATCGTCTTCCACTAACAACATTCGCATGGTGGTGCACCTCCTGACTCGTCCGTCACTGCCGATTGGCGAAGCTTAGCGCGGATGCGAGCGGCGCAACGGTATTCGAGAGTGCGGCGCATCGCTCAATGATGTGCGAAAAGGCCGCTCGCCGCGCCGGACGAGACGGCATTCAGCGAGGGCACCGTCCGCGATTCCGACGATCCCCCGGGCTGCTTACCGTAGCCTGTATCGGCGGACCCGGTTAGATTCGCCGACTGCTCTGTCGCCGGATAGTGCACCTTCGACTGCGTGCGATGGTCTTGCGCCGCCTGAGCGCTTTGCGCGCGCACGTCCGCGCGGGTCAGCGGGCCGTTCTCGGGTTGCTGCGCAAAACTTGCAACCGGCACGGCGGCGGCGATAACGACGAGGCTGATCGACAGTAGGTTTTTCATGGTGTATTCCATTTGAGTGAGTCTGCGATGGATTGCGCACGCCGGTGTCTTTACGTGTCCGTCGTGGACTGCAACGTTAGGACATGTTGCGACGCACTGCCTCAGATTACGCACGCAACCTTAGCGGACGCTTATGCGCCTTTCTCGTTCCTCGCGAACACTGAACTCAAAGCTGTCGGGACACTTCCGCGTCATTGAACCAGCCGACAATCAAGCCGCGAACGAAGGCGCAGGTGCGCAGATATCAAGCAGAAGAAACGTGCCGGGAAGCCCCCGTTCTAAAGCACAACACGGCGAGTTAAGGGTTTCTTAAGCGGCAATATGGAGAATAACCCGCTTTTTCAGGCATCCAGTTACGGCTGCCGCACATATTGTTTTGGGAGCCGATTTTGAGCGTACGCAGAATCGCAGAGGTCAATGCCTGGGCGGCGAAGGTGGCAGCACGTTGGTCTGCAGCGACACCGCCGGAAAGATTGCCGGATGGGGCGACCGCTGCACACGCTCACGGCGTCTCATACTGATCTGCTGGATTTTTTAGGGGTTCTTAAGTATTTCTTAAGACTTCGTGAAAAACGCTTTAGAGAAGTCTGCGAAACGTCGAGCGCGATCTCACCGGCAACTGCGTGCGCGGCAGGAAGATCGATGCGATCGCGCCGAGCGACGCCGCCTTCGATCCCACTCGCCCTCCCACGCCGGCAAGTGACTTTCCGCCATTTGTCCTCCACAGTACGCCCTATCAAGGAGCGTCATCGATGCATGCACAGTCCACCCGTTAGCATGATTTCTGCAACCGCTAATAGGCGCCTGCCCATTCCATCAATTCGGGCACTCGCATCCGCGTTGCTGACGTTGATTCTCGAAGGAGGTAGCTTTGTTCGATTCCAACGGGATTGTAAGCACTGCGAGACGACTCAAAAAAATTATGGAATGGCCTATTCATAAGTTCATGCCGGTTGCAATCAAGGCGTGGATTATGCAGCCGAACAACGCCTCGATCTCGAATACGACATGGAATGACGAGTACGATTCCGGAGCTTGGGATTATCTTTCCAGTACAAAGGAAGTCGGCCGGTACAGCGTGATCGTGGGATATTGCCTGCACTTCAAACCGGCGGCGCGCATTCTGGACGTTGGGTGCGGCACGGGCATCCTTGCGCGCTGGCTGTCGAATGCCGCAATATCCAGTTACCTGGGTATCGACCTGTCGGAAGCCGCCATCGAGAAGGCACGCCAGTCGAACATCCAAAGAGCAGAGTTCGCTGTAGCGGACGTCACCACGTTCCAGACTTCACAACTGTTCGACGTCATCGTCTTTAACGAAGTGCTCTATTACCTTAGGAATCCGGACGACTATCTCGGGCGATTCGCACGTTACCTTGCGCCCGATGGAATACTTGTCGTCAGCATGTGGCATCACGCCGATGGCATAAACACATGGAAACGGCTGAGGGCCGGGTTTGAGGAACTTGATCGTGTCCGTATTGTGCACGTCCAGTCTGGACTGAGATGGAATGTGGCCGTGCTGAGACCACGATAAATCTATCAACCGGTCCACTTGTAAATGCATAGGGCTCGCCCAGCAATCAAGCGTTCGTGGTCACCAGGCGATGCAGACAAATGGTTCAAAGAGCCGGGAGCGAGGCTCAAGGCGAGCAACGTTGCTTGAGTATCGATACCTCGGGCCGACCGGATCTAAGCTTGCCGAATCGGTCCAAGCTACTGCGCGAGCCTTCGAAAATGCAACGATGACGGCCAGGGTTTCCACTGTTTTCGATTGCGCGCGCGTAGAAACATGGGCCCCATTTTCCATTCTTTCGCCACCGGTCAACGCGGTAGGCACTCGACCTCGTCGGCGTCGATCCAATCTTCCGAAAGTCGCCGTAACCGGCCGTCCTCCTGCAATCACGGGTATGGCAGCGCGCGCCACATGCCAGTTTGAACTACTAGCCAAGGAACGTATCTATGCCAGCCTTTTCGATAATCGTGCCGGCCTACAACGTGCAGGACTACATCGAGGAAGCGCTGCAAAGCATTGCCGGACAGTCGTTCACCGACTTGGAGGCGATTATCATAGACGACGGATCGACAGACGCCACAGGCGCGATTGCGAAAAAGCTGTGTGCGCGCGACCCCCGTTTCAGATATATCCGTCAGCAAAACCGCGGCCAATCTGCTGCGCGCAACTTAGGCACATCAGTCGCAGTCGGCTCCTATCTGTATTACATGGATAGCGATGACATCATCGACAACGATACCTTGAATGTCTGCTATCAGGAATTCAAGGACCGGGAAGTTGACGTGGTCGTCTTCGAGGCAGTGGTCTTCCCGCCTGGCTCACCGGAGTACAGGCTCGAAGAACACTACTACCAGCGGCCGCTGGCAGACTCACCGATATGGTCTGGAGATTTCGTCGTTCAATCGCTGCGACAAGGGCGGTATTGCGTGTCGCCATGCTGCCTTATCGCACGACGGACTGCCATAGGCGACCTGCGCTTCATGGATGGCACCGTATATGAAGACAATTGTTTTTTTGTGTCGTTGATGCTGAATCAGAGGCTTAAAGTCGCCGTGCTGAACCAAAGGCTATACAAAAGACGGTTGCGGGCGGATTCAACGATGGTCGCAGCAAAAACACTCCACCATTACAACAGCATGTATCGAATACTTCGAGAAATGTCAGGGCTCTCGTTTGATGCACTCGAGCCACCGGAACGGGCCGTAATAAGAGAAGAAATCATCGGCAATGCGCTTGGGGATCTGCACTTTGTCAGCGCGCTCGTCGGTCCCGACATGAGGCTCCGCAAAATGAACGTTGCTGCCACGTGGCATGTCGCGACACACGTCTCGGCGCGGTTATTCACGCCCAAACGCATCCTGCTTGCGCTGGTGCCAGAACTGTATAAATTCAAGGCCGAAGGCCGGCGCTACCGCTAAAGACCATCTCCGCCGCATTGAAAATCCATGCGCATCACTTTCCTTGATCTGGCGCAGCGATATGTGAGTCGACGCTGCGAGACAAGGGTCACGACGGCATTGTCGGCGAAACCGAGCGCGCTGGCAGAGTGTGACGATGAAGAACGCAAAGGCTACTGCGCCTGTCTGGGCGTGCCGCGCATGGGCAAAGACTCGGCTCCTGTCCCAGCCTCTGCCACTCGACATGGAAGGACTGTGTTTTCTCACAAGGCCAGATGTGCTCGGCGTCAACGTGTTGCATGGCGAGAACTATCACCTCGGAATGTCGGTCAGTTTCGACTTCCAGTCGCGATCGTCGTCCGACGATGCGCGACTAAAAGGCTTGCCCGATGTGCACTTCGGACCGAAGCTGCGACTCTTCGGCGATTACACGGTGTGGGCGTTCACCGGCGCGGTGGCGGCCTATCAGGACATCGCGGGAACAGGACAAGGTCTGACGGCGACGGCCGATTTATTCATGTCGGCGCCAATCGGTAACTGGCTCATTTCGATGGGCCCGGGCCTCACCTGGGCCAACGCGACCTATACGAAGACCCTGTTCGGCATTACGCCGCAGGAAAGCGCGGCATCGGGATTGCCGCACTACGATACCGGTTCCGGCATGCGCGATATTCACTTCAACGTGAATGCAACCTACAAAATCAGTCCGCACTGGTCGGCGAGCGTCGAGGCCGTTGTGGGACGCCTCGAGCATTACGCCGCAGGCAGTCCAATTACCGAGCGGCGGCTCGACCTCAACGGCGTGGCGTCCGTGCTGTACCGCTTCTAGCAACGAAAATCGTTCGCGCGATCCTGGCGGCCCGAGTAAACCCAGCGCTCATACTTCACTGTGGTAAGAGAGGAAACAGCCGGCAAGCAGTCGAGCCATCATCATGGCAACGTTCGCTGTGTCCCGCAGAGCCGACCCCTGAACGTCCGACCGACGGCGCATGTGAACGGCGGGTTGTGGCCGAACCCGGAAGTCCCCCGCCTCCCGCAGGTGCCGCACTCACATCAACGACGCCATGCAACCGAGCCTCTGCTGGCTTCAGCGCCTTTATGTTCGAAAGCGACTCGCCGCCGACCGGAGTGTCTGCGCCTGGTCGGCAAGTGACAGTGCTGCCGCAGTAGTCTCTTCCACCAGCGCCGCATTTTGCTGGGTCGTTTCATCCAGTTGTGAGACAGCGCGGTTGACCTGTTCTATGCCATCCCGTTGCTCTTTCGCGGCCGCCGCTACTTCCTGCATCACGTTGCTCACTTTTTCGATCGACTGCACGATCTCCATCATCGTGCGGCCTGCCTGATCGATGAGCCCCGATCCTTCAGTCACGCCCGTCACGGCTTCGTCGATCAATGCCTTGATTTCCTTTGCCGCGCTGGCGGAGCGCTGTGCGAGCGTACGCACTTCAGCGGCAACCACAGCAAAGCCACGACCCTGCTCGCCCGCGCGGGCCGCTTCGACGGCGGCATTCAATGCCAGGATGTTCGTCTGAAAAGCGATCCCTTCGATCGTGCCGATGATGGACGCGATCTTTGTCGACTGATCCGATATGCCGGCCATGGTTCGCACAGCGCGATCCATCACGACACCGCCCGTCTTCGCGATGCCCGATGCGTTGCTGGCATATTCGGTAGCGAATCCGACACGCTCGCTATTTTGCGCAACGGTTGCTGTCAGTTCTTCCATGCTTGCCGCCGTTTGTTCCAGCGCGGCCGCCTGCGCCTCGGTACGCCGGGACAGGTCCGAGTTACCCGATGCGATTTCGCTCGTGGCGCTCGCCATCGACTCGCTGCTCGAGAGGACGGTTGTGACCGTCGATCTCAGGCCCTCCTGCATCGATGAAAGGCCTTGCATCAGCGCACTCATCTCGTGACGGCCTTCCACTTGAACCTTGTTCGAGAGGTCTCCGTTTGACATCGCCGAACAGACCTCCAGCGCTCGGGTCAAAGGACGGCCAATCGCGCGATGCAGGCCGATCGCGCACACTAGTGACAGAAGGATGGCGACGCAGAGTGCTCCTACCGATGCGCCGCTCACCGTGCTGAGTGTCGACTGGAAATTCTCGTAGCTCGACTCGCCGCTCGTCATCAGGTAGTCGTTGAGCGCGTCGGTGCTCCTGGTGAATGCGAGCGCCAGCGGCGGCATCACGTCCATCGTGATCCGGTTAGCGGCAACCGCATCGCCCGTTTCGAGCGACTGCAGCGTGGGCTCGATCGCACCTTTGATCAACCGGTCGAATGTCAGCGAGACGGCCTCTGCCAGCTTTTGCTGCTCAGCGGATTTCGGCAGCGCGAGATAGCGTTCGTAGGCCTTCTTCGACGTCGCCAGATAGGCGCGTGCTTTTTGCAGAAGCACTTTTACGTCCGGCGATTCCGGGTGCAGGAGCGCCCGGTCCATCGAAACGCGCGCGATCGCCATGTTGTACCTGGTGTCGCCAAGCGCGACCGCTGACGATAATTGCACCGCATAGATTTCGTGGAGCGCCGACTTCCCCTCTTGCGTTCCCCACTGACCGAACGCGGCAACGACCAACATCAGGGCGACGAGCAGGCCGAAGGCGAGCGAGATCCGCGCCCTGATTGAGACTTTCGAAAACATGTGTAAATGTCCGCTGGATGACGTGAGCCCCGCAGGGGATTAAACCGATATGTCCGTACATATTGTTTATCGGTCGCATCACCCGAACATGGATCGGTGTAAACCCTCACGCTCCTGAGCGCTTCAACCTCATCGATACGGCGAACCGGTCGGCGGGATGCACACTCACCGACACTTCGAAGGCCACGCCCGTCGAATCGATATAGCGGCGCACAATTTCCAGCGCCGCCGAAGCGATTGGCATCTGAAGTCGCTCGGCCATCTCTTTCGTGACGTTCACAGCCTGCACGTTTTGCTGGATTTCAACGACACAGCGGCCGTAACGCGCCTCGATCAGCGAACTGATCAGCGTGTCGGGCGCTGCCTTCGCTTCCTCGGCGATCTCCGTGTAGGTCGGATCGATGTAGACATCCGTCCAGCCGAGAGGCGGACGCGAACGGTCGCGTTCGATACGCAGGCTCGACACACGCAGCCAGTGCGCACCTTCTTCGCATTGCAGAACCTCAGCGAGCCTGCCGGTCACGGTAACCTCTTTTACCGACTGGATGACCCGCAGATGTTCCGAGCCGAACTGCACCAGATCCTCGACTGAACCCAGCGAAGGACGGAAATCATTCTTCGGCTGCGCCGACTCGACGCGCGTACCGGCGTTCTTGCGCCGAGACACGAATCCGAGCTGCTGAAGCTCGTTTAGCGCCGCGCGAATCGTGTGCCGGCTGGTGTTGTACCGATCGCGCAACTCCAGTTCGGTCGGCAGATAGGAGCCGACAGGAAAGCGTCCGCTGGCGATGCCCTCGGTCAGATCGCGAGCGATGTCGGCGTAATGAGGTCTGTTCATGCTTTGCAAAGTGAGGAGAAACGTACGGGATCGATGCGCATCCAGGGTTAATCATAACTTGAACGATATGTTCGAACATATTATCTTCCATATGTCCGGACATATTAGCAACCTGTCTGCGCTTCGCACACTCCCGCTTGCTCGACTCAAGGCATCGTCATGACTACCCGCACCACTCCGCTTTCCAGCACCGTCTTCGATTCGATCCTGTTTCGTGACGCCTTCGGCACCGCCAAAATGCGCGCCCTGTTTTCTGATTACGCGCTGGTGCAGCGCTATATCGACGTCGAAGTCGCGCTCGCGAAGGCGGAAGCGCGCGTCGGCGTGATCCCGGCCGACGCTGCGGATGTGATCGCGCGCGAGTCGCAGATCGAGCGCATCGACTTCGACCACATGCGCGAGGAGACGGACATCGTCGGCTATCCGATTCTTCCGCTCGTGCATCAACTGGTCGGCATGTGCGGCGAGGCAGGCCGCTATGTGCACTGGGGCGCGACGACGCAGGACATCATGGATACGGCCGTCGCGCTCCAGGTCCGCGACGCGCTCGATTCGATCGATGCCGATATCCGCGAACTGCGCGGCATCCTCGTGGATCTGTCGAAGAAGCACCGCGACACGCCGATGGCGGGCCGCACGCATCTGCAGCAGGCGTTGCCCGTCACCTTCGGTTACAAGACCGCGATCTGGCTGGCGATGTTCGACCGCCATCAACAGCGCATTGCGCAACTGCGACCGCGCGTGGCCGTGGTCGAGTTCGCGGGTGCGGCCGGCACGCTGGCATCGCTGGGCGACAAGGGCTTCGACGTGCAGAAGGCGCTTGCCGCCGAACTGCAACTCGGCGTGCCCGCGACGACCTGGCACGTCGCACGCGATGGCTTCGCCGAGGCCGTCAATCTGCTTGCGCTCGTCACCGGGTCGCTCGGCAAGATTGCAACCGACATCATGATCATGGCGTCCAACGAATTCGGCGAAGTGTACGAGCCGTTCGTCAAGGGTCGTGGCGCGAGCAGCACGATGCCGCAAAAGCGCAACCCCATTTCAAGCGAGCTGATGCTCGCAGCCGCGAAAGCCGTGCGACAGCAGGCCGGCCTGATGGTCGACGCGATGATCCAGGACTTCGAGCGCGCAACGGGACCGTGGCACGCGGAATGGATTGCGATTCCCGAAAGCTTCATCCTCGCTTCGGGTGCGCTCCATCAGGCGAAGTTCGCGCTGGGCGGCCTCATCGTCGACACGGATCGCATGAAGCACAACCTCGGCATCAGCAAGGGGCTGATCGTCGCCGAAGCCGTGATGATGCAGATGGCACCCTACACCGGCCGCCAGCAGGCGCACGACATCGTCTACGATGCGTGCCGTACCGTGAACGAAAGCGGCGGCACACTCGCCGAAGCGCTGGCGGCACTGCCAGAGGTCACCCGGCATTTCGATCGCGACGCGATCAACGCGATGACCGATCCCGCCAACTATCTGGGCCTCGCGCCGCAAATGGTCGATCGCGCCATCGCGCTGTCGAGCGAGATCTGACGAACGCTGCGGAGGAGCTACACCATGACGAACGACAACACATCAGGTAACGGGTCAGTCACGCCACCGGCAAAGCGGCCGTGGTATCGCAAGCTTGGGATGCAAGTGCTGATCTCACTCGTGCTTGGTATTGCTGTTGGCCTGATCTTTCCGAAGTTCGGCGCGCAGCTGAAGATCCTCGGCGATATTTTTCTCGCGCTGATCAAGGCAGGCGTTGCACCGCTCGTGTTTCTCACTATCGTGCATGGCATCGCATCGGCGGGCGACGTAAAGAGCGCGGGGCGCGTCGGCTGGCGCTCGATTGTCTACTTCGAGGTCGTGTCGACCATCGCACTGGCCGTCGGACTGCTGGCGGGCAACCTGCTGCAGACAGGCAAAGGCATGACGGCCGTCACACCTGGCACGGCGCCTGTCATCGCGGCAAAGGCCGCGCCGCAAGGCTTCACCGAGTTCGTGATGCATCTGGTGCCCGACAACTTCATCGGCGCGTTCGCGAAGGGTGAATTACTTCAGGTCGTGGTGCTGGCCGTGATGGTCGGGATCGGTATTCTGGCGATTCCCGAAAGCCGCCGCGTGCACATCAACGAAGGGCTCGATCTTATTTCGCAGGTGCTGTTCTCGTTCATCAATCTGGTGATGAAGCTCGCGCCGCTCGGCACCTTCGGCGCAGTAGCGTTCGCGGTCGGCAGCAACGGCACGGCCGTGCTGGTCGCGCTCGCGCAACTCGTGCTGAGTTTTTATGCGGTCATCGTTCTGTTCATCGTCGTCGTGATGGGCGTCATCGCGAAGCTCGCGGGCTTCAGCATGTGGCGCTTCATGCGCTACATCAAGGATGAAATCCTGATCGTGCTCGGCACGGCATCGTCGGAAAGCGCGTTGCCACGCCTGCTCATCAAGCTCGAACGCCTCGGCTGCACGAAACAGACGGTGGGCCTCGTCCTGCCGACGGGTTATGCATTCAACCTGGACGGCACGTCGATCTTCATGTCGATGGGCGTCATGTTCATTGCTCACGCGTACAACGTACCCATTACGATCGAACATCAGATCGGCATCCTGCTGCTCATGCTGCTGACGTCGAAAGGCGCGGCGACTGTTTCAGGCGGATCGTTCGTCGTGTTCGCGGCGACGGTCACGTCCACGGGCATTCTTCCCGTGGAAGGACTGGCTGTCATTTTCGGCGTGTACCGCTTCATGTCGATGGCAATCGCCACGTGCAACACGATCGGCAACAGCCTTGCTACCGTGGTGGTCGCGCGCTGGTCGGGCACATTAGACGCGAAAGTCGCGAAGCGTCATCTCTATCCCGAGCTTTTTCCTGAAGTCGCGGAAGCGGATGAGCGCGTGACCGACGGCGAACTTTCGCCCGAAAACCTCAATCAGGTGAACCCTCGTCCGGCCACGCTTCGATAACCTGCGTTAATCGAACACTGGCATCGACGCATGACGAAGGCGGCTGGCATCAGTTTGATCCAGCCGCTTTCCGCTTTCGAATGCGGAGCCGCTCGTTGACGCGTGATGGGCTCCGCCCGTTCATATTCGACCTGGAAACGCCCACCATGAATACGCGCACTGAATCGGATGCGTTCGGACCCGTGGATATTCCCGCGCATCGCTATTGGGGCGCGCAAACTCAGCGTGCGCTGGACGTGTTCGGCGCGGCAGAAGAGCGCTTTCCCGCCGCGCTGACTCACTCGTTCGGTTTGCAGAAACGTGCGGCTGCACGCGCTAACCGCGAGTGCGGCGTCATTGATCCGCATCTCGCCGATGCAATCGAGGCAGCCGCCACGGAACTGAGTGACGGGAAATGGGACGATCACTTTCCGCTGAGCATCTGGCAGACCGGCTCAGGGACACAAACCAACATGAACGCGAACGAGGTCATCGCCAACCGCGCCAATGAACTGCTCGGCCAGCCGTTGGGGACAAAGTCGCCGGTCCATCCGAACGATCACGTCAATGCGTCACAGTCATCCAACGACAGCTTTCCGACCGTCATGCATGTCAGCGCCGCGCTCGAACTGACCGGGCGTCTCCGACCTGCGCTCGTATCGATGCAGGCGTCGCTTGACGAACGCGCACGCGCATTCGCCGATGTGGTGAAAATCGCGCGCACCCATCTCATGGATGCCGTGCCGACGACGATGGGCCGCACTTTCGCAGCGTACGCTCATCAGATGGAAGCGGCGATTTCGCGCATCGACGCAGCGCTGCCACAGCTCATGGTGCTTGCCCAGGGCGGCACGGCCGCAGGCACAGGACTGAATGCACCGGCGCAGTTCCCGGAGCGCTTCTGCGCGGAACTCGCTGCCAGCACAGGCCTGCCCTTTCGAACGCATCCACACAAGCTGGAGGGCATGGCGTCGCACGATGCGTTGGTCGATGTCTCGGGCGTACTCAATACGATTGCGACATCGCTTTTGAAGCTTGCCAATGACATTCGACTGCTTGGTTCGGGACCGCGCTGCGGGCTCGGCGAACTGATTGTCCCCGATGACGGCCTCACTTCCTCGATCATGCCGGGAAAGCGCAATCCGACGATCGCCGAAGTGCTGGTGCAGGCGTGCTTCCAGGCGATGGGCAATCACCAGACGGTGACGCTTGCGGGGGGGTCCGGTCTGTTCGAGTTGAACGTCGCGAAGCCGGTGCTCATCTACAACGTCCTGCAGTCGATACGCGTCCTGACCGATGCATGTCGAAACTTCGACGAACGCGTCGTAAAGGGTCTTCAGGTCGACACGACGCAACTTGCAACGAACGTGGAGAACGCACTGTTGTCGGTGACAGCGCTCAATCCGGTGCTTGGCTATGATGCCGTCGCGCGGATCACTGCGCTCGCGTTGCGCGAAGGCATTACGCCGCGGGCTGCGGCGCTGTCGCTCGACCTCATCGACGCGAACCGGTACGACAGGATCGTCGATCCCGCGCGGCTGGCGAATGGTGAATAGCATACACGGGGCGTTCGAGGACGGTCGCGTTTGTACGCGTTTATACGCGTTTGTACGCGGCCGTCCTCGAACGCCTCAAATCGACCCACCGCGGACCTTGGACTTCGAGTGGCCTTGACGGCGGCTTCGAGAATTACAACGGCCACTCGCCATCAGTCCAGAAAGACGATCGATTTCCGCCTCAGCGCGAGGCGCGACGTGGCTGCATCAAACGCAGCCCGTCGCCCGCAAGCCCTTACAAGCGGTCGAGAAACACGAACGCGGCCCCGAGCGGGTTGATGATGCTGATCAATACGGTGAAGCCGACCAGCATGTTCGAAATGAGACCGCCAGTCACGAGGCTCTTTGCTATATGCTGGTACAACGGTGCTTCCGATCAATAGGCCATGGGCGACGGTTTGGGCACGCGCCGTACATGCGCGAAAAGATCATAGGGGGTTCCCGTCGTTACCCGCAAACGGCATCAACAAGGAGGCAGGCATGGTCAAGACAGCGTTGTTCGTCCGGCTCGAAGCAAAGCCGGGCAAGGAACAGGAAGTCGAAAGCTTCTTGATGGGCGGACTGCCGCTCGTCGAGCAGGAACCCGCGACCATCGCGTGGTTCGGGCTGAAAATCGCGCCGTCGGTGTACGGCATCTTCGATGCGTTCCCCGACGACGCCGGCCGCCGCGCGCACCTCTCGGGCAAAGTAGCCGAGGCGCTGATGGCGAAGGCGCCGGATCTCTTTGCCAAACCGCCGGAAATCATGAACATCGATGTACTTGCGGCGAAGCTGCCGTCGTAGCCGCGTCGGGTTCGGGTGCTGACTTCCTCGTGTCGCAACGCATGAACACCCTGCCCGTCGAAAAACTGCATAAAGCCTGCGCGGCTTCGTGCGCGTACGATGCGCGCCGGAACACAACCTCAAGAACGTGAATGTCGATATCCCGCGGGGCGCGCTCGTCTGATTTGCCGGTACAACGAAAAGAACGAAAAGATCGGCCGCGTCGACGACCTGATTGTCGCGCCCGATGGCTCTCGGCCGCGATTATCGACGTCGGCGGCTTTCTGGGGATGGCGACTGGCGTCGCATGGACACGGCACAGTGACGACATTACTTCGGTCTACGACATCGCAGCGCGGTCGCGTCTTCCATTCGATGCTTGCTGGTGCCACGGTGGCAACGCCGGCAAACCAGTCCGACTTTCTAACGGAAGTGATCGGCAACGTCGAGATGCCCGTCACTCAGCAGGTGTCGCGCTATCTGGCCGCTCACCGGAGCTTTAACACCAATCAACTGGTGCTCGTCTGGGCCGGCGCGAACGATGTGCTTCGCGCCGGGGCGCTGCCGGCCGCTGCGCAGACCGTGGAGACGGCGGCGACTACTTTGGCTGAGGTTGTAGCGCAGATTGCACAGAACGGCGCCACGCATATCGTGGTGGTCAATGTTCCAAACATCGGTCTGTCGCCCAAAGGGCTTGCCTCGGCCGACGGTGGGGCCAACCTTGCCCAGTTGTCGCAACTCTTCAACGGTAGCCTGAACGCGGCCTTGCAAAGCAATGGCCTGCAAGGCAAGGTCATCCAGATCGATTCTTACAGCTGGATGAACCAGATCGTCGCGAACTTCAAGGCCAATGGCTTCGCCGTGTCGAACACCAGCGTCGCCTGCGACCCTACGAAAACGCCCCATGCCACGGCATTGCTGTGCTCGCCGCCAACCTATGTGACCGCCAACGCGGACCAGATATACATGTTCGCCGACGACCTTCATCCGACGACGCATCTGCACACGCTGTTCGCCCAGTACGTGGAGCAGCAGATCGCCAGCCGCGGTCTGGGTCACTGAGCCGGGAGCATGATGACTCACCGACAGCATCGTCGAGTTCTCCCGCATTCTGTCCGATCGCGTCTGGGCTATCGCGTCGCGCAGCGAATGATCGCGTGGAAACGGTGTCCGGCGAGGCAAGCGCGCGCTACCGACGCTTCGCCGCAGCTGACATAATCCGCTCACCGGTGCCGAATGAACTGATGGCGTCGGCGATTTTCGCTGCCGACGTCGCCGGCGGCAACAATGTACGGAGAACAAATGTCGAAACGCGTGTGGTTTGCGGTATTGCTACTGACGCTTGGCGTCATCAGGCATTGTGCAGCCGCGCAACCCATGATCGAACTTACGATAGGCGGCAGTACTCGGTCGTTTAGCGGTGCGGCATTGCTGGCGCGCCCCGATGCCGCGGAGATTCATGTTCCGCGAGATGTCGCCTACGGTACGTCGACGACCTACCGCGCAGTGCCGCTGGCCGACCTGCTCGACAGTACCAGGTTACCTGCGGACAGCGTGCTCGAGGCACGTGCAACCGACGGCTTCGCCGCACAATTACCGATGGATCTTGTGAGTAACCGCGATCCAGCGACAGCCGTCGCATGGCTCGCGGTCGAGGACCCGGTGAAGCCATGGCCGAACCTGCCGGGCAAAGCGGTCAGTGCGGGACCGTTCTACCTGGTCTGGGTCGGCAGGGAAGCGGCGTCCGTGCGCAGCGAGCAGTGGCCTTATCAGATCGCGAAACTCGCTACCCAACCGTCCCCATCCACGCGTTGGCCGGTGCTCGCCGTCGATTCAGCGCTACCGGCAACCGATCCGGTTCGCGCGGGCCAAGGTCTGTTCATCACTCAGTGTCTCGCCTGTCATCGGCTCAATCACGCGGGGAGCGCGGACACTGGCCCCGACCTCAACGTGCCGATGAATCCAGTCGAGTACTTCCAGCCCGCCGCACTGCGCCGCTATATTCGCAATCCTGCATCGGTCCGAGACTGGCCCGGCCGCACGATGCCCGCTTTCCCGCGGGACCAGCTGAGCGATCGCGAGATCGATCTGATCGTCGCTTACCTTGCGTATATGGCGCAGCGGAAGGTTGGCGAGTAAGGCATACGAGTTTAGGTTTGGGCGCGGTGCGGAGTAGTACTTCACCTGCATGGACATGATGTTGCCGGGCATTTCGCTGCATCACGAGGATTGTTGCGAGGGTCGAGTCGAAAGAGCTCGCGCATCATTAGAAGATCTTTCCGGGATTTAGGATCGAGCGCGGATCCAGCGCCGTCTTAATGAGCCGCATTGCAGTAATCTCCACGTCGCTGCGCGTATGGCCGAGGTAAGCCTTCTTCTTGACGCCGATGCCGTGCTCGGCGGACACCGAGCCGTGAAATTCGCGCGTTACGTCGTAGATCACACGGTCGATCTCTTCGTGCAATCGCCCTTCTGAACCGGGGATATCGACAACAATATGGAGGTTGCCGTCGCCAAGGTGCCCATAGATCATGACTAGCGCATCAGGCCACCGTTCCTGCAGACGTTGCTCGCAATGCGCGGCCACCTGGCCGACGTCACTGATTGAGAAGCTCACGTCATACGCGCAGTGGTGCGGAATAAACTTCGGATACTCGCCGGGCGCATCGCGAATCGTCCAGAAAGCCTGCGCATCCGCTTCGGACTGCGCAAGCGCCGCATCGCTGACCACGCCCGCTTCGAGCATGTCGCCGAGAAACGCCTCGAATGCGTCGGCATGCCGCTCGGGATCGCTGCCCACACTTTCGAGCAGCACGTAGTAAGGATAGTGTTTGTCCAGCGGCGCGCGTAACGGGAGATTCGCCAGCACCGCGTCGTAATAGCCCGCCCACATCACCTCGAAAGCGGACACGCCAGCGGACAGTTGCGCCTGAGAGCAGGCCAGCAGTTTCGTTACTGCGTCGTAGTCGGGCAATGCGCACCATGCGGTGGCGACGGCTGTCGGCCGTGGACGCAGGCGCAGCACTGCCCGCGTGATCACCGCGAGCGTGCCCTCGCTGCCGATCAGTAGATGCCGCAGATCGTAGCCGCTATTGTTCTTGATCATCTTGTGCATGCCGCTCGTCACTTCGCCGTTGGCGAGCACGGCTTCGATACCGAGCACCTGGTCGCGCATCATGCCGTACTTGATCACACGATTGCCGCCCGCATTGGTCGCGAGGTTGCCGCCGATGGTGCAGCTGCCACGCGCGCCGAGGTCGAGCGGAAAATAGAAGCCCGCATCGAGCGCCGCCTCCTGAACGACCTGCAGAGGCACGCCCGCCTCGACCGTCATCGTCGCCGAGGTGCGATCCACTTCGACAATCCGGTTCATCCGCTCGAGGCTCAGCGCCACCTCGCCGCCGAGCGCGTTCGCTCCGCCGACAAGACCGGTCAGGCCGCCCTGCGTCACGACGGGCTGAGAGAACGCATGGCACACGCGCAACGCCCTGGCGACGTCTTCCGTACTGCGCGGCCGGATCAGGGCAGTCGGCACCGCGCCGGGCAACCCACTCCAGTCATGTAGTTTCCGGCTGCCGAACTCGGCCGGCAACTGCACGAGATCCGCGCCGAGCTCGGCGAGCAGCGCATCGATTACTGTCGATTTCGACATGTCAGCTTTCCATTCCAGATGTATGTTTCCGATAGCATGCGCTCACGAGCGTTCACCAGACGGAGTAGCCCGCCGTCTATCACCAGGTCCGAGCCCGTCATGAGCGCGCTCGCTTGATCTGTATCGCCGCGCCGGTGGCGGGATTGCGTCCAGTCCTGGCGGCACGTTGACCCGTTGAAAACGAGCCGAATCCGTTCATTGCGCAGTACCGTCCTTCGTCACTGTCGTCGTGACGATGCCGATCAGCGCATCCAGTGTTCCGGCAGTCTGTGCCTCCGTGGAGCCCGTCTTCGCGGCGACCGCATCGATCAATTCCTGCATGTCCATTGTTTGCCTGCAAGGGCATGAAGTTAAGTTGACACCCTACCCGATCCGCGGGCGTGCGCGCAATTGGTGGACTCCGGAAGCCGCGCCGGTTGCGCTACGTTGATCCACATCCCCTTCATCGGGGTGACCGTTGCGTCAGTTGGTTCCGGGGGCTACGCAACGCCGCAATCACAGGACCGGAGCGTTAGCACGCGCATTCGTGACGGCTTTCTCCCCCTCCCTGACCATGCTTTCATAACAATACTTATTTTGATAGGCACGAGGAAACGGCGGTGCGCTCGTCTATTTTTGCGTCTCCTGAGTTCAACGATGAGCCCGTGTCCAAAACCAATTGACTGAAATCGGACGCGAAGCTGTCATTGCGCGTAGCGACCGGGCAAGACAGCTTCCGAAGCAAGAAGCGCCATTCGCTAATTTCGAGCGAGTGGACCGAACCAGTAGGACGCCGTAGCGGACGTGGCCGACTTCGCCGACCTTAACCGCCTGTCCTCAAATCAAAGCCGCCCGTCGGCTGACGCGAACCGCGGCACACGGAGAGCGCCGTCAAACAGGAACATTGGACGCGGTTTTCTTCCTGCGAGTGTCCGTACGCAGGCTGTCGTATTCCTCCTGACTGATCGGCGATGCATCTCGTTGCCCGAGCGCGTTGACGGGCAGCCGATAAGTTTCGCGCGCCGTCCATGCGCCTAGCGCGCCGATGCCGCAGACGGTCAGCGTGATCGTCCCCACGATTAACGGAATGTGCTGGGTGCCGGGCGGCACGGCGGCTGCGATGAACGCCGGCAGGATGGCGGTTATGGCCGTGCCGATGTTCTGGCCGATCGCCATGGCGGTAACCCGGATACGCGTCGGGAACAGTTCGGGCATGAAGCTCGGATAGACCGCGTTGAAGCATTGATACACCACGCCCCACATCACAATTGCGATGACGATCGCCAGCATGGCATTGTGCAGACTGATCGCATAGAGATACGCATAAGACAGCAAGCCTGAGGCAAGCGCACCGAATATGATGAGTGGCCGGCGTCCCCATCGATCTGACAGACTGCCTGCGAAGGGAATGAAGAACATCGCAGTCAGATTGGCGAGCAGCGGAATCCAGAGAAAGAAGCCTTTTGAAAGACCGATACCGTAAGCGGGCTGCACCGCATACGCCGCGCCAAAGATCGAAGTCACCGCCAGGATGATCGCAATCAATGCGATTGCCGCGATGCGGACGATATCCCGCCAGCCATCGCGTAACGCTTCCTTGACGGGCGACGCGGGAATCTGCCGATGTTGCGCTTCATCGACGAAAGCCGGCGTCTCAGACACTTTCCGCCGGATTACATAACCGGCCACCAGCACGAGCACGCTCAGTAGGAACGGTACGCGCCAACCCCACGCCAGGAACTGCTTCTCGGGCAGATAGTAAGCGAGCGGCATGAAGATGGCCGCAGCGAACACCTGGCCGGCGGTCACGCCCTGCATCGCATAACTTGCAAAATAGCCGCGACGGCCGAGCGGCGCATGCTCGAGCACGAGCGAACTCGAACCCGATATCTCCCCGGCGACCGCGAAGCCCTGGATGAGGCGCAAGATCACAAGCAGGATCGGCGCTGCGAAGCCCACTTGCGCAAATGTCGGCAGAAGACCGACGGCGAGCGTCGACAACCCCATCATGAACATGCAGGTGAGAAGCAGATTCTTGCGGCCATGCGTATCACCGCGACGGCCGAGCACAAATGCGCCGACTGGTCGTGCGAGATAGCCGACGCCATAGGTCGCAAGCGACGCAGCGATCGCAACGCGACCGTCCTGGGAAGGAAAGAAAAGTTGCGGAAAAACCAGTGCGGCGGCTTGCGCGTAGATGAAGTAGTCGTAGTACTCCAGCGCAGAGCCGATCCACGCGCTCGCGGTGGCGGTTCGTGCCTGATTGCTGCCCTGCAGATGCGTAGATGCCATTTCGTCTCCTGCGTGTGTCTTGTCGATGCTCGCGAACAGAACTCGCGTAGCGTTGCGCGCTCAATATGTCGCGCGGCCGCCTGACAGGTCGAAGGTAAAGCCCGTCGTGAAACTGCATTCGTCGCTTGCGATCCACGCCACCATCGCGGCGATTTCCGGAACGGTCAAAAACCGCCCCATCGGAATACGCGCTTTGCTGGCCTCGATGTGCTCCTCCGTCATCTCCCGGAAAAGATCAGTTTCGGTGATCGCAGGCGCGATGCCATTGACCGTGACGCCCGTCCCGGCCAGCTCGCGCGCGATCGATTTCGTCAGACCTATGACACCCGCCTTCGCTGCGGAATAAGCGCAAATGTTCGGATGCCCTTCCTTGCCTACGATCGACGCCACGTTGACGATGCGTCCCGCGCCGCGTGCGCGCATGTGCGGCACGGCGAGGCGGCAGGTGTGGAACACGCTATTCAGATCTACCGCGAGGACGCGGTTCCATGCGTCGACCGGATAGTCTTCGATCGGAACGACCGGTCCGTTAATGCCGGCGTTGTTTACGACTATGTCGACATGACCGAACGACTCGAGCGTGGCGGCGAACGCCGCCTCGACGGCACGCGCGTCTGCAAGATCGACATCCTGGACAAGCGCGGCGAACGAGCCGTCGCCTGATTCGAGCGATGAAACATCGTTATCCCAGCAGGCGATCCGGCAGCCTTCCTCTGCGAGACGCTGTGCGATGCCGCGCCCGATGCCGCGCGCGGCGCCCGTCACGATCGCCGTGCGTGCCTCGAATCTTCGTTGCTTTAGCGGTTGCATTTCCATGTTCGTCTGTTCCTCCATATAACCTGGTTCCCATACTAGAAACGAGATTTCGACTCGTCAACGGTGATGCCGCCGTTCATTCACATACGGGAACAAACCAGGGAATGTCCCGGTTCGCGACAAAAACCGCTTGACCACGCAGCGTCATGAGTACCACCATAGAAACTAATTTCTATACATGAACATGGAGGACCGATAGATGGAACAGGCGATGATTGAACGATTGACGATTCGTGAGACGATCGAAAACTGGGCGGTATGGCGAGATGCGGGTGACTGGGAGCGTTTCGCGACGCTCTGGCATCCGGACGGCCGCATGATGGCGACGTGGTTTCAGGGAAGCGGCCGCGAGTTTATTGAAGTGACGAAGGCCGGTTGGGCGAACGGCGTGAGCATTCTGCATTTTCTGGGCGGCACGTCGATCGAAGTGAACGGCTCGCGTGCCGTCGCTCAGACCAAGATGACCATTTCGCAGCGTGGAGAAGTCGAAGGCACGTTATGCGACGTCGTGTGTACCGGCCGCTTCTACGACTTCTTCGAGAAGGTCGACGACCGATGGCTGCTGCTGCTTCGTCAGCCCATCTACGAGAAAGATCGTCTGGATCCGGTCAGGCCGGACGCCCGTCCCATTCTCGATGCGGCGCTGCTGGCCGAGTTTCCCGCTGGCTACCGGCATCTCGCGTATATGCAGACCCGAATCGGCTACGAGGTCAAACGCGATATGCCGACGCTGACGGGCACGGAAGTCGAAGCGCTCTATGCGCGCGGCCGCCATTATCTGCAAAGCGGAGCACTGTGATGGAGGACGTCCTACCGGTGCGCTTCGATTACCACGCGCTGCCTTCGCGCGTGCTGTTCGGCGCGGGCAGGCGTCGGGAAACGCCTGAAGTGGCGCGGCAACTGGGCTGCGCACGTCCGTTGATCGCCTCCACGCCGGAGCAGAAGGATTTGGCTGGCGCCATCGCGTCGTTGTTCTCCGCTTCGTCGGCTCATATCTTTCCCGAGGCCGCGATGCACACGCCATGGGATGTGACATCGCGTGCACTTGCGGTCGTGCAGGAGAGCGGCATCGACTCCTTGATAGCCGTGGGCGGCGGCTCGGCGATAGGCCTCGCGAAAGCGCTTGCACTGCGCACCGGCCTGCCGCAAATCGTCCTGCCCACCACCTACGCCGGCTCTGAAGTCACACCGATCATCGGCGAGACGCAGGACGGCCAGAAACGTACACGTCGTACGCTCGACGTGCTGCCGGAAGTCGTGATCTACGATGTCGACCTCACCCTGACGCTGCCCGCGCGCTTGTCGGCCACCAGCGGTCTCAACGCGATAGCGCACGCGGTGGAAGCGCTCTATTCCGTCGACGCCAATCCGGTCACGTCGATCCAGGCTGGACAGGGTATCGCGGCCCTCGCCGCCGCGTTGCCCGAGATTCTCGCCAATCCCGCGAGTCGCGATGCGCGCAGCCGCGCACAATACGGCGCGTGGTTGTGCGGGACCTGCCTCGGCTCTGTCGGCATGGCACTGCATCACAAGGTCTGTCATGTGCTCGGTGGCACCTTTGATCTGCCGCATGCCGACACGCATGCGGTCATGCTTGCACACGTCGTTGCTTATCAGGCTGGCGCGGTACCGCATGCAATGCGTCGCATTGCACGCGCGCTTGACGCCGATAATGCATGGACTGGACTGCACGCGCTCGCGGCCACGCTGCATGTTCCCCAGTCTCTTGCTGAAATCGGCATGCGGCACGAAGACCTCGGTCGTGCGGCCGAACTGGTGCTGCAGGAGACTTATGCAAACCCGCGCACGCCGGACTATGAGTCGATCAGGGCGATGCTCGAAAGGGCATGGCGCGGCGCAGCACCACAACCCGATTCGCTGTGAGGAGTACGCCATGCGCAATTTCAACGAAGACAACATCACGGCAGCCGTCATCGAGCGTCTTGCGGGAAGCACGAGCAAACGTGTGCACCAGATCAGCGATGCGCTCGTTCGTCATCTGCATGCGTTCGTGAAGGAGATAGAACCCACCGAGGACGAATGGGCCGCTGCGATCCGCTTTCTCACGCAGACGGGGCAGATGTGCACCGACACCCGGCAGGAGTTCATTCTGCTATCCGACACCCTCGGTGTATCGATGCTGGTCGACGCGATCAATCATCGCTATCCGGGCGACGCGACGCAAACCACTGTGCTCGGTCCGTTCTATGTCGAGGAAGCCGCTGAGCTTCCGCTCGGCGCTTCGATCGCAGATGGCGAGCCGGGCGAGCCTCTGCTGGTGGAAGGCACCGTACGCGATCTGAACGGAAAGCCGATCGCGGGCGCCCTGGTCGAGACGTGGCACGCGGACAGCCATGGCTTCTATGACGTGCAAAAGGCGGCAGGCAAAACGGAGCTGCACATGCGCGCGCGCTTCCTGACCGATCCGGACGGGGCGTTCTGGTATCGCTCGATTGTGCCCGCGGCCTATCCGATTCCGAACGACGGCCCGGTTGGCCGCATGCTCGATGCACAGGGACGCCATCCTTACCGCCCGGCTCACGTGCACTTTCGCGTCAGTGCACCCGGCTTCGAGACGCTCGTTACGCACGTGTTCGTGAGCGGCGACGTCTACCTGGATTCGGACGTCGTGTTCGGCGTAAAGGACGCACTGATCGAGCCGCTGGTGCCGCTCGCACCGGGGCTGAGTCCGGCAGGACATCGCGTCGATGTTCCGGGTGCCCTGCTTGCCTATGATTTCGTGTTACCGCCGCAAAACTGATTTCTATGCGCCACGAGCCATCTTTTACGTTATGGACGCGTTCCCATGCATGAACTGTCGTTGCATCATCTGACTATCCTTGATGCGCATCCGCTGCAACTCGTCGATGCAGCCGCCGCTGCGGGATTTGAATATTGCGGCTTGCGGCTGGTCGCGCCTACCGCTGCGGATACGATCGTGGACGTCGCGAACAATCCCGCTCTAATCCGCGAGCTACGCGCGCGCCTCGACGCAACCGGCGTCAGGCTGCTGGATATCGAAGCCATCTGGCTGAGTCCGCAGACGGATGTCGAGTCACTATTGCCTGCACTCGAAGCGGGTCATATGCTCCGCGCGCAGCACGTACTCTGCGTCGGAAACGACACCGAACGCGGTCGCCTGCGGGACAACTTCGGCCGTCTTTGTGAGGCGGCAGACGGTTTCGGCCTTTCGGTCGGACTCGAGGCCATCACGTACTGCGCGGTGGGCACGCCCGCCGAGGCACTAGAGGTCGTGCAAGCCAGCGGACAGGCAAACGCGCGGATACTCATTGACGCATTGCAATTCTTCCGCTCGGGCGCGACATGCGAGCGGATCGGCGCAATCGACCCGGCGCTGATCGAATACATCCAGATTTGTGATGCACCGGGCGCCGCACCGCAGTCTCTCGAAGCACGGAGACAGGAAGCGAGGACGTCCCGGCTGCTGCCTGGCGATGGCGAATTACCGCTGCGCGAGTTGCTGTCGAAACTGCGGTCCGATCTTCCACTCGCCGTCGAGGCGCCGACGCTCGCGCTGCGTGGCCTGCCTTTCGACGAGCGGGCGAGACGCATCCACGCGCATATGCGAACGTTCCTCGCTGGTCCAGTATCCTGGTGCTAGTATGTTTCCATACGTAAACTGGAGCCGGATATGCTGTTGGAAGACGAAACGAATGGAGTGGTGAAGTCGGCGGATCGCGTGCTTGACGTGATCGAGTTGCTCGCGAGATGGGGACGCGAGATGTCCCACACGGAAATCGCAGAAGCGCTGGACATACCGAAGAGTTCGCTGACCAAGCTGCTCAAGAATCTTACGGCTCGTGGCTTTGTCGAATTCGTCCCTGTGACCAAGGGTTATCGCCTCGGCGAAGCGCTGATCCGGCTTTCTCAACAGTCCACACATAGCCGCTCGCTCGTCAGTTGCGCGCAACCGGTGCTGGCAGAGATCACGCAGCAGACGCTGGAGTCGTGCGCGCTCAATCAACTCAAGGGCGATCAGGTGGAAGTCGTTGCGACGGTGACCAGCCCGCAACGGTTGGTATCGCATCTGCGACTCGGCGATCTTGCGCCGCTTTATGCAGTGTCGGGTGGAAAGGTGATTCTCGCGTTTCTTCCGGATCAGATGCGCAGCGAGTACATCAAGACCGTGAAAATGCAAGCCATCACACCAAACACGATCACGGCCAAGAAGGCGCTGCTCGCACAGATTGAAACGATCCGACAGACCGGAGCCGCCTATTCGATGGACGAATACACGCCGGGCATCGTCGGCGTGGGCGTGCCGGTGTTGTCGTCGTCGGGATTTCCGCTCGGATCGCTGAACGTCGCGATTCCGTCGGTGCGTTATTCGGAACGTGTCGGCGCACGAGCCGTCGCTGTTCTCCAGGCCGCCGCGGAACGCGTGCGGCGCGATTACATCGCCGCAAACGAACATACCAGCTAAGTCCGCCGACACATTTTCGGCGGCCGAAGTCCTCGTGGCCGCCACAGAATTGCTTGCGATTCTTTGAACTATTTATCAAGGATAACGAATTTAATGAACGCACGAATTGCAAAGCCGAACGGAGCCGTTCTGCTTCCTCGGGTGGGAGTCGGAGCTGGCAGCCTCGCGAACGCCGCGGGTGAGCAGGCGTTCTTCAATATGATTCATGCAGCGTGGGCGAGCGGTGTTCGATATTTCGATACCTCAGCGGCTTATCTTGGCGGTGAAAGCGAGCAACGCCTTGGTGCGGCGCTGGCAGCGTATCCGCGAGAAGAGCTTTATGTATCGACGAAGCTCGGCAGGTACTTGAGCCAGCCTGGCGCAAGCTCGCTGCCAGGCGGTAGCGACTTCTACCTGGATTACACATACGATACGACGCTCCGATCGGTCGAGCGCAGTCTGTCGCGACTTAAGGTCGATCGTCTTGATGCGGTTTTTATTCACGACCTCGATCCCGGCTTTGCCCAGGCGGCGTATCGCGAAGAACTCAAGACGGCCGTCGAAGGTGCGTTTCCCGCGTTACAGCGCCTCAAGGACGAAAAAGTGGTCGGCGCGATAGGTGTCGCCAGCATGGACTGGCAGGCCTGTCTGGACTTCGCCGAGATGGCCGACGTCGATGTCGTCATGCCCGCCGGAGAATACTCGTTGCTTCGCACGCGCAGCACCGCATTGTTGGAGCACTGCGTCGAGAAAGGCATTGCGTGGATCGCCGCGTCGCCATTCAACTCGGGCATTCTCGCGACCGGTTCGCGCCCAGACGCCTTCTACAACATGCGCCCCGCGACACGGCAAGTCCTATCGCAAACGGAAGGACTCGAATGCATTTGCCGGCGCCACGACGTGCCGCTGGCTACCGCTGCCCTGCTCTTTCCGCTGCGGCATCCGGCTGTAAGCACGATCGTTTTCGGCGCAAAGACTTCGGATGAATTCAACGAGTCATTCGCACGACTCTCTGGGAACCTTCCCGATCAGTTCTGGTATGAAATGGACGCATTCCTGACCAAGACGAAGGACTGGGAAAAGCACGATTAAGCAGGTGTTGGCGCAAGCAATCACAAAGGACTTCGCCAGAGAGACATTTGAAGGAGGCTGAAATGACCCGTGGTAGTCAATTAAACATCCAGGAGTGTCTGGACTCCCGGCCTTTCGGTTCGTTTCACTGGAGGATCCTGCTGCTGGGACCGCACCATAGGTGCCAACATGCCACTGAATGTATGTGTGATTCAGCGGCTGGTCTTATGCAATAGCGTCCATCAGCCGATACCACGCCACACCCGCCGTGATGTAAAAACGCTGCAGGCCATGAAACGGAATCGATCTGACGGGCGTCACTGCAAACGGGAACGCTGCAGCCGATCCGCTGCACATGCGCTCGGCCAGATGCTTGCCGACCGTCGTGGCCATCGCGATACCGCGTCCGTTGTAGCCAAGCGCAATGCTCAGCCCGGGCGCCGGCTCATGCACGTGCGGCAGAAAATCCGCGGTGATCGCTACACGCCCGGCCCATCGATATTCATAGCCGATCCCCTTCAGTTGCGGATACATCAGTTCGACCGCGCGTTCCAGATGCGCCCAGTCGCCGTTGGCGCTCGGCTCGGAGAACGGTCCCCGTCCGCCCATCAGCAAACGCCCCGCTGCATCGCGCCGGAAGTACAGCAGTAGACGCCGCGAGTCCGACGCGACTTCGCCGCCGCGCAGAATGTCATCGCCGATACCGGTCGGCAGCGGTCGCGTCGCAACGATAAAGCTGTTCGCCGCGATCACCGATTGCCGCAAACCCGGCCACAATGCGCCCGTATAACCGTTGGTGGCGACCAAGACCTGCTGCGCTTCGGCGCTGGCCCCACCCTGCGTCTCGACGCGCCAGCCGCGCTCATTACGCACCAGGCGGGACACAGCCGTTCGCCCGTGTACAGCGACGCCGAGTGATTGCGCGGCGCGCGCAAGGCCGCGCACATAGCTTAGCGGCTGAATACTTCCCGCGCGATGATCGATCCATCCGCCGATGTAGCTCTTCGTGCCGAGCCGCCGCGACACCTCCGCGCCATCGAGCAGACTGACCTTCGCGCCGCGCGTTTCCCATTGACGCGCGCGCCGCGTCACGGTTTCGAGCATCGCGCGCGACGGCGCCGGTTGAATCCAGCCGCTCCGCACCGCCGAGCATTCGATGCCGTACCTGTCGATCAAATCGAAAACGTTATCCGCGGCGCCGCCGACCACCTCGACGAGACGATTGCCCGCGGTTTCGCCAAAGCGCTGCACGAGTTCGTCAGGATCGTATTTGAGCCCGGGAATCACCTGCCCGCCGTTGCGGCCCGACGCGCCCCAACCCGGCTCGGCCGCGTCGAGCACGCACACTTTCACACCGCGCTCGGCCAGATGCAAAGCCGTCGACAAACCAGTAAAACCCGCGCCGACAATCGCCACATCGAACGACGCCGATTCGCGCAGCGGCGGCGTGTCCGGCGCAGGCTGCGCCGTCGCGGCCCACAACGAGTCGGGCAGCGCGGCTCCTTCTTTCACTTCGATCATGTTCAGTTCGGGTTGGCAGTGGCGTGAGCGTCGCTGGACGAAAGCAGGCGCCGAAGGAATTCCTGTGTGCGCGGATGCTGTGGCTCGGTCAGCACATCGCGCGCAGGCCCGGTCTCGCAGATCGTGCCGCCATGCAGGAAACACACGCGGTCGGCGACCTCGCGCGCAAAGGCCATCTCGTGCGTGACGACGACCATCGTCATGCCGTCGCGCGCGAGCGAACGCATCACGTTGAGCACTTCGCCGACGAGTTCGGGATCGAGCGCCGACGTCGGTTCGTCGAACAGCAAGGCCTCGGGCTCCATCGCAAGCGCACGCGCAATCGCGACGCGCTGCTGCTGACCGCCCGACAGCTCCGACGGATACGCATTCATCCGATGCGAGAGCCCGACCTTGTCGAGCAGTTGGCGCGCTTGCTCGCGCGCCTGCGCAACCGGCGTGCGTCGCACGTACACGGGCCCTTCCATCACGTTTTCGAGCGCGGTCCGATGCGCAAACAGATTGAAGCGCTGAAACACCATGCCCACGCGCATGCGCAACTCGTGGATGTTCTTCGCGTTCGCATCGACACGCACGCCGTCGATCGTGATCGAGCCCGCGTCATAGGTCTCGAAGCCGTTGATACAGCGCAGCACCGTCGACTTGCCCGAGCCCGACGGGCCGATCAGGCACACCACTTCGCCCGCCTTCACGCTCAGGCTCACGCCCTTGAGCACTTCCTGGTTGTAAAAGCGCTTGTGTATCGCATTGATCTCGATCATCGGCTTTTCCTCAGCGCGAGTTGCTTGCCCAACTGGTTGACGCCGAACATCAGCGGCAGGCTGAGCGCGAGGTAAAGCAGCGCGACGAGCGTGTAGACCGTCATGTTCTGGAACGTCGACGATGCAATCAGTTGACCGGCACGCGTGATTTCCGCGACGGTGATCGTCGACGCCACCGACGAATCCTTCAGCAGCATCACGAGCGTATTGCCATACGGCGGCAGCGCGATCCTGAACGCCTGCGGCAACACCACGCGTCGCATGATCAACGGGCCACGCATGCCGATTGCGTGGGCTGCTTCGATCTGTCCGTGATCGATCGCTTCGATGCCGGCGCGGAAGTTCTCCGCCTGATACGCCGAGTACGCGATGCCAAGGCCGATCACACCCGCCTGAAACGCGGACAGTTGTATGCCCATGTCGGGCAACACGAAATAGATATAAAACAGCTGGACGATGATGGGCAGTCCGCGGATCAGATTGATCACGGTGCTGCCGAACGTCGATAGTGCACGATTGCGCGACACCTTCATCAGCGCGAGCACGAGGCCGAGGACGGAACTGAGCACGAACGCACAAGCCGTGATCTCGATGGTGATGACCGCGCCTTTCAGCAGGATTGGCAGAAAGTCGATCGCGTTCTGCAAAAACATCGCGCCTCCTGATACGCCTGGCAGATCGCCCGCGCCTTCATGTAGCGCGGACAGGTTATAACGCTGCGATACGGCGTGCCGTTCAGCTCATGTGCCACTTCTGCAGAATCTGCTGCAGCGTGCCGTCGGCCTTCATCTTTCTGATCGCGCTGTTGAGCTGTTCGAGCGTCGCGGTGTCGCCCTTACGCACGATGAAGCACACCTGCCCCTTCACGGCCGACTGATACTCGGGCACGAGCCGAACCTGAGTGTTGGCACCCTGCTGCAGCTGATACGCCACGATCGGCTGATCCGCGAAGCCTGCCTTGATGCGGCCGAGCGCGACGTCGCGCATGATGTCCGCGACGGAATCGTAGGTGCGCACTTCCTTGAAGATCCCCTTCTTGTTGAGCGCATCGACGAACGCGGTGCCGACCTGCGCGCCGACCACTTCGCCCTTGAAGTCGTCCATCGACGTGTAATGGCCCTTGTCGTCCGCCTTTACAACGAGGCCTTCGCCGTACGAATAGACGGTGTCGGAGAAATCGACGCTCTGCTGGCGGGCCGGCGTCTTCAGCATCGCGGCCGAAATGATGTCGATCTTCTGCGTGGTCAGCGACGGAATCAGCGCCGAGAACACGCTCTGCTGCACATCGACCTTGAAGCCGGACTCGCGGCCGGCGGCGGAGATGGCGTCGACCATCATTCCCTGGATCGAGTTCGTCTTGACGTCGAGGAACGTGAACGGCACGCCCGTGGCCGTTGCGCCGATCCGGTAGGTCGGTTCGGCGGCATGCGCTGCACCCGGCGCAATCGCGAAAGAAGCGGCAAGACCAGCTGAAAACAGGGTGAAGCGTTTGGCGAACGTAACCATGCATATCTCCAGACAGGGCCAGCGTGTCAGCGACGAGCACTGGCGATTTCGTTATGTGACCGCCAAACCATAATAATCGAATCAAAAAAATCGCAAACAGATTTTTGCGTATCGATATTCGATACGCTATGATGAGATATCTCGTTCAACGTTGAGACGGCAATGGACATTTCGCCTGCAGACGACGGTGCCAGGAACGGCCCCGACCTGCTCTTCAACCAGTCGCTGGAAAAGGGTTTGAGCGTGCTGCGCGCGTTCAGCGCGAAGCGCCGCACGATGACGCTGGCTGAAGTCGCGGACGCGGCGTCGATGTCGAAGAGTTCGGCGCAGCGAATGGTCTACACACTCGAAAAGCTCGGCTATATCCGCAAGCATCCGTTGACGCGCCGCTATCAGCTCACGCCGCGCGTGATGCAGATTGGCTTCAACTATCTCGCCGCCGATACGCTGATCGATGTCGCGAATCCTTTCCTGTCGGAACTGACGAACAACACGGGCGAGACGACAAACCTGACCGAGCCTGACGACGACGAGATGGTCTACGTGTCGCGTTTCGTGTCGACGAAGTTCGTGCCGATCCATATGCCCATCGGCAGCCGCATTCCCATGTATTGCACAGGCAGCGGGCGCGCGTTTCTGAGCGCATTGCCGGCCGACGAGGCGCTCGCGCGCCTCGAGCAGATGAAGCGGGTGGCGTTCACGCCGAACACCGTGACGGAACTCGCCGCGCTCGGCGAAAGGCTCGCCGAGGCTCGTCAGCAAGGCTATGCGACCAACCGCGAGGAGCTGTTCATCGGCGACATGTCGATCGCGGCGCCCGTAGTGGGCAGTCAGGGACGGCCCGTGGCTGCCGTGCATGTCGTTGCACCCACAAGCAGATGGACGTTTGAGGACGCCCGACAGAAACTCGCACCTGCCGTTATCGACTGCGCAAGAGGGATCAGCAATTCGATACGGACCCTGGAGTAACGGTCATCGGGACTCGCGATCGCAACAGTCCAGAGAGCGGCTACACAAACTCCTTCGAATAGGTCTCCCGTTCGTTATCGAGTATCTGCACGCCTAGCTGGGTTTGCACGCCCGCCAGCGGCTCGAAGCAGTCTCGCAGCGCGGTCAGCATCCGCGCGGACAGGCCAGCTTTTGTCGCTATATCGCGGCCCGACAATATGATGATCTGCAAGTGGACGAACGCGTGGTCTTCGGTGGATCGTCCGATCAGAAAGCGCTCGCAACGAATAATGCGGCTTTTGATGTCGACCTCGTTGAACAGACCTGAGTCGATCAGTGCTTCGTTCAGCCGCAGAAGCGTTTGTTCAGGATTGAACTGACTGTCGAGGTTCGAAGAATATTCGAGTCTGACTTGTGGCATGGCAGTTTAAAAATGATCGACCGTCTGGCCGATAGACAGATTGTTTTGCTTTCAAGGTACGAGCTTGACCGCACGCAGAACAATCACCCCACTCTCTCCGCGGCCGCGCGCACTCGAATCGCCGCGAACGCCAGCGCGATGGAGGTGAGGCAATCGAACACGAACAGGCCCGCGGGCGTCAGGACCGTCATTGCAAACGAGGCGATCGGCGGTCCGCTTACGCCGCCGATCGAAAATAGTATCGTTACCGACGATCAATACCGCATAGCTCGTAAGCAAGCCGACAAGCGCCGTATAGTCGTACGTCGACGGCACGGAACTGGCCTCGCCTGACGTCATGCCGTTCGCCGCCCCGCCTCGGCGCCTGAAGTCCGACACCAGTCCTGATCAGAAAAGATGCCGGAACGACACGAGCACGGCGGTCTGATTGAGACTCGACGACGGCGCGTCCGTGCCGACCAGCACCGCCTGTCCGAGCGGCGCCGCGAAGCTGTCCGTATGCGATGCCCGCTGATACGCGACCTGCATGTAGACGTCGGTACGCTTGGTCAGGTTGTAGTCGATCATTCCGCCAAAGTTACCCCAATGCGGCCGCGACTGGCCCGCGTTGCTCTCGTAATGCGCCATCGTGTACGTGTACATCAGGCCCGCATAGAACGCCGGCGTGAACTGATATTTCGCGTTCACTTCGAAGTTATTGAACCTCAGCGAATTGGCCGCGTTGGCGAGATCGCCGAAGTACTCGCTGCCGGTCGCATTGGTCAGATTCGTGTGCGTATAGACAAACCCAACCGTGGCCGCCGACGTCAACGCGTAGTTGATGCCGCCGCCATAAATCTGGTTGCGCGTGGCGGTGAAGTTAGTGTCGGCCGCGGAAACCGCGCCGCCGGCATTGGTCGTCGCGTTGCCGTTGACCTGGAGGTATGCGCCCGCCACCGTCACGGCGCCGCTCGAGTACTGCCCGGCCAGTCCATAAAGACGATTGTTCGCAAAGCCGCCAGCCGCGTTACTGAACGCGTACATGCCTTCGAACGTGAAGCCCGCATATTTGTTGCTGACGAACTTCACCGCATTGCTCACCCGGATCGAGTTGTCGGTATTGTCGTTGTCGTAGACGTGCGAGAGCAGGCTACCGGCCCAGTTGCCGTTCGCGGTAAGCGGCCCAAGCAGATCGACCAGCGGGTCGTATTGGCGGCCGAACGTGACCGTCCCGAGACTGTCCGACTGAACGCCGACATATGCCTGACGGCCGAAAATTCGCCCGCCGTTTCCAAGCGCGCCGGTATTCAGATTGAAGCCGTTCTCGATCTGGAACACCGCCTTCAGGCCGCCGCCGAGATCTTCGGTACCCTTGAGACCCCAGCGGTCGCCGGAATCCTGACCCGACGTTGTTTCGATATTGTCTTGCCTTTCACGTTGCTCGTGTATTGCAAGCCTTCGTCGATCGCACCGTAGAGCGTCACGGTGCTCTGCGCCGACGCATACGTGGGCACGGCGACGACGCTGGCAGCCGCAAGGGAGAAAAGCACGCTTTTTGTCTTTTGGTTCATTGGTTGATTGCCCCTGTAAGAAGATTGATTCGACTTTCCGGCCTCCTCTTGCGCCCGGAAAGTTGCGAAGACAGTGCAAGACTAAATTGGAGGAAATAATGTCAGCGTGAAATACAGTATTGACGGAAATTCGTTGCCTGAGACCCACAGTCCTACTTAACAATCATGTTCCGTGGGCCTATTCATTGCCTATGCTTTGTCATCCTAATTAACGTTTTCGAACCGCGAGTGTCCTCACGGCACATGCTTTACACGCTGGCGATCAGCCCGCCGTCCACCCGCATGATCGAACCGGTCACGTAAGACGCGGCTTCGCTGGCGAGAAACGCCACCGCCTGCGCGTACTCTTCAGGACGGCCATAGCGGCCAAGCGGAATCGAACCCGTGCTTTCGATGGAGACTTCCTCCACGGTCCGTCCTTCGCGCTTCGCTTTCGACTCGTCGAGAAAACGGATTCGGTCCGTGCCGATGCGACCCGGCACGACGAGATTCGCTGTAATGCCGTCACGGCCCACTTCGCGCGCCAGTGTCTTGGACCAGCCGACCAGCGACATCCGCAATGCGTTCGACACCGCCAGCCCCGCGATCGGCGCCACGACGCCGGACGAAGCACTCGTGACCACGCGTCCCCAGTGTTTCTCTTTCATGCCTGGCAGCACACGGTCCGTAATGCCAATAACGGAAAGGACCATCGAGCGGAAATGGCGCTCCCACAAATCCGCCGGCTGACCGGAGGCCGGTGTCGGCGGCGGCCCGCCCG
Organism: Paraburkholderia sp. SIMBA_053; assembly: GCF_046534895.1. Classification (NCBI taxonomy): domain Bacteria; kingdom Pseudomonadati; phylum Pseudomonadota; class Betaproteobacteria; order Burkholderiales; family Burkholderiaceae; genus Paraburkholderia; species Paraburkholderia sp. SIMBA_053. The sequence goes on along the minus strand of NZ_JAWRXU010000001.1, from coordinate 161,005 downwards.
TGTTATTGACCAGAATGTCGACCGTGCCGAAGCGTTGCTCGATTGCATCGATACGCGCGTCGATGACGCCGAGATCGCCGAGATCCCATTCCAGCGACATCACTTCCGCCCCGGCCTCGCGCACCCGGTTAGCGACGGCTTCCAGCGCGGCCGGATTAATATCCGCCACCACGACCTTCGCGCCTTCGTTGGCCAGAGCCAGCGCGATCGCACCGCCTAAGCCGCCGCCCGCGCCCGTTACCAGCGCGATCCTGTTCCTGATTCCGAGATCCATGTTCTATCCAGTGTGTCCGGCAACCGCGCCGGCTTGAGTTGAAGAGCGGCCTGCCGGCCGGTCGTGCAAAATCTGAAAAACGATGCTTTTCATCGACGCGCCTGTGCGCGTCAGAACGGGCTCGCGATCATCGCGCCGGTCCGCCTCGCTTGGGAGGCGGGGTCGAGCAACGGACTGTCCGGCAGCGGCGTATCGCGCCGGTAATGCGCAACCGCGAAATCGATGAAGCGTCGCACTCGTGGCGTCATATAGCGATGCCCTGAGTAAAGCATCCACAGCGTGCGTACCCCGCTCTCGAGTTCGAAGCCTTCCAGCAGCGGTATCAGCGAACCGTCCTGAATCTCGGCGGCGACCAGCGAGGCCGGCAAGCGGGCGATGCCCAGTCCGGCTTTCGCCGCGCGAATCAGCGTCAGCAGATTCGAAGAGCTGAGAACGGGTCGCAGCAGGACACGCTGAGCGCCGTATGCATCGCCGAATTCCCACGAACGCACGCACGGGTCGGAGGTCGTGAGTACATCGTGTTCGGCCAGATCGGCGGGCCGATCCGGCGCCTCCTTCTGCGCGAGATAGGCGGGCGACGCGACGATCACATCCCGCAGCCTCGTGAGCGGGCGGCAGACGAGAGATGAATCGCGCAAACGCCGCTCCGCAACGAAGCACGCGTCGAAGCTGCCGACCGTGAGATCGTGTGTCGACGCGAACACCGTGAGTTCAAAATCCACGCGCGGCTCCAGCGCGCGGAACTTGCCGATCAGCTCGCTCAATTCCGCGGCCGCGAACGATTCGTGCGCCGCTACCTTCAACGATCCTCCCGCCTCGCGCGCGGCCGAGCAGACGTTCGCTTCGAGCGTATCGAGGTGCCGCAATACCTCGTGGCAGCCTTGCCAGTATTCCTGCCCCGCTTCGGTCAGCGACACGCTGCGCGTCGTGCGGTTCAGCAGTCGCAGATTGAGATGAGTCTCCAGAGTTGCGACGCTGCGCGTCACCATCGCGACCGACACCCGCAATTCCTTTGCGGCAACGGTGAAGCTGAGCGTCTCGGCAACCTTGGCGAAACTGCGCATGGCGGAGAGCTGGTTCATATCCCTACTACCCCCTAAACAGATTGACCGGCTGCTAGCCCGCCATCCAGCCGCCATCGACCATCAGATTGATGCCGGTCACGAAACTCGCGAGCGGACTGGCGAGAAACAACGCGGCGCCGGCCACGTCTTCCGGACGCCCCAGCCTCGGCCACGGCGTGCGTTGATGCGAATACTCCAGCGCGCGCGGATCGTTGGCCGCGCCGGGCTTGCCCGTAATGATCTTGCCCGGCGCCACCGCATTGCAGACGATCAGGTCCCGCGCGTGGTCGACCGCAATCTGCCTCGTCAACTGCACCGTGCCGCCTTTGGTCACGCCGTATGGAAAATCGCCGGGTGAAGCGACCATGCCGTGCTGCGACGAAATATTGACGATGCGTCCGCGCACTTCATCGGCAGGCTCCTGAGTGAGCATCTGCTGAACCGCTCGCTTGCAGCCGTTGAACATACCGGTCAGATTGACCCGGACGACCTGTTCCCATTGCGTCTGCGTGGTCTCGACGAGATTCGTGCTGGTGTAGATCGCGGCGTTGTTGACCATCACGTCGAGGCGGCCGTAACGCTCCACGGCGATGGCGACCAGCCGGTCGACCTCTTCCCAGTGCGAGACGTCGGTCGGCACGCTGATCGCGGATCCTCCTGCGCGTTCGATTGCGATCTGCGTCGTGTCGCCGCCTTCGATCGGCGCTTCGCGCAGATCGGCCAGCACCACGCGCGCGCCTTCGGCGGCGTACCGGATGGCAATCGCGCGGCCGAGGCCGGAACTCGCCCCGGTCACGACCGCGACCTTGTTCTCAAGCAAACCCATGTTTCGTCGCTCCTATTACCTGGCCGGTCGGTTCCGGCCTCGTCGTGCGACCGCTTTCGTCAATCAACGTGCCGCGCAGATACACGGCGGTGAGCCTGCCGGGCACGCGCATGCCGTCGAACGGGGTGTAGCCGGCACGCGAGAACTGGTCGGCGTGCGCGATACGTGTGTCGAGCCGCGGGTCGAGCACCAGAATGTCCGCGTCGCGTCCGCGTGCGAGCGTGCCCTTGCGCTCGCCGATGCCAAAACGCTGCGCGGGATTGGTCGAACACATGCGAACGAGCGCAGGCAGATCGATATCGCCGGTCGCGACGAAATGCAGCATCGTGGCAAGCAGCGTCTGCACGCCCGGCATGCCGCCGGGGATATCGGCGAAACTGCCGTACGCGGCGGTCTTTTCCGCGCGCGAGTGCGGCGCGTGATCGGTCGCGACGATGTCGATCAGGCCGTCGCGCAACGCGGCCAGCAGCGCGTCGCGATCTTGCGCCGTGCGCATCGGCGGCGACGCTTTCAGGTCGGCGCCTTGCGTGGCGTAATCGTCGGCGGTGAACAGCAGGCACTGCGGCGTGGTTTCGATACTCACGTCCGCAAGACCGCGCATTCGCCGGAACGTGTCGATGCCGAGCGCGGAATTGGTCTGCCGCACATGAACGCGTGTTTGCGCCTGCGCGGCGGCAAGGATGATCTTCGCGATACCGGTCGCCTCCGCGAGCGGCGAGCGGCTGGCGAGAAATTCGGCCACGCCGCCTTTCGCGACGGCTTCCAGGATCGACTGGTCGCCCGGCGACACGCACGCCAGCGTGCCCAGCGGCTTGACCGATCTGAGCGCGTGCAGCAACGACGCCTGCGTGTGGTGCAGATAGCCGGCCGGAACGTCGGCCGTGAAAATTTCGAACGACACCGGACCCAGCGCCCGGATCGCTTCCAGTTGAGTCGCGTCGCGGCGCAACGCGACCTGAAGCCCGACGTCGACGTGCAAGCGCCCACGTGCGATGCGTTGCTTGTCGACGAACGTATCGACGCTGTCGGTCCAGGGATCGTCGGTCGGCATGTCGAGCAGCGTCGTGACACCGCCCGCCGCCGCGGCCCGCGTGCCCGACGTGAAGTCTTCCTTATGCGTGAGGCCAGGATCGCGCAGATGCACATGTGCATCGACCAGACCCGGAAGCAGATAGCAGCCGTCCACACGACGCTCGACCTTTGCGGCCGCCGGCGCGTCCGGATCGAGCAATGCAGCCACACGTCCGTCGCTCACGCACAGATCGGCGCGTAACGTTCCGCACGCCTCGACGATCGTCGCACCGCGCAGCACCAGATCAAACACGATGGGTCTCCCGTAAGCGGTTCATCAGCAGAGCCCCGCGAGTCGGCTTTCTTCGTGCGTCACGACTTCAAGCAATGCCGCGCGCCCGTCCCGCACCGTCGCGACGCAACGCCGCAGCGCCGCGCTCAGGTCCTCCGGGTCGATGACACATTCGCCGTGTCCACCCAGCGCCTCAGCGATGGGTGCGTATTCGCCCGACACGCGGTTGGCCTGATACTTCTTTGTCGCCACCGGCATGCTCGCGGCGTAGCCGCCGAGTACATGATTGCGCAGCACGATCGCGAGCACCGGCAGCTTGCAGCGCACCGCCGTCTCGAAGTCGAGTCCGACCATGCCGAACGCGGACTCGCCCATGATCGCGGCGACGGTTGCGTCCGGCCGCGCCAGTTTTGCGCCCATCGCAAATCCGAGACTGCTGCCGAGCTGCGTAGTCTTGCCCCACCCCAGATAACCGCGCGGCTCGGTGACGTCGTAGAACGGACTGAACTGGTCGCGCGGATTGCCGGCGTCGTGAGTGACGATGACTTTTTCGCGTTCGAGTGCCTCCATGATTTCCCACACCACCCGATACGGAGAGATCGGACTGCCGCCCGCATTCAGCAGCGGCATCCAGTCGTCCATGAACTGGCGGCGGCACGTCGCGATCTCGTGCGTCAGATCGCCGTCGTTGCGAGCGCGTTCGGCCCATGCCGCCGGTTCCTCTCGAACCCGTGCGAGCAGCTGGCGCAGTACAGAGCGGCAATCGCCGACCACCCCGAGCGCAATTGGATAGTCCTTGCCGAGATCGTCGGGATCGATGCTGACCTGCAAGACCCGCTTGTTCGCCGGCACGGGCCGGATGTAATACGACCGCGTAAGACTGCTGCCGAGCGCAAGGATCACATCGGCGCGCTCGATGAAGCGGTCCACCGTGGCGGGGCGCGCGCGCCCAGCGGTGCCGAGCGCGAGCGGATGCCGCTCGGACATCGCGCTCTTCGCGTTCGGCGTGGTCATCACCGGAATCCGCGTGAGTTCCGCGAATTCGGTGAGTTCCGTGGTCGCATGAGCGTTGAGCACGCCCTGTCCGGCAAGGATCACCGGATGTCGGGCGGCCAGCAACGCCTGCACGATCTCGTCGATTTCGGCGGCATCGGCTTGCGGTCGCGCGCGCCGCACGAGCGGTCGATTCGACGCGCCGATACCGCATTCCTGCTCGAGCAGATCCACCGGCAGTTCGAGCAGCACCGGCGCGGGCGGCCCGTTGCGCACGCGCGAGATCGCGCTATGCAGCAGCTGCGGCAGGTCTTCCAGCCGTACCACCGACTCGCACCATTTGGTGATGTGCGTGAAGTTACGGCGCGCTTCGAAATTCGGCGCCACCGCTTCCGAGCCGCGCGGATATCCGGTCGGCAGGAACAGCACCGGCGCGCGGTCGTTCCATGCCTGCGCCACGCCGGCAAATGCCGCTTCGGCGCCTGGTCCATATTGCACGGTGACCACCGTCAGGTCGTCGGTGGCCGTGGTCCGCGCATGTCCTTCCGCAATGTTGACAGCGACGCGCGGCGTGCGCGCGATCACCGGCGGAATGTCCAGCTCCGCCGCCGCATCGAACAACCCGCTGCTCGGGAAGCCGATGATGTGTTTCATACCCTGCTGCTTGAGAATTGCGGCTACCGTTTGCGCTCCCGTCATTGCGCGCTCCGGTACGACCAACACCTGGCTGACACCGTCACGTTCAGGCTCCCTTGCGAAACTGCGTGTGGTTGGCCAGCCAGTGACGCGCGATGTCCTCGCGTCGCATGAAAGCGGCTTGTCCGCGTGAACGCCCGACGTGCTCGATCACCTCTTTCAGTCCCGACGCGCGATTGGGCTGGCCGCTCCAGCGCGCATGCGCCGCGATGGTCAGCATCTTGCCGCCGGCCTCGTCTGCTTCGTCGATCAGATAGTCGATCGCGCAACGGCAATCCTCGGCGAAATCGCGGGGATTGCTGTAGCCCGGCGCCATCAGATAGCGGCTGTCGTTCAGCGTCTTCGAGTACGGGACGACCAGCAATTCGCCGTCGTCGTGTTCGACAAAGTACGGAATGTCGTCGTTGCACGGGTCGGAGTAGTACAGAAAGCCGCCGGTTTCGATAATCAGATCGCGTGTATTCACGCTCGGAAACGACCGGCAATTCCAGCCAGGCGGATGCACGCCGAGCACCTCACGGTAGAGATCGATCGCCGCCCGCATTTGCCGCCCTTCCTCTACGCGGCTCATGCCGGGATAGTCGGTCCAGCGCAAGCCGTGACCGAGCAGATCGTGTCCGCGCTCTTTCATCCATGCGGCGACCTCCGGATTGCGCTGCAGGGCGACCGCACACGCGGATACGGTGACGGGAATCCGGTAACGGTCGAACAATCTCGCCAGCCGCCAGACACCGGCGCGGCTGCCGTATTCGAAGTGCGTCTCCGTGCCGAGGTCGCGCAAATTCGGGCTCGAGCTCAGGTTGTACTCACCCCAGTTGTCGTTGCGGCCGTCCTCCAGCCACGAGTATTCGGAACCCTCTTCGTACACCAGCACGAGATTGATCGCGACTTTGGCGCCGTTGGGCCACGTCACCAGCGGCGGCCTCGCGCCGTAGCCGATGAAATCCCGCGCCGGGCCTTGAGTTTGAGTGTCGGTCATGAATGCAGGTCTCTCGTTCAGGAACGACTGGCGACGAGCCAGTCCATGTAATCGTGAAAGGCGACGCGGCCCTCGCGCGGACGCCAGTCCGTATCGCGTTCAAGCCGCGAAATGTCGTAGGCACCCCACATGCCGGTGGCGAGCGCCGGGTCCTGGATCACGTTCGCGCCGGCTTCGCCGGTCACTTCGTAACGAACGCCGGGTACCCGTTGCGCCGCCCAGCCGATGATGTCGCCGATCGTCGTAGTCACGCCGCTCGCAACGTTGTAGTGCCGGTAACGCAGCCGCGACGCCTCGGTGAGCGCGAGAATCGCGCGCGCGGCGTCGACGGAATGGAGGTAGTCGCCGACCGGCGTCAGGCTATTCGGTTTGATGAGCTCGCCGTCCAGCGCCATCTGTGCGACCCGGTTCGGCACGTGGCGGAAATCGCGGCTTTCGGTGGCCCGATCCATCGGCCCATAAATTGACGAGAGCCGCACGGAGGCCGCCGACAATCCGAACAGATCCGCGTAACGGTTGACGACCATCTCCGAAGCAAATTTGGAAATGCCGTACAGCGTGAGCGGCGCGACGTAGCCGTCCTCCGGCAACGGCTCGTGCGACCAGTCGGGCCCGTGGTGACGGTAGACCGACCCGGAACTGATATAGATGAAACGCTTGAGCGCGGGCTGCTGCCGTGCCCACTCCAACACCTGCACCGTACCCATCAGGTTGACGTCGACGATGCGCGCGGGCGTGAGCGCTTCGGGCGGCAGACGCGCTGCTTCCTCCGCGCTGCCGCGCGAGATCGGCGTGACCGTCGCGCCGTGCACGACCGCCGAGATATCGTGACGGTCGAGTTCCGCCGCCCAGCCCGTAGGATCGCGCACGTCGCCTTCGATCACGGTGAGCCGATCCCGCACCGACGCGAACCAGGCTTGCGCGGTGTCGTCGAGTCCGGCGCGGTCGAGGATGACAGCGCGCCGATCGGGATGCTGGTCGAGCCATTCGCGGGCGACCACGCTCATGACGAAACCGGTCCCGCCTGTAATCAACAAGTTCATCTCATTCCCTGACAAAATGGATTGCAGCGCGCGTGCGGCGGTTGTGAATCAACGCGCCGTATAGCCGCCGTCCACGAGCAGATCGGTGCCGGTCACGAACGACGCGTCGTCGCTCAGCAAGAATGCCGTGCTCGCGCCGATCTCATCCGGACGGCCGATGCGGCCCAGCAGATGCGCCGGGCCGAGTTCCGCATCGGCGTGGTCGAGCGACGCAAACGAGCGCAACAGCCGCCCCGTGCGTACCGCGCCGGGCGACAGACTATTGACGCGAATACCGGCGTCCGCGTGATCGACGGCCATCAGCCGCGCGAGGTGAATCAACCCCGCCTTGGCCGCGCAATAGGCCACCGAACGCGCCGCCGCCACGTGACCCAACTGCGACGCCACCAGCACGATGGAGCCGCCGCCGCTTTCGCGCATCAGTGGTACGACAAAGCGGCTCAGCAAAAACGCGCCCGTGAGCGACACGTCGATTTCCTGATGCCAGTGCGCCGGCGCCAGATCCTCCACGGAACCGTCGTGCCACGGCGCCGCCGCGTTATGAACAAATCCGTCGAGACGGCCGAACCTCGCCCGCGTCAGTTCGACCGCCGCGCGCGCCGATTCGATGTCCGTCACGTCGCATTGCACGGATAGCGCGGCCGCGCCAAGTTGCGCGGCGGTGCGCGCGGCGGCGGTGCCGTCGAGGTCCGCGCACACCACGCTCGCACCTTCGGCAATGCAGCGCGCCGCGATTGCCACGCCGATGTCGCTCGCCGCGCCGCTAATCATCACGACCTTGCCTCGAAGGCGATCGCTCGTGTTCGTGACGCCGCTCATGCTTCGAGTACCGACGGCAACGTGGACTGCCGGGGGAACGGACGTTCGGCCGCAATGAACCGGCCGCGCCCCGGCGTCGAACTGACCTTGCCCTCATGCCAGACCACTTCGCCGCGTGAAATCGTGGTGGTGGGCCAGCCCTGCACCACCATGTTTTCATACGGCGTGTGATCAGTCGCGTGATGCAGCATGCTGTTTTTGATCGTCACTTCGCGCTGCGCATCCCAGATCGCAAAGTCGGCGTCCGAACCGATCGCGATCACGCCTTTCTTCGGATATAGGCCGTACAGGCGCGCGGGCGTCGCCGCGGTCAATTCGGCGAATTGCATGAGCGACATGCGACCGCCGTTGACACCCGCGGAAAACAGCAGAGGCAAACGCGTCTCGATCCCGGGTACGCCATTCGGAATACGCGTGAACGGCGTATCCGGACCCTCGGCGATCTTGTCGCGGTAGTGCCACGGCGAGTGGTCAGACGAGAACACTTCGAGCGTGCCGTCCAGCAAACCGCGCCAGATTTCCGCCTGGTTCTCGCGCGGCCTCGGCGGCGGCGTGCAGACGCACATCGCGCCCGACAGGTCCGGTGTGTCGATATCCTCGGCGGCGAGAAAGAGATACTGCGGACAGGTTTCCGCATACACCGGCAGGCCGCGCTGCTTCGCCCGGCGGATTTCTTCGGTCGCGCTCGCAGCAGACACGTGGCAGATCAGAATCGGCGTCTCGATCACTTCGGCGAGACTGATCGCACGGAAGGTCGCTTCGCGCTCGCCAATGGCGGGCCGCGAGATGACGTGATAGCGCAGTTGCGTCTTGCGCGCCTTCAGAAAATGCTCGGTCAGCCAGCGGATGCAGGCGTCGTTCTCCGCATGCACCATGACCATCGCGCCTTCCTGGCGCGCCACGTTGAGCACTTCGAGCACTTCGTAGTCGTCGAGTTTCAGGCCTTCGTACGTCAGATAGATTTTCACCGACGTGCAACCTTCGGCGATCAGTTGCGGCAGTTCTTCTTCCAGCAGACGCGGCGTGGGGTCGCCCACGATCAAGTGGAACGTGTAGTCGATATGCGCTTTCGACAACGCGCGTTCGTGATAGTCGGCCACCACTTCAGCCAGCGACTGCCCGCGCATCTGCATCGCGAACGGAATGATGGTCGTGGTGCCGCCGCACAGCGCGGACAGCGTGCCGCTCTGGAAATCGTCCGCGGTGGATTTGCCTTCCCACGGCTGCTGATCCATATGGCAATGCGCGTCGACGCCGCCGGGCATCACGATGCGGCCCGCCGCCGACACCTCTCGCCGTCCGGCAGGCAATCCCGCCTCGATCGCGACGATGCGTCCGTCCCGCACACCGATATCGACTTCGGCTGTGCCGTCGGGCAGCACGACCGTGCCGCCGCGAATCACGAGTTCGAAAGAAAACGTGCCGTCGCTCATGCGCGGGTTCCTCCGGTGGTGCTTTGCTGAAACACGGGGCGCATCGTACGCAACTCCTCGAGGCTGATATGGCAGGCAATCTCATGCGTCGGCGATGCTTGCCGCACCGGCGGCGCGACGGTGTCGCAAATGTCGCCAATCTTGCGATGGCAGCGCGACGCGAAGCGGCATCCCGGCGGCACGTTGATGGGGCTCGGCGTTTCGCCGGTCAGGCGGATCCGCTCCTGTTGTTTGACCGACGCGTCCGGACTATGAACGGCGGACAGCAGCGCTTCGGTGTACGGGTGGTAAGGCGGCGCGAATATCTCTTCGGCGAGGCCTTTTTCCATGATCCGGCCGAGATACATCACGACGATCCGGTCCGCGATATGGCGCACCAGTGCAAGGTCGTGGCTAATGAAGAGCAGCGTGCTTTCCTGCTCTTTCTGGATGGCGAGCAGCAACGTAATGACGGCTGCCTGCACCGACACGTCGAGTGCCGAGACGGGCTCGTCGGCGACGATCAGCGACGGATTCGTCGCAAACGCGCGGGCAATCGCAATACGCTGTTTCTGACCGCCGGAGAGTTGCGACGGCCGGCGTTGCGCGAGTTCGGCGGGTAGCCGGACCAGTTGCAGCAACTCCTGCAAGCGCTTCTCGATCGCCGCTTTATCCTTGTAGCCGCCGAATTTGCGCAGTGCGCGGCGTATCGGCGAAGCCACCGAGTGAGAAGGATTGAGCGTGCTGTCGGGATTCTGGAACACCATCTGGATCGACTGCAGCATGTCGCGCGCGCGCTTCTTCGCCGGCACCTGGGCTAGCTCGACGCCGCCGTACTGTATCGAGCCCGAGGTCGCCCCTTCGAGGCCGACGAGCATGCGTGCGAGACTGGACTTGCCGCAGCCGGATTCGCCGACCAGCCCCATGATCTCGCCCTTGCCTACTTTGAACGAGACCGATTCGTTGGCCTGCACGGTGCGACGTCCGCCGTTGAGCAGGTATTGCTTGGACACGTCGGTGACCGACAGCGCCGTATCACGATCGACGCTTACTGCCGCCTCGCCGCTCAACGCGACGCTTGCGCGCGTAAGGTCCTGCCAGCGGATGCATCGAACCAGATGAGCTTCGTCTTCCGCCGGCGCCAGCGCAATTGCGTTGCGGCCGCATGTTTCCTGCTGGAAGTGAGCGCAGCGCGGTCCGAACCAGCAACCCTGCGGACGCTCTGTCGGCGACGGCAAATGCCCCGGAATCGGCGACAACGCTCGCACGCCCTTCGGGCTTCCAATGCCCGGAATGCAGCCAAGCAGACCTTGCGAATACGGATGACGTGGCTGGCGAAACAGTGTCTGCGTATCGGCTTCCTCGATCATCTCGCCCGAGTACATGATGCCGACCCGATCGCAGGCGCTCGCTATCAAGCCGAGATTGTGCGAGATGTACAGAAGACTCGTGCCGTACTGTTTTCGCAGGTCCGCGATCAGATCGAGAATCGCGGCCTCGACGGTGACGTCGAGGCCGGTCGTCGGCTCGTCGAGCAGCAGCAACGCAGGCCGCGCAAGCAACGCCATTGCAATCACGATCCGTTGTTGCTGCCCGCCTGACAGTTGATGCGGAAAGCGCTTGAGCATTGCGAGCGGATCGGGCAGGCGCACGTTCTCGAGCATGCTCGCAGACAGCTCACGCGCCTCGGCCCGTGAGGAACCCAGATGCTGCATCGGCACTTCGGCGAGTTGCGAGCCGATGGTCTTGACCGGATTGAGCGCGCTCATCGGCTCCTGATAAACCATCGCCACGCGGCGGCCGCGAATGGTGCGCAGCTTTTGCAGACTCGCGCCGACCAGTTCCTCGCCCTCGAAGCGAATGCTGCCGTTCGTCACCCGTCCGGTTCCGCCGAGATAGCCCATCACCGCCATCGCAGTCGTGGTCTTGCCGCAGCCCGATTCGCCGACGAGGCCATAGCTTTCTCCCGGCGCGATGGTCAGCGACACATTCGGCACGGCGACGACGGATTCATAACGGCCGCGATACTCGATGCGAAGATCGCGGATTTCCAGCAACGGCGTATCGCCCGACGACCTTGCATGGCGATTTTCCAGCACGCCTGATTCGATGATCGCATTCATGGCTTCCAGGCCTCCCGCATTCCGTCGGCCAGCAGGTTGAATCCGAGGACGAGGCTCACGATGGCGACCGACGGCGCAATCGACATGAGCGGCCACACGTTGATCACGGTCGTCGTTTCGCGCACCATGCCGCCCCAATCCGGATTGGGCGGCGGCAAGCCGAGCCCCAGAAAACCGAGCACACCGATCGTGATGATCGTGTAGCCGATCCGCAGACACGCGTCGACGAAGAGCGGTCCGCGACAGTTCGGCAACAACTCGCAAACGATGATGTAAAACGTACTTTCCGCGCGCAGACGCGCCGCTGCCACGTATTCCTGCTGCTTCAGGTCGAGTACCAGGCCGCGCACGATCCGGCCGATGCCCGGCGCCGACGCGATCGTGGTGGCCAGCACGATGTTGCCGACCGAGGCACCGACGTTCGCAATCAGGATCACGTAAAGGACGAGCACCGGAAACGCCAGCACCAGGTCCGAAAAACGGTCGACGATCGCTTCGATCCAGCCGCCGAAATAGCCCGCCAGCATGCCGAGCGTGATCCCGGCGAGCATCGCGACCGCGACCGACAGCGGCGCCACCAGTAACACGGTGCGAGCGCCGAAGACCAGGCGCGACAGGATGTCCCGGCCGAGAATGTCGGTGCCGAGCCAGTGCGCCGCCGACGGCGTCGGATCGGCCATCGCCATCGCATCCTGGGCGGTGGGCGACGGCAGCGGCAAGAACGGTGCGAGCACGGCCGCGACGACCCAGAACACGATCAGCGACAAGCCGACGACGGCCGTGGGGGAACTGAACAGACGCGTCCATGCACGCCGCGGAGCGCGTGAGGTACGCACCGCGAGCGGCACCACGCCGGGATCAATGGAAGACATACGATTACCTCACACGGATGCGTGGATTGAGCAGCATGTAGCCGAGGTCGCCGAGAAACTGCGTCACGACGGCGACGAAGACCGTGACCAGCGTGGCGGCTTCCAGCATGGCGATGTCGCCGAACATGCTGGAGTCGAGCAGCATCCGGCCGAAGCCCGGATAGGCGAACACCATCTCGGTCACCACCACGCCGCCGATCAGAAAGTTGATCTGCAGCAGCAACACGGTGAACGGCGCGATCATTGCGTTTCTCAATGCATGCCCGAGAATCACCTGGCGCGGGTTCAATCCTTTCAGGATCGCCGTGCGGATGTAGGGCTTTTCCATCACGCCGATCATCGACACGCGAATCATCCGCGCGACGTAGCCAAAGTCGTAGAGCACCAGTACCGCGACCGGCAACACCAGTTGCGACGCGACCGACCAGCGCCCGCCCTCGCTGCCGTCGAGCGGGCTCGTGCCCGGCAGGATCGGCCAGAGGATCACGAACAGTGTCACCAGAAACACACCCGACGCGAATTCCGGGATCGACGTGAAAGTGATGCAGACGACAGAAAGAATGCGATCGAGCGCCCCTCCTTCCTTGAGCCCGGACAGAATGCCGAACAGCATGGAGAGCGGTACGATCAACGCGAACGCAATCCCCGCGAGAATGGCCGTGTGCCCGAGGCGCTTCCACATCACATCGTTGACGGGGAGTTTATAAAGCGTCGAGTAGCCGAAATTGCCGAAATACTGCGAGCCGCGCGGATCGGTAAAACCCAATCCGTTCGCCGGATCTTCGAGCGGATCCGGCATTACGCCGGCCAGCACGCCGAGCCAGTGTCCGTAGCGCACCATCAACGGGTCGTTCCCGTGCATGCGTTGCGACAGCAGATCGACCTGTTGCTGGGTGGCGTACGGACCGAGCGTGCGGCGCGCCACACTGCCCGGCGTGAACTCGGATACGGCGAATACCACGAATGACGCGCACAACATCGTCACGATCATCAACGTGATGCGTTTAGCGAGAAATGAAGCCATGTCGACGGAACCCATAGTTGGTACGTTCTTGCGACCTCGGGCGGCGCGCCTTGAAGGCGCGCCTATCCGGTTCAGGCGCCCACGGCGTACTGATTCGCGAAGATGTATTGCGACGGATGCACCGTGAAGCCTTTCACCTTCTTATCCATCACCGTCGAGAACGCACGCCAGAACGGTTGCACGATCGGGCCGTCTTCCTGCATCAGCTTTTCGATTTTTGCCATCACCAGGCTGCGTTTCTTCGGATCGAGAATGCCGTCCGCCTGGTCGAGCAGTGCATCGAATTCGGGATTCGCGTAGCCCGACTCGTTCCACGCCGCGTTGGTCCGGTATGCGAGCGACAGCGTCATGACGCCGAGCGGCCGATGCCCCCAGCCCGTGAGACTGAACGGCACCTTGGTCCAGACTTCCCAGTATTGCGCGCTCGGCAGCGGCTTGATGTTGACCTTCACGCCGATGTCCTTGAACTGCTCGGCGAGTGCCTGAACCGTGTTCAACTCCCAGATCGGATCGGGACGCGTCACCATGTCGATTTCGAAGCCGTTCGGGTAACCCGCTTGCGCCAGCAGTTTCTTCGCCTGCACGACGTCGCGGCCGTATTTGGGCAATGCGTAGTATTCCGGATGAACCGGCGCGACGTGATGATCTTCCGCCGACACCCCTGCGCCGAGCAGCGACGTGGCAATGATCTTCTGATGATCGACCGCGAGTTTCATCGCCTTGCGCACGCGCGGGTCGCCGAAAATCTTGTGATCCACACGCATACGCGCCACGCCGGTTTGCGAGGTCAACACGCTGTAGGGCTGCACGTGCGGCAGGCGCTTCATCGCATTCACCTGAACCGCGTCGGCTTCGGAGAGACCGTCGACCTGGCGCGAAGCCATCGCCGAGATGCCGGCGCCCGCGCTGTCGCCCAGGTCGACGAACTCGAACGAGTCCAGATAAGGACCGCTGCCCCAATAGTCTTTACGCGCCTTGTACACCGCGCTCTTGCCGACTGTGTACGAGGTGAGTTCGAACGGGCCGGTGCCGTTGAAGCCCGCGCCGAACATGCCCTTGTCCGCCGGGTCGGTAATGAACATCGCGTAGTGGAACAGATGTTCCGGCACGGCGATTTGCGGTGCGAAACAGTTCAGCCGGACTGTCAGGTCGTCGACCTTCTCAATCGCATTATCGGACCAGATGCGGCTCGCCTTCTTCGGCTTGCCGCTCGCATCCTTCTGACCGGAGTCGTATTCCTGAACGAGGTAACCGGTGAATAGCCCCAGTTGCGACGAACCCACTGCCGGATCGCAGACACGTTTGAGATTCCACACCACGTCGTCCGCATTTAGCGCGCGTCCGTTGTGCCACTTCACGCCCTTGCGGATATGCAGTGTCCAGGTCTTCAGGTCTTCGCTGACTTCCCAGCGCTCCAGCAGATACGGGCGGGTGATATTGTCGTTGCCGGTGAACGTCAGGAATTCGCAAACCTGCCGGATGACATTCGACTTCTCGGCGAAGTCGGCCTGATGCGGACTCTTGATCTCCATGCAGCGCATCCCGATCCGCAGATGCCCGCCTTTGGGCAGCGCGTCAGCGGCTTGCGCGTCGCTAATGAACGGATTCGTTTCGCCGCTCAGCTTGTACGCCGTCATGGCCGACAATCCGAGCAACGTCGCCGTGCGAAGAAAATGACGGCGCGAGAGATTGCCGCTTTTGAGGTCGTCGATGAGAACGGGAATGTAAGGATGCGGCGTTGCTTCGGAATCGTTGGACACTGCATGGTCTCCGGAATAAGTGGGAAGCGGGCGTAAACGGCTGATGGACAGGTTAAGTCGATTCAAGATTTGAACAAAAACGCGAATGCGACATTTCAGGTACAAAAAGCGACATCGCACTTCTTGTGTGACATTGGTCGTGAAAGGTCAGCGTGAGGAATCAGTCAGCGGTTGACGGCGCGCAACACCGCCCTGGCGGACTTCTCTCGGCGTGCTGCCGTAATGCGCGCGATAGATTCGGCCGAAGCGCGCCGCCGACATATAGCCGCATATTTCCGCGACGTCGGAGATGGAGAGATCCGTCTGAAGAATCAGATCGTGCGCGCGGGCCATGCGCAAGCCGGCGTAGAAAGCCGACGGTGTTTTGCCGACGTGCGTGACGAACAGGCGTTCAATCTGACGCGTCGACAGTTGTACGCGGCGCGCGAGCACCTGGAGATCGACAGGATTCTGAATGCTCGACTCCATCACCTTGACGATTTCGAGCAGTTTGGGATTGCGGATGCCGAAGCGCATTTGCGCCGGCAGACGTTGAGCCGAATCCTGCTGACGGATCTCCGGATGATTGAACTGGTCGGAAATCGCGTTCGCGATGTCGCGGCCTTTGCTCGCCGCGATGAGGTGCAGCATCATGTCGAGGGTCACGGTGCCGCCGGACGACGTGACGAACGGACCATCCACCGCAAAGATGGCGTTGGACGCCACGCTGCGCGGAAACTCTTCCTGGAACGCCGCGAGTAGCTCCCAGTGAACGGCGCAACGGCGCCCGTCGAGCAGGCCCGCCTTGGCAATCAGAAACTGACCGGCGCAGATGCCGCCGAGCACGCATCCCCGGCCATGCACCGAGCGCAACCATTTGAACACAGCAGGTTTGTAAGCCTTCGTATGATTCAGCCCCGCGCAGAGGATGATCAGATCGCAGGGGGGCATGTCGGCGATCGAATAGTCGATCGGAAACGGGACGCCCGCGCTCGAGTGAACAGGCGCGCCATCGATGGATATGAAGCTCCATTTATAAAGCCCGCGCCCGGAGATGCGATTGGCCTGGCGGAGCGGATCGACCGCGGCGCCGAAGGTCATCATCGGAAAATCAGGAACCAGAAAGAATCCGACGCGCAACGGGTCGGCCGCCGCTGCGATCATTTCGAGGGCGTTATTGGAGGATCGTTCCATCATCGGGTCACCCGTCGGCATTTGTGAAACCGACAAACTTGCCCTTATTGCTGGAGACTTGTCAACGATTGATCAGAAAGGAAGGAGCGGCCAGAGCGCTTTGGTCGGCCCCTTACAGTTGCGAATGTGTTCGACTCCGGGTCTTAAAGCCAGAACAAGAAGGGGAAAAGTAGTCGTGCCGGGCGGAACGGCCCTCGTTCGGACTCCACGCTCGATGAAAATCGGGTTTTGGCACGTTAGGCCTCGCACGATGAAGACAAAGCGTGTAACCGAACTCTCGCGGCGTTAGGGGTTTCCGTCAGCAGTAGCTTCTGTAGCCCAAACCAGCGTCCAGACATGTCAACCCAGTCTCAAAGCCGTCGTTGTGCTTGCCTCCCTGGCAGGATCACCGGCGCGCCCGATCGACACACCATCCTTAAACGGCGGATGGTGTGGGCGACTCCCTTCACCGCCCCGCGCGCTTGCGCAAGATCACGCCGTACCACCCCATCCCTTCGTATGTTTCGTAGCCCGGCGTGAGGGCGTAGGCCACCAATGTGTCCGCGTCCGGTCTATACGCGCCCGCCTTCGGATCGCTCACTTTGAGCGGCAGCACTTCCTGCAGGACGCCTTTGTCGTCTGAACTGGCGATCACGCGCTTGCGTGCATCGACGAGCAGGCAGCGCGTACGCGTCCACTCCTCCACCGACAAACGCACGCCCTTGACTACCGTCGAAGCTTGCGGGGTCCAATTGAAGAATACCGCCAGTACGCCGAGCGGACGCCCCCGGTTAGCGCCGCCTTCGCGAATCGCCGCCGCGTACGTCGCCACGGCGGCGCCATTGAGCGCCGCCATCGACGCGAGTTCGGCCGCCGCATACTCGGCGCCCGACGCCGACTTCGCCGCCGCCTTGAACCACGGCTCGTCCGCCACGTTCGCTTGCCCTGCCGTGGCGAACTGGCCAGGCCGGCCGGTGGCCACGACGTTGCCCTCCATGTCGATCACCCACAGATCGAGGTACACGGTGTAGCTGTCGAGAATCACGCCCAGCCGCTCTGACGCGAACGCGCGCTGTTCGCGGGTGTCGTGCGCAACGCAATCGACGATCGCGGAGTCGGTCGCCCACCAGCGCACATCGCAGGAGCGTTCGTAGAGGTTGCGATCGACGATCTCGATCATGTTGAGCGCGAGATCCGTGAGGCGCTGCGCTTCCTGCTGCTCGAGCTGCGTGATCATCCGGTCGCCTAGGGCCGTGAGTTCGCGGCCCAGTTCGGTGGTCAACTGTCCGATGCGTTGCGATACTACCTTGACCTGATTTGCGACCACGGCAAAACCGCGCCCGGCGTCGCCGGCACGGGCCGATTCGATCAGCGCGTTGATGGCGAGAAAGGTGGTTTCACGATTGATGTCGTTGATATCCGATACGTTGCCCTTCGCTATACGGTGAACTTCTCGCGTCAAATCGACAATCTCATTGGCGTCCGCCATGACTTTTCCCCGGGCTACGGTTTAGATTCATCTGCCTCGTGCGACCGACCGCACCAAAGTGATGCTGGCGAGCGCCGTTCTGGTGCTGTCGCATTCCTGTTCCTTCTTGTTGGGCGGTTCTTGTTGCCAACTGAATACTTCGAGGTGCAAACAACTCAAACAACTCATGAACGGCATCACAAGGGAATACTTTAGAACTCAATTTACGGTCGGTCGCAAGAAGCTTGTGTTCGGTCAACGAGCATGAACTCAGATATGCGCGCCCCGCCTCAATGCCGCCATCTGCTCACCGACGAGTTCGAGAAACTCGCCGACCAGCGGATTGCCTCGCGGCGTCTGCGGATAAAGCGTGAAGCCGCGAAACCAGATCGCCGGCGCGAACGGCCGGAACACGATGCGCGCAGGATCGGCATCCACGGTCGCGAGCGGATTGACGATGCCCACGCCCGCGCCGCGCGTCACGAGCGCGCAGATGGTCGCGCCATACGGCGTCTCGATCGCAGGCACCTGATCCGCGCCCGCCGGACGCAGCGCGCGATCGAGCGCGGCACGCGTATCGTCCGCATAGGAAGGCAGGATGAGCCGTTCGCCACGCAAGTCGGCCGCGCGAATCCGCGTGCGCGCCGCTAGCGCATGACGCGCTGGCAACGCGCATAGCCCCGCCAGTTCATAGAGTTCCTCGCTCATCACGCCGAACGCATCCGGCGTGGTGGTCGCGAAGCCTACGTCGCAGTGTCCCGACGACACCCAGCGCTGGATCGTGCTCTCACTGCGCATTTCGAGCGACACCGCGACCCGCGGATGGGCGTCCGCGAAGCGCGCGATCGCGGCAGGCAGAAACGACAGCGCGAGGACCGGCGCTGCCACGATCCGCAGCCGTCCGCTGCCGAGTTCAAGAATCTCTCGCGCCGAATGCTGCAGCTTCTCCAGACCGACGAAGCTGCGATCCACCTCGCGATAGAACGCGCTGCCAGCATCGGTGGCATGAATGCGTCCGCCATTGCGCACGAACAGCGTCAGTCCCGTGGCGGCTTCCAGTTCCGCGATTAACCGGCTGATGCTCGGTTGCGATGTGCCGAGTTCTTCGGCGGCGGCCGTCATCGAACCGCGCAGCATGACCAGCCGAAACGCCTCGACCTGCCTGAGATTCATCGTTTTCTCCGGACGTGGGCCGCGCAAAACATCGGCCGAAGTCTCAGCTTGCCATATCAGAAATGAATGGAAGCCGTTTTTGGCGCTATTTGACCGGATGATTTGCGAGCGCGACACTGGACTCGATCAAGCGAACAGGGTCAAGTCCATGCGTCCCGATGCGTTGCTGTTTCACGAAACCTTCCGCTGCACCCCGTACTGGTGGGACGCCGCACCGCCCGAGGTCGCGCCGGAGCCTTTGCCGGCGAACGTGGACCTGGCAATCGTCGGCAGCGGGTATTGCGGGCTGTCGGCCGCGGCGGAGGCCGCGAAGCATGGCGCGCGCGTCGCGGTGCTGGATGGCGCCGAGATCGGCGCTGGCGGCAGCACGCGCAGCGGGGGCATGGTGTCGAGCGGTCAGAAGCTTGCGCTGACCAACGCCATTCGCGGCGTGTCCGCTGAACGTCTCACGCGCCTGATGCAGGAGTCGATGGCGAGCTTCGACTATCTCAAGGGAATCATCGGAGACGAATCACTCGACGCAGACCTGCGTATCACCGGCCGCTTCTTCGGCGCCTATACGCCCACGCATTTCAACGTGCTGCGTCGCCAAGGCCAGTTGTTGCGCGACAAGACCGGCGTCACGGTGCACGTGATCGAGCGCGATGCGCAGCGCGGCATCATCGGCTCCGACTATTACTACGGCGGCATTCTCGTCGACGAATACGGCGGACTGCATACCGCGAAATATCATCGTGCGCTGCGCGACCTCGCGCGCCGGCGCGGCGCGACGCTGCATTCGCACGCAGCAGTGCAGCGGATCGAACGAATGGGAAATACGCGGTTTCGCGTGCACACCGCGCGCGGCGTGTTCGATGCGCGGCAGGTGCTGCTGGCTACCAACGGCTATACAGGTCCACTGCTGCCGTTCTTTTCGCGCCGCGTGTTGCCGGTCGCGAGTTATCAGATTGCTACCGAGCCGCTGCCCGAAGGCCTCATGGACGTCCTCAATCCGGGCCGCCGCATGATCAGCGATTCGAAGCGCAATCTCTTCTATACGCGGCCATCGCCGGACGGCACACGAATGATCTTCGGGTCGCGGCCCGCCATCCGCGAGATCGATGAACGCGAGGCCGCGCGGCGGTTGTACGCGAAGCTCGTGCAATTGTGGCCCGCCCTTCGGGACGTGCGCGTCACGCATTCCTGGAAAGGCTTCGTCGCAATGACCGGGGACAGGCTCGCGCACATCGGCCAGCACGACGGCGTGCACTATGCGCTCGGCTGTAACGGCAACGGCGTTGCGCTGATGAGCTATCTCGGGCATCGCATCGGCAAACATATGGCGGGTGTCGAGCAGGATGTCGGTGCGTTCGGCGAAGGCGCGTTTCCCCTCTCAGGTGCGGGAATGGCCAGCACGCTTGCGGTACCCGTCGGCAGTGCACTGTACCGTATCGGCGATATGTGGCACGGCCGCGTGCGAGCAGCGCTCTCTTGAAGCGATGACGAGCCGATTCAATCAGGAAGCCGAAGCATCTAAAGGAGCCACAATGATCGAGCTGAACAACGTTTCGAAGTGGTACGGCGGCATTCGCGTATTGAACCACTGCACGGCGAGCATCGCGCGCGGTGAAGTGGCCGTGATCTGCGGGCCGTCCGGGTCCGGCAAGTCCACGCTCATCAAATCCGTCAACGGGCTGGAAGCGGTACAGAGCGGGCAGATCGTCGTGGACGGCATCGACGTGACGGCGAAGCGCGCGAATCTTTCGCGGCTGCGGGCGCGGGTCGGCATGGTGTTTCAGCATTTCGAACTTTTTCCTCATCTCTCGGTGCAGCGCAACCTGATGCTCGCGCAGATGAACGTGCTCGGCCGCGCGCGCGACGAAGCCGGTGAGCGCGCACGCTCGCTATTGCGCCGCGTGGGCTTGAGCGGTCACGAGGACAAGTATCCGGCGCAATTGTCGGGCGGTCAGCAGCAACGCGTGGCGATTGCGCGGGCGCTTTCGATGGACCCGGTCGCCATGCTGTTCGATGAGCCGACGTCCGCGCTCGATCCCGAGATGGTCAACGAAGTGCTCGACGTGATGACCACGCTCGCGCAGGACGGGATGACCATGCTGTGCGTCACGCACGAGATGGGTTTTGCAAAGCGCGTCGCCGACCGCGTGTTGTTCATGGACCGCGGCGTGATCGTGGAAGACGATACACGCGAAGCCTTTTTCGAGCGGCCGCGCTCCGAACGCGCGCGAGACTTTCTTTCGCGCATCCTGCATTGATCCGACCGCTGTCCATTTCAAGGGAGCCTCACCATGCGATTACTTCGTCTCGCACGCCATCTCGCCGTGGCCGCATCGTTCCTGGTCGGCGCGACGACCGCCGCCCACGCCGCCGATGACGTCGGCACATTGACGCCGGGCAAGATCGTGGCCGGCGTCGATGCGAACAACAAGCCGTACTCGTACATCGACAACGGCAAGATGACGGGCTTCGATGTCGAGCTGGTACGCGCTATCGCCGCGAAACTCGGGCTCACGGCCGACTTCCGCGCGCAGGACTTCGCGGGTCTGCTGCCGAGCGTGGCGAATCAGCAGGTCGATCTTGCCGCGGGCTCGATCTCGATCACCAGGGAACGCCTCAAGATGGTCGATTTCTCGGAAGGCTATCTGACGGGTCTCCTGAGCGTCGGTACGCTGCCGGACAGCACGATCGGCGCGGACGTGGCATCGGTGAAGGACAAGCGCATCGGAGTCGTGCAGGGAACCATCGAGGACACGTATTCGCAGAGTTATCTGCCGGGCGCGCAGATCGTCCGCTTTCCGAACATCAACGCGGGCTTTCTCGCGCTGCGCAACAAGTACATCGACGGCTACTTCATCGACAAGACCTTGCTCGAAGCGCTGCAAGGTAAGTATCCGGACTTGAAGCTCGCCGACAAGCTCGACATCTCAGCTTCGAATCTTCCCGCCGGTTTCGCGATCCGCAAGGGCAATGCGAAGCTCGAAGTGGCGGTCAACAAGGCGATCGGCGAACTGGTGGCGGACGGGACGTGGCTCAAGCTCTATCAGCACTTCAATCCCGGCTATCCGAAGCCTGATCCAATGCCGCCGTACGCGATGAAGTAACCGCCCGCCATTGTTGGTTGCTTTGCCACGCCTCGTCAAGCGCAAGGAGAGAGTCTCCATGAATGCATTCCTGCAGAACTTCCTGGATTGGCCGCTGCTCGTCGAATCGCTGCCGACGCTGATCGGCACGGGTCTCGTGAACACGCTGATCCTGTCGGTGGTCTCGACTGCGCTCGGCATCGTGGCAGGAATGGCGCTGGCGCTCTGCGCCGTATCGCACACGCGCTGGCTGACGTGGCCCGTGCGCGTTTTCGTGGATGTCTTCCGCGGCCTGCCCGCCGCGCTCGTCATCCTTGTGGTCGGCCAGGGGCTGGCGCCGGTGGGACTCTCGCTGTTCGGGCCGAATCCGTATCCGCTTGCGATCGTCGCGCTGGCGCTGGTGTCGTCGGCGTATATTGCCGAGATATTCCGGTCGGGAATCCAGAGCGTCGGACGCGGGCAGATGTCCGCGTGCCAGGCGCTCGGCATGACGTACTGGAGCGGCATGCGTCATGTGATCGTGCCGCAGGGCGTGCGGCGCATTCTGCCCGCGCTTGCCAATCAGTTCATCTCGATCGTCAAGGATTCGAGCCTCGTGTACTTCCTCGGGCTGCTCACTTCGCAGCGCGATCTCTTTACCATCGGGCAGAACGCGGCGGTCAATACGGCCAACCTGTCGCCGCTCGTCGCGGCAGGCGCCGTGTATCTGCTCATCACCGTGCCCCTCACGCACACGATCAATCATCTGGACCGCTGGACCAATCGCTTCATCAACCCCGCCGCGCGCCAGCAGAAGACATCGCGCGCCGGGCGCAACGTGCGCGCTGAAGAAGCGCTGCAGTCGCAGACAGCGGCCGTGGCCGAGCGTCGTCCGTAACTCTCACTTCGTTGAAAGAAACCATGGGTCCTAAAGTCGACACCGTCGCCGACGATATCAAGCTGCCCGAACGCGCCGATGTGGTCGTGATCGGCGGCGGCATCATCGGCGTATCAACGGCGCTTGCGCTGCACGAAAAAGGGCTGTCCGTCGCGCTGTGCGAGAAGGGGCACATAGCGGGCGAGCAGTCGAGCCGCAACTGGGGGTGGGTCCGCGTGACAAGGCGCGATCCCCGCGAATTTCTGCTGAGCATCGAAAGCCTCAAGATCTGGCGCACGCTCGACAGAACGCTCGACATCGACACCGGCTTCAACCAGTGCGGCATCCTGTACGTATCGAACGATGACGCCGTGCTCGAACGTCACCGTGACTGGCTGAAGCGCGCTCGTCAGATAGCAGGCGACGATGCCTTCGACACGCGCGAAGTGGACACGCATGAAGTCTCACGCCTGCTGCCCGGCGCGACGCAGACGTTCAAGGGCGGCATCTTCACGCCGGGCGATGCCCGCGCGGAACCGCAAAAGGCCGCGCCCGCCATCGCTAACGCGCTGCGACGCAAGGGCGTCAGTATTCTAACGCCGTGCGCGGTGCGCGGCATCGAGACGAGCGGCGGGCGTGCGAGCGCGGTCGTCACCGAACATGGGACGATTCGCTGCGATGCGGTCGTCGTAGCAGGCGGCGCATGGACGCGCTATTTCTGCGGCAATCTCGGCGTGGAGCTGCCGCAACTGCTCACGCGTGCGTCCGTGCTGCGTACCGAACCCCTCGAAGGCGGTCCCACGTGCAGCGCCAATAACGAGGAATTCGCGTTTCGCAAGCGTGCGGACGGCGGCTACACGGTCGCGTACGGCCTGCGTACGCACGCCGATCTGACGCCCGATTCGTTCCGCCTCTTCTTCAAATACATTGAAGCATTGAAGAGTCAGATGGGCGCACTACAGATCCAGATCGGCAAGCGCTTTTTCGACGAACTCAAGCGGCCGCGCCGCTGGGCGCTCAACGAATCGACGGTTTTCGAACATGTTCGCACGCTCGATCCTGACCCCGTGGTGCCATACGTCGACAAGGGTCTCAAGGCGTTCACCGAAGCGTTTCCGCAGCTGTCGGGCGCGCGCATCGCGCAGCGGTGGGCCGGCTACATCGACGTGACGCCGGACGCGATCCCCGTCATCTCCGAAGTCGCGCGCGTGCCGGGCATGTTCATCGGCACCGGTTTCTCGGGACACGGCTTCGGAATCGGGCCGGGCGCGGGCCGGCTGATGGCCGACCTCGTCAACGGCGACGCACCGCTCGTCGACCCGCACGCGTTCCGTCTTGGGCGCTTCAGCGACGGCTCCAAGATCACGATCGACGCGGGATTCTGATAAGCGAGGACGGAAAGCACATGGAATTGCACCTGGACAAAGTGGCGATGGTGTCGGGCGCGAGCCGCGGCATCGGACGCGAGATTGCGCTGGAACTGGCGCGGCGCGGTTATAGGCTGTCGCTCGGTCTGCGCGATACGCACGCTTACGATGGCGTGCCCGATGCGTTCCTGCATCCCTACGAGGCGCGCGATCCCGAAGCCGCCCGCGCCTGGGTGGATGCGACGATCGCGCGCTTCGGGCGCATTGACGTGCTGGTGAGCAACGCGGGCATCTGCCGCATGATCGACTTCGATACCGGCACCGATGCGCTCTTGACCGAAACCTTCGAGATCAACGTGAACGCACCTTTCCGGCTCGTGCAGGCGGCGCTGCCGCATTTGCGCCGTGCAGGAGCCGGACGCTTCGTGCAGCTTGCATCGCTTTCCGGAAAACGCGTGAAGAACCTGAACGTCGGCTATCAGATGTCGAAGCACGCGATGGTGGCGCTCACCCATGCGGTGCGCCGTGCGGGTTGGGACGACGGCGTGCGGGCGACCGCGGTATGCCCCGGCTTCGTCAACACGGACATGGCCGCAGGCATCGCCGATATTGAACCGATGGCGATGACGCAGCCGCAAGACCTGGCGCTTCTGGTGGTGAATACTATCGAGTTGCCGAATACGACGAGCCTGGCCGAACTGCTCGTTAATTGCCGCTATGAGGAGACGCTTTAGTGGCTGAATGCGCTTCTTGAGCTAAAGCCAAGCAACGGTGGCCCGGCTGTCTGCCTGCGTGCAATCTCTGACGCCTATGAGTGTCCGGCGCCCTGCGTGATCGATTCGACGTACTGCTCGACAGACCGAGCACGGTAATCGATCGGCGTAGCGCTCAGATACATAACGAGAGCATGGTCGCGCGAACTTGCGGTCGCATAGCCCTGTCCGCCGAGTGCGCGTGCCAGTTGTACCGAGACATGTCCTGCCCTCTACTGATAATCGCTGAACCGCGAGGTGGGCTCTTCCACCGTCGATGTCGGCGTGAAACCCGGCACGTTAGCGCGAAACTGATTGAGCAAACCATTGTCGACCTGCGAAACGCCCTTTAACTGAAGCTGCATGAGCGCCCGCGTGCCGGTACTCGGCGACGTCGCGGAGCTCGTGGCATTGGTGTACTTCTCAAACGCAACCCCGAACGACCAGCAATCGGCGTCGTACTGAACTCCGAGCAAGCCGGCAATCAGACGATGCGTGCTCATGTCGTAGTTGACGCGCGCAACACTCGCCACATTAAGCGCAAGCGGCCATTGCCCCGAAACAATGAACTGATTGACCGGCTGGTAATCGAGCGTGCTGTTGGCGCGCGTGTAGCGGTACGCCACGTTCAGCACCTGATGTGCGCCGGGAGCCCAACCAAATCCGGCTTCCGCATGCGTGAGGTAATGATTGGCCTGACTGTACTCAACGGCCTGCTCCGCGCTGAGATTCGGCCCAACCTTGTACGACGCACCCAGAATGATTCCGGTACGCGCAACGGTACTGATCGCGTCGTCCGACTGCAGCGTCACACGCGGCGTGCGAAAGTCATATTGTTCAGCGAGCACGAATCGCGCGCGCTCTTCGCCGCTCGCTGGGTCGATGAAACGCGTGGTCAATGCTGCCGTCGCCCGATTTGCATCGGACACTCGGTCGTTGCCGACAAAGCTGTTTGCCATGAAGAGTTCTGCGAGCCCGAAGTCCGCTGTGGCGGTGTCAAATAGCGGAACATAGGATTGGTTGCGATAAGGTGTGTACACATAAAACAGACGCGGCTCTAGCGTCTGAATGTACGACTGGCCGAAAAGTCGAACGCTTCGCTCGAAGCGCATGCCCGAATCGAGGCTGAACGTCGGCACGTTGACACTGAACGATTTCGGCTCGCCTGCAGGCACGTCCGATCCGATGGACGTCAGATCATATGCGGCGAAATGCCATGCGAGCTTCGGCGTGATGAACCAGCCCGGCCGCTCGATCGGATAGCTCACGTAAGGGTTGAAAACGAAACGATTGCCCTGCGTCATATCCGACGACGAGATCGTGAAGCGTGTCGCATCCGCTTCCGCGCCGATGTCGAATCCGGCCACGTTATAGCGTGCGTACCGCACATTGACCTGCGGCTCGCGGTTATAAGTCGAGTCACTGGAGAACGACTGCCAGCGCTGCTCTCGAGCCAGTACGGTCCACGGGCCGTCGGAATAGGTCAGTCCGGCTTCCTGCTGGTATAGGGTGGTTGAACCCGTCGGAAAGGCGACGCCGGAGGCGAGATCGGTCACCACCGTGGAATCGGAGACGCGGTTGTAATTGACGTATGCGCCAAAGCCCGAGCCGAAGCTCCAGTTCTCCTTGAGCGCAATCGAATAGCGCTGCGTCCTGGTAATCGCATCGTGCGGCAAAAACGCCACGGACAGGGAGCCCGAATCGTTGGGGCGCAAGTAACGGTAGTCCGCTGTGAGCATCGCGCCCCGGCGCGTCATGATGCGCGGCGTCAGCGTGAGATCGTAATTGGGCGCGAGGTTGAAGTAGTACGGGAGCGCCACGTCCACGCCATTGGTCGAACTCATCGAGAAAGTTGGCGGCAGCAGGCCGCTGCGTCGCGCGCCCGACAGCGGAAACGAAAGCCACGGACTCGCGAGCAGCGGTATGCCCTGAAAGAACAGCACGCCGTTATGAGCGATACCCTCGTCAGTACCTGTGTCGATATCGAACTCGGACGCGTTCACGTACCACGCCGGCTGCGATTCGCATTGACAGGTGCTGTACGTGCCGTGATGCACGACCGAGCGCTCCTTATCCACGAGATCGATACGCCGGGCGCTGCCCCAGCCTCCGGTCAGATGGAACCTATACTTTGGCACGCTGATATAGCCCTCATTCGCGTCCACGTAGAAATGCGCGTCAGGTCCAGCGAACACGTTGCCATCTCGAACAAGCTGAACGTTGCCATAGGCATCGGCCTTGTCGACATCTACGTCGTAATGCAACGCGGCGCCCTTCACGATCGACACGTTGCGCCGCAACTGCGCGTGTCCCTTGAGCGATACGTCGGTGTCCGTCGTGGCCGTGACAGAGTCGGCGAACGCCGAGATTGCCGGCCGATCTTCCGCGCGCATGGGCTGCTCGGTCAGTTGCGGCGCGAGCCGCAGTCCCCATGGGCCATCCACCGATTCCGGCTGTGCCGAGGTGCCGCTCAATTGCGCGTGACCGGCAAGCGGTATGTAGCCGGCGGTGAAGAGCATCAGGGAAACGAGCGGCCTTAAGCGAAAGCGCCGAAATACACTGCGTAGTTTCAAATGAGGTAACGATAGGAAAGAATGAAGGACGCAGCGATGCGAGAGAAGTCGCGTCGATGCCGGCAATGTGTCGCCAATGCGCCGGCAAACGGCGCGGCGCTATTGCAGCGTCGTGCCGCCGGCGCGAGGCTCCTCCGCAGCCACCACGCCGCCAAGCGCTTGCAGCAGATAGGGAATCTGGTCGGCGGGCAATGAGAAGGACAGTCCCGCATTCGCCGATAGATGAAAGCGGATCACCACCATTCCCATGCCGTTCAGCCTGCCGACTTCCCAGCCCTGGCACTGCAGCGCGAAGCCCATCTGCTGATCGTTATGAGCTACGCGGTCGGCGTGTTCTATTGCATTGGGCAGCGCCACGAGCAGATCGTTAAGTACCGAGCGATGCAACGCGGCCGTGGGCTGATTGCCGTGAATCAGAAGGTACTGACCATCGGCAGTTAACTGCATGTCGGTAATCGAATTGAGCAAGAAAGCCGAAATGTCAGACACGGGTTGCGTCCTCTCCCATAGCGCGGGCTCGCTCCACGGTGCCGACCTCATGACGCGATGCATCGCGGCGAACCAACAGCGACACCATAGCGAGGCGCGCGGAAAAGATCGGCGACGAACTGACGCGCAAGATTGCCGCAACCACTGCCGGTGAAAAATATTCCATCATGACCAACCCTCCAGATCGCGTTATGCGGGTGGCGCAATCGCCGATCTGACAATAGCAGCGTGAATGCGCCGCCGGGTTACACGCGCCCTACGCTTCCTTCATCTGTGTAACGCACAATTTCTACGCCTGTCGCACAAGTCCTCGCGCGGCCGCCTGCCGCCGTATCGTATGGCGCATCAGCCATAAGGGGCGGAAAGTTTTCAGTAACGTCAGGCGCGGCACACGTCCCTATACTTCGCGCTTTCCAGAGCCAAAGACCGCCGTTTCGAAAGCGTTGCTTGCCTTCGAGCGTTCTCATCTGCGCTTTGTGCGCTGTATCAGGACCAGAAACCCAAGATGAATTTTCGAGCCTTAACCAGCCGGCTAGCAGGCGCGCTTTCGTTCGCCGGCATTACGCTGGCAACTAGCCCGGCTCACGCCGCGGAGCCGTTCGTCGTGCAGGACATCAAGATTGAAGGCTTGCAACGCATCGAACCCGGTACCCTCTTCGCCTACCTGCCGATCAAACAGGGAGAAATGTTCACAGAAGATAAGGCTTCCGAAGCAATTCGCGCCTTGTACGCCACCGGCTTCTTCAACGACGTACGTATCTCCACGGAAGGCAACGTCGTCACAGTGCATGTGCAGGAACGCCCAGCAGTGGGAACGATCGACTTCGCGGGTATTCACGAGTTCGACAAGGAAAATCTGACGAAGGCGCTGCGCGCTGTCGGCTTGTCGCAAGGCCGCTCCTACGACAAGGCACTGGTGGACAAGGCGGAACAGGAATTGAAGCGCCAGTATCTGACGCGCGGCTATTACGCCGCCGAAGTCACCACGACGATTACTCCAATCGACCGTCACCGCGTCGCGATCCTCTTCTCCGTGGCCGAGGGCCCGAGCGCCAAGATCAGGCAGATCAATTTCATCGGTAATAGCACATTCGATACGAACACGTTGCGCGACGAAATGCAGCTGTCCACGCCGAACTGGTTCTCGTGGTACACGAAGAACGATCTATATGCAAAGGACAAGCTTACCGGCGACCTCGAGCACGTTCGCTCGTACTACCTGAATCGCGGCTATCTGGAGTTCAACATTGAGTCGACACAGGTATCGCTGACGCCGGACAAGAGGGAGATGTACCTGACGGTCACGTTGCACGAGGGCGAGCCATACACCATTTCGTCCATCAAACTGGCGGGTAATCTGCTCGACCGTGAAAGTGAACTGACCAGGCTCGTCAATATCAAACCCGGCGAGCGCTTTTCCGCTGAAAAACTGCAGGCCGCGACCAAGGCGGTAGTAGATAAGCTTGGCGAATATGGGTATGCGTTCGCCACGGTGAACGCACTGCCGAAGATCGATCAGCAGCACCATACGGTCGATCTCACGTTGCAGGTGGACCCGAGCCGCCGCGTGTACGTGCGCCATATCAACGTCACCGGCAACACCCGCACGCGCGACGAAGTGGTACGCCGCGAAATGCGTCAACTGGAGAGTTCGTGGTTCGACTCGAACCGGTTGATGTTGTCGAAAGACCGCGTGAATCGTCTCGGCTATTTTACCGATGTCGATGTGACCACCGTGCCGGTAGAAGGATCGTCGGACCAGGTGGATGTGGACGTCAAGGTCAACGAGAAGCCGACCGGCGCTATTACGCTCGGCGCGGGCTTCTCATCCACCGACAAAGTCGTGCTTTCGGCCGGCATTTCACAGGACAACGTATTCGGCTCCGGCACGAGTCTCGCTCTGAATGTGAACACGGCAAAGACTTACCGTACGCTTTCCCTCACGCAAACCGACCCCTACTTCACCGTGGACGGCATCAAGCGGATTACGGATGTGTACTACCGCACCAGCTATCCGCTCTATTACTATACCGACACGAGTTTTCGCATTGTCACCGTGGGCGCGGATCTGAAGTTCGGTATTCCGTTCTCCGAAGCGGACACTGTCTATTTCGGTTTGGGGCTAGAGCAGAACCGGTTGCGCACGGATTCCTCGACGCCACAGAGCTACAAAGACTACGTTGCCGAATTCGGCAACGTAGTCAACAACGTGCCAATTACAGCAGGCTGGGCACGTGACAACCGCGACAGCGCACTCGTGCCGAGCCGCGGCTACTTCGTGCAGGCCAATAGCGAAATTGGCACGCCGGCTGGAGGCACCGAGTACTACAAGACCGACGTTCAGGCCCAGTACTATTACTCGTTCTCGCGCGGCTTCATTCTGGGTATGAATCTTCAGGGCGGTTACGGCAATGGATTTGCCGGCAAGGCGTATCCGATTTTCAAGAACTATTACGCGGGCGGGATCGGCTCGGTGCGCGGCTATGAATCGGGCTCGCTCGGCCCGACCGACAAAACAACGGGCGATCCGATCGGCGGCTCGCGAATGGTGGTGGCCAACGTCGAAATGACTTTCCCATTGCCTGGCACAGGATGGGACCGGACGTTGCGCGTGTTCACCTTCCTCGACGCCGGCAATGTATGGGGCAACGAGGGTAACAGTACGGGCGCCAATGGCTTGCGCTACAGCTATGGCGCGGGACTCGAATGGATATCGCCGATTGGCCCACTCAAACTTTCGCTCGGCTTCCCGGTCGTCAAACACGCTACCGACAAGTACCAGAAGTTTCAGTTTCAGATCGGCACATCGTTCTAACGTTAATTGCGCGAAAGCCGGGCTGACAAAGCAGCCCGGCTTCTCTCGCAACAACACACTCAGCTAGAAACGGTCAGAAGCGGTGAATAACGCCCACGCCGAAAGCAAACTGATTGCCTGTGGACGAAGGCGCGGAATTGTAGCCGTCACCAAGCGTCGCGGTCGCGTCGATGATTTGCCCAGCGCCGTTGGTGCCAAGCGTCTTGCCCTTCGCGTGCTGATAGGCCTCCAGTGCATACAGGCCAGTACGCTTAGACAACGAATAGTACTGGGACAGGTTGAACTGGTGATACTGCGCGCTGTCCTCAATGCCGTTCGCGCGGGTAGCACGCGTGTAGCTGTAGCCCGCGCCGAAGTCCCATGCAACCATCGGCTTCCAGTGCAACACGAGACCACCCGTATTGAAGATCGCCGTGTCGTGGAACTTCGAACCCGTGCCCGGAATGTATTGGACATTCGAGTACGTGGCCGTGACGTCCCACGCGCTATTGAACGTATAGCCGCCACCCACCGCGAAACGCTGTTGCGCCTGTGCGGTCTGATAGCCATTCGTCAGCGCCGATACCCCGATCTGCGAGCCGCCGTTCGTGGTCGTCGAATCGGCGCCCCAGGTGCCGCCGCCCAACGTCGAGTTATTGATGCGCGAGAAGCCGACCGCAAGGCCGATCGGACCCAACGCATATTGCGCCGCCGTCGACCACGTCGAGCCGCGGTTCGTGCTGCCCGCCACGCCGCCGAGCGAATAGGAACCGCTGACAGTCAATCCGTACAGCTTGGGCGAGGTGTACTCCAGCGTGTTATTTGCACGGTAAATGGTATCCAGCCCGTCGATGTCGCCAGGATGCGCACCGTAGTAGCCGGTGAGCCACGTTGTCGGGCTGTAGGGTGAGAGCATCTGGTAGTACGACGCATATTGGCGTCCCGCCGTGAACGTGCCGTACGCCGGGTTGGTCACACCGACCCACGCCTCGCGGCCGAACATCGCATTGGTGTACTGCTGTGCCCCCGTGCCCGAGTTAAAACCCGATTCCAGCTGGAAAATGGCCTTGGTGTTGCCGCCAAGATCTTCCCCGCCCTTCAGACCGAAGCGGCTTCCAGCCCACACCCCCGGCGCGAGCTTGACAGCGGATTTGCCCCCGCTCGTCGAGCCGAGCGTAGAAGTCTGATTGCTGGTGTAGGAAAGGCCGTTATCGACGATACCGTACAACGTCACGCTGCTTTGCGAGAGGGCCGGTACGGAGGCCGTCACTGCTGCACCGAACAGCACGGCGTCGATTCGCCTAAGACTTATTTTCATTCTCCAGATCTCCAGTTGCTACGTCTTTGTTGAAATGCTTTTTTGCGTCACTGCTCGCGGCGGTTGGACAAAACCGCCGCGTTACTGCGCTTGTCTTTCGAACTGGCGTTTCACTGTCAAAGCGAGCGGCACAGTAAAAAAGATGTGCGACATGAATCCGCCGATGATCACCGCGGGGTCGTAGTAATTTGGGTGGTTGTCCGAAGCGATCATGATGGCCACGTGCATGACGATCCACGCGAGCACCGCATAGCCGAGGGCTACCAGCGTCGCTTCAACGCCGCGTCGGCGGAAGTACGGCCAGATCGCGGCGAACAGCACGCCCCAGGCAATCGCGAATACGAAGTGAATGCCTGTTCCCACCACATAGGCCCACACGCCGATCGACTCCTGCACCGCCTTGCCGAACACAAGGCCCGTTGCGTTGCGCGGAATGCCGGCAAGCGGCATCAGATGCTGTGCACCCACCCATATCAACGCCTCGTAGATCCAGATAATGACTGCGCCGAGCAATCCGCCCGCAACACCGGCGCGAAGCATTGCCTGCCGGCTTGGCCATATCCACGCGGATGGCAGATCTGTCCGGTTCAGCTCGCTTCTGCTTACATTCAAATTGCCCACGTCTACCCCCTTTGTGAGCGCGCCGAAAAGCGCGCTCTGCCATCACACCGGATGCGCGAGCGGGCGCACAAGCGAAGGCCACCAGCTCTCGCAGGACTCAGGAATGCCGACTTATGCAACGGCCGCGATGAGCGCGGGCCAATCAGATAGGTTGCAGGAAATCTTAAAACTGTCCTCGTCACCTTCTTGGGATACGAAGATAGAAATTACGCAGGGTTTTGAAAAGTACGGGTAAACGTGTGACGGGTGGCGAATCGTCGGTGTGAAAGCCATCCAGTTGCCCTTCCACTATCTTTCGCCCGCGTTGAAAACCGCATCGAGCCGGGATAAGTTGGTATCCCAATTGCCGCCCGTGATTGCGCAGAAGCAAAAGCGAAACACCCCGGGCGATAAACAGATTGGATGTCATCGAAACTAACTAGCAAGTTGCTATTTCGCGCGGAGTGCCGTGAGTTGTGCGTAGCTACACTCGACAGCGTCCAATGATGCCGATGACGATGAACGAAACGACACAGCAGGCTGTCGTTCAGACCTTACGCGAGAAGATCGTCGCAGGAGAACTGTGGGCGGGCCAATGCCTGCGAGGCTTTTGCATTTGATCGCAGCCGCCGCATGACGCACCGCACATCGCCGGTTCGGTTCAGGAGGGCGGCAACTGCGCGGGCATCTGAGCCATATCCGACTAGGCATGCACAAATGCTCGCGCGAAGGAAACGGCGCGCGTAGTCGCGCAAGACCTGTTCAATCTTGCGCGACTACGCGCGTCCTGGCTTGTCGCCGATACTGGCAGCGCAACGCGTGCCGAGTTGGCCGAATCAGAACTTGTGACGGATACCCACGATCGCAAGCGCTTGCGAATCGGTGCCGTTGTAGCCATACGAACCGATCGAAGCCTGGGCGTCCTGCGTCGTGCCATCCGCGAGCCGCTGCGTGCCGCTCGCGTGCTGGTAAGCCGCAACTGCGTAGAAGTCGGTGCGCTTCGAGATGTTGTAGTCCGCGCCGATGCTGACCTGGTCGTAATGCGCGGACGTATCGCCGGATGCCGCCGTGTACGCATAGCCGACGCCCGCGACCAGTGCCGGCGTAGCCTGGTACGCAACGAACGCCTTACCGCTGTTGTACTTCTCGGTACTTGTAAAGGTCGACGAGGCGTCGCCCTTCAATTGCGTGTTGCTATACGAAGCGCCGAGCGTCACGGGACCGATCACGTATTGGCCGCCAACCTGCGCGATGCTGACCGACTTTGCCGTCACGTAACCGTCGTTGATATGGCTGTCGAAGATCGAATCCGTCGTGCTGCTGGCCCAGCTCGTGCGCGCACCGGTCGCCGAGGCATTCGTCGCACGCAGGTAGCCGCCGGCCAGCGAGAACGGACCGTTGGAATACGACACCGCACCGCTGTAGGTGTAGCCCTGACCCGCCTGGCCCGCGACGCCGCTGAATGCGTACAGGCCTTCGAACTGCAGGCCGCCGTAGGTCGGCGACACATATTTGACCGCGTTCGACACACGAGCGCTGTTGTCGTTGTTGTCGACGTCGCCCGGCGTCGCGAAGGCGGACCCGAAGAAATTGTCTGCCGTGACGCCCTGCACCATGTCGACGATCGGATCGTACTGGCGGCCTGCAGTGACCGTACCCCACGTAGCGCCGGTCAGCCCGACGAATGCCTGCCGTCCGAACTCGCGCGAACCCTGACCGAGCTTACCGGTACCGACGTCGAAGCCGTTTTCCAACGTGAAGATCGCCTTCAGCCCGCCGCCGAGTTCTTCCTGCCCCTTCAGGCCCCACCGGTCGCCGCTCAGGTTGCCGTTGAGCATGCCGGTGAGGTTGCTGCCGGAATCGGCGTTATGTACGTAGCCGATACCGGCGTCGATCACGCCATACAAGGTCACGCTGTTCTGTGCATGCGCGGATCCTGCCGCGACCAGCAGTGCGAGAGACGCCGAAGTCAATGCTGTCTTTTTCATACTTGTTCCTTCTATTGAAGTTCCGATAAAAGCATTACGGGTTCGCAGCATACATTGATCAATTGAAATTTCAATAAAAGTGTTTGCTAATCAATACACAGTTAGCATGCCAAAATAAAACAAATAATTAAGGGCTATGTGCGAACACATAGCCCCGAGTCCGGCGCAACACCTTCTCTGCGTGGAATCGTGGAGAAAGAACCGAACGTGGCGAATTTAGTGATCGGCAAGCGCGACGTCAAGTCGCCATGGAATAACTTTCCTTGCTTAATCTTTCAGATGCCAATCAAGCGGGTTTTATTATTTTGAATTATTAAATCATCTTTCCATTTCTGCTTCCGGGTGCCGATCGTTGGGAAGGTCAATGACATCCTATCGCGCAGCCCAGCAAGCCGAAAACACTGACAATGCCAACGCCTGCGCCCAGACCGAAGGTCTCGAGTGAGGTCGCGCATCCCTGCATACTGAACAGTATCGTCACGGCTGGAATCAGCATGATCCGGCGGATGCTGTGCCGCATTGCACTGTTTGCGTGAGTGGTATCGATCATCTTTCTCCTCGTCTCGTGGCTCACAAACAACGCGGGTGTAGCGAGTTCGTGGTGGCGCAAAGCGTCGAATACTCAGTGGGAAAGCGGCGGCAGTTACAAAATCTTGCGTCGGCGAGGTGCCGCCGCTCACTCGGCTCGGCACCATCAAGCAGTAATGGTTTTGCCGTAGCCGTCCATCAGCGCGCATGGCGATGAAATCACCTAGACTTTTCTATATGCGCGACGAAGACGGAGGCGGCTATGCGCGACGAAACCGCAGCTTGGCAAATGGTCGAGTACGAGGGCTTCGAGATTCACGTGGAGCCGCTCCTTAAAAATGCGCCGGGCGAAGTTAATGCGTCCAACGCGGTGGAGAACCGCTACACGTATGTGGGCTACGTTTGTCATCCGGGCATCGATCCGACGATTCCGGGACATGCAGTGCGGTTTCACGCGGACGGCGAAGAAAGTTTCGGTAGCAAAGAGGAGGCTCTCGGCGAGGGCGTGCACGTTGGGCGCAGCATCGTCGACGGCACGCATCCTGATCTTACCGTGCTGCCCCTCGTCACCGGCGGTGTCTGACGCGTGCGGCGACGCATGCAACTGTGGTCAGCCGACAGAGCCACCACATGCAGGTCCAGCTGCGCACGGCGCGGGACACCGATCCCCGGTAAGTGCGTCAGTTCAAGACGCTGGACGCCGCCATTCGGGCCGCTGGTGCAATCGGCTTTGAAGTGCGCACGATCGGCATAGCGCCCCACGAGTCGTTGCACTCGCCTTCGTAAACCGCTTACTTCGGCGACGTCTGCGACGACGTTTTTGCATCCGCCGGGCCAATGCCTGCGTAAGTCTTTATGGATCCCAGCAGATCCGTCCCCGCACAGTTCTCACCGGAGTCCTAGCATGCGTACCGCGCTTATTTTCATGGGTTATGCCATCGCCCTCACCGCCCTTCCCGTTTCGCAAGCTCACGCGGATATGTCCGCGCGCGACGACGTTAACTCGCCGCTTAATACGCTCGCGCTGACTCCCGACGCGCCGCTCGGCAGTGAGTATCCGACGCACGGTAACCGGCAGGCCGGCGAACTGCCGCTCAAGGTCACGGATCCCCGCGCCCAGTTGTCCAACGGGCTGCCTAACAACCCGCAATCGGGCGGATACGGCAGCCCGCTCGCCGGGGTTCACCCGCTCGATAACCGGTAATACGCGAACACCCGTTGGCGGCTTGTCACGCGGTCGCGCAGCACAACCGTCTGCCGATCCGCGCGCGAGGCAGTCCACCGCCTCGCCGCCCGCTGTTGCCCGCGATCAGTCGTGCGGCAACCTGGCGACGGTGAGCGGATCCGGCTTATCGTCGCAGTACTTGCGAAGCGCCGATTCGAATACCGCGTTGTCTTGCGCGGCGCGCACAAACAGCGTCATCGACGAACAGAATTTTCGATTGTCCGGGTAGCCGAAGATCTCATCCAACGTCTTGCCTTCGATACCGTTGACGATTGCCGTGCACTCTCGCAGACGTGGACCAAGCAGCGGATGCGCGAGATAGGAGCGCGCCTCGTCGAGCCCGGAGATCGCGTAGCGCTGCGCGGCCGGGCTGCTGCCGATTCCCTCTATTTGCGGAAAGATGAACCACATCCAATGGCTGCGCTTGTCGCCGGCGCGTAGTTCGTCCGTCACTTGGGCATACACCGGCTGCTGCGCGTCCACGAAACGTTGCAAATCATATCGGTCGACCATAGCCATGCCTCCTTCGTGCGTGTCACGAGAAACGCCCGTCACAGAGTTTGATTGGAGGGCGGGCACGGTTTTTCGGCTAGTGCTTTCGCCCATGGATCCCAAGCATTACGAGTGCCCGACTTCGGCACGCCGAAACGCTTTCTGATTGACAGGTTCCAATGCGATGGCCTTGGCGGCGGCATGGTGACGTCCCGCCGGCGGCACCATAAAGCAAAATTAAGAACTGTTAATGCTCGCATAAGGACTTTCGGAGGCCGCGTTCTGTAGTCTGTCGGTTTGAGACACTACAGCCGCCTACGGCGCTGAACGATTAAGGAATCGACATGAACCTGCCCCGCCGGTCCGCTCGTCTGCGACGTGCCACCTCGACCATATCGGGCGCTCGCCCGTGACGCGCTTTTCGCCGACCGATGCCGCGCTGCTGTTCCTGCGCGTGAGCGCAAGCGTCCTCGTGTTGCTGGTGCATGGCTTGCCGAAAGCCTTGCACTACTCGCAGGAGTTAAACGCGATCGACGATCCGCTGCACATGGGTAAGACGCTGACCTTCTGGTTCGCGCTTTTCGCCGAAGTGGCTTGCCCGCTTCTGATGATCGCCGGCATCGCGACGCGGCTCGCCGCATTGCCGATTCTGGTTGTCACGGCGATCGCACTCGGCTTCGTGCATCGCGAATGGACGCTCTTCGAAGCACAGTTCGCGTGGATGCTTCTGATTCTGTTCGGAACCGTCGCCATCGGCGGCGCGGGACGTTACCGGATCGCCATGCGACCGCGAGCACCCTCGCGCGGACAAGCCTGACGCGCGCCGCATCATTTCCCAGCCCCGACCACGCCATGCCCCAGACGACACTCACACGCGACGCATCCGCCCCAGCACTCGACCATCTGCCGGGTGAGGACACCTGGCTCGCGTCGATCGCGGGATACGTCGACACACTCGGCTTTATCGCTCTATTCGGCCTTTTCACCGCACACGTCACGGGCAACTTCATCCTTATTGGCTCGGGGCTGGCAGGTGCCGGTCAGGGCCTGCTGATCAAATGGCTGGCGTTTCCTGCGTTTGTCTGCGGAATCATCGCGGCGCGCGTGCTGTACAACCTGTTGTCGCCGCGCAGTCACGGCACACGCGCGTTTGCGCTGTATGTGATGCAAGCCGCGCTGCTCGCCGGGTTCATGGTGGCGGGCGTCGTCGCTGCGCCCGTCACCAGTCCGGATACGCCGATTGCAATTGCCTGCGGCCTGCTCGGCGCTGCCGCGATGGGCGTGCAGAACGCGCACGGACGCCTGACCGCGCGCTCGGTCGTCGCAAACACGGTGATGACGGGCAACGTGACTCAAGCCGTGATCGACGCCTTCGACTTGCTGACTTCCCGGCGCGACATCAAGAGCCGTCAGACTGCGCGCACACGGCTCATGCGAACCCTGCCGCCCGTGGCCGGGTTCGCGATCGGCGCCAGTGCGGGTGCTGCGGGCTTTCTGATCGCCTCTTTCTGGGCGCTGCTTTTGCCGCTCGTGGCGCTATGCATACTCGCTTCGTGCGCGTGGCACGCGCGCGGCCGCTGACTCGCGCTTTCGGAGCCGCAGGCCTTCGCTCGACGGTTTGACTGGCGTGCGTAGCGCAAACCAAAGTCTTGATCATTGCCCCGGATAGTGTCCCGCCGCGATGTCCACGAGCAACGTCGGATGAACTGGCTCCCAACCGAGCAGCGAGCGTGTGTGGGCGCTCGACGCGGGGATGTCGGCACCGAAGAACATGCTGAGCCAGTCGAATCGCGACTGCGCCTGATCGGCGGGAATCGACTCGACCGGCACGTTCAGGAACCGGCCGAGCGCGCCGGCGATCTCGCGGGTGGCGACGCCTTCTTCGGCGACTGCGTGCAGGGCCGAGCCGGCCGGCGCCTTGTCGATCGCGAGGCGCACCAGCTTGCCGGCGTCGAGCCGGTTCACTGCGGGCCAGCGATTCTCCCCGTCGCCGATATAAGCCGACGCGCCGCTTTGGCGCGCGATTCTCGCGAGTACCGCGACGAATCCGTGATCCCCGCCGGCGCCATGCACCGTGGGTGCGAAGCGCACGACCATCGAACGGATGCCACGCTCCCGCAGGCCGAGCACATATGCTGCATTGGCGAGGCGCGGATGACCGTCCGGGGCCGGCGTGTCGCTCTCGATGCCGACGCGCCCCGTTGCGAGGCCGAGCGTACCGGACGCGATCAGCAGCGGTCCGCCCGTGCCTGTCAGCACATCCGCGAATGTTTCGATGGCCACGCGATCGGTCTGGGCCGCCGCTGCCATTTGCGAAAAGTCGTGGTTGTAGCCGAGATGCACGACGCCTTCGGCCATCGTGGCCGCGACACGCAGGCTGTCGAGATTGTCGAGGCTGCCGCGCACCACTTCGGCGCCGAGCGCGGCGATCTTCGCGGCAGCCTCATCGTTGCGAGCGAGGCCGAGCACATGATGACCGACGTCGATGAGTTCCGTGACGCTCGCGGATCCGATCCAACCCGACGCGCCAGTGACAAGAATTCGCATGGCATGCTCCGTTGATGTCATTGAGTGACATCAGTATAGCGCTATGATGTCACACAGTGTCAACACCTTTCTGGAAGGGATCATGGGTCGCTGGGAACCCAACGCAGAGCAGCGCTTTCTTGTCGCCGCGATCGAGCTGTTCAAGGAAGTCGGTTTCGAGGGCACGACGGTGGCCGCCATCGCCCAGCGTGCCGGCCTGACGGCGCGTACGTTTTTTCGCTACTTCACCGACAAACGCGAGGTCCTTTTCAAAGGCTCCGAGCAGTTGCAGCAGACGATGGTCGATGCGCTCGCGCAAGCGCCGGCCGACGCATCGGCTATCGACGCGGTCGCCGCGGCTCTTGCAACCGCCGGCGAATTTTTCACCGCTGAGCGCCGACCTTACGCACGCGTGCGCCATGCGGTGATCGCCGCCAATCCAGAGTTGCACGAGCGGGAGTTGATCAAACTGGCGACGCTGTCAGGCGCACTCGCCGACGCCCTGCGTTTGCGCGGTGTGCAGGAGCCTGACGCGAGCCTCGTCGCCGAGGCGGGCATTGCAGTTTTCCGGGTCGCGTTTGGCCAATGGATTGCCGACGGCGAAGAGCGCGCATACGGCGAGATCGTGAGCGAAGCGCTTGTGCGATTGCGGACGCTGGCTTCACTCTGAAGCCACCTCGAAATTGGCGGTCTTGCTCCATCCTTGCCGGCGCGTCAAAGGTACGCCGACGTGAACGCCTTTCCCGCCGCTCGTCTCCGGAAACGAGCGCGGGCCGACCTCGTCAGGCACCACCCTCAGGAGCATGGTGAGCCCGTAGCGAATAGTGATGACAGAAACGCCCGTCTATATCGAGACGATCAGGGCGCGCGCAACAACTCAAATTCCTTCAGATGACCCGATGGCAACTTGTCCCGTCCCGGGTCCGCGGGCAGTTCAATACCATACTCACGCCTGACTACGTCGGAGATGAGTTCGTAGCAGCTACCAATCCGAACCACTTCAACTTCAGGAAACCGGAGGATGGTTGCCGACCGTTGATAGTGGTGATACTTGCGCAAGCCGTAATTCAGGATGATATCGGCGGCCGCTTTGATCTCCGGCTCGATATCGTCGACACGAAACTTGGGGCCGCTTCCACTGAGGTTCGCGGACGAACCAAAAAGAGGTTGCACCGCTTCGCGGCTCAGGCGACAGAGTTCGTTGTAAATGGGACCCGCGTTCAGCAACATGGCGATGGTGCCATTTGCTGTACTTGCCTCGAGCAACTCGTCGTCGATCTTCCGAAGAAGCGGGTGGTCGAGACGGCACGGTGCGATTGCACCAAGCGGCAAGTTGTAGTCGAGGGTGATCGACTCGATGATGTCCTGCGAACGTTTGTCTAGCGCATGAATCTCTCGTTGCGTGATTGCGTCGCCGAGGATGGCATTGCGCTTGTGGCTGCCTCGCTTCTTCGTGTCGAAGATTTTCTGCATGGCGGCCTTACTGCTGCCGACCATGCCGTATCCGACATCGTTTGGCCAGATTGCAATGCCTCCTCCAGCAACGACTTCAAAGACCCTGCGTACATCGCTTGCGATATCGATTCTCGGCATGCTCGTCTCCAATGTAAGAGATTCGTGAATGTTGTTCCAATGGTTGTACAAACCATTACGACATGGCGGACGCGCGTAGCACCGGCGGGACGCTGCACCGGCCCTGCGAGTCCATCAGCCTCAATCGTACTTCATGTCATAACATCTTTGTACATGGTAGTATACCTAGTACGCCATGCCAATACCCGCACATTTCTTT
The DNA here is from genome assembly GCF_046534895.1 of Paraburkholderia sp. SIMBA_053. Lineage (NCBI taxonomy): Bacteria > Pseudomonadati > Pseudomonadota > Betaproteobacteria > Burkholderiales > Burkholderiaceae > Paraburkholderia > Paraburkholderia sp. SIMBA_053. The sequence continues at coordinate 119,647 of NZ_JAWRXU010000001.1, read as the reverse complement.
GCGCATGCGCTGCTACCAATGGAGGATTACCGCAATGAGTGTGACGACGCTCGATTCGAACACAGCACTAGTAGTCATCGATCTTCAGAAAGGCATTGCTGCCCTTCCCGTCATTCATCCGGTCGACCAGATTGCTGAGCGCGCCAATGCGCTTGCCGCGGCGTTTCGCAGCCGCGGGCTGCCGGTGGTACTGGTGAATGTCGCCGGTGGCGCGCCCGGTCGGGCAGAGTACGCCCACAATACGGCCGACTTCCCCACCGACTGGACCGATCTGATTCCGGAACTTACCCGTGACGCGGAAGACCATCTCGTTACCAAGCAGACCTGGGGCGCTTTCCCGGGCACGGCGCTCGAGTCCTGGCTTCGTTCTCAGGGCGTGACGCAAATTGTCCTCGCCGGCATCGCCACGAGCATCGGTGTCGAGTCAACGGCACGCGAGGCGCACGCTCTTGGCTTCAACGTAACGTTGGCAGTCGATGCGATGACCGATCTGAGCGCAGAGGCGCATGACAACAGCGTTTCCCGCATCTTCCCCTGGCTCGGAGAAACCGGTACGAGCGAGGAGATCCTGGCGCTCGTGCAGAAAGCAGGACCCTGAGGGGTAGCTCCTACCTTTGTGCGTAGCTGGCCTGAGGGAAAGAAGGCCGCGTTGCACTAAAAGACATCGCGGCCTTGGCTCAGCTACAACTTGTCGGGCCGTCCGTCAACTGAACAACCCTGCCGCCTCCATTCTCATCGGCTGACCAGCCTCGGATTCAGAGGCCGATACGATCCGATACGTGAAGCTGTCCGCCCGGAAAGTGGCCGTCATGCTTTGTATGGGTCGTCCAGTCGTGTCGGACACGAGGCGCTCCATGACAAACACGGGATCGCCCTTTTTCAGTTCGAGATGCTCGGCGACTTTTGCGTCGCACGCTTGAGCACGCATCTCCATTTCGGTCCGGGCGGCGCGCAGACCGCGAGTCGCCAGCTGGTCGAGCATGTTGGTCGCTTCCAGTGCCTCTTTTGTCAGAAGCGCCCCGATCGGCGCCGGCACCCGCGCAACAGTATGCAGAACCGGACGCTCGTACCGGCGCCGCAAGCGCGCCACCTCGAGAACGGGTTCGCTGGCGTCGACCTGCAAGCGTTGCGCTTCGTCCGCACTTGGCATCTTCCAGACGTACGAAAGCACGTGGGCCACAGTGCCACGTCCGATCTCCAGGATCGACGGAAGGTCCTGGTCGATAGCCATGGTCGTAGATGCGACCAGCGGAGCAGCGACTCTGGCAGGCCGTCCCCGGCCGCGCTCGATCAACCCGGCTCGTTCGAGGTCATCCAGTGCCCGTCGCACGGTAATGCGACTGACTCCGTACTGCTTCTCCAGCTCCTTCTCGGTAGGAAGCACGGTTCCGGGCGCGAGTTTGCCGCGCTGGATCGCCTCCACCAGGGCCTGATGCACGCGCGCGTAGAGAGGGCCTTCTTTAGGTTCTGTCATATCGCTAGCCACGCTTAAAGAAGTCATATTACCTCTCCGCCACATAGACTGCCAATGCCGGTTGTCCTGCCTACCGAGAAAGAATATTTCTCATGGTAAACACTTCCAACTAGATATAACAACAACTTGCATCTAGTCATAACACGTTATACAGTAAAAGCACGCTGGCACCACCGGAGAAGAAATTGGAAGCAGTCAACAAGCTGCGAAAGCAGCTGGAATCGAAGGAACTCATCGTTGCGCCGGGCGCGTGGGACGGCATAAGCGCGCGGCTCATCGAACAGGCGGGTTTTCCCGTCGCCTATATGACGGGCGCCGGTGTTGCCGCGGCGAACGGCTATCCGGATTTCGGGCTGGTCACCCTGACCGAAATGACGGCGGCCGCGCGGACCTTGACGCGTTCGGTGTCCATTCCTGTTATCGCCGACGCGGACACGGGGTTCGGGAACGCCCTGAATGTGCGACGCACGGTTCAGGAATATGAAAAATCCGGCGTCGCTGCCATCCAGATCGAAGACCAGTTGTTCCCGAAGCGCTGTGGTCATCTGGAAGGAAAGGAACTGGTCCAAACGACAGAATTCGTCGAAAAAATTGCGGCCGCTGCCGCCGCACGTGGCGAAGGCGGAATGTTGATCGTTGCGCGCACCGATGCTCGCGCTGTGACGGGGCTGGACGATGCGATCGAGCGTGTGAACCGGGCACTTGATGCGGGCGCCGACATCGCTTTCGTCGAGGCTCCGCAATCGGTCGAAGAGGCTGCGGCCATTGCTCGCCGAGTGAATGGCCCGTGCCTGCTCAACCTGGTCCCGGGCGGCAAAACGCCCAATATTCCTTTGAAAGACGTTGCAGAACTCGGCTTCCGTATTGCGATCCTGCCCGGGCTGTTGCTGACCAGCATGATGGGCGCCGCAGATCTCGCACTCTCGACCGTACGCAACACGGGTCGCGTCGAGGTGCGTCCCGACGCGCTTCCTATCCGCGATTTGTTCAACCGGCTCGGTGCGCTCGAATGGCAGTATCCGGCTGCGTCTGCCACCGGTCGTGACGGAGCAAGATAATGGCGCAGACACTGTTCGACCGGATCTGGGATGCTCACGTCGTCACTGACCTGGGCGGCGGCTGGGCGCTTCTGGCAATTGACCGCCATCTCCTCCACGACCTTTCCGGCCCCGGAGGTTTTGAAACGCTCGCTGCGCGTGGACTCCCCGTGAGCCGGCCCGACCTCTCGTTCGCGACGGCGGACCACGCGGTCAGTAGCGCCCCGCACCGTACCGGCGAGACGAACCCGGCGGGCGCAAAGCTGTACGCGAGCCTGCGCCGCTTTTGCGACAGCGCGTCCGTTCCCTTCTACGACCTGGGCAAAGCGGGTCAGGGCATTGTTCACGTGATGGCACCGGAAATGGGCCTCACGCTGCCCGGTACGACTATCGTGTGCGGCGACAGCCATACGTGCACGCATGGCGGCCTGGGCGCACTCGCATTCGGTATCGGATCATCGGAGCTGGCACACGTACTGGCAACCCAAACCGTTCGCCAGAAGAAGCCCCGTCAGATGCGCATCACTTACACGGGTACGCTGGCCAAGGGCGTGTTCGCCAAAGACCTCGCTCTCCATGTGATTGCAAAACTCGGTTGCTCAGCCGGCGTGGGCTACGCCATCGAGCACTCTGGGCCAGCGCTGAAAAAGCTGAGCGTCGAGGAGCGACTGACGCTGTGCAACATGTCGGTCGAACTCGGCAGCAAGATTGCCTTCTGCCCACCCGATGACGTGACCTTCGACTTTCTCCGTGGCCTGCCCTATGCACCTGCAGGTAACGAATTCGAGCATGCCGTCAGCGAGTGGCGCAAGCTCCGCTCCGACGACGATGCCCACTTCGACGTCGAAGTCAGCATTGACCTGAGCGACGTGGAGCCGATGGTGACCTGGGGCACGACTCCGGAGCACGCGTTAGCCGTTACGTCGGCAGTTCCCGATCCGACGGACAGCACCGACGCTGAGCGCCGCAAGGGTGTTGAAGCCGCACTGGAATACATGGGTCTTTGCGGCGGGCAATCGCTGGCAGGCACCAGCGTGGACTGGGTGTTTATCGGTTCGTGCGCAAACTCCCGCATTTCCGACCTGCGCGAAGCGGCGTTGATCGTGCGAGGCAAGCACGTTGCGCCCAGTGTGCGGGCATGGGTCGTTCCCGGCTCCCACCTTGTCAAGGAGATCGCCGAGGCCGAGGGACTCGCGGACGTATTCCGCAGCGCCGGCTTCGAATGGCGCGAGCCTGGATGTTCGATGTGCGTCGCCGCTAATGGCGACGTCGTGCCGCCCGGCCAGCGCATTGTCAGCACATCTAACCGCAACTTTATCGGCCGTCAGGGACCGGGCGCGCGCACGCACCTGGCGAGCCCCGCAACGGCTGCGGCTGCCGCCATTGCAGGGGCCATCGTCGATCCAAGAAGGGGATAAGCAATGGAACGCTTCCAGACTGTCAGCGGGCCCGCAGCGCCCCTGCTGCGGCGCGACGTCGATACAGACATCATCATTCGCATTGAAAGGCTGACCGGGCTGCCCAAGGATCAACTCGGCCAATACGCTTTTGAAGTCTGGCGTGGACCCGATTTCGTCCTTGATCGGGAGCCCTTCGTCGGAGCGCCGATTCTGATTGCAGGCGCGAACTTCGGTTGCGGTTCATCGCGTGAAGCCGCCGTATGGGCATTGCAGGGTTTGGGACTTCGGGTTGTCATTGCCCCGTCGTTCGGCGAAATCTTCATGTCCAACTGCTTCCAGAACGGCGTGTTGCCGGTCGTGCTCCCCGAACAGCAGGTCACAAATCTTGCAGAGCAGGCACAGAGCGGCGCAGCAGTCACTGCGGACCTCGACACCTGCGTCATCACGGCTCCCGATGGAACATCGTTTCCATTTCAGGTAGACCCCGTACGGCGCGAGATGTTGATCGAAGGAGCCGATGAAATGTCGCTCACTCTTCGCAGACAAGACCTCATCCGCCAATGGCAGGCAGACGACGCACGTCGTCGTCCATGGGTCTACGTCGGGTCGCGCTCAGCTGACTAGCTGTTGAACTCGATGCTCAGAACTACTACGGAGACAGAAATGAAAGGCAAGAAGGGAATTCTGGTTGCGATATGGCTGCTGCAGGTCGTCAACTATATCGATCGCGTCGTCCTCGGCTTTGCAGGACCCGCGATGATGCAGACACTTCATCTCAACCCGCAGACATTCGGCGTCATCCTGTCGGCGTTCGCCGTGGGTTACCTCGTATCGCAGATGCCGGGAGGTTGGCTCGCTGACCGCTTCGGCACACGAGTCGTTCTGGTCGTCGCACCGCTCTTCTGGGCATTGCTGACTGGGCTGACGGGGCTATTTACCGGAGTCGCGATTCTTGTCTTCGTGCGCTTTGCATTTGGTGTGTCCGAAGGATTGTCAAACCCTGCGATCTACAAGCTGGTTGGCGACACGTTCGACGAGCGTGAGCGTGCCCAGGCGGTTGCCTGGTGGGCCACGGCCATCGCGGCAGCGCCCGCCCTGTCCGGCCCGCTCGTCGGGACACTGCTCACCTCGTTCGGCTGGAAGGCGGTGTTCGTCATGCTCGCCGCTCCGGCAATCGCAATCGCTGCGCTCAACGCTATCCTGCTGCCGAAGAAAGCCGAAGTAGCACGTGCTGTCGGAACGACCGACGAAGTCAGAATCCCGTTCCGGATTCTGGCGCAACAACCGGCGCTCTGGCTTATCAGCGGTGTCTTCTGCTTCTGGAACGCCGCGTACTGGGGCCTGCTCGGCTGGATGCCAAGCTATCTCGCGCTCGAACGGCACATCGACCTGAAATCCGCTGGGATGCTCGGTGGCATTCCGTATGTCTTCGGCGTGATCGGGCTGATTGTGACCGGCTGGCTTGGCCGGGGTCCCATGCTCAAACAACGACCTCAACTCCTTAGCGGTATCAACCTGCTCGGCGCCCTTTGCCTGTTCGCCGCCTATTACAGCAACACGCTTCAGTTGTGTATTGCTGGCTTGTGCGGTGCTGCGTTCTGCATCTACGGCGGTCTTGGCACATACGGCACCCTCGTGCTGGATTTCGCGCCGAAGGAAGCCCGCGCCGCCTACGCCGGGATCGTGGCAACCGTGGGCATGATCGGCAGCGTACTCGCCCCGCTAGTGATCGGAACACTCGTGAAGGACACGGGCACATTTGCGAGCGGGTTCGGCGCAATGATGGCTTCGCTGTTCGTTGCCGGCTGCTGTGGCTTCGCGTTAGCCAAGCATGCGCCTGCGCGCTTGCAACCAGTAACCGGCGCCTGAGCGCTATCGACGGAGTTACAGCAAATGCGCTCTACGATGATGGACCAACCGCTCCTTATCTCTTCGATTATTCGTCATGCGGCAGCCTGTCATGGATCTACGGAAATTGTCTCGCGGGTAAGCGACGGGTCGCTGCATCGGACGAACTATACCGAGGTCTACGAACGCAGTAGCAAGCTTGCCGATGCACTCGCCTCCTGGAGATTGCAACGCGGAGACCGCGTTGGAACGCTCGGTTGGAATGACCATAGGCATCTGGAGATTTATTACGGAGTTTCGGGTGCGGGTTTCGTCTGCCACACCATCAATCCGCGCCTGTTCCCGGATCAGATCGTCTATATCGTCAACCACGCCAGCGACCGTTTGTTGTTCGTGGACCCCAGCTTCGTTGGACTGGTAGCGGGTGTGCGGCAGCGCCTTCAGTCCGTAGAGCGAGTCATCGTTATGTGTTCGGCGAGCGCCATGCCGCCGGAGGCCATCGCCGAGGGTTTCGAGTGTTACGAGGAAGTCATCGCGGCGCATAAGAGCGGGTTCGACTGGCCGCGGCTGGATGAGAACGACGCGGCCGGCCTCTGCTACACGTCCGGCACCACTGGCGATCCTAAGGGCGTGCTCTATAGCCACCGCTCGACTGCGCTTCATGCGTTGGCGGTCTGTGCACCAGATGTCTTCAACCTGGGCGAGCGCACGACTGTCATGCCGGTTGTGCCTATGTTTCACGTCAATGGCTGGGGGTTGCCGCATGCCGCTCCAATGGTCGGTGCGCGGCTCGTTCTCCCTGGGCAAAGACTCGATCCGGCTAGCTTATATCGGCTCATTACAACCGAGAAAGTGACGTTCACTGCAGGTGTGCCGACCGTCTGGGGCTCGTTGCTGGACTGGATTGACGACAACAAGGGTGAAATCGCCCCGTTGGAACGCGTCGCGATCGGAGGCGCTGCATGTCCTCAGATCATGGCCGAGCGTTTCCACAAACAGGGGGTTGACGTCGTCCATGCATGGGGGATGACGGAAACCAGCCCGGTAGGCCTGGCCAATCGGTGCCCGGTGCCCGCATCGCTGGCGCCGGAGGGAATCATGTCTTCCAATCGACGGCTGAAGCAAGGCAAGCCATTGTTTGGAATCGAGACGCGGCTCCTCAACGATGACGGCCGCGTATTGCCGCACGATGGCACTACCTCCGGGCGTCTGCAGGTCCGAGGCCCATGGGTTGCATCTTCCTATTTCAACCTCCCGCTCGAAAGCGCAAATAGAGCCAATGACGGATGGTTTGAAACCGGCGATATTGCGACGATCGAAGCAGCCGGAGCAGTTGAAATTGTCGATCGTGCCAAGGACGTCATCAAGTCGGGCGGTGAATGGATCAGTTCCGTTACGCTCGAAAATGCGGCGATGTCCCATCCCGACGTCTACGAAGCGGCCGCTGTCGCCCGCGATGACGAGCGATGGGGCGAACGTCCGGTGCTTTTCGTGGTACTTCGCCCCGGAACAGCACCTTCGAAAGAAGGTCTGCTGTCTCATCTCGGCACGCGTGTCGCTCGTTGGTGGGTCCCGGATGACATCCACTTTGTCGACGATTTGCCCCATACCGCCACAGGCAAGGTCGTCAAGGCCACGCTTCGAAGGCGCCTCAGACAGTGACGGGCTTCGACCCGGCCCTACGATCCATGCAGAGCGCGCAGCGGTCAGTCGGAAATGTCGGCGAAGCGATCTGGGACGGCCACACTTGCTAGGCGCCTGACTTCACAGATCCGCCATCGGGCGCGTCGTGCGGAAGGGACCAGCCGAAATAGACCTCTGCCTCGACGATCTTGCCACCGCGGACGGTTAGCCTCTCCGTATTGCGGAATCGTCGATTGCGAACACTCGTTCCTTCGTACACGACGAAGACCTGTTCGCCATGAACAACGACATCGACGAACTGAAAGTCGGTGATCGTCTCGCTGTTGGGCCAACAACGCGTGAAGTAGGTGTTGCGATCCAGCCGGTTATCCAGAGGGCTGGTGAAATGGAAATCTTCGCCGATCAGAGCCTCGATCGCGGCGCGGTCCTTACGTACATAGGCGAGATAACTCGCACGGGCGATGTCGGCAGGATCTTGCTGCATATACGTCGTCTCCATTGAATGTTTCAAGAAGCGCCTCAACAGCCTGTTCCTACAGGTGGTCCTGCAGGAAATTCAGGTGAATCGCAAGCTTCTGGCCATTGTCGACCGGCGCCACCTTCTTTGACTCCTCATGCGTCCACGATCACTTCAAACCCGCCGTAGATCAGCCGCTTGCCGTCGAAAGGCATCGGATTCGTGTCAGGCTGCAGCCGTGGGTCAGCCATCACCGCTTTCATTCCGTCGTCTCGTGCCTGTCGCGAGGGCCAAACAACCCAGGAGAACACCACCGCCTCGTCATGCTGCCGTTTGACCGCCATCGGAAAAGACGTCACCTTCCCTTCCGGGACATCGTCTCCCCAGCACTCGACCACCTTTAATGCGCCGTGCTCCTTGAAGACGGCCGCTGCCGATTCGGCATGCTTCCTGTACGTTTCGCGATTGGCCGTGGGCACCGCGGCGACAAATCCATCTACGTAAGTCATGAACGATCTCCGTTCGCGTTGATAACAAATAGGGGCGCAAAACCGGCGTGGGGACAGCATTGCCGCAATCTTGCCGCCTTATATGCACGACGAACGACGCTTGAGGAAATCGACAAAGCTCACGAGATATTTCGATGTCGTTTGAAACCTACGCTTGCGGGGGAGCGGCGTGCGGACTTCCCAATCTCTCAAAAGTGCGCAACGCAGTCAGAACAAATATATGTAGATCAACGTCAGCGAATGGTCAGGCTACAGAGTGCCCCCGCGCTGCTTCAAGAACGTAGAACCATTCCTCGCGCGTGAGCGCGATGCCGGCGCCACGCGTCGCGTCGCGGATCCCGTCGACGCGGCTCGTTCCAGTCAGCACAACGGGACGGCTCGGCAACCGGAAGACCCACGCGTAGGCGAGCGGTATCCAGTCCGGCAGCCCGCGGTCCCGCTGTATCTGTTGCAACGCTTCACGCACACGCGAGCCGGTCTCATTGGACTCGTCGAAAAGCCGCCCGCCACCGAGCGGTGACCAGATCATCGGCACGACATCCGTCGCATTCATCGCCGTCAACGTGCCGTCGTCGAGCGGCGCCGTGTGGAATGGCGAAAACTCGATCTGATTGCTCGCTAGCGGCACACGCGCTCCGAGCCAGTCGAACTCACACGCGGAAAAATTCGACACCCCGAATGCGCCGATCTTGCCTTGCGCGACCAGCTGATGGGCCAGCTCCGCCAGTTCGTCCCGGTTGAGAAGCGGATCGGGGCGATGCAGTAGAAACAGGTCGATCCGCTCACGGCCCAGCACCGACAACGCATCGTCCACGCTTCGTCGCAGGTGCGCCGCGCTGCTGTCGTAGTGCTTGACGCGCGCGCCGCCGCCGTTGGACGAAGGCAGCCGAATGCCGGCTTTGGTGATGATCTGGATGTCATCGTTGTTGCCGCCGCGCGCAGCCAGCGCTTCGCCAAAAAACGCTTGCGCGGCGCCCCCGCCATAAATATCGGCAAGGTCGAAACTCGTCACGCCCAGCGCCACGCATTCGTCGATAAAGCGCGCCAGCCCCTCGCGCGACAAGTCCCAGCGCATCACGCGCCACATGCCCGCGACGACCTTCGAGACCGCGACGTCTCGCGCAAGCGCGACAGCGGGCACGCGTTCGATCACGCGTGTGCGCCCCGCCCGGCATACCACTGCGCCACACGTTTCGAGCGATAGCGCCGCCCGCGCGCGGCGATTTCATCGCGAATACGAAGCGGTTGCGGATCGAAGAGACGCGCATCCATCGTTTTCAGATCCCCGGCGACGCGGGGGCGAAACGCCATCTGCCCGATCACGTCGCGCTCAAGATCGACGCCCGGCGCAATTTCGATCAATTCGAGGCCTTCGTCGCCGAGCCGGAACACGGCGCGCTCGGTCAGATACAACGCGGTCTGCCCACGCTCGCGCGCGAACGCTGCGCTATAGCAGACCTGCTCGATCGATTCGACAAATTTACGATGCCGCCCTTCGCTGCGGATCACGGTCTGGCCGCCTTCCCAGCCGACATCCAACCCGCCCGCCGTCAGCGTGCCGCTGAATATCACGCACTTCGCGTTCTGGCTGATGTTGATGAAACCGCCAACCCCGATGATCTTGTCGCCGAAACGGCTGATGTTGACGTTGCCTTGCGGATCGACTTCCGCGAACGACAGAAACGCGAGATCGAGGCCGCCGCCGTCGTAGAAATCGAATTGCGACGGCTGCTCGATCATCGCGGCGAAGTTCTGGCCGCCACCCGAATCGCGTCCGGTGAGCGGAGCGCCGCCGATGATGCCTTGCTCATTCGTGAGTACGACCGCGTCGAGCAGACCTTCTTCAGCAGCGATCGTCGACAGACCCGTCGAAACGCCCGCGCCAAGATTGCACACCGCGCCGGGATAGAGTTCGAGCGCCGCGCGCCGCACGATCACCTTGCGCGGTCCGAACGGCAACGGCTTGATCTCCGACAACGGTACGCGCAGTTCGCCCGCGTAGCTCGGATCGTATGATGTCGCGTACGTCTGCGGCTGATCCGGCACGACCACGACGAAGTCGACCAGAATGCCGGGCACCTTCACCTGTTTGGGCGGCAAGGTCTCGCGCCGCGCCACCCGTTTAACCTGCACTATCACGACACCGCCCGCGCGGCGCGTTGCCTGCGCCATCGCCAGCATCTCGCCAAGCACGGCTTCTTCTTCCATCGTCACGTTGCCGTCTTCGTCGGCGGTCGTGCCGCGAATGAAGGTCACGTTCAGCGGCAACGGCTTGAACCGCAAGTATTCCTCGCCGTCGAGTTCGATTACTTCAACGAAATCTGCGGGCGTGCGCAGACTTTGCCGCGCGCCCTGCTGCCGCGGATCGACAAAGGTATGCAGCCCTGTTCTGGTAATCAGGCCAGGGCGCCCCGCGGCCATCTCGCGCATCAGTTGCGACATCACGCCCTGCGGCAGCGTGTATGCCTCGATCTTGTCCTCCGCCGCGAGCGTGACGAGACCGGGCGAATCGACCAGTGCACTTGTGATTGCGCGACGTAGCAAGCCTTCTTGTGCGAGATGGCTCGCGCCCAGGGCCGCGCGATCGCCAACGCCGACGATGCTCATCGAGGTGATACCGCGCGGCGCACCTTCGCGTTTGAACCGTTCGCCGACCGCCGCCACCAGCGCGTCGGGCACCGCGTGCCCGCCGCCCGATCCGCTGATGAGCACCGTGTCGCCGTCTCTTACGAGCGAGGCCGCTTCTTCTGCTGTAATGATCTGCATGATGTTGTCCGATGATCCGCTGCAATACGCCGTTATGCGCCTTCTGCCTGCTCACTCGCCCTTCAGTTTCTTCGCCCAGCGCATGACGTGTTCGCCGACCGCGACAAGCTCGCCGCGCTGGTTGAACACTTCGTTCTTCGCAATGCTGCGGCCTTTTTCCTTGTCGATCCTGATCACCTCATACACCACGGTGATCGTATCGCCGAGCGCAACCGGTTTCAGGAAACGCAGCTTGTCGTAGCCCGACGAGACGGGGAAATCGCTGAGATTCTCTTTGTGAATCACGTGTTCGATCGACAGCGTCGAAGCGGTCGACATATAGCCCACCATCAGTGCGCCATGCGCGATGCGTCCGCCGAGATTCGACTTTTCGCGCGCGTACTGTTCGTTGACGTGCGTCGGGCTGAAATCGCCCGTTATGCCGGCGAACAGCATCACATCGGTTTCCGACACGGTCTTGCCGAAGGTATAGCGTTGACCGACTTCCACGAAATCGAGACCTGACTGCTCCATGCTTTAACTCCTTTACACCACAGTTCGGTAACGTGCGACACAGGTGTCCAGCACGTCGTCGCCGTCGCGCTTCCACCAGTTGTCGCTCGAGAAAATTTCCACTTCGATGAAACCGTCGAAGCCCGCCCGCTCGACCTGGCTGCGCAGCCGCGCGATGTCGATGACGCCGTCGCCCATCATGCCCCGATCGTTGAGCATGTCGCGGGTCGGCACGAGCCAGTCGCAAACATGAAAGCCAAGCAGCCGTTGCTTGCCGGCACGTGCGATCTGGGCATCGACTTTCGGGTCCCACCACACGTGATAACAATCCACCGCGACGCCGAGATCGCCTTGCATCGACGGGTCGAGTGCGTCGCACAGATCGAGCGCATGTTCGAGCGTATTCACACATGCGCGATCGGCGGCGTACATGGGATGCAACGGCTCGATCGCGAGCGGCATGCGAAGCGACTTCGCGTAGTCGAGGATGCGTGCAATGCCGTCCTTCACCTGCTCTCGCGCGCCGGCCAGATCGCGGCTTTGCGGTTCGCCCTCCATCGCCCCCGGCAAGCCGCCTACGACGAGGACCACGCAAGGCGCATCGAGTTCGCGCGCGGCGTCGAGTACACGCCGGTTACGCTCGAAAACCGCATCGCGTTCGCTGGCCTGCGCGACCGGGAACAGACCGCCGCGGCAATAACCGGCCAACCCGATCTGCGCCTCGCGCAGCAGGCGTTTTGTCTGTGCCACACCAGCGCGCTCGACGTCGGCATGCCACGGTGCTATCGCGCGAATACCGCGACGCGCGCAGCCCTCGATGATGCGCTCCAGCGGCCATTGCCTGAGCGTCGCGGTGTTGAGGGCGAAGTGCTGGAGATGCTGTGAAAGATCGCGCATGACGAGTGCTTCCCTCACGCGAGCGTAGTCGGCATCATCATCAGCGTTTCGCCTTCCTGCACGACTTCGCCGCGCTGATTCAGCACCTTCAGGCGCAACGTCGCGATCCCGCGATCGGGCCGCTTGGTCGGACGTTTGCCAATGACTTCGATATCGACATGAATGCGATCGCCGATCATCAATGGCGCGCGAAACGACCAGTTCCAGCCGAGTGTCGCGAGCCCTTTGAGCAGCACCGGGCAACGCGTCTTCAGTCCGTCGGCGAGCGACAAACCGAGCAGGCCGTGCGCGATGCGCCCAGGAAAGCCGGCCTCCTGCGCGGCCACGTCATCAACGTGGATGTCGTAGTAGTCGCCCGAGACGCCCGCGAAATTGACGACGTGTGTTTCGGTCACGGTGACGCCAGCGGTGAGGTAGTAGTCGCCGGCCTCGATGTCGTTCAATCCGTAAAGGCCTGGCTTCAGCAGACGCCGCGTGTCATTGGCGGCAGAGTCGCTCATTGCTGGATCTCCTTCCCGTTAGAGGGCATTGAGGGCATTGGGGGCATTGAGTGCGTTCACCCGTGCAGATGCGCCGGCGGCATGGCAAACGTGGGGGCATTGACTTCCGACAGTGCCGCCGTTGCGCGCATCAGCAGCGGCGCGAGTTCCTGCATGCGCTTCGCGGTCAAGCGGAACATCGGCCCCGCAATCGTCAGCACGCCAATCGGCTCGTCGTCCTTGCCGCGAATCAACGCGGCCATCGCCGAAGTGGCCGCCTCTACACTATTGGTCACCGTTGCGTAGCCGTTCGCGCGTGCACGGCGCAGTTGCTTGAGAAATTCCTCCGGGGTACGCGGTGCGTTCGGGCCGTAATCCTCGTCCCGGCCGAAACCGGTCTTCATCACCCGCGCGAGCGCTTCTTCGTCGCTCATCGTGGCGAGCCAGACCAGCCCGGACGCCGAGCAGAACAACGGGGCTTCCGCGCCGCTGTCCGGGTCGTAGCGCAGACCTACCCGCGTGCCTAGCGACTTGGACACCCACACCAGCCGCTCGCCGTCGATCAGGCCGAGCCGCGACAGCTCGCCCGAAACGCTCGCGAGTTCGTCCATCAGCGGCCGCGCGAGGTCGATCAGATTGTTCTTCGATACGAAACGGATGCCGAGCGACACGGACTTCAGCGACAGACAGTACTGCCCCATCTCCCGTGTCTGGTGCACGTAACCCATTTCGATCAGACTGGTCAGCAAGCGATGCATTGCGCTTACCGGAATATCGAGAGCCTCCGAAAGCCGGCTCAACTGCATGCCGTTGCGATCGGTCGACAGCAACTCGAGGATGGCCATGCCACGTTCCAAAGCGACGCTCATACGTTACCTACTCATTGCATGTGAATTGAATGGTTCGCACCGGACCGCGTTTATACACGATGCCCAAAAAATCCGGCCAGCGCGCGAGCCTGCCCTTCAATCATGCGCTTGCCGCCAATCGTCGTCACGCCTTGCGATTGCGCGGCGCGCATCAGCGCGGTCACGTCGGGTTTCGGCACGATGTCGAAAAGCACATGCTGCGCGTTCATACCCGCGATGTCGACGGGTAATGCGTCGTCAGGCTTCATTCCGAGCGGCGTCGCGTTGACAACGAGGTCGTGGCCGTCGAAGGTCGGTTCGGACGCTCGACATACGCACGACGGTGCGGCGTTTGCCACCGCCTCAACGACCTGCCGGACGCGTTCGCCGTCGATATCGCTCAACGCTATCTCGCGCACGCCGCTTTGCGCGAGTGCGATTGCGATCGCGCGTCCGGCACCGCCCGCACCGACCAGCAGCACGCGCTTGCCGGCTGGCGGATGACCGGCATCATCGAGCGCGCGCACAAGCCCGGCGCCGTCGAACATGTCGCCTTCCCATCGATTATCGGGCAGGCGGCGCATCGCGTTCAATGCGCCCGCCGCTTGCGCGCCAGGCAACACATGGCTGACGAGCGACATCGCATCGACCTTGAACGGCACGGTGATGACGATACCGCGCAGATTACCGATCGCCATCAGCGAGCGCATCGTCTCACCAAAGCGGTCGCGCGAAACGTGCATCGGTACCAGCAGTGCGTCGATCTGCGCCTGCGCGAACAGCGCATTGACTACCTGCGGCGAACGCACCTGCGAAACCGGATCGCCGACGATCGCGTACAGCGCCGTCGCGCCGGTCACCGGGATGAAGGAGGCCGTGTTCATACGACGCGCTGGGTCTGCGTGCCCAGCCCTTCGACGCTCAGGCGAACCGTGTCGCCACACTTCAGATAGCGCTCCGGTTTCATGCCGAGGCCAACGCCGGGCGGCGTGCCCGTCGTAATGAGATCGCCCGGCATCAACACGACGAACTGGCTCACGTACGACACGATGGTACGGATCGAAAAGATCATGTCGCTCGTGTCGCTGTTCTGCACGCGCTCACCGTTCACCTCGAGCCAGAGCGGCAGTTTCTGCGGATCGGGGATTTCTTCGGCAGTGACGAGATACGGACCGATCGGACCGAACGACGGTGCGCATTTTCCCTTCACCCACTGGCCGCCGCGTTCGAGCTGGAATGCGCGCTCCGAAACGTCGTTACACACGCAATAACCGAACACGTACGATAGCGCGTCGGCCTCGCTGACGTAATGCGCACGTTTGCCGATCACAAACGCGAGTTCGACTTCCCAATCGGTTTTTTCCGAGCCACGCGGCAAGACGATGTCGTCGTCCGGACCGACGATACAGCTTGGCGCCTTATTGAAGAGAATCGGTTCCTCCGGCAGCGGCGCATTGGTCTCTTTCGCATGCTCGACGTAGTTAAGACCGATCGCGAGAAAGTTGCCTGGCTGCGCAATGCACGGACCGAAACGTGTGCCCTTCGGTACTTCAGGCAGCGAGGTCAGATCGAGGTTGGCGAGCCTGCTTTCGAGGCCGGTCGCGATCGTTGCGGGATCGATGTCGGCGATCACGGCAGACAGATCACGATGCGTTCCGTTCCTGTCGACGACACCGGGTTTTTCCGCACCTACGGGACCAAAGCGAAACAGTTTCATGCGATTTCCTTGTGTTGAACATCAGCGCGAGGCGCTGAGGCTGTATTGCAGTTGATAGTTGCCGCGCGCAATCGCGCCGACGCCGGCTTGACGCAATGAATCGTCGGCCAGTTCACGTTCGGCGAGTGAATCGAGTGTCGCTTCGTCAGCGGCTTCGATCAGCAGTACACCGTCGATCTGTGCATCGGGTGTGCCGCGCAATTCGAGCTCGCGCGTCGGCTTCGTTTCGCGCTGCACGCCGTCGAGCAGATGCGCGCCGACCAGGGCGGTACGTGCCGGCAAGTCGTCGAGTATTCGAATCAGCGTGCTGATCGCCTTATCACGCGCGACAGACGGAAACGCAAAGCGGATTGTCTGCATCCACGCGCCCTCGCCGATACCTCGTGTGTGCGCGACGCGGCACATTGTTCGCGACGTGTCGACGAAAGTGGCGACTACCTTGGCGGTCCACGGCGTCGGATGATCGAGCCGGTCCCGATAGACCGGCGATTCGAGCACCCCGAGCGACTCGGTTTCGTAGAAGTTGAAATAACGAGGCGAGCCGCGACTCGCGACGTAGCGGCGGCCGCGCAGAAAACCCGGCAGACCGACACGCTCGGGGATATGTTCCGACACATGCCATGCGAGAAATTCCGCGTCGCCACCCGGTGCGATACCGTTCCAGAATGCGAGCGCTGCGTTACCAAGCATCACGACGAATGCCCTCCTGTTGTGATTGCGCGGACTCGTCGTCTTGCGCGCCCGCATGTTCGATCGGGATGCCGCGTGTTTCACGGGTTGCCAGATAGATAATCAGTACGCCGAGCACATCGCCGAGCAGCGTGTAGAAGAACATCCCTTTCGGCAACGCAACCTTGAAATAGTCGAGCGAGGCCAGCACGATGAACGGCGCAATGCCCCCGCCGATCACGCCGATGTTGTACATCAGCCCCACGCCGGTTGCGCGCACGTTCGACGGCAGATTCTCGGCGAGGATCGTCGGATAAATGCCGGATGCGCCGACAATCCAGAAGCCCGACAGGAACGCGAACGTGCAGCCGAGCGCTATCGAGACCGGCGCGAGATTCACGAGCGCGAACACGCAACAGCAGCCGATCGCGAGCATCATCGCAATTGCATTCTTGCGACCGACGCGTTCGGCGATAAAGCCCGAACAGAAGAACCCGCAGATCTGTCCGACCGCACCCGCGCTGGTGATCATGCTCACCGACGCCGGCGGCATATGCAGTTCGCGCAGATACGTCGCGAGCAGACCCTGCAGCGGCCACGAGCCGAATTGCAGCAGGAATTGCACGAGGCTCAGCACGAGCACGAGCTTGAGATGCTCGCGAAACAGCGTTGCAGCGGGCGATTTGCGCTTCGACACGAGACCTTTCTCGCGCGCCTTCAGCCACACCGGCGATTCCGGCACGAAACGCCAGATATACAATCCCACGAGCAGGCCGGAATAATTCCCGCAAAAAACAGCGGACGCCAGCCGAAGTGCGGATAGATCAAACCGTAAAGCGTCGCCGCGAGCACGCTGCCAAAACCCCAGCCGGTATCGAGAATGCCGATACCGATCGCGCGGTATTTCTCCGGCCAGACCTCGGCGATCATCGTCGAACCGAGCGTAAGGATCGGTGCCATGCCGAAACCGAGTAACAGCCGGAACGCGAACACCGCCGTGAAACTCCAGGCGAGGCCGGTGAACGCTGCGCCCGCCGTGAACCACACGAGCGCGATCAGCATGGGAATCTTGCGGCCGATACGATCGCTCAGATTTCCGAACAGCATACCGCCGAGCCAGCGCACGCCAAAGGTCGCGAGAATCAGCAGCGACGCAGTGTGCAACGTGACATCGAAGGTTTTCGCGATGTCGATCAGCACGAAAGTGATCAGCAGAAAGTCGACGGCGTCGAGCGCCCAAAGGCACCACGCGCCCGCGAGCGTCAGCCATTGCGCGCGATTGATTTCCTGATACCAGCGCCGCTTTGCGGGCGCCGTTGCCGGTTGGTTCACGTTTGTCTCCTTGATTTATCTATTAGTGGTTCAGCAACGCTTTGACTTTCGGGTGCATCGGCAACGGCTCGTTTTGGAGCCGCGCCTGCAAACCGAGCGAGCGATTGGAAAAGACTTCGGCGGGCATCGTTTTCAGATCGGGCGACACGTCGATCTCGAACGGAATGCGGTCGAGCACATCTTTTTGCAGGTCGATACCCGGTGCGATTTCAATCAGCGTCAAGCCATCGCTCGAGAGCGAAAAGACGGCCCGTTCGGTGACGTAGAGCACAGTCTGCCCACCCTCGCGCGCGTTCTTCGAACTGAACGATATCTGCGCGAGCGACTCGACGAACTTCGAATGACGCCCTTCCGCGACGATTCTCAATTCGCCGTTCTCGACCGCAACCTTCAGACCGCCCGCGGTAAACGAGCCGCCGAACACCATCTTCTTCGCGTTCTGGCTAATGTTGATGAAGCCGCCGACACCGACCAGGCGATCGGCGAAACGCGTGATATTGACGTTACCGGTATGGTCGATTTCGACGCAGGACAGGAATGCGATGTCGATGCCACCGCCGTCATAGAAGTCGAATTGATACGGTTGATCGACGATTGCCGCATAGTTGCGTGCCGCGCCCGCGTCGAGTCCGTTAGCAGGCGCACCACCCGTCAGGCCTTGTTCATTGGTCAGGGTGACGAGATCCAGAACGTCTTCGCGCGCGGCAACCAGACCGATCCCCGTACACACGCCCGAGCCGATATTGCAGACGGCGCCGCGCCGCAATTCCAGTGCGGCGCGCCGCGCAATTACGCCGCGTTCGTCAAGCGGTAGGTCAGGGAACGTTGTGAGCGGCGTCTTCAGTTCGCCGGCGAAAGAGGGGTCGTAAAAAGTCTGGTATGTCTGCATCTGGTTCGGTTCAACGACGACGAAATCCACCAGATTGCCGGGAATCTTCACGCTTTTCGCGGGCAGCATGCCGCGCTTCGCAAGCCGCTTGACCTGCACGATCACCACGCCGCCGCAGCGCCGCACCGCTTGCGCCATCGACAGCATTTCGCCAAAGATTGCCTCGTGTTCGTGCGAAATGTTGCCGTCCTCGTCGGCAGTCGTACCGCGCAGCAACGCTACATCCGGTCTGAACGACTTGTAGAACAGCCACTCGCGTCCATCGCGTTCGACCAGCTCGACCAGGTCTTCAGTTGCAATCGAACTTTGTTTGCCGCCCTGATGACGCGGATCGACGAATGTATTCAACCCGACATGGGTTGTCAGACCCGGCCGCCCACCCGCGATTTCGCGGATCAGTTGCGAGAGCACGCCCTGCGGCAACGTGTACGCCTCGATGCGATTGGCCATGGCCAGTTTCGCGATCGGCGGCGCGTCAACGATAGTCCCGCACACCACGCGCTTGAGCAGCCCCTCATGCGCGAAGTGACTCGCACCCAGCTCATCGCCGCGATTCCCGAGACCCACCGGGTGAATCGCCGTGATCTTGCGCGGTGCCCCCTCTTCCTTGAAGCGTCGCTCGATTGCTGCGAGCAGTGCCTCGGGAACCGCCATGCCCGAGCCGGAGCCCGTGATCAATACCGTGTCGCCATCGCCAATCAATCGTGCGGCCTGATCCGCCGTACCCAGCTGCATGCTCGTCTCCGCTCTAATGTTGGAAATGTTTTCCAGAAAGTTTTTTCAGGTTACGACAGGGAATGGGATTCGTCAACGTTTCGGCGCGTTTAGACCGGGGCAACACGATCCGGACAAACCCTGGCAAAAATCCGCTTGCTTTCCGGTCCGTAGACCGCCCTATAATTCCTGGAAATTTTTTCTGGAATAGTTTTCCATTTTTTTCCGACGCTAACCCACATCTGCGTTTTGAGCCGAACACCTCACCTCGCGACAACCACAGTCAGGAGTTGGAGAGACATGAAAAAGCACGCGATGACCGCTGCCTTGACGTTGTTGTGCGCGTCTTACGCACATGCGCAAAGCTCGGTGACGCTGTATGGGGTGATCGACGAAGGACTGCAGTTCGTCAACAACAACAAGAACGTGGTGAATGGCCACAACGTCGGTGGACGGCAATGGACGCTCGACTCGACGAATGGCATCAACGGCAGCCGCTGGGGCTTAAGAGGAGCGGAAGATCTCGGTGGGGGACTGGCCGCTATCTTTACGCTGGAGTCGGGTGTGAACCTGAACAATGGCGCGCTCGGACAAGGCGGTGCGGAGTTTGGCCGGCAAGCTTTCGTTGGGATTTCCAGTGCGACGCTCGGCGCTATAACGCTCGGCCGTCAATACGACTCGATCTTCTGGTACGTGCAGCCCGTGACAACGCTTGGCTACCTCGGCAGCGCCGCCTTCGCTCATCCCGGCGACCTCGACAATACCAACAACTCCCTGCGTCTGAACAATACGATCCGCTATGCGAGCGCCAACTATCGCGGCCTGACCTTCGGTGGCGAATTGAGCCTTGGGGGACAGGCGGGCAACATCACTGCGGGCAGCGGATACAACGCGGGTGTCGCGTACACGAACGGCCCGCTCGCGCTCGGCGCAGCCTACGAGTACTTCAAGAATCCGACCGGCGCAACAGGCAGTACCGGCTTCTTCACCGGAAATCCGAATGGCGCGACTCAGTTGAGCGGTGTGCTGAACAGCGGATATGTGAGCGCGACGTCGTACCAGGTCATCGCCGCAGGCGCGACATACAGGATCGGCAACGCGATCATGAATATCGGCTACTCGAATGTCGAGTACGGGAACATTACGGCACTCCGGGGCAACAGCGCGAAGTTCAACACTGCTGAAGCTGGCATCAAATATCAGTTCACCCCCGCTTTCTCCGCTGGACTTGGCTACACGTACACAAAGGGCAACGCGGTCGACAACGGTGCGGGCGGCACCGTCGGCAACCAGCACTTCAATCAGTTGGCGGCGCTTGCGGACTATTTCGTGTCCAGACGGACCGATTTCTACGCGGAAGCGTCTGTTCAGAAGGCGTCCGGCGTATCGTCGACCGGGGGCGCTGCGGTCGCGAACATCGGCAACCTGGGCGACTCATCGACGCCGCACCAGGTCGCGGTCAGGCTTGCGATGCGGCATCGATTCTGATCATCGTCGCATCAGTACGCCGTCGCGCCGTCGCTGGTCGCCGCCGCGGAAAACCGCGATGATGATTCGGCTCACATCAAAGCAAACGATGCAGTGGCTCAGCGAGTTCGAGGTGCTCCTGAGTTCCAGTCGTACATCGATTCCAACATGTTTATCTCCCATTGAATGATGATGCAAACAATCGACCATGCAGGACAACGCAATCAAAGAGTTGGTCTTCGGTGGGGCATACTCGGTGCAGCCACGATTGCGGATTCGGTGATCATGCCCTCGATCCAGCGGATTGGCAGTCGCATCACCATTGTCGCTAGCAGAGACATTGAAAAAGCCACGCTTCTTGCTCGTAAGCATGCGGTCAATCACGTGACCGCGAAGTATGAAGACGTCCTTTCGCATCCTGAGGTGGACGCAGTGTATGTCCCGGTTCCAAACGCGTTGCATTTCCCGTGGACCGTTGCAGCACTTCAGGCTGGAAAACATGTTCTTTGCGAAAAGCCGATCTGCATGAATGCCTCAGAGGTACGGCGGCTGATCGAAGAACGTGATCGCAGCGGCCTGGTCTGCGCGGAGGCAATCATGATCGTCCATCACCCGCAGTGGGAGAGCGTTCGTCAGGCGATCTGCTCTGGTGAGATCGGTGATATTCGGCAAGTTGGGGGTGCCTTCACATACTTTCGCGCGGACCCTGCGTCGATTCGCAATAACCTGTCTCTTGGCGGTGGAAGCCTCCGCGATGTCGGCATGTACCCAATCGTGGGGACAGCATTCGCAACCGATCGGGATCCAGTCGGAGCACAAGGCGATTTGAGCTTCAGTGCGACGTCAGGAACCGATATCGCTTCGGACTGTGTTATTGATTTCGGCGACTTCAAGCTTCGGTCGTTCTGTAGCACGCTAATGGGCCGGAGGCAGTCGATGCTCTTCCATGGAGAGAAAGGCTGGATCGAAATGACAGCACCATTCACCACAAATAACTACCACGACGCGAGCGTGATAAAGCATATCGATGGAGCCGATCAGCTACACATCGAACATTTCGGTAGAACGCAAGAACAGTATGAACGGATGTTGCTTGATTTTGAAAAGTCCGTTGAGACTGGCACACCGGTGGCGTATCCGCTGGAACGCTCGCTTATTGTTCAAGGTCAGCTTGACGCTTTATTACAGTAAAAAATCACACGAGCGCGAGCAGATCATGCTGGAGGCGAGGCACGCTGTCGAGGCATTGGAAGTGCCTTTCGCAAAGTACTGGCAACTTGAGATCGTCACGCGGACGGTAGGATAATCGTCGGAGAACCGGAGGGGATTTTCAGTTCCTGCGACATCGGTCACTTTGGATTTTGTTAAATTAACAACGGAATTTTCAACAATCTTGGGTCTTGTGTCGAATGCCCTGAACTAGCCGACTATCGTCGGATGGGACGGCAATCGTCGGACGTAGCAACCGACGCTCTGACGGTCAGATGCTTTGTCATTGGCACGCAAGCCAGTTCCAGTCCACGCGAGCTACGGTAGGTCGATATCGAATCTCCCGCCCAACCACAACGGCGATAGAACGCTGCCGCGTTCGGCGTTGCATCGAGACGCATTGCGGCAAGGCCATGAACGCCGGCCAACCCCTCGAGAAATTGCAGCATCTTGCGCCCGATGCCGAGTCCCATATGAGACGGCCTCACAAAGATTGCGTCGATTTGCCCGTTTCCGACCGTAAGCATTCCTGTGCCCACGACTAGTTCTTCATCGATGGCAACGTAAAAGTCGTTTTCGACAACGCTAGCCCATTTATCGGTGGGCGTGCCATCGACCCATTCAGAAAGGGTCGCCTCGGGGTAATACTCGGCGCACGCGGCATGCACCGAGGTTTTGCGGATATCCCAAGCGTCGCAGACGTCATGGCGATTCGCTTTTCGTATCGTCAGCATGCCACGCCCCTCGGCTCGAACAAACGAGTCGACATGCGGGCATAGCCCTGATAGACGGCACCACGTATTGTGTAATGCATGCAATCACTCCTATCTGCGCCAATGGCATTCGGAGCGAGGAAAAAGACTCGGCCCCGTCATGACTGGCGGGGCCGTTGAGGAAGTCTATATGTGATGTAAGAACGTCACGATTCCCACGACTCGCCGTCGGGCGTCATCGTGCACATCATCGTTTTGAGCGTGTCGGAGTTCATGCAGACATATTGCATCTGTAAAAGATCACAGTCAACGGGGATCGCCGATTCTCACCAATGTGAACGGCCGACGCCAATGCCTCAGAAACGGCCGCACCTACCCCACAGTCGTGCGCGGCGATCGCACTAGGTGTGCATCGTGGCTTTTTCTGTAGCGGACGCCGGTCGAATTGTTGACGAAAAATTTCTGATTAACCATACTTCTCCGCCCTTTCAATGGGAGGACAACGTGACGAGCGTTCACATCGATGCACTACCAAGTGCAATGTCAACGGCACGCCTGAAACTTGTGCCGGCATGTGAGCAGTTCACCCATGAGTTGCGGGCATACACCGTTGAAAATCGCGCTCACCTGCAGCCTTGGGAACCGCTCCGAGCCGAAAGCTTTTTCGAAACTGAATCAGTTCGGCGACGGCTGTCGATGATGGCGCACAACAACGACTCAGGGGTCGCGGTGCACCTACTTCTAATTGCGCCAGGAACCGGCGAAATGGTGGGCGATTGCAATTTCACCAACATTGTGCGCGGTCCCTTTCAGGCATGTCATCTTGGATTTTCGCTTGCAAAGCGGTTTGAAGGACAAGGGCTGATGCGCGAAGCATTGACCTCAGCGATTACCTATATCTTCGACGAAATCAGATTGCACAGAATAATGGCCAACTTCAGGCCTGAAAATGCTCGCAGCGAACGGCTATTGAAACGGCTAGGCTTTGAGCGCGAAGGCCTGGCGCGGTCCTATCTACGGATCAATGGGGTATGGGCCGACCACGTGCTCACGTCGCTAATCAATCAGACTCCAGAACGTTGAACTATTCTTACAGCCTTCATTCCGAACTTTCTATCTCCGCAGTCCGAACCCGCTTTCCCATTTCAAAGGCGCGAACCTCATAGCCAAGTTCCCGGTACAGGTTGACCGCCTGTTGGTTGAACTCCCAAACGGTTAGTCTGATGTCAGTGGCACCCTGCTTCCGCGCCCACTCTTCGGCGAGTTTGATAAGAGAACTGCCGACCCCGCGTCCTCTAATTTGTTCTGAAACTGCGACGGACTCGATACGCCCAACGACCATCGGCTGCAACAGCGGGCTCATCGGCTTCACCACCTGAATCGTAATGAAGCCGACAGTTTTGCTACCAAGCTCTGCAAGGAACGTCGCTCGACCTTCTCCCTGGAGGCTGGAAAGCCAGTGCGGCTCGTCGCGGCTGAATTCTGTGGTGGCATCTGCGTAGATGTCAGGGCGTGCTGAGTGATGGCTCGCATTCAGAATTTGACCCAATTCGCAGATTGTCAAAACGTCTTCGGTGGTTGCACGTCGATAGCTTATCGGGTTGGTCATCGTCAACTCTTGGGGGAGAAATACGATAAGGGCGTCAGACGCTCCACGCCGCGTTTTGCAAGACAAGCCGATAGCCGTCGGCATCCTCGAATGTCCGTCCCGACACGTCCCAATATGGATTGAACGACTTTACGCGAACAAATCCATTTTCGACAAGACGATTGCCCATTGCACTCCACTCCTGTCGATCCGGTACGTAAAACACGAGCAAGTCCTCAATCGTTGGTCGAGGCAGCACGGGGTGTTCGCCGCAATGGGTGAACTCAAAATGATAGCCCATGCCGGGACTTCCAAGCATCACTCCGTCGAAGCCCTGATGGTCCTGAAACCTCGCGAGCACCGCCAGGTTAAGCCCTACACAATACATGCGTTCGGTAAGGACTAGATCGCGAACGGGCCGAGCGACTCTGAGATGCATCTTCATCGAACAGGCCTTATGAATATGGCTGCAAAGGTATCAAACATTGGCTTGCGATACCAGGCGAGCGAGCGGCCGGAGTTAGCCCGAAGCCAGTCGGTTACCCTAGCTCTTAATTCGCAGGGTCATAGTAATGTCGTCGACTGAGCGCCCGGAAATACGAAATCTGTCATCGCGCTGTCCAATTTCAACAAATCCAAAGTATCGATAAAGGCTGATCGCAGCCTGGTTATCGCTGAACACAGACAGGTCGATCCATTCAATGTGGTTACGTGTCGCGAATTCTATGGCTTCCAGCATCAAGTTTCGCCCAAGGCCTCTGCGATAAAAGCCCTCCTCGACGCCGATACCAAGAGTGGCGCGATGTTTCTCTGACGGTATGCTGGATCCGTTCAGGTCAAGATGTGCGATGAAGCGTGCATCGGGGCCTTCAACCGCCCACACCCTCATCCATGTTGGCTGAGGCAAAGGTATTGAGAGGCGATCTTCGAAGCGAGCGCGACGCTCGGGTAATTCGAAATCGGCGGCTTCCAGAGGCGAAAAAAATGGCCGTCCGTCGCGCCCCGATTCAGCGATCTGCCGGGTTAGATGTTCTGCCCAACGCTTGAAGTCAACAGGCGTTAGGGCAACGGTCGTCAGCATTTTCACCTCCTTGAATGATTAACACAGGAGGATTGTCGCCGATGTTGGCAGTCACGCGGAATGACTGTTAATGGTCAAACTTTACCAGGTACCGTCGGGCCTAAAATTAATCGGGATCGACTCAACGCGCTGTTGCATTGCCCGGCTCCTGACACAAGCTGGCTAATCGCCCTTGTTGCCGAAAACCCATCGCCTTGTATATTGCTCCGGCATGGCTGCTTTCATCTGCGACCATGACGAGCCGGTCAGACCGTCCGGCGGCCCGCCTGATAACCTCAGTCACCAAGGTTTTGCAAACATTCCGGTTTCGATGCTGTGCCCCTGTAATAACGGACTGGAAACGCCCAATGCCGTCAAGAAAGAACAGACCCAGGCTTCCTACCTGCTCATTATCGATAAAGGCTCCCCACCAGTTTCCGCGACCACGTTCAATCAGGCTCCTGTAAGCCCTCTCTTGATGCGCCATGTAACGTTGTGAGCTAATGCTCGTTGGGTTTGGCGTGTGGGCGAGTTGCATTCGGGACCAATCGTCCCAGTCGCGCTGCATGGTAAAAGGGCGCACGTTGACCAACGGGTTGGTCGCAACCGGAATGATCTCATCCGGATGGGCCACCAGCACCCGGTAGACAGTCGCGTCGTAGCCTTGTTCCACGAATGCGTCGAAGGTCACTTCGCTGTCGGCGCTTTCCGGCCACATAAACGTCCGGTGTGCAATCAGCGGTGGTGTCCCGACGAGGTCGCCGAAGTCATGCTCCAGCAATTCCAGGTCACTTGCTGAGGGTCGCTGCCGCAGAACAAGCATGTTGCCGAAGAAGTATTCAGGCGCGTCCGGTGTGCGGACGACGACATAGTCATCCCTTGACTCGACCACCCCGATATCGGTGTGCAGCAATAGATCGGTAGCGAGACCAAGGTTACCGGGAAAGTGTCGCATTTCTAGCATCGTTGACAACGAACGGAAATCGTTCCTTCGATTTTATGCGGATTGATCGTTTAGCCAATTGGATCAGAACGTGTTGGCGGCCTCGTCGAAATCCAGCCGCATAAGATGCGATTGTCAGCGATCCAGCCGGTCGTGTCGACCGGCCGAAATTAGTCGATCTTTGCCGACTCACAAGACATCCCAGCGAGGCGCAGCATCACAATGCCGGGACTCATGCCATGGCTGACTCAGCGCACCGGTAACTGGCCCGCGTTCGCACGGCTCGCACATTGGACTTCGTGACTGCGCTGCCGGATCAGCCGATCCTGCCGCAGTCCCCAGAAGTACGTGACAGCGAGACAGGGCAACAGCGATACGATCGAATACCCGACGCCCGCAAGCGGGTTGCCCGTCAGATTGACGAGCGAGAGACTGATCAGCGGGAGAAAGCCGCCGAACAGCACATTGCCGAGCTGTTGCGACAATCCGAAGCCCGTGGTTCTGCTTTGCGGCGGAAAGCATTCGGCGATGAACGCCGGCAGCGGCGCCATGATCATCGCCGTCAGGACAGCCAGCAACGCGACGAGCAGCGTCACCATGGCCCAGCCGCCAGCGAGCGCATTCGTCCTGATGCCCGCGAAAGCCGGATACGCCGCAATTATCCACAGCACGATGCCGATCAGCATCACACGCGAGCGGCCGATCGCATCGGATAGACGGCCGAACACCGGATATAGCGGCGCGGCCACGACGATAGCAATCCCGAGACACAGGTTCGCGCGCGAAGGTTCGACCTTCAACACGTTCTGCAGGAAGTACAGCATGTACACGATCGACGTATAGAGCGACACCGACGTTCCGCCTTGCGCGCCGAACATCGCGACGAGAATCGCTTTCCACGATGTCGCGCTCGACAAGGTGTCCTGCAGCGGCGATTTCGACAGACGGCCCGCCTGCTTCATCTCGGCGAACACAGGCGTTTCCGTCATGCCGAGCCGGATCCATGTCGCCACCGCGACGATCGGCGCCGAGATCAGGAACGGGACGCGCCAGCCCCAGGATTCGAATGCCGATGCATCGAGCGCGAACTTCAGCGCCGACACGATCGCCAGCGCCAACAACAGTCCGAGGCTCGCGGTACTTTGAAGCACGCTCGTCGCCATGCCTTTTCGGCCCGCGGGCGCATGCTCCATCACGTAGACGACGGCAGAGCCGTATTCGCCGCCGAGCGCGATGCCCTGCACCACGCGTAGCGTGACCAGTCCTATCGGTGCGAGCAAGCCGGCCATTGCGTAGGTCGGCAGGCAGCCGATGCCCACTGTCGCGATGCCCATGATCGCGAGCGTGATGACGAACGTCTTCTTGCGGCCGATGCGGTCGGCCATCGGGCTGAAGATGATCGTGCCCAACGGCCGCGCTACATACGCGATGCCGAAGGTGGCAACGCCAGCCATTGTGGCGACGGTCCGGTCCGTCGATGGGAGAAACAAGTGCGTCAAAGTCGATGTCAGCGCGACATACACGAAGAAATCGTAGTACTCGAGCATGGTGCCGATGCTCGACGTCGCGATGATTCGCAGCATGCCGGGCTGCGGATCGCGGGCTCCGGAAGTGGTGGACATGGTCGTCTCCTGTGATTCAGTTTGTAAGGCCCCGCGCGATCGACGCGGTGGCCGTATCGCGCATCACATGTGTGTGCGCTTCTTCTCCGCCTGCCGCTCCAGAAACCGGCCGACAGCCTCTTTGTGCTCGCGGCCGCACAATAGAATGGCTTGCATGCTTGCCGCCATTTCGAGCGTCGTCGAAAGCGATACATCGGCCGCTTCGCGCACGAGCCGCTTGGCCATGCGCAGCGCCGTCGGCGGGTTCTGCGCGATGCGCTTCGCCAGCGACCGTGCGTCGATGTCGAGCTCGTCCTCCGGCACCACCTTCGAAACGATGCCAAGACCCAGCGCCGCTTCAGCATCGATGAACTCGCTGGTCAGCGTCAATTCCAGCGCCTTCGAATAGCCCACGCTCCGCACGAGGAACCACGATCCGCCGATGCCCGACACCAGTCCGAGCCGCAAGAAACTCTCGGCGAACACGGCTTTTGTGCTCGCCACGCGGATATCGCACATCAGCGCAAGATCGCATCCAGCTCCGACTGCGGCGCCATTCACCGCGCACACGGAAGGCACATCGAGACCGCTCAATGCGCGCGTGATTCTGTGGAGGCTGCGATGCAGGCGCTCGCGTACAGCCTCGACACTGCCGCTCATGAGATCGCTGCCGCTTTGCATGTCCTTCACATTGCCGCCCGTACAGAAGTGCGGCGACGACGAACGCAGCAGCAAGCAGTGCACGTCGGGCCGGTCATTGATCTGTTCGAGCACGTCCGACAGCGCCTCCGTCATCGCGACGTTCAGCGCGTTGCCATCGCTCGGGCTGTTGAGCGTGAGCGTGAGCACACCGTCATCGACGGACGATTCGACCAGTGAACCGGCATGATTTGGATGAGTTGACATGAAGAAGTCTCCTGATTGTTTTCCCGGCCACTACCGGTTCTGAAACGCGGCCTGACGGCGTTCCAGAAACGCCGCCATGCCTTCTTTCTGATCGGCGAGCGAAAAGCCCGCGTGAAATAGCCGTCGCTCGAACAACAGTCCTTCCGACAGCGACGACTCATACGCACGATCGACGGCCTCCTTGATCGCGACGATCACCGGCAGCGAATGACGCGCGATCTGTTCGCCGACGCGCATCGCTTCGTCGATCAACCGCTCGCGCGCGACGACCTTCGACACGAGTCCGTAAGCCAGTGCCTCCTGGGCGCCAAGCGGCTCGCCGGTCAGACACGCGAGCATCGCGGTCGATTTTCCGACCGCGCGCGGCAGACGCTGCGTGCCGCCCGCCCCCGGCACGATGCCGAGTTTGATCTCGGGCTGGCCGAAGAGCGCGTCGTCCGCGGCGATGACGATGTCGCACATCATCGCCAGTTCGCAACCGCCGCCGAGCGCATAGCCGCCTACCGCCGCGATGATGGGTTTGCGGACCGTGCGGATGCGGTCCCAGCTACGGCCGATGTAGTCATCCGAGAAGGCGTTTGCGTAATCGAGCTTCCACATCGCGACGATGTCCGCGCCGGCGGCGAAAGCTTTGTCGGACCCTGTCAAAACGGTCGCGTGAACCTGCGGGTCGGCTTCATTGCGCAGCAGGACGTCGATCAGCTGATCCATCAACGCGTCGGTCAGAGGATTCAGCGGGTTGTCCGACGCGAGACGCACGAGCGCGACCCGCCCGCGTCGTTCACTGCGGATCATCGCGGCGCTCATGCGCTCACCTTGCGGTCTTCATCGCAGGTGTCGCGAGTTGCGCGGCCCACGCGGATAACCCCGGCGTTCAGCAGGCCCGCGATCTCGCTTTCAGCGAAGCCGTATCGCTCCAACATCTGCAGCGTGTGCTGGCCCGTCAGCGGCGCGGGCGAGTCAGGCGCGCTCGGGCGATCCGATGGACCAAGGGCGAAACCGTGCGTGCGCATGGTGCCCACGACCGGATGATCGATCGTCTGTGCCAGTCCGCATTCAGCGTACTCCGCTGTTTCGATAACATCGCCGTAGGTTGCGACGGGCGCGCATAGAATGTCGCGCGCCGCGAGCCGTTCCATCCAGTCCGCAGTCGTGCGTTCGACGAAACGCGCGGCGAGTATGTGATGGAGGATCGCGCGATGGCGCACGCGATCATCGTTGGTAGCAAATCGCGGATCCGCTTCGAGCGACGACGAATCGAGCACCTCACATAGCGCGTGCCATCGTTCCGGATGGTAGGCGACCACCATCATCCAGCCGTCCTGCGTTGGGAACGCTTCGTTTGGGCACGCATAAGGCGCAGCACTGCCGGTCTTTTCCGGCTCTCTCCCGGACGCGAAGAACGCGGCGAAGCCGATTTGCTGCAGCATAAGCGTCGCGTTGTAGAGACTCACGTCGAGATGCTGCCCGCCGCCGCCCGCGCGAACCTGATGCAGCGCGCCGAGAATTGCGATCGACGCGAGATAGCCGCCCATCATGTCGGCGACGGGGATCGGGACTTTAAGCGGTTCGGCGTTCGTCGTGCCGAGCGTGCTCATCAGACCGCTGACGGCCTGAATCACGCCATCCACGCCAGGCCGCTTGCGATTCGCGCCCGTCTGGCCGAACGCGGAGATCGAGCAGTAGACGAGCCGGGGATTCAGTTGCCGCAATGCGTCGAAGTCGAGTGCCATCGACGCCATTACGCCCGGCCGGAAGTTTTCGACCAGCACATCCGCCTCGAGCACCATGCGGCGAACGGCATCGCGTCCTGCATCGGTTTTCAGATCGATCGCGACGCTGTACTTGTTGCGGTTGACGCTGATGAAGGCCGGGCTTTCACCGCTTATCCACGGCGGTCCGATACGCCGCCCGATCTCGCCGCCGGGCGGCTCAATCTTGACGACGTGCGCGCCGAGATCGGCGAGCGTCATCGAACAGACCGGTCCGGCGAGGACGTGCGAGAAATCGATCACCCGCACGCCGTTGAGGCTGTCTCTTGGCATTTGTGATTGTCCTGTCTCGTGACTCGCCACTGCGACGAATCATGCTGACGAGAATAGGTACTCACCGGCCTGCCGGACAATCTACAATTTGGAAACAAGCCGTTGACTTTTTGTTAAAAGGTCGGCGACTCGTCAAAGTTATTCGCTGAGCAACGTAAGCAGCCATCGGCGAAAAATCTTCAATGCATCCGATTGCGGACGCCCCGTGGGCCACGCGAAGTAGTAAGTGTGATGCCCGCGATCGAGCTCGAACGAAAACGGTGTGACGAGCACACCGCTTTCGAGTTCACCACGCACCAGCGCCTTCTGCGCGATCGCGACACCGTGCCCTTCTATCGCCGCCTGGTACGCGAGCAGCGACGTTTCGTAGCGCATCTCGCGGCGTCGCGCGTTCAAAGGAAGACCCGCCGCCTTCAGCCACAAGGTCCAGTCTTCCGGGCGCGCGAGCGTGTGCAGAAGCGTTTCGCCCTGCAACTGCGCGCGGGCCTTGACCTGTCTGGAAGGAGCTGCCACAGGCACCAGCTCGTTCGCGATCAGACGTTGCACACGCAGGCCGGGCCACTTGCCGTCACCTAACTGAATGCCGCCGTCAATGTCCTCACGCGCAAAATTCAGCGGAGCCGGGGATGTCGTGAGTTGCACGTCGATGTTTTCGTGCAACCGATGAAAGCTCGCGAGACGCGGAATCAGCCAGCGCACCGCGAAGGTCGCAGGCGAGCGGATCTTGAGCACACGCGCACGCCGCTCGGACGATCGCAGGCTGCCGGTGGCTTCGCGCAGCGATGCGAACAGCGGCATGAGTTCCGCCAGATACCGCGCGCCTGCCGACGTCAGTTCCAGCCGTCCTTTCACCCGTTCGAATAGATCGACGCCCAAGTAAGCTTCGAGCGTACGCACCTGCCGGCTGACGGCGGCGGGCGTTACGGCCAGCTCGTCAGCGGCCTTGGAAATGCTCAACAGGCGCCCGGTCGCCTCGAACGCCCGGGCGGGATTTAACGGGGGAAGCAGTGCTCGACGTTCCATGGTCTATCCGTCTAGAAGCATATGGGGATTGTGGCTCGAAATGCCCGAAGGAAGATTCGGCAGGTGGCAGCTCGCCGAAGCACCGACGAGCGACGACGGAGCAAGAGGCTATTCCGGCAACGTGCAAATCGCGCAGGTCTTGACCAACAGAATGCCAGGGCAGAGTCGCGAGGGCCATTTTTGGCGGCTGAACGGCAAACGGCAGCATACGCCACGGTGCTCGGCTTGACCATTGGGCCGCTTTGGCACTGAATGAGCCGTTCGAATGGCAGCTAGCTGCTGCCATTCCGATATGTTCGACTGTGATTTGGCGTTTGCTTCGGGCACGTCGTTGATCAGACCGGAGACCGCTCCCCCTCTCGCAACATACCGATCAAAGCGCGCAAGCCCGCCGGAATGTGTCGACTGCCAGGAAAGTAAAGGAACAGGCCGGGTATAGCCGGGCACCATTCGTCCAGCACCACCGATAACCGCCTGCGCGCCAGCGCCGCGCACGCATATGGCTCGGGAACATACGCAATGCCAAGTCCATCGATGGCTGCCTCGACCATCAGCGTGCTGTTATCGAGCGTGAGCGCGCCGGGTGGATCGATGACGCACTCCTGCCCATGCTGCGCAAACTCCCAGCGATAGCGTTTTCCGCTAGGAAGACGCTGCCGGATGCAGCGATGCGCGTGCAAATCCTCCGGTGATTCCGGCCGCCCGCATTTGCGCAGATAACGCGGCGACGCCACCGCAACGAAGCGCATGTCCCCGCTCACGCGTACGGCGATCATGTCCTTGGGCAAGGCCTCGCCCAGTCGTACGCCCGCATCGAACCCTTCCGCGACGATATCGGAAAGCCGCCCGTCCGCCACCAGATCCAGTTCCATAAGCGGATATTTCGCGAGAAACGGCGGCACTACCGTGCGCAGCAGATGACGGATCGCACCTTCGCTGCCGTTGATGCGCAGCGAGCCGCGCACTTCACCCTCGGAGCGCGAGACGTCGTCGAGCGCATCATCGAGCTCGCTCAATGCGGGACGCAGACGCGCCAGCAGGCGTTCGCCGGCATCGGTGAGCGACACGCTTCGCGTTGTCCGATGCAGCAA
The DNA here is from genome assembly GCF_046534895.1 of Paraburkholderia sp. SIMBA_053. Classification (NCBI taxonomy): domain Bacteria; kingdom Pseudomonadati; phylum Pseudomonadota; class Betaproteobacteria; order Burkholderiales; family Burkholderiaceae; genus Paraburkholderia; species Paraburkholderia sp. SIMBA_053. The sequence goes on along the minus strand of NZ_JAWRXU010000001.1, from coordinate 86,829 downwards.
ACGCACGCCGAGATCGGCTTCGAGACCGCGCATGGCATGACTCAGCGCCGAACGCGATACGCCGAGTTCGCCCGCCGCCTGAGCGAAACTGCGCCGCGCGGCAACCGCCATGAAAGATTGCAGATCCGCTAGAGTGGGTTTGGCCATTGTTGAATATATTTCACCTCGTCATGCCGATTGATAGTGATTCTCACACATATGTTAACGGCCTAGCATAGGATTTTGATCGTGGAACGGAGATTCGCAATGAGCAAAAACTGGCTGATTACAGGCGCGTCGAGCGGACTGGGGCGCGGACTCGCGGAACGTGCTCTCGCCCGGGGCGACAGCGTGGTCGCGACACTGCGTAAACCCGGCGCACTCGACGATCTGCTCGCATCGCATCCCAGGAGGCTCCGTATCGTCGAATGCGACGTGACGGATCTGGACGCCATACGCCGTGCCGTCGCCCAAGCCTTCGACGCATTCGGGCGAATCGATATCGTCGTGAGCAATGCGGGTTACGGCCTCTTCGGCGCGGCGGAAGAACTCAGTGATGCGCAGATCGACCGGCAGATCGCGACCAACCTGACTGGCTCGATGCAGCTGATTCGCGCTGTCGTCCCGCGTCTGCGCGAGCAAGGCGGCGGGCGCATCGTGCAGGTCTCGTCAGAAGGCGGGCAGATCGCGTATCCAGGCTTCGGCGCGTATCACGCAACCAAGTGGGGCATCGAAGGTTTCGTGGAGGCCGTGGCGCAGGAAGTCGCGCCCTTCGGCATCGACTTCGTGATCGTGGAGCCAGGTCCGACGCGCACGAATTTCGGCACGGGACTGGATGTCGCGGCGGCGCTGCCGTGTTATGCCGATACGCCTGTTGGTGAAATACGCCGCGCGCTCGACGGCGGCTACTTCGAATTTGCTGATGCTGCGAAGACCGTCGAGGCGATGCTTGCCACCATCGACGAGCCGAATCCGCCTCAGCGTCTCGTGCTCGGCAAGCTCGCCTACGAGCACATTCGTGACGCGTTGACCAGGCGCCTCGCAAGCGTCGAAGCGCAGAAGGCGATCGCGTTGTCTGTGATGGAAGACGCGTAACGAAGCAGCCCTGCAATACTGCGGCTCTTTTACTGAGGATCGCGAACAATCTAATTCATAAGGGGGCGCGGGCATTTGATCCACCTTTTCTAGCGGACGGCTCCGCGTCCGGTGCTTACGCGCGGCGGACCACCGCAGATTTCTTGCCTTTCCGTGAGACAGCGCGTTGGCCGGCCTCCTTCAAGGCGCGATGACAGCTGCCAAGGAGTTCCACCAGCCGTGTCTCGCATTCGGAAATCGAGTATCCGCGCCGCTGCGAGATCATGAAAGTAAGCGGGCGCATGTGCCATGCGCGCCGTTTAAGTTCGACAAGTGTTCCATTCGCGAGGTCGTCCTCAACCAGATGATGCGGCATGTGTCCCCAGCACAAACTTCCTCTCAACAGGTCGTGCTTCGCGCCCAGGTCGTTCACCAGCCACTGGCGTTCACTGGCGACACCCTGTTGCGTCTTTTCCGCATCCGGCTGATTGTCTGTTACGACGAGCTGGATGTGCCGGCCAAATTCCTCTCGCGGGATGGACCCCGTGATTGCGGCCAGCGGATGCGATGGCGCACAAACAGTGACCATTTGCGCTTCGCATAAATGCTGCCTTTCGATGGTCCCGGGGCTTAGCTCCGGCACGTCTGTGATCGTCACCGCCAATGCGCACGTACCATCGAAAACCAGCCGCTCGCCGCCCTGCATGGTCGTCATGCGCAGATTGATCGCAACCGTTGGGAAGTCCGCCTGCAAGGTGCGCAGGCATTCGATCAGGTGCGCACGCGGGAAATAGACATCGACGGCAAGCGACACTTGCGGCACCCCGGCTTCGGCAATCGAAACCGCACGCATCTTCATCTCTTCGGTGCGCGAGATCACCCCCCGAGCATCCGGCAGAAGGCTGCGGCCCGCGGCTGTCAGCGTCGCTCGGCGAGTGTTGCGCTCGAACAGCACCACATCGAACGCACCTTCGAGCGCGCTGATCGCGTGACTGATCGCCGACTGTGCACGTCTTAATTCCCGTGCGGCTCCTGAAAAACTCCCCTGATCGCAGACCGCGACGAAGGCCCGGAGCTGGTTGATGGTGACGTTGTCGAGCATGATTATCTAAAAAGTAGATGGTTTTAATGCATCTTTAGTCAATTGTCTTCATGGGTCAAGAGCTAGAGAATGGTCTTCTCCATTTTCGAAGGACGCACGACGTGAACAGACTGAATGGCAAGACCGCTGTGATTACTGGCGGTGCGACCGGCATTGGCCTCGCAGCGGCCAGGCGCTTTATTGACGAAGGCGCATTCGTCTTCATCTTCGGCCGCCGGCAGGAAGCGCTCGACGCTGCCGTGGCAGACCTCGGGCCTCGTGCCCGCGCGGTGAAGGGTTCGGTCTCCGACCAGGCCGATCTCGACAGGCTTTACGCAGCGGTGAAGGCCGAGCGCGGCAACCTCGACATCGTATTAGCCAATGCCGGGGCAGGAAGCGCGCTTCCGCTCGGCCAGATTACTGCCGAGCACATCGACGAAACCTTCGAAACCAATGTGAAGGGTGTGATCTTCACGGTTCAGAAAGCGCTGCCGCTGATGGGCGAAGGCGGGTCGATCATCCTGACTGGATCGAGTGCGGGCACCACGGGCGCTCCGGCAATGAGCGCTTATAGCGCGAGCAAAGCGGCCGTGCGCAATCTTGCGCGGACCTGGGCGGTGGATCTGAAGGGCACCGGCATCCGCATCAACGTGCTCTCGCCCGGGGCGACGGCGACCGAACTCGCGAAGGAGGCGCTCGGCGAGGAAGGCCAGAAGGTCTTCGCCTCGATGACTCCGCTGCAGCGCATGGCTGATCCCGCCGAGATCGGAGCGGCCGCTGCCTTTCTGGCGTCGTCGGACAGCAGCTTCATGACTGCCAGCGAGCTCGCCGTCGACGGTGGCCTCGCGCAAATCTGACGCGCGATCCAATCATCAACACATCCACGGAAGAAAATCAGATGGGACAAGCTCTTAAAGGAAAAACTGCCCTCGTTACCGGGGCATCGCGAGGCATCGGCCGCGCCATTGCTGAGCGTCTTGCAAAGGATGGCGCGACGGTCGCGCTGACCTACAACGCCAGCAAATCGGGCGCCGACGAGGTGGTCGCGGCGATCGAGAAAGCTGGGGGCACTGCGTTCGCGATCCACGCGGACCTCGTTGACGCGGCGGCCGTCCCGGCGCTGTTCGAGAAACTCGACGACGAGTTCACCAAGCGGAACGGAAGCAGAACCCTCGACATTCTGGTCAACAACGCTGGAAATTCCGGCTGGTTAGGCTTCAAAGATGCGACGCCAGAAAGTTGGGATACCTTAATGGCGGTCTATGCCCGCGCACCCTTCTTCATTGTTCAAGCCGCTCTGGACCGTCTCGCCGACGGCGGACGCATCATCAACATTTCTTCCGCTGCCTCGACCAAGCCCGTGACCGTTGCGCCGGTCTACTCGATGGCGAAGGCGGCCATCAACAACCTGACGCATGCGCTCGCGTCCGAACTTGGGCCGCGCGGAATTTCTGTGAACGCCGTCGCGCCGGGCTACACGCGAACGGACGCGAATGCCGCCTTGCGGGAGGACCCCGAAGTCGTGAAGGCGGCCGAGGCCAACATCGCGCTGGGACGCTTTGGCGAGCCTTCGGAAATCGCCGCCGTCGTGGCGTTCCTCGCTTCCGATGATGGTCACTGGGTGACCGGCCAGACAATTGAGGCGAGCGGCGGCTACAAGCTCTGATCGCGCCGAAAAATCGAAGGAGGAAAGATGAGTTACGCAATTATCGGCTTCGGCAAGATCGGTCGTGCTCTTGCCAGGGCATTTGCCCGAAGCGGCATCGAAGTATCCGTTGCAACCACGCGCGACCCGGAGAGCTTCGCCTCCGATGCGGCGTCGATCGGACCCACGATCGTCCCCCGGACACTGGCGGACGCCGTCATGGCGGACACGTTATTTCTGGCGGTCCGTTTCGAGTCGTACCCGGAGGTTGCCAGGGCGCTTCCCACCTGGGACGGAAAGACCATCGTCGATGTGACCAATGCCTACGGCGTGCCTCCTGAGGCTCTGGGGGGAATGCCTTCTTCCAGAGCCGTCGCACAAGCCTTCCCGGGCGGACGGCTGGTCAAGGGCTTCAATCATTTGCCTGCTGCCGTCCTTGAAAAGGATCCCGCCGTAAATGGTGGAAAGAGAGTCGTGTTCCTCGCGAGCGACGATAACGGCGCCGCAGCGGAGGTCGGCGCGCTTGCGGAAAAGCTCGGCTTCTCGCCGATTACCCTCGGCGGGCTTTCGGAAGGAGGACTGCTAGTTCAGGCGCGCGGAAACAGCTGGGGTCAACTGATCTTTAAGGACCTCGTCAGGTTCGGCTGATGAATCAGACCGTCGCCGGATTCTTGGCCCGCGTGCACATGTGATGAATTGGAACCGGAGAACTTCGATGAGCATTGAAGAGAATGTCCAGGTCGTCAAAGACCTCTTTGCAGCAATCAGCGGCGGCGATAAGCAACGTATGCTCGAGTTGTGTGCCGAAGATATCGAGTGGATCATTCCGGGCGACAACTGGCCGCTGGCCGGTACGCGCCGCGGGCATGCAGGATTGACGGATCTGCTTCAGACGCAATCCGAAACGGTGGAGACTTCGTTGACGCAGCCCAGTGAATTCGTCGCGCAGGGAGACCGGGTTCTGGTTATCGGCTTCGCCAAGGGAAGAATCATAGCCACCAATAAAACGTTCGAGGACGACTGGGTGTTCGCCATTACCGTTCACAACGGCAAAGTGTCGAAGATCCGCGAGTACATCGACACGCAAGCATTGGCACGGGCTTCGGCACCGGCATGAACGGCGCCGGTCATTGCTCGCGCAGATAGTCGTACCGGTGCGCGAGCCATCGCCTACCGGTTCATTCGCCAGAATGAAGTACTGGTCCTTGGTTTCGTGGTCGCGACCGCACAGCCACCGCTTTATGCCTGCCAGGAATGACTGTTATCGACGGCGCCTGCCTTCTTCGATAAGGCACTGACCTCCATCATTTGCTCACCGTCAACCAACAGGACAAAAACGATGAGCAACTTCCAAACCTACACGATCGATAACGCACCGGCCGCTTCGAAGGCCGGCCTCGAAGACACGAAGCGGGCCTTTGGCTTCGTGCCCAACCTTCAGGCGCACATGGCGGAGTCGCCCGCACTGCTGGCCGGTTACTCGGCGCTGTGGGACCTGTTCTCAAAGAGCACGCTGACGCCGCATGAACAGCAGGTCGTCTACCTGACCTCGAACTTCGAGAACAACTGCCACTACTGCATGGCCGGTCACAGCACGCTGGCAAAGATGATCAAGATGGACGCAGGCGTGATCGCCGCGCTGCGCGCCGGCACACCGCTGCCCGATGCAAAGCTCGAAGCGCTGCATCGCTTCACGACGCTCGTAGTGCGCGAACGTGGCTTCGTCCGGGACGCCGATGTCGACGCGTTTCTCGCCGCCGGATACACCCGTCAGAATGTGCTCGAAGTGATTCTGGGCGTAGCGACCAAGGTAATGAGCAACTACACCAATCACATCGTCCATACCGAGCTCGACAGCTTCATGGCCGGTAACGAGTGGACCAGGCCGGTCGCCGCCTAAGCCGTCTCGGGGAGCCGTTCGCGGCTCCCGCCAACCCGATACCGAAGCTCAAGTACACGCGCATCGCAGCCGCGCTGAACGCAGCCCGAATCTGCGGCCACGCTGTTCCTCAATTTCACTATTTCCCTCACGGAGAACACTCATGTCGCTGCAAGAGAAACTCGATGCATTCCGCGCCGACTTCAAGGCAGGCAAACCGCCGTTCAATGCACCGCCGGAGATTCATCCGGTGATGGAGCGCGCTACCGCAGAACTGATAGCAAGCGGACAGGCGAGCCGTGCGATCAAGGCGGGCGACCGCGCGCCGCATTTCAACCTGAAAGATCAGGACGGCAACGACGTGTCTTCCGCTGCGTTGCTGGTGAAGGGCCCGCTGGTGGTGACGTTCTATCGCGGCGTCTGGTGCCCGTACTGCAATATCGAATTGCAGGCGATCAACGAAGCGCTGCCGCAGATTCAGGCCTATGGCGCGAACGTCGTGGCGATCTCGCCGCAAACTGCGGTCAATAGCCGAAAATCGGTGCGCACCAACGAACTGGGTTTCCCCGTGCTGAGCGATGTGAATGGGCAGACAGGCGCCGACTTCGGATTGCGCTTCGCGTTGCCCGACTATCTGGTCGAGTTGTACAAGAATCTGAGGAACGATCTGCCTGCGTTCAATGACGACCCGGGCTGGACCTTGCCGATGCCGGCGCGCTACGTCATCGGGAAGGATGGGATCGTGCTGTATTCGGAGGTCAACCCGGACTACACGCGTCGTCCGGACCCGTCGGACATGTTCCCGGTTCTGGAAAAAGCGGCCTTCATGACGGGTCAAACGCTTTACGTCGACGGCGGAGCGTCAATCGGCAAGCTCGCTTTCTGAGGGTGCGCCGCCGGTGCCGCTGTCAGCGGCACCGAGTGTTTCTTCGACGAAGGCGACGAACGCTCGCGCCTTCGCACTCACCAGCCGTCCAGCCGGGAACACCGCCCACAGGTCGATCGAGGGCAATTCCCAGTCGGTCAATACCGCTTGAACCGAGCCGTCGGCGAGTTCCGGCGAGAACATCCATTCCGACGCAATCGCAAGGCCTAGTCCGCCCAGCACCGTGGTGCGCATGCCTTCGGCGGCGCTGACGCTGACGCGCCCGGACACGACTACCGCCACTTCCTTGCCGTGCTGGCTGAACGCCCACGACTCCCCGCCGCCTCGCAACGAGTAGACGATGACCTGATGCTGACTGAGATCCGCGGGCGTCTTCGGCACGCCCGCTTCGGCGAGATAGGCAGGCGTCCCGACAACCAGTCGACGGCTTTGCGCAATGCGGCGTGCCGTCATCGTCGAATCATCGAGCGATCCCATGCGCAGTGCAACGTCCACGCCTTTTTCGAGCAGGTCGATGGTGCGATCGTCCAGCACGATATCGATCTGCAGGTTCGGATGCCGGTCCAGAAACGTCTTGAGCGCAGGCAGGATGTGCAGGCGCGCGAAGGTCACGGCCGCACTGATGCGCAGCACACCGGATAGTCCGGTCGACGCGTCGCGCGCGACGTGTTCGGCGAGATCCACCTCTTCGATTGCGCGCCTTGCGTGCTCATAGAAGCGCTGTCCCGCATCGGTTGGCGTAAGACCGCGCGTCGAGCGCAACAGCAGCCGCACGCCGAGTCGCTCCTCGAGTTGCGCGATCGACTTCGACACGGCCGGTTGCCCCAGTTTGAGCCGCTTTGCGGCTGCCGAGAACGAGCCCGCCTCCACGACGCTGACGTACGTTTCCATTGCTGCCATCCGGTCCATTCGGCTGCTTCCCCTTGAAGGACGATGAAGTCCGTGTCGTGGCTGAGATGTGTTCAGCCGGAAGTCTAGCGCGTCAGGGCATGGGGTCGATCAAATTGCTGGGGACCCGTCTTTGTGATCTGTGGCCGATCACGCAGACAGTCCGCAAAACAGTCGGCCCCGCCGCAGGCAATGCTGCGGCGGGGCCGGTTGGCGATGCGTGCAGTGCGGTTCAGATACCCGGCGCTGCTTTATGCCTCAGTGCTTACACATTCGGCGTCGCGCTTTGCGGGTCCGCCGGCGTGGCGGGATCGGGACTCTGAAGCGCCGGTGCATAGAGAATCACGTTGGGCAGCCGCGGGTTGGCCGTGTCGGTGCTATCTCGCACGCGCGACTGGATGGTCGTGTTATCCGTTACGCCCCAGAAGTTGTTGGTGAAGTCCAGAGAACGAAGCGTGGACGCGTTATAAGTGCCGTGAGACTCGATCACGAGGCGATTCCCATTCGGTGAGTCCTTCTTGAAGAGGAACGAGTTCCGTTGCGCAACGCCGGTGGGCGCCTGTCCATTGGCAGGGAACGCGTCGATCAACACGAGCGGATCGACCATGTTGATGAACAGATTGTTTTGCACGAAGACCGACGGATCGAAAGCGAAGGCCGCGGAGTCCACGAACGTATTGCCTTTCACGGTCGCCGACCTGCTCAAGCGCGGGTAGCCGTTCGTGCCGGCTTCATAAGTCGTCACTCCGTTGCGAACAATTGGCGTCACGTTCATGTGCGTGGCCTGGCTGTATGTCATCGAGAAAGGCGCGGCGTCGTTGATCTGCACGAACGCGTCCTGCAACACTGTATGCGTGATGCTCACCGTGCCGTTACCCGCGTCCTGCGCCAACGACGTGTTAGCGGCCGTCACGCCCAGCAGTTGAACCGGACCCTGGCTTCCCACGTTGAGCGTGCCCGCCACGTTGATGATGCCTTTGGTCGGGATCGTACCCACACAATCGGCCTTGCATGGCACTGCGCGGTAAGTCTCCACGATCGTGTTATCGGGGATAGTCAACGTGACGCCCGGCGCCACCCGCACCGTGCCGGCGAGAAAATACGGAGAGCCGCTCGCCGGCCAGGTGGTGTCCGCGGTGATCACGGTTCCGTCGGGAATGACCGTCTTCGGCTGCACGTAGACATACGCGGTAACGAGATTGCCGCTCGCATCGATGCAGACTTTCGTGGGGTCGGTCGTATACGGACCGTCGGTACATGCCTTGGGACTCGTGGACGAAGGTGCCGAAGACGCCGTGGTGGCGCTGTTGCCGCCTCCCCCGCCGCCGCCACAGGCCGCGAGCAGAAGGGCAAAGAGTAAGCCTGGATATTTTTTCATTTGAAGGTCCCCGTATCGCGCTTATCGTTTTCGAATCTCACTGGTGTGTACACATCAGCGATTCGTGCGACGGATCTTCACATGCCCCGCCTGCGCCAACTGCGGTCTGGGACACAAAACATCGCGATTGGCGATGTCGCTGCTCGAATCGCCTCTCGCGACTTTCAGGCACTGCATATGCTCTGTTACGCCTGCGGCGCGGTGACGGTCGCTTCGCCCCAGCGACGGGGGTCAACTATCCAAGGAGCAAAACATGCGAGGCATTCAATCGATGCTTGTACTTCTGGCCGCATTGGCCGTTTCCGGCACGGCGAGCGCGCAAGCAGGCGGCAATGGCAACGGCGGATCGGGCGGCGGCAACGCCCACGGCGCAGCGACGGCGGGCCCGACTGCCGGCGGAGACAACACGTCCGCGCCGACAAGTACCCACTCGACCCATCATCGTTCGCACAAGCACGCCAAGCATCAGAAGCAGCCAGACACGCAGTAATGCGAGGCACAGCGGGCGTGACCACGAAGGCACGGCGACGCCCGCACAGCCGATTCCGACGAAGCATCCGTTCGCCACGGCCTCCAGGGAGGTTTGTTTTCAACCCTCCCTGTCGGCTCGTTTCCGCTAGTTTCGCCGCTTGGTTTAGTTGAGCCGCTTCAGTTCGCCATCGTCCGCGTACCAGTCCACCGTCTTGCCGGATGTGTTGATCGTCACCGCGCGAGGCTCGCTGAACTGATCGAACGACTCGATGCCCGTTTCGCGGCCCACGCCGCTGTTCTTGAATCCACCCCACGGCGACGCCGGGTCGAGCCGATGGTGGTCGTTCACCCACACCATGCCGAACTCCAGCCTGCCGGCGACGCGATGCGCCCGCGCGACGTCCTGCGTCCAGATTGAAGCGGCGAGGCCGAACGACGTATCGTTGGCGATACGGATCGCGTCGGCTTCGTCTTCGAACGGCATGACGACCGTTACGGGCCCGAACACCTCGTCCTGGCCGATCTCCGAATGCGGGTCCGCATCGTAGACGACGGTCGGCTCAAGAAAGTACCCCGACGTCAATTCTTGAGGCACGCGTCCGCCCGTAAGTAACTTTGCGCCCGCCTTCTGCGCGCGTTCGAGCATCGCGAGAATGCGTTGACGCGAACGCTCGGAAATGACGGGACCAAGCTGTGTCTTCGCATCCGTCGGATCTCCCACACGGATACGTTCGACCTTCGCGCGGAAACGTTCGAGGAAGGCCGCATACATCGATTTCTGCACGAGGATGCGCGCACCGCAGACACAGGTCTGCCCAGCGCCGATGAAAGCGGCGAACGCCGCGCCGTTCACTGCGCGCTCGATATCGAAGTCATCGAACAGGATCACCGCGCCCTTGCCGCCCAGTTCCAGCGTCGTGAGCGCGAAATTACGCGCGGCAGCCTCGCCGATCGAGCGACCCACTTCCGTGCCTCCCGTGAATACCACCTTCCGGATCAGCGGATGTTGCGCGAGCGCCGCGCCCGCTACGCGCCCTTCGCCGTTCACAACGTTGACGACGCCTTTGGGAACGCCCGCGTCCTGCAACAGCTTCACGAGCCGGACAGTCGTCAGCGGCGTCTGTTCCGACGCCTTGATGACGACGCTGTTGCCTGTAGCGAGTGCGGGGGCAAGGCTCTTCGAGAGAATCATCAACGGATGATTGAACGATGTCATCAGCGCGACGACACCCAGCGGTACGCGCTGCGTGTAACACAGGTACGGTCCTTCGATCGGAATCACGTCGCTGCGGCGCGTGAGCGCGAGCGCCGCGAAGTAGCGATAGAACTGCGGCAGGCGTGAAATCTGCGCGCGCGTTTCCGCAATGGGACGGCCGTTATTCAACGTTTCGAGCTTGTAGAACTGTTCGAGATCCGCTTCGAACAGATCGGCAAAACGGTTCAGAATGCGCGCGCGTTGCTGGATCGACATGTCGCGCCACGCACCGCCTTCGAATGCTCGATGACCGGCTTGCACGGCCCGATCCACATCGCGAGCGGAAGCCGACGCGAGCGCCCCGATCACTTCGCCCGTCGCGGGATTCACAATATCTAGCGTGCGGCCGTCTTCAGCATCCGTCCATTCACCGCCAATCAACAATTGCGCGTCATAGCGCTGTGAGTTGCCTGTATTCATTACATGGTTCCTGTCGATTCATTTATTAGGCGAAGCGTGCGCGTCGGCATGAAGCGCGTCGCGCGCGAGAGTGTCTTCCGGCTGAAGGTCTTCGAGGCGCTGCCCGGTCGGCTCGACCCCCAGCCATGCAACGACGACAATCTGCACGGCGAGCAGACCGATCATCATTGCCAGCACGCCGACGATGCCGTACTGCCCGAAAAGCGATACCACGATGAAAGGCGTCACGATGGTCGCGCCGCGGCCCAGCGTATTGCAGACGCCTGACGCGCGCAGCCGCACTTCAGTCGGGAAGAGTTCCGGCACATAGACTGCGAATAGCAGCGCGACCAGCACGTAGATGGGAATGGTCAACAACAGTCCGACGATGGGCAATATCACGGGGCTCGTGATGAACGGATACATCGCGCCAAAGACGATCGCGGCGAGCGACGAGCCGATGATCGTCGGCTTGCGGCCCCACGCGTCTGCGGTGAGCGCGCCGATTGCGGAGCCGATAGGCGCGCCGAGCGACATCACGAGCGCGAACCCGAACGACTTCGCGATGCTGAAGCCCTGATGAACGAAGAATGTCGGAAGCCAGGTGACGAAGCCATACAGCAGCGTGTTGATGACAATGAGCGTCACGCAGCCGACGATCATCCGTTGCAGCATTGCGCCGCTGAACAACGAAGCGAACGACAGCGCCGGTTGCGCCGTCGCGCCGGGTCTCGTGAACGCTGGCGCAGGCAGCGGCTTGCCGCCTCGTTCAGCGGTCACTTCTGCTTCGACGCGACGCAGGATCACGTCAGCCTCGTCGTGGCGTCCAACGGAATCGAGCCAGCGGGGCGACTCCGGCAAGGACTTGCGTGCATACCAGACGCCGAGTGCGCCAACACCGCCGAGCACGAACATCGCGCGCCAGCCGAACGACGGAATCAGCAGCAACCCGATCAGCCCCGCGACGGGCAGTCCGGACACGACGAAAACCGCCATCAAACCCTGCAGCCTGCCGCGCTTCTGCGGCGGCACGAATTCGGTTAGCGTCGAGTAACCGACCACGTTTTCCGCGCCCAGTCCAAGTCCCATCACGAAGCGGCACGCAATCAGCACACTCATGTTCGGCGACAGTGCCGCGCCGAGCGACGCCAGCCCGAACACGGCGAGATTCGCCTGATACGTGAAGCGCCGCCCGAACCGGTCGCCGAGAAAACCGGTGGCAAGCGAGCCGAGCATCATGCCGAGAAAAGTGAGCGACACGAACAACGCGTTCTGCCCGAGCGTGGAGAATCCGGACTTCAGCGTTGCGCCAAGCACCGTCGACGCAACGTAAATATCGAAACCATCGAAGAACATGCCAATGCCAATCAACCACATGATGCGCCGGTGAAATCCCGACATCGGCAAACGATCGAGCCTGGGCCCTGCGTTGACGTTCATGTCTGTCTCCAGTCGACGTTACGGTGCCAGCGGATTAGCGCTTTCATCGACATCCGCACGTCGTGTTGTATCGAGCGGGTGAAGCACGGCCACGCTCAGCGGGTCTGCATCAACCGCAATGCGTTGACGGTCAGCATGTCGGTCGCGGCGCGGAAGTTCTGTTCGACGCTGCCTTCCTGCGCGGCGAGGAAGAACGCCTTGCACTGTTTCGCGCCGGCTTGGTCGAGCGAGAGAATGCGAGCGGCAAGCGCGTCAGCGTCGGCGTGCAGGTTCGCGCGATCGCATACTCGCGTGACGAGCCCTGCCTGCAAGGCCGCTTCAGGTGTAATGGGATCGCCGAACAGGACCATTGGAAACAAGGCCTTGGGCAGCGCATAGCCGCCGAGGTAAGCCATGATCGCGGCGGGCGGCAGACCGCTGCGCATCTCCGGGAACCCGAGCCGCGCCGACGATGCGACGAGCGTGAAGTCGCACAGGATCGCAAGCCCGAAGCCGAAGCCCAACGCATCGCCCTGCACCTGCGCAATCGAAATCAACGACGTGTTGCGTACGAGCCGCTTGAGTTCGATCAGACGCGCGACTTCGGTGCGGATCGACACGGCGTCCCGCCCCGCTCGCTCGCGCCCCGTGCAGAACACATCGCCGTTCGCGCGGATGCGCAGTACACGCGCCTTCGGTTGCACGGCCTCACTGCGCAACGCGTCCGACATCGCGTCGAACATTGCAACCGACACTTCGTTGCCGACGTCCCGGCGGTTCAGCGTGAAGGTGAGCACGTCGCCGGTATGCTCTATGACAACGGGGGCTTCCAATGCACTGCGATCCATGTCGTCTCCTGTTGTATAATCTGTATACAGAGTATTCACAGAAATCCGAGGTGTCAATGCCCGCTGCTAAAACCGCTTCTTCAAAATCCACGACAGCGCACACGCGCCACGCGCCGAGTCTCGAATCCATTGCCACGCGGTATCACGCGCGGCTTCGCACGCTGGACTCAACCGGCGATTCGTTGAGCGATGGCGTGGTCGTCCCCGCGTTGCGCGAGGCGATCGTGGAAGGCGTGCTCGCTCCGGGTAGCCGTCTGTCCGAAGTGCAGGTCGCAAAACAGCTGAACGTTAGTCGCACCCCGATGCGTGAGGCGTTCGCGCAGCTCGAGCGCGAAGGGCTCGTGACGGTTCTTCCGCGAGTGGGCGCATATGTGCGGTCGGTCACGCTTCGCGATGTGGAAGAGATTTATACGGTGCGGGCCGCGCTCGAATGTCTCGCGGTGCAGCTTGCATCCGAGCGCATTACATCGCTCGGTGCCGCTCACCTAGATGATGTGATCGACATGATGCGAACGAGCGTCGATGCCGGAGACGCTGCCGCCTATGTCGATGCATTGGACCGCTTTTACGCGATCGTCATGACGATTGCCGACAACCGCACGTTGCAGCAGAGTCATGCATCGTTGATCGGGCCGGTGCGGCGACTGCGCCGCATCGCAATGGCGCAAGGCGGGCGGATGCGCGCATCGTTCGAACAGGCAGTGCGAATTCGCGATGCTGTCGTCAACGGCACCGGGGATGCGCAGGATCTGATGAGGGAACAACTGCAGCGGGCGTGCGAGGCCGCGCTGGATGTGCTCAAGAATGCAGGGAAATAGACGGCCGTCGCTACGCTACGCCGCGCAACGGCCCACGAACAAGTGCTCCGTTGCTCCTGCCGGCCGTTCAGCACCCGGCCGGCCCGAAGAATTTTCTCCGGATACAACGATCGTTCGCCCCGTGAGCTAATTGCCCGGGCAACGATCGTTGCGCCCTCTTTAAACGCGGACCGTCGGCTTATCCTGGTCGAATGCAGGCTCAAGGAACCGCTCGATCCAGACTGCAAGGCGGTCGGCCGCAAAACTGGCCCGCGCACCGGCACGGCAGACGATAGCGTCACCTTCCCGGAAGAACTGCAGCGCGCCGCCCGCTTCTTCCAGCCACAACAGGCAGGCCAGCCACGCAGCGTGCTCGGCGGATACCGCGTGACCCACTGGCCGGGTGAGGAACTCGCTCAGCGTTGCGGGCGAAGTCCAGAACAGCGCCTCACCATTGCCCCGCACCGTGGCGCCGAGGACATCCATCAAGACCGGCAACGCGTCAGCAACGCCGCGCCCGGCAGTCTGCGCACGCAGTTGCGCGAGACGCGTACCGACCGCGTGACCGAAGCTGCCGCTGCATTCGCTCTCGGCATGCACCAGATCGGCGTAGTCCATACGCCGCCAGTCCGGCTCGGCATTGCGCGTACCGGCCAGTTCGGTGCCGGTCAGGTAAGTTTCCACCGGCTGGAACCGGCCAGGGCCAATCAGGCTCGCGCACAGCGTGTGCACTACGCCAATGCGGGTGGCCACCGTCTGCGTCTGCAATACGCCAAGCTTCTCGCGCACGAGTTCGTCGCGTTCTTTGCGCAGCCCCGACAGCTCCAGCGCCTGCTTCATCTCCATGCGCAGCGCGGAGATATCCCACGGCTTCTTGATGTAGCGATGTATCTGGCCCTGGTTGACGGCCTCGACGGTCTGATCCAGCTCGGAATAGGCCGTTGTCAGTATCCGGACGATGTGGGGATAGCGCTCTCGCGCATAGCGCAAAAGTTCGTTGCCATGTTCGCCCGGCATGCGCTGGTCGGACACGAGCACCGCCAGACTGGAGGCGTGGGCGTCCAGCATCGCCTTGCCGTCGTCCACCGAGGCGCCCGTCACCACCGGCGCAATGGAGCCGATGGCGCGTTCGAAGTATTTGACCGCGGTGGCTTCGTCGTCGACGAACAGAATCGCCGGAGGCGGCGTCTGGTTGGCAATCGTATGGCTCATTGGTAACTCCTGTGCATTCGATCCTTCAAATTTGGAGATTCCAGCGTCGCGGCCGTACCGCCGCCGACTGCGGATCTGATCCCGATGTTCCCGACAAGCTGCGCGACGCGGTTGCTGAAGATCGTGCCGAAGCGGCTTGCGCCGGTCTTCGCGATAACCGGGTCGACCGGCAAGCGCTGCGTCACGTCAGTCGCGACACTTGGGCTGTCGTCGCCGATGTCAACACCTCGCGGACCGTGCTCACGCCCAGGGGCTTCTCCAGGATTCGGTACACCCCATCGGAACTGACTGCGGCCGGCAACGCGTTGTTGTCCGCGTAGGCCGTCACCAGGATCCGGACGATATGCGGATACTCCTGAGCGACCTGGCGCAGCAGATCGTCGCCGTGACGGCCCGGCATGCGGAAGTCGGTCACAAGCACGGCCACGCGCGCTCCTTCGCGGCGAAGGATCGACATAGCCTCCTCTGCGCCGCTCGCGAGAAGCACTTCGTAGTCACTGCCCGCCGCACGCGCAAAGTACTTGCGGGCTAAATCCTCATCATCGACATAGACAACAGTGTGCGTGCTCTGCTGCGTATTGCTCATTTCGATATCACTCGGCACGCGGCAGGTCGAAGTTGAACGCGGTCCACTCGCCCAACTTGCTTTCCGCGAATAGTGTGCCGCCGTGCCGCTCCACCACCGCATAGCTAATGGACAGGCCAAGGCCGAGGCCCTGGCCGACTTCGCGCGTAGTGAAAAACGGTTCAAACACTCGCGCGAGATTCTCTGCGGCGATTCCCGGTCCGTTGTCGCGCACATTCACATGCAGGCGGTCGTCGCGCCATTCCGCCGCGACGTGGATGCGCGGCGACGCGGTGCCGGCCTTCTGCATGGCCAGAGCAGCATTTGAAAACAGGTTGATGAGCACGCCGATAATGGCGGCTTCGTCGCCCAGCACGAGGGTGTCGTCGGACAGCTCACGCGTGACGCTCACGCCGCGCAGTTCATGCGCGCTCAAGCGGATCGACGAGTCAAGCGCCTTCTCGAACAGGAACGGCACGTCGTCTGCCGCCGCGCCGGGTCGACGGTAGGCAAAGGTCTTCAGGTCCGACACGATATGCTGGATGCGTTGCATCCCCTGCTTGACATCCGTCAGGCACTCCATCAGCGAAGGGCTGCTTTTGGCCTGCGGTTCCTCCATGCCGATTTCGATCGCCATCAGGCAGAAGTTCACCGGATTGTTGACCTCGTGAAGCAACCCCGCCGACAACGTACCGATTGCAGCCATCTTCTCCTGCTGCAACAACTGACCTTTGATCTGCGCGAGGCTTTCGTTGGTACGGGCGAGCTGGTCGTTCTTGTGCGCCAGCTCCTCCTTCAGCCGGAAAAGCTGGAAACGGCCCTTCTCGTTGAAGTAGGTGTACACCGAACTGGCCAACGCACAGAAGAAGATCAGGATGAGCTGAAATAGAAACTTGCTCGGGTCGTGTATGCCGCCCGCATGAGCCACGCAGGCTATGTAATAGAGCGCGACCGTGGCCAGCCCGAAAGCCAGCGTCTGCCAATAGCCGGAAGGGAACAGGATGCCGACCGCAAAGATCGTCAGCATGAGCCCGGCATAGAACAATGACTGCTCGCCCTGCGTGACATAAATCATCCAGGAGATCATTGCCTGCGGCAACAGCAGCCAGAGGAAGGTGATGATCTGCACGTGGCGTTTGCCCGCTGTCGTGTAAAACGACAGCAATGCCAGGCCAATGGCTGCGCTGGTCAGCACCCGAATGATCGCAAAGCGCTTTTGCTCATCCGGATACACGACGTAGTCGAGCGCAACGCCCATCAGCACCAGCACCATCACCGTCAGGCCGCCGGCCTTGCTGCACAACAACCGGTAGTCGCGCAGCTCTTCACGATAGTTCGACTGTAGCCCACCAAGGGAGGTTGTCATCTCAGGCTACTTGTTGCTGGCCGATCACCACCTCGGCGAACACATTAACCCCGGTCGAGTCCGTGTACAGGCGCGGCTCTCCGCAGTTCTCCGGCATGATGTCGGCCATCTGTGCCTCGTTGCGATAGATCAGATACCACTCGAGCACGTGCTCCATGCTCAGGCGCTCCGGGTTGTCGGCGTGGACATTGGTTACCAGCACGCGGCCGCCCTGTCGGGTCCGGCTGGCGAAATGCTGGTTCAGCCGCGCACACACCTTGTCCGACAGGTAGTCGAAGAGGCCGGCGCAATACACGGCGTCGAACTCCCGGACGTCCGATGCGTGCGCATCGATCCGGCGCTTGAGCAGGTGGTGGACAGAATCGTGCGTGTAGCTAATGGTCATGCGCCTGCCCATTTTTTGTGAAATGGACGCGAGGCGTTCGCGTGTCCAGTCCAGTGTCTCCTGGCTGAAGTCGAGCAGTTCGAACGTCAGCCACTGCGGTTCGTCGTATTCGTGGATGAAACGCTGGATCTCCTGAGCGGGGCCGCAACCTACGTTCAGCACACGGAACGGCCGCTGCGCGGCGCGCGCTTCGTTGGCGAGCCGGGTCAGGTAGTCCACCAGCAGGTCGACGCGATTGCGGTGCGCACGCGCGACGGCCGTCTGCAGAAAAGCGGCGTTGACGATCTGGAAATACGTGCTCGGCCCCTGGCGCGGATCGTCGAGCATCTGGTTGACCATCTGGTAGTCGCCGGCATAGCCCAGCGGCTTCGTGAACGTGCGAAAGACAAACGGCGAGCGCAGCAGCAGCGGATGTAGCGCAGCCTGGGCAAAGGCACGGTGTGCCGGCGCCAGTTCTTCGTCGACCAGACGTGCCTCGCCTTCGAACTCGTCGAAGTAAAGCTTGGTCTTCTCCATGAGCGGCGATGCCAGTTCGAAGAAGAAGTCCTCGCGCAGGCTATTGCCTTCCTTCGGCATGGTTTCGCCGAGGTCTGCCTGCTCGACCCATCGCGACATGTCCGAGAGAAAAGCGCGGATCTGGTTGACTGCGATCTGGTAATCACGGCGGATCTGGAAACGGCCGGTCCAGTCCTGCACGAACCGGCGCGCTTCTTCGCCGACCGTACGCGCTTCCAGCGCGCCGCCACTCAGTTCGCGCCACTCGGCGATCAGCGTTACCGAAACGATTGCTGTGAGGCCGGTATTGACCATGCTGATGACGACTGCCTTGCCCGAATAGGCGTGTTCCACGCCCATCTTGACGGACAGGTCGCTCAGCACCTCGCTGACCTGCACAATCGAGTACGGGTTATAGATCTCCATCACCAGCGAGTTTCGCTGGAGATTGATGATCGTGCCTCGTACCTGCTCGCCCTGCGAGTTCCGGAAGCTGACTACCGGATCGATTTGCGTTTTGGAATACACAATATTGCGGCCAGGTAAGTATCACGACTAGTTGGTTTGGGATCCGACGCCCTATCCGGCCAGCAGGTCGGCCAGGTGAGCGCCGATGGCGTCGTTGGTCCATGTGACACGTGTCGCCAACGGTTTCAGTTGTGGCGACGGCGATCCATTGTTCGTGGCGGCGTGCGATTCACTCCCGTTCGCAGCGGCCACACAAGTTTTGCATTCGACATGACTGCGTCGCCTCGCGACGACACGCGTGCTGATAGCCTCACGGTCCTGATGAGATCGTCAAACTGATGAGCCCGAGCGTCGGTTGCGGCAACATTGAATCGTTGCGGTTGCAGCATTCTACTGATAAAAAAGAATGCTGTCGTCCACTGTCATCTGGTCAGTGAAGCGGGATGGAGGCATGCGGCGAACGGCGCAGAAAGCGCGTAGGTCCACGGCCGTGCGGCATGCATGATAAGGCTCTTGATGCACACCTGACATTGAACAAATGCGTTACGCATGACCTGGTTGCCAGGCGCGAACGGCGTGCGGTGCGTTCCTCGATCGAGGTTATTCGAATAGCCGCGCCGCCGAATCAGGCCGCCAGCTGTTCCCTGATATACGCAGCGGTGCGGCTCTCCTTTTTGCGCGCGACTTCAGCGGGTCTTCCGCTCACCACGATCGTTCCGCCAGCGTCTCCCGCCCCTGGGCCCACGTCGATGACCCAGTCGCTTTGTGCGGCCACTCGCATATCGTGCTCGACCGCGACGACCGTGTTGCCCGCATCGACAAGTCCTTGCAATTGCACCATTAGCCGATCGACGTCGGCGGGATGAAGGCCAGTCGTAGGCTCGTCCAGGATGTATAGCGTGTCGCCGCGTTGGGCCCGTTGCAGCTCGGTCGCTAGCTTGATGCGCTGTGCTTCGCCGCCGGATAACTCCGTGGCGGGCTGGCCGAGTCGCAGATAGCCGAGGCCGATGTCGCGCAGCGCGGTGAGGGAACGCATCACGCCAGGCTGGTCGGCGAAGAAACTGCAAGCGGCGTCGACCGTCAAGCCCAGCACCTGCGCAATGTTCTTGTCCCGCCACGTGATTTCCAGCGTCGATTCGTTATACCGGGTGCCGTGGCACGTCGTGCAAGGCGCATAGACGCTCGGCAGAAAAAGCAGTTCGACGCTGACGAAGCCTTCGCCTTCGCAGGTCGGGCAGCGGCCCTGCGCAACATTGAACGAAAAGCGACCCGCGCTATAGCGCCGCTTGCGGGCGGCGGGCGTGTCCGCGAAAAGCTTGCGCACCTGATCGAAAAGGCCTGTGTAGGTGGCCAGATTGGAACGCGGCGTGCGTCCAATCGGCTTCTGGTCGACCCGTACGAGCCGTCTGATCGATTCCATCCCGTCGACGATGTGGCCGCTCGCCGGCATGCCGCCATCGGCGAGCAGCGGGTCCTGTTCGTCATCGTCCGGGTTTTCGATTGCTTTCCCTAGCCGGCTCGCAACCAGTTCCGGCAGCGCCTGGCTCACAAGGCTCGATTTGCCCGAGCCGGATATGCCGGTCACCGTCGTCAGGCAGCCGAGTGCAAACGCGGCGTTCAGCCCATGCAGGTTATTACGCGTGATACCGGCAAGCCGCAGCCAGCCCTTCGCCTCGCGCTGCGTGCGCTCAACGCTTGCCGGCGGCGCGAACAGATGCCGGCGGGTCTGGGACGCTTCGACCGCCGCGAGTCCGTCGGGCGGTCCGCTATACACAATGTGACCACCCTCCTCGCCTGCGGCGGGACCTACGTCGACCAGCCAGTCGGCGCGCCGCATCATCTGCAGATCGTGCTCGACGACGAACAGCGAATTGCCCGCGGCTTTCAGCGCCTGGAGTGCGCTGAAAAGCGCTTCGCCATCCGCGGGATGCAGGCCGGCCGATGGCTCATCGAGCACATACACGACCCCGAAGAGCTGCGACGACAATTGAGTGGCGAGCCGCAAGCGCTGCAGTTCACCCGAGGACAGCGTCGGCGTACTGCGATCAAGCGAAAGATAACCGAGGCCCAGGTCGATGAGCGTGGTCAACCGTTCCTGAAGTTCAGCCGCAATGCGCTGCGCGGCGAGGCGCTTCTCGCCCGACAGGTTCGGTGTACGTCGCACATCGGGAGAGGCCTTGTGCGCCGATCCGCCAGCCGCCACGCGCCGCTCGACGGCGTCGCGCATAGCGCTCCTGCTGAGCACGTCGCCCTTGCCCCGTGTTACCTCGACCGGCTCCTGCCATTCTCCGCGCGCGACCGGTTCAAGAAGCGCGGCGAGTCCCGACAGAGGCAATTGCGAAAGCTCGGCGATATCGAGTCCGGCGAATTTCACCGATAGCGCTTCTTTCGTGAGCCGCTTGCCGCCGCACTCTGGACAGTCGCTCGACACCATGTACTTCGACACGCGCTTTTTCATCAGCGCGCTTTGAGTGTTGGCGAAAGTATGCAAGACGTATCTGCGGGCGCCGGTAAACGTCCCCTGGTAGCTCGGCTCGTCTTTCCGTTTGAGCGCTGCGCGCGTCTCTTTGGGGGTGAGACCGGCGTAGACGGGCACGGTCGGCTGCTCATCGGTGAAGAGAATCCAGTCGCGATCTTTCTTCGGCAGGTCCCGCCACGGCGTGTCCACGTCATAACCAAGCGTCACGAGGATGTCGCGCAGATTCTGTCCATGCCATGCGGGCGGCCACGCAGCGATCGCGCGCTCGCGGATGGTCAGCGAGTCGTCGGGCACCATCGAACTTTCGGTGACTTCATACACGCGCCCTAGCCCATGGCATGTCGGGCAGGCGCCTTGCACCGTGTTCGGCGAAAAGTGCTCGGCAAACAACATGGGCTGTTTGGGCGGGTATGTTCCAGTCCGCGAATACAGCATGCGCACGAGGGTGGACAGCGTAGTCACGCTTCCCACCGACGAGCGCGCCGACGGCGTGCCGCGTTGCTGTTGCAATGCGACAGCGGGCGGCAATCCTTCGATTGCGTCGACTTCGGGCACGCCGACCTGCTCGATCAGACGCCGCGCGTAAGGCGCGACCGATTCGAAGTAGCGTCGCTGGGCCTCCGCGTACAGCGTGCCGAATGCGAGCGACGACTTGCCCGAACCGGACACGCCGGTAAATACGACCAGCGCATCGCGTGGAATCTGCACGTCGACGTTTTTCAGATTATGTTCCCGCGCGCCGCGCACGCTGACGAACCCCGTGTCTGTGCGGGAAGACGCCGAGGACGAGCGGGGTTTGCGGCTGCTTGCATCCATGTCGGTCGGTAGCTATGGGCCAGGAACCCTACAAAGACGCACAACCCATGCCACACCGGGCAGCCGGCCCGGCGTCCGCGATCACATCTTCCGCTGCGCCACCGCCGCGGGCCACCCTGTGCGCGCTTCGACCCACTCGGCGAGCTTCAGCAAATCGGCGTCACCGTGAGCAGCGCCTACCAGCTGCGCGCCGAGAGGCAAGCCCTGCGGCCCGAATCCCACGGGCACGGTCACGGCCGGCACGCCGAGGAACGTCCAGGGCGCACAGAATGACGCGTCGCCCGTATAGTCGAGCCCGCGCGGCGGTTCGCCGGTGGCCGGCGCGACCAGCAGCGCATCGAGCGCCAGCGCGCCGGTGAGCCAGTCGTGAAAGCGGTGCGCCATCGGCATCTGCGCCGCCTTGATACTCGCGTAGACGGTCGCGGGCAGCTTGCGGCCCTCTTCGACGAGGCCGCGCATTGCCTCGCTCACCAGCTCGGGTGTGCGATCGACCAGTTCGCCGTGCGTGATCGCGGCTTCAACCGACATCAGTTTCAACGCATGTGCAGGCGTTTCGAAGATCTCGGCAGGCAGATCGACTGTGACGATCTCGGCGCCGTCTCGTGCCAGTTGAGCAGCGAGCCTGTCGAGCGCGGCCTGCTGCGCCGGCTCGATCGCCCCGCCGGCCTGTTTGGACAGCACGCCGATGCGCCGCGTCCCCGTGCCGCGCGCCGCAACATGGGCAGCGGACCGAACATGCGAGACGTGCGGATCGACGGCGTCCACGCCAGTGACGAGCGCCAGTGCATAAGCCACGTCCGCGACGCGTGTTGCAAACATGCCGACGTGGTCCAGCGACCACGCCAGCGGCAACACGCCCGTGCGCGCAATCGCACCGTAAGTCGGCTTGAAGCCGACGATGCCGCAGTACGCCGCCGGCCGTATCACCGATCCCTGCGTCTGGGTGCCGAGCGCGAGCGGCACGATCCCCGCCGCGACGGCCGCCGCCGAGCCGCTCGACGAACCGCCCGGCGTGAACGCGTCATTCCACGGGTTGACGGTCGCGCCCGGCTTACGCCACGCGAATTCGGTCGTCACCGTCTTGCCGATAATCGACGCGCCCGCCGCACGCAAACGCGCGACCACCCACGCATCCCGCTCGGGCCGCCGTCCTTTGTAGGCGAGCGAGTTGAATTCGGTCGGCATGTCGGCGGTATCGATCACGTCCTTTACCGCGACTGGTACGCCCGCCAGCGGCGAGGCGACATCCGCGGCATTGACGCGCGCGGCGTCTGGTAAATAACAGAACGCATGCAACGACGCCTGCGATTTGCACGCCGCCTCGTAAGCCTGCGTGACGTACTGCTCGAGTCTCGCCTCGCCCGAGGCAACTTCAGCGCGAATCTGCGAGATGGACGGAATCGGCGCAGCTTTTGAAGAAGAAGAGAACATGGTCATGTAAGCGTCGCGAACGGTGTCAACGGTGTGAGCGGTGTTATTTCGCGGCAAGCGCCGGCTGGATGTAATTCTGCACGATGAACCTGTCGTAGTTCGGCTGCTGCTTCAGATTGCCGAGGGCGATCTGCGTATCCATTGCGACAGTCAGCGCTTTCGGCGTGATGCTGACGTTCTTCGGGTACACGCCTTCGTCGAGCATGCGCTTCACCGCTGCGTCGACCACTGCGGCGTCGAGTGTCGGGAATTCCTTGCGCGCGATGGCCGCCGTTTCCGCAGGATGGCTTTGCATGTAGAGCAGCGCGTTTTGCAGCCCCTTCACGAACCGTGCGGCTGCATCCGGATCGACGCTGCGCTTCGCGGAGATTGACGAAAACGCGTATTCGCCATAGAGCTTCGGAAAGCCGAGCACGACTTTCATGCCCTTAGCGACAGCCTGATCGAGACCAGGCTCATACATCACCGCGATCTTCGCCTGGCCGGCAACGAGCGGTCCGATCTCCGAGCCGAGCGGCACCTGAACCAGCTTCACGTCGCTTTGCGACATGCCGTTCTCTTTCAGCAGCTTGAAGAACAGCGACGTACTGGTGGTCGGCATCTGTCCCGACACGACCACCTGATCTTTCACGTCCTTGATGCCGCTGAACTTTACATCCGGCGCAACGGCGATCCACACCGCCGCACCGTTCACGACATTCGCGATCACATCGACATCGGCGCCCTTCTCCGCGGCCACGGCCGTCCACTCCGGACCGTGTAGCGAGAAGTCCGCGCTGCCGGACAGCACAGCCGAAAGCGCCGCGCTCGGACTGCCCGCCGTCTGCTTGGTGACGTCGAGTCCCGCCTTTTCGAAAAATCCGCCGTCTATTGCCACATAGAGCGGCAGATAGAGCATCGACTGGAACGCCTGCGAAATAGTCACTTTCTTTCCGTCGGCCAGTGCCGGTGTTGAAACGCCTGCAATGCTCAATGCCAAAGCGGTCGTAAGCGCGACGAGCGCCTTTCTTGCGGTGAATGCCATCGTCTGTCCCGTCATGAAGTGGTTGGACTGCCGGAATGCGTTAAACCTTGAGCGTGGTGGTATTCGACGCCTGCCGCCAGGGCAGCAGTTTGCGTTCGAGCATGTCGATCAGAAAGTACAGGACGAAGCCGATCGCCATGAGCACGAACAGCCCCTCCCACACGGTGTTGAGGTCATACAAACTGGACGCGGTGAAGATCATGTGTCCGAGGCCCTTCTCCGATGAGATGAATTCCCCCACCACTGCGCCCACCAGACCGAAGCCGACGTTGATGCGAAACGTGGAGATCACGTAAGGCAGCGTGAACGGCACCACGACTTTCATGAACACGTCGTTCTTGTTCGCGCCGAGCGTGACGAGCAACGCCTGCAGGTCGGGATCGGCGTCCTTGGCCGCTTCATATGCGGCAATCAGCGCAACGATCGCGGTCAGCGAAATGGCCAGCGCAACCTTCGAGATGAGTCCGGTGCCGAACCACAGAATCACGATGGGTGCAAAAGCGATCTTCGGCACACTATTGATCGCGACGATAAACGGCTCGATGAGCCGCGCGACGAACGGCGAATACCACAGCGCGAGTCCGCACACCGACCCGACTGCGGTGCCGAACACGAAGCCGAGAATTGCTTCAAAAAGCGTATAACCGGTGTCGATGAAAAGCTGATGCGATTGCACGTCGCGCACGAGCGCCGCGAGTATTTTCGAAGGCGAGCCCACAAGAAAATTAGACACCCAGCCCACGCGCGCCGCGCCTTCCCATATCGCAAAGAACGCCACTACCGCCGCGAGTTGCAACAGCGAACGCCCCCAGCCGCTGTCGAGCACGAAGCGCGCGCGAGGCTTTGCTGTGCGTTGTGCAGGCGCCGGTTTATTGATGGAAGCGGATTGCGTCATGCTGCTTTCACCTCCGTCTGAATGTCGAGCTCGCCGCATAACGCGTGAAAGTACCCGGCGAAGTTCGGGTCGCTGCGTGCACCGATTGGCGAGCGAGCGGCTATGTCGATGTCATAGATCTTCTTCACCTGCGAAGGCCGGCCGCCCAGTACAACGACGCGCTTCGACAAGGCCACCGCCTCGTCGATGTCGTGCGTGACGAGTACGACTGTCTTGTGAAACGTCTCGACGGCCTCCATCAGCACGCCTTCCAGATACAGGCGCGTCTGGTAGTCGAGCGCCGAGAAAGGCTCGTCCAGCAGAATGATGTCGGGATCGTTAATCAGCGTGCGGATCAGCGCCACGCGCTGACGCATGCCGCCTGACAGCATGCGCGGATATGCATTCTCGAAGCCGGCGAGCCCATAGGTATTGAGGTATTCCATCGCCATGTCGCGTGCTTGCGCAGCGGGCATCTTCGAGAGCTCCGGCCCGATCAGCACGTTTTGCAGCACGGTGCGCCACGGCAGCAGCAGATCGCGCTGCATCATATAGCCGACCTTGCCGCGCAAGCCATCGACGCTTTGCCCGCGATAGACGATGTCGCCGCTATCCGCTTCGAGCAGGCCGGCGATCACGTTGAACACCGTGGTTTTGCCGCAGCCCGAAGGCCCGATGATGCTGACGAAATCGCGCTCGTGAATATCGAAGGTCAGACCGCCGAGCACGTCGACGGAACCCAGTTTGTTCGAAAACGATTTACGGATATTGCGTAACGCAAGCTGAACGGACATGTCTGTTCCTCGACGACGTTTCTGAGTGCATTTCGACAAAGCGATTGAAATCACGCGCTCTGCTGTGCCGCCAGAAAGCGCCGGCGCATCGGCTTGAGCACCGCAATGGCAAGCAGCGCGGTCGCGATGT
Source organism: Paraburkholderia sp. SIMBA_053 (assembly GCF_046534895.1). NCBI lineage: Bacteria > Pseudomonadati > Pseudomonadota > Betaproteobacteria > Burkholderiales > Burkholderiaceae > Paraburkholderia > Paraburkholderia sp. SIMBA_053. The sequence goes on along the minus strand of NZ_JAWRXU010000001.1, from coordinate 60,791 downwards.
CGAGCGTGATCGCGGTCGAAAACACCGGCACCCAGCTTCCCGCGTGCTGATGCATCAACGCCGCGAGCGGGCCGCCGAAAATAGAACCGATCCCTTGCGAGATATAGAGCCAGCCGTAATTCTCGGTGGCGTGCCGCGTGCCGAATGTGTCGGTGAGCGTCGACGGAAACAGCGAGAAGATCTCGCCCCAGCCGAAGAACACCACGCCCGACAGCAGCACGAACAGCACGGCGTTGTCGCGCGTGAGCAGCCACAGCGCCATGGCCACACCTTCGAGCGCGAAGGCAAAAAACATCGTGTTCTCGCGCCCCATTCTGTCCGACACCCAGCCGAACAGCGGTCGCGTGAGCCCGTTCGTGAAGCGGTCGATCGTTAACGCCAGCGGCAACGCCGCCATGCCGAACACGAGAACCTTGGTCACGCCGAAGTCGGCGGCGAAGGTGGCCATTTGCGAGGTGACCATGAGGCCCGACGTGGACATCATGGTCATCATCGCGAACATCAGCCAGAAGATCGGCGTCTTCAAGGTCTGCGAAGGGCGGAAATTGTTAACGGCAGGTGCCGAAGCGGAGCCCGGGGAAGCAGCGGCATCGTGCGTAGGCGGCACGCGCAAACCCTGTGAAGCAAGCAGGCCCACCACTGCGAACGCAATGCCGAAAATCCAGAGTGTCGCGTCGATGCCGCGCACTTGCAGCGACGTGGCGATTGGGAACGTCGTGACGATTGCGCCCATCCCATAGCCCGCCGCGACGGCGCCCGCCGCAAAGCCGCGATTGGTCGGGAACCAGCGCACCATCAACCCCACCACGCCGACATACACAATGCCGGTGCCGAGACCGCCGACCAGTCCATAAGTGAGGTAGAGCATCGGCGCGCTATGCACCTGTGAGGCCAGCACCCAGCTCAGGCCCGACATGACAGTGCCGATTGAAATCAGCATGCGTGGTCCGAAGCGGTCGATCAGCTTGCCTTGGAACGGCGAGAAGAACGTCTGCAATATGATCAGCAGCGAAAACGTGACCTGTAGTTCAGGCAGTGCAACGCCGAGTTTTGCGGCGAGCGGCTTGGTCATCAGCGTCCATACATACTGCGGACTCGAAATCGCCATCATGCAGACGAGACCGAGCCCGAGTTGCAGCCAACGATTGTGGGTCGCGCCCGACGAAACGGCGCCGGCTTCCGTCGACGCGATGGGTGGCAACGAAGATTGCAAACGTGTGGTCATGGTGACTCCATTACTAGGCGAATGTCTGCCGGCGCCCGGCAGACGTGCAGCGTCCTCCGGGCCTCGAAGGCCGGACCTGCAATCCGATTGAAAAATAGCGCGCGTGTGCGTCTACCAGCCCGCGGCTGCCCCGTCACTGCGCGGGTCGTAGCCCGCTTCGATCAATCCATCGGGATACCGAACGATTGCGCCGGCATGTCCCATTGCTTCGTCATACGCTTGCATCGTCTCGACTTCGTGGCCGAGCGCTGCGAGTCGCGCGATCGTGTCCGGCGCGAAACGCGCTTCGAGTTTCAGCGTGTCGGTCGATTGACCCCATGTGCGGCCGAGCAGCCAACGCGGCGCGTCGATCGCGGCCTGCGGGTTCCAGTCGAACATCGCAATGCGCGAGAACACCGCACTTTGCGACTGCGGCTGCCCGTCGCCGCCCATGTTGCCGTAGACCATCGTGCGGCCATCCGCAAAACGTGCGAGCGCCGGGTTCAGCGTGTGAAAAGGCCGGCGCAGCGGCATTAGCGGATTGCGGGAGCGCTCGTCGAGCGAGAAGCTGCATCCGCGGTTCTGCCAGTTGATGCCCGTCCCGGCCAGCACCACGCCGCTGCCGAACTCGTGATAAATGCTCTGGATGAAGCTCACCGCCACGCCGTCGCTGTCGGTCACGCCAAGCCACACCGTGTCGCCCGGCCCGCGACCGGCGCCCCACGGCGCGGCTCGAGTCGACGACACTTGCGCAGCCATTGCGTCGAGCGCGGCAGGCTTTAGCAGTTCGCGTGGATCGACGCGCATGTGATCCGGATCGGTGATCTCTGCATCGCGCACCGCGAACGCGAGCTTGGTTGCTTCGACGCAGGCGTGCACGAACTCGGGACCCAGCGGGTCCATCTCTTTCGTCAACACGCGATCGAGAATGCCCAGAATCAGCAACGACACGAGCCCTTGTGTCGGCGGCGGCATGTTGTAGATCGTGCCCAGCGAATGATCGAGAGCGAGCGGCGTTCGCATGCGCGCCTCGTGTCGTTGCAGATCTGCGAGAGTCAGTAGCGAGCCAGCCGACTGAAGATCACTCGCGATGCTGCGTGCAAGGTCGCCGCGATAGAAGTCGTCGAAGCCTGCATGGGCCAGACGTTCGAGAGTGGCGGCAAGACGAGGTGCGACGAAGCGCTCGCCCGTGGCAGGCACGCGACCGTCGCAGAGGAATGTCTCTGTGAAACCCGGGATCGAGCGCAGTTCGGCGAGGCGGCTTTCGACACATTGCGACTGGCTGCGCGTGACCGGCACGCCGTGCTTCGCGTAATGGATTGCGTCTTCGAGCAGGCGTTCGACCGGCAGCCTGCCGCCCAGCGTTTCAGCCGACCAGCGATGCGCGCGCTGCCAGCCGGACACCGTGCCGGCCACCGTGTTGGCTGCGAGCGGGCCGCGCGTCGGTATGACCGAGAGTCCACGCGAGCGGTACTCGTCGACACTCGCCGCCAATGCCGCCGCACCGCAGGCTTCAATACCGACAGGCTCGGCGCCGGGACGCGAGATAAGCCAGAACCCGTCGCCGCCAATGCTGTTCATATGCGGATAGACGACGGCGATCGTCGCCGCGGCCGAGATCATCGCTTCGACGGCGTTGCCGCCTTCGCGCAAGATGGCGAGCGCGCTCTGCGCGGCAAGCGCATGAGGCGCGACCGCCATGCCGCGGGTTCCGCGGGCCGGGTTCAGGAATTCGGAAGGCATCGGGTGCACGGGGCTTTTGCTTGTATACATACCCGGTGCATATGCGAATACCATGCCAACGTCCGCATTCCGCGCAAAGGCCGATTGCAGAAGGCGCTTAACAAATTGCCGCGCCGGAAAGCGTGTTGCTAGATGGTGCCTCGCAACCTCGGTGGTGCATAAGGCGCGCTGTGAGGCTCCGAGGCGGTGCGGGCGCGCTGCAGGCGCTCGGTGGTCAGTGTGCGCACTTCCGCCCTGCTTCCTTCTATGTGCCGCCCCAATAACTCGACTGCCCGGTCAGCCGCAAGATCGCGGATGGCGGCGAGAATCGCAATGTGTTCGTTGTAAGTGTCGTCGATGCAATCGCCGTATACGAGGTCGAGCCGCCGCACCACGCGGATGCGGTCGGTCACGCGCTGCATGGCGGCGCTCAATTCTTCATTGCCCGCGGCGAGCACAAGCGCCTCGTGGAACGCCTCGTCGAGCGCCACCATCTCCCGGCCGTCGCGAACGCGTTGTGCGCGAGGGACGTTCCAGATGCGGTCGAGCCGCTCAAGCATCTGCAAAGCAGTGGCGGATAGAGTTCCGTCAGCGCCAAAGAGCCTGGTGACAGAAAACGTCTCGATCAGCTTGCGCATTTCATACAGATCTTCGAAGCGCTTGAAGTCGATCGGCACGACTTCCCAGCCGCCGCGCACATAGCCGCGCATCAGACCGTCGCTTTGAAGACGTTGCAGCGCCTCTCGCGCAGGTGTGCGCGAAACGCCGAAGCGGTCGGCGATGCTGCCTTCAGTCATACGGTCGCCCGGAAGCAGGCGCATGTCGAAGATATCGTCTCGCACGCTGAAATACACGTGATCAGCGCGGGACGAGGGAGAGCGGGTTGTGTCTTTCACGCACGAGCCTGGGATTAACAGATCTTCCGGCAGTGACTATCGGTCACCGTCAAAAGATCCGTCAACAAGAATTTAATCTGCAGGCGGCGTTGTTGAACTGACGTTCGCAACTATATGCATGCACCGAACAGCCTGTCGACCAGATCTTCCTTATCCAGTTGTTCGATCCACCAATCCAGCGCATGTCCGCCTTTATCTTCGCGCCACGCGAGATAGCACTGCGTGTGCTCACGCACGCCGGCAATCCGTCTCCCGACGAGCTTCCCTTCACGTATGAGGCCGTCGGCCACGCGCTCAGGCAGCATGCCCACGGCGATTCCTTCGCACAGCGCGCCGACCTTGGCCGCCAGCGTGGGCACTACGATGACGGGTTGGCCGTCGTACGTCGCCACCGATTGAGGCTGCAACTCGCGCGATGTGTCGCTTATGACAGCGCCGCGATATGCGGCAATCGTGCCGCGGTCCAACGGCTCGGTTATCGCGGCAAGCGGATGATCCGGCGCCATCACGAATAGATGCCGCAACGCTCCAATTGGCCGCGCCGCGATATTCGCCGCGTGAGGCGGCTCACCGACTGCGCCCACGGCGAGATCCGCACGCCCTGTAATCAGCGCATCCCATACGCCGCCAAGCACTTCGGTGGACAGGCGCAACCGCGTGATCGTTTCCATTTCGTAGAAGCTGCGAACATACGGCCACAACGATTCGAACGGCAGGATTTCATCCAGACAGATGCAAAGTTCCGACTCCCAACCTCGCTGGATGCCTTGCGCTTTCATTTCAAGCTGTCGCGCCGCTTTGAGCAACTGACGCCCTTCTTCCACGAGTACCCGGCCGGCTTGCGTGAGTCTCGCGCGTCTTCCGCTGCGATCGAACAGTTCGACGCCCAGATCGCTTTCGATCTTCTGCACGAGATAGGTCAGTGCCGACGGTACTCTGTGCAGCAACTCGGCTGCTTCGGCAAACGTCTCTGTTCGGTCTATTACATCCAGTACTTCAAGCGCTTCAAAGGAGAGCTTTATCGGCATTCGGCATCCTCGGTCCCGCCCAGGTGTTGATACAGTGCATCACGATGCGCAGATCACGGCGGCACCGCTCATTGCAATTCGGAAAAGAAGACATGGAGTGCGACGTCCGTACATGCCGCTACGGCAGGCCAGACTGACTGCGACTCATGCGAGGGACGGGATTGTAGAGCGGATATAAAGAAGAAGCGACAAATACCGATAAAGCAGACAATTGCTGAAATAGCAGACAAATAGCCACGGCGGATTCCCGCTGCCGGAAACCCGCCGCCGGTGCTTCAGAACGAATGGCGCATGCCGATACGCACATCGGCCTGCGTGCTCGTGCTCGACGGCGTGAAGCTATAGCCGATCACCGCGTTCACGCCATCGGAAGCGCGCAGATAATCACCGGAGATATAAACGTCCGTGCGTTTGGACAGCAGATAGTGAAGCCCGAGCGAGCCTTGATTCCAGTGGTTTCCTTCAAATCGCGTGTGTTGATAACCGCCGTATAGCATCAACGCCGGTGTGAATGTGTACGAAGCGCCGCCCTCGTACACCTGCATATGCGACGTTTGTCCGAGCCCCTTGATCGTGGTGTAGGTGAAGTTGCCGCTCACCATCACGTTGCCGATCGTGTATGCGGCGCCGACTGCAAAGGCACCTTGCTTGTCGACGGGGAATGCGGAGGCACTGTACAGATCTGTTACCGCGCCGGTTGCAGGATCGACCGAGACGGTGGGCTGGCCGAGGAAAGTATGCGTGCCGATCATCGCATACGGATCGAACGCGTAGATACCGAACGGATTGTTCAACTGCGTATAGGCGGCGCCCATGTTGAACGCGCCGTGTTCATAGCGTGCGCCCACGCTCCATGCGCTTTTCTGGTGGAAGTCGCCCGCCGTATTGCCGAACGAGTACATGCCGCCAAAAGAAAAACCGGAGATGTCGTTGGAGAGATACTTGATCGAATTCGGCAGCCGGTCGCCGTTCATCCGGTCGAAGTCGCCCTGGTGAATCGCATAACCGCTCGCCCATGCCGATATGTTGTACAGGTAGGCGAATTCTTCCGTCATGTCGAGCTGGTTACCGAACGACAGCGTGCCCCAACTGTTCTTCAGGCCGACATATGCCTGGCGGCCAAACTCGGCACCGCCGAATCCGAGCTGTCCATTGCCCAGGTGGAATCCCGACTCAAGCACGAAGATGGCCTGCAAGCCGCCGCCGAGATCTTCGACGCCTTTGAAGCCGATACGGTTACCGTACGAAATGCCGTCGTCGAACTTGACCTGGTGGGAGCCACCGGCGTTGCTCACGTACGTGATGCCGGCGTCCAGAACGCCATACAGCGTGACACTGCTTTGCGCGTGGACAACCGTTGGCGCGCACACGGCGCTTGCTGCAATAGCGAGTCCCGAAAGACTGAAGGCATTTCTCTTCTTCATTGAATTCTCCCCTGCTCTTTGCCTGCGCAATTCGTTGGATAAAGCGATCCCTGCCGCGGCCAATAGCAGGCGCGCGGCGCTTCTCGCATGACGGGCAGTTCGAAACCGGCTGAGACCGATCGATATGGCCTGGCTGTTATTTGTTCAGCATGAAAATTCCGCCAAGCCCGCATCGACGCGTCAAGAATACGGTTCCAGATTTACGGCGAGTCGATTGGATGCGACATGAATCTGTCGCCTTGCGACCTTACGAGCGAACAACTGGCATTGCCTTTTCTACTTCACGCCAAGAGCCGTCTGAACGGCTTGCAGGCCATTCGCACCGCTTGCGGTATTGACGCCATCGAGCCACGACTTGAGCAGTTCGGGGTGCCGCTTGAGCGCTTCGGTTGCGGCTACGTCGACACTGGTCTTCTTTTCGAGTACTTCGGTGATTACTCCGTTCTCAATGTCGACGTTGAATGTCAGCTGCTTGAAAAGACGATCCACGTTAGGGCATTGTTGCGCATAGCCGCTGCGCGCAACGGTGTTGACCGTGGCGCCGCCGTAGTTCGGGCCGAAGTACTTATCGCCTCCGTCGAGATAAGTCAGCTTGAACTTCGTGTTCATCACATGCGGCTCCCACGCAAGGAACACGATCCACTTCTTCTCGCGCACTGCACGATCGACTTGAGTAAGCATGCCGGTCTCGCTCGATTCGACGAGCTTCCAGTTGTCGAGACCAAACGCTTTGTCATCGACCATCTTCTTGATGTTCTGATTGGCCGGCGCGCCCGGTTCGATGCCGTAGATCCTGCTATCGAACTTGTCGGCATTTTTGGCAAGGTCTGCAAACGAGTGAACGCCCGCCGCCGCCACGTAGTCGGGCACTGCGAGCGTGAACTTCGCATTGCTCAGATTCGGATGAACGACCACGATCGATTTTTCTTCTTCAAAGGGTTTGACGACCGGTGCTTGCGCGGGCATCCAGTTGCCGAGAAACACGTCGATTTGCCCTTTTTTCAGGCCCTGATACGTGATCGGCACAGAAAGGTTAGCCACCTTCTGTTTATACCCGAGCGCCTTCAGCACGATGCCCGTCATCGCATTGGTGGCGTCGATATCGGTCCATCCAGGCCCCGCCATGTTCACCTGCATGCACGATTGCGGCTCTGCGGCCGACGCGAAACTGGCTGCCGCGCATAGCAGCACAACGCTAGACATCGCCTGTTTGAATAGCTTGTTCATCATCGCGACTTTCCTGTGAGTGATTGAGTGAGAAGTAAGCATGTAGCGACCGTCAGCGCGCGACCGCCGGGAAGCGCGCCATTGCTTCGAGCGTGTCCAGATCGATGTGATTGCGCATGTAACGCTGACTGGCATCGACCCGAGGTTGCCAGTCCCATGAAGCAACTGTGCCTTGCGTGGTGGCGGCGAAATGAAAGCGGCGACGGCGCTGACTTTGCAGCACTTCATCGTGCAGCGCGGCAAGATCCCAGCGCGCGGCAATCTCGTCGCGCAATTCCTCTATCTGGGCGGAGTACTCGGCTTTCGACGCGAGGTTCACTCGTTCAAGCGGATCGGCTTCGACGTCGTACAGCTGGTCGGGGTCGGCAGGCGAGTGTATGAACTTGAAGCGCCCGCGCCGCAGCATCACAATCGGCGCAATAGCGCCTTCCGCAAGGTACTCGCCTACTGCTTCATCATGACCGCCATGCTCTCCTCGAAGATGCGGCACAAGACTGTGCCCGTCGAGCGAATCGGGCCATGCCGCCGGTTGTTCGCCGCGCGCCAGTTCGACCAGTGTCGGCAGCAGATCGAGATGCGACACGGAAGCCTTCACGCGATGCGCGTCGAATTGCTGCGGTGCGTGCACGATCAGCGGCACGCGGCAGCCACCTTCAAAAAAGGTCATCTTGTACCAGAGGCCACGCTCGCCGAGCATCTCGCCATGATCGGAAGTGACGACAATAATCGTGTCCTGTGCCAGCCCGGCCTGGTCGAGCGCTTCGAGAATCGCACCGAACTGGTCGTCGACATAGGAAATCGCGCCGTAGTAGGCGCGGCGTGCGTTGCGGATCTGCTGGTCAGTCGGCGGCGTGCGGTCGGTTTCGCAAACGTGACGCAAGCGCCTGGAGTGAGGATCGGCATCGTCGAACGAGTCGCGATGCGCGGGCATGTCGATATCGTCGTCCCGATACATGTTCCAGTACTTTTCCGGAATCGCGTAAGGATCATGAGGATGTGTCAGCGAGGCGACCATGCAGAACGGCCTCGCGTCTTTTCCCGCGTGCCGCTCACGGGCGATGTCGAAGAGCTTCTGGCGCGTCGTGAACGTGACTTCATCGTCGAAATCGAGCTGGTTCGTGCGCACGCACGGCCCGGCGTCGATAACGGAACTCATGTTGTGATACCACGTTGGGCGCGCCTCGAAATCGTCCCAGTTGGGCGTCCAGCCGAAGTCGGCCGGATAAATGTCCGTGGTGAGGCGCTCTTCGAAACCGTGCAACTGATCCGCGCCGCAGAAATGCATTTTTCCCGAGAGAATCGTGCGATATCCTTCAGCGCGAAGGTAATGCGCGAATGTCAGTGTTTGCGACGGAAATTCCGCGGCATTGTCGTACGCGCCGATTGCAGACGGCAATTTGCCGGACAGAAAAGAAAAGCGCGACGGCGCACACAGCGGGCTTGCGCAATATGCAGAATCGAATACCACACCCTGCTTTGCAAGGCGGTCGAGGTTGGGTGTTCTGGTTAGCGGGTGTCCATAAGCGGCGAGCGCAAATGGAGTCATCTGGTCGGCCATCAGAATGAGAATATTCTTTTTGCTGTCAAGCATGGAGCGCGCCTTGAATAGAATCATGGATGTCAGTGCAACTACCTATGCCGGTGCGACCGCAGACACAACTCGAAGCGCTGGTGGCGGTCCGCGTGCGGCATCTGCACCACTATTGCCGGTCAATTCGGCGCTGTGAAGACGGCAATTCGTTATGTGCCTATAAGGGGGCGTTATGTCGAGGCAGGACCGCTTGCCGCCAATGCAGGCATTGACAATGTTCGAATCCGCCGCGCGTCTCGCGAGTTTCACCGCGGCCGCGCGAGAGTTAGGTTCTACGCAGCCGGCAGTAAGCCAGCGCATCGTGCAGCTCGAAGAGACGCTGGGTGCCCCCCTTTTCGAACGCGGTCATCGCGGTGTCCGGCTTACCGAAGACGGCGAGCGGCTTTTCGATGCGGTGCGTCTTGCGCTCGACACCATCCGTCATGCCACTGCCGAAATCCGCGCGCGTCGCACGCCGCAAACGCTCACCCTATCCACCGACTTTGGTTTCGCCACCTACTGGCTGATGCCGCGGCTTTCGCAATTCAAGGCGCTGATGCCTGATGTCGACGTGAAGATCATCACGTCGCAGAGTGTGTTCGATCCGTCGCACGATCACGCGGACGTGGCGATTGCGTTTGGCGACGAACATGCGGACTGGAACGCGCGCAGCGTGATCAAGCTTTTTCCGGAGCGTGTGACGCCAGTGTGCAGCCCGGCGTTTCTCGCAGCACATCCACCGCTGATGTCGCCGTCCGAGCTGCTCGCGCTGCCGCTTCTACACCTTGAACCGACGCAGCCCGCGCGCTGGGTGTCGTGGGCCGACTGGTTCGCGGCGCACGGCCTCGTCGCTCCCGCTGCGCATCGCGGCATCACGTTCAACAGCTTCACCCTCGTCGCCCATGCGGCGATCATGGGCCAAGGCGTGGCACTCGGCTGGGCGCCGCTCATCCACGAACTGCTCGCCACCGGCCAACTCGTCGAGCTGTTCGACACCCCGGTGGTCACCGAGCGCGGCTACATGCTGGTCACGCAGCGCGCGGCAACGCCCGCAGTCGAAGCTTTCCGCCAATGGCTGCTCGGCGAATGCGGGCTCGACGCGGAATAGCTATCTGGCGTTCCGGTTCCATTGCCACGGCGATTCGCTTCTATCCGCGCCGCGTGTGAATTTGCTCTACTGCGACGATGCATGCCGCGCCCCGCGGCATCCCCCTTCGTTTATGTGGAGAGCGCATGTCCGCCGATTCCCGTCCTGATCAACTGGTTCTCACCGTCGCGTGTCCGAGCGCCGCGGGCCAGGTTGCCGCCGTTGTCGGCTTTCTCGACCGGCATCATTGTTATATCGACGAACTCACCGTTTTCGACGACGACCTCAGTGAGCGGTTTTTCGTGCGCTGCGTTTTTCACGGCGTGGATGCGAACGAGACGCGAAATATCGCGGCGCTCAAACGCGAGCTTGAGCCGATTGCCGAGCGCTTTCGTATGACCTGGGCAATGCACGACGTCAGCACGCGTCCCAAAGTACTCATCATGGTGTCGAAGCTCGAGCACTGTCTCGCAGACCTGCTATTTCGGTGGCGAATGGGCGAGCTCAAGATGGACATTGTCGGCATTGGCTCGAATCACCGCGATCTCGAACCGCTCGCCCAACAACACGGGTTGCCGTTTCACCATCTGCCCATCACCGCCGATACAAAACCGCAGCAGGAAGCGCGCTTGCTCGATCTATTCGAGACCTCCGGCGCCGAATTGATGATTCTCGCGCGTTACATGCAGATTCTTTCGGGCGAGACGAGCCGTGCACTCGCTGCACGCGCGATCAACATTCACCATTCGTTTCTGCCCGGTTTCAAGGGTGCGAAACCCTATCACCAGGCCCATGCGCGTGGCGTCAAACTGATCGGCGCGACTGCGCACTTCGTGACCGACGATCTCGACGAAGGTCCGATCATCGAGCAGGTTGTCGAGCGAGTCGATCATTCGTACAGTCCGGAGCGCCTGCTCGCCACCGGACGCGACGTCGAGTGCATCACGCTCGCTCGCGCGGTCAAGGCGTTTATCGAGCGGCGGGTGTTTATCAACGGAGATAGAACTGTCGTGCTGCAATAGTGCTGCAAGCACAAAAGAAAAACGCCGCTTTGATAAGCGGCGTTTTTTGTCTTCGATGCGAGGACAGCTAAAGCTCTGTCTACTTAACCCAGCTATCTACACGATCGCCGTGTGCGCTAATCCACGCGTCGGCAGCGGCGGTCGGCTTCTCGCCGTTCTGCGTGGCGAGCATCACGCTGTCGATCTCACCCGGCTTCCACTGGAACTTCTTCAGGAACGCGACGACGGGCGGCGCCTTCTTTTCCAGTTCCGGATTGACGACGCTGTCCACGTGCTCCGCCTCACCGAACACTTTCTTCGGATCTTCAAGGAACTTGAGCTTGTACTTTGCGAACATCCAGTGCGGCTTCCAGCCGGTTACGATGATCGGCTTGCTCGCCGCTTCCGACCGCGCGAGTTCCGCAGTCATTGCGCTGCCCGAACTCGGCATCAGCTTGTAGTCGAGTCCGTAAGCCTTGATTGCCTCGCTGGTTTTCTGCATCACGCCCGCACCTGCGTCGATACCGACAATGCGCGAGCCGAACTCCGCCTTTTTCGCTTCCAGGTCGCCGACCGTTTTCACGTCGAGATTGTCGGGCACGATAAGACCGATTTTCGCGTCGTTGAAATTCGGACCGAGATCGACCACTTTGTCCTTGAAATTGTTCCAGTACGCGCCGTGCGTGACCGGCAGCCATGCGGACAGCGTCGCGTCGAGGTCGCCCCGCGCCACACCCTGCCACATCACACCCGCTGCAACCGGTACGAGTTGCACCTGATAGCCCAGGCGCTTTTCGATCACGCGGGCGGCGACGTTCGATGTCGCGACGCTATCGTCCCAGCCTTCCACGTAGCCGATCTTGATGGTCGGCTTCGTATCCGCCGGGGCGCTTACGCTGGTTGCCGCCAGCGCTGCACTCAGAGTGCTCAACACCAGTATCTTTTTGATCAGTCTCATCGCCGTTCTCCCGTTTGCCGTCTAAAAACAACCCATTGAGCATTTAGAATCGCCAGCCAGAATTGCCCGGTAACGTTGTTTTGCGACACATAGTTGTCCGCACGCGACCTGGCTCTTCTGCTTGCTGCCGCGACTCACGGCAGTTTGTTCCTGACCGTTGGCGCCAGTCACTTCTCTACGACGAGATCGGTGAGCGGCTTGCTGCAGCAGAGCAGCACCATGCCTTGGTCGATTTCCCGCTGACGAATGCCGCCCGCGTGTTTCATCGCCACCTCGCCCGATACCAGCTTCACCTTGCAGGTTCCGCACATGCCCTGCGTGCACGATGCCGGCAGGCGCACACCCGCTTTCTTCGCAGCATCCAGCACATGCTGGCCGCTGTCGCACTCGATCTCACGATTGCTTTTCGTGAAGCTGACTTTGTAGCGTGTCTGCACTTCGGCCACGCCGGGTGCGGCAGCCGGCTCGAAAGCCGGTGCCTGTTCCCGGGCTTCTACAAAACTCTCGGCTGTTGCCGGCTCGGCCGCGTTTTGCAACACGTCGGCGACATGCACGGTAGCCAATTGTGCGGCGACCTCGCTGACCGTATCGAACGAAAAGCTTTCCTCATGATAATGGCCACGGTCGAAACCGCCCTCGTCCAGCAGGTTGCGTACTGCCTGCATGTACGGCGCGGGCCCGCAAGTGAAAATCTCGCGCTCGAGAAAGTCCGGTGCGATCAGCTTGAGTAAGGGCAACGTCAGAAAACCCGTGACACCTGGCCAGTTCGTGCGCGCGCCAACCCGCTCGCAAACAAATGCGGTACGAAAACGCGCGTGATTTGACGCGATCAGATCGAGTTCACGCGCGAAGATAATGTCGTCTGGCGTGCGGGCGCTGTGCACGAAGACAATGTCGCTGTCCTCGCCCAGTTCGTGATGCGCGCGACTCATCGACATCAGCGGCGTAATGCCTGAACCGGCCGACAGAAACAGCAGCTTGCGCGCAGGGTGGCGGGCGCACGTGAATTCGCCCGCCGGCCCCAGCACGCGAACTTCGCCGCCCACCTGCAGATTGTCGTGCAGCCAGTTCGATACTTTGCCGCCCGGCACACGTTTCACCGTAATGGAGATGGTGTGCGGACGCGTAGGCGGCGAGGAAATCGTATAGCAACGGTTGATCGATTCACCGTCGATATCCAGTTCGAGCGTGATGAACTGTCCCGGCTCGAACACGAAGGTCCGTTCGCCCGGCGCACGGAAGAAAAAACTCTTCACGTCATGCGTTTCCTGGCGCATATGGCAGCACACCAGTGTTTCGTCCACATCGCTGTTCCACCGCGCGGGCAGCGTGTCCCAGAAGCGCGGCTGCGTAACACGGCTTGTTGCGTATTGCGATGCCGGCTCGGTGCCGAGCTGAAACGTCGCCTGATCGCGCATCATTGTTTTCTCCCGCTCCTGGTTGCGATCGTGCGCTCAGCGCTTGAAGGACACGACTTTCTCGCCGAATGCGGACGGCTCCGCATCGTGCGCCTGCGGCGCGTTGCTGTAGTCTGCGATGCGGCCGATGTACCACTCGCAGAACTTCTCCACGAGACCCTCTGTGAACGGCGAATACGGACCCGGCTCGTAGGCGCTGCTCGTTGCGCCGCGTTGCGAGTATTCAACGAGCGCGCGGTCCTGATCATTGGTCGCGCGCCATACGGCCGTCAGGTTGTTGACGTCGTAGTCGATGCCTTCGCGCGCATCCTTGTGCACGAGCCATTTCGTGCGCACGAGCGTCTTGCCGGCCGAAAGCGGAATCACCGAGAAGCTCACAATATGATCGCTCATGAAGTGATGCCACGAATTGGGCTGCGTCCAGAACGACAAACCGCCAAGATCGGCCTGCTCGAAGCCGCCGAGCAATTTCTTCGACGCCACTTTCGCGTCCAGCGTCTGCGATTCGCCGTCCCGATCGAGCGGCAGACGTTGCGTGCGAAAACCGGTAACGAGATCCGCGAGCCGGTCGATTTCCGCCGACGGCAGCTTCATTGCTTCCCATTGCGCGGTACGGCGCGCAACTGTCTCTTCGAAAGCGGCCATACCTTCTTCGTTAGCCGGTGTACGTTGATAGCCGAAACCGTATTCGTAAAGCGAAATGGTCAGCTCAGGATGGTTCGCGACGCAGTGATAGCACTCGCGATTGTTCTCCATCGTCAGCTTCCAGTTGCCTTCCTCGATGATGTCGATCGACGCTGCGATCTTGCAGCCGGCCAGTTGATGCGGCGCCAGGTACGGCTCCATTGCCGCGCGCATGACGGAAAAGTCAGCGGGCGGATTGTCGGCCAGACAGATAAAGATGAGTCCGGCGAGGTTCTCGACGTGGACTTTCTTCAAGCTGTGTTTGCAGCGGTCGAACTGGTCGCCCATATGCTCGGCGAACATCAGATCGCCGTTCAGGTTATACGTCCAGCTGTGATACGGGCACACGATATTGCCGAGCGAACCCTTGTCGGTATTGCACAAGCGTGCGCCGCGATGGCGGCAGACGTTATGAAACGCCCGTACCTGCATGTCGTCGTCGCGTACGATCAGAATGGAATCGTGTCCGATTTCCACCGTGATGTAATCGCCCGGCTCGGGCACGTCCGGCTCAACCGCGACCTGAATCCAGTGCTTGCGGAAGATCACGTCCATGTCGAGCGCGAAGATGTCCTCGCTCGTATAGAACGGCGCTTCCAGCGTGTAATTCTTCTTGCGGCGTTCGATCATTGCGCGAACGTCTGCGGAAACTTTCATTGTGTGCTCCGTTGCGTGTCACGTCTGGCGCCGCGCCAGGCCCTCCTGGCCGCATGCTCGCCTGAACCGGAAATCAGTAATCCACGAGTTGATGCTCGCGCAAATACGCCAGAATCACTTGTGCTTTTTCGACGGAACTCCCTTCAATTACGACGCTGCCGCCGCGGCTTTCCGTCGTGGTTGCCGAGAGCATCCGGGCGTGGCCCGAGCGCTTCTCGGCTGCGGCGAGACGCACCGGCTTGCTGCTCGCGGGGCGAATAGTCCAGGCGAGCTCCGTTGCCTGAGCGGGTGCCGCACAGGCGACCGGGTGAATGGACCCTTCGCGCTGCCGTGCATAGGCATAGGTCGGCGTTGCGTTTGCCATCGGATGCACGGCGATCAGTGCGGGCAATTGCACCTCGACACGGCGACGCAAACCCTTGGGCATGAATTGCCGAACTTGTGCGCACCCGTCCTTCACGACGACATCGACAGCCGCGCCGACGAGCGGAATGCCCAACGCATTCGCCACCCGATACGGCAGCATGCCGCTGTCGAAAGCGCCTTCGGCTCGCGTGCCGGTCAGCACGAGATCGTAGCCGGGCAGACGCGCGGCAAGCAGCGCTGCGCCATCGGCTTGCGACCCGTCTGCGTTGGAAACGGCAAGCACTTCGACGGAGCGCGCGCCTAGAGCAAGATATTCCTGGAGCGCGGGATTCGCAGGGTCGCCGGCGTGCAGCACGTCGAGTGTCGCAGCATGCTGCTTTGCGAGCGTCAAGGCGAGCGTCAGTGCGGCCGCGTCGTTACGGCTGTAGCGCGCAACGCCGCTCACCGGATGTCGGCCCACGGAAACGAGAACGGCGATTTTCATGCGAGCGCTCCTTCCGCTACAGCCTTCGAGTTCAGTAATGCAGCACCTGTGCCGCGTGCAGTGCGCGCTGCGGCAGCCGCGTCATTGAGTGCCGCGATGGTTTCCTGCGCATCGGCAATGACGGTCAGGTTCGCACGCTTGGCGATGGGCGCGCTCGCATCCAGGTTCACCGCGATCACATGCCGGCAATCTTTGATGCCCTGCAAATGCTGCACGGCGCCGGATATGCCAAATGCGATATACACGCTCGCTTCAACGGTCTTGCCGGTCGCGCCGATCTGCTTGTCGCGTGTGAATTTGCCGTCGTCCACTGCGACACGGCTTGCACCGATCGCCGCGCCGAGCGTGGCCGCGAGACGCTCGAACGCAGGCACATCGCTGACACCGTTGCCTGCGGAGACGATGAAGTCCGCTTCTTCGAGCGCGAGCTGCGCGGCGTCCATCTCCTCGATACCGAGGTCGCGCACGATGCCTCTGGTGGCAGTCGGTTCGCCATCGAAACGCCATGCGACTCGCTCTCCTGCGCCGACGAACGGCAGCTTGGGATCGACCGCATTGGGCGCAAGCAATACCACTTCTGGCAGCGCACACGAAGCGAACGCGGTGTTCGCATGCGCATACGCGGCCACGTGAGACGCGTCGATTTCAACGACGTGTGTCGCGACGCTCGCATTTGCCGCCGCCGCATACCGGCGGCCAAGATCGCCGTCGCCGATCGCGTTGTCGGGCAGGAACAGATGCACTGGCGCATATGCCGCGACGCACGCGGCGAGCGCGTTCAATTCGTCGTCCGGTGCGAAATGGCGAGGATCGAACGAAGACAACTCGATCAGCTTGTCAGCGCCCAATGCGCCGGCGTCGCCCGTAAATTCGCCGAATACCAGCAGCACGACCTCGGTGGTGGCATCGGCGATCAATGCGGCGGCGGCCAGCGTCTGGCGCGCGTGATCGTCGAGTGCGCCACGGTCCGCGTGCGCCGCCACCAGCATCACATGCTGCGGCGTGGCGCTCGTGCGGCGCGGCTTCGGTTGTTCCCGATGCGAGGCGCCGGATGCGGCGAAATCCATTGCACCCGCCACACCGGTCACGCCCAGCGTGATGCGTCTGAGTCCGTCAACAGTAATCGTGAACGGGCGGCGCGGATCGATTCGTTTGATTGTGTTCATCGCGTTACTCCAGCGCTGCTGCAACCAGTTCGGCGACGTCCAGCACTTCAGGACGGGGCCCAACCACGCCTTCGAGCATCGCGGTGCAATTCGGGCAGCCCACCGCGACAATCTCGGCGCCGATGCCGCGCGCGTCGTCGATACGAATGTCCGGAATGCGCCGCTTGCCCGGAATGTCGGTCAACGGAGCACCGCCGCCGCCACCGCAGCAACGTCCACGCATGCCGTGGCGCTCCATTTCGACAACCTTGATGCCAATGCTCTTCAGCACGCGGCGCGGCGCTTCGGTCTCGCCGTTGTAGCGGCCCAGGTAGCACGGATCGTGATACGTGATCTTGCTGTCCGCGTAGGCGGCGAGCGCGCGCGGCGACAGCTTGCCGCTCGCAACCAGTTCATCGATCAGCGCCGTGTGATGCTGTACTTCATAGAAGCCGCCCAACGCGCGATACTCGTTGCGCAAGCTGTGCAACACGTGGGGATCGGAAGTGACGATCTTGCCGAACGAGTACTGCGAGAGCGTGCCGATCAACTTCTTTGCGAGTTGCTGGAACGTGGCTTCGTCGCCGAGACGCCGGGCCGTGTCGCCTGTATCGGTTTCGACGCCGCCGAGCACCGCATAATCGACACCCGCGCGGTTCAGCACCTTGACGAGCGCGCGCAGCGTGCGCTGATAGCGCATGTCGAACGCACCTTCGCCCGCAATCAGCAGCACATCCACGCGGCGCCCAGGCTGCGCGACCTGCACTTGCAGATCGACCGCCCAGTCATAACGTGCGCCGATGTCGTAACCGTTCGAACTGCCTGTTTCGCGCAGATTCGAGAGCGTGATCGGCCCCTTGCCCGGCACCGTGCCTTCCACGAGCGTCTGATTACGGCGCATATCGACAATGGCGTCGACGTGCTCGATCAGCATCGGGCACTCCTGCACGCAAGCGCGGCAGGTCGTGCATGACCACAGCGTTTCTGCCTCGATCAGGCTGGAAATCAGCGGCTTGCCAGGCGCACCGCCATGCTTGCCGACAGGAATGCCGGGCGTTGGGGAGCCTGCGTATTCGGCGTCCGTGCCGCCCACCATGCCCGTCACCAGATCCTGAATGAGCTTCTTCGGATTGAGCGGTTGACCCGCGGCGAATGCGGGACACGCTGCCTCGCATTTGCCGCACTGCACGCAGGCGTCGAAACTGAGCAACTGGTTCCAGCGAAACTCCACGGGCTTGCCCACGCCGTATTCTTTCGCGTCGAGCAACGGCGCCTTCAATGCGGTCGGCGGCACGATGTCGCGATCGTTACGCTCGGCAAAGCGCTCCTGACGCGGATGAAACGCGAGATGCAGCAGACCCGCGAGCGCATGTTTCATCGGACCGCCACGAGCGGCGCCGAATGTCATCGTGAACGCGCCCACTGCGATCAGCAGCGCGACGATGATCGCGAGCGCGCCCGACATCGCCCCGGCCGGCAATGCGATGAACAACAGGAGACCGAGCGCGAACGACCCGAGCAACAGCGGCAGATGATCCCACGGGCCGCGCGAAAGCCGCGCGGGTACCGCTTTCGCACCATGCCGGCGACGCCACACGAAAACCGCGCCGACCAGCATCACGAGCGCGGCAAGAAAGATCAGCTTGTCGAGCCACGGCGAATAGATCGCGAGACCGTAGTTGACGAACACGAGCGCCATCGCGAGGATCGCCCCGCCGGCAGTCGCCACGTGCGTTTTCGCAATGTACGGGTCGCGCGCGACCACATGATGCAGATCGACGAAGTAGCGTTTCGGAATCGACAGCAGATTCGCCCAGCCGTACGCGCCCGCCGCCGTGGCGCGACCCACGCGCCAATACGCGGCGCGCTTCGCGAGCGCGAAAGCCAGACCCGCCATCGACAACCACAACAGCACGGTGATGACAGACACGGGGCTCATTGTCAGAAGTCCTTGCAAAGGCGCAGCGCGTCGTAAATCGCGCCGTGAATGTTGTGCATGGAGATGCAGTCGCCGACGCGAAACAGCAGGAAGCGGCCATTACCGAGCTCTTCGGACAGCGACGGCTGCGGCTCGGATGCAAAGAGCTTATGCACGTCGACCTGCCCGCGATTGACCGACTCCGGCTTGAGCTTCCAGTACAACTCGTCGTTCGGCGTGCTGCCGTTCTCGATCACGACCTGATCGACCGCGCGCTCTTCCTGCTCCTCCGTGTACTCGTTGCGGATCACAGCGATCTTCTTGCCGTCTTCCTCGTACACTTTGTCGAGCCAGTAATTCGGTGTATGGACCACGCCCTGCGCATAGAGGCGGCGATAGAAAATCGGGAACGTGGTGCCGCCCACGTCGTCGGCCACTTTCACGTCGGGCGTGACGATCTCCACGTTCGAGCCGCGGCTCGAGATGAAATCGGCGACGCCGGCGCCGGCGTGCGTGCTCACGCCGTCGTACACGAGAACATTCTTGCCCGGCTCGACCTTGCCCGAGAGCACGTCCCACGAACTCACCGCGAGGCCTTCGTCGACGCCCCATGCCGCGACTTGCGACGTGAACGCCGAGCCGCCCGTGGCAAGCACCACGATGTCCGGTTTTTCGGCCATGATGGTTTTATCGTCGGCGGCAACACCGAGACGGCGGTCCACACCCAGGCGCTTTGTTTCCATATCGAACCAGCGGACAATGCCTGCCATCTGTTCACGCTGCGGCGCTTTTGCCGCGAGCATGATCTGGCCGCCCACATAGTCGTTCTTCTCGAACAGCACCACGTCATGGCCCCGCGACTTCGCGACCCGCGCCGCTTCGAGTCCCGCAGGACCCGCGCCGACCACGACGACCTTGCGCTTCGGCCCGTTCGTACGCGCAATGACATGCGGCATGGTCGCTTCGCGCGAGGTTGCCGCGTTCTGCACGCACAGCACGTCGAGCCCGTTGTACTGGCGGTCGATGCAATAGTTCGCACCGACGCATTGCTTGATTTCGTCCTCGCGGCCATCGCGGATCTTGATGACCATATGCGGATCGGCAATCTGCGCGCGTGTCATGCCGACCAGATCGACCATGCCGCTCGCCAGCAGACGCTCGGCCTGGCCCGCGTCGCGAATACTTTGCGCATGCATGACCGGGACTTTGACGACCGACTTGATGCCGGCTGCGAGATGCACGAAAGGCTCGGGCGGCAGCGCCATCGGCGGCATGCAGTTGGCGAGCGTGTTGTGCGTATCCGCGCCGGAGCCGATCACGCCGAGATAATCGATCAGGCCGCTTTCGCTCATTGCCTGCGCGATCTCTTTCAGTTGCTCGTGATCGAGACCGTCTTCGTGGAACTCGTCGCCGCACATGCGCAAACCCACGCAGAAATCGGGGCCCACTGCTTCACGCACTGCTTGCAATACTTCGACGCCGAAACGCAGGCGGTTTTCAAGCGAGCCGCCCCATTCGTCGGTACGAAAATTGGTGCGTGGGCTCCAGAACTGGTCGATCAGATGCTGGTGCGCCGCCGATATCTCGACGCCGTCCATGCCCGCATCCTTCACGCGTTTCGCGGCAGCCGCGAAGTCGGTGATAATGCGGCGAATCTCTTCCACTTCAATGATCTTTGCGTTGCCGCGATGCACCGGCTCACGCACGCCCGAAGGCGACATCAGATGCGGCCAGTGCTCGCCATGAAACGCCGAGCGGCGCCCCATGTGCGTGGCCTGAATCATGATCTTGGCGCCGTGCGCGTGCATGGCTTCCGCGAGCCGCGAGAGCGGATCGATGATCTTGTCGGTAGACAGGTTCACCGACTTCCACCAGCCTTGCGGACTGTCGATCGAGACCGGGCTCGAACCGCCGCATACGGCGAGGCCCACACCACCCTTGGCCTTTTCTTCGTAGTAACGGATATAACGGTCGCCGGGCAGTCCACCGGGTTCCGCATACACCTCCGCATGCGCAGTGCTGACAATGCGGTTGCGCAAAGTCAGCTTGTTCAGCGTAAGAGGCTTGAAAAGGTTCGGGTAACGCATCGCGATCGACCTCGGAATAAATGACTTCTAGTGCTATGCCGCGAGCGGCGACACTTCGAACACGCAATGGTCGTGGCCTTCCGCCGCGCATCGCGCTTCTTTCGACTGCGAAGGCGGACCCTTGCGTTGTGAATCGGGCGCCGTGTCGTTGACCCAGTCCATTGCTCCCGCGAACCAGCCGGCGAACATGTAGCAGAGCTTGCCGACTTTGCCCGGTTGCGCGAGCACGAACGACGAGTGATGCAGTTCGATACGCGCATGCGACGTGGACGGATCGCTCTCCGTGATCGTGAAGATGCCCCAGCCGCGTTGCGAAAGCCGCTTCAGGTAGTGCTCGAACACGGCCATGCCGGCGATGCCGTGCTGCTTGGCCTCCTTGTCGCACCAGAAGTACGCGGACTTATAGCCCGCCTTGTAGAGAATCTCGGCATACGTGTCGATGCCCAGCGCTTCTTCAACGGCGGTATGGTTGTTCGTGAAGAAATGGCGCGGCACGTACAGCATCGGTAGCGCGTCGGTGGTCCAGACGCCGGTGTTCGCATCGACGTCGATAGGCAGTTGAGGTTGCATGTGGAAGACTCCTTGTTTTGTGGGGCGAATCTGCGGGCTATGCGCGCGTGAAGCTCAAACCTTCCACACCTCACCGAATACGCGGACCCAGTTCTCACCCATGATCTTTTTGATGCGCGTCTCGCTCCAACCCGCGCGCTCCATCGCGGCGGTCAGGTTCGGAAACTCGCCGATCGTGCGGATGCCTTCCGGATTCACGACCTTGCCGAAGTTCGTCAACTGGCGATAACGGCCCTTGTCGTGTGTGATCCAGTCGAAGAACTCGGTGCTGTAGCCTTGCGTGAAGTCCGTGCCGATGCCGACCTGGTCTTCGCCAATCAGATTCACCACGTAGTCGATTGCCTCGATATAGTCTTCGACGGTGGCGTCCGGACCGCGCTTCAGGAAAGGCGCGAACATGGTCACGCCGACAAAGCCGCCAGCGTCCGCAATTTCTTTCAGTTGTTCGTCGCTCTTGTTGCGCGGGTGCTCTTTGAGTCCCGACGGGCAGCAATGCGAGTAGCACACCGGCTTTTTCGACGCAGCAATCGCTTCCGATGAAGTCTTTCCGCCGACATGCGACAGATCGACCATGATGCCGACGCGATTCATTTCCTGGATCACTTCACGGCCATAACCGGACAGACCGCCGTCGCGCTCATAGCAGCCGGTGCCGACCAGATTCTGCGTGTTGTAGCAAAGCTGAACCACGTTCACACCGAGGTCTTTAAATGCCTCGATATAGCCGAGGTTGTCCTCGAATGCATGCGCGTTCTGGAAGCCGAAAATGATGCCCGTCTTGTTCTCTTTCTTCGCGCGGAAGATGTCGTCGGTCGTGCGCACGAGCGTGAGAATCTCGCTGTACTCGCGGATCTGCTGCTTCATTTCGGCGATGTTATCGACGGTCTTCTGGAAGCTTTCCCACACGGACACCGTGCAGTTCACCGCGGTCACACCGCCCTTACGCATATCTTCGAACACCGAGCGCTCGAACTTGGAAATGTTCAGGCCGTCGATGATGATGCTGTTTTCGTGCAAATTGCTCATCGTGTGCTCCAGGTGTTCTCAGTAGATGGGGAAGCGTTCGCACAGCGCGAAAATTTCGCGGCGCACGCGTTGTTCGGTGGCCGCATGGCCTTCGGGGTGATCGCGCAGCGAATCGAGCACTTCCACGATCAAGCGGCCCACGTCGCGGAACTCGTTCACGCCGAAGCCGCGCGTCGTGCCCGCGGGTGTGCCGAGGCGCACGCCCGAGGTGATCGTCGGCTTTTCCGTGTCGAAGGGAATGCCGTTCTTGTTGCACGTAATGCCTGCGCGCTCCAGCGCCTGCTCGACCTGATTGCCCTTGAGGCCCTTCGGCCGCAAATCGACCAGCAGAAGATGGTTGTCGGTGCCGCCCGTCACGAGATCCACGCCACCCGCCTTCAGTACTTCGCCGAGCGCCTGTGCGTTGGCGAGCACGTTGTCGATGTAGGTCTTGAAGCCGGGTTGCAACGCCTCGCCGAACGCGACAGCCTTGCCCGCGATCACGTGCATCAGCGGGCCACCTTGCAAGCCGGGGAACACAGCAGAATTGATCTTCTTTGCGATGTCTTCGTCATTCGTCAACACAAAGCCGCCGCGCGGACCGCGCAAGGTCTTGTGCGTGGTGGAGGTCACTACATGCGCATGCTCGACGGGATTTGCGTGACGTCCGGCCGCGATCACGCCGGCGATGTGCGCCATATCCACCATCAGCTTCGCACCGACGCTGTCGGCAATCGCACGCAGCCGCTTGAAATCCAGCGCGCGCGGATACGCCGAGAAGCCGGCGATCAGCAGCGCGGGTTTATGCTGCTGCGCAAGTTCCTCGATCTGCTCGTAGTCGATCAGCAGCGTGTCGCGGTTGACGCCGTACTGCACCGCGTTGAACCACTTGCCCGACATGGCCGGCTTCGCGCCGTGCGTGAGGTGCCCGCCCGCGTCGAGCGACATGCCGAGCACCGTGTCGCCCGGCTTCACCAGCGCGAGCATGACCGCACCGTTCGCCTGCGCGCCGGAATGCGGCTGCACATTAGCGAACTTCGCGTTGAACAGTTGCTTGATGCGTTCGAGCGCAAGGGTCTCGATCTCGTCGACGTATTCACAGCCGCCGTAGTAACGCTTGCCCGGATAACCTTCCGCATATTTGTTGGTCAGCACCGAGCCTTGTGCTTCGAGCACCGCGCGTGACACGATGTTTTCCGACGCGATCAGTTCGACTTGCGACTGCTGGCGCTCGAGCTCTTTCAAAATAGCGCCGCGCACCGCCTGATCGCGCGTGGCGAGCGATTCTTCGAAGAAAGGATTCGGGTTCGACATGGAAGGTCCGTGGAATCGTTGACGGGAAGGCCCGGAAGCCGCGCTGACGCTTGGCTTGTGCGGCGCTTGCGCCCTGCTGCTACCGGCTTGCATTGCGTCTATTCTTGACGCTTGCATCGCGCGTCAATTTATGAATTCAGACGCGTTCTTTGCCTTTTCCGCCATGAGCGACCTTTTTCGACAAGTCGCCCGCGCGAGCCTGCCGATCTCGTGACCGGCGCCTCGGTAAGTACCCTGAGAGATGTCGCTCGCGCGGCCATGCCGAGGTCGAACGACCGTTCGATGCTGAAGGAATTCTGAACAGCAGCTAAACGCGATGCGCGGTTAAGGTGCGGGTTTTCAGCGTCGGTGGTGCTGCTGTGGTGCTGCTGTGTGCACTCGTGGTGCCGTTTCGCGAGCGTTCCGCGCACCGGCATCGACAACCAAGGGTTTAGCCTGATGGCATGGTAGTTGCGCTAGTACGCAAAATTGAAGAAGTCGCCGCTCCCCACGGCGACGCGACACTATAGATTCCAAGGAATCACTCCTCACATGTCCACCGATCGCACGGCGTCACTGTCGCATTTCGCCTTCATGCCCGTTCCGAACTTCACGATGATCGCGTTCACCAATGCGATCGAAGTACTGCGCATGGCGAACTACCTGACGGGACAGACGCTATATCGCTGGTCGATCGTGAGTCCCGACGGCGGGCCGGTGGCGGCAAGCAATGGTTTGTCGGTCGATACGGGTCCCGTCGAATGCGTCGGCCAACCGGATATCGTGTTCGTGATCGGCGGCATCGACGTGCAACACGCGACCACGCCGGCTCATTTGTCCGCATTGCGCCGTTTCGCCCGCATGGGTTGTGTACTCGGCAGCCTGTGCACGGGCACCTATGCGCTCGCGCGTGCCGGGTTGCTCGCGGGCTACGCCTGTGCGATTCATTGGGAGAACATGTCGGCGCTTAAAGAAGAATTCCCCGACACGCGTTTTCTGAAAGAACTGTTCGTGATCGATCGCGACCGTGTGACATGCACAGGCGGTGTCGCGCCGCTCGACATGATGCTGAACCTGATCGCTCCGCGCGTCGGCACCGCCCGTGTGACGCAGATCGCCGAGCAGTTCATCGTCGAACATGTGCGCGATACGAGCGCGCAACAGAAAATGCCGCTGGTCGCGCGACTCGGTTCGGCCAACAAGTCGCTGTTCGAAGTGATCTCGCTGATGGAGAACAACATCGAGGAGCCGCTGTCACGCGAGGAACTGGCGAGACTCGCCGGCATGTCGCAAAGGCAGTTGCAGCGCCTTTTCCGCGAGCATCTGGGGATGACGCCCACGCATTACTATCTGACGCTGCGTTTGCGGCGCGCGCGCGAACTGCTGCTGCAAACCGATATGTCGATCATGAACATCACGATGGCGTGCGGTTTTCAGTCCGCCTGCCACTTTTCGAAAAGTTATCGCGACGCATTCGGCACTGCGCCCACGCGCGAGCGTCGCAAGCAATCGCCTTCTCTGTCTTCGGCGCCGGTTATGGCGGCCTGAAAAACGCCCGTACTCGCCAGCGTCAAACAAAAACGCGTTGAACGGAGATCCGTTCAACGCGTTTCTTTATTGGCAGCCTCTAGTTTCTTGCGATGCTCACGCCGCCTTCAGCAAGCCGTGCGGATCGATAACGAATTTGCGCGGTGCGCCGCCGTCGAATTGACGGTAACCATCGGGCGCCTGGTCGAGCGACACCACAGTCACGTTGACGATGTCGGCAATCGGCAAGCGGTCCCACAAGATCGCCTGCATGAGGTTGTGGTTGTACTTCATCACCGGCGTCTGGCCCGTATGGAACGAGTGCGACTTGGCCCAGCCGAGCCCGAAGCGGATGCTGAGACTACCCTTGCGAGCGGCCGCGTCGACGGCACCCGGATCGTCGGTCACGTAAAGGCCCGGAATGCCGATCGCGCCGGCTGCGCGCGTGATCTCCATCAGCGAGTTCAGTACCGTGGCCGGCGCTTCCTCGTGCGAACCGCTGCTTCCATGCCCGTGTGCTTCGAAGCCTACGCAGTCCACCGCGCAATCCACTTCCGGCTTGCCGAGAATCTGTTCGATCTGTTCGCCAAGCGTCGCGTCTTTCGACAGATCGACGGTCTCGAAGCCCATCTTGCGCGCATGCGCAAGACGCTCCTCATTCATGTCGCCGACAATCGTGCAGGCCGCGCCCAGGAGGCGCGCCGACGCGGCCGCCGCCATGCCGACCGGCCCCGCGCCTGCAATGTAGACGGTCGAACCCGGCTTCACGCCCGCCATCACTGCGCCGTGATAACCGGTCGGCAGAATGTCGGACAGACAGGTAAGGTCGCGGATCTTCGACATGGCCTGCGCGCGATCGGGGAATTTCAGCAGGTTGAAGTCGGCGTACGGCACCAGCACGTACTCGGCCTGTCCGCCAATCCAGCCACCCATGTCGACATAGCCGTAAGCGCCGCCCGCGCGCGACGGATTGACGTTCAGGCATACGCCCGTGTGCTGCGACTTGCAGGTCGGGCAGCGACCGCAGGCCACGTTGAACGGCACCGACACCAGATCGCCGATGCTCAGCGTCTCGACGTCGCGACCCACTTCGATCACCTCGCCGGTAATCTCGTGGCCGAGCACGAGGCCCACCTCGGCGGTCGTGCGGCCGCGCACCATATGCTGATCCGAGCCGCAAATGTTCGTGCTCACGACCTTCAGAATTACGCCATGGCCGATCGCGCGGCCACGTGGATCGACCATCTTCGGATAGTCGATCGACTGCACTTCCACCTTGCCCTGCCCGAGATATACGACGCCGCGATTGCTGCTCATTGAATGTCTCCGTGTCTTGTGAGAGACGCGTGGATTGTGTGCCACGCGCCGTTCAACGAGCGTAGCGCCCGCTGCAAGCAATCACCTGCATGGAACGCGACATGGGTTTGGCCGTAACCGACATGGCCGCAGACGTCTGTTTTTATTGATTGACCGTTCAATATAAAAAACCTACCATGCGCCGATTGAATATGCGGCCTGCGCCAGTTGCGAGTCGTCCAATCTTCACACCATCACCATGCCCAAGCTCGGAATGCGCGAAATTCGCCGCGCCCAGTTGATCGACGCCACGTTGCTCACCATCGACCAGACCGGCCTGGCGGGCGCGACGCTGGCGTCTGTCGCCCAACGCGCAAGCATCTCCACCGGCATCGTCAGCCACTATTTCGGTGACAAGGACGGCTTGCTGGAAGCCACCATGAGGCACGTGCTGCGCGATCTGTGGCAGGCCACTTCGCGTCGGCGCCGCGCGGCGAAGGCCGACCCGCGTTCCAGGCTGCGAGCGGTAGTCGCCGCCAACTTCGATGCGGAGCAAACCAGCGCGCCCGTCATGAAGACCTGGCTCGCCTTCTGGTCGGAGAGCATGCACAAGCCGCATTTGCGTCGGCTGCAAAACGTGAATACGCGGCGTCTGAACTCGAATCTGTGCGCCGATTTTGCGAAGGCGATGCCGCGCGCAGCCGCAAGGCGAGCGGCGAGCGGGCTCGCTGCGCTGATCGACGGACTGTGGTTGCGCGGCGCGCTGTCGGGCGAACCGTTCGACACCAAAGCGGCGCTACGTGTGGCAAACGAATACATCGACCTGGTGCTGGCGGCGCGCGAATCGGCGTAGATCTGCCAGACAGGAACCAGCGATATCTTCACAAAGGAGCAAGTCATGGCGGTATTCGCAACGCAACGTCTCTATATCGGCGGCACCTATGTGGACGCGACCGGCGGAGAAACTTTCGACACCGTCGATCCCGCCAACGGCGAAACGCTCGCTACCGTCCAGCAGGCAAGTTCCGCGGACGTGGACCGCGCGGTGCAATCCGCTCGTGAAGGTCAGCGCGAGTGGGCCGCGCTCACGGGCATGCAACGTTCACGCATTCTGCGTCGCGCGGTCGACATTCTGCGCGAGCGCAACGACGAACTCGCCGCACTCGAAACGCGCGACACAGGTAAGCCGATTGCGGAAACGCAAGCCGTGGACATCGTCACGGGCGCGGACGTGATCGAGTATTACGCGGGCCTTGCCACCGCTATCGAGGGGCAGCAGTTTCCGTTGCGGCCGACGTCGTTCGTGTACACGCGGCGCGAGCCGCTCGGCGTATGCGCGGGCATCGGCGCATGGAACTATCCGATTCAGATCGCGTGCTGGAAGTCGGCGCCAGCGCTAGCTGCGGGCAATGCGATGATCTTCAAGCCGAGCGAAGTCACGCCGTTGTCGGCCTTGAAACTCGCCGAGATTTACACCGAGGCCGGCGTGCCGGCCGGCGTGTTCAACGTCGTGCAAGGCGACGGCCGCGTGGGCGCGATGCTCGCCGCGCATCCGGACATCGAGAAAATCTCGTTCACGGGCGGCGTGGAAACCGGCAAGAAGGTGATGTCGATGGCGGGCGCATCGTCGTTGAAAGAAGTGACGATGGAACTGGGCGGGAAATCTCCACTGCTCGTTTTCGACGACGCGAATCTCGAACGCGCTGCCGACATCGCGATGAGCGCCAACTTCTTCAGCTCGGGCCAGGTCTGCACGAACGGCACACGCGTGTTCGTGCAACGCAGTGTGCTCGAACGGTTTGAAGCGTTGGTGCTGGAGCGTGTGAAGCGCATTCGCGTGGGTGCGCCAGGCGACGCCTCCACCAATTTCGGCCCGCTCGTTAGCGCGGCGCAACTGCAGAAGGTGCTCGGCTATATCGATAGCGGCGTTCAGGAAGGCGCCCGGTTGATCGCGGGCGGCAAGCGCCTGAGCGAAGGTCATTTCGGCCAGGGCCAATATGTCGAGCCAACTGTGTTCACCGGCTGCCATGACGACATGCGCATCGTGCGCGAGGAAATTTTCGGTCCGGTCATGAGCATTCTGGTTTTCGACGACGAAGACGAAGCCATCGAGCGTGCGAACCGCACCGCTTACGGCCTCGCTGCCGGTGTTGTCACCGAGAATCTGGCGCGCGCGCATCGCGTGATTCATCGGCTCGAAGCCGGCATTTGCTGGATCAATACATGGGGCGAGTCGCCGGCCGAGATGCCAGTGGGCGGCTACAAGCAATCGGGCGTGGGCCGCGAGAACGGCATTACCACGCTCGAGCATTACACGCGCATCAAGTCCGTGCAGGTCGAGCTCGGTCCGTATCAACCGGTGTTTTGAGGAGCCAGCCATGACTTCGAACGAATACGACTATATCGTCGTCGGCGCGGGTTCGGCGGGCAACGTGCTGGCGTCGCGTCTCACCGAAGACGCCGACGTCACGGTGTTGCTGCTCGAAGCCGGCGGCCCCGACTACCGCTTCGATTTCCGCACGCAGATGCCCGCCGCGCTCGCCTATCCGTTGCAAGGGCGCCGCTACAACTGGGCGTATGAGACGGACCCTGAGCCGCATATGAACAACCGTCGCATGGAGTGCGGCCGCGGCAAGGGACTAGGCGGGTCATCGCTGATCAACGGCATGTGCTATATCCGCGGCAATGCGCTCGACTACGATGGTTGGGCCACGCGGCGCGGTCTGGAAAACTGGACCTATCTGGACTGCCTGCCCTATTTTCGCAAAGCCGAAACACGCGATGCAGGCCCGAACGCCTATCACGGCGGCGACGGTCCCGTGCACGTGACCACGAGCAAGCCCGGCAATAACCCGCTTTTCGCAGCGATGGTCGAGGCCGGCGTTCAGGCAGGCTTTCCGCGCACCGACGATCTGAACGGCTATCAGCAGGAAGGCTTTGGTCCAATGGACCGCACTGTCACGGCCAACGGCCGGCGCGCCAGCACCGCGCGCGGCTATCTGGATCGCGCGAGGGCACGCGCGAACCTGACCATCGTCACGCATGCGTTGAGCGATCGTGTGCTGTTCTCCGGCAAACGTGCGGTTGGCGTCGCGTATCAGCACAACGGCGCGACAGTGAATGCCCATGCGCGCCGGGAAGTACTGGTCTGCAGCGGCGCGATCGCATCGCCGCAACTGTTGCAACGCTCCGGCGTGGGTCGCTCCACGTGGCTGCGTGAACTCGACATTCCTGTCGTTCACGATCTGCCGGGCGTCGGCGAAAACTTGCAGGACCATCTGGAGATGTACATTCAGTACGAGTGCAAGGAGCCCGTGTCGCTCTACCCTGCGTTGCAGTGGTGGAACCAGCCGGCCATCGGACTCGAATGGATGCTCAACGGCACGGGCATTGGCGCGAGCAATCAGTTTGAAGCGGGCGGCTTCATCCGTACACGCGACGACGACTTGTGGCCCAACATCCAGTACCACTTTCTGCCGGTGGCGATCAATTACAACGGATCGAATGCGATCAAAATGCATGGGTTCCAGGCGCACGTCGGCTCGATGCGTTCGCCGAGCCGCGGGCGCGTAAAGCTCACATCGCGCGACCCGGCCGCACATCCGAGCATTCTCTTCAACTACATGGCCGATCCGCTCGACTGGCGCGAGTTCCGCGACGGCATCCGCATTACACGCGAGATCATGCGGCAGCCGGCGCTGGATCGTTATCGCGGACGTGAGCTGAATCCGGGCGCCGAACTGACCACAGACGCCGAGCTCGACAGTTTCGTGCGGGCGCGGGCCGAGACGGCGTTTCATCCTTCCTGCTCATGCAAGATGGGTTATGACGACATGGCCGTGGTGGACAACGAGGGCCGCGTGCACGGCTTGCAAGCGCTGCGCGTGGTGGATGCGTCGATCATGCCGATCATCACCACGGGCAATCTCAATGCCCCGACCATCATGCTGGCGGAGAAGATCGCGGACCGCATTCGTGGGCGCGAGCCGTTGGCGCGCGTGGACACACCTTACTTCGTCGCGAATGGCGCGCCTGCCAGGAAGCGTGAACGAGCGACCGTCTGACTTCCGCGTTCCGGATTCCGGTTTCCGGATTCAGGGTTTCCGCCCGGGCGGCGAGCTCTTGCCGCCCATAACTTTTTCTTGACCCTCTCGCAAGTTATCCTCGATTGTCAGCGCTCCGCGAAAGCCGGATAGTGCTGCGTCAGCACACCTGTCGATAACAATTCAAGGAAACCGCTGCATATGAAAGTAAAAGCCGTGAGCGTAATGGCGACCGCCGTCTTCGCGCTGAGCGCAATCGCACCGGCAAGCCATGCAGCCGGCGACACCGGCGACACCGACGACACCGATCACGCGATCAAAACCGTAGTGGACTCGGCAATCGAACCGCTGATGGCGAAATACCATGTGCCGGGCATGGCGATCGGCGTGATCGCGAACGGCAAGACCTATGTATTCGACTATGGCGTGGCGTCGCTACAAACAGGCAAGCCGGTCGCGCAGCGCACGCTATTCGAAATCGGTTCTGTCAGCAAGACATTTACCGCGACGCTCGCCGCCTACGCGCAACTCAACGGTCAACTGAAGCTGTCCGATGAGACGCAGAAATATTTGCCGTCATTGCGAGGCAGCGCGTTCGGCAAGGTGAGCCTTCTGAACCTGGGTACGCACACGCCCGGCGGTCTGCCGCTTCAGGTACCCGACGATATTCATGACAACGCCCAGCTGTTGCAGTACTTCAACGCATGGAAGCCCGCGTACGCGCCCGGCACTTACCGCACGTATGCGAAT
Source organism: Paraburkholderia sp. SIMBA_053 (assembly GCF_046534895.1). Classification (NCBI taxonomy): domain Bacteria; kingdom Pseudomonadati; phylum Pseudomonadota; class Betaproteobacteria; order Burkholderiales; family Burkholderiaceae; genus Paraburkholderia; species Paraburkholderia sp. SIMBA_053. The sequence goes on along the minus strand of NZ_JAWRXU010000001.1, from coordinate 29,431 downwards.
CCCGGTATCGGCACGCTTGGTCTGATCACCGCCAAAAGCATGGGCCAGGACTTTGCGCCGCTAATCGAGCAGCACATGTTTTCCGCACTCGGCATGAGAAGCAGCTATATCCACGTCCCCACGGCGAAAATGTCCGACTACGCGCAGGGCTATACGAAAGATGGCGCACCGGTCCGCATGAAAGGCGGCGTTCTCGCCGACGAAGCGTACGGCGTAAAAACCACCGCCGCGGACATGGTCCGTTTCGTTCAGGCGAACATGAACCTGATCGACGTGGACAGCAAGCTTCAGCGCGCGATTACGGCCACGCACACTGGCTACTTCAAGGCCGGCGTGCTCACGCAAGACCTGATCTGGGAGCAATACGCGTATCCAGTCGCGCTCTCCACTTTGCATGAAGGCAACGCGCCCGCCATGGCGGTCACTCCGACACCGGCCGCTGCGATAGATCCGCCGCTGCCGCCACAGCAGAATGTGTGGATCAACAAGACCGGTTCGACGAACGGTTTCGGCACCTACGTCGCCTTCGTTCCTCAGAAACGCTTAGGCATCGTGTTGCTTGCCAACAAGAACTTCCCCATCGAGGACCGCGTCAGCGCGGCGTATCGGATCATGTCGGCAGTCGTCGCGAGCGCACAGTAGCGACGAGAAGCGCGATGAAAAGTGCGATGAAAAGCGCGATCCCGCCACGGTGCAGCGAACAGGCAACCGCTGCGCCGTGGCGGGCGAACGCTGCTACTCGCGCGCCGGACTGAGCACACCATGCGCGTCGCTCTCCACGGCTTCCGACACAAGCGTCTCGAGCGCGAGTCCACGCGTTTCGATACCAAGTATCCACACGGCGGCTGCCGCGATGACGAAGCACATCGCGCCAAGCGAGAACACGCCGCCCTGGCCGAACACCGGCAACACGACGCCCACCACATACGGCCCGATCAGCGAGCCGACACGGCCAATTGCCGAGGCGAAGCCCGAACCCGTGGCGCGCGCGCCGGTGCCGTAGAGTTCCGGCGTATAGGTGTAGAGCACCGCCCACATTGCAAACAGAAAGAACTGCATTGCAAGTCCCGCGCAGATCAGCAACGTGGGCGTCTGGGCGTGGAGCGCGGTTTGCCCGTACACGTAGGCCATTACCGCACTGCCCGCAAGCGACGCGATGCAGGTCGGCTTGCGTCCCCAGCGTTCAACGAGCCATGCCGCGCAGATAAAACCCGGAATACCGCCGAGAGAGATCAGCACCGTGTACAACACCGACTTCGTCACCGCGAAGCCGGCCTGCTGCATCAGCGCGCCGAGCCATGACGTCAGACCGTAAAAGCCGAGCAACGCAAAGAACCACAGCGTCCACACCATGACCGTGCGACGCCGGTAAGCCGCGCTCCATATCTCGCGAAACGCGCCGGCGCCTTTCGTGGCCACTGGTTCGGCGAGCATGACCGGCGGGCGCAGGTGGCTCAGCCCCGCGGACTTCATGACTTTGACTTCGATGTCGGCGAGAATTTTGTCGGCGTCGCCGAGACGTCCGCGATGCTCGAGCCAACGCGGCGATTCCGGCACGATGCGTCGCACGACGAGCACGAACACGGCGGGAATCGCGAGCAACGCGAACTCAGTTCGCCAGCCGAAGGTCGGCAGCACGAAGTACGACACCACGCCTGCCGTGATGAAACCGAGCGGCCAGAAGCCGTCCATTAACGCGATCAGACGCCCGCGCGAAGAAGCCGGAACGAATTCCGACAGGAGCGTTTGCGCAATCGGGAACTCCATGCCCATGCCGAAGCCCAGCAGCACTCGATAAAAGATCAGCGCTTCGACACTCTGCGCAGTCGAACACAGATAGGAAGCGAGACCCCACAGCACCATGCTCCATTGAAACACCGGCCGGCGCCCGAAGCGATCCGCGAGCAAGCCGGCGACCGCCGCACCGCCCACCATGCCGAAGAAACTCGCACTCGCGACGAGGCCGGCGGTCGCCGTCGACAAACCGAACTCGGTCTTGATCGAACCGAGTACGAAGGTCATCGTGCCGAGGTCGACGGAATCGAAGAAGAACGCAATCGCGATAATGATGAAGATGGTCCGGTGATAGCCGGAGAACGGCAGCCGTTCGAGTCGCGCGGCGGCGCTCGCGCGAGACTGAGAAGCGGTAGGCATGGCATCCCCTGAATATTGCGGCGCGGCCGCGAGTGATGTTCCGATGAGCACATTCAGTAGACGCCGACATAAATCGGCTACATAGAAGAAATACGTCATCGGGATGGAACGGGGGCGTCGTTCAACAGGCGTGGCGCTGATAGGCCGTACCGGCCGCCGGCCGGGCGCGAGGCAACCGCTACGCGCTATACGCTATGCGCGCAGCCGCGCACGCGCCGCGCCTGCAACACGCGCGAGCGCGTCCGCGCTCAGCCGCGCGGCGATTTTCTGAACGTATTCGTGGTGGCGCGCCTGCAACGGCGCGCCCAGTTGCTGTGCGAGCAGATAGCGAATCAGCGCGATGCGCCGGTGCCGCAGCAGCATGCTCTGATCGAGCAGCGCGAGCGCGGCATCGGCATCGCCTTGCTGGCATGCGCGCTCGGTGAGGCGCGCAGTGACGACACGGGTCGACGTCATGTGAGACGGGCAGCGCGAAAGCCGCGAGCGGTCCACGGGAACAGCGCTCGCGGCGTTAACGCAGTCACGACATCAACGGCTCGGCTGCGTCGAGCATGATCTTCACGAAGTAGTCGGCAAAGCTGCGACGCACGATGATGTCGAAGCTGTCGGCGCCGGTGGGCACCAGCGTCATCGACGCCTTGAAGTAATGGCTTTGCGCACACTGCCCGTCGCCGAACAACTTGGGATGCAGATCGAGCGGACAGCCGCGCGAAAGCACTTCACGCGTGCGCGCGCCGGTGATTTCGAGCACCGTATAGCCGCTGCCGATATCCACCGCGGACGCGAACACGCCCGCAAACGCTGCGCCGAGCTTCGCCTGCAACGGCGCAGTGCGCGTTGCGTCATGCGCGACGGCCGAGCGCACGAGCCATTCGTCCGGTCCGAGCCAGAGCATCTCGTAGCCGTTGCCGCGCGCAATCGTGTTGGCTTTTTCGGACGGCGGGCAACCGAGCACATTCTTTACCGCCTGCACGAACGCGGCGTCGCGCGTATCGCCTCGCACGTTCACGAGTTCGAGAAACGGCCGCTCGCTCAATCTGAATGCCGTGCCTGCCGTTGCCTGATGCTTTTTCAGCAGCGCATCCACACCCACCAGCGGCGACTCCTGCCAGACGCCGGTTTGCCTGCCGACAGCACGGTCCACGACCGACGCCGCCGTTTTAGTTTCATTCCACATGTTGACGCGCTCCTTCGCTGTCGTAGAACACCGAGCTGGTGATCTTCGCTGCAATCTGTTTGCCGCTCGAAAGCGGGACCGTGACCGTTTCGCCGATCTTCTCGAGACCGCCCTTCACGACGGCCATCGCAATCGAGCGCTTGAGAATCGGACTGTAATAACTCGACGTGACGTGGCCGAGCATCGGCGCGGTATCGCCCTGGAACGGACCGGCGACAATTTGCGAGCCTTCCGGTATCACGAACGACGGATCGTCGGAGAGCAGCCCGACCAGTTGCTTGCGCCCCGGCTTCGCCGTGTCGGAGCGAGTCAGCGAACGCTTGCCCAGGAAGTCTTTCGACTTCGCGACGAGCCCGCCCATGCCGAGGTCGTAAGGCGTCATCGAGCCGTCCGTATCCTGACCCACGATGATGTAGCCCTTCTCCGCACGCAACACGTGCATCGTTTCGGTGCCATACGGCGTGATGTCGAACTCGGCGCCAGCGGCCATCAACGCTTCCCACACCGCGCGTCCCACATTGGCCGGCACGTTCACTTCATACGCGAGTTCACCGGAAAAGCTGATGCGCATCACACGCGACGCAGCACCCGCGACCGTGCCTTCGCGATAGCTCATGAACGGAAATGCGGCGTTCGCGAAGTCGATGTCGTGACACACCTTCTGCAAGACCTTGCGGCTGTTGGGGCCGACCACGGCGAAAGTCGCCCAGTGATCGGTGACCGACGCAAGACGCACGCGCATGTCCGGCCATTCCGTTTGCAGCCAGCGTTCGAGCCACGTCAGCACGCGCGCCGCGCCGCCCGTAGTCGTCGTCATCATGTAGTGCTGATCGGCGAGGCGCACAGTCACGCCGTCATCGAAAATCATGCCGTTTTCGTCGAGCATCAGGCCATAGCGGCACTTGCCGACTTCGAGCTTGCTCCACGGATTCGTGTAGACCCAGTTCAGGAGCTTTGCAGAATCGGGACCCTGAATGTCGATCTTGCCGAGCGTCGATGCATCCAGAATGCCGACGCTGGTACGCACCGCGAGCGATTCGCGTGCGACGGCCGCGTGCATGTCCTCACCCGCTTTCGGGTAATACCAGGGACGCTTCCAGTTGCCGACGTCCTCGAAAGCAGCGCCGTTCTCCACGTGCCATTCATGCACAGCCGTCTTGCGCACCGGATCGAGAAACTCGCCGAGTTCGCGGCCCGCGAATGTGCCGAACGTGACCGGCGTGTAGTTCGGGCGGAACGTGGTGGTGCCCGTCTCCGGAATCGTCTTGCCGAGCGCCTGCGCAAGAATCGCCATACCGTTGATGTTGCCGAGCTTGCCCTGGTCGGTGCCGAAGCCCATCGCCGTATAACGCTTTACGTGTTCAACCGACTCGAAGCCTTCGCGGGCGGCCAGGAAAATATCCGCCGCGGACACGTCGTTCTGGAAGTCCACGAACTGCTTCGGCCCGCGCGTTGCAAGCTCGCGTCCGCCGACGAGCCACAGCGGCTCCAGCTTTGCTTCGCTGATTTCGGCGACCTGAACCGGATTCGGCCGGGCGACGATATGGCCTGCGGCGCGCGCGGCCTCGATCCCTGCATCGACGGCGAAACGGATGCCTTGACCCAGCGTGAAATCGCCGTTGCAGGCGCCGACGCTCGTCTCCGCCTGCATCGCCTTGCCGGGCACGAAGCAGGCCTTCTCGTTATGCCAGTGCGCCTTGCCGCCCGACTGCGCGAACAGGTGCAGCACAGGGCTCCAGCCACCGGACATCGCGAGCAGATCGCACGGCAATTCGCTTTGCTTCGCGCCGGTCTTGCCGTTTGCATACGAAGCGATATCCACCGACGCCACGCGCAGTTTGCCGTGCGCCGCGGTGATGACGGCGCCGCCGATCACCTTCACGCCGTAGCGGCGGGCAAGCGCGGGCAGCGTGCCCTTCGATTCACCTGCGCGCGGATCAATCACTGTCACCTGCGCGCCGGCCGCTTTCAGGTCGAGCGCGCATTGATAGCCGTCGTCGTTGTTCGTGAAGACTACTGCGTTGCGGCCCGGCAATACTGCATAGCGATGCAGATAGGTCGAAACGGCTGAAGCCAGCATCACGCCCGGCAGATCGTTGTTGCCGAACACGATGGGCCGCTCATGCGCGCCGGTCGCGAGAATCACGCGTTTTGCGCGGATCTTCCACATCAGTTCGCGCGTGCCCTTGCGTTGCGACACGGGCAGATGATCGGTTAAGCGCTGGGTCACCGTGACGAGATTGTGGTCCTGATAACCGAACGCGGTGCTGCGCGTGAGAATCTTCACGTCGGGCATCTGCCGCAGTTCGTCTTCAATCTTGTGCACCCACTGCAACGCAGGCTTGCCGTCGATCTCCGCGCGGCACGACAGCAGCGAGCCGCCGAGTTCCGGCTGATCGTCGACCAGTGTCACGCGTGCGCCCGACAAAGCGGCTGCATGCGCGGCCGCGAGACCGGTCGGCCCGCCGCCCACGACCAGCACGTCGCAATGTGCAAAGCACTTGTCGTAGCGGTCGGCGTCGAGTTGCTCGGGCGCCTTGCCGAGACCCGCGGCGTCGCGAATCACTTCTTCGTACTTCGGCCAGAACTTGCGCGGCCACATGAAGGTCTTGTAGTAAAAGCCCGCCGGAATGAAGCGCGCGAACTTCTGATTGACCGCCATGCGATCTTTCTCGATGCTCGGCTTCGCATTCACGCTGTTCGCAACGAGCCCCTGATACAACTCGACTTCGGTCGCACGCGCATTCGGCACCGTGTAGGCGCCGGTTTCCAGTTGCACGACGGCGTTCGGCTCTTCCACTCCGGCCGTAACGATGCCGCGCGGCCGGTGATATTTCCAGCTACGCGCAACAAAATGCAGGCCGTTGGCGAGCAATGCCGAAGCGAGCGTATCACCCTGATAACCCTGATACTGGCGGCCGTTGAACGTGAACGTAAGCGGCAATGCGCGGTTGATGCGCCCGCCATTCGGGAGTCGGTCTTTCTGGCTCATTGCGTCTTGCCCTCTTGTGCCTTGCCGTCGTTGCTATCCATCTTGAGCAGCGGACGGTCGAACGTCTCGTAGCCCTGGATCTCGTAGCTCACCGTATCGCGCTGCGCCTTGAACCAGCGGCGGCAGCCTTGCGTATGCATCCACTGCTCACGATGCACGCCGCGCGGATTCTTGCGCATGAACAGGTAGTCGCCCCACTCCTTGTCGGTGAGCTTCTCGGTATCGAGCGGACGCGCAATGTCCGCTTCGCCGCCGCAGGAAAATTCGGTTTCGGCGCGTGGCCCGCACCAGGGGCATTCGATCATCAGCATGTTTGTCTCTCTATCCAGCGCTAGTGCGTTAGTGGGCGACGGCGGCGGCGCCGTGTTCGTCGATGAGATGGCCGGTGTAGAAGCGATCCAGCGAGAACGGCGCGTTCAATTCGTGCGGCTCGTCTTTCGCGATCGTGTACGCATAGGCCCAACCGGAACCGGGGGTCGCCTTGAAGCCGCCCGTGCCCCAGCCGCAATTGAAATAGAGGCCCTTCACGTCGGTCTTGCTGATGATCGGGCATGCGTCCGGCGAGACGTCCACGATGCCGCCCCACTGCCGGTTCATGCGCACTCGCGAGAACACCGGGAACATTTCGACGATGGCTTCGAGCGTGCCTTCGATAATCTGGAAGCTGCCGCGCTGTCCGAAACCCGTGTACTGGTCCACGCCCGCGCCGATCACCAGATCGCCTTTGTCGGACTGGCTGATATACGCGTGCACGGCGTTCGACATCACCACTGTGTTCACGACCGGCTTGATCGGCTCGGACACCAGCGCCTGCAACGGATGGCTTTCGAGCGGCAGGCGCACGCCGGCCATGTCGGCGAGCGTGGAGGTATTGCCCGCTGCCACCACCGCGACTTTCTTTGCCTTGATGAAACCCTTCGTCGTATCCACGCCCGTTACCTGGCTGCCGTTACGGCGAATTCCGGTGACCTGGCAGTTTTGCACGATGTCGACGCCCGCCTGGTCCGCGCCCCGCGCGAAGCCCCAAGCCACCGCATCGTGACGCGCGACACCGCCGCGCCGCTGAATCGACGCGCCCAGCACCGGGTAGCGGCTATTCAGATTGATAGTCGGCTCGAGTTCCTTGATCTGCGCAGGAGTGAGGAATTCGGCATCGACACCGTTCAGGCGGTTCGCATTCACGCGCCGCTCGGTGTCGCGCACGTCCTGCAACGTATGCGCGAGGTTCATCACGCCGCGCTGGCTGAACATCACGTTGTAGTTCAGATCCTGCGAGAGACCCTCCCACAGTTTCATTGCCTTTTCGTAGAGCGCAGCCGACTCGTCCCACAGATAATTCGAGCGAACGATGGTCGTATTGCGCGCCGTATTGCCGCCGCCGATCCAGCCTTTTTCGAGCACGGCGATATTGCGCACGCCATGTTCTTTAGCAAGGTAGTAGGCGGTGGCGAGACCGTGTCCGCCGCCGCCGACGATCACCACGTCGTACTCGCGTTTGGGCTCGGGGCTCTTCCACTGGCGCTCCCAGTTTTCGTGATACGACATCCCGTTGCGCAAGAGGCTGAATATCGAATAGCGGCTCATCGTTGGTCCTTGTGGGTACTGTCGGTGCTTATGGTGCTTGTAGTGCTCGTGTGCTTGATGCCTGGTGCTTCGTCACGACTCTGATAGAGCGCTGTTCAGCACTCGATGACGTTCACGGCCAACCCGCCGCGCGACGTCTCCTTGTATTTCGTCTTCATATCCGCGCCCGTCTCGCGCATCGTCTTGATCACGTTATCGAGCGATACGTAGTGCTGGCCGTCGCCCTTCATCGCCATGCGCGCGGCGTTCAGCGCCTTGATCGCGCCCATCGCGTTGCGCTCGATACACGGAATCTGCACGAGTCCGCCGACCGGATCGCAGGTCATGCCGAGGTTATGTTCCATGCCGATTTCCGCGGCGTTTTCGACTTGCGTCGGCGTGCCGCCCATTACTGCGGCAAGCGCCGCTGCGGCCATCGAACAGGCCACGCCCACTTCGCCCTGGCAGCCCACTTCGGCGCCGGAGATGGACGCGGTCTCCTTGTAGATGATCCCGATAGCCGCGGCCGTCAGCAGGAAGTTGACGATGCCTTCGTCATTCGACGCATGCATGAACTTCACGTAGTAGTGCAGCACGGCCGGAATCACGCCGGCCGCGCCGTTGGTCGGCGCGGTCACGACGCGCCCGCCTGCCGCGTTCTCTTCGTTCACGGCCATCGCGTACAGGTTGACCCAGTCGAGCATTGAAAGCGGATCGCGCAGCGACTCCTCGGAGCGCGAGCGCAATTGCCCGCACAGGTCGGCTGCGCGGCGCTTCACATGCATGGGTCCGGGCAATTCGCCGCGCACCTTGCAACCGCGTTCGACGCAAGCCGACATCGCGCGCCAGATCGCGAGCAGGCCTTCGCGCACTTCCTGTTCGGAGCGGGACGCGCATTCGTTGCGCAGCGTCACCTGGGCGATAGAGAGGCCCGTTTCGCGGCACACGCGCATCAGATCGTCGCCGGTGCGAAACGGGTACGGCACCTCGGCGCCCGCACGTACGCCGTTCACGCGATCGCCCTCCCGATTCACGACGAAGCCGCCGCCAATCGAGTAATACTCTTTTTCAACCAGCAACTGCCCATACTCGTCGAATGCCTGAAAACGCATGCCGTTCGGATGCACGATGCCCGAGCCCGGCGCACCCGGCATCAGCTTGCGAAAAAATCCAAGATGCTCGCGCTCGTCGAATTTCACCGGATGCTTGCCGAGCAGCGCGAGTTGCTTCGTCTCGCGAATCGCGAGCAAACGCGGCTCGATCGTGTCCGGGTCGATCAGTTCGGGCAGGTTGCCTTCCAGGCCGAGCAGCACCGCTTTGTCGGTGCCATGGCCCTTGCCGGTTGCGCCGAGCGAGCCGAACAGTTCGACTTTCACGCGGCGCACGAAGCCGAGCAAATTGGCGTCTTCGATATGCGACGCGAAGCGGCAAGCAGCGATCATCGGCCCGACGGTGTGCGAGCTGGAGGGACCGATACCGATCTTGAACAGATCGAATACGCTGACGTTCATGGCTAGCCTTGTGCGTTGCAATGCCTGGGTGGAGGGACTTACCTCGAAACAGGCCCTATTGCACCGCACGTCAAATTGGACCGATAGAATAAAAACGGCATGACAGTGGGATAGTGGCGTCAAGCGCACTGCGCGCCAAGCGTCGCGACGTATTTACGAAGGCTTCTGACGCATTTGCGACAGGCGCAGCCCCCTGCGCCTCGCGATGCTGACGACACGTATGATCAGTGCCCCGGTGCATCCCGGTGCTATGCTTGACTCAACCTTTTTTGCTCTGGCTGCATGCATGAACTCCGCTGAACCGCTTCCCCTTCAATCTATCGACGGCACGCCGAAGCAGCGCATCCGCTTTGGCATCATCCTGCTGCCGAACTTCACGCTGACGGCGTTTTCGGGTTTCGTCGACCTGTTGCGCCTGTCCGCGGACGAAGGCGACTTCAGCAAGCCCGTGCGCTGTTCATGGAGCGTGATAGGGGAAACCCTTGCTCCGGTACGCGCGAGTTGCGGAATCCAGATCACTCCGTGGGAAACCTTCGACAACGCCGAGCCGTTCGATTACGTCGTCGTGGTGGGCGGCCTGCTGCATTCGGGACCGGCCGCGAACGACGCAACGCTCGCGTTCATACGCCGCGCCGCGGCGGCCGATGCAACGCTTGTCGGCATGTGTACGGGCGTGTTCTCGCTGATGCGCGCGGGCGTGCTCGACGGTCATCGCATTTGCGTAAGCTGGTTTCACTACTGGGATTTCATCGAGCGTTTTCCGTCGGTGAATGAAGAGGCGCTCGTGGCAGACCGGTTGTTCGTGATCGATCGCCGGCGCATTACGTGTTCAGGCGGGCGCGCCTCTATCGACGTGGCCGCGGCCATTCTTCTGCGCCACTTCGAAACCGCAACGGTACAAAAAGCGCTGCGTATTCTTCTCGTCGACGACATGCAGAAAGGCAATGCGCCGCAGCCGCATCCGCCGGGACTTGCACCAGCGGCGCACCCGAAAGTGAAGCGCGCAATTCTGCTGATGGAACAGCACGTGGGGCGTTCGCTTTCACTCGATGAACTCGCGCGCAAGCTGGATCTGTCGCCGCGTCAACTGGAGCGGCTTTTCAAGGCCCAAACCGGCAAGGCGCCGCAGGCCTATGCGAAGCAGGTGCGCCTGCGCACCGCTGCCTGGCTGTTGACCAGCTCGGACAAGACGGTGGCCGACATTGCATCGAGTTGTGGCTTTTCCGATGCGTCACATCTGGGCCGCGAATTCCGCAAACAATTCGGCTTGCCGCCGATGATGTACCGCGAGCAACGCGGCACGGCGGCGGAAGCGGAATATGGTGCGGATTTCGACGAGACGTTTCCGGGGCGGGCGCAGGCGATTTGAGGCCCTGTTTCAAGGCGTTTTGTCGATGCCCTTTGATTTCGGCCCTTGTTTAATAGCCTGAAACCTTGCAACAGGTGGTTTAGCGCCGCATCAAGCGGCGCCAAAAGCCGATATCACTTCCCCGCCACATACGCCTTCACTGCCGGCAAACCATCCTTGCCGTCGAACGTCTTCACACCCGCGAGCCACTGGTCGAGCACTGAGGGATTCGCCTTCAACCACTCGCGCGCGGCCTTGTTGGGGTCCGTCTTGTTCATGATCGGCAGCATCACGTGATTCTCGATGTCGGTCGTGAAATGCAGGTTCGACACGAGTTTCGCGACGTTCGGGCAGCGTGTCGAGTAATCGGTCGGCGTGACCGTCATGACCTTGGCCTCGCCGTAGTTCGGACCGAACACGTCGTCGCCGCCGGACAGATAATCGATTTTCATCTGCACGTTCATCGGATGCGGTTCCCAGCCGAGGAACACAATCGGCTTCTTGTCGCGGATCGCGCGGTTCACCTCCACCAGCATGCCCGCCTCGCTCGACTCCACGAGCTTGAACTTGCCGAGCCCATACTGGTTGCTGTCAATCATCTTCTTGATCAACGCATTGCCGTCGTTACCCGGCTCGATGCCATAGATCTTGCCACCGAGCTTGTCGTAGTTCTTCGCGATGTCGGTGAACGTCTTGATACCCGCCTGATACGCGTAGTCCGGCACGGCAAGCGTGTACTTTGCGCCCGTCAGGTTCGGCGTCGGCAGCACGCTCAGCTGACCGGCCTTTTTGAACGGATCGATCATCGGGTCCATGGTCGGCGACCAGTAGCCGAGGAATACGTCGATCTGCTTGCTCTTCACACCGGCAAAGGTAATCGGCACAGAGGCGATCGTCTTGGTCGGCTTGTAGCCGAGTCCTTCGAGCACCGTCGATGCAAGCCCTGTCGTAGCGGCGATATCGGTCCAGCCGACGTCGGCGAAGCGGACGTCGCGGCATGTAGCGGGTTCGGCGGCGAAAGCCGAAGGAACGGACGACACAGACAGCGCGCACAACGACGCAGCCCACAAACGTTTCATGGCGTTTCCTCAGGGTGATTGAATGCTTGACTGGCTTATTACACTGACTTTTTCGACGCTGCCTGCTGCGCATCGAGGCACGTGCGAACGCACGTCACCGAACTTGAAGCACGAACCTCCTACGCCGACAGTCGCCGCTCGACGCTCGGCGCATGACCGAATTGCGCGCGGTACGCCTTGCTGAAATGGCACGGCGAATGGAAGCCGCAAACGGCCGTGACGCGAGCGATCGAAGCGTCGGTATTGCGCAGCAGTTCACGCGCTCGCCGCAGGCGCAACGTGAGGTAATAGTGCGTCGGCGATACGCTCAGGAACATCTTGAACATGCGCTGCAAATGGCGCTGCGACAGATGCACGAGCCGCGCGAGTTCGTCGAGCGATAAAGGCTCTTCGATATTCGCCTCCATCAATCGAACGACCTCGATGAGTTCGGCACGCGAGAAACCGACGCGGGCGTCGACGGGTATGTGCTGATAGTCGGTCGAGCCGCGTATTCTTTCCACGATGAACTGCTCCGACACCTGCGCCGCGACCGGATGACCGAGCCGCATGGCAACCAGTTTCAGCATCAGATCGAGCGGCGCGGTGCCGCCCGTGCAGGTCATGCGGTCGCGGTCGATCACGAAGAGCTCGTCGGCGAAACGCACATGCGGGTAGCTCTTGTGCAGCGGCGACATATCTTCCCAATGCACGGTACAGCGATAGCCGTCGAGCAGCCCGGCTGCGAGTAGCGCATACGGTCCCGTGCAAATGCCGCCGAGCGGTATGTTCTGGGCCGCCACGTCGCGCAGCAAACCGATCACCGTTTCGTTGACGTAGTCGCGCACCTGCCAGCCCGCGCAGACGATCAGCACGTCCGGCATGCCGGCTTGCTCGAGCGTCGTGGTGGGCTTCACCGTAATACCGTTGCTCGCCCGCGCCGGCTCGCCGTCCGGCGTGATCACGGACCACCTGTAATGCTCCGCGCGGCCCACGTAGTTGGCCATGCGGAGCACCTCGACCGCGCTCGTGAACGCGATCATCGAAAAGTTCGGCAGCGTCAGAAAGCCTACGTGCGCGAGCCGGGAAAGCGGCGAATCTGAAGGGGCCTCGACCTGGGTGATCGCGTCGCGCTTCATGTGCGGCTCAGCTGTGCTGCGCCGCCGGCGCGCGGCGCACCTTCATCACACTGCGCAAGCCCGAGAGAAGCGGCGCGCGCGCCATGCCGGGCGAGCGGCCAAAGCTCTCCGTGATACGGTCCAGAATGATCGCGAGCATCACGACAGAAAGTCCGCTTTCGAAGCCGAGCCCGATGTCGAGCCGCTGAATACTGGCGAGCACGTCGTTGCCAAGCCCGCCCGCGCCGACCATCGACGCAATGATCACCATCGAGAGCGCCATCATGATGGTCTGATTCACGCCGGTCATGATCGACGGCAGCGCATTGGGAAACTGCACCTTGTAGAGCAATTGCCACGGCGTGCAACCGAACGCCTGCCCTGCTTCGACGATCTCGCGGTTCACGTGCTTGATGCCGAGCGACGTGAGACGCACCGCGGGCGGCATGGCGAAGATCACCGTGGAAAGAATGCCGGGCACGCGGCCGAGGCCGAACAGCATAGCCGCAGGAATCAGGTAGACGAACGCGGGCATGGTCTGCATCAGGTCGAGCACGGGACGCACGATCATTTCGACGGTCCGGCTTTTCGCGGTCCAGATGCCGAGCGGCACGCCGAGCAGGAGGCTGATCAACGTGGACGACAGCGTGAGGCCGAGCGTGATCACCATCTGATCCCAGAACCCGGTGCCGTAGATCAGCAGCATCGCCAGCAAGGTGAAGAGCGCGAAACGCCAGCCCACCCGCCACAATCCTATGCCGACGAAGAACGCCATCAGCGCCCACATGGGAACGGCTTGCAGGCCTTGTTCGATCAGCGCTGCAAAACCCTCGATGACCTTGCCGATGGAATCGAAAGTCTTGGCGTCGTGGTCGAGCAGGTAGTGGACGCCGTGGTCGACCCAGGCGCCAAGTGGAATGACTTCAGACATGGGAACCTCGATGGCGCGTAAGAACGTGCAACACGTTCGTCTTGTTGACCGAACCACAGTAGGAGCCGTCTGCTTCGACGACCGGCAAAGGCGCGCGGCTCGCGACCACGCGTTCGACCACATCGTCTAGCGGTGTGGTGCGTCGAATGCATTCGACGTAGTTCAGTTTCGCCGACGCGCTGCCTGTTTCGTCGCGGCACACGAAGCCGCGAATCTTGCGTTCGCTGTCGAGCACGAACGCATAGTCGGCGCTGCCGTTCAAGGTGGCGGCCACGCTCGACGCGTCGATCTGCGGCGAATGCGAATGCATCAGCGGCACGGCGTCGGTCTGCATCAGGTCGCCGGCCGTCAGATAACGGCTGGTGTCGATGCCTTCGAAGAAGGCGCGCACGTAATCGTCGGCGGGATTCGTGATGATCTCCTGCGGCGTGCCGATCTGCACCACCTTGCCGCCTTCCATGATCGCGATGCGTGTGCCGATCCGCATGGCTTCTTCAAGATCGTGCGACACGAACAGGATCGTGCGCTGCTGTTCGCGTTGCAGATCGAGCAGCACGTTCTGCATTTCCTTGCGCTTTAACGGATCGAGAGCGGAGAACGCTTCGTCCATGATCATCAACGACGGGTTGACCGCGAGTGCCCGCGCAAGACCCACGCGTTGCTGCATGCCGCCCGACAGTTGTGCGGGCAGCTTCGCCGCGAAGGGAGCGAGGCCGACCTGCTCGAGCACGGTCATCGCTCGTGCTTCACGTTCTTTGCGGCTGACGCCTGCCACTTCGAGCCCAAACGCTGCGTTCGACAGCACAGTGCGTTGCGGCATCAGCGCAAACGACTGGAACACCATGCTCATGTCCTTGCGGCGCAGCGCGGTCAATTCGGCGCGCGGCACGCTGGCCACGTCGCGCCCATCGATCAGCACCTTGCCCGCCGACGGTTCCACGAGCCGGTTGATCAGGCGGATCAGCGTCGACTTGCCGGAGCCGGAAAGCCCCATTAGCACGAAGATCTCGCCTTCCTTGACTTCGAAGGATACGTTGTGAACGCCGACGATCTGACCGGTCCGCGCGAAGACTTCTTCTTTCGTCGCGCCGCCCGCCAGCATGGCGAGCGCCTGTTTCGGGTTAGTGCCGAACACCTTGCACAGCCCTTCGACCACGACCTTGGGGGAATTCATTGAATGCTCTCCTATGTCGGCCAGAGTTTGTGCAAAACACTTACCCTGGTCCCATGCAAAGCTGCGAGCGGACGTCGTCCGCGCTGTGCATACATAGTTGCCAGAAAAAAGTACGCCTAGCCGACTATTTGCGACAACCACATGAGGAAATACGACACTCATGTCGCACGGACGAAGTTTAGCCGCCGCAAAAGCCTTGATGGGTAAGGGTTTCGCCGATATGGAAAGCGCCAGGCGAAGATGTCGCTACAAGCCAAATGTAGGGTTTCGAGAGCAGAAAAAAACGCCGTGCGACGATCACATGCGCTGGTGTCGCCGCGTAACACCGAGTTTTCTCTGGCGTCTAGTCGCGTGTTATTCGTCAGTCGAAACGATAGTTCGCGCCACGCGCGCCGGAGAGAGCATTGCGCCGGACAGCAGCGATATCGCGCTGCCCGGTGGCACGAATTACGGGTTAATGCTTACTGGCTCGCGCCTGTGCCTATGCCCGCCTTCTTCTGCGCATTTTGCAGATCGGTCGGATAGTTCGGGTCGTTCCGCGACGGCTGATAGCCCGCGTCCTCCAGCTTCTTGAGCTCTGCATTCTTCTTTGCGCGAGCCTGCTTGCGGGCCGCTTTACGCTCGGCCTTGGTCGGCTTGGCGGCGCTGGCGCCGCCGGGTTGCGCGGTCTGTGCGTCTGTATCGGTCGTGGTTTGCGCGGCGGCGAGTGGCATACCGGCTGCGACCATCGCGGTAACCGCAAAGCCCAGCATGATCTGTTTGATGGCAACGCGCTTCATGGCTGACTCCCTCTTAAGTTGGCAAGTGCATTCAAGGTTATGTGCGACTCATCGTTCTTCGGCGGATCGTGCGCGATGCAACGCACGGTTCGCCGTTGAGAGCTTAATGCCAAACTGCATATGGCGCACTGATGCCTGCCAGTACAGACGCCACCGCCAGTTTTTCCAGCATGAGCGCGCGTGCTGAACTATTGTTTAAGCGCGCCGGGAGCGCCACGGCATTGCGTTTGTACAAGACAGGATGCTCTCAGTGAGCGGACACCGTTCACCGGCGCGTATTATTTTGCATGCAACGAAGCGACATCAACTTTTCGAGGATGGAGAAAACGTGAAAACAGTCAATCTTTTGAAGACGCTCGGCATCGCATTGTGTCTGGCAACTGCATCGAGCGCCTATGCGCAATCGAGCGATGCGGCGCCGTCCGACATGACGGACTCCTCCACTGCGCGCACAAAAGCGGTGAAAAAGACGGACCGCAAGCTCGGTCTCGACGTGCGCAAGGCGTTGGCAAAAGCGCAGGGCTTCGATGTGTCGAACGTATTCGTGCGGGCTCGCGGCGGCGCAGTGACGCTAACAGGATCGGTGCCTGACGGCGCCCAGATTCCGCAAGCCGAGGACGTGGCGAAAAGCGTCGCCGGTGTGAAGTCCGTATCGAACAAGCTCACGATCGGCAACCCGAACGGCGGCGGAGGCTGATCGCCCGAGTCGTTCAGTGGCATTACGCCTGATTGCATCGGACGACGAAGGGTTGCGCCTTGCACTGCTCCCGCGCTGCTGTCGCCTATGAGGCGCTACCCTTTGTCTTGCTACCCTTTGTCTTGCTACCCTTTGTCTTGCCCACCTTCTTCCTGGCCGCCCTTTATCCTGGTAAGTGAATCACACGCGCGGCTCTTCGCCTATACGCGTCGCCCATGCGACGACCGCGCATAACGCGCGAGCAACCACACGGCCGCTGCGCCCGCGGCAAGCAATGCCGTCTGCTGCGGATACATCGACGCCTGCGTGTACAGGCTCGACTCAAACACCCGGCGCTTCTGTTCGGAACGCTCGCGCAATGCACCATCGCCGCCGTTGTTGCCGGCCGCCGTGTGCGGCGGCTCCTGAGTCCGTTGCGACAATATGCCAAGACGGCCCATCACGCGGTCATACAGATTGGGCGCTCGACGCGCGAACGTGACCATTGCCGCCGATGCACCGCCGACATACAGATCGCGCACCGGCGTGGCCGCCGCATGCAGAATCGCCCTCGCGACAATATCCGGTGCATAGACCGGCGCCGGCAGCTTTGGCTGCACGTCGAGATGATTGCGGGCATGCTCGACAAACTGCGTATGAATGCCCGACGGCTTGATCAGCGTAACTGAAACCGGCACGCGCTCTTCCAGCAGTTCCATGCGCAATGCGTCGGTATAGCCCTTTACTGCGTGCTTCGACGCGACATATGCGGCCTGCAGCGGCAGCGCGACGTCCGACAGCTCGCTGCCCAGATTGATCAGCGCACCGCCGCGCTGCCTCAGGTGTGCGAGCGCAATCATCGAACCTTGCACGACGCCCCAGAAGTTCGTCTCGAACAACTCTTTCTGCTCGTCGATGGGCACGTCGGCGCAACGGCCGTAGATCGACGCGCCGGCGTTGTTGACCCACGTGTCGAAGCCGCCGAAGCGCGCAATGGCCTTGTCGGCGGCGGCCTGCAATTGCCCGGCGTTGCTCACGTCGGCAACCGCATAGTCGACGAGCGCGCCCTGATCGCCGAGTTGCCTCGCGAGCGCGGTCAGCGCTTCCTCGTCGCGGGCGATCAGCATCAACCGCGCTCCTTTGCTCGCGGCAAGACGCGCGGTAGCGAGTCCGATACCGCTCGTCGCCCCGGTGATGACGATGACCTGCTGACCGACCGGTTTGAGCTTCACTGTCATGGCGAATCCTCGGAAAGAGATGACGGGATCACGGCAGCGCACGTTTTTGGCGGCCTGTCCGGCGAGCTACGTCTGGATGCCGGAGCATCCGTCGTGCCGGGCCGCAGTGAGTCAACTACCGCTTGCTGCCGCCGCGCGCCAGTGTCACCGTCAGCACAACGACAGCAACGGTTATCGGAATGAATGGCGATCGAGAGCCAACGTAATATGCACGCCCTTAAATCTTAATCATCGAATGCTTCAATGCGCGCAGCTTGTAGTTGCCGCAGCGTGGAGCAGCCACAAGCGCCGCACTATTTCCAATAAACAATATCCCCAGCGAACTCCACACGTACATCATGGAAGCGCTGAACGGCGAAGTCGAATCTGGAGCCAGTCACATGTTCCGTAGAACCCTGTTACCCATTCCCTTTGCCGCACTGCTGACGCTCGCCGCTTGCGGCAACCACAGCATCAGTCCGGGCGCATCGTCGACGCCGGCACCGTCGGTGACGGCACAGGACGCCCTGGCCACTGCCACGCCGATCAAGCACGTCGTCGTGATCTTCGGCGAGAACGTCTCGTTCGATCACTACTTCGCGACTTATCCGCAAGCGTCGAATCCGGTGGGCGAGCCGCAATTCACGGCGGCTGCAGGCACGCCGGCGGTCAATAACCTCGCGAGCAACAACCTGATCGCGACCAACCCGAATGCGCTACCTACGTCGCCGAATACCGCAGGCCGCACGGTCGGTCTGGTGACTATCGCCGGGCTCGGTCTGCCCGCAGCGGATCTGTTGCCGTTCCGCCTCGACCGCTCGCAAGCGAACACGTCCAGTCAGAACCACGCATACGCCGCCGAACAGCTCGCCTATAACAACGGCGCAATGGACTCGTTCCCGCTCTTTACCGCAGCCGGTTCGACGATCGCGGGCAGCACCGGAGCATTCGCGACGAAGGGCCAGGTGCTCGGCTACTTCGACGGCAACACCGTCACCGCGCTGTGGAACTACGCGCAGCACTTTGCGATGAACCAGAATGCGTACACCGACACGTACGGTCCGTCGACGCCGGGCGCGCTTGCAGTCGTCTCCGGCCAGAACAACGGCGTAATCGTTTCGGGCGGCACGTCGGGCAACGCGATTCCGGATTCGGCTGGCGGCTTCACGATGGTCGGCGACCTCGACCCGACCGGTGACGTCTGCACGACCGCGGCGGGCAGCACGGTGACGGGCACGATGTCGTCGAACAACAAGAACATCGGCGACCTGCTCAACGCGAAGAACATCACGTGGGGCGGCTTCATGGGCGGCTTCAATCTGCAGACAGTCAACGCGAACGGCACAACGGGCTGCGCCCGCTCGACCTTCTCGCAGGTGCTCAACGCGACGAAGACCGACTACGTGCAGCACCACGCGTGGTTCCAGTACTACGCGAGCACGGCGAACCTTGCGCATACGCGTCCGTCTTCGACGGCCGTGATCGGTGCGGCCGATCCGCTCGACAACACCGCAACGCCGGTTCATCACCAGTACGACACCGACGACTTCTTTGCCGCGGTGAAGTCGGGCAACTATCCGTCGGTCAACTTCCTGAAGGCGCCGGCAGTCGAGGACGGCCATCCGGGCAACTCGGACCCGATCGACGAACAGGCTTTCGTCACGAAGGTCATCAACTTCCTGCAGCAGCAGCCTGACTGGAAGAACACCGCCGTGATCATCGCCTACGACGATTCGGACGGCTGGTACGACCATCGCTACAAGGCGCCTACGAGCTCGTCGTTCGACTCGACGACGCCGCAATCGGCAGGCGGCAAGACGGTGGCGGGCAGCGACAACCTGAGCGCGGCAGGCCAGTGTACGGCCGCGGGCGCAGTGCAGCCGCAGGGCGTGAACGGCGGCGCGGTGAACGGCCGTTGCGGTCCGGGTACGCGCACGCCGTTTATCGTGGTCTCGCCGTGGGCGAAGGCGAACTTCGTCGACGACACGCCGATTACTCAGGCATCGGTCGTGAAGTTCATCGAGGATAACTGGCTTAGCGGTCAACGCATTGGCGGCGGTTCGTTCGACGCCACTGCGGGCAGCATCATGAACATGTTCGACTTCGCGGGCTCGGGCAACAACGCGCCGCTCTATCTGGACCAGAACCTCGGTACGACGCTGGCGCAAGCGCCGGCAATCTGACCTGAGCTGGTCACGAGCCGTGCAGAAGCTTGCGATCAGGCAAGCGACGTTCATGCGATGCGCGAGTATCTCGCGCGCATCGCTGACGAACGCGGTGTCATGACGCAGAGCACGGCTTGCAGCAAAGCGTAGTCGGCGTCGAGCCAGTGCATATGTGCTGGCTCGATTTGCCCTTTTGATCGCATCAGAAGAACTATTGTCACGACCGCCATGAACCAAGCTCCAGACGCCGCCCTGCCGCCGACTCTTCCAGCGGGCGGCGAACCCGGTCCCGTTCTCACGCGCCGCTCAGCGCTCCGGCTGCTTGCGCGAAGCGCCGCCTGCATCGCTATTGCGGCCGTCGCGCTCAGCGCATATGCGCTTGTTTATCCGGAGCGGATGCCGGCCGCAGTCGGCGCGATCGTTGAAGACCTCACAGGCGCGAACCCTCGACCGGTGCATCTTTTGCGTCCGGCAAGCGCGCCGCTGAGCGCGGTGGCACTGCTCGGCAAGGAGATTTTTTTCGACCAGTCGCTGTCGGCTTCCGGCACGCAGTCTTGCGCGTCGTGCCACTCGCCGAAGAATTCGTACGCGCCGGATAACGCGTTTCCTGTTCAGCTCGGCGGCGCGCATATGACCGACGCGGGTTTTCGTCCGCCGCCATCGCTCACGTATCTCTATCGTCAGGCGCCGTTCAGCATTGGTCCCGACCAGGGCGACACGGATGTGCCGGTGGATCTGACGCAACTCGCTTCGCAGGCAAGCGGCGTCGCGCGCGCGCAAAAGACCGCTCTCGCCGCGCCTGCCGCTCCGGCAATGGTGCCGCAGGGCGGGCTCTTCTGGGACGGCCGCGCCGATACTTTGCAGGACCAGGCAATCGGTCCACTGACGAATCCCGTCGAAATGGCCAACAAAACGCCCGAAGACGTCGCGCGCAAGCTGCTGCAGACGAAGTACATCGACCAGTTCAAGCAGATGTTCGGGCCGGCCATTGTCGGCAATCCGAGCCTGCTGATTTCAGAGGCCATGTTCGCGGTGGGGCGTTATCAGATCGAAGATCCGTCATTCCACGCGTTCACGAGTAAGTACGACTACTGGCTGGAAGGCAAAACTCGCCTCACGCATGCCGAACTGCACGGCCTGCAATTGTTCAACGACAAGGACAAAGCGAATTGCGCGGGCTGCCACCTGAGTCAGCCGAGCAAGGACGGCTTGCCGCCAGTGTTTACCGATACGCAATACGAAGCGCTGGGTGTGCCGCGCAATCCGGCCATTCCCGCGAATAAAGATCCAAAGTTCTTCGATATGGGGGTATGTGGGCCGTTTCGTGGAGATCTCGCGAAACAGACGCAGTATTGCGGCATGTTCCTCACACCCACGCTACGCAATGTCGCGAACCGCAAGGTGTTCTTTCACAACGGCGTGTATCACGACCTGAAGCAGGTGATGGACTTCTACAATCTGCGTAATACGTCGCCGGAAAAGATCTATCCGCGCGATGCATCGGGCAAGGTGCAAAAGTACAACGATCTGCCGCCGCAATTTCACGCGAATGTAGATGTGTCCGACGCACCGTTCGATCGCAAATTCGGAGATCAGCCTGCAATGACGGATCAGGATATTCAGGACATTATTGCGTTCATGAAGACCTTGAGTGACGGGTTCGACGCCAAGGGATCGTGACTCTTCGCGCTGCGCGCGGCCATGCAAGCGCGCAGCGCCACGCGGCGCGTTGTTGTATGCTCTCCCGTTCCGCGATCTCTTCCCACTCTTCCCGATGGCCGATTTCCCGTTTCACGCCGTACTGTTCGATTGCGACGGCGTGCTCGTCGACTCAGAGCCGATCACTAACCGCGTACTCACCGAGATGCTGGGCGAGTTGGGCTGGCACCTGAGCATTGAAGAGACGATGCGTATTTTCGTCGGCAAGGCGGTGAAGGACGAAGCGCCGCTGATCGAAGCACGCACTGGCGTTGCGATCACGACCGACTGGCTGATGCAATTTCGCGCGCGCCGCAATGCAGCGCTCGAAAAGGAACTGACCGCGATACCGGGCGCAGCGACAGCGGTACGTTCGCTTCACGCATCATTGAAGGGACGAATCGCCGTTGCTTCCGGTGCCGATCGGATCAAAGTCGAATTGCAATTGGCCAAGGCGGAGATCCTGGACTGCTTCGAGGGACGCATCTTCAGCGGTCACGAAACACCGCGCAGCAAGCCGTTCCCCGATGTGTATCTCGCCGCAGCGGCGGCGCTGGATGTGGACCCGGCGCACTGCGCCATTGTCGAAGACACGGTGACAGGTGCGACTGCCGGCGTTGCAGCCGGCGCGACGGTATTCGGTTACTGCCCGAACGAATTCGGGCATAGCAGCGCTGCCGCATTGCAGGCAGTCGGCGTGGCTCAGGTGTTTCGGGACATGAACGACTTACCCGGTTTGCTTGCCGCGTGGCGCGGAAAGGCGTGAATCGGCCTACTCGAACGCTGCGTCGATCGGCACGCGATACCCCACCGCGAGGCGGTTCGTTTCGTTAGCCATGCCAACTACTGCGAGCAGTTCGCCAAACATCTCGTCGGTCATACCCGCACGACGAGCCGCGGCCGTGTGACTCGCAACGCAATAACCACAGTTGTTCGTCACGCTTACGGCCACGTAGAGCAGCTCTTTCATTAACGGATCGAGCGCGCCGGGCTTCATCACGTCTTTCAGACTGTCCCACGTGCGCGCGAGCGTCGGCGGATGCTGCGCGATGTACTTCCAGAAGTTGTTGACGTCGTCGACCTGACGCGTCTGCTTGATATCGTCGTACACAGCTTTGACTTCGGGCGATGCTGCGGAATACTCCACGGCTTTCTGCTGACTCATGGGCTCTCCTGTTGTGACTGCATGAAAGTGCGATTCGTGCTCAGTTCGGCATATGCGGCATCTATTGTGCGCGCATTTTGCCGAACTGGAATCGACTATTCCGGCATTCACACTGGCCCTGTCACCCTGGCGTACGCGTCGCTGCAACGACCGCTGCGGGGGCGGCTGCTTGCAGGTGTTCACCGCCATCGCGAGGCATCGGCTCCGGACGCGTGGAGCGCTCCGATTGCGCCAGCAACGTACCGACCGACGGGTCGATGGCGTCGGTGAAAGGCTTCGGATCCAGTCCGATTGCGAGCACCAGCAGCGCCATTGCGCCGAGCAACACGAATTCGCGCTTGCCGACATCTTTCAGGTTGCCAACACGCGCATTCGCAATCGCGCCAAAAATTACGCGCTTATACATCCACAACGTGTAGGCCGCGCTCAGAATCAGCGTAGACGCCGCCATTGCGCCGATCCAGAAGTTAAAGCGAATCGCGCCCATCAGCACCATGAATTCGCCGACGAAACCCGACGTGCCCGGCAGGCCGACATTCGCCATCGAAAACAACATCACGAACGCGGCGAAACGCGGCATGGTGTTGGCAACGCCGCCGTACTCGGCGATCGCAGCCGTTTTCGTGCGATCGTAGAGCATGCCCGTGCACAACAGCATCGCCCCGGACACCACGCCGTACGACAGCATCTGCACGATCGCGCCGGCCTGACCGATACGGTTGAAGACGAACAGACCGAGCGTGACGAGGCCCATGTGCGCCACCGTCGAATACGCGAGCAGGCGGCGCATGTCGGTCTGCACGAGCGCGAGAAGACTCGAATAGATCACCGCGACGAGCGACAGCGTGATTATCATCGGCGCGAAAAAGTGGCTTGCCTGCGGTGCAATCGGCAACGCGAAACGCAGCAGGCCGTAGCCGCCGAGTTTGAGCATGCCGATCATCACGGCAGCGCCCGTGGGGCCGTCGAGGTGAACGTCGGGCAACCAGGTATGAAGCGGCCACATGGGCACCTTCACGCCGAATGCCGCGAGGAAGCCGAGAAAGATCAGTACTTGCGGCATGGTGCCAAGGCGCGTTTCCCGCCACAGCGCGAGGTCGAAGCTATGCGTCTGGCTGTACAGATACAGCATCGACATCAGCATCATCAGCGAGCCAAGGAACGACACGAAGAAGAACTTCACCGCGGCATATGACCGATTGGAGTGCCCCCATGTGCCGATCAGCAAATAGAGCGGAATCAACGTTGCTTCGAACGAGACGAAGAACATCATGCCGTCGAGCGACGTAAACACGCCCTGCATGAAACCGGACAACATCAGGAATGCGCCGAAGTACTGCGCAGTGCGCTCGGTGATCGACTCCCACGAGGCGATCACGATGATGATCGTCGTCAGCGCGGTCAATGCGACGAGCCACAGCGAAATGCCGTCGACGCCGACGTGCCACGCGATATCGAAAGTCGGCGACCATCTGACGTTTTCGACGAATTGCATCGACGTCGCTTCGTTGCGGAAATTCGCGACCAGCGGAATCACGGGTACGAAGCCCGCAAACGCGCCGATCAATGCGAGCCACCGCGTACGGCCGCGAGCCGTGTCCGACCCGGCTCGCAAAACGACGAGGCCGGCAACGATAGGGATCCAGATAAGCAGACTAAGGAGAGGCAATGGCATGTGCGCTGTCGAAAACTTGAAGTACAAAACGCCGCACCAACACTTTCCATTTCGAAAGCATTGAAGCGAATATGTAGGGTTCGGGGCCAGCAGGGGCGACGTGTGCAGACTTCGCTCGACTACACGTTTACCCGCAGTCGAACGACGAGGTGGGAGATTACCAAGATAAGAATAGTTTTGCAGCGCAACATTGCGCTGATGCCCTAGACAATGACTTATTGCGGTCGCTTCTCTTGCACAAGCCGGAAAAATGTGCACCTGCACAAACGGGCTGCGGATTCTTCGCGGCCCCGCGAATTTCCCGCAGAAGCACGCTTTTGACGACCATTTGCGGTCAGTTCACGACGTGAGCAATGGCGATTTCGTCAACGAGGCACACGGAATGCGTTCGACAGCGCCGCG
Source organism: Paraburkholderia sp. SIMBA_053 (assembly GCF_046534895.1). Classification (NCBI taxonomy): domain Bacteria; kingdom Pseudomonadati; phylum Pseudomonadota; class Betaproteobacteria; order Burkholderiales; family Burkholderiaceae; genus Paraburkholderia; species Paraburkholderia sp. SIMBA_053. The sequence continues at coordinate 4,628 of NZ_JAWRXU010000001.1, read as the reverse complement.
TATGGGTCTTTTCGCGCACCGATCTGCAGGGACCCGCTGTATTGGACAGAAATATTTTTTATGCAGGTGCAGGCGCGGAACGAGGTGCCGTGTCAGGAAAACCGTCGCCGATCGCATGCTTCACACGAGGAGCGGATGCGCCGACGCGCCTTACAGAAGCCGAATATACTTTGGCGGCCAACATATCGAAGGCCGCGCATTCAGCGAGCGGATGCAGCCGCGTCGACCTCATTCTCCGGACCTTGCATGGTGTTTTCTCACGAAGGTGTCGTTCCCGCGCTCGAGTGCCGCGGGCTTAGCAAGACCTACGGCGCGGGCCGCGTCGTGCTCGCAAATCTCGACTTCACGCTCGCGCCCGGCGAATTCGTCGCGATCATGGGCGACTCAGGCGTCGGCAAATCGACGCTGCTGAATCTGATCGCCGGTCTCGATCAGGCGGACAGCGGCGATGTGATGATCGGCGGCCATGCCGTGTCGCGTCTCGACGACAATGCCGCGACGCGTCTGCGCAGGCAAAAACTCGGCTTTGTGTTTCAGGCGTTTCACGTGCTGCCGCATTTGACGCTCGCGCAGAATGTCGCGCTGCCTCTGCTGCTAAACGAGTTGCCCTCTTCCGCGGCGCTCGACATGCTCGCGGCAGTCGGACTCGAAGGCCGCGGTGACGACTTTCCGCGGCAACTGTCCGGTGGCGAAATGCAACGCGTTGCTATCGCGCGCGCCCTGGTCCATCGCCCTACTCTGATCCTCGCCGACGAACCAACGGGCAACCTCGATCCCGATACCGCCCACGGCGTGCTCGCGTTGTTTCGTGCGCAAAGCAAGGCGACCGGCGCGGCCACGATGATGGTGACGCACTCGGAGGCCGCTGCCGCCGTCGCCGACCGCATCATGATTCTCAGCGATGGCGGCTTGCATGCCGCGTCGGAAGTGCCGGCGTCTTCACAGGTGCAACACGGCGCGCGAACCACTGCCCGTTCAACCGATGACGCCCGCTGACTCGCAGCGCTCCGCGCCCGGACGCGGACATCGCATACTCGCGCGCTGGCTGCTCGCTGCGGAATGGCGCAGTCATCGGGCACGCGCGCTGGTTGCGATCGCAACCATCGCGTTGGGTGTGGCGCTCGGTTACGCTGTGCAACTGATCAACAGCGCAGCCTTCAACGAGTTCTCCGCTGCGGCGCGCAGCCTCTCCGGCCAAGCCGATCTGCAGGTGCGCGGCGCTCAGCCGCTACTCGACGAGTCGATCTATCCGCGCCTCGCCACGCAAAGAGGTGTCGCGCTTGCGAGTCCCGTTCTTGCGCTAGACGTCACGGTGCCGGGACAGAACGCGGCTTTGCCCGTGCTCGGCATCGACGTGTTCAAGGCAAGCCGCATTGCGCCGGACCTGACGGGCGTGCCGTCGAGCGGACAGCCTTTCGACACGCTCGCGTCCGACGCCGTATTTCTCTCGACCGCCGCGCAAGAATGGTTGCACGTGAAGACCGGGGATCAGGTGGCGCTCCAGAGCGGCACGTCGATCGTGCACTTGCATGTGGCCGGCGGCATCGTGAGAACAAGGCCGGGTCAACGGCTCGCGATCATGGATATTGCCGCGGTTCAATGGAAGTTCGGCAAGGTCGGCAAGCTTTCGCGCGTCGACGTGCAGCTTGAGCGTGGTGTCGACCGCGAGCGCTTCAAACGCGATCTGCAAAATGAGCTGGGCAGCCAATGGGTCGTCGCCGAAGCGCGTGACGTCGAGAGCCGCACGGACCGGCTGTCGCGCGCCTATCGAATCAACATGAACGTGCTCGCGCTGGTCGCGCTTTTCACCGGGGCGTTCCTCGTGTTCTCGACGCAGGCGCTCAGCGTGGTACGTCGTCGCGCGCAGTTTGCGATGCTGCGCGTACTCGGACTGACGCGTGGCCAACTGCTGCGTCAGATCCTGCTGGAAGGCGCGCTGCTCGGCTTGCTCGGTTCGCTATGCGGCCTCGCGCTCGGTTATGCACTCGCTGCCGGCGCGTTGCGTTTTTTTGGCAGCGATCTCGGCGGCGGCTACTTTCCCGGCGTGCAGCCGCAGGTCGGCTTCGAACCAGTCGCAACTGCGATTTTCCTGACGCTCGGCATCGCCGTGGCAGTTCTCGGCAGCCTCGCGCCGGCACTGGAAGCGGCGCGCGCACGGCCCGCTTCCGCACTCAAGGCCGGTGCCGAAGAAGGGGCGCTCGCGCGGCTCGCCACGCCGTGGCCCGCCCTCTTGTGCCTGATTATCGCCGCGCTTCTCACGCAGGCGCCGCCGTGGTTCGACGCGCCGATTGGCGGTTATGTGGCCGTCGCGCTACTGCTGATCGGCGGAATTGCATTGATGCCGCGGGTCACCGCTCTCATTTTTGGCGTAGCGAGCCGGGGGTTCGCATCGCGCGCACGGGCCGGCGCGGCCAGTACGCTTGCGCTCGCGCGTCTCGCGAATGCGCCGGGTCATGCGTCGATTGCAATGGGCGGCGTGTTGTCGAGTTTCGCGCTGATCGTGGCGATGGCGATCATGGTGGCGAGCTTTCGCGTGTCCGTCGAAGACTGGCTGGTTCATCTACTGTCGGCTGATCTTTACGCGCGCGTCGCGGAAAACGGCGACACAGGCGGCTTGAGTCCCGCTGAACAGACGCGGCTTGCAGCGGTGCCGGGCATTGCAAGGGCGGCGTTCGCACGCACTTCACATATCACGCTCGACCCGGCGCGCCCGGACGTCGCGATTCTCGCACGCGAGATCGACGCAACCGATCCGGGTGCAAATCTGCAAATGACGGGACCTGTGCTTACGCCGCGCGACCTGCAAAGCGCTGAAACACCTGTTTGGGTGTCCGAAGCAATGGTGGATCTATATGGTTATAAGCCCGGGCAGCGTATTCGCTTGCCCATCGGCGAGCGCGCAAATGTGTTCGTGGTGGCCGGCGTATGGCGCGATTACGCTCGGCAGACGGGCGCGATCCAGATACGGCTTGCCGACTACCGTCGCCTCACCGCCGACACGAGCGCTACCGATGTCGCGGTTACCGTCGAGCGAGGTTCGAGCATTGAGCGCACGATAGCCGGGTTGCGTGCACTGCCTTTCGGCGCGAGGTTGGACATCTCGCAACCGGGCGCCATTCGCGCGCGCACGCTCGTGATATTCGACCGAAGTTTTGCAGTCACATATCTGCTGGAGGCGGTCGCTATCGTCATCGGCTTGTTCGGCGTGGCCGCAACATTTTCGGCGCAGACGCTCGCACGCGCTCGCGAGTTCGGCATGCTGCGGCATGTCGGCGTGACGCGCTCGCAAATCCTCGCGATCCTCGCGCTCGAAGGCGGCATGCTCACCGCGTGCGGTATCGCAATGGGTTTTGCTCTCGGCTTCGCGATCAGTCTGATTCTTGTATTCGTCGTCAATCCGCAGTCGTTTCACTGGAGCATGTCGCTGCATGTTCCGTGGACGATGCTGGCCACCGTTGCGGTCGTGATGCTCGCGTCGTCGTGTTCGACAGCGGTGATTGCAGGACGTGGCGCCGTTTCCGTGGATGCAGTGCGCGCGGTCAAGGAGGACTGGTGATGCGAGCTTTGCGCCGGTTATTGGCGCTTCAATCGATGGCGCTTCAATCCATGCATTTGGCGAACGCGGGGAACGAGGTTTCGGTCGCGCGTTTTCGTCGGACTCGGCCACGGGTTCCACATTTGTTCGTTGTCGGCGCGTTCGCCTTGTCGGCCAACATGGTCTTTGCCGCAACGCCGGAATTCGCCGCTGTCACGAAAGACCATCAGATCGTGCTGCCGATGGACACCGGCGCTCATGCCGATTTTCGCACCGAGTGGTGGTACGCCACCGGCTGGCTGACTACGCCCGATAATCGGCCGCTCGGTTTTCAGATCACGTTCTTCCGTTCGGCAACGGGACACGATGCCGCCGATCCCAGTGCTTTTGCGCCTTCCCAATTGATCATCGCGCACGCCGCGTTGAGCGATCCTGTACTCGGCCACCTCGTGCACGATCAGCGGATTGGCCGCGAAGGATTCGGCCTCGCCTATGCGAAGCCTGCGAATACCGACGTCAAGCTCGACACGTGGAAAATGGTTCGTGCCGCCGATGGCCGCTACGATGTCACCGCCGATGCCGGCGAGTTCGCGTTGCATCTCGAGCTAACGCCGACGCAAGCGCCTTTGGTTCAGGGCGAACATGGCTACTCACGCAAAGGCCCGCGGGCGGAACAGGCCAGTTACTACTACAGCGAGCCGCAATTGCGCGTGACGGGCAGCGTGCGGCGACCGGGCGCCAATGGTGATTCATCCCATGGAGACACTGCCGTGACGGGCGTTGCATGGCTCGATCATGAGTGGTCGACCACATTGCTCGACGCGAATGCCGTGGGATGGGACTGGCTGGGCGCGAATCTCTCCGACGGTTCGGCACTGATGGCCTTCAAGGTGCGAAGCCGCGACGGACATGCGATGTGGGCGCATGCGGCATTGCGCGAGCGCGACGGACGAGTCACGTCGTTCGCTCCGAACGAGGTCGACTTCACGCCCCGTCGCACATGGCGCTCGCCGCGCACGAACACGTCGTACCCGGTGTCGATGTCGGTGCGAACCGGTGCGCTGACATGGCAACTGGATCCGCTGATGGACGA